>NZ_QAON01000003.1 GCF_003051055.1 Agitococcus lubricus | reverse complement strand
CTGATGCCGTGTTCACGACACAACGCTGGCACAGGTGTCCCTGCTTCAGCTTGTTTGAGAATAGCCATGATCTGGCTGTCACTAAATTTCGATGTTTTTATGAAGAATCTCCTGCGTTTATCTTACGAGAAAATTCTACTTTTGAAAGCGGTTATTTTTAGGGATGATTACCGGAGGATTACCATTTCAGCATTTATATGAGAGAGAGTGTTGAAAAAAATACTTATTGCAATGACTTGCTTTGCATGACGTTGAGATAACCAGCGTATCGTTTAATATAGATTGGCTATGGTAGGGTCGTGATTTTGAACGCTTTAGGCTATTGAGCGACTCAACTTAAGTCTTGCATCAGGGGAGTATTTGATATACGGCTGAACTGAAGTCTCTGTATTATGGTCAATGCATTCTTGAGACGGTGATTCCCATAAATACGGCAATTCTGGTGAAATAATCATTTTAGATGGTTGGCAACGTTCTACTAGACTTGTTCTGCTTTAGTACATTTTTAACACAACGCCTGTATCAATAGCCCCTATCAAAGTATCTTCGTTTACTCGGCCACTAACATCAACATAGAAAAAGAGAAAGTTTTTAGGCTTTCTCTTGTTAAAAATCGAACAAACTAAGACACATTAGGTCTTAGCAAACACTCTCACCTGAGCGGGTTTTAAGCGTACTTGTTGACCTGCACTAATGGCTAATTCTTGGAGTTTTGGCCGTGTGACTTCGACCTCATAATGTTGACCATCACTGTCTTCTAGCTCAACCCTAATACTCGCCCCAAAGGCTAAAATACGACTCACAGTTGCCACTAAGCCTTCGCGTGATTGTGAGTCGGTAATAATTTCTAGCTCATGTGGACGGACAAAACCTAAGGCTTCTGCACCATGCGCCACATCATGCTCACCCAACGGCAATACCGCTTCACCGCTGTGCAAATGATTATCATGGACTCGACCATGAAATAAATTCACAGCCCCTAAAAAGTTATAAACAAAAGGTGTGGCAGGATGTTCATAAACCTCTTGCGGCGCACCGAGTTGTTCAACATGACCTTGGTTCATTAACACAATACGGTCAGCCACTTCTAAGGCTTCTTCTTGGTCATGGGTGACAAAAATACTGGTGATATGTAATTCATCGTGCAAACGGCGCAACCAACGGCGTAACTCTTTACGCACTTTGGCATCTAAAGCACCAAATGGCTCATCTAATAACAACACGCGTGGTTCAACCGCTAAAGCACGCGCTAAGGCAATACGTTGGCGTTGACCCCCTGATAATTGGGGTGGATAACGGTCAGCTAACCAATCCAGTTGCACTAAGTTTAATAGCTCATGGACTTTCTTTTTGATTTCTGACTCTGATGGCCGTTGTGCTTTGGGCTTCATGCGTAAACCAAAGGCGACATTATCAAACACGGTCATGTGTTTAAATAAGGCATAATGTTGAAAGACAAAACCGACTTGGCGTTCGCGGACATGAGCTAAAGACGCATCTTCACCTTCTAAAAATACCGAACCACTATCGGCACTTTCTAAACCTGCAATAATCCGTAATAAAGTGGTTTTGCCACAACCCGATGGGCCTAATAAAGCCACTAATTCACCAGTAGGAAACTCTAAGCTCACATTATCTAAAGCAACAAAGTCACCAAAACGTTTGTTGATATTTTTAACTTCAATACTCATGATTTATGACTCAATAACGGTATCACGTTGTAAACGCCATTCGACAAAAGTTTTAATGACTAAGGTCACTAAGGCTAATAAGGCCAATAACGAGGCCACGGCAAAGGCAGCGGCAAAGCTATATTCGTTATATAAAATCTCGACATGTAAGGGCATGGTATTGGTCATACCACGAATATGGCCAGACACCACCGACACCGCACCAAACTCCCCCATTGCCCGCGCATTGGATAAAATCACACCATACAACAATGCCCATTTAATGTTGGGTAAAGTGATATGCCAGAAGGTTTGCCAACCCGATGCACCCAAGACCACCGCTGCCTCTTCTTCTTCTTTGCCTTGTGCCTGCATTAAGGGAATTAACTCACGGGCAACAAAGGGAAAAGTGACAAATACCGTAGCCAAGACCATCCCAGGGATAGCAAAAATAACTTTAATATCGTTTTCAAATAACCAATCACCAAACCAACCTTGTGCGCCAAAAATTAATACATAAATTAAACCTGCAACCACAGGTGACACCGAAAACGGTAAGTCAATGAGGGTGATTAATAATTGTTTGCCTCTAAATTCAAATTTGGTAATTGCCCATGCTGCCGATACCCCAAACACTAAATTTAAGGGGACAGAAATCGCGGCAATGGTTAAGGTTAAAAAGATCGCCGATTTAGCGTCCGATTCGACTAAGGCGGCTAAATAGACATCCCAACCTTTACGAAATGCTTCGATAAATACCGTTGCTAAGGGCAACACTAAAAATAAGACAAAAAAGCCCAAGGCTAAGCTTAATAAAGTCCAACGCACCCATGTTGGTTCACGCGTGGCTGAAGAACTTTGATAACGCGGTTTATTTAAACTTTTTCCCACATATCCTGCCATGATTAACGACTCCCACGACGTGTTGTCCATGCTTGCAACAAATTAATGGCCAATAACAAGATAAAACTGATGACCAACATCACCAACGCAATCGCGGTTGCGCCTTCATAATCATATTGTTCTAACTTGGTAATAATCATTAACGGGGTAATTTCTGACACCATGGGAATATTGCCAGCAATAAAAATCACTGAGCCATATTCACCTACCGCACGCGCAAAGGCTAAGGCAAAACCTGTTAATAACGCAGGGGTTAAAATTGGTAACACCACATATCTAAAGGTTTGCCAACGATTAGCCCCTAAACTGGCGGCGGCTTCTTCGAGTTCGGTTTCTAAGTCTTGTAACACAGGCTGAACGGTACGTACCACAAACGGTAAACCAATAAACACTAAGGCAACCAATACACCTAATGGGGTAAACGCAACTTTAATGCCTAAAGGTTCTAAATATTGTCCCAACCAACCATTACCTGCATAAATCGCAGTTAAGGCAATACCTGCCACCGCTGTAGGTAAGGCAAAGGGTAAATCGACCATTGCATCAACGACTTTTTTGCCAAAAAACTCATAACGCACTAGCACCCACGCAAAAATTAACCCAAAAACCGCATTAATTAACGCTGCGCCTAAAGACGCACCAAAGGTTAATTTGTACGAGGCGACCATACGTGGTGAGCTAATAATCTCCCAAAACTCGGTAAAACTCAGGCTAAAGGTTTTAATAAATACCGCTGACAAAGGAATAAGCACAATTAACGATAAATACACTAAGGTATAACCCAGTGATAAATGAAAGCCAGATAGCACACGATGCTGCGCCATGATGCTCTGTACTCCACAATAAACAACTCATTTGATGAGTTTTGCTAAGGCTAAATAGATAAATGATGACTAAAGCCATCAAAAACGCTGGCCAGTGTAATAAAAAGCCTCTGATAACAATAAATAATTTATTAGAAGATTCTTATAACTTAAAAGAATAAATATTTCGGCTTCGCTTGGGAAACATGTTGATGTTAGCTGAGCTTAGTCGTGGTGGCTGAGCGGTGTCGAAGCCCAATCAGGCCGATAATCGCCAAAAATCGACTAACTCTTGTTCGCTAAATTGCGAACAAAAATATTCAAATAACTTCAAGCCTCGTGGCCATGCACCAAAGCCAGAAGCAACATTGATATGTCCCACATCCCCCAAGTTAACCAACTGACTTCCCCAAATCGTCGCCCATGTTTTAGCTTTTTCCAGTGATAAGTACGGGTCCGTCGTACTCGCCACGACCAAACTCGGTACCGTTAAGGTGACAGCTAGCTCACCATTGGAAATCGCAAAACGTTGCGGGTCAGCAGGGGCAACTAAAAATAAGCCTGCAATTTTATCTGGATTGAGTTGTGCCGCTTTAACACTGATTAAACAACCAAAACTGTGTGCGACTAGCCAAACTTTTTCGCTGGTAGAAGCAGCAATGCTTTGTTGTAAACAGGCTGTCCATGTATGTAAGTCTGGATGATGCCAGTCGTCTTGTTGAACACGTTGTGCTTGAGGGTCTTGCCGTTCCCACCACGATTGCCAATGGTCAGCCTCACTGCCATGTAAACCAGGTACAATCAAACGAGAGGTTTTCATACTCATTCTCCTCAAGAACAACTTAAACACTTTTTACCCTCACCCTAACGCTTTCCCAAAGGGAGAGTGAACCCCCATGTGAAAGGATTTAGGTGAGGGCTATATCGTTAAAACTTATGTTCCACACCTAATGCCAAAGAGGTTTCTTCGATATCATTTGGCACCACAATCACCGCATCTTTTTTCACATCTTCACGGTTGGTGTACCACACAAAAGCGCGGGTTTTTGAGGTTAGGTTATAATCCGCACCGACGTTAAATACGGTTTTTTCGATGCTATTACCTGCGGCAATTTTATTGACATCATCGGCTTCGACAGTGCTATATTGTGCTTTTAGGACAAAGTCATCAATTTTGTAGGCAGCACCTAATAAATAGGCTTTTTCACCATCTTTACCGTCGTATTTTTCATTGGTTGTATAGATGCCATTTACGGTTAAATCAGCGAAGTTATAGGACAAGACTAGACGGTAGCCATCGCCTTCACGAGTATTCCCAAACAAGGCAGAACGACCGACAATATTGTCATTCACCCCTAAAGCGGCATATAAACCTAATTCTTGATTGTCATAAACAATGGAGGCTGATGAGCCATTAGTCGCTTTAGTAGCCACATCTTGGGTTTGGCTTAAGATATTAAATTGAAACTTTTTAAAGCTAGGCGACTCATAAGCAACCGCATTATTGGCACGGTCTTCCCCTGCAATGGTAAATTCGATATCCCCCAAAAAGTCGTTAAACAAATCCGTTTTACCTTGTGCCGTTTTTAGGTAGGTATCAAAACGTCCTGCTTTGACTGTACCTAAGTTGTTGTGTTTAATGCCAACAAAACGGTTACGTTGCTGTAAGTCAGCATTGCCACCTGTACCATCACCACTACTATCAATACTCCATTCAATGCCATAAACCACCGCTAAATTAGTTGATAACTCATTTTCACCGCGCACCCCAAAACGCGAGGCATTACTTTGTAAACGGGTAAAGTCTTCATCGGCTGAGGCAGGATCTTGATTATCTTTTTGATAACTTTCGGCAGAAATATTGAACTGTCCATAGACTTTAGGATTAGCTTGCACTTGGCTAGCCACTAATACCGAAACAACAGACAAAGCTAAAGCATGAAGCTTCATAATGAACTCCAAAAAATGTAAAATAAAAGTGAAAAAGCATCCCTCCTCCTGACAAGGAGAAGGCAGGGAGAGGGTTGTATTTTATAACCCCACCCTCACCCTCCCCTAAGTTAGGAGAGGGAAAAAACAGAGAATCTAAGTCCCAAAAATGGATTTAACGTTTGCTATAAATTTGATCAAACACTCCACCATCGGCAAAGTGTGCCTGTTGGGCAGTAGACCAACCGCCAAAATCTTTAATGGTAAATAATTTGACAGGTGCAAATTGGCTAGCGTATTTAGCCGCAATTTTGGGGTCTGTCGGGCGGTAATAATTACGTCCTGCAATGTCTTGACCTTCAGGCGAATACAAATACTGCAAATAAGCATTGGCGATTTGGGTAGTGCCATGCTTTTTGGCATATTTATCAACCACAGCAACGGGTGGCTCGGCTAAAATAGAGACACTGGGGGTGACAATCTCAAATTTCTCTGGCCCTAATTCTTTAACCGCTAAATAGGCTTCGTTTTCCCATGCCAACAACACATCACCAATACCACGCTCGGCAAAGGTGGTTAACGAACCACGCGCGCCCGAATCTAAGACTTTGACGTTTTGAAATAATTGTTTAACAAACTTTTGTGCACTATCGGCATTGGCTTTGGGTTGACGTAAGGCATAACCCCAAGCAGCTAAATAGTTCCAACGTGCGCCACCTGATGTTTTAGGATTTGGTGTAACCACTTCTACGCCTGCTTTGACCAAATCATTCCAGTCTTTGATTTTTTTCGGATTGCCTTTACGCACTAAAAAGACAATGGTTGAGGTATAAGGGGAAGCATTATTGGGTAAGCGAGTTTGCCAATTTTCGGCAATTAAGCCACGTTGCGCAATGGCATCAATGTCATAAGCTAAGGCTAAGGTCACTACATCGGCTTCTAGTCCATCAATGACCGAACGGCCTTGTTTGCCCGAGCCACCATGAGATTGTTTAAAACTAATTTCCTCGCCACCTTTGGCTTTCCAATGTTTGGCAAAGGCAACATTATATTCTTGGTATAACTCACGGGTCGGGTCATAAGAGACATTCAAGAAGTCTTTGGCAACAGCAGCATTGCTAATACCAAACGCTAATAACACAGTTAATAATTTTTTAGTCATGACTCACTCTCAAGCTACAGTTTGTTAACTTGAGAGCATGATAACCCGTATTTTTTAACAACCAAAAAGAATATATAAATATATATTTATTTCTTTTTTGAATATAAATACAAAAGAGGCTTAATCATGCTAACTCGTTTACCGCGAAAAATTTTCTTCACATATGACGGTGTCATGAAAGCCTATTTGACAGGCTTTATATTCACCTCAAAAAACTCTTAGCATTTTTATTAGTAAAACAGACTCAGCAACAGTATTTTTCAATCACATAAAACAAAATAAAACCAATATATTACCGGCCTATTTGTCCTCGTTACCTACTAAGTAAGCTATTGAAAAGTTTATGGAAATATAGACTTTTCTGCGTTTCATCCCATACACTAAAGCACCGTTAATACCCATCCCCCTGATACTTTTATGCCTTCAGACACCACTCCCCTCAACTATCTAAAAACACAGATTCGACTGATGAAAGGTTCAGACATTGCCTTAGGGCCTGGTAAGGTAGATTTACTTGCGGCGATTATGGACACAGGTTCTATTTCGGCCGCAGGGCGGCAATTAGGCATGAGTTATCGCCGTGCGTGGTTATTAGTAGAAACCATGAACACCTGTTTTGTTTCGCCTTTAGTGGTTTCGACTAAAGGCGGCAAACATGGGGGTGGCGCACAACTGACCGAGTTAGGTGTAGAAGTGTTGCATATTTATCAAACCATGCAACAACAAGTACAACAGCAATTAAAGAGTTATGAACAACAGTTATGTGGCTTATTAACGCAAGTTAATCCTTAGTTTGGCTATTCAAATAGATAATATCCTTGGTCAAATAATCAATTTCACTCAACGCATGACTGACATAGAGCATCGGAATTTTTACCTCATCACGGACTCGCGCCAAAAACGGTAAAATTTGTGCTTTGCGGGTTTCATCCAAAGACGACAACGGCTCATCTAATAATAATAATCGAGGGGAATATAAAACTGCTCGGCCTAAAGCCACCCGTTGTTTTTCACCACCCGATAATTGTCTTGGCAAACGGCTGAATAAATGACTAATTTCTAATAGTTGGCAAATTTCGGCTAAATGAAAATGCTGTTCTGAGCGGCTTAAGCGTTGATAACCATACAATAAATTATCTTTAACTGATAAGTGAGGAAAGAGTTGGCCGTCTTGAAACATCAAGCCAATATGACGTTGTTGTGGTGCTAGGTTGATTTTTTTACGACTATCAAATAATGTTTGCCCATCTAAAATGATCTGTCCTTGTTGTGGCCGTAATAAACCTGCAATGGCACTTAACAAGCTACTTTTGCCACAACCCGAAGCACCAAAAATACCTGTGACGGTGCTATTTAATTGCGCTTGTATCGGTAATACAAAATCACCACGTTGTATGACAATATCCAACTCAAGCATGGGATTGATAACCTAAACGTTGCTGCATCCGTTGTGACCAATAATTACTCAACAATAACGCTGCAAACGCTAATAACAACGAAATGATGATTAAACGCGTGGCCATTGCCTCGCCATCGGGTTGATGAATCACACTATAAATGGCTAAAGGCAAAGTTCGAGTTTCGTCTGCAATATTACCCACAAAAGTAATGGTTGCGCCAAACTCACCTAAACTACGACTAAAACCCAACAACGCACCGACTAAAATACCTGGTAAAGCCAGTGGTAAGGTAATACTAAACAATACCGACCAATTATTTGCTCCTAAAGTACGTGCTGCATCTTCCAAACGCGTATCAACTAATTGAATCGCTAAGCGTATCGACTGCACCATTAACGGCAAACTCATCACCAATGAAGCTAATACCGCACCTTTCCAATTAAAGGCAAATGACCAACCAAAAGTATTAAATAACCAATGACCAATTACGCCATTATGCCCAAAAGCCAATAACAACAAATAACCGGGAACAACAGGCGGCAATACCATCGGTAAATGAATGGTGGCATCCAACAAGGCTTTGCCCCAAAACTGTTTACGCGCCAACAACCATGCTAAGGCAATCGCAGGCACAATACCCACTAAGGTACAAAAACTGGCCACTTTGAATGACAGTTTTAATGCCGACCATTCTTCGGGAGATAAATACATCATTTACGGCTTCAACACCACAAAGCCATATTTGCTAAACACGGCTTGAGCGGTATCACTTTGTAAATAGTGAAAAAATTCGGCACTGGTGGCAGACGCGCCTGCAACTAAAGCAAAAGGATAGACAATTTTTTGATGACTTTGACTGGCAAAACGACCAACTATCGTCACTTTATCGCTGATTTTAGCGTCTGTTTCATACACAATACCTAGCGCACACTCACCACGTTCAACAAAAGCTAAGGCAGTACGCACATCTTCCGTAGCGACTAAGCGTTTTTCTAAATTACGCCACCAACCCAAGTTTTGTAAGGCTTGTTTGGCATAAATACCCACAGGTACACTAGCGGTGTCGCCTGTACAAATTTTGCCAGTAAAGGCGTTGGCTAAATCAAAGGATTTGTCCATGTTAACGCTGATAGTTTTATTTTTAGGGGTAATTAACACCAAACTGTTACCTAACAACTCTTTGCGACTATTGGACTGTAATTTATTGCGTTTTTGCAAATAATCCATCCATTGCACATCGGCAGAGGCAAAGACTTGTGCTGGTGCGCCTGCTTCAATTTGTTTGGCTAAGGTTGATGAACCTGCAAAGGACGTTTTAATAACAACATCATGGTTTGTTTGATAATGCTTAGTAATTTCAGTTAAGGCATTAGTCAAACTGGCAGCCGCATATAAGGTAATTTGCTCAGTGGCTAAACTGGCTTGTGCATATAACACGCCACTTAACAACATTAACGAACGCAGTGATGGTTTGACATCGAACATCGGTTATCTCTTATATTTTGGTTAAAAATCGTTATGTATGATTGTATATAACGCCTAAACTGTCAATCGTCATTGATTGTTTAAGCAAAAGCAAATAGTCAGCCATAGGCTAACCCCCTATACTGTTTCTCAGTTTTCCACTTCATTCGTAGCTACTTTATGAACGTGCGTTTTATTAACGATATTCACCAAATTTCTGCTGAGACATGGCATAGCCTAGTTGGTTCAGACTACCCTTTTTTACGTTATGAGTTTTTAGCGGCTTTAGAAGACAGTCAAAGTGTCGGTGGTGAGAGTGGTTGGCAAGTCATGCACTTGTTGGTGGAATCGGAAGATGGCCGTTTATTAGCCGCTATGCCCTTGTACTTAAAAAGTCATTCCTACGGCGAATATGTTTTTGATTGGTCTTGGGCAGAAGCCTACGAAAATCATGGTTTAGCGTATTATCCAAAGTTATTGGCCGCTATTCCCTTTACCCCCGCCACGGGACAACGTTTAGTGCAAGCAACCGACTACTCGCATGAAGTTACCGCTGTTGTCGCACAGTCATTACAAGACAAAGCCCAACAACTAGGAGCATCAGGCTGGCATATCTTATTTGTTGATGAGCAAGAATTAGCACAATGGCTAAAGACTGGCGCTGATATGCGTTTAGGCTGTCAGTTTCATTGGTATAACGACAGTTACACTGATTTTGATAGCTTTTTAGCGGCAATGAATTCTAAAAAACGCCGTACGCTGCGTAAGGAGCGTAACAGTTTAATCGCTCAAGGCATTGAGTTTAAACGACTAACAGGTGATGCCATTACCCCAACGCTTTGGCAACGCTTTCAGGCTTTTTATCAATTAACCAATCTCAAATATAACCGCCATCACGGTTATTTAACACCTGACTTTTTTGAGCGTATTTATCACACTATGCGCGATAGTTTGTTGTTAGTTGTGGCGTTTGAGGGCGATGAAGCGATTGCAGGGGCATTATATTTTTTAGGCACAAATACTTTGTATGGCCGTTATTGGGGTTGTATTCGTGAGATAGAATTTCTACATTTTGAGACGTGTTATTATCAAGGCATTGAGTATTGTATCGAACAGGGTATTCAGCGGTTTGACTCTGGTGCACAAGGTGAGCATAAAGTACCGCGTGGTTTTAGACCGACACTCACCTACTCCATACATTGGCTTAAACACACAGGGTTTCAACAAGCGGTTAAACGTTTTTTAGTCGAAGAATCGGTCGCGATTCAGCGTTACCGTGATGAGATGAGTCAAGCGTTACCGTTTAGACAGGTTGGTGAGCAATAGTTGTCAATACGATTATGCAATCACTGCATTTTTTTATAAGGTCCCACTAAGAGCTGTCTTTTATTGTCGGTTTTTATCTTAACGTCAATCATGTCAGCAATCACCCTCTGTTCATGTTTAGTTTTAGTTATGGTTTAAGATACAAGGATGGGCATGTTGCCCAGTGTATTATGGATAAAGGTATTTATTTACAACAGCGGTATGAGTATTGAGGCGATTGCCAACATTGTGTTGTTAGAAGAGTCCGTTGTGGCTCATTTCTTAAAAGAGGATTAAGCATGCCTGCGCCACGTCATTTATATAAAAATCCTTTTGAACATATGCTTAGGTCTGATACTGAAATAGATAACATGACTTATAAGGAGTACCAAGCTTAGCAATATAGCCTTAAGGGTTATAGAGATTATTGGAATACGTTGGATTATGCATGGGACAAAAAGCAAGCTGAGTATGCGCAAGGCATTGAGATTGGTAAGGAAATTGGTAAAGAGGAAGGTAAAGCCGAAGGCATTGCGATTGCTGCAATGGGTATGCACAAGGCAGGCTTGTCAGTTGAGTTAATTGCTAAGTCGTTATCGTTGACAGAATCTGTGGTGCTTGCGTTGTTAAAAGAAGATTAAAGATTATGCCAACATAAAAGCAACAAGTACTGGTTTTAACAATATTTTAGCTTTGAATTTAGCCTTACAGTGGCGATAGAGGCCAAACCGAGCCGTCAGAAAAACAAGCGACAGGTGAGCTAATTTTAGGGTGTTTAAAAGCTCAAAACGCCTTGTGCCGTGAGGGTTGGGGCGGTGATTTTTTGGCCATGTAGTTGAAGGGAGAGTTAACCCGCATTATCATGCGGGCTACGTTTACTAACTCAGCGGCTTTAGCTTGAATCGCAGGCGTAAGTTGCACGTCTTCATTTGCGGCGGTATCGGTACTTTACTTTTCAGCTTGGCGATGCGCCATTGCCATACTGCTAATACTTTCAACGGATTGATTTAACCATAACTTTTGTTGCCATATTGTGTAGTCAAATGGCTCTCGCAGAATTAGGCTAATAAAACGCTCTGCTTGTACTTCTCCCAAAGCGATAATCAACGCCTCTACACCTTTTAGTTTGATTTCGGTATCAGTAATCATGTTCAAGCACCTTGATAAAATCTACGGGATTGATTGCTATTATTTGAGCTTGTGTTGCTAATTTTTTAAGTAGTTTATCGTCTGTTGATAAAAAATAATCTGCTTTGCCCTCTATTGCACAAGCAACATGTAATGCGTCTTTAGCTTTAATACCTAACGAAACAAAAAACTGGGCATTTGCCAATAACAACGCGGTTTCTTCAATATCAACGCTCGCAAGATTTCGCCATTTAGCAATGGCTTGCTTACGTTCTGCAAATGGGTTCTGAAAATTTTCAAAGTCCAAGATGTAAGACCAAATCAAGAAAAAATCACCTAATTTAATTTTCTCTTGAATATATAACTTTGCCTCTGTCTCAATGCGTACTCGCAAATTTGTTTGATTGTCAAAAGGCCGATTAAACATACAATTATCAAGATAAACTTTCATAGGTTTAATGTGTTAATTTTTATGGATTGATGGCAACATACCACAAAAATACTATTCCTAAAACGATTTTAGGTGTATCAAACAAAATCTATGCCGCCACGTTACCTTTATTTTTAACCCTAAAACGCCAAAACCTGCCACTGGTAAAAAGAAGTCTGTACCTGTAGGTGAGATGATTCATAGGGTGTTAAAAGCGGATATTGAACGCCTTGCCCGTGCAGGCGAAAGTTACGAGCAAGCGGCACAGAGGATTAAGCAGCAGGGGTTGGTGTAACAGCCGATTGGGTTAAGGTGACACAATACCGCCTTGTGCCGTGAGGGTTGGGGCGGTGATTTTTTGGCCATTTAGTTGAGTGGGTGGAGAGTTAACCCGCATTATCATGCGGGCTACGCTTGCTATGAAAGTAAATCTAACAGTGAAAATAGAAATACCGTTAATCCCAAAAGATCAAAAATATAAATTCTATTTTTCTTAAATAAAACATATGAAGAAACTGGTATTTTAGCTAAAAAAATAAAAGCTGATAGTAAAAAAATTACAAAACCTCTAAAGAAAAAATCATATAAATCAAAGTTTATATAATCATTAATATACCAAATAACCATCGTCAATATATAATAAAGCTTAATGACATTTGAAACTTCATCACAAGAATTCGAAATATTTTTCAATGATTCCATATTGTTTATCTCTGTATATAATCATGAGTCATTTATTATGATCTAGTCACCTAAACCCTCACAATGAAAATAACTAAATATTAAAGCTGCTGTTGCCCCAGAAGCGGCCATTCTCAATCTTGCTGCCGCTGACCCCACAGGAGTACCAAAAATTCCAGCCAGCCTCATCAGTGTACTCAATCCAGACATCATTAAACCTGTACCCAACCTACAAGTTGTTTTATTGTTTATAATCTTTCCAGTACCCACTAAAGTTAGACCTACGCCTACAAGAGTGATTGCAGCCACTATTTCACCATTGTTAATAATTCTGCTCAAATAAGCAGTCATACCTACTAATCCGACTCCCATTCCAATCATTATGTAAGGAGGCATAACTTCGGCCATCCTAATCATACTTTGAATAAATGCTGTCATAATAGCCCCATCCGCCCCCCCACCAATAAGGTACGCACCTGCACCCGTCTGTGTATCCACAATACTATACCCAGCCCCTGTCCACCCATTATAACTAATCGCACGTTGACTAATCGTCACCACCTTACCTGCATTTACTGCATTTCTCACATCTTCCATAATCACCGCTTTATGGTTGAGTTGAGGCAACACGGTATTGATGTTCGCTTGAGTCACGGTAAATATCTTTTGCCCTGCCTCAGCCGCCAACTGCAAGGCTTTCACCGCACTCACCGCTTCCGCATCTGTAATGTTCGTAGTCGGGTCATCAAACAACTGCTCAGGAATCAAATGCTCATTCGCGCTTTGTCGTGGCCCTTGACTGGCAACAAAGGCTATCAGCTCTTGTTTGTCGTTATTTTTAGCCACCGCTTGACGCATTAAACGGTCTATATCCATCATCATGCCTGCAAAGCGTACATTTAATGGAAAGCCGTATTTAAGGTTGGGTTGTAAATTGCTACTAAACGTCCCAAACGATAAAAAGCGATTGGTAATGACATTGGCCTGACTACTGGCTATCTTATCTTGCACATCATTGAGCGCAAAATAACTTTGTACCCCCACTTGTAACAACGCGCCTGTTAAGTCGTGTTTCGTCAAGGTGGCTAATTGGGTTGGGTCTTGGCTTTCTAACTTGGTTTTGGTGCTTTCTAATTGCGTTTTAAGGCTCGTGAGTTGTTGCTGGCTTAACCCCTGTAAGTCAATGCCTAGTGCATGATATTCGCCTGCTTCAATCATTTTTTCTGTTAAGACAGGCGATTGATTGGGACTGATAAAGCCCAGTTGGCTGTATATTTGTTCTCCCATCATAAAACTGGCGGTACTGGGGTTATTGAGTAGTTGGCCATTTAGCGTAATTTCGGGGCTTAATTTAATTAAATAGCCCGTCATGGCTTGCGGTAATTCACTGGGTTGAATCGGTGTGCCGTCGGCATGCGGTTTGGGTAAATAACTGTTAATGGTTTGCTCATCGGCGGCTGTGGCTGGCTTAAACGAAATGGCAAAGGGTTGGCCTGCTAATTTGACGGTACTGATTTTAAGGTCGGTACTGGCTTCGTTCAGTCGGGCTTCGCTGGCGTTTTGATACAGCTTGATGCTGAAATAATGACGCATGGTGTCGGGCAAGGTGTGATAATCGCCTGCCACGGCCACTAATTTATAGGGTAAGCCTGCACTTAAACTGCGACTGGCGTATTGTTTAATGGTTTTTGTGCCTAAGATATCGCCCACCGTTGCCGTGGGATTTTGTTGAATATAGCTTTGTAATCGGGCTTGATAATCGGTTAATGCGCTTTGTACCGCTTGTTGATTGAGATTTTGGACATAACCCCCTTGCTCATTGACGGTTGCGCCTTGTTGTGCGGCGGTGATTAAGGCTTGAGCATCAAAGGGAACGGCTTGTTGTACGTTGGTGGCTGCGGTGTATTGGTTAATTTTATACGCCGCATCTAAAGCTATCCATGTATCAGGTGTTTTGTTGACCACGCCACGACTGGGCACATAGTCAACATAGGCTTCGACCCATACGTGTTCCATACGCACCGCGACATCTACACCACCTTTGGTTAAAGCAACATTAGGAATACCGCCTTGTCCCATTAAGTTTTGGGCAGCATCTACATTTTGCACGCCGCCCACCCAATTTAATAATTGGGGTGTGGGGACGTCAATCGTGCCATAGACATAACGGGCTGGAATATTAGATGCGCGTAATAAGGCAATGAGTAAGGAGCTGGTGTCAAAGGCATTACCACGTTTGCTTTGTAAGGTAAAGTCTGCCCCTTGAATGGAGCCATAAGTGGGAACAAAGTCGATGTTGTCATACACCCATTTATAAATTTTAGCAGGGTTGTGGTCTAACTCAGCGGCTTTGGCTTGAATGGCAGGCGTAAGTTGCACGTCTTCATTTGCGGCGGTATCGGTAGCTTGTACCTCAAACGGCAATTTAGGTAAGACAGGCCAAACGGTGCCTGTGGGCAGCGTTGCCCCAACACTGGCCACTTGTAAAGGCTTAACGCCTAAAACATCGTGCAGATGCTGGAGGTAGGCTTGTTTGCTGTCTAAAGGGGCACGGACTTTGTTAGACGGACTGCTCCACGGTAAGTGTTTGCTATCGGTGTATTGCGCTCTTTCGCCTGCCCAATCGTCCAGTTGTTTGTTTAAGGTGTCTAAGGCTTTGTCTCGTTCTAGAGCATTATTTTGTTGTTGCGCTTTGGCTAAGGCTTGCAAGCTGTTTTGTAATTGTTGATGACGCGCTTGTACTTGTTTTACGGTGTCTTGATGACGTTGCAATATCTCGGCAGGCAGTTTTTTAGCCATAATATGCTGTTCAACTTGAGCAAATTGCGCCTGTTGGGCTTGCTGTTCTTTCTCAAAGCCTTGTTGTAAGGCTAAAACTTGCTCAGTACTGAGTTTGGCACGTTGTTGTTGACGTGTTTGCCATTGCACTAAAGCCGTGGTGCGGTTGGGTTTGGCATCTAAGCTATTTTGTAGCTGTAATTTTTTGACCAATTCGCGCATTTGCTCAAGTTGGCTAATGGGCGTGCTGTTATCGGTTTTGGGTTTAGGACGGGCAAATACTTCTTGTTGAATGGCCGCTTGCACAGGTTGGGTAATTAAAGAGATATAACAGGTTAAAACGACTAAGCTAATGTGTTTTAAGAGTTTATGGTTGCTTAACATGGGGGTGTCCTTATTTTTTCAGTCTTATCAAGTCGCGTGATTATCTTGTCCCCCGCAGGGGACATAAAAACCTATCGTGGGTTGTTAAACCATTGGATGCTTAAGCCTTTCATTAAAATATCAAGGGCTAAACGTTCTTTGCTCACGTCACGCCCTTCAATTTCTCTGATATAGACTGAGGCATCGCCTAACTCCGATAAGGCCTCTTGATAACGGCCTTTACTCCATAAATACTGAGCATCTTTTATCTCATCCACTGCTTTATCACGTAATTTATCGTCTTGTTTATTGAAGGCTAATTGCTCAAAGGCAATGCGTACTTCGGCAAAACGACTATCAATACTCTTGACGGTAAATGGTTGTTGTTTTTCACTGAGAATTTGTTGACCATCTGCCGATAAGGTTTTGATAGTTAATTGGTGCGTGCCTGCCAAAGACGGTAATAAAATCGGCAACCACACCTGTTGTTGACTATTGGCGGCAAGGGTAATGGTTTGGGTAACAGTACGGTTAGCATCGACTGTACCTGTACCCATCCACACCGCGCCTGAAGGTAAAGTCACTTGCAAACGAATGGTTTGCGCCGTTGCGCCTGCATTTTTGAGTTGGCTACGTACCGCCACTAATTCTTGCGGCACATAATCGACACGATGATTAACCGTTGGATTTGACCACGACAAGCTTTGGTCTAATAACGATAGCCATTTGGTTTTTTCAGTCGGTTGGTCTAAACTGGCAATTAAATCAAAGGCCATGCTTAAGCCTTTACCATAACCATACTGGTTACTGACCATCGCTGCATAGCTGGTTTGGTGACGGCCATAAAACGTTTTGTCTTCGTCTTCTTTGTCACGAATCCAATCTTTATTCACCGATGTACAGTAATTTGCGCCATAGGTGGCCGTGACGGTGCCTGTAGTTGGTTTTAAGTACAGTGGCCAACCTGCACTTTTGACTTTGCCAATGCTTTGCGGTTGGCTAAAAACTGGTGCAGTTAAGCTCATTTCGCTGTTGCTAAAGTTTAAGCGACCACGGTATTGCACACCAACAATGTCATAAATTTCGTGGTTGTACCATGTTTGTACGCCACCATCGGTGACTAAGGCATCACCACGGTGTACCGCTTCATGCAACTCTTCATCCATGTCTTTAGGAAGCTTTTCAATCGCACCTAATAACCATGTTTGATTATAACGACCACTACGGAAGGCTTTCACAAAGTCGCTTTCTTTGGTCACTAAGCTATAATTGACTTTTAGGCTATCTAAATAAGCGCGTAAGGTGGCACTACGTTGGTCAAAACAACTGTAATGACAATCACCAAAACTCCAGCCTTTAATGCCTTTATACCAATCATGGCCACAACTGTAATACACCAACACGCGAGATTGTGCGGCCAATTCAGGCGTTAACTCAATCGCTACTTGTGGGGCTTTAGCCATAAAGCTGGCAGAGGCTAAGGTTTTTACTTGACCATTGAAGCTAGTCGTTGCCACAATACTAAACACATCCCCTGCTTGACCTGTCACTGTCCAGTTGGCACTTTTGCTCACCGTGCTGCCTTTGGCTAAACTATCGACAGTCACGGTAATGACTTTAACAGGTGTGTTGCTACCCACTTTACTAATGGTTAAGGTAATGGCTTGTTGGGTTAAAGCCGCATTGCCTTGATTACTGAGAGCTAAAGCTAAGGTGACATCTTGACCAACCGTCACCTCAACAGGAGCGGCACTTAACGTGCCACTAATGCCTTCACCTGTCATCGCGGTCGATTGCACATCAACCGTTTTCACTTGGCGGGTTAATTCAATGCCTTGTTCATCTTGAACAATGCTAGTGATTGTCCATTGACCTGCATCGGCTTTATTAAATTGATAGCTGACGGGTTGTTCTACCCCACTTTGCGCGGCTAAGTTGAGCGTAGTTTGCTGGGTGTCCACGACCATACCATCGGGACGGCTAATTAAGGTTGTCACTTTGATATGGTTTAACACCACAGGGCTATCGTTTCTAAGCTGCTGTTTAATGTCTAGTTTGTCATTAAAGCCATAACTGGTTTTGTTGGTCACAAGGGTTTCAGTGACTTGTGGTGCAAGCACTTGAATGGTGGCATTGGCCAACGCTTTCCATTGATTAGCCACATTAGCCGATAAACGCGCTTGTAATACTTGATTGTAGTTGCCAACCACTGTCCATAGTGTTTGTTGATTGAGTGGCGTATCAACCGCTAAATTGGTCACGGGATAGCTGAGGGTAGCAAGCACGTGTTGTTGCTCATCCAAGAGTTCTATGCGAGTGGCTAAGTCAGTATAAGCACTATTACCGACATTGCTTAAACCCCAATCAAGGGTAATTTCTTGACCTTTTACCGCTTGTGTTGCTAAGGATAAACGGCCTGTTAAACCCTCACCTGTTAAGGTGCTAGATAAGACCTCAAAAGTGGACACTTGACGATGTAATTCAATGCCTGTTTTTTCTTGAATGATGGTGGTGATTTGCCATTGACCTGCGGCGGCACGATTTAAGGTATAATTAACCGTCTGAGGTAATTGGCTTTGGGCGTTAATATCAAGCACTTGGCTAGATTCGGATACCACTTGGCCATTGGGTTGACTAATCAGGGTGGTGACTTTGACTTGTTGTAAATTCACCACACTTTGATTATGAATCACCTCATTAATCACAATAGAGTCGTTAAGGCCATATTGCGTTTTATCTGCCGTAATTTGCGTGGTGACAACAGGTTTGCTAACGGTTAACGGTTGTTGTGCTAGCGTTTTCCAGTCATTGCCGATTTGTACTTGGAGTAAGACTTGTACCGAATCTTTAATATCAACTAAGTTAACAAGGCTTTGTTGTTGTACTTGATTATCTTTGCTGATATCCGTACGGGTATTGACCGCATATACCACTTGTTGTGTTTGTGGATTCATCACCACCACACGGACAGGTAAAGCCATCAAATCACTATTACCTTGGTTATCTAACTGCCATGTGTAATTAAGTTCTTGTCCCCAAACTGCTTCGCTTGCCCCTTGTAAAATGCCTGTTAAACCGTCACCTGTCATCGCGGTAGACTGTACATCAACCGTTTTCACTTGACGGGTCAACTCTATGCCTTGCTCATCTTTAACAATGCTGGTAATTGTCCATTGGCCTGCATTGGCTTTATTAAACTGATAGCTGACGGGTTGTTCAATCGTATTCTGTGCCAAGATATTCACGATAGCTTGTTGTGTATCAACCACCACACCATCAGGACGGCTAATCAAGGTGGTTACATTCAGATTAGTTAACGACACAGGACTCTCGTTTTTAATGTATTGTTGAATCTCAACAAGGTCATTAAAACGATAACTGGTTTTGTTGCTCTCTACGGTTGTGTTAACTTGTGGTGCAAGTACATGTATTGGCGTACTGGCGATATTTTTCCATTGACCACCCACTTTTGCAGACAAGCGTACTTGTAAAACCTGATTGTAATTACCCACGACTGTCCATGGCGTTTGTTGGTCTACTACGTTATCTAAAGCCACATTAACGGTTGCATTGTTTAGGCTAGCTATAGTCTGCTGCTGTTCGTCAATAAAATCTATTCGTGTTTCTACATCACTAAGTGGCGCATTGCCTAGGTTTTTTAAATCCCAATTAATGGCAATATCTTGTCCTTTTACCGCTTGTGCGGCTAATAGCACATGACCAGTTAAGCCTTCGCCTGTTAAGGCACTGGATAACACCTCAAAAGCGGACATTTGACGATTTAATTCAATACCATTTTTATCTTGAATGATGGTGATGATTTGCCATTGACCTGCCGCGGCACGGTTTAAGGTATAATTAACTGTCTGAGGTAATTGACTTTGGGCAGTAATGTCAAGCACTTGACTAGATTCGGATACGACTTGACCATTGGGTTGACTAATCAGGGTGGTGACTTTGACTTGTTGTAAATTCACCACACTTTGATTATGAATCACTTCATTAATCACAATAGAGTCGTTAAGGCCATATTGCGTTTTATCTGCCGTGATTTGTGTGGTGAGAACAGGTTTGCTAACGGTTAACGGTTGTTGCGCTAACGTTTTCCAGTCATCACCGATTTGTGTTTGTAACAATACCAGCAATGGTTGAGTAATATTTGGTGCTATCACACCACTTTGTTTTGCTAACTTAGCATTTTGTTCAATATCGACACTTGTATTAATCGTCGTAACAATTTGCTCTGTTTCTGGGTTAATCACTAATAATCGAACTGGCAAGCTGATAACCGTGCTATTACCCATATTTTCAAGTTGCCACGTATAATCAAGCTGCTGAGTCCAAACGGCGGTATTTGCACCTTGTAATTGTCCAGTTAAACCAACACCTGTCATAGCCGTTGGCAAGACATTAAAATGCGCTTCTCTGGTGACGGTAGGTAGATTGTCAGCAGTGACGGTTAAACGTACGGTGTAATCGCCTGCATCCGCATTTAGTAAGGGAACTTGGAAGCTTTGTTCACGTAATACTTGTGGCGCAATTTGGCCATAATCACGGCTTTGTTGCCAAATCACCGTACCATCCGCTTTTTGTAGCACTAAGGTTGTTTGGACATTCGTAGCGACTTCATTCGTAGAACTATTACGCAGTTGTTGCGTTAACGTGACAGTATCCGCACTGCTATACGATTTTTTATTACTGGTTAAAGAGGGCGTAATGAGTCCTGTGGCAGCGGCGTCACTTAGCACACTAAAAGGTAATAATTGTTGTGCAACACGTTGATTGTCGCGATATAGCTCGGCTTTTACCGTGTAGTCACCTTTGCGTAAGCCATTCACTGCCCATGTATTGGCATGATTAAGGGTCGCTTGTACCGCTAAAGACACAGGGACAAACGGTAAACTACCAATGATTTGACCTTCGCTATCAATCAAGCTAAAACGTAAATCCGCTAAGGCATCAAAACTCCCTAAGTTATTAATCACACTGTTAATGCTGAGTGATTCGGTAGACTGATAACTGGCTTTATCTAAGCTACTGTGTAAATTGAGTTGTTGATAACCGCCTTGTACAGGTAAATGCGCAATATTATTAACACCAGTATATTCTTCAAGCGTCGACGCTGTACTGATTCCTTTATCATTTGCAACAATATATAGCTCGCCAAAGTTAGCTAATGTGCCGTTATAACTTAAGGTCACATCTTCGTATTCACCAGAGTTTAAGACCTTACTGGTTAAACTTGTCCCAATGAATACACCACCTTGGGCAGGATTTCCTCGATAAAAA
Organism: Agitococcus lubricus; assembly: GCF_003051055.1. Taxonomy (GTDB): domain Bacteria; phylum Pseudomonadota; class Gammaproteobacteria; order Pseudomonadales; family Moraxellaceae; genus Agitococcus; species Agitococcus lubricus. Next base: position 264,828 of record NZ_QAON01000003.1, on the reverse strand, counting down.
CTCACAGGTAACCCTGTATTAATAGTCTTACCGCCTGCATTACCAATGCGTACGGTAAATACAGAAGGTTGTGTTAAGCCATTGTCAGTGATGCGAATGTATGAGGCTGAGGGGTCAATCGCTGCGGTCGAGCTTTCGTTAATTAATAAATTAGCACGGTAGGTATTATGTACCTCCCAACTTTTTGGCTCATGTTGCGGAATAGTTAAATCATCATTGACATTGGTGACATGATAACTGTATTGGTTCCAAATATTACGCGTATTAGCCCATGTTTTATTGGCACTCGATAGCATGCGAATACCATAATATGTAACATTATCAGGATGTGTCCTACTTCCTCCACCACGCGAAATAAAAATAATATCGGCATGATTGTCTGCATCCGCATCTAACACAATTGGGCGTTCGTACGCAGTACCGCTACTGTGTAACTCTTTTATCCTTACTGCACCTGTAGCTGCATCAAAGACCCATAAATACTCTTCGTCGGCATAAACAACTTCTTGTTGACCATCCCCATCAAAATCAAACACGGTAGAACCCGTATAGGATGAAGAGGTATCTTGAATTTGCGCCGACCAAATGATACTACCATCCCCCCTATACACAACGTAATTTCTAGCACCCGCTACGCCTATATCAGCCAAACCGTCACCATCAAAATCGGCAATGGTAGGGGTTCCACCATTGCCACCACCAGTAATCGTATAACGTGCCAAGAATTGCCCTTGTGCGCTATAAAGTGCTACTACCCCCTTTCCCGTGAGGATTATTTCTGGTTTGCCATCACCAGTCACATCGGCTACAGCCGCAAAACTGGGTGGCCATCGCCCCGTATCAAAAACATCATTAGATGAAAAGCGAAATAACTCTTCACCTGAATGCGTTTCTACCCCTAACTTACGAATAACCTCCGACTTACCATCACCATTTAAGTCGGCAATTGCCAATACTTCCCATAAAGGACTATTTCTCACAACATATCCTTGTGCACTAATCACGGCATCACCCACTAATATCTCAGGCGTGCCATCTGCATCCAAATCTGCGACTTCTACATGTTGCATATGGCTAGCGTCATCAGTACGTAGGATATTTTTCTTAACTTGACCATTCGCTGATAAAATAGTCAACTGCTCTTTATTGGGCCCTCCACTTGAACTGACAAGTATTTCTGGCGAGCCATCTTTATCAATATCCGCAATAGCAGGGGCATACAAACCTGAAACACTTAATTGTGGAGAACGCCAAGCTAATTGACCAGTTTTAGCATTAATTGCTTCAACACGATTGTGTGTTATTGAGATAACATGCGCGACATCATTTTTACCAATCTGGCCATCACCATTTGTATCTGTGAGTGGAGCCGCTACGATAGGAACGTAACTATTAAATAGCGTACTGTCACCCATCGGTTTTTGAGCTGTTTTACCATAATGCCAGACAGTGACGTAGTCTAGTGAACTCTCAGGTGGACGAATGGTTCGATCATCACTGGTACTGCGATAATTATTTGTCTCTAGCTTTTCAGCAATACGTTGCGGGTTATCTACCCAAACTCTAATAGGCTCGTCTTTAAAGGCGGTCTGACCTTGAATAGGAATATCTAACCATTGCGTGGTTTTACTGCCAAGGCCATTCAGCCAACTTGAGACACCGAGTACTGTTTCGTCCTCATCTAATAACTGATTATTATTGCTGTCCACAAACGCACTGAGACGAATTTCTTGGGTATCAGGAATAGCCAAGTTGCCCTTATTCGCTATGTTGGCTTTAAGCACCCCACTTATGGCTAGGCTTTGCTGGTCTGTATTCAGTAATGCAAAATCTAAGCTCTCAATACGTAAATCAGGCAGTACTCTATCAGCAGAAATTGGGCGAATACTAATAACCCCAATATCGGCTCGGTTATTTGCTTGGGCAGTCAGTTTTTTCTCAAAATAATAAGTCGCCCCTAAATGTGCAGCAGGACTCACTTCAACCTTGAGTAAATGCTCTGAAAAGCTTTTGGCTGAATATGTATCAAAAACGCCTTGGCTGTTAGTTTCTAGTGTATACAGCTCGGCTCCAGTTTCTGCACTTAAAATACGTACAGTCACATCAGGCAAGGGATTTCTTGTAATTGAATCAATGACTTTACCTGATAAAAAATAGGGCGCCAGTTTTAAAGTAAAAGAGGCATTTTCAGCTTGTTGCGTCGTGATGGTTTTTGTAATGTTCGCTGGGCCTGTCGGTGGATTATTGTAATCTGGGTGCGTAACTGAAATTTTCCAACGTCCAACAGCCAACTGGAGTACTGTTTGTTGAACATTGACACTGTCTGATACTGGAGCTTGAAATAGTTGTGTCTGAATGACTTGGCCACTATCGTTTAACATTTCAGCCTTAAATATAGGCGATATCAACATCTTACCAGTCACGGCATCGTAAGCACTCAATGTAATTTGACCATACTCTACCACTGGTGGAGGCGTTTCTCCGCCCGTTCCAGACCCCGTACCACCACCACTTGTCACAGGAATTGCTTGTAACTTAATATTTCCTAAACTGGCCGTTTTACCGCTCGGTAGGGCAATGTTAACGTCTAAATCAATATAGTTTGCCTTTTTTAGGGTAATTTTCTGCTGCCCTGCACTTGTTTGAATAGTAAAATCACCACTATTATTAGTAGTGCCAATCACCACTCCATCTTTAATAATTTGAACACCTGAAAGATTGGCAGTGGATGAACTCACTTTTCCAGTAATCGTGCCAATATAGGCTTGCTCTTGGATTAATTTTGGCGAGTAGTTAAACGTAGTTCCAAATTCGGCTGTTGCAAATCCTTGCTGTACTGCATATCCTTCTTTAGATATCTCAATTGTAAAATCACCTTCTTGCTCTAAGCCAAGCTGATAACTTCCATCTTCTCCTGTGATAGCAACTTTTGTTGTACCAACAATTTTTATCACTGCACCTGCTATACCAACGCCAGTAGCACTATCAATTACCTTGCCCTGAATTTGCATCAATCCGTTTGCTGTGGCGCGACTCAACTTCAGTTGCCCTAAAGAGACTACTTGTCCCTGTTTAACATTTATATCTAAGGTTAAAGGCGTATATCCCGCTTTTTCAATTATAAATTGATATGCGCCTTCTGCTAAATTGCTAATATTTACTTCACCAATAGGGCTACTAGTTGTTGAAGTTGTCTTGCCGTTCACGATTGAAGCGACACTGACTGTAGGAATAGCTATACCTGTTTCTGTATCAATCACAGAAAAAGAGATTTTAGATGTAATAGGTGTAATATCTGTACTCGTACGTGGTTTACTCTGCTCAAATAATGATTTCAAGAGGATAGACGTAATGTAAGTATCGTTTTCCCAACTACCATTTTCTAATTGCAAATCAATCGCTTTCTGAGAAAAGACCGTAGCACTTTCCATATTTTGACGATAGTTATGTAAGGCTTGATTTAATAATGCCTCAATAAATAAATCCTGATTATCTAGACTCCACTGACCATTAGACAACTTTTTACCTTCTAAAAAACTAATATGTCTTTTGAGATTGTCGGTTAGCTCAGGATAGGTAGCAATTAGCTTATTTATCGCTAAAAGCACATACGCATTGATGTATAAAAGTTCGATATCTTGGTAGCCCGCTGCATAATATCCCCCATTTATTGATTGCGTGTTTTTTATAAATTGGATGGCTTTTTTGATGACATCTGGGGGTAAATTGTCTACCAACAATAAAACAATGGCAGTATCTAAAATAGTACTCTGCCATCCTTCCAAATGCCCAAAACCACCATCACTATTCTGCCTCTGTAATAATTGACTGAAAGATATAGGATCTAGTAATTGTTTTTTCTGTTGCAGTAGTATCAGACGGCTCAACGATTCCGTGCTCTGATCTACTAATTCAGGTATTGATATATGTTGAGCTGATGATTCATTTAACGTTATTAATGTCATCAAGCGTTCAGTGTAGGACTGAAACTCTGTGGCAATTGATGATACTGGTTGAGTTTGTGTTTCTTGTGTTAACCAATCGACTCCTTGCTGTTCAGATGCCTGCAACAGATTTGATGCAAACAACCACACAAACATACTGTGTCCAGTCACTTTTTTCATATTTATATCCTTGATTGCACCTAGGCACTTACTGTATCAGCCCCAAAATAGCTTTTTTCACAACTACAACCAGCGTGTTAACCGTCTATAAAAAAAGACTTAGTTGTTAGGGAATGCACTATAAAAACCAACACTATAAATCACATGTTATTGGCGACAAACGGTAGAATTATACCGATAAAAATTGAAACATATGGCATCAAAATAATATCAAAAAAAATTGACTTTATTTTTTTTATAAAAATCAAAAACTTAAAAATTGGGACTGTTTTTATAAAATTTTCATCGCTCAGTTAGTTATGTTAGGATTTGATTTAATACAGAATTAAATAGCTCCGCTCAACTATTTGCAAAACTTAAAAGACATGTAGACTCTGCTCTGAGCCAAAATTTTTAAATCAAGTGATAGGATTATGATTACCCGTAACAATCAAGGCTTCACCCTACTCGAACTGTTAGTTGTCTTAGTGATTATTGGCTTGTTAGCAGGCATCATTGGCCCGAGCTTATTTAAAAATGTCGGTAAATCCGAAGTCACCACCGCCAAAGCCCAAATTGAATCCTTATCAAAAGCCATTGATACTTATCGTCTAGACACAGGTAAATTCCCTAGCACACAAGAAGGATTACAAGTCCTCACCACACGTCCCAATAACGTCGCTAACTGGAATGGTCCGTACTTAAAAAAAGCTGCACCTTTAGACCCTTGGGGTATGCCTTATCAATATAAAAGCCCCGGTGAGCATAACCCTGACTATGATTTGTATTCTTTAGGGGCTGATAAAACGCTAGGTGGAGAACAACAAAATAGCGACTTAGGCAACTGGTAATGCCGTTGTATCACCTACAAGCCCTCAGCCCTCAAGGTCAAGTCTGTCAACGTGAGGTGACGGCTAACTCAGAGGCCGATGCTAAAAACCTGTTGCAACAAGAAGGCTTAACGGTATTGGCTTGTCAAGCCGCAGACAAGCGCTTTTTGCTATTTCCCTCGTGGCAAAAAAACCGTTTTGATGTGATTTTATTTAGCCATGAACTGATGGCCTTATTAGGTGCAGGACTGTCGTTAATCGAAGCCTTAGAAACTTTAAGCGAGCGTGAAAATCATGCTCAAGAGCAAGCCATCTTACAACCCTTGATTAAACACATGTATCAAGGGCTATCGTTTTCGGCGGCTTTAAATCAATTTCCCGATATTTTTCCTGCCTTATTTATCGCAACCATTGCCGCCAGTGAACAAACAGGTGAAATGGTTGATGCTTTATCTCGTTATTTAGCTTACCAACAGCAATTAGGCATTTTAAAAGATAAAATTGTCAGTGCCGCCATCTACCCTGCCCTACTACTTGGTGTGGGTAGTTTAGTGGCGATGTTTTTATTATGTTATTTAGTGCCACGTTTTAGCAGCGTGTATGAAAACTTAGATACCGAATTACCCTTAGCCTCAAAGTTATTAATGGACTGGGGCTTATTTGCCAGTCAACATCCTTTAGCAGTAAGTTTATCCTTGTTATCGTTAGTCAGCTTGTTAGCCTTTGCCAGCCAACAAACGGCGGTGCGCGCTTATCTCAGTCAAGCCTTATACAACAATCGTTGGTTAGGGGCTAATTTACAACTGATGCAACTAGCCCGTTTTTATCGGTCTTTAAGTTTATTATTACGTGGGGGTATTCCGATTCTCAAAGCCCTAGACATGACTCAAGGTTTATTACCCCTTAACTTACAACAACAAGTCAAACAAGCGATTGAAGCGATTAGTGTCGGGCAACGGCTAAGTATTGCCTTAGAACAAGCTAAACTCAGTACGCCTGTGGCCTTACGTTTGATTCGTGCAGGGGAACGTAACGGTCAATTACCTGAGATGTTAGAGCAAACCGCCAGTTTCCATGAACATGAACTTAGTCGTTGGATTGATAGCTTTACTCGTTTGTTTGAGCCGTTATTGATGTTGTTTATTGGCTTATTGATTGGTGGCATTGTCATTTTGCTGTACTTACCGATCTTTGAATTGGCGAGTAGTGTGCAATGAGTCTCGTTAAGCTCCCCTCTTTTGATACCGCCTTGCTGGACACACTGCAAGGCGACTTTAGTCAGATTAGCTATAGCGACTGTTTACAAAAAGGATGTATGGTCGGTGTTGTTAATCACGAACTTATCCTGTTAGTCAGTCAAGCCTCAGCAGAGTTAGTGACGTGGGCAAGTTACAGGCTACAAGGTGATTTTAGTATTGCCTTGATTGAAGCTAATCTTTTAGAAAATCATCTCAGCCAATTACAGAATGAACAACAAGCGGTTAATCAATTACTCGATGTGAATCAACAAAGCTTAAACGAACGTCAACAAGCAGAAATTTCTTTATCGAGTATTGCCCAAGATGCCAATCAGGTAGTGAGATTAGTCAACTCCACGCTGTATGAAGCCCATCATAGTAGTGCCAGTGATATTCATTTAGAAAACACTGTTCAAGGACTGGTGATTAAATACCGTATTGATGGCGTATTAATCCCGATTCGTCAACTAGCCAATGTGTTATTAGCCGAACAGGTGATTTCACGCTTAAAAGTGATGGCCGAATTAGATATTGGTGAAAAACGTATTCCGCAAGATGGCCGTTTTGCCGTGACGTTACAAGGCCGAGAGATTGATTTTCGGGTGTCGATGATGCCGGGTTTATTTGGTGAAGATGCGGTCTTACGGATTTTAGATAAACAGCAACTCAGCCAAAGCAATCAACAACTGAGTTTAGAATTATTAGGCTTTGATGGGCAAACCCAACTCACTATTCGCCGTTTAGCCCAACAACCGTATGGCCTGTTACTGGTCACAGGGCCAACAGGTTCGGGTAAAACCACGACCTTGTATGCCACCCTCAGTGAAGTGAATCACGGTGATGATAAAATCATTACCATTGAAGACCCTGTCGAATATCAACTGTCAGGCGTGTTACAAATTCCGGTCAATGAGCGTAAAGGACTTACCTTTGCCAAAGGCTTACGCTCTATTTTACGCCATGACCCCGATAAAATTTTAGTCGGTGAAATTCGTGACAGTGACACCGCCGAGATTGCCATTCAAGCAGCCTTAACAGGTCATTTAGTGTTTACCTCAGTCCACGCTAATAATGTCTTTGATGTCATTAGTCGTTTTCGGCACATGGGTATTGATAATTACAGTTTTGTTGCCGCCTTAAATGGCATTGTTGCCCAACGTTTAGTGCGGTTATTATGTCCGCACTGCACGGTTGACGATTTTCCTTCTGCTGAACAATTAGCTGTCTCTAAACTCAGTGCTGCCGATTATCAAGGGGTGAATTTTAAACGTGGCAAAGGTTGCCCGCAGTGTCGAGGCACAGGTTATAAAGGCCGAAAAGCCTTGGCTGAAATTTTAGTGATGACCGATGAATTACGTGAAGCGATTTTGCAACAACAACCAATTAGCCACTTAAAAGCCCTTGCGCAACAAGGGGGAACGATCTTTATGCGTGAGCAAGCGATTGCAGCCGTGAAGCGCGGTGAAACCAGCTTACAGGAAATTAATCGTGTTACCTTTGTTGACTAAACCTCGCGTGCGTATTTACCTACATCCTGAACAAATCAGTGTTGCTCAACTGCGCGGTTGGCCACAGCCGACCATTATCGACTATCAGGTGTTTTCACCTTCCACCCACACATCAAAACAGCCAACCGCTGAATTATTACTGGCAACGCTTGAGCAAGCACTTAGTCATCTGCCAAAAGGCTCCTCTATTGAAATGATTCTTGCCAACTACTATTGCCGTTTTGTCGTTGTGCCGTGGCATGATTCATTAGACTCACAAGGCCGTGAGCAACTAAGCAAGGCCTTGTTTAACCAACAATACGCGCCTGAACAAGCCTTAGATTATCAATTCATGGCAGATAACTGCCGTTTTGGTCAAACACAACTGGTGGTTGCCATCAAGTCGTCTTTATTAACAGCCATTGAGCAATTGGCTATTGTTAAAGGCCATGCGTTTAAGTTGTTACAACCGAGTTTAGTGGTGGTATGGAATCGTTTTTATCGTCAACTGACGGGACAACAGACCTTGGCGATTGAAGAATATCATCGGCTTTATGTCATTCACCAAGACCAAGGTCATTTACAACAAGTGACTGTACAACCCAGTAGCTTGCCCCTTGCGCTTGAACAAGTGGTGTATTTCAACCGTACTGCATCAACAACAGACACCCTTAGCAACAACTGCTTATTACGCTTAAAGCCCTATCAATTACCTAACGATTGCGCTGACCCTTATCACGCCTTTACCTTGTGTGGGGTGTTTTGATGGCCAAACTCCACATTAACTTTGCTAAATCAACACCCCACAATACAACGCTTCGATTAGTTAATTTAGCTGTGGGCGGCGCATTACTGTTGTTATGCGTGTGGCAAGTGATGGAGCGTGACCGTTTAATAACTCAAATGAGTGACATAGACACACAGCAGTCTCGCCTTGAACGTCAATTACGTTTACAACAAGGCTTTGTTAAAGCCCCAGTCAGTGATGTTAAAGCCGAACAAGAAGTCAATAATATTGCTACACAACTCACCTTTCCGTGGTTAACGATACTCAGCTCTTTACACGAGCTACGCGGCAATGACATCCACCTCAGTAAAATAGAACCTAAAGCTGGCTCAAACGAGGTGCTGATTCAAGGCTATGCACCACAACAACAAGCCTTATTTGCCTTTATCAGTCGTATCGAAAATCACACGGATTGGCAAGCCGTGTTACCCCAACGTCAAGAACAAACCACCACCCTGCCTGATAAACCCCTGTATTTTCAGCTTAGCGCACAATGGCGAGGTCAGCCATGAAGTTATTCGCCTTGATGAAATGGACGTTGCGTGAATGGGGTCAACGGCTATCTTATACGCAGTTAGCCATAGCGGCTTTATTGTTGTTGGCTATTGGTTTGCAGTGGCGTGTGCTACAGCCCTTACAACAACAGGTGATGACACAGCAACTTGCGGTTAAACAATTACAACAACAAACGGCTCAAGCCTCAACAGCAAAGTCTGCTACCTTAACCGTAAACACGCCTATTCAGCCCCTAGCTACTCTTGAGCAACAATTTAAGGCTTTTTTACCGCCCTTAACGCAGCGCAATGGCCAACTGCTCAAGATTCAGCAATTAGCCAAACAACAACAACTGAGTATTGGCCAAATCGATTACCAATATCAAAGCACTTCAGTATTAGCCTTAACACAAACGCAACTACGTTTTAGCCTCACAGGTTCAGAAACACAGCTAATGACCTTTATTGCCTTGTTACTCGCACAACATCCCAATTTGGCCATCAGCCGTTTAAGCGTAGAACAAACAGATGCCCTAGCGCACAACCAACAACTGACCCTCGAAGCACAATTGTGGTTTAAAACGGAGGGCGTGTAATGAGCCAAGCCTTGTTATCTAAACCTTTATTTAGCCTGCTATTAATCACAGGGGTGGTTAGTGTGGTGATGATGCTTGAACCACGCGTTGATGAAGAAAACTCTGCCGATGATTTACTCAGTGATCACAGCCAACAAAGCGTAAGCAATCAGCCACCGAATAGCTCAATAAACAACAGCACCATCAAGGCAGACAATACCTCACAACAAGACCTTGCTAAGACTGGACAACATCCCTCACCAGCGCTTGCCCCTTGGCAACGACAACTATTTCAGTTTAAAGCGGTGAAAACTGTCAACGTGGCCAAAGTGACTTCACCTCCGCCTGTGGTCATACCACCTGTTAACCAAATAGTCAGCAATCCAGTGCTATCAACCGCAAACAGTGGCGAAAGCAATACCGTATCCGCCTATACCCCAACCATGCCCTTTGCTTATTTAGGCCGTTTAGTGCGTGACGATAAAACGACTTTATTCTTTGATTACCAAGAGCAACACCTTGCGGTTAAAGAAGGTGAAATCTTTGAAAAAAATTGGCAACTCGAACGAGTCACGGACAATACCGCATTTATTCGTTATCTGCCCAACAACAGCTTACAATCTTTATCCCTGAGTGACTCAGAATGACGTTACACATTTTATCTTTTTGCCGTTATACCCCACCCCTGATCTTGTTGCTCAGCCTGCAAGGTTGTGCTTCACACTTTCAAGAACAACGTGCCAATAAACTGTTACAACAAGGACACGCGGTTGAAGCGATGCGTTTATGGCAAACCTTGAGTGAACAACATCCACAAAGTCATCGTTTAAAATACATTCATACCCGTGATGAAGTATTAAGCAAGTTGTTAAATGAAGCGTATAAAGCCCAACGTCAACAACAAACCGATGAGGCCTTAAATCGTTACAACACTATTTTAAGCATTGACCCACAACATGCTGCCGCCTTACGCGGTGTGGAATTGATTTATCGTGAGCAACGTCATCAACAGTTACTCAAAGAGGCCGAACAAGCCTTAGCCGATGGGCAAACCGAAGAGGCCTTACGCGCTTTAAATACCATTCTCAGTGAGAATCCCCAACACGTAGCTGCTAAACAACACAAACAACAACTAGACTTGCAACAGCAACGCCAATGGTTACACGAGCCATTACTCAAACAAAGCTTACGTAAACCTGTGTCTTTAGAGTTTAAAAATGCCAGCTTACAAGCCATTTTAGATGTACTGGCACAAAGCGCAGGCATTAATTTTTTATTTGATAAAGAAGTGAAAGCCGATTTAAAAACCACGATTTATGCACGTCATACCAGTATTGAAGATGCCCTCAATCTGATTTTAAAAACCAATCAACTCAATAAAAAAGTCTTAAACGATAGTACCTTGCTGATTTATCCTGATAATCCCGAAAAAACCAAACAGTATGAAGAATTAGTGGTGAGAAGTTTTTATTTGGGTGCGGCTGACCCGAAAAAAATGCAAGACATGCTGCGGATTATGGTCAATCCCAAAGCGATGTACATTGATGATAAATTACGTTTATTAGTGATTCGCGATAGCCTAGAGATTATTAGCACGGTTGAAAAGCTGATTGCTACCTATGACATTCCTGAACCTGAAGTTAATTTAGACGTTGAAGTCTTAGAAGTGAGTTCGGACAGTTTATTAAACTTAGGCATTCAATATCCTAATCAAATTTCGGCCAGTGTGTCAGGCGCGGCCAAAAAAGCAGGTCAATTGACCATTGATGAATTAAAAGATCTCAATCGTGATAATTTTAGCTTAACCGTGCCCGACCCGATTGCCAGTGTCAATTTTAAACAAACCAGTGGTTCGGCAAATATTTTAGCCAATCCAAAAATTCGGGTGCGTAACCGCGAAAAGGCGAAAATCTTAATTGGCGATAAAGTGCCTGTTGTCACCACCACCAGTAATCAAACCTCTAGCTCGATTTCGGAGTCAGTGAGTTATTTAGATGTTGGCTTAAAACTCGAAGTTGAACCCGAAGTCCATGTCAATCAAGATGTGTCAATTAACGTGGCATTAGAAGTCAGTAGTATTGTTAAAGAGGTAAAATCCAGTACAGGTTTATTAACCTATCAAATTGGTACACGTAATGCCAATACCGTGTTACGCCTTAAAGACGGTGAAACACAAATGCTGGCAGGTTTGATTAAAGATGAACAGCGTGAAAGTGCATCCCACTTTCCCGGTTTAGGTAAACTACCATTATTAGGTAAACTTTTTTCTAATGACAGTAACAGCAATACCAAATCAGAAATTATTTTATTAATTACCCCTCATGTGGTGCGCCCGTTAAATACACCCAGCATTGACGGCTTAGAATTTGCCTCAGGCACAGGCGCGGAAGTGTCCACCAAACCTTTACGCTTAACCAGCGGTGGCCAATATAATCCACGTTCTAATAAAGGCTTAGGAGCAGCTAAAAACGCTAATGTGAGCAATACACTCAATAAGGTCGATACGCCCACACCAACAGCGAATGCACCAATACCCGCTGTCACCACAACTGAAACTAGCGCAACACCCAATAGCTCAGCCATCACTGCGCCTGAAAGTGGGGTTGACAGTAGTGAAATACCACTGAGTTTAGGCAATGACAGCGTGTTACAAGGCCAACAAGCAGCCTTACAGTTAGATATTGTTGCCCCTGCACAAATTCCTGTAAACAAAGAATTTACCGTGGCGTTAATGAGTCAAGGAGTGGCGTTTGATAAATGGTCGTTTGACATTGAAACAGCCTATCAAGGTTTAGAGATTATTAATGCCAATTTGGTTGCACCCAGTAGCACCTTTAACTATAGACCCACCAATACAGGCATACATGTTGATTTAGGGGCAACCCCCAATCACAGTGGGCCATTGATTATGCTCACACTCAAAGCTACTCAATTAAGTGATACGCCTTTGGTGTTTCGTTTAAGTCAGAGTCAGGCAGTGAATAGTCAACAACAAAAACTGTTAACGACAGGTGAGCCGCGTTCGTTAATGATTACGCCTTAAGTGAGTGTTTATTTAGTGTGGCTTGATGTAAAACCACACTAAATAAACCATAAGGTTGAGATTGGTATCTATACTAGCTAAAAACACTACATGATATTGACTCAAATATTACCAACAGGGCATATCACCCACACAAATCACATCTACGTCTTCTGCATTGCCCCACACATTACATGTTCCTAGTCCTTTTACTTGCACAATTTTATTTGCAGAATACGCTGTCATGACGGCGGCTGTGGTATTGCTATAACGAATATTATTGCTATTTATTGCAAAACGTTGGGTTGTATTACATGCTGGTGTACCCGTCAGTGTAGAGGTTTTAAATATTAAAATTTCTACCGTGCCAGAAGAATACGGACTAAATCCTGTAATAGTCCCACCTGTACTGGTACCCGCATATGCGGACACAGAAGATAATGCGGCTAATATAAACAATAACTTTTTCATTATAACTCCTTAAAATTGGCGGTTAGGTTAACCTAATAAACCTACCATGATTTACCGTGGCTTTTGTGCATTAAGCCACGGGGTAAAAATAATATTTAGGCTGCGGCTTTAGCAGCAGTTGTAGCCCGTGTGAAGTGCAACGTAACACGGAGTTACGACCGTTTTAAGTTAATAAGCCTTTGTTTTGGCAGTCATTTACCCCGTATTTCGCGATGCTCCATACGGGCTTGCTTTATCATTCAATTAGCTTGGCAAAATGCCAAGCCTACGCTAGCTTAATGACTTTCTGTTAATGCAATGGTTGGATAAAAAAGTCGTAATCCATCCTCACGAAAAAGCTCAAAGCCAAAGCGTCTATAAAAACTAACTGCCTCTATGTTTTTGGCATCAACAACAATGGCCACCATCCCCACAATCCCCATTGCTTGTTTTGTTTTTGCCAAAGCATGAGCTAATAAATAACGGCCTACCCCTTGACCTTGCTGTCCTTTATCTATGGCTAAACGCCCTATTAAAACGGCTGGAATAGGATACGGAGCAAGATTGCGCTTTAGATGTTGGGGTGCGCTTTCAAACTCAATACTGGTTGCACTTAAACTGTAAAATCCAACAACCTGCGCTTGATCATCTAAGGCAACATACACACGGCTTAAATGACGTTTTTGTTGTTGGTTAGCATACTTTTGCAAGAACGTATTTAATGCAGGTTCACCACAATCAAACTTGCCCCGTTGATGATGTTTAGATAGCTGCTCAATGCGATACAAGCTGTTCTCCTAACTCTAGTAATTCACGCATTTCGGTATTAGGTGATGGTGGATTATCTAAAACAGCAAGAAATTTATCACGCTCGGTATTTGTTAAAACAATACGTTCATGCTCGCTAATTAACTGTTTGGCAGCTTGGTAGGCGTGTTCCAAAATAAACGCACTTACACTAATTGCTGACAAACTGGCGGCCTGCTCAATGACTTTTTTTGCTTCGGTGGGGGCGCGTAAGTTAATACGTTCAGTTGCTAAATTTGGCATTATGATACACCTCTAAAATGTACATCTACTTGTTGTACATTTTAGGCTTATTTGACGTTATCAACAAGTATCATGGTGTTTTAAGCAGTGGTAGCCCGTGTGAAGTGCAACGTAACACGGGGTTAAGACCGTTTTAAGTTAATAAGCCCTTGTTTTAAAAACATTTATCCCGTATTTCGCGATGCTCCATACGGGCTACGCTTGCTGCGGCTTTAGCAGCAGCACCGTAGTGTGGGTTGACGTAGGAAACCCACAATTTTTAACCAAATCAATGTGATGGGTTTCGTGCCTCAACCCATTCTTGCCCAAAAGTAGCCCGTGTGCAGTACAACGTAACACGGGGTTAAAACCGTTTTAAGTTAATAACCCCCTGTTTTAGAGGCATTTATCCCGTATTTCGCGATGCTCCATACGGGCTACGCTTGCTTATTTGACGTTATCAACAAGTATCATGGTGTTTTAAGCAGTTGTAGCCCATGTGAAGTACAACGTAACACGGGATTACGGCTGTTTTAAGTTAATAAGCCCTTGTTTTGGCAATCATTTATCCCGTATTTCGCGATGCTCCATACGGGCTACGCTTGCTACGGCACTCATTTGTGTTTTGGCGTTTGGAAAAACCAAACGCCTTACAAAGCCAATTTTTTAGCAAAAACCGCATAAAATTGGTTGACGGGAGAGACGGTATCTACCTAGCTCAATTCATTGCAATTTTGGTCATTTATCTAGTCCGATTTGCATCATCTTCACTATACAAACTGTAGATGATGTTTTCTCCATATTTTTGCTTGAGTTGTCGCTCTGCATCCTCTAGGTCAAAAGCAACAATCGTTGTCCTTTCACCTGGCTGACGATTATCCTGCACCCAAACAGTCGCTTGATACTGGTGTTTTTCTCTCTCCATTTTTATCTCCATCACTTGAAAGGGGCCAAGCAAACACCACTGTCACAGAACCCGCCAATAGTCGTTCCTGGACCACGAAGTAGATCAGTCAATTGTTGAGGCGATAATTTAGTAAAATCGTACACGTTCACTCCTGGAATATTGCCAAATCTCGATACGTCAGCCTTAAAGAGGCTTAGATCAGGAATCGTTACTCCTGCTGGAGTACCATGCACACCGCTTATGATGTTTACATCTCCTTTATAGAGGCCACTATTTACATAAGTGGCAAAATCATTTTGAGATATTTGTCCAGTAGCTGTCCAAACCTCTCCACCTGCTTGGTTGACGGAAGAAGAAAAACTTCCACCATGGCTACTCAAACCGCGTCCCCCGTTTGCAACCTTACCAACCATCCCTAACGATGCTGCTAATTTTGCTATACCTAATTCAGGTTGAACAAAATTTAACAAAAACATCACATCTGCTGGAGTACCAACTTGTCCTCTACGCAGATCAATATTACCATACTGATCTCTTGCAGCATTATTTAAAACCTCCTGCATTGTCCCGAACCCAAAAACATCCCCTAAACTCTCATCATTCAACGTCCTGCCATCAGCCAATGTCATATATCTAATTGCAGCATCTGCCGCACTATAACAATGCGGCCCCGAACAATTTGGCATATACGTCTGCACAAAATCTTGCACAAAACTCCGATACTGTGCTTGTGCTTGATAATAATTGTTAATCGCTTTGGCTGTCTCAGTAGGAATGGTATAACTTTGCCCTTTTTTATCTACAACAAACCCACCTGTTTGTGGTTCGGGTGCAGGTCCTGTCTTGTCTGGACGTGTTGTTACAATAACAGTTGAACCACCTGCATCCAAATCAAGAATCTGAGTATTAAATCCTGTTAAATCTATAAAACTCAATGGATTATTTTTGACATAACTATAGCGGTTAAAACCTTGTAAGTTTTTTACACCATCAATAAATGGGTCTGCACTCACAAAACGTCCGACTACAGGGTCATACACACGACCATTCATGTGTACCAAACCAATGCTGTCTAAAGCCTCATGGCCTGTAAACCCATGCTTAGTACTGGTACTTTTAATACCACTCGCATCTAAGCCATCAATCGCACGGCGTTTACCCCACGCATCATAGCTAAAACGCTCTAATACCGTGCCTGTGGCATTGGTCACAGAGCTAATACTGCCCAAATGGTCGGTATGAAAATAACGTGTACCTTGGGCAATAAACTTGCTTTCACTCAGATTATCAACATAGGTGGGATTCACACTTTCATTAGCGTTGGTATTGACATTCAGTCGCAAACGACGCACCAATGAACCCGTCCCATTTGCACCTCGCCAATCCAACTCAACACGATGACTATAACCATTTGCACGTGTTTGACCTTGTGGATAAAAGTACAATACGCTCGTTGTGGGTGTCGTTTCTATTTCTGCCACATAGGTTGTGTTATCTTGGAGAGCACCCAAATTTTTGAGTATATTAATTAAGTTCCCATTAACGTCCGTTGCACTGCCGTCAACCACAGACGCATATACCGTCCCACTTCTTAAATACAGCGCGTGACGACGTAAGGTTTTACTGGCTGCCGCATTCGTTCCATTATTAAATACATCCATAATCAAATAACGACCATTGCCTGTATTGGTCGATGTCGTTATCTCTGCCTTGAAAATCACATTATCTGATAAATAACTACGTTGTGCTGTTGCTGTTACCGTCACACTGCTTGTCGTTGGTTTAGTCGTAATCGCTAAGCGCCCATTACCTGTACTATTATCCCAAGTTATTAGCCCATTCGGATCTGTGGCTAAACTAATACCGACACTGTTCGGATTCGCTGTACTAGGCGATACACTTAAATCTGTTGCCCACTGTGTCACAGGTGCAGTATAAACATCTGTTGTCACCACCGAACCTATCGCTTGCCCCCCTGCATAAATATGATGCACATATTCAATACTGTTATCAGGCTTCATATTCTTTTCAAACGTACCACCTAAATCCAAACGTGGGTTTAAATAATAAGTTGTTGTAGTTTGGCCATTATCCACACTGGTACGTTTAACACGCTCGTAGTTTGCATTATAAATAAAGGTTTCACTATTGCTGCCTTGCGTAATACTGGCAGGCATATTAAAGCTCGTCCATGTGTAGGTACGACCATTGCCTGTCATCATATTGCCATTGGCATCGTAGGTAAATGTCGTATTTAAAGTGCCTCCAATACCACAAACACGATGAATACCGCCACAATTTAGATTTGTAACTAGAGTAGTTGTTGGTGATAAGGGATTACCAATAGGTGGCTTATTCGGTAATTTTTTTAAAGTCAGCACACCATTAACTGAACCGATGGGTACCCATGTGCCATAAGAAATCCAATTTGGATTGTAATAAATGTTAGGCTCTGTAATCGCTTGTCCATAAGCATAAACGCCAACGTCTGATTTATAATAAATACGACCTAACGCATCATAACTAACCGTTCGAATATCTCCACCACGGGTCGCACTGGTTAGTCGATTTAGTCCATCATAGCCATAAGCCTCTGCGACATTATTTAATGCCTCATTACGGAAAGTTAAGTTGCCATAATTATCAAAGGTATAGGTGTCATTTTGCACACTGGCTGTAAAACTTGCTGTTGCACCTGTTTGAATAGTGTCAACATAACCAGTCGTTGCTTTATAGCTGCGTTTAGTCGTTAACCCGTTGCCTAATTGCTCCTCAAGCACATGGCCATCGGCATCACGTTTAATGGCTCTCCAGTATAAAGCTTGGCTATTGGCATCACGCACTTCACTTAAATAACCATTCGCATCATAGATGTTTTTATAGCTAACATTAGTGGGGTAAATAAAACTATTGGCACGACCTGCATCGTCATAGGTGTTAGTCGTAGTATAGCTAGTATTATCTAAAGTAGTGGTAACAGTATGATTACGACCTAAACTGTCATAACTGTAGGTACGACTATAACCATTAGTGGAGGATTCGGATGCAATTTTACCAATACCTTTACTGGCTGTATCATAAGTCCATGTGCTGCTTAAATCCGCTTCGGTACGGGTGAGCATACGGCCTAATTTGTCGTAGGTCATCGTCATGGTGGGCGTAGGCGTAGCTCCCCCTTTATCTTTTGCAATAGCATCCGTTACTGTCAGTAATTCACCCAATAAATTATAACTATATGCCACTTCCCCTAAATTAGGGTCAATCATCTTGGTTTTTTGGCCTAATCCGTTATACTGTATTTCGGTGACATTACCCACTGCATCAATCGTTTTACGCAAATTCCCCTTCAGATCATACACATACTTTAGACTATTATTGGCATTATCAATCACTTCAACCAAACGGCCTAAACCATTTTTACGCTCTGTTTTCTTTTGCCCTATCCCATTGGTATTTGTGGTTGGATAAATCGTAGTAGTGGTTTCAAAACTGTTGGTATAACTCACTTTAGAGGTAAGGCCACTTGGCTCGGTAGTTTGTAAGGGACGACCTAAAGCATCATAGCTAATCGTCGTTTTGTAGTTATTTAAACTGTCGTTAGCAGCCAATGGCAAAATGTGAGAACTATAAGTTTCAACCACTTGGCCTAAATTATTATAAACTTTTTTGCCTGTAATCAGTGTTTTATTATCAAAACTGGTGGTTTTGCTACGGACTGCTCTATCAAAACGGTCATAATAGGTGATATCAGCGGCATCAATTAGCGAACCATTGGCGCGATAATTAGTGCTAGTGATTTTATATATTTCACTCGCTTCACAGTCGGTACTACAATTAGCATAAGTCAATATGGTGTAAGTACCATCAGGACGAGTTTCTTTCGTACGACGACCTATTTCATCATATTCCCATTTGGTCTCTAATAAATTAGGACCTTTCTGACGGGTAACCAAACCACGTGCTGGTAAATTACCTTCTTCAAAGTCATAGGTAATGGTTTCAGTCTGACCTAGCTCATTAGTTTTAGTTTTAACAAAACGGTTGCTAGCATCGTAAGTTTGACTCGTGCTACGCGAGGTAAAATCACTTCCAGAAACGGAAGTACTTAGTAAATTCCCAAAATTATCATAACTATAAGTATTTGTTACAAATGTTGTTGGTGCTGTACACGTTGTTGGTGCTGTACTACTCGCAGAAATAATGCCACTATTTTGTGCTTGTAATAGCCCGTATTTAATACTATCGGTAAAATAACTATAACTTATTGCGGTTGCTGCTACTAGATCACCAGCCCCTAACTGGGTATCACTTGGCATATCTGACCATATTAACTGACAACTTAATAAGCCTAAACGCCAGTTAGTGACATCAATATTATTATAGGTATTAATATTTTTTTGATTATATACTTTGCTACCCGATGGTTCGGTGACTGTGATTGTACTCTCGCTAAGGGTTAAATTACCGTAACTATCGTAAGTATTACTAATCACCGTAGTTTGCACCACATCACCTGCCGCGGCGTGGACAACACTAATGTTTACTAAGAACAATATGATAGTCAACAAACTCAATACGTTAAGACTTTTGCGCTTACCAGCTATTCTGAATGAAGTATTTGTACTGCTCATCATACTCTTCCTTGATTATTGGCTAACAATAGGGGCTTCGTAAGTCTTCACCGTTGAAGACTTAACATAAGGAAAGTATATTTTTTGGCTCGAACTAATACCATTGATGGTCGTATATTCAAAGGTATTGATTAAAGTAGAAAGCACGTCAAAACCCGTTTGATTAACAAAAGGATAAGTTGTATGACTGGTTAAGCAATTAGCAGTACAGTAAACAGTTCGTTGCTCTTTAACCATCCCTGTATAAGGAAAGCTCTGATTGTAAATAGTCTCTCTACGCGTCTTTTGTTCTCTATTTACCACTGCGGTACCTAAAAAACCTTGCCAGCCTCGCGTTTGATTAGCCGTTAAACCCCTATAAAAATAATCATTATGATTATCACCGTTGACACCATTTGATGTACTCACACTACTTACAACATACATAGGAAATCTGAGGTTATAATTGGGATATGCTGATTGACCTCCACCAACATAAATTTGATTATTTGTAATTGGTAGATAGGTAATATTATATGGAGTACCCAATAATGCTGTTTTATCAAACTGTGTTATTAAATCAAATTGAAAACCATCTTTATAATTTGAAATAATGACTCCTTGTGCTGAAAAGCCTAAAATATCAATCTTTCCATCACCATTTAAATCGATTAATGAACGACTATAATCACTAGTCCAACCTTGATTAATCCCAAACTCTGATAGCACGAGAATAGAACTTTCGAATCCAGTTGCTTTATTTAGCGCAACCATCACACCACTACTCGCAAAACCGACGATATCTGGCAAACCATCACCATTGACATCAACTAGCTGGCGTGGATAGCTACTATTATCTGTCCATCCCCCTGCATTGATACCGAAGTATGCGAGTTTATTTTCTGCATTATTAAAACCGCCTTGGCCATTATTTAGCGCAACCATCACACCACTACTCGCAAAACCGACGATATCTGGCAAACCATCACCATTGACATCAACTAGCTGGCGTGGATAGCTATTATTGTCTGTCCATCCCCCTGAAGTAATACCGAAGTATGCGAGTTTATTTTCTGCATTATTAAAACCGCCTTGGCCATTATTTAGCGCAACCATCACACCACTACTCGCAAAACCGACGATATCTGGCAAACCATCACCATTGACATCAACTAGCTGGCGTGGATAGCTACTATTGTCTGTCCATCCCCCTGCCACTTGCCCAAAATAATTTAATTTATTTGCAGGTAGACTAAACGCTAACTCTATCGAGTTGAGTGGATTAGATGACTGAAATTTTAAGGGAGGCATACAATTTGCTAAAGATGTACAAAGCTCTATCTCCTTCAAACGCTGACGTCGTGTATAAGAGGCTACTTCGTATCTAAGTTGGTAATTAATGACTTCATTTAAAGACTGACCAGATGAAGATGCACTACGTATAGTAATTTTTGCAAGCTGGCTATTTAGTTTAGTGGTTGCACCACCTGCGATGTATCTTTTTATTGCAGGTAATGGATACTCGGTTGTGGGTATTTCTGGAATTGTATGATAACTAAAAACAACCTCAACTAAATTATTGATATCACTCTCATCAAAAGCATAACGCACACGCGACAACGTTTGTTGACCATTGACATTATCATTGGTGTAATCATATTCAACTAACTGCCCTTTTTGGTCTCTATCCTCACTACGACTAATCATCCATACCAAAGGAAAATTGGCTTTGCCACTGGCATTAGGTTGTAAAACCGCATCTAAACGGCTGCCATATTCCAATACCTTGCCATCTTTAGTGTCAACTTTAAAATAAATAAGACTGGTATTATTAGGATGAGCTAATGCGGTAACACGAGCAAAATTATTGATTTGTGTTTGATAGGTTGACCCTGCTGCGCCATAAGTTCCTGACGTTAAAATTAGACGTTGACCATCCATACAAAAGCGGTCATCGGGACTGAAGGTTAAAGCTTTTTGTACACCATCTACGGCTTTACTTTGTGGACAACGGGTAATTGCTGATAAACCACCAATATTCCAGCCCATACCTGCAATCCCCATACCCGCTTGACTGTTATACTCTAAGCTAAGTTTGGGTGTAGCCCCATTAACCCCTGCTGGTAATGATAAAGGAATGCTATAGGTTGCTGCCCCCATAGGTGATACAGAAAAATTACCCTGTAATTTGCTAGCAGGAATTTCTGCTGTGCTTGCTATAATCGACCAAGCACTTAAACCAATCAGAATTGTCATTCTTGAAGACATCTTTTTTCCTTAACACTTTCTATGAGGGACAGCACAAAGCGATCAGATTTTACACAAAATTTTATAAAAGTCTAACAAAAAAATACAATGGCAAATAAAACTTTACAGATACAATTTTTTTCCAAAAAACATTTGTTAATTTCATTTTAGCTATACTATATACATAGATACATAGCCTTGTTTCATTTTAAAAAACATAAACCACTGATTTATAATAAGTTTATGTTAGATAAATTTATCCTTAGCTGTTACTTACTAGATTTTTACTATGTATTTACGCGGTTTTACCCTCATTGAAATGCTAGTCACCTTAAGCCTGATTGCTATTTTAGCCTCAGTGGTATTACCGATTGCCCAATTAAATAACCAACGCCAACAAGAACAAGAGTTAAAACTCGCCTTACGAGAGATTCGCAGTGCGATAGATGCTTATAAACAAGCAGCGGATCAAGGGCGTGTTTATCGCAGTGCCGATACCACAGGTTATCCTCCCAATTTAGCGGTATTGGTTGATGGTGTCGCTGATTTAAAAGATCCGCGTGGTCGTAAGTTATTTTTTTTACGGCGTATTCCGCGTGACCCCTTGAATAAAGACACCCATCTCGCTGCCGAGTCAACATGGGGTAAACGCACTTATCGCAGTGAAGCCAATGCCCCTGCTGAGGGCGATGATGTCTATGATGTTTATTCACTCAGTCCCAAAACAGGGCTGAATGGTCTTGCTTACAAGGAGTGGTAAATGCGTCGTCATCGTTTAGGCTTTACCTTGATTGAGTTACTGGTGGTATTAACCATTGTCGCTACCCTGCTCAGCATTATTACCCCGCGTTTTTTAGATCAAACCGATAAAGCCAAAGAAGCCGCCCTCAAAGAAAATTTAAATAGTTTACGCATAGCCATTGACCGTTATTATGCCGACCAAGGGCAGTATCCTGAACAATTATCGTTACTGGTGAGCAAACGCTATTTACGCAAAATTCCTGTAGACCCGATAACCAACCGTCCTGACTCATGGCAAGTCGAGACGCTTGATGAAGAAGGTAAAAAAGTCATTTACGATATACACAGTGGCGCAACAGGCCAAAGCCTAGATGGTAGTGATTATGGCTCGTGGTAAACAACAAGGCATGGTCTATTTGTGGGCGTTATTTTTAGTGTTTTTATTAGGCTTGGGTTTAGGCAAAAGCTTAGAGGTGTACTCCACTACCCTGCAACGAGACAAAGAACAAGAGCTATTAGACGTAGGTCGTTTATACAAACAAGCGATTTATAATTACTACCTTAGCTCACCGGGCTATGAAAAGAAATTTCCTACCCAGTTAAGTGATTTACTGAAAGACCCACGTTATTTAACCACGCGTCGTTATTTAAGAAAACTATATCTTGACCCGATCACCCAACAAGCCTTCATGCCAATTTATGCGCCTCAAGGGGGGATTATGGGGGTATATAGTCCGTCTACACGTACACCGTTAAAACAACGCGGTTTTATGCCTGATGAAAGTCATTTTAATCAGGCTCAGCACTATAAAGACTGGGGGTTTAGGGTGATGCCTTGAAGATGAGTTGAATATCATAAAACAAGCATATCCCTGAGCCAAAGCAGTTATAGCTTCAAATCATGTTGGCATAATCTAACCGCAAACGGAAATTAACCCAAATAATATTAACGTAAAAACAGCTAATGGAGTTTTAAAGCAAAAACTCGGTGAGCATTTACAAGCTCAATCAACATAAAAATAACTAATCAAAAGATGACCCAATTTATCATTTTGGAGGTTCTGCTAATTGTGCAACAGCTGTTGCATAATTAGCATTTAGCGGAATATTAGCTTACGTTATAGCTTCGTACTCACACCTTTATATTTCTCTACAAATAAAGCAATTTTTTGAAAAACACTTTGTTTTTTAGTCAAGTATTGCGGATTTAATGGACTCATCTTGGGTAGGATGGCATTAAGCTCTGTACCTGCATCACTGGCATATTCTTTTTTTAAGGAGTTAATTATATAACGACGTGCTGCTTCAACATTCAGATGCTCTGACGCAATTAGCTCATCCGCTTCTCTTTGCTGTTCAACTTGAGCAAAAGAAAAGAATGCTGCAATCACATTCGCCTTTTCACCAATTTGGTCAAGATCAGTTTGATTAATAAAATCAACCATCAGGCTTTCTTTTGCACGATTACCCAAACTAGATCGAATCAGGCGGCGTACTTCATCGACTAACTCAGCTTTGTTTTTGCTTTTCTTATTGTGCTCAAAAATCAATTCCAAAATATAATCTAGATTGATTTCTTGCGATTTCAGCAAATCCACTTCAAACACAACATCTCCCCAGTCAATGGGAGACTTTTCTTTTTCCTCAGCTAATTTTTGACAACGCTGCCAATCACGAATATCGTTGTAGGTAGAACGATAATCTTGAATTTGACGCTCAGAAGGTAGGCGTATAGCCTGTAACTCAGCAAACTTTGTATCGTCTAAATAATGCTCTGCCTTAAATATTTCAACGGCTGAGGCATCATTTATATCTAACTGTTGTAGGGCTTTTAAACAGGCAAATTCATCATAATTTTGCAACACGTTTTCTACACGCAAATACTCGCCAAATAGTTTGGCAAAGTCTTTTTTATCAGACTCTTTTTCAATAGCCGTTGGATCTGGAAAGCGTTGTTCCAATTCAGTCACAACATCCATAAAACCACGTCGAGCTTCACCCGTGACTATATCGGCAAAGCCATCCATGTATTCCTGATAGCTTTTTTCTAATACGACGTTTTTAGTATTTTTATCACCAAAAAGCGTAATAGCATCAACGGTGGCCTGTTCCAAATCTCTAAAAGTAACGATATTACCAAAGGTTTTAGTAGCATCGTAAATACGATTGGTACGTGAATACGCTTGCATTAAGCCGTGATAACGTAAATTTTTATCCACAAATAAGGTGTTTAGCGTAGGTGCATCAAAGCCTGTCAAAAACATACCCACGACAATCAATAAATCTATTTCTTTGGATTTAACGCGTTGAGCTAAATCACGATAATAGTTTTGAAAGCCGTTGGCATCGACACTAAAGTTAGTTTTAAAGAGTCCGTTATAATCAGCAATCGCTTTACTTAAAAACTCTTTAGAAGTCATGTTCATGGCGGAAACATCAAAACTCTCGTCCTGAATATCGCCTATAGCATCTTGTTCTTCATTCGCTGCAAACGAAAAAATAGTCGCTATTTTTAAGGTTTTATCCTGACCCTTTTGTAGCTCATTCAGTGCCTCATAATACAGGGTAGCTGCTTCGACACTACTCACGGCAAACATGGCATTAAAGCCTTTGGCATTTATGTGCAAACGATGCGTCTTTTGCCTAAAGCTATTTAAGATATATTGCGAAATTTCGCGGATACGTTGAGGGTGCAACAAGGCTTGTCTGTTTTCTGCTGCGCTTAGTTTTTTCTCATCTTGCTCGGTTTCAATTGCCTTAAAATGTGGGCGCACATCGTTGTAATCGACCTTGAATTTGAGCACTTTTTCATCACGAATCGCATCAGTAATCACGTAGGAATGCAACTCACGACCAAAGACGCTGGCGGTGGTTTCTGCACCAAGGGCATTTTGCGGAAATATAGGCGTACCCGTAAAACCAAACTGACAAAATTTTTTAAATTTCTTTTTTAGATTTTTTTGTGCTTCACCAAACTGGCTACGGTGACACTCATCAAAAATAAATACGACCTGTTTATGATAAATTGGCAGAGGCTCATCACTTTTCATCAGATTATTAAGTTTCTGAATAGTCGTGACAATAATCTTATTATCATCTTTCTCTAAATTTTGCTTGAGTCCTGCGGTGCTGTCGGAGCCATTAACACTATCGGGCGAAAAACGTTGATACTCCTTCATGGTTTGATAGTCTAAATCTTTTCTATCTACCACAAAAAACACCTTATCGATAAAGTCCAATTCTGTGGCCAAACGTGCTGCTTTAAAACTGGTTAGCGTTTTACCTGACCCTGTGGTATGCCAAATAAAACCACCACTTTCGGGTTTGCTCCAGTTTTTGGCTTCAAAGCTACTTTTTATTTTCCACAAAATACGCTCTGTAGCGGCAATTTGATAAGGGCGCATCACCAACAAAGTATTGCTAACATCAAATACCGAATAATGTAATAAAACATTGAGCAAGGTATTTTTTTGAAAAAACGTGGCGGTAAAATCTTTTAAGTCTTTAATTAGGCTGTTATCGGCTTTCGCCCAATTCATGGTAAAGTCAAAGCTGTTTTTGTTGCGTTGCGTGGTATTGGCAAAATAGCGACTGTCTGTGCCGTTAGAAATGACAAACAGTTGTAAATACTTATACAAGGAATGTTGGCTGTTAAAGCTTTCTTTACTATAGCGATGAATTTGATTAAAGGCTTCACGAATGGCAATGCCGCGTTTTTTTAGCTCAATTTGCACCAGTGGCAAACCATTAACTAACACAGTGACATCATAACGATTGGCATGAGAGCCAGTTTGCTCAAACTGCTTAATCACTTGCACTTTGTTACGAACGATATTTTTTTTGTCGAGCAAATAGATGTTTTGAATACGGCCATTATCAAACACAAAGTCGTAAATATGGTCATCGTGTAGCTTGCGTGTTTTGTCGATAATATTTTCGTTGGCTTTATCTAAATACTCCTCAACAAAACGTTGCCATTCACTCTCCAAAAACACCACATTATTCAGGGTTTGTAATTGCTCGCGTACATTGGCAAGCATGGCTTGTGAGTTATTAAGGGTTGGCAGATATTCATAGCCTTGATTGACTAAATCTTGAATAAACTCACGCTCTAAGTCATATTCGCTTTGATAGCCTTCGCTAACTTTCCATTCTTTGGTGTATTTATCTAGCACAATAAAATTGTTGGATTCGATGATGGTTTTGTAGTCGATCATGTGTTACTCCAATTTTTCCTTTTTTATTCTGCATTTATTCTGCATTTATTCTGCATTTATTCTGCATTTATTCTGCAAGCTGCCATGTAGGAGATTTACGAGATCCTGTATTGATAATTTTGCCACTACGACGCATATTGGTTAATAAATTACTAATTTTGTCCTCTTTTTGTCCATCATTGAGTGCATCGCTCAACTTATTCATTAGTAAGTTATTTATCTCGGTACGACTAGCCTGACCAAAATTTTTAAGATAATCAACGACTAACTTAGCATAAAAGGCATCATCTTGAGCGCGAGTACGAATATAGTCAATTTTGCTTGCTGATACTTTAGCGATTAAGGCAGAGACATGAAAATTTGGTTTTCGCCCCTCAATTAAGCCTGCTTTGCGTAAGCGTGCTACCATGTCATCGGGAATAGATAACTTTTTTTGTATGCGGTCTAGTGCCAATATATCAATTAAAGGTAAATCTGTTTTTTGCATTAGCATACGACTGTAAGCAGGGTCAACAACTCCGCCATACAGCGTCATACTTACCGCATTTGGTTGCTTTAGGTCATAATCGGGCAACGGAAAATAACGCTTTACCTGCCCCTTATACATTAAATGAATACCATATCCCATGGTATCAATCATATTTAACTCAGCCATTGCTTGTGTCAAAAATGGATTACGATAACGGCGTGGCGTTTTATCACCTTGAATATACTCATCGGGTTTTCCTTCAAAAAAATCACCTTCATTTTCAAATTTTAAAAAATTAGGCTGCTCTGTGACAATAATACGGCCATTACGCACATAGTCTTGATGTGCTATACAGTTATGCAAGGCTTCTAATACTATTTTTTGGTTGTATTTAGAGACCTCAATAGGAATTAATTCATCTTGCGGCAAGATACGAAGTTGGATATTGCGAATACGCTGGTAAAGTGCAGTGGTATTTAAAAAAAATGGCAATCCAAAGTGTTCGTAAGCACGCTCTTGGCCTTCTAACTTCCACGTCATTTGTGCAGGGTGAGGCGACAAAAAATGAGCTGCTTCTGCTTTACCTAATAACAAGAGTGTTGTGCGTGTAATTTTGCCATGTTGCGTGAGGCGCGCTCGGTCTAAAAATGTGGCAAGCGGCCAATTCATGACTTCTTCTGAGCTGATACGATTTGCATATTTTTGCGCAAATGATTCTCGTGCTTTGCGGACTGCCATCTCATCTAAATCCATGAGTGTTGCACTGCTAATAACTTGAGCTGTCCAATCTTGTTGCAGTGTCTGTTGGCGAATTTCATCTAGTTTATCTAAGCCTAATGAAACGCGACTTTCGCCTGCACGGGCGTAATAATGACCTTTCCAAGCAATCGGGATACCGCGTGGTGCGGCTGGAATTTCAAATAAAATCACACGTCCTTTGGGATGATTAAGCACATGTATTTCACGTAGCGTGATACTGGGTTCGGTGGCTTGGGCAATTTGATTTTTTAAACTGTGTAATTGTTCGGTTTTGATACGATAATCGCTACCTACCACCATACGCGGTTTGTCACAAACACCAAATACTAGCCACCCACGCTCGGCCATACGCAAATTTGCTTCGTTGCTAAGGGCAGAAAAATACTCCCCTATTTTGTCGGTACTGTAGTTATTGTCGGCTTGCTTAAACTCTACGACTTCATTTTCGCCAGTGGCAATGAGTTGCTCAAGCAGACTCGTCAATTCTTGAGGAGTCATAGATGCTCCTCTGGCTTAGCAAAACTCAACAACAAATCCCGATAATATTCATATTGCTGTTGTCTTAGTTCAATTTCACGCGGTAAGCCTTGGGTAATGGAGTTGGTGAGGGCATCAAATTTGTCGAGAATGGCGACGATTCGGTTTTTTTCAGACGGTGATGGATTGGGGACTCTAATACTATTTAAGTTTTTCTGATTTAACTTTGGTTGGGCTGCACCCGAAATATATGGCGTTAAGTCGATATTGTTTAGATAAAACTCAACGTATCTACGTTCAGCATAAGTATTAAATTTTAATACATGGGCGTGATTGTTTACCCAGCTTTTTCCACTGACACTAAATGCGATAGGTGTACTTCTTGCAACCAAATTTGCGCCGTCTTCCGAAACAAGTAAGAAATCACCATCAAAAATATAGTCTTTTACATAATCAACAATTCCCGATGCACCATAATAAGGAATCTCGCCAGAATCTCTTAAACTACTTGTGATAGGCTTCCGCATGTAATCGAGATTTTCCGCAAGTTCCCCCAACGTTTTCCACTCCACATCCCCCTCGTCAAAACTCAACAATTTATCCCGATAATAGTTGTATTGTTTTTTGCGTGCGGTAAGCTCGGCGGTAAGCTCGGCGGTAAGCTCGGCGGTAAGGGCGGTAAATGCGTCCAAAATTCGGACGATTTCGGCTTGAATGGGTAAGGGTGGGATGGGAATGGTCATTTTTTCAAAGCTAGTTTTGGATAAACGAGGTACACTTGAGCGACGCACTAGCCCCATTATTTTTATTTGTTGCGTTAGCAAATAATAATACAAAAACTTACTTTGCAGATTTTCGGGAGTGACAAAATAGTAAACATCATCAGCAGCCCAAAAATCTACATTACTATAACCAATTTCACCAGCAGAACCTGCACTAATAATAAAACAAGTATTCGCACATACGTTACTTTCGTGGTAATAGCCAAGAGGAATCATACTATTTTGAAAAACCGCATATCTTCCATACTCTTCTAATTGACTTTTAACGAGTCTTCTACCTCGTTGAATTTCCGTAACCTCCCCCAACGTCTTCCACTCCACCACTGCCCTATCTCCTGAGCCAAGCGAAGCAGAAGCAAACAACTTTTCCATAAAACTCATACTACTCATGTCTATAACTCCTCTGTCTTAAATTCGCTATAGCCTTCGTAGTAATAGCTCACATCAATACCCTTCATAAACAATGCACGGTCATCAACTTTATGGGTTAATGCTTGCCTTAATAACACCTTAATTTCGACATCTTTCACCACACTACGCTCCATCGCCGACAAATACTCATCCTTATCCACCAAATTCCAATCAATAACCTGTCTAATTTCTTGCTTCAACATCACATCAAGCCAAATACGCGTTGCCCGACCATTCCCTTCTCTAAAAGGATGGGCAATATTCATCTCAACATATTTTTCAATAATTTCATCAAAATTTTGCTGCGGCATCGCATCAATATGCTTTAACGACATCTCTAAATACATTAAAGGTGCAAATCTAAAATTGCCCTTAGCCATATTGACATCGCGGATTTTTCCTGCAAATTCATAAATATCACCAAATAAATACGCATGAATAAAGGCGAGTCCTGCAAACTTGCCAACATCAACCTTATTAATATCGCCAGAGTCAAACAGTTGCCTTGCCTTTTGTTTACTGATTTTTTCTTCGGCTTTGGCTAACTCTACCTGATGGCTAATGTTGAGCTTATTTTTCAACATTATGCGATTTCTCCTTCAGTCGCTGCCCCTTCAATCTCCGCCACAATCGCATCAATCTCTGCCCTTAATTGGTCAATCTTGGCAACGGTGGTTTTTAGCTCGGCATTCAGCTTGGCAATATTAATCACTTCGCGCTTGTCTTTAGCTTCTACATAACTGCTCACCGACAAATTGTAATCATTGGCGGCAATATCAGCCATGTCCACCGACTTGGCGACATACTCCACATTTTGCTTATGGTCAAAAATAGCCATAATCTGGTCAATGTGTTCATCCGTCATTACGTTATTGTTGGTTTCTTTTTTAAAAAAGCCACTGGCATCAACAAATTGAATTGTGCTATCCGCTTTATGCTTGGATAGCACCAAAATTGTCACGGCAATGCTTGTGCCATAAAACAAATTGGGTGCAAGCGAAATAATGGTTTCAACATAATTATTGTCCACCAAATATTGACGGATTTTTTGCTCTGCGCCACCTCGATAAAATATACCCGGAAAGCACACAATTGCCGCACGGCCTTTGCTAGACAAATAACTCAGACAATGCAACACAAAGGCAAAATCGGCCTTAGACTTAGGCGCAAGCACGCCTGCTGGCGCAAAACGTTCATCATTGATTAAGGTAGGGTCGTCACTGCCAATCCAATTGACCGAATACGGCGGATTGGACACAATGGCATCAAAGGGTTTGTCATCACCAAAATGTGGATTAAGCAAAGTATTGCCGAGTTGAATATTAAACTTGTCGTAGTTGATGTTGTGCAAAAACATATTCATACGCGCAAGGTTATAGGTGGTGTGGTTAATTTCTTGACCAAAAAAACCATCTTCAATGATGTGCGCGTCAAAATGTTTTTTGGCTTGCAGCAACAAAGAGCCAGAGCCTGCGGCTGGGTCATAAATTTTATTGACCGTGGTTTGCTTGTGCATAGCAAGTTGTGCAATCAACTTAGACACATGTTGCGGTGTAAAAAACTCGCCACCCGACTTGCCTGCATTGGCCGCATAGTTAGAAATTAAAAATTCGTAAGCATCACCAAACAAGTCAATATGAGCCGCATCAAAATGACCAAAATCTAGCCCTGCTACGCCTTTTAACACAGCAGACAAACGGCTATTTTTGTCTTTAACGGTATTACCCAAGCGGTTGCTGGTAGTATCAAAATCGGCAAATAAACCCTTGATGTCGTCTTGAGAGGGATAACCATTGGCAGAGGCTTCAATAGCCGTAAAAATGGCAGCCAAATCGGTATTTAAACTTTCATTAATATGGGCATTTTTGACCACATTAGCAAAGAGTTGACTTGGATAAATAAAGTAGCCTTTGGTTTTAATGGAGTCGTCTTTAAGCTCAGGTGTAATCACATTATCGGGTAATTGTGCATAATTGACACTGTCATCCCCACCTTCAATATAACTGGCAAAATTTTCACTAATAAAACGATAGAATAAAGTACCCAGTACATATTGCTTAAAATCCCAGCCATCGACTGCGCCACGTACCTCATTGGCAATCGCCCAGATTTGACGTTGCAGGGCGGCGCGTTGTTGCATACTTGTCATTCAGTTATTCCTATTTCTTCAATGATTGGGTGTTAATTGCGTTTAAGAGTAATCTTTTTATGACTAGGTCAGCTCCAACAAATCCCCTACCTGACACTCAAAAAGACGACAGAGTTTATCTAAAGCCTCAATATCAATCTTTTGTGCTGTTTCTTTGTACATTAACGTCACAGTATTGCGACTAAGACCAGTCTCTCGTAAAACATCAGAAATTTTCATTTTTCGCTCACCCATCAGGCGAGCAAGATGGCAACGTATCATAGCTAGGCTCTAAGATGTACAAGATAAAAATGGATAATACGCTAATCATCTATAAAAATTAAAGATTAGCTCTAATTTTTATAGATAAATTTAAATAAATTGTGTCAAAAAAGGGATAGGATTTTAAAAGATACAAGCAAGCCTTTGGCTAGGTTCACACTATGGCAATCTAATTTTTTAAAAAGAATATCATGTATGCGGCATATTAAAGAGTTGATTAATTGCCTCTGCCAATACTCGCAACGTTCTGATTGAAGATGGCATTAACATCGAAGAGCCATGAGCTAAATTATTACGTAAGTGTCGAAATGACTCTAATAAAGGACTTGCAAAATCTTTAAACTCTTTTAAAGCATTAAGTACGTCTTCATCCGTTGGCTCATCTAACTCAGCCTCAGATAATCCCTCTGCCTCCATACGTTTAATTAAATCCAATTCTTTAGCTTGTCTAGCATGGCGATATGCTCGATTTTCTAGATGCAAAAAACTTTCAGGCTGAAACCAACTCTTACTAATTGCTAAGTCACATAATTTCTTAAACATAGGGACTGTCTTCTCAGTAAACAGTTCAGGTGACTCATTCTTAGCTCTCTCTCTTAAAGCCATCTCAAATGCAGAATAAGCTACTAGCTCAGCTGGCTGATGTAATCTATAGGCATAGAAAGCATATAGTGAAATGTTTTTTGCAGTTTCAAACAATTGACGTATAGGAGCAGGGACTCCCTCATGTAATTTCAAAGAGTCTAATTGAGCATGGTACAATGCTATAGAATTGCTAAGTGGCGCATCTTGTTCAAAAATCTTTTCCACACTTTTAAATGGATAATCAATTCGATTAGACATCAATAAAACTCGCTTCAATACAGTCAAGTTAAAAATCTGTGATTGCTATTAACTAGACAATACAATTTTTAAATATGGCAAATTCAATCTTATAATTTATCGCCCAAAATCTCATACACATCAGAGGCATAGCCCTTCTTTTCTTCATGCAGCATAATCAAATGGTCTTGAGCGCGAGTCATGCCCACATAAGCCAAACAATGCTCTGCTTCTATATCACGTTCTTGGCGTGGCATTAATCTAAACCAATTAAAAAGATAATCGGAAACTCTAAGCCCTTACACCCTTCAATAAACATCACCTTGGCATTATTAGCTGATAAGTCCATATTCAGCTTTTGTTCACGGGTAATCACCAAAGCCAACGAACCTTCACCAAATTCAGTCTTAAAACGCTCGGTAGTGTCAAAACTTAACGTGTTTGATATTTTTGCATCATTTCCTGATTGTACTGCAATATAAAGGCATGTAAGACGGCCTCGTGGTTTTCCTTGTTTTTTGAAAAGCTCAACGTCTGACGAGTTAACCGACCCAGTCCATGACGTGCAGTGGCATTAAATCCCTCCACATGATTGGTTAAGCCTGTATGCTTACCGACAGATTGATGAGTGTCAGGATCAAATACCTCTGCATAACTTGACCAGTAATCACTACAAGTAACTCGAATATTTTTAGCTGAAAATTTTTGTGCTTTACCTTGCTCAACAAGGCTGTTATTCAAAGATGTAAATAAATAACTAAAATACTTTTCACTACGATATTCACCGCTAAAATTTAGTAATAGTAGCCATAAGAGTATCCACGGGAGAAACGATAATACCCGCCTTCCATACGCAAAAAGCCTGCAATTTAAGAGACTTAACCATTTTGCAGTTATTAGTCCGACAAACGCTAGATAAGAACACTCGCAAGCATCTTATCTAAATAGTACGCATACCACTGCAATACGAAGTGATGCACAATTATGCACGGACTTTTTACCTACATGAGCATGTTGGGTAAATTATTACATAGACGCATTAAAAAACACTGTCAATCTCAGTTGGCAACCAGAGCGGCCATTTTTCAACCACCCAATAAAAAAGGGTTATGTCGTTAAACATAACCCTTTGATTTTATTGGTCGGAACGGAAGGATTTGAACCTTCGACCCCTTGCACCCCATGCAAGTGCGCTACCAGGCTGCGCTACGCCCCGAAGAGGCGACTATATTAACGAAAATATCAAAATTGTCTAGTCTATTTACGCACTTAGCACCTGATAAGCGCTGATAAATTCATCAGGCATACGTTTAGGTTTACCCGTTTTCATATCTACCGTGACAAACTGCGTTTGACCAGTCAATACTGTTTTACCATCTGCAACACGAATAATTTGATAGTCACGGGTTGTAGACAGTTTACCGTCGTTGGCGCTAATCCATGTCCCAATCTGTAACTCATCACCTGCATAAGTTGGCAATCTATAATTTAGCTCATGCTTACGCACCACACAGCCACAACCCAAACGATAATAAGCGGCAATATCTAAACCCAACGCGTTAGAATGCCCCCATGCCGCTTGCTCTAACCATTGTAGATACGCCACATTATTAGTGTGGCCAAACTCATCTTGATGCGTACTATTGACGATGACTTGATGAATATACGCGGGTTGTACTGTCCACATCAAACGCATGCTAGCCTCTTATTTTGGGCGCGCCAACAGTGTCACCACCGCTTCCAATTCGCGAATCATGTCTTTAATGACCACGTTCAGCATGTTTTGACTTAACTGCGCCTGATAGGCAAGTAACGCTGTAGACTCTTGTACGGCATTATCAATTGCATCGGTGACGATAGTTTGTGGACTAATCGTCGGGCTTGCTTTGGCCTTGCTATATTCTTGTTGGAGCTGCAAACGCGCACCGCTGATGGTAAAACCTTGCTCGTATAATAAGCTACGAATCTGCCGAACAATCAACACATCTTCACGTTGGTAATAACGTCTGTTGCCACGTCGTTTGACAGGGCTTAGTTGTTCAAACTCTTGTTCCCAATAACGCAAAACATGGGGTTTGACATTACACAACTCGCCTACTTCACCAATGGTGAAGTAGCGTTTGTTGGGAATCGGCGGCAGGAGCGCGTTATGACTGGGTTCTAGCATAAGCGTCTACTCGTTGTCTTAGCTTTTGTCCTGCTTTGAAAGTCACTACCCGACGTGCAGTGATAGGAATTTCTTCGCCTGTTTTAGGATTACGGCCTGGACGCTGACGTTTATTTCGCAAATCAAAATTACCAAAACCCGACAACTTGACAGGTTGGTTATCCTCCAAGGCCAAACGAATCTCTTCAAAAAAGATATCGACTAGCTCTTTGGCTTCTCGTTTATTGAGACCTAACTCATTAAATAGATGCTCTACCATTTCGGCCTTGGTGAGTGCGCTCATGCCTACCCTCTTAGTCCTAACGTAGGACTGCTTGATGTTGACGTTCTAAAGCATCGACGATGGCTTGCACGCCCGCCTTTACTTCTTCATCTTGTAATGTCCGTTCTTGATGTTGCCATAATGTCCCTATTGCCAAACTACGTTTGCCTTCAGAAATGCCAGTTCCTTGATAAACATCAAATAACCACACATTTTGTAACAATTCACTACCTGCTTGACGCGCCGTTTGCAGCACATCCGCAGCAGGTATTGCGGCATCTAAGACAACTGCGATATCACGACGCAGATTAGGAAACCGCGATAACTCTCTAAATTTAGGGAGTTTTGCATTTAATAAAGAGGCTAAGGCGACCTCAAAAACATAAACCGCGCCTTGTAAATCCAGCTTTTGCTGCACTTGTGGATGTAATTTGCCAACATAGCCCAAAGTTTGATTTTGGCTATCCACTAATGCGGCTGTTTGTCCTGTGTGTAAAGCAGGATGTTGTGCTGCCTTGAATCTAACTGTATCAGATGTACCCGTAAGTGCAAGAATTGATTCAACATTTCCTTTAATATCAAAAAAGTCTATTGCTTGACTTTTATTGCTCCATGCTTCGGTGAGTAAATCACCAGTAATAACCCCTGCTAACATTTGTTCTTGCTGCAAAGAACCGTCCGCTTGTGGTAAGAATCGACTACCTATTTCAAATAAACGTACCCGTGCTTGTTGTCGATTTTGATTATGCGCGACGGCACTTAGTAAACCCGCCCACAGGGTTGTGCGCATCGTAGACAACTCACTGGATAAGGGGTTCGCCAAGCTCAAGGTGGGTGCTTGTGGGTCTAGAATCTGTTGCAGTTTAGGGTCAACAAAACTAAACGTAATCGCTTCTTGGTAGTTGAGCGCAACCAATAACTCTTTGATACGCTGAGTCGATACCGCTTCGGCTTGTGGTTCTAAACTAAATGCCATGTGCGGTTGTTGTATAGGTAAATTGTCATATCCGTAAACTCGCGCCAACTCCTCAATTAAATCGGCTTCAATACTGATATCAAAGCGGTAGCTCGGGGCGGTAACTAACCAGCCTTGTTCATGGCTAACGACAGTCATTCCTAATGCCGTTAGCATATCCACTACCTGCTCCGCGCTTAGCTGAAAACCTAAGACTTGCGTCACTTTTGCAGCGCGTAACATAATAGCTAAGCGTTGAGGTAAGGCATGCTCGCGTGTCACTTCGATGACTGTGCCTGCGTCGCCACCCGCAATCTCTAAAATTAATTGTGTTGCCCGTTCAATGGCTTGTCGTGCTAAATTAAAGTCTACACCACGCTCAAATCGGTGCGAAGAATCCGTATGTAAGCCATAACTACGGGCTTTACCAGCCAATGCTAGCGGCTGGAAAAAGGCACTTTCTAAAAAGATATCAACGGTGCTATCACTCACGGCTGAGTCATTACCGCCCATAATACCTGCTAAAGCAAGGGCTTGTTGGTGGTCGGCAATCACTAAACTAT
This sequence comes from Agitococcus lubricus, assembly GCF_003051055.1. GTDB lineage: Bacteria > Pseudomonadota > Gammaproteobacteria > Pseudomonadales > Moraxellaceae > Agitococcus > Agitococcus lubricus. The sequence continues at coordinate 228,014 of NZ_QAON01000003.1, read as the reverse complement.
CCGAACGTAATGCGATGGTTTGTTGATTTAAGAGTGTCAACTGTTCGCCTGCTTGTGCTTGACGTACGACAATCCCCCCCTGAATCTTAGCCAAATCAAAGGCATGCATAGGCTGCCCTAATTCGATTAACACGTAATTCGTGACATCGACTATTGCCCCTAAACTGGCGATACCTGAACGAGCCAGTTTACGAACTAACCATGCGGGGCTAGTGGCATTCGGGCGGATGCCTTTAATAATACGACCAACATAACGAGGACAGGCATCAGACTGGAGCTCGACAGTCACTACATCGGCAATAGTCGCGGTAACTGGCAACATAGCAGGCGTGGTTAATGGCAAACGATTAAAGGCACTGACTTCACGCGCCATGCCTAATACACTCAAACAGTCACCACGATTAGGGGTAATGCCAAACTCCATCGTGTAATCGTTGAGTTCTAAATAATCTCGGATATCCATGCCCACAGGTGCATCTGCTGCTAACTCTAATAAACCATCGGTTGCAGGACTTAAACCTAATTCTTGGGCGGCACATAACATACCTAAAGACTCTACACCGCGTAATTTGGCGCGTTTAATCGCAAAATCATTGGGTAAAACAGCGCCCAAGGTGGCGACAGCCACTTTTAAGCCTACGCGCACATTGGCTGCACCACAGACAATTTGTAAATCTTCGGCTTGCCCGACCGTGACACGGGTCACGCGTAAACGGTCAGCTTGAGGGTGTGGTTCTACCGATAAAACTTGGCCAACAAATACACCAGTAAATGGCGGTGCAATCGCTTGTAAGGCGTCGACTTCTAAACCTGCCATTGTGAGTTGATGGCCTAGTTGTTGTGTACTTAATTGGGTTGGGTTGACCCACTCTCTGAGCCAATTTTCGCTAATCTGCATACTATTTACCTTGTTAAAGGACCACGAGTTATTCACTCACTCGTGGTCTTTAGCGTGTGGAGACGGCAGCGAATCTGCCTGTGCTCTGTTAAATATCTATGGCAAGATGCCAACGAATACCATGTTCCGCTAAGCGGGTTAAGATGGCAGCCATCGTTTCTAAGTCATCAATCACCGCTTCAGGCTCTGCTAACAACTCAGGGTGCTTATCTATTTCGGCAATGAGTGCTAATACTGTTTTTAAGCCATCTTCGGCAGAAAACCATGTCAATACTTGTGGGTCAAAGGTTTCACCTTCGTCTAGAAGCTCTTGAATGTCGTCAACATAGTCGTCCCACTCGCCTTGGGGCATACTAAAAAACTGCATAAGTGGGGTAACGTGCGCTTGCTCCGCGAGGTGGTCAAGTACCCCTTCATCTACTCGCGCTAATGCCCGACCATCCATATCCATCACAAACTCATGATTTTCGTCACTTTCTGGCACATCGGCACAAATAAAATAGGCAACACTCATGCTTAGCTCCTCATTAGAGTGGGACTTTTAGAGTTTATATTCCTGTTCGACCCAGATGTATTTAGCCCTTAGATAAAAGGCTTACAGATAATATTTATAGTTATCTATCAGTCACTTAAAATATAACATTAAGGTACTGTATTAACTAAAAACTATCGTTTACTTAGTTAAACTGGCCTAAAAAACGCAAATCGTTGTCAAAAAACAGACGTAAATCATTCACACCATACCGTAACATGGCAAAACGCTCTACCCCCATGCCAAAGGCAAAACCACTGTATTTTTCGCTATCAATCCCACAGTTTTTAAGCACTTGGGGATGAACCATGCCACAACCCAATACTTCTAGCCACCCTGTTTGCTTACAGACACGACAACCGTGACCGTCACACATGACACATTGAATATCGACTTCGGCAGAGGGTTCGGTAAACGGAAAATAAGACGGGCGAAAACGTACCGCTAAGTCTTTTTCGAAGAACACACGCAGAAAATTTTGAATCACACTTTTGAGTTGCGCAAAACTGATATTCTCATCTATCAATAAGCCTTCTACTTGATGAAACATCGGCGAGTGAGTTAAATCGGAATCACAACGATAAACACGGCCAGGACAGACAATCCGAATCGGTGGTTTTTGTTGTTCCATCACCCGAATTTGTACAGGCGAGGTATGCGTACGCAACAAACGATGCGCATCAAAATAGAAGGTATCATGCATCGCACGTGCAGGATGATGCGAGGGAATATTTAAGGCTTCAAAATTATGAAAGTCATCCTCTACTTCAGGACCACTCGCCACCTGAAAACCCGCCTGCGTAAAAAACTCAGTAATACGATTCATGACACGCGTGACAGGATGTAAACCCGCAGGTAAATTACCACGTCCTGCTAGGGTCACATCGACCCGCTCAGACTCTAATTGGCGTTGTAAGGCTTCAGCTGCAAAGGCTTGGCGACGTGCATCTAATGCCTGATTAATCGCATCACGTACCTGATTTAATTTAGCACCTTGCTCTTTACGCGCTTCTGGGTCTAAGCCACCTAAACCTTTAGATAATTCAGTTAATTGACTTTTTTTGCCTAAAAACTGTACTCGTGCTTGTTCTAAGGCTTGGGCATCGGCAGCACTATGTATCATTGCCAGTGCGTCATTCACTAGCACAGTTAAGTCAGTCATTCTATATTCCTACTTCGTTCGCCCTAAGAGTTATTAGCACTTACTGGGATATATGCCAGTTCCAGATAAAAAATTGGCATAAACGCTAACGACCTGAGCACTGAAAACACCTATAAAAAAAGGGGAAGTGGCCATTAGCCCTCCCCCTTTTTCAGAGCTTTAGTGTCACCACTTAGGCTCTTGATTCAATAACGCTTAGGCGAGACCGGCTTTGGCTTTTTCAGCTAAAGCAGCAAACGCAACAGCATCATGTACCGCAATATCAGCTAACACGCGACGGTCGATTTCTACCGCCGCTTTCTTTAAGCCATTGATTAAACGGCTGTAAGACAAACCATTTAAGCGAGCTGCTGCATTGATACGGGCAATCCATAACGCACGGAATTGGCGTTTCTTTTGGCGACGGTCACGGTAGGCGTATTGACCCGCTTTAATAACAGCTTGGAAAGCAACACGATATACACGAGAACGCGCACCATAGTAACCTTTTGCACGGTCAAGGATTTTTTTGTGACGACGATGAGCAATCACACCACGTTTTACACGAGCCATTCTTTAATCTCCAAAAAATTAGGTGTTAGGCAACATACGTTGTACGGAGGGTACGTCCACAGCAGCAACCTGTGTACAACCGCGTAACTGACGAATACGCTTAGCCGATTTTTTGGTCAGAATGTGACGTTTAAACGCTTGTTTACGCTTAAAGCCATTGGCCGTTTTTTTGAAGCGCTTTGCAGCACCACGCACTGTCTTGATTTTAGCAGACATAATAACCTCGTTAAAATGAACCCTTTTAGCGTAAACGTCGCTTTTCCTATATGCTTTGCGAGCAAAGCCGTTCAGGAATTGGACATTCAGCCTGAGGGTAAGAAATCAATTCTTTCGAATTATTTCTTTTTCTTAGGCCCGATGAGCATAGACATCATCCGACCTTCCATTTTCGGGTGTTGTTCAACAACCCCGAACTCACTCAAGTCAACTTCGATACGCTGTAACATTTTCATACCGAGTTCTTGGTGAGCCACTTCGCGTCCACGAAAACGCAAGGTGATTTTTGCTTTGTCGCCGTCTTCTAAGAAACGAACCAACGCTTTTAGCTTGACTTGATAATCCGCTTCTTCTGTACCAGGACGCAGCTTAATTTCTTTAATCTGTACTTGATGCTGGCGCTTTTTAGCATCTTTTAATTTTTGCTTTTGCTCAAATACATGCTTACCGTAATCCATAATACGACAGACAGGTGGTTCGGCATTAGGCACAATTTCGACTAAGTCTAGCTGTACTGCCTCGGCGGCTGCTAAGGCTTCGCGTAATGAAACCACACCGACTTGTCCACCATCTTTGTCAATTAAGCGGACTTCTTTTGCACGGATTTCTGTATTAATCGCAGCGCGCTGCTTAGCGTCTTTGGTTTGCTGCGGTTTTTCTGGCTTGTTGTTAATTGTCATCTCTCCACTTCAATAAAACATGACAGCCCTAAGTTGCCCCAACGATTCAAGGTTGGGGCAAGGTGTACAGACACAGGGCTTGGTTGTTTTGCGATTAAACACGGCCACGTAAGGCAATATCGGCACGGAGTTTGTTGGCAAAGTCATCTAGGCTCATCGTGCCTAAGTCTTTGCCATCCCGTGTGCGGACGGATACCGTATTTTGCTCAACTTCGCGATCCCCAACCACCAATAAGTAAGGAATACGCTCCAAAGTTCGTTCGCGGATTTTAAAGCCGATTTTTTCGTTTCTCAAGTCAGTTAAGACGCGAAAACCTTGACCCTGTAACTGATTTGCGAATTTTTTTGTCGCTTCGGCTTGATGGTCGGTAATATTCATCACAACCGCTTGTACAGGAGCTAACCACGGCGGCAATAAGCCCGCATAATGTTCGATTAAAATACCAATAAAACGCTCGAATGAGCCTAAAATGGCTCGGTGTAACATCACCGGTGGACGACGGCCATTGTCTTCAGCAACAAAACTGGCCTCTAAGCGGGTTGGCAAGTTAAAATCGAGCTGTAGTGTACCACATTGCCAAACTCGGCCTAAACAGTCTTTTAAAGAAAATTCTATTTTAGGCCCATAAAATGCACCTTCACCTGCTTGTAGCTCCCATGCTAAGCCTGCATCATCTAAGGCTTTGGCCATTGCCGCTTCGGCTTTGTCCCATAATTCTTCGCTACCCACGCGTTTTGCGGGACGGGTAGACAGTTTTAAGGCGACGTCGTCAAAACCAAAGTCTTTGTAAACTTGCAAAGTTAAGGCAATAAAGGCAGCCGCTTCGCTACCGATTTGTTCTTCAGTACAAAAGATATGGGCATCATCTTGAGTAAAGCCACGCACGCGCATTAAACCATGTAAAGAACCAGACGGCTCATTACGATGACAAGAGCCAAACTCAGCTAAACGTAACGGCAAATCTCGGTACGACTTTAAGCCTTGGTTAAAAATCTGTACGTGACAAGGACAGTTCATGGGCTTTACCGCATAATCACGGTTTTCGGAATGCGTGGTAAACATATTGTCGGCATAGTTTGCCCAGTGGCCAGACTTTTCCCACAAAATACGGTCAACCACTTGCGGGGTTTTTACCTCTAGATAACCGTTTTCGCGTTGTACTTGACGCATATATTGTTCAAGCACTTGATAGGTTGTCCAACCGTTAGGATGCCAAAACACCATGCCTGGTGCTTCTTCTTGCATGTGGAATAAGCCAAGCTGTTTACCTAATTTGCGATGGTCGCGTTTGGCCGCTTCTTCTAAGCGGGTGACATAGGCTTGAAGGTCTTTTTTGTTTGCCCAACATGTGCCATAAATACGTTGCAACATGGCGTTGTTGCTATCACCTCGCCAGTACGCGCCTGCGACTTTCATTAACTTAAAGGCTTTGAGTTTGCCTAGGGATGGGACATGGGGGCCACGACACAAGTCAATAAAATCGGCTTGGCGATAAAAGGATAAATCTTGCTGGCTATCAATACTGCTAATAATTTCGACTTTATATTGTTCACCCATTTGTTCGAATAACTGAACAGCTTCGTCTCGTGACATCAGGGAGCGAATCACTGGAGTGTCTTTAGCTGCTAATTCTTCCATGCGTTTTTCGATTTTTGCCAAGTCGTCGGTTGTAAAAGCACGTTCAAAGGCAAAATCATAATAAAAGCCATCATCAATCACAGGGCCGATAGTCACTTGCGCGCTGGGAAATAACTCTTTAACAGCCATCGCCAATAAATGCGCACAGGAATGACGTAACACCTCTAAGCCATCGGCATCTTTATCGGTGATAATACTTAACTGACTATCTTCGGTGATGAGATACGAGGTATCGACCAATTGTCCGTTCACTTTGCCCGCTAAAGCGGCTTTCGCTAAGCCTGTTCCAATATTCGCGGCGACATCGGCAATGGTAATGGCTTGGTCAAATGCGCGTTGAGACCCATCTGGCAATGTAATAATAGGCATTTTTAATTTTTCCTTTGATTCGAACCCATACCACGCTGCGACACATTAATTAATCGTCAGCAAAGGTGGTAAATCGGCATAGGTTCATTGGCTATCTGTTAGCAGTGGTGACTAATACCAATAGTCACATAACGTCGAGACCGCTCCAACAACAAGACTGTTCTCTGGTCAATTATCAACATTATCCCCCATACCAGTGGGAGTTTCTTAATGTGTGCTGCCAGAGAATATACAAGGCAGGGCGAGCGGCTAGTCTAAACGAACTCGTCTAGATGTCAACGCCTTTCCTGTGCTGTCTACTTGGCAACGAGATGACACCCTGCCCCTGTTTGACTGTTATCGTAATCCATTTCAGCCGTTGCTGCTTTTACCATACGCGGTACACGCTGAAAGCTGGCACTGGCAAAGGAACGATGCAGCGCTTGCTGAGCAAAACGAATACCTGCGATATCGGTCAGAGTGTCAAATAAGTCCCCTGTGTAGACGGCTTTTGGCTGTGCTTGTATTAAGTGCTGGTATTTTTCTGGGTTTTTGTCTCGCCATAGGGGGTTAAACCACATGAAAAACGGGACTTCATAAGAGTTTTTAGCATCAATATGGCCATCAACCTCACCACACTCCCCCAATGCCAAGCCGTGGTCACTGATATAGACCAGTCCTGTCATCGCTTGATGTTGTTGTAAGCCATTTAGGATTTGCTGAAGTACCCTATCGGTATAATAAATACTATTATCATAAGCACTGGCAAACTTATTGGCTGAAGCAGGATAACGCTTTTCAAAATCAGGGTGACTACCATATAAATGTAGCACAATCAGTTTTTTATCGGCCTTATCGTTGAGTGCTTGTTGATAAAGTGGCAATAATTTTTCATCAAAATTATCGGGCGTGGTCATGGTGTAAGAATGGGTATTCAAAAACTGCACCACATCTGCACTTTGTGCGTAAGAAGAAATGAGAGAGTCAAACTCACCGTATTTCGCCTGATTACTCAACCAATAGACTTTGAAACCTGCCTGTTTGAATACACTTAAAAATGAAGGCTTCATCTCGGTATCAGGGGCTTTAGTCATTAAATAAGGAATCGACGTCGAGGTGTTATAACCATAGGACACCATATCCTGAAAGACTAATAAATCAGGTTGAGCACTCATATTCGGTGTGGTATTTGGCTGATATCCATACAAACCTAAACGGTCACGGCGGGCGCTTTCCCCAATCACCAACACATAAGTTGCAGGGTATTGTGCGATATTAGGCGTTAAATTCGGGGCAAAATTAGGCGGCTGACGGACTAAATCTTTGAGCTTTTGCACTTCTAAATCCGCAGCCATATAGCCCAATACCAAATTTTGTGGATAGGCTTTACGAAAATGTCGATAGACATCTAAGGCATAATCACGGAGATTGGTGTTGCGCGGTGCATAGGATAAGGGAATCAAAATCAAGGCAATTAACGCCCAACGTCCACGCGCGTTGGGGCGATTAAAATATTGACCTGTCATCTGTTTATAACAAAACCATCCGATAATGGCATAAGCCACATAGGCAATTAGCACAAATGGTTTATTGGCACGTGCTATAAAATCAGCAACTTCAGCAGTGCTAGTACCAAACATCAGAAACCAAAAGCTAATATCGGTTGGTAATTGATAAAACAGTGCATAGTACAAAGCGACATGTGATAGGACGAAAAAAGGAAATAATAACCAAAAATAGACACGCGCCCGATTTACAACAGCCAGTACGATGAGTAAGCCATAGAGTGCTTTGCTAAAACCATCGCTAGAAATAAGCGTAGATGGCAAGGTAATTGCCAACAAATAAAGCGCTGTACTGATGGCTAATTTGTGCTGTTGCCAAACTGTATTAAGCATCCGTTCACCTATCAAAAACTAATGACAAGACTTCGCGTTTACTAGGGTCTGTTGACGTTTTGATGGTGGTTGCACACGCACAACGTCAACAGCCCCTCATGTGTTGAATCTGACTGAGCTTGCTGAAAAAATGTTTATATCGACGAGGATAAGTCATCGTAAACACTAGGATTTAGTAAGCAAACACACGAAAACTGATGAGGTCTGCAAAATCTAAAACTTGAAATTGTAAAATAAATCCAGCGCACTTTCGAGGGAAGAAACTGCTTCTAAATATAAACTTTGATTGAGCTTATAACGTAAGGTCACTTTGTTGACAGGCGTAAATACGCCCACGCCATAACGTAAATACAACCGTGGGCTTAAATAGCCCGACACGGTAAAACGTGTATCATCGCCTGAACCTTCAGCATCTAAGGTGACATCTTTCACACCAAAGGCATTGCCAATATCATTGGCCAAGCCTTGTCCGCCTTTAATACCTAAACTTAAAGCCGCAGACGTTAATAACGCACTGTCATTGCCTGTACTGGTGGTATTTAATTGCCCGTCTTGATACAGTGGTCGTCCTAATAATAAATAACCCAACATTTCGTCTTGGGTCATGGCGGTATCTGCAAATAAGGTTAAGGTAGGCGCATTCGCACGGCCATCCACACGTACACCGACCACTTTACTATCGACTTCTTTAACCGCCTCAATATCTAGTGCAGGTTGCGCCATAGAACCTGCAAATAAAATTTGTCCACGACGAATCGCCAGTTTTTGGCCATAGGCTTCGTATTTGGCTTCTTTATCTAGTTGAATTTCACCAATCGCCTGCATGCCACGTTGTTTTTGCTGTTGTAGTTTTAGATTACCTGTCAATTTGCTGGTTAAACCAAAACCTTGAAATAAGACATTGTCGGCTAACAACAGTTCAATATCGGCATTAATATCCCACTGACGCATGGCTTTCGCAATTTTGATACGGTCTTTGGCATCTAAATCGATGACTCTGACATCTGCGGAGAGTGGAATGGCTTTATCGGACAAGGTTTGTGGCCTGAGCAAAGCATTCTCGACTTTGGCTGTACCTTTGATATCGACATAATAGGGCTTGACCATAATATCCAGTTGCGGACTTAACTCCGCCCTAAATAATGGTTTTTGTTTTAACTCCAGTTTATCCCCATTAAAGGCCAATTTGAGATGGGGTTCTTGTTGCCAATCTAAACTCCCTTTAAGCGTAGCTACCCCTTCGCCACTGTTAAGCTGACCAATAATAGTCGCCTCTTTACCGCGAATACTGGCGGTCACTTGTGTTTTTGTCAGGTCGATGGGAGCATTTTTAGCGGTCATTTCCCCCTCTTTAAGACTAAATTCACCATAAAAATCAGGGCCTGTGATGGGGCCACTCAGACCACCTGCCAGATTCATTTCACCTGCCAAATGGCTCATCGCGGGCATAAAGGGTTTTAATATGGCTAAGTTGACTTGCTCCAACACCATCGCACCGTTGATTTGATAGGGTTTTTCATCGGGGTTAATACGTGCTTCCACATAGCCCTGACCCATGTTGGGTGCTTGCATATCAAAACGGAATTTGATGCTGGCATCGTCTTGACTTTGTGCAGCGAGTTTTAATTGATGATACGGTAAGGTGAGAGGGTCTTCATCTTCACGGGCTAGCCCTAGCGCACCATTATTAGTGACTAACTCCATAGCCAGTTTAGGGGCTTGATTTGGCCGCCAATCTAATGCGGCTTGCCCTGCCAACGTGCCTTGCCATGCTAAGCCTTCAGGGAATAAGGCATGTAGACGACTAATCTCTAGTCCATCTAGCTTTAATTTAGCCTCTATCTGACTGGGGCTGGCTATCAAGGTGTCTTGATTACACAAGGAGGCCTGTTCAGCTTGCCAACAATGGGCTGCAAGACTGAGCTGTTTATCAGTTTGTGTCCATACAGTCGCAAAAGGTTGGCTAAGCTCCCATAAAAACTCGCCCACTTTAACCGTACTAGAGTCACTCACCCCTTGCCAATTAAACTGACTGTCTAAACCACCCGCTAAAGTGCCTTCGGCAATCACAGGCTCGGCCAATACTTGCCATGTGAGATGATGTGCTGAGCGCGTGCCTTCGATGATGATACCCAAATCAGGAATCACCCGATTAGCGGCTTCTAAATCACGGGCTGTTATCTGTAAAAAGCCTACTTGCTCACCTAAGGCAGGCAAGGTTCCACTCACGCTGAGGGATTTAGCGGCCAAACTGCCTGCTTTTAGATTGTCTGCCCACAAGTTAAGAGTGATATTGGGGCTGTGTTGGTCACCTTGTAATACCACAACACCTGATAGTTGCCCTGCAAGTCGCTCATCGAGCTGTGCTAAATTAGCCAATTGACTGTCGGCGGTTAAATCCCATTGTTGTCCCAGATGACCATCTAAACGTATTTGATTATCACCCCATTGCAGGGCTAATTGTTGGACGTCAGCTTCGGGTAGCCGTTGATTGGTTAATAAGGTGTATTGACTATCGCCAACCAAACGAAACGCTAAGCCCTTAAGCGTACCCGTTAATTCGGTATTCGCTAATTGTAAATCGCGCTTTTGTGCAGACCAATGCCCAGTCGTTTGACTATAGCCAGACACCTGTGCGGGGTATTGCGCTGGCAGCCATGTACTGATGTTGAAGTCCTGCATCTGCACATCGGCTTGCCATGTTAGACCTGCCGCCCAATTCACATATCCGTTCGTATTAAGCTGCCCCATCACGCCTGTATAAGCCAGTTTTTCAATAGTCAACTGTTGGGTTTTGCCCTGCGCGCTGAGTTGCCACTGACCTAAGGGCGTTTTTGGCGTTGCAAACTCACTATCTACCGCGAGTTGATAGGACGTTGGCGTCCCCTGATAGTGTAGTTTGCCCTCTCGCGCTTCTAACAGGCCAATTGCGGGAAGCTGTCGTTTGAGTTGTTGCCAAGAAAAATCCAATTGTTGATTTTGCTGCCAATGCCAAAAACGGCCTTGACTCACTAAGTTGGCTTGCCAACGTTCTTGTGATTGCCATTGTGCTTGTAAATTTAGTGCAGATGCTTGAGCCGAGCTATGTCCTTCGGTACGGAGTTGCCCTGTTAAAGCGGGTAAATAGGGCTTGAGCAGTGGCCACTTTTTAGCCAAGTCTACATTTAACCATTGACTATTAATGTCCCATTTGAGTTCTGGCTGCCATGAAACTTGCCCCGTTAATGACAATACACCGCCTAAGGTGGTGCGGGCTTGCAATGGTAATAAACGGAGATGATGCCAGTCGGTTTCTATCACCGCACGATAATCACCACGCGGTAACTGTTTAGCACTTAAATCGGTTGTAATACGGGCTTGTAAACCTTGTTTATTACCCTGTAATACTAATTGGCCATAACGACTTTGGAATTGCTGCTCTGCTAACCACGGTACTTGTAATTTTCCCCAGCGCACTGTCGCTTGATAGCCTAGCGCAGGTTCAATCACTTGTAAGGTACCATCTACTGCTATCGGTATGTCATTAGCATCGGTTGTCAGATGCACCGCTAAACGGCCTAAATCGCCACCTAGGGTCACAGATAAGGGTTTCAGCCGTTGTTGTTGCCAAAAACCGAGTTGTAATTTGCCTGTTGCCTGTAACGGATAATCCCCTGTGAACGCCAGTTTACCGTGTAGCTGAGTAGATAATTTGGGATGCTGAAATACGGCAAAGCCGATATCCAATTGTGTCCCTTGCCATTGACTATTCACCAGCTCCAACCGTTGAATGGGGGTGATGACACCACGTTTATCAATCTGTGCGTTTGTTAACACTCCGTGTGCCAATTGCAAATGAAACGGTAAGCGAATATGTTTGAGTTTAGTCCGTTGCGAGTTGGGTGGTGCGATCATCACTAAACGCACACCATCGCCATATAAGTAGTCGACAAACAGATGACCTGTCAGTAACCCAGCCCATGAAATATGTAAGCGCAAATTATCGGCATGTAAATAGAAGGTTTTACCCGTAAAGCGAAAATCTTTCAGCACCAACCCATTGGCTAAACTACCGCTAACCCACTGCAATTTAACCAACTTTTGTTTGGCGACCAACTGTTCGAGTAACCAACGACTGCCCGACTCGGAATGAGCCAGCCGCCACACACTCATCGAGATAACAAGTAGCAAAATCGCCACGACCACCCACAAATGGCCATGCAAACGCCAACAAAATTTGGCGATAGTTTTGAGCGCGTGGCGTAAGCGTGTCATCATTTACAACGCAGGTCCCATAAAAAAATGAATACGCGGCGTGGGATTGGCTTCTGAGATGCCCCATGCCAAATCAAGACGCACAGGCCCTACGGGTGAAATCCAGCGCACACCTAAGCCTGTCCCTGTTTTTAAGCCTGCACTCAGCGCATCAAAGGCATTGCCCATATCGACAAAGGTCGCCACCCGCCACTTGCTGGTTAGCTTGAAGGTGTATTCGCTACTCAGTGACACTAAATTACTGGCACCCACGACGGTATTTGTTTCATCACGCGGCGATAAACTTTTATAGTCATAACCACGTACACTTTGGTCGCCGCCTGCATAAAAACGCATATTTAAGGGGACGCTGTCAAAGTCGGCACTTAATATAGAACCGATATCGGCACGCAAGCCCAATTGATGACGGTCAAAATAGGTACGCAACATGCGCCAACCAGCACGCAAGGCTAATAAGTCTGCATCTGACAACAAATCGGGTGAAGCAAACTCCACTTGATAATATTGACGGTCGCCACTGGTGGGGTCAGTGCTACTGCCCTTCGTGCGGACACGACTAATACTATAACCAGGTAATAGTAAATCGCTCTGCCCCGACTCGCCATTATCTTTGCGAAAAGACTCTCGACTCCAGCGAATAGACTCATTGGTTTGCCAACCGCTCTCACGTTTACGTTGGCGCTCTACCCCTAAAATCGCATTATTGGTAATCGTACCATCGTCAATATCCTCTCGTTTTACCCCCGCAATCAGTTGTAGGGTGTCGTTGACAGGGTGTGACCACGGAATGCCATACTTAAAATCAATCGACTGACGGACTTGTGAAATTTCGCTGGTGGTTTCTATGCTATGCCCTTGCTCGTTGAGTAGCGAACGTCGCCAAGCAAAACTCAAACGCGCACCAATATCGGTTGCATAACCCGCACCGACATCCAATTGATTCGGTCTATCGACGACTAAGGTCACATCAATCGGGACTTCTTGGTCTAACGCCAATTCTGGATTAGCGCGTACCCGTACATCATTAAAATAGCGACTATCTAACAAGGTTTTATTAAACTTAATAATTTTATCGGCTTCATAGGCGTCGCCCTCGTTGAACGGTACTAATTTTTCTAATAAGGACTGCTCTAAAGGAAGTTCTGTTTTTTGCGGTTGATGAAAACTCACCGTACCAAAACGGTAACGCACGCCACTGTCATAATTCAGATTAATGGTTGCCACTTGGGTTGGCTGAGTGACGATGACCTCATGGTTTTGCCATTTAGCATCAAAATAACCACGCTCTAAGGCCATATTTTGAATTTGTGCTTTACTGGCTTCATATTTACCGTGATGTAAAATTTGTTGCTCTTTGATGGGTAAGGTTTCTCTTAATGCCGTAAATGCAATGTCATTACTGGCATCCCCCTGATAATTCAAGTTGATTTTTTCGATAATAACAGGCTCGTTCAACTTAACCGTGATAACAACTTGCTGATTTTGACGGCTAAACTCTAAATCTGGCTTATAATAGCCCACGGACTCTAAGGCGTCACGGGTCGATTTTCTGAGTCGACTGACGGTTTCGCGCCAATTTTTGAGGTCATCTTCGCTTAACTCGCCAACGTAAGACTCTATATTGGCTTTGATATCGGCATTTACCCCTACAATTTGTAGGTCAATTTTAGCCCCCTCTTTTTTGGTAATTTTGGCGACATAGGTCTCCAATAATCCTTTCTCTGAGTCCTCTTTGGCCAATACAGGCTGATTACAGGTCATACTCAAGAGCAAACAAAGGGCAACAACACGCATATAGCCACTCACACATAACAAGCGTCAAATGATAACGATTTTTTGACAAAATAAAGTCATCTTGGACGCAGCTAGTTACAAAAAGCCTGTGAAATGTTAGCCTCTTGAGACAAGGACTCGTGATGCCTTCGTTACAGCCACAGTACACGCCATGGGGAACATAGCGTTAAATAAGAGCGGATGCCATGCATAATCAATTTGATTTATTAAAAACGAAACGATTTTTACCTTTTTTTTGTACACAATTCTTAGGGGCATTTAATGATAACGTCTTTAAGCAAAGTCTGATTATTTTATTAGCATTTAATGCTGCCACCATGACCACACTCAACCCAACCATTTTAACTAATTTGTGTGCTGGTTTATTTATTTTACCTTTTTTCTTATTTTCAGCAACCGCAGGCCAATTAGCCGATAAATACGAAAAAACATTTCTGATAAAAATTATTAAAGGCTGCGAAATTGCCATTATGTTGATTGCCGCGATTGGTTTTCATTTCCAGCAGTTAGCGTTACTGTTGTTAGCGTTATTTTTAATGGGCACACATTCAACCGCATTTGGCCCGATTAAATATGCCATTTTACCGCAAACACTCACCAAAAATGAATTAGTTGGTGGTAATGCCTTAGTAGAAACAGGCACATCACTGGCTATTTTATTAGGCTCTATGTTAGGTGGCTTTTTAATTGCGATTAAACCCGATGGCCGTGAATTGGTTTCATGGACGGTATTAGCGATTGCGGCACTGGGTTTTTTGTCGAGTTGGCAGATTCCACGCGCTGAATCGGCCAATAAAGACCTGAAAATTAACTGGAATCCGATAACGGAAACATGGCGTAATATTCAGTTTATTCGCCAAAATCGTACGGTATTACTGTCTATTTTGGGGATTTCTTGGTTTTGGTTTTATGGTGCAACTTTTTTAACGCAAATTCCAAGCTATACCAAACAAGTCTTAGGGGGTGATGAACATGTCGTCACCTTTTTATTGACGATTTTTTCGGTCGGCATTGGTATTGGCTCCTTATTGTGTGAAAAACTCTCTGACAAGCGGGTAGAATTGGGTTTAGTTCCGTTTGGCTCTATTGGTTTAACCTGTTTTGGCGTCGATTTATATTTTGCTACTCATGGCTTACAACCTGAGGCTACCAGCACATTTTGGGTATTTATTGATAACCCCATTCATTATCGGGTTATTTTTGATTTATTTGGTATTGGCTTATTTGGTGGTTTTTATATTGTCCCCTTATATGCCCTTGTACAAACACGCTCAGAAGCCAGTCATCGCGCCCGTACCATTGCGGGCAATAATATTATTAATGCCTTTTTTATGGTGTGTTCTGCCCTTATGGCAGTTATTTTATTAAGCCTATTGAAATTCACGATTTCAGATTTATTCCTGACTACTGCAATTTTAAGTGCGATTGTTTCACTATATATTTATAGTGTTGTCCCCGAATTTTTTATGCGCTTTTTGGTATGGATATTTTTAAGTTTATTTTACAAGATTAAAAAGACCAACTTGCAGCATATTCCCGATGAGGGCGCATGTATTTTAGTGTGTAATCACGTCAGTTTTTATGATGCGTTAATTCTGTCGGCAGCTATTCGGCGGCCACCCCGCTTTGTGATGTATCACACCATTTTCAAAACACCCATCCTGAGTTTTATTTTTAGAACAGCCAAAGCGATTCCTATTGCCCCTGCCAAAGAAGACCCCGCTCTTTTAGAGCAAGCCTATGCCGATATTGCCCAAGCACTTAAAGATGGCGAAATTGTGTGTATATTTCCCGAAGGACGAATTACCGACAATGGCGAGATGTATCCTTTCAAAAATGGTATTATGCGCATGATTGAAACGACACCTGTACCCGTTATTCCAATCGCTTTACGCGGAATGTGGGGCAGCATCAGTAGCCGCAAAGACGGTGCCGCGTTTAGTAAACTGCCTCGTCGTCTACGCTCGCCCGTTGAGGTTCATGTAGGGAATGCTGTCATGCCAACTGACGTGACACCTGAGCTGCTCCAAAGTCGTGTACAAACCTTACGTGGTGACTGGCGTTAGCCGTCACCTGTTACTTTGTTATTTGGAGTCTTACTGTGCGTTTTTTATTGTGTTTAGGATTACTGGTGCTGAGTCAATTTGGCTTAGCACACACCAAACTTTTAAGCCAAAGCCCAGCCGCCAAAGCCACCGTTAATGCCCCTACTCAACTCACACTGAGCTTTAACGAAGCCCTCGAACCTGCATTTTGTCATATACATTTATTTAATGCCCAGCAGAAAGAAATCCCCTTAGCTAAACCTGTGTTTGTGTCAGAGCCTGCCAATACCCTCAGCATTCCCCTGCCACCGTTAGCCGCTGGAGAATATTTGGTGAAATGGTCAGTCGTTTCTCAAGATGGTCATCGGGTTAAAAGCAGTTATTCCTTTACGGTCAAACCGCGTGACTGAGTCGTTGCCTCTGTTAGCACAACTGAATCACGTCGTCAGCTTGATATTACTGGCATTTGTGTTTGGCCATGCTTTTCTTTTTTTATGCCATATTGACTATCAACGCAATCTGCTCAAGGCCAGCTGTGTCCTGTTACTATCGACCATGGTCATCGACCTCGCTGTTACGAGTTTACTCTTAACAGAGCAATCATGGTCAGCGTTGAGTGATAGCCTGATACTGGTCATCACTAAATCACAAATTGGTCTATTACTGGTTATTAAACTACTGGCTAGCCTGTGCTTAGTGCTGAGTCAGTTTTTGTTGACGGCCGTATGGCGACAAGGCTGTACGGTTTTGTCGTGTCTCATCATAAGCTATAGCTTAGCCGCCAATGGCCATAGTGCCGAAGCAGGCCTCTGGAGTTATGCCGTTGTTATTCATACCACTCATCTACTGGCTGGGTGTACATGGCTAGGCATGATTTGGTTATATCTGTACTATCAAACGCGAGCATACGTACAGATTGTTTACTTTAGCCAACAACTCTCAGAATGGGCATTGATTTGTTTCTTGGCAATTCTCTTAACAGGTTTTGCTGACGGGATACGTATGTGGCAATGGAGTCAAGGCAACTGGACAACACACTATAGTCAACTCCTCGGTCTCAAATTGGGCTTTTTGCTACTGGCCTTAGTATTAGCCGCGTATAACCGTTTTTTACGTTTAGGCATTATTCAGCAACACGGCAGGATAGACCGTGGTTTTAATCATATCCTATTGATTGAAAGTCTTTTATTAGTTGGCATATTCATTGTGGCAACAACCTTAGCCAATACCGACCCCAGTTCTTAAAATTAAGGAAATTTCTATGACGCAATCACTTAAAAATCTTGTTTCTAGCGAAGAATGGCAAGCCCGTGTTGATTTGGCTGCTGCCTATCGTTTAGTCGCTTTATATGGTTGGGATGATTTAATTTTTACCCATATTACTGTCAAAATTCCCAATACCGAGCATTTTCTCATTAATCCTTACGGCATGATGTTTGAAGAAATCACCGCCTCGTCTTTAGTCAAAATTAACTTAGCTGGCGAAAAAGTCATGGACTCGCCCTATCCCATCAATCCCGCAGGTTTTACCATTCATAGTTGTATTCATGGGGCGCGTGAAGATGCACAGTGTGTCATGCACACACACTCCATTAACGGAGTTGCCGTTTCTGCGCAAAAAAATGGCGTATTGCCTCTCTCGCAACAGGCTTATTTTGTTTTGTCATCCTTGGCCTATCACGATTATGAAGGTGTGGCCTTATTAGAAGATGAAAAGCCACGCTTATTGGCTGATTTGGGGGCGAAAAACTTTTTGATGCTCAGAAATCATGGTTTATTAACGGTAGGAAAATCGGTCGCTGAGGCATTTTTAGCGATGTATATTTTTGAAGCCGCGTGTATGGTGCAAGTACGCGCCCAGTCAGGTGGCCATGAATTAGTCCATATTCCCGACAATATCTTGGCAATGGCCTCACAACAAATGGCACAAGTGACTTTGGGTATGGGAGGCGCATTGGCTTGGCCTGCTTTATTACGCAAACTTGACCGCAAAAATGGCGGTTATGCCGTGTAATATTTGGCTTAGACTCCGCTCAGCCAACGCTAATATCGCGAAATCGAGGTGGCTGAGTGAAGTCGTGGTGGTTGAGCGAAGTCGAAACCAAACCACCTAAATTTTTAACTTTCCTGTAAATAACACTGCGCCTGTTGGACTGCCTGTGGGTGAGCCACCTTTAGGCTCTAAACTAATTGCTAACACTTTACCTTGGTCAAAGCGTTGTTTTTGTTTGGCACTAAAAATCAGTTCGACTTGGCCATTCACAACGCGCATCACCCCCAAGGATTCGGGTGCGCTATCAGCAATTGCCCATAATTCTAAATCTCGGTCAGTGGGTACATTGGGTAAATCTAAACTACTGAGTTTGAGTTGCTGACCATCATCGGTAATTCTAACAATCCACACAGGTTCAGCTTTATCACTACTCAAGACTGCCACATCCTTAAAACTGGGTATGACAGGTGCTTGATAAATTAAGTTTTTCCAAATCAACATGCCTGCAAAGACCGAGGCAAATACACTGCCACTCCACAACCATTTATGCCAAAAAGTTAAACCTGTTTTGGGTGCAGGCATCGGTTCAAAACCTAAACGCTGGCGGACTTTAGGCCATACCGTTGCAGGTACAGGCTGGGCTTTAATTTGAGAGGACAAAGGCGCGAGCCGTTGTTCCCATGCCATGACTAAACGCCGTAAGGCAGGTTGTTCAACCATGAGCGCTTCAAAACGGACTCTGGCCTGACCATGTAAGGTACCTAATACATACTCAGCGGCAAGGCGTTGTTGTAATTCGGGTTGCTGATAATTCATAACTGCAAACACCCCTTCAATTTATCGAGGCCACGTCTGACCCATGCTTTGACTGTCCCCAATGGCGCACTGAGTTGGGTAGCTAATTGACTGTGCGATAAGCCTTGAAAGTAGGCTAAAGCCACCGATTTACGCTGATTTTCATCCAAATGTTCTAAACATTTATTTAAGCGCTTTGCATCGGCATCGGCCATCACTTCGTCTAAAGGCTCTGCCTTGTCAGAAATCATGTTTTCCCATTCTTCGGGTTGTAAATCGACAATGCCTTGCGGCTGGCGACGTAACTTATCCAAACAACGATTACGAACAATTGTGGTTAACCATGTTTGCGCACTGCCTTTCTCCATCGAAAAGCTGTGCGCCGAATGCCAAACACTGACAAAAGCATCTTGCAAGGCTTCCTCTGCTAAGTCTTTGCGCTTCAGAACCACTAAGGCGACACCGTATAATTTTGGTGAGGATAATTGATACAATCGTTCAAACGCACGCTGATCGCCTAAGGCCGTTTTGCACAATAAGACGGCTAAATCTTCCGCCATGTCCTTCCCCAATATCGTTGAGTTTTAAAGCTTATTATTTACACCATCGAGTAAGTAATACCATCAATACTGATTAGTATGATGACTTCTCAATAGGTTCACAACTATGCCCTAATTCTCTTGTCAGGTCATCAGTTATCATCCAAATTGAATAGCAAATACGCGTTCAACAAACCATAAACAAGCGATCAACAAAATCACACCTGAGCCACCTTTTAATATAAGCGATTGATATTTTGAAGATTCTCTGAAGCGATACAGGATGGGAATCAGCAGTAACACAATCGCTAATTGGCCTGTTTCCACTCCCACATTAAAACCTAATAATGCCGTCAGTGATATTTGTCCTTCCACCTGAATATCGGCTAAGACGCTGGCAAAACCAAAACCATGAATCAAACCAAAAACAAAAGCCATTAACCAACGATAACGATGCCATATTGGCCATAAATTATGTAAGGCGGCTATCATCACCGATAAAGCAATCACCGACTCCACCCACCGTGAAGGTAAATAAAGCCATTGTTGTGCGGCTAAGACTAAGGTGATGGAATGAGCTACGGTAAAGGCGGTGACAATCCATGTGGCATCTATCATTGCAACACGCCAATCCGTCACCGCTCGCCAGCCTTGTTGCTGCCGTATTAACACCACAGGCAATAACAAGGAAATTAAGAACAAAATATGGTCATATCCCAACCAAATATGAATCACACCTTGTTGCCAAAATTGACTAAATGTTTGTGTTTTGGTTGTGGCTATCCCCAGTGTTTGCCATGTATTAGCAGGCGTTAGTACCTGATAATTTTGCTGCCATTGCAAAATGCCGCGATGTGTTTGATCTATATTTGCCAATAGTTGATATTTAAGCTGCCAGTCGCCTGCACTGGCACACTGAGTCTGAAACTGTAATACCGCATATTGGCCATCCACATGACTGTCTATGGCTAAAGGCTGAAACTGAAATGTTTGGCACGGTTCGCCACGTTGTAGCAGTAAGTTGCTCCGTGCTAATTGTTCAATTGCCTGATTTTGCTGTAACACCTCGCCCCATGTCAGTTGTCTATCTTGGTTTTCATCTAGATTTAATAATAAATCCAAGTCGCGTAAGGCAATATCCCAACGTCCTAGCACCGTCGCATCGTCTTGAACATTTAAGGTCAAATAACTGTCGCTGGCTTTGTGGGCAGTGACAATACTGCTATATAAACAAAGCCATAATATAACTAGATATTTCATGGCGACACTCCTTGTGCCATCATCACCGTTTTATCCTTTAAGCCTGTGCTTTGATACCACTCTTTTAACAACTTAAGGTCACTCGTCGATTGTTGCGCAGAAGCCGCTTGCCAATAAATCACGGCATCGGCTGGCTCACGTTGTTGTTGCCAATTTTTTCTTGCCAATAACAAACTGGCAGCCGGTTGGGCTTGTACTTTCAGGGCAAATATTGCCTCTTCGCGTAAATGACTGTCGTCACCACGTTGTCGCAAGGCGGCAAAACGATTCGCTAAGATTTGTTGGTACAGATTTGCTTGTTTAGTGGCCAGTTGCTTTTCGGCAATGGCTAAACGCAGTAACAAGGCATCTTGTTGTTGATGCCCTATCAATAAGGTTTGCACGTCTGCATAACGCTTTTGTAGCAACCAAAGGTCAGCAATCGCAGCCAACACCACAGGCTGACGCTGTGGAATTTTTTTATATAAAAACTCAGCTTGTTGATAATTGCCCAAACGCATGGCTAAATCGCCAAATGCCAAATAAAACCACGCTTGCTGCTCATCTTCTAAACTCGCGACGAGGGTGCTGAGCTTTAACATTTGTTGATAGGCTTGCTCAGCATTTTTACCCAATGCTTGAATTTGTGTTTGGCAAATTAAGCCAAATACTAAGGTAGCTAACTGTCGAAGTGGCTGACAACTCTGCTGAGCTAGATTTATTTCGCCTTTAACCAAATAAATACCCGTTTTTAATAATAAAGCTTCGGCATGATTAGGTGATTGCGCTAAAACGGTATCTAAATCCTTTAATGCCGCATCAAAATCGTGATTCATTTGTGCTATTCGTGCGCGTAGCAACAAAATATCTCTATGTTGTGTCGTTGACCACGGTTGTAATAAGGCTTGTGCATAACCCAGATAACGTGGGTCGGCATTTTCTGTCGCCAGTTTTAGAAAGTGTTGAACTTGGCTAATGGTTTGCTCTTGCGTTAACGCTGTCTTGGGCATGATTTGCTGTTGTGTCAATTTGGTAGGTAAAACGGCTAATACCTCATTGATATCATGCGGAATTCTGGGCGCGGCAGTGACAACAGAGGTCAATGACACACTCATAATTCCTATTACCAGACAAGATAAACGTCCCATATATCTTCACCAAATCTAGACCAAGTATTTGCCTTAGCTCTGAGACTGACATGCAGTCTCAGATTGCCAAGAATTATTGAATACTGACAGGTTCTGTATCTTCGGCGCTGCTTAATGCAATCGCTTCAATGTCAACAGGCTCAGTATCTTCTGGACTACTGGTGGCTTGCGCTTGTACCGTTGTCGTAAAACTATCCTGTGCAGGTTTGGTCACATTACCCTTAGTCATCGGCTCAGAATCGTTATCATTACAAGCAGCCAACAAGCCCCCTAAAACACAAAGAAGAAGTATTTTTTTCATGATTTACTCTCTCTTATTTGCTTGAGGCAACATTAGGTGAGCCTGCTAAAGCAGGTTTGAGATAGGGGAAGCTATCATCAAATTGGCTTGGGCTTTGTAACGCACCATCGGTAAAATCTATCGCCGCAGACGGTGCATCAGCTGCTGTACAGCCAACATTTAACAAACACAAACGCCCCATCACCACACGCAAAGCAATATCCACCACATCATCCCCTGGACGACGACCATTCGGGAAGCCTGCATTATCACCCGCTAATACGGCTAAGCGTTTTTGCTGGTCTTTAGCGGCTGGGGCAATGGTGGTATTGAGACGTAACATTTCGGATGGTGTCACGGTTTTTGGCTTATTTAAGCCTTCTACGCCTGTCAAAAAGGCGGTGACTAAATCTTGACGCGGAAATTTAGTGGGAGCTTTTACGCCTGCACTCCCAAACAAGATTTCTAATAAGGCTGGCAACGTTGGATTGGTCACATAAGTCGCAAACTGTGCGTCATCTTTGGGTTTACTGGCATTAAACTTATCTTTATCCTTGAGACCAATCACCACTTCATTCACTAATGGCATGCCTAAACGTGATACCTGTGTCCATGCCCCACCTTCTTTACTGGCATTGTTATGACCACTTTTAGGTGCAGGATTTAACAAACGTGCTTGGCGTAAACTGGCTGTTGTCCATGCACCAATCACAGGCTCATTAGCGGCTGTTAAACAACTAATCGGCAATTCTAAAGCTAACGTAGTGACGTTTTTATCTTTTAAGGTATCTAAGCCTTTATCTTCAGCATTCGGGTCGAAGGCCGTCGCTGGTGCTTTAATATTAACCAAATCAAAGGTTTCACCCAAATTGACAGCAAAGGGGTCTTTGCGCTGCCCGACAAACACTTTTCCTTGTGTGGCGCAATTAGGAATGTTAATCGTATGAATAAAATTATTAGCATAGCTAGCATAGTTAGGAATGGATTTATTGCCAATATTATCTACGGGCTTAGTAAAGGACGTTTGGCCATTGCTGCCTGTCACCGCCATACGCACACCACCCCGACGTGTACCTTTCACTACATCCAGTGAATAACTTTCTCTGACGTTGAGTGCACTGTTATTAGCCGCAGAAATTTGACCAATATTAATAAGCGGTACAGAGACGTTAACGCCATTCACAGGCACTTGCAGGTCGGCTAAATTATTCTTAAATCGAAATTGAAAGGTTAAATCTTCAACTGCATCGCCTGTATTATCAATATGAATTTCATATAAGGCGTTTGGGTCTAAGCTAAAATAATTAGGCCCACCATAGGCATCTTGTAGCGGTAAATAATTGGCAATTAGCGTTACAAAGCCTGCTCTGTTAGCTTCATAACTTCTAAACATATAAAAATCGGTGGCATCCACTTTCGGTGATTTGGTGATTGATGGTGCTTCACGATGACTAGACGCAAAGGCTGTGGTCATCGACAAACTCAATAATGCCCCTGTTAAGGCGGTTAAGGCAAAACGACGGTGTAAAGTAGCCATTGATACATCCTCAATTTTTTTATTACGCATAGCTTATAAAGTAGAGCTATTTGGTTAAAAACACACATCATCTAACACAGTGTGCTGGTGTATAGCGGCAGTAGTTTGAGGCGCACATTCACGCTAAGCGCTATGGAGATTTTTTACTCTCCTACAAGCTATACGTCGTGAATTGGCTTTTGGATGCAATATATTCTTTTTTATTATTTGACTTTAAAAATTGCGAGCGGTGCATCTAAATTGTGTTTGGGTTCGTATAGCTAAGTATCAAAAATACTTTTGCGACGACAATAAGGACTCTACATGCGCAGCTCTCGATTTTTTATCTACATCAGTTTTTGTTATAGCTCTTTTGCAGTGGCCAGTGATATGCCAGTACTGAGTACCGTAACCGTACATAGCCAAACCGAAAAACACATAGGGATTGCCACAACAGCAAGTGAAGGCATTATCGAAGGCCAATCCTTGACACAACGCGCTATTCTCAGAACAGGTGAAATTTTAGAAACCGTACCAGGCCTTGTGGTCACACAACACAGCAGCGATGGCAAAGCAAATCAATATTTTTTGCGGGGTTTTAATTTAGACCACGGTACGGATTTTGCGACTTCTGTACTTGATATGCCTGTCAATATGCCAACCCACGGTCATGGTCAAGGTTACAGCGATTTGAACTTTGTTATTCCTGAGTTAATTGCTTCTATTCACTACCGAAAAGGCAGTTATGATGCCAAAGATGGGGATTTTGCCAGTGCAGGCAGTGCGGATATTGATTATCTATGGTCTTTACCACAATCTATGTTGTTAACCACACTGGGCGAACATGATTATCAACGGCTTGTATTCGCTCAACCTCAGACACTCTCAGCAAGTAATAAACTCTGGTATGCCCTTGAGCTTCAACGCAATAATGGCCCTTGGCAGCTCGAAGAAGACCTCGAAAAAGTCAACGCTGTGTTACGTTTTACCCACGGCAAGCCAGATAATGGTTGGGCAATCAATGTATTGGCCTACGATGCCTCATGGCAAGCCACAGACCAAATTCCTGAGCGGCTTATTCAGGCGGGCATACTAGACCGCTATGACACGATTGACAAAACCGATGGTGGCAATAGTCGTCGGCTGAGTTTGTCTTGGCAACATCGTCACAACCAAGCCGAACAACAATCGCAATCCTCATTTTATGTCCTCAACTATGAATTAGACCTGTATTCAAACTTTAGTTATTTTTTAGATAATCCCTCACAAGGTGACCAATTTCATCAAGTTGATAACCGCACTGTGTTTGGCTTTGAGCATGAACAAACGCAATTAACTAGCTTTGATGGTTTACCCATACAACATCGTTTAGGCATTGAAGGCCGCTATGATGCCATTGACGAAGTTGGTCTTTATCTCTCTCAAGCCAGACAAAACACCGATACCATTCGCGAAGATAAGGTGCAGCAAGCACTGGTGGGTTTATATGGTCAACAACAAATCCAATGGACACCAAGCCTACGCAGTCTGATTGGACTACGCGCTGATTTTTTTTATAGTGAGGTAGAAGCGCACTTAAATGCCAATAGTGGTCAGGAATCTGCTCATATGTTTAGCCCTAAATTTGGTCTCAGTTTTAACCCTACGCCTCATGATGAATACTATGCGAATTGGGGCTATGGCTTTCATAGTAATGATGCGCGTGGGACTAGCACACGACTCAATCCAGACCCGCGTGATGCCAACTATTTACAAGCCGCAGCCCCTTCCCCTGCCTTAGTAAAAACTCGCGCCTTAGAATTGGGTTTACGAACTAAGTTAGCAAAAAACTTAGACCGTACACTGGCTATATGGCAATTAGACAGCGACTCAGAACTGGTATTTATTGGCGATGCAGGCAACACCGAAGAAAACAAACCTAGCAAACGTTACGGTGTAGAATTAAGTCAGCACTATGCACTCAATGACTGGCTGAGTCTAGAAGCGGATATTACATGGTCAAAAGCACGCTTCAAAACTGACAATACGTCAGAGTCTTATATTCCCAATGCTGTCGAAAAAACAGGCACTCTTGGCATAAATATGCAATTTTCTAGTCGTTGGTTTTTAGATGCACGCTTACGCTATTTAGGCAGCCGACCACTCACCGAAGATAATCAAATTCGTGCTGAGTCTTCTACTGTCACCAACCTTAAACTGAGTTATCATTACAACCCGCAGTTATCATTGAGACTTGATGTATTGAATGTATTTAATCAACAAAATCAAGATATTGCTTATTATTATGCCTCTTGTACACCTTACGACCAGCAAGACAGCGCATGCTCGCCACAAAATCCAGACCGTACAGGCATTGAAGATGTACACGTTCATCCTGCAGAAGCGCGTAGCTTTCGTGTTAGCTTACAAGGGCAATGGTAATGTGGTCTAAGCGGACTCCATGCTATGACTATGCAAAACCTTTGTCATGTTCACTGGCTTTGCATGGTGTATTAGCCATTCTTCTTTATCTGAGTCCGCATCGTCCAGAGCAAACAATCACGCCGCCTGTGACAGTGACGTTAGTCTATCAACAGGTAACCACACACAAACTCACGCAGGCACAAGCCATTTCTGAGCCTATAAAACCTCATACTACAAGCCCAGCAAAGGCTAAATCTGATGTTGTTAAAACAATTAACACCTCAAGCCCAACAACACATCAAGCCAGCATTGAAGCAATATTGAATACAGCAGCAGAAGCATCACACGAACTGAGCACTGACACCACAAAGGCTATAGACACGGCTACTTTAGAACAGGCTAAACAAGACATCACAAAGACAGACTATCCTAGTACCACAGAGGACATAGCAGAACCAATTTTTGATGCCGCTTATTTAAAAAACCCAAAACCCAGTTATCCAAGTTTTGCCCGACGCTTACAACAACAAGGCATCGTTAAACTACGCGTTAAGGTATCAGAACAAGGCTTGGCCGAAGCCATAGAATTAGCCGAAAGCTCAGGCTTTAAACTGTTAGATGAATCAGCACAAAAAACCGTCAAATTGTGGCGTTTTGTGCCTGCTAAACGGGGTACTGAGGCCATTAGTGCATGGGTGATTGTCCCGATTCACTTTCAGCTTAGTTAGCTTGTGTTTTAGTCGTCTAATAAATCCATTTGTTTAGCTAATTGATAAAGATTATTACAACGATTGCCTGTGCGACAAAATGCTAAAACAGGTTTGGGTAACTCATTGACATATTTAGCAAATTGCTCAACATTTTCTTGGGTAATTTGGCCACTAATCACAGGCTGATGTACATAACTTAACCCCTGCGCTTGGGCTGCTTCTTGCATTTGAGCGGCTGTGGGTTGTTGTGCGCCTTCTTCATAATCGGGACGATTGTTAATCACGGTCTTAAAACCACGGGCGGCAACTTCTTGCATTTGTTCTGGATATAATTGTCCAGCAAAACCAATGTGTTGGGTCATTGACTGTCTCCTGTTTATGCGAATACGCGAAAATCTGTTGTTGTTTGACGTTTAGGTAATTGCTTATATCTTAAAGTATCTATCATGAAAACTGCACGCCACGCATCATCGCTTGTAAAATAAACGCCATTTCTGCCAGCAAAAGGCCTCGTTCTTGCGGCACTTGCTGATTTAACCATGCAATTTGTAGCTCATGCATCGCACCCACTAGGCCAAAGGCTAATACGCGATAATTACGCGCAGGGATTTTTTGCTGTGCCACCCAAATGGCTAAATAGTTTTCAATTAACACCGCAAATTCTGTGATTGCTTCATTTCTAACCGCTTCTACGCGTTGACTGACGCCTAATATTTCTTGCGTGGTAATACGCACCCGTCTGATATCATCTAAATGAGCCTGTAAAAATGCATTCATTCCCGCCAATAGGCGCTGTTCTAACGCTATCTTTTCATCCAACATGGCGTGTAAAACAGCCATACGGGTTTCCTGTAAAATTAGCTTGAACACGGCAATTAATATGGCTTCACGGTCGGCAAAATGCTCATAAAAATGACGGGGTGTTACTTTGGCGTGGGCACATAACTTCTCTACGGTGGTTGGTAAATACCCTACTGTCCCAAATAACTCTAAGGCACTCGCCATTAAACGCTGATAACGTTCCTCTGCCAACTGTTCAGCACTACGGCCACCGTAACCGCGTTTGGTACTTTTTTTGGGTACTTTCGTACTCATTTCGTCGGAATCTTGCATATTCCCTCTTGAATTAGGAAAGAAATCTTTCCTAAAATAACCTAAACAAACTAAACACCTATTATGGGCTAAAAAAATCTATCCATGTAGGGGCTAAACCGCACCTTGCAAATCAAGCTAAGATGCACAATGCTACTTTGTCAAAAGAGGGTCACATCATCATGTCAATGCCATGTATTTTTATCACGGGTGCAGCCGCAGGGATTGGTGCAGAAACCGCACGTCTATTTGCCCAAAATGGCTGGTTTGTCGGGCTATTTGATATTGATGAAACAGGTCTTCACAAACTACAGCAGGAACTGGGTCAACACGTGTGCATGACGGGTCAACTGAATGTTGCCGATGAAGCACAATGGCAAAAAGCACTCACCGCTTTTTTTAGTAAAACAGGCCGTTTAGATGTGTTATTAAACAATGCAGGCATTTTAGCGTCTGGCAAATGTACCGAAATTCCCCTCAAACGTTTACATCAATTGATAGATGTCAATGTAAAAGGTGTCTTAAATGGCTGTTATTTGGCCTATCCCTATCTGAAACAAACGGCGAATGCTCGTATTATCAATTTATGTTCTGCCTCCGCATTGTATGGCCAACCGTCGTTAGCGGTTTATTCTGCGACGAAATTTGCCGTACGTGGCTTAACCGAAGCCTTAGAGCTTGAATGGGCTGGCGATGGTATTCGGGTAATGGATGTTCTGCCTCTTTTTGTTCAAACCAGCATGGTGACAAATATGGATGCCAACAGCATCAAAAACATGGGGGTCAGTTTAACAGCCATCGATGTGGCACAAACCATTTGGCAAGCGGCTAATTACCAAAAACGTTTGGCTAAAGTGCATTGGACAGTAGGATTTCCTACCCGTGGTTTTTATGCCCTTTCAGGCGCTGCCCCCGATTTTATTAGCCGTACCATCAATCAATTTATTAGCCGTAAAGGATAAGCCCATGACTACGTTTGCCCTCTCACCCGCGATGAAAGCGATTACTGATTTTGATACTTGCCGTCAATCGCCTTTGCCTCAAGAGCAACTCAATGCAACGCGTAAAGCTGCACTCGCCTTTAGAGAACGCTTTATGGATGAGCCAGAAGTCTTATTTTATAAAAGTATTAACTTAATTCGTGTACCCTATCCCACGTGGTATGGTTATAGCGGAGTTTATGCGCAAAGCACCTATCGCTTTCCGTTTATACACATCTTAAACCGTTTGTTTATTGTCCAATACAAAGATTTTGAAGGGGCAATAAAAACCCTGCTATTTTCGCCATCCGACATTGACGGCAATCGCGAAACGCCTTTTTTTAAGCGTTTAGTTGATAAAATGCGTTTACCCAAAAAAGCACAAGATGTGATGGCTCCCATTTATCACAGTGTCGAAAGTGCCTTAGCCAGTACAGGCATTGCGCCAGAAAAAGTCGACTATATTAGTTATGACCATTTACATACTCAAGACTTACGTAAATGGTTAGGAATAGGTCAGCAGCAAGGTTATTTTCCTAACGCAAAATTACTCGTACACCGTAAAGAGTGGTTATCAACCACTGCGCTCTTGCCTTGCCAAGCCGATTGGTATTGCCCGAATGGGATTAAGGGCGTGAGCCTAGACAAAATTGTCATGTTTGATGACAGTATTCAATTAGGCCGTGGTGTCGCCTTAGTACATACCGCAGGTCACACGCATGGGAATCACTCTTTAGTGGCGCGCGTGCGTGATGGGATTCGGGTATCTTCTGAAAATGGCGTGGGTGCAGATGCTTATGAACCTAAAAACTCCCGAATTAACGCCATTCGTCGTTATGCCAAAGCGACAGGTGCAGAGGTTATCTTAAACGGGAACACCCTAGAAGGCAGTAATGACCAATACATTTCGATGGTGATGGAAAAAACGATTGCGGGCGCATCGGTTAATCCAGATTATCCTAATTGTGCGTCATCGAGTGAAGCCACTCCCTATTGGCTAGTACCTCAACAACAAAGCAGCTTTTTAATTGGCGAAGCCGAGTTTGGCCAATTACAGCGTTAAGAGACATCGGGATGACATCACGCATCCCGTTATTTGCACAATTTAGTGTGTGGCGGCTAGGGGTTTAAGGTGGTCAATAAAATCCTCAGCCCCCATACTGCCCATAATACGCATAGTCTTTAACTCTTGTCCCTGTGCATCAAAAAACAAGACGCTGGGTGGGCCAAATAAATCAAAATGCGTTAATAACGCCTGTGAATTAGCATCATTCTGGGTAATGTCGGCTTGTATCAGCATCACAGAGCTCAGTGCTTGTGCCACTTTGGGCGAGCTAAATGTATCATGCGCCATTTCTACACAGGCAATACACCAATCGGCGTAAAAATCTAACAAAGCGGTTTTGCCCTGTTGCTTGGCCTCGGCTAATGCCAGATTTAACTCTTGAGTTGTCGTGACTTTACGGAAATTTACTTCGCTGCTTTCAGGGTTAGCTTGGCCATTGCTCATACTAAATTGTAAGGGTTGCAAGGGATTTGATTGACCATTAGCTGCACCAACTAACAACAAGACACCCCAGACCAATAAACCGACACCTAGCCCCTTCCAAAAGCGAGGCCAACCTGTTTGGGTATGGTCTAATGCGCCCATCAAAATACCACAGACAATTAACAAAAAGCCCCATAATACCAAGGTGACAACCCCTGCTAAAAAGCGAGATAACAACCAAATTGCCACCATCAATAACAACACACCAAAAACAGATTTGACGATCACCATCCACTGACCCGCTTTGGGAATTAAACTCCCTCCCCCTAAACCAATCAACAATAAGGGCGTCCCCATGCCTAAGCCCAAGGCCAATAACGCAGCACCGCCTAAGAACATATCGCCTGTACTACTGATATACAACAAAGCACCTGCCAACGGGGCAGACACACATGGCGACACCACCAATGCCGATAAAATTCCCATCAGTAAGACACCCACATAAGTGCCTCCTTGTTGTTTTTGGTTCAGATGGGTCAAACGGTCTTGGATGAATGCAGGCAGTTGCAATTCGTAAAAGCCAAACATGGCTAAGGCTAATAAAACAAAAATAGCCGCAAATACCGACAAGACAACAGGACTTTGCATCCATGTCGATAAATTGGCACTTGCGCCAAAATAGCCCACCAACATACCTGCAATGGCATACGTGGTCGCCATACCAATCACATACGATAATGATAATAAAAAGCCACGTTTAGCCGATAAGCCTTGGCCTTGACCAGCAATAATGCCCGATAAAATGGGCACCATCGGTAATACACAGGGCGTAAATGACAGACCAATGCCCAAGACTAAAAAGGTTGCCAATACTAACCAAAGACTACTATTTGCCAAAAATGATGCTAAACCATTGGCATCTTGTGGGGCTTTTGGTGCGGTTGTGACCACCTTATCGCTAATACGTATGGGCTGAACATCGGTTTTATTGACGACAGTCGTCGGTGCAAGTTGCGTTAAACGCAATTGTGTATGGATTTTTTGTGGGGGATAACACAAGCCCTGCTCCGAGCAGCCCTGATAACTGAGAGTGACCGCCACATCTTGGCCAAGCTGTGTACGTTGTTTAGCATACACAGGCAAATCTACCGCCACCGCATGATGAAAAATTTCTACTCGGCCAAAATTAGGGTCATTTTTAATTTGTGCAGTGGCATTAAATTGCGGCTCACCAGTCACAATGGCTGGCTCAGTCCCTTGCTCTATGACAAAAACACGTTTTTTATATAAATAATAACCGTCTGCAATCGTAAAACCCACATGCACTTGGCCTGCATTCGTCGAAATAATAGGCTTAAAGGCTTGCTCTACGGGCAAATATTCTTCTTCCGCAGGAATATCATCAAAACTTGGAACTGCCGCTTGTACAACAGCACTCCATATCACCAACCACATTAACCAGAAAAAACGTTTCATAAGCTACAACCCACGAGACAATATTTTTTTTGCACTGTAACGCCTTTTCATTAAGACAGTCTTAACAAGGTCAATGTGACATTTGTTGTAGAGAATCTTTCTTTTTAAGCCTATGTAATATTTTTTGTTGTTAAGAAACTCTTAAGTTAAGGCTGTTTAGAATGGTGACAAGCCCGTTGATACCTCACTTTGCGTATAGACAAATTGACGTATCGGCCTAGTCATGTAGAGGTTAAACCCATGAACATAATCCGCAGTTGCTTACTGGCTGCCGTTGTTGGTCTGAATATCAATGTCGGTATTGCTGATACGCTGAACCTAGATGCCTACAAAGGCAAAGTCGTCTATGTTGATTTTTGGGCATCTTGGTGTGGTCCCTGTCGCGAATCTTTTCCGTGGTTGAAAAAGATGCAACAACAACGTGGCAAAGACGGCTTAGTGATTATTGCTGTCAATGTTGACCAAGATAAAAAATTGGCTGATGCCTTTTTAGCCGAATTCCAACCTGAGTTTAAGGTGTTATACGATAAAGACGGAAAATTAGCCGAAGACTTCAAAGTCAGCACCATGCCTAGCTCTTTTATTATCGACCGCGACGGCAAGCCTCGCTTTAAGCATAAAGGCTTTCATAGCGCTAAACAGGCGCAATACGAAAGCGAACTTAATGACCTGTTAGTTAGCAAATAATTTTTATTCACTTCATGCTCTGAGAATCATCATGGCTAAAAAAATATCGCTTCTACTACTAGCCACTGTGCTAGTGAGTACTGTCAGTGGCTGTAGCTCCTTAGGTGTTAAACCGTGGGAACGTGACTTACTGGCTAAACCCTCAATGCAACTCAATAGCGCACCACTCGACAGTGCGATTGATGACCATATTTATTTTAGTAAAGAAGCGTCTAGTGGTGGACGTGGTTTTGGTGGAGGTGGCTGCGGATGCAACTAACAGCAAAAAAAGCGCAATCTATGCGTGCTGCTTTGGCAGCGGCCAGTTGTGGCCTTTTAGGGTTATCGGGTGCAGTGTCCGCAGCAGACACTGTCAGCGATAAAGCATGGCAAGTCGATACTGCCGTTTTATATTATAAAGAAGACAATGGCCGTGTCAGTGCCGCTGAACCGATTGTCAACTTCAAAAAAGACTATGGCGATGAGCGTATCCTTAACCTCAAAGTGACCTTAGATTCTTTAACAGGGGCATCACCTAACGGTGCAACGTCCAGCAGTCAGCCACAAACCTTTACTGGCCCTTCTGGAAATAAAGCCTATACTACGGCGCCCAATAGCCAACCTTTAGATGGCGAGTTCAAAGACACACGGGCTGCGGTACATGCCAACTGGGAACAACCACTGGGTGAAGACTATAAAGCCAGTATTGGCGGGGGTATTTCTTCTGAGTTTGACTTTAAGTCCTTATCCTTAAACGGGGCTATTTCTAAAGATATCAATAACAAAAATACCACCTTAAGTGCAGGGTTAAATTTGGAGTTAGATAGCCTGAATCCTGTGGGGGGCAAACCGACGGCATTTAGCGCGATGACCGCTAATAGCAAAGAAGGTAACGACAATAAAACGGTGATTGATGCCTTATTCGGGGTCACGCAAGTGATTAACCGCAAAACCATCATGCAATGGAACTACTCCTTAAGTACCTCCAGTGGTTATCATACTGACCCCTATAAAGTCTTAAGTTTAGTCGATGGTACAACAGGTTTTGCCACCGATTATTTATATGAAAACAGACCCGATAGCCGTACCCGTCATAGTCTTTTTTGGCAAACCAAATACCATTTGACTGAAGATGTGATTGATGTGTCCTATCGTTTTATGACCGATGACTGGGGCATTAACTCTCACACGCTCGACTTACGCTATCGTTATGAATTAGGGAATGACAGTTATTTAGAACCGCACTTACGTTTCTATACCCAATCTGCAGCTGATTTTTACCGTTACTTTTTAGTACATGGTCAAGCCTTGCCTGAGTTTGCATCCGCAGACCCACGCTTGGGTGAATTTGATGCCACGACGTTTGGGATTAAATACGGGAAAAAGCTCAGCAAAGACCGCGAATTTAGCGTGCGTGTTGAACAATACAGTCAAAGTGGCAACAGTAGCCCCAGTGAGGCGATTGGCCAATTAAAAACGCAAAATCTCTTTCCTGATTTGAATGCTTTAGTGGTACAGTTTGGTTATTCCTTTAAGTTTTAACCTCTAGGGTCTGTTGACATTATGTATGGACTCCCCGCGCTGCTGTTATGCGGGGAGTCTGTCACTCTGTCACCCACAGACATACGGAACAGTCTTTATGTCCCACGACCGCAGCTATCACGTCGATATCCGTCCTCTCGCCACACATTGGCAAATTCACTTTGAGGCCATGGCTAGCCTGTGCGAAGTCTTGGTTGACACCGATGATGAAAATCTTGTCCATCGTATTGCGCGTATTGCCTCTCAAGAAGCATGGCGTATTGAAGAGAAATTTAGCCGTTATCGCCAAGACAATATTGTCTATAAAATCAATCAATGCCAAGGTGGCTCGGTGACGGTAGATGATGAGACAGCTGAATTACTCGACTTTGCTGCGCAATGTTATACCCTCAGTGGCGGTATGTTTGATGTCACCTCGGGTATTTTACGTCGGGTTTGGCGTTTTGATGGTAGCGACTTACTGGCGAATCCTGAGGATGTCGATGCCCTCTTAGCCCATATTGGCTGGGACAAGGTACGATGGAACAAACCCACGATTGCTCTCCCCTTTGGGATGGAGTTAGATTTTGGCGGCATTGGCAAAGAATATGCCGTTGATAAAGTCTGGCAGTTGATTAGTGAGCACTGTGATGCCAGTGTACTCATTAATTTTGGCGGTGATTTGCGCGTCACGGCACCCCGTCGTGATGGTAGCGCATGGCAAATTGGTTTAGAAAACCCCGAACATACCGATAGCCAAACAGGTATTTTTAGTCTGAGTCAGGGCGCACTGGCTACCAGTGGCGACAGCAAACGCTTTTTGCTCAAAGACGGGGTACGTTATAGTCATATTTTGAATCCCCTAACAGGTTGGCCAATTACCGATGCTCCGCATTCAGTGACGGTGGCAGCACCTACCTGTATTGAAGCGGGCATGATGGCTACATTTGCCAGCTTACAAGGTACAGATGCCGAAATCTTTTTAGACGCGATGGAAGCTCCTTATTGGTGTCTACGTTAGTCACTATTGGCGCTTTAAGTACAAGGAAAAAAGATGCGTATTTTATTAGTTGAAGACGATGCCATGTTGGGGGCAACACTCAAAAGTGCCTTAGAACCTCAAGGCTATACCGTTGATTGGCTACGCGATGGCGCACAAGCACTACAAGCCATTTCTGACCAGCACATAGACTTAGTCATTTTAGACTTAGGTTTACCCAAAATGGACGGCATGACGGTGTTAAATGCGGTACGTCGTAAAGGCGTTAGCACACCGATTTTGATTTTGACTGCCCGCGATACCGTACAAGACAAAGTCAAAGGTTTAGATGCAGGTGCGGATGACTACTTACTGAAACCCTTTGATTTGGCAGAGTTAAATGCTCGTCTACGCGCGCTCACACGTCGTGCGAATGGCCGTGCGAATAGTCAAATTACACATGGCGCTATTTGCTTAGACCCTGATAGTCAATCGGTACATTATCAAAATACGCTCGTGGTGCTACACCGACGTGAGTTTATGTTGTTACATGAGTTATTAGAAAATACAGGTAAAGTATTGACCCGCCAACAATTAGAGCAAAGTCTTTATGGATGGGGTGATGACATTGAAAGTAATGCTTTAGAAGTACATATTCATCACTTGCGCAAAAAGTTTTATCCCGAGCTCATTAAAACCATTCGCGGCGTAGGTTATATTGTCGAAAAAGCCAAGAGCTGACAATGAAATCTATACGCCAATACCTCCTACTTAGCCTCTGTGCTATCTTTGGACTAGCGTTTTTTGTCTCATTCTTAATTGGTTATTATTCTACCGCCGAAGAAGTTGAAGAACTCTACGACGCACAATTGGTTGAGGATGCACGGTTTATTGAAGGATTTTTGAATCAACGCTCTAATAAACTCGACTGGCGACACATCAATGCCGCCCTCGCCAATGCGGATAAAATTCAATTAACTAATGGCGAAGAATACTCAGCCGAAGGCCATGCTTATGAACGTAAAATGGCTATTCAAGTATGGGATAGCGAGGGGAATTTACTACTCAGTACACCCAGTGCCCCTGCTTACGCACTGTCTCCCTTACAACAGGGTTTTTTTCGTAAACGTGATGGCGAATACAGTTGGTTTATTTATACGCATCGTATTCCTGCTAACAAACACTGGCTTATTGTTGCCGAACGCTCCGATGTCCGCGAAGAGCTGATTGAAAAAATAGTCATCAGTTTATTATCAGGTAACATCATGGCTATCGTCATGATTATTGTCTTAATTGGGGTAGTGATTAAACGCGGTTTAGCCCCGCTCACACGCTTATCAAATGCCATCAAACTGCGTAATCTTGACCATCTACAACCTGTTAAATTACAGGAGCAAGTCCCCGAAGAACTCACCACCGTGATTAAAGCCTTAAACCATTTATTTGACCGTTTAGGTGAAGGCATAGAACGCGAACGTCGATTTTTGGCCGATGCCGCCCATGAACTTAGGACGCCCCTCACCGTTCTGAAACTGCAACTCCAAGTCGCTGCACAAGCACAAGATAATTTACAGATGCGCCAAGGCATCGAAAACTCGCTCTTGGGGGTAGACCGTAGCACGCATGTTGTGGAGCAACTACTCACACTCGCCCGTTTAGAACCAGAAAAAGGCACGGTACAACGTGAGCCTTTCGATATCGTCGGATTAGGACAAGAAGTGATTGCCAGTATTTTCCCTCTGGCATTAACTAAACAACAAAATTTGGCCTTACAGTGTGTACAAGCAACGCATCTTTATCTTGGCAATCGTATTTTACTCAGTATTTTATTACGCAATTTGCTCGATAATGCCATTAATTACACGCCACCCCATGGTGATATTGAATTAGCCATCGACATCGCGTCAAATGGCATACGTTTAAACGTCTTAGATACAGGTTGTGGCGTACCAGAAGAAGATATTCCCCGTTTAATGGAACGCTTTTATCGCCATGAGCAAAGTGCTGATACACGCGGTAGTGGATTGGGTTTATCTATTGTACAAAAGATTATTGAGCTGCATGACGGGAGATTGACGATTGAAAATCGTCAAACAGGTGGCCTAGCAGTGTGTGTCTACTTGCCCACTCACTAAGACATAATCCAGTAATGGGTGTTGGCTCAAATAACGACAAAAACGTGCTGTCCAATAGATTTTTTGCCAATCTGCGCCTCGTTTTTGCTGCTGACTGAGTTGGCTTTCGCGCAGTGCTATCCATGCTGCAAAACCACTAAATACATGCTCGGTTAATGACTGTAGCTTAACAGTCAAGCCTTGTTCTTGTGCTATTTTTAGCAATTGTACTTCACTGAGCACCGCCATACGATTGACACGCGCCAAAGCCAACGCTGCGCGTATGCCTGCCCGTTGCTGCCACGGATAATCAGAATAAGTAGACGCTAACAACAAGGTCGAAAAGGCAAATTGCCCTGAGGGCTTTAATGCCGAGGCAATCAGGGCTAAAAACTGTTCTAAGGATTGCGCATGATAGGCGGCATCCACACACAAGACAGCATCATAGTGTTGTCCCGCTAATGGCGCTTTTAAGGGTCTATCAAAACGACCTTGGCAAACACGCGCTAACGCGGGATATTGCTGTGCTTGTATCTGCTCGACACAGTGAGGTCTATATTCTAAAGCATCTATTTGTGAGACCTGAAATTGTTGTTGCCATAGGGCTAAGGCCGCACCATAACCACAGCCTAACTCCAATAAGTGCTGACCCGCTTGCAAGTCTACCGCTTGACCGTGTAATAAGGCTAATTGCTGGCAGGCTTGACCATAGTCCCTAGCATTTGCCCAATACCCCAAATTACTCCAGCGCCAATCGTCAGGATTTGCAGTCAATAAGAGGGTGTTAATATCAAACGGTGTATGCTGTGCCATATGGTAGTGAGTTTCATTTACGTTTAGGTTGCTATCGTACAATACACCGTCAACAGCCCCTAGACCTAAGTTATCAACTCCTTAACAGGAATCGACTCATCCGCCAAACGGTCAACATTCACTGGTAAATTTTCGGTAATAATTTTTTTACTGAGCATAAATTCTTGTGGTCGATTAATACAATCCGCAGCAATTAATTTGCCTTGCTGTAAATAAAACGCGGCAAAACTGCGACCATGTTGAATATCACCTCGAATCACCACTTGGTCATAACTTTGGCTTAAACCAGCAATTTGTAACTTTAAGTCGTATTGGTCAGACCAAAACCACGGCAAACTTTTATACGGCTTATGCACGCCACAAATGGCTGCTGCCGCTGATTTGGCTTGGTCGCTGGCATTAGGTACAGACTCTAAACGCATTCTACGGCCATAAATGGCATTAAAATGATTGGCACAATCGCCTGCGGCCACAATATTCGCATCATTAGTTTGGCCAAACTCATCGACCACAATGCCATTATTGACTTCTAAACCTGCTTGCTCGGCCAACTCCACATTAGGCACAACTCCAATACCAATAATCACCAAGTCTGCCAAAAACTCTCGTCCATCCGCACATTTAACGGCACGCACTTGCTCTTCACCAACAATCTCATTCACCGTCATTTGAGTATAGATGGCTACGCCTTGTTGTTGATGGATACGGGTATAAAATGCTGACATTTCGGGCGCAGTGACGCGTTGTAAAACGCGCTCGGCCATTTCTAGCACCACCACCTCCATACCTAATTTTTTTAAGGAAGCCGCTGTTTCTAGGCCAATATAACCGCCACCCATAATCACTGCACGTTTGCCTTGTACAACATAAGGTTTAATTGCCTGAATATCCGCGATGTTACGCAAATAATGCACACCAGCTAAATTTTCGCCTGTTAGCCCTGCGGTGCGTACTCTTGCCCCTAAACATAAAGCTAGTTTATCGTAGTGAAGCTGTGAACCATCGTTAAGAGTGATTTTCTGTTGTTGACGATCAATGTGTGTCACTCGCCCTTGTATAAACTGAATAGCACTCTTTTCATAAAAACTTGCTGGGCGAATCAACAAGTCATCAATGTCTTTATCGCCTGCTAAAAAGGTTTTAGATAAAGGCGGACGATGGTAGGGCAAATAAGCTTCATCACCGATCATGGTAATTTGGCCTTGCCAACCTTCCTGACGCAAACTGGTGGCTAACTGTGCAGCCGCATGGCTAGCACCAATAATCAGGCAAACTTGATTTGACATGGTGTTAATCCTAAAAATTACCCTTCGACTTCGCTCAGGGTACATTTTTGTGAGGGTTGAGCGGAGTTATGTTGGTTGAGCGGAGTCGAAACCAACTTTCAATCTGCACTACCCATACCCTTCGACTTCGCTCAGGGTACATTTAGCTATGTTGAGGTGTGACTTTCACCATCATTTTGGCATAACCTCTAACAAAGTTAGACTGGACAATTTCTGGCTCAGCCAACACTTCAATATTGTCAAAACGTTTTAATAACTCTTCCCACAAAATACGCAATTGCAATTCGGCTAAACGATTACCCATACAACGATGGACACCAAATCCAAACGATAAATGGTTACGCGCACCTTTACGGTCAATGATAAAGGCATCGGGATTGTCAATTGTGCGTTCATCCCGATTCCCAGACACATACCACATGACGACCTTA
Source organism: Agitococcus lubricus (assembly GCF_003051055.1). Taxonomy (GTDB): domain Bacteria; phylum Pseudomonadota; class Gammaproteobacteria; order Pseudomonadales; family Moraxellaceae; genus Agitococcus; species Agitococcus lubricus. Next base: position 188,526 of record NZ_QAON01000003.1, on the reverse strand, counting down.
TCGCCCTTTTTAATTAACTGGCCATTTAACTCCACATCTTGCTTAGCAATACGACGCATATAAGCTAACGGCGTTTGCCAACGAATAATCTCAGAGACCATGTTTGGAATCACACTTGGATTATTTTTCAGCTTAGTAAACTCATTAGGGAATAAATTTAACGCATACACCCCACCCGACATTGAATTACGTGTCGTGTCATTACCACCGACAATTAACAAGGCTAAATTACCCATAAACTCCATTGGCTTTTTAATGAGGTCTTCAGTATCTTTGGAATACACCAACATACTCATCACATCATAACCCATAGGTTTACCAGCTGCTTTATCAGCCGCTTTTTGATACCAAAGTTCAGAAAATTGTTTGGTCATCTCATAAGCGGCATTGTAAAACTCCTCATTACTACTACCCGGCCCGCCTGTTGCTTGTGGGCTACCTGCAATAATATCTGACCAATACACCAATTTATGACGTTGCTCATAAGGGAAATCAAACAACGTCGCTAACATACGCGTGGTTAATTCAATAGACACGTTTTGCACCCAGTCAAACGGGGTATTCACAGGCAATTCATCTAATACCTGTTGGGTGCGGGTGCGAATTAAACCTTCGAGTTCTTTTAAGTTTTTGGGAGCAACCACTTCTTGTACGGCTTGACGCTGTTTATCATGCTTGGGAGGATCCATCGCAATAAACATTTCAGCAGGTAAACCTTCGGGCGTTTGACCAATAATAATTGCAGGCTCAGCAGAAAATATGTCGTGATTTTTATCAACAAAGACAATATCTTCATAACGTGTCACCGACCAAAATGCACCAAATGGACTACTTTTTTGGTAATGAACAGGACACTCATCACGCAGACGCTTAAAGTAAGGATTGACTTGATGTTGGCGATATAAAAACGGATTACTGACATCAATATCTTCGATTTTTAGTGTAGAGACATCAGGAATCGGTTGCTCTATAAACTCATCAAAAGGCTTGGTTTGTAATACTTTATGTTTCACCGTTTGAAAAATTTGTACGCCTTTCACTAACATGGGAATGGGCACATTAGCCGATACTTTCTCAACGACCAACTGAGAGGCTTTTTCGATGGCTGGCACTTTTTCTAATTCAGTGATGACAGATGATGCTTTTTGCATAGCAGAGGTTAACAGACTCATGATATTTACCTTGACAATTGTGTTGGTTGAGCAAAATCGAAACCACTTCGACTTCGCTCAGTGGTCTTTATCTTTTTGTTTGTTTTGTATGTGGATTACATTTGAAACTCTGGCAAATGTACTTCCATACCATCCATTGCATTCGTGACTTGAATTTGACAAGCTAAGCGTGAGTTATCTTGTCTTTCAGGCGTCATTTCTAACATTTGCAACTCTTCTGATTTGGCACTATTGACCAAAGCCAACCATTTATTGCCAACCATCACATGACACGTGCCACAGGCACACTCGCCACCACAATCGGCATCTATTCCTTGAACCCCGTTATCCATCGCAATTTGCATTAATGACTTACCATCCTCAAGCTCAACGACATGTTGTTTTCCTTCATGATTGATAAACGTAATAGTGCCCATGAATGTTCTCCTGCGTTGAAAAAACTGATAAATATGGCTTTAGCATAGGGAGATACGCATGGATTAAGGAGGTTATTTATTGACAATAAGGGGTCATTAAAAGACACTTAAGCCCTTTATCGGGAACAACCATCATGTCTGATATCAACAACTGGGCGGAGGATATTGCCAATATTCCGTCTAATTATTCGCGTATTATTGGCCGTGAATTGGGTTTACAAATGCGAGAGCTACCTAAACTCTTAAAGTTCACCCAACTGAGTCCTGAGCAATTTTTACAAGAAGATATTTTGCTAACTACACGTCAGCAAATTCAGATTCTAAACAACGCCTTACAACTGTCACCCTATCCTGATTTTGGTTTACGTTTAGGCCGCCATTTAACACCCGCAACACATGGTGCCATGGGATTTTTAGTCAATAGTAGTCCCAATTTATTGATGGCTTTACAAGCCTTTCAAAATTTTGTGCCAACAAGAATGAGTTTTGCGCGCTTAAACTTTAAGATGCAAGAAGATTGGGTTGAATGTGAAATTAGATTTGAAACACTATTACACGAAGACGTTTACCGTAGCTTATTAGAATGTTGTTTGATGGTCTTTGTCGCCTGTGCCGAATTTATTATTGGTCGGCCACTACATGATGCCCAAATGAATTTTAGTTTTGCCAAACCTGCATATCATGAGGTTTATAAAGCCTACTTTGCGGGCAGTTACCAGTTTTCTGCGTCTTACTCTAGCATCAAACTCCCATTAGAAATCTGTCATATTCCTAATGCGTCTGCAAATCACGAGAACTATGTGTTAGCTATGCGACAATGTGAAGTCATGTTGTCACAATTAAAATCACATAAATGCAGCACCACCTATCAACTACAAAAAATGATGCTCTCTCAACCCCTAGGCACTTTGAGCGAAGAAAATGCAGCAGCGGCTTTATTTATTAGCAAACGCACGCTTGCTCGCCACTTAGCGAAAGAAGGCAGTAGTTACATGGAAATTCGTGATAAGTTCTTAGCCGAACAAGCAAGCCATTATTTACGCAACAGTACAATGTCGGTAGAGGCTATTGCGTCCTTACTCAATTACCATGACAGTGCGAATTTTCGGCGGGCGTTTAAGCGTTGGTTTCATATGTCGCCCCAAACTTTTAGACAACAACATGAGAGTCTGTTGACTCTTGTAAGAGTCTAATCACAGCCTCCGCAGAACATACCGCACTTTCTAATAAAGGCACGCCCTCATACGCCCATGAACCAATGTAAAATACCTTTCTATTCGCTTGTCGATGCCAACGCGTAAGTTGCGCTAACATGCTTGTCGTTTGCTGATTCACGACCGCCCGCTGAAACCGCGTCCGAGAGATAACCTTAGACTCATCTAAATCAATCATAGGATTCCATGTTTGTAATACAGGCGCTTGATTGGCGAGTGTGGGTTCTACTGCATTGACCCACACACTAAACATAAATCGCTCAAAATGGGTATCTGCCTGAAAATTTAAGGCTGTCCAGTCGTGACGATGGCGAGGTAAACAACGCAAATCTTGATGTACAACTAACTCGCCCTGTGCATAAGGAATAGCCGCTAACAGGGCACGTTCAAGAGCGTAATGCTCACCTGTCAAAAAGTGTAATTGATTGGCTTGCGTGGCAATAATTACCCTATCAAACCAGCCGCCTTCGCCACGCTGATTTTGTACCCACACGAGAGTGTCTTGCTCCATCACCTGTACAACGGGGCTGCCATGACAACAGGCGATACCCACAGCTAAAGCACGGACAAGCGCCGACGTTCCGCCCTCTAAACGTAATAAACGCTTACCTTGTGCATGCAAAATATCATCTAATAAACTTAATAATTGATGGCTTGGCCATGCTAATAAATGTGCCTCATCACAGGTGCAAATGGTGGTCAATAAAGGCAATACCAAACCACGCCAAAAAATAGGGTCGATTGGATGATGCACCAATAATTCGGCGATAGATTGTTGAGGTGTTTGTTGGCTATACGCCAATAATTGTCTTAGCTGATACAAACCATAGGCTATTTTGGCACTGTTGCGATGCAAAAATCGCCAAGATGCCAACATCGGCCAACGCACAAGGGGCAAACGGGTTGACCTAAACCATGTCTGTTGTTGTAAGTTGCTACATGATACATAAGTATCCACGGCAAAGGTATTTACCCCCACTTCGGACGCCAAACGTAAAACATGCTGCCAGCGCTTAGGATTCATGACCCGCAACGGGACATCGACTCTCCCGCCATCGACATCAAGACAATGCGCATCCATACCATGACCATGCTGCGCTTCAAAAACAGTCACTTCAAAACCTGCTTGGCGTGCACGATACGCGGCCGTCAGGCCAGCAATACCACTACCAATAATGGCAATTTTTTTGCTCATAAACCATTTACCTCGGAGGGTTTAGGCAGTAACACCCAATCGGTGTTTGCAAGCCAAACTGTTCAGCATGATACGTTGTGAATATGCATAGTGAAGATTGATGTTTACATTGTCAACATATTTCAGCGAGACAGATTAAGGGCGATAAGCCATAGACATTGACAAGACCCAAGCGCTAATAGGTACTCGTGAATGAGCAAAACGATTATCTATGACCTCACGGACAGAGATAGCCCCTAATGCAAACGACTGTTAGGTGGGACAGGGGATTCATCAGTGTCATCTGTCGCCGTTTGCTCGACACCTGCCTCTTGCAAGGCTTCGGCATGAATTTTGGCGACCATTTGTAAGCCGACACTAATCATAAAACGCGCCAAATTGGCACTTTGATGGTTGACTAAGACTTTGGCTTCTTCGGAAAATTTAATACTGACAAACGGCTCACTTGACCCTTCGCTAGAGTCAGAACGGCGCAATACGACTTCACCTGTTTCTAACTCAACGATTTCTAAGATGGCTTCTGGCATATCAAAACTCGACCATTTCGCGACGAAAATCATTTATCAAAGCATGTAAAGCTTTATACCAGCCTTGAAGTTGGACTGAGGGAATAATCGCTGACGATGAACTGGCATCTGCCACCTTCAAAATCAGACTATCCGCTAACTCCGCTTCAGGTTGCACCTCAACAGGGTCTGGTGCTAGTTGACAGTCAGCAAATGCTTGTTGCAATTCAGCCAGCCATCCCTCTGTTTCTACAGCTTGTAACTGACTAATTTCAGGAGATATTTGGCCTTTTGCATCTAAAGCAAGTCGAATGGCTTCTGTTGTTGCTAATTGGGGCGACAACTTATAGAAACGACTCAGCTCTTGCAAACAAGCCAAAAACGCACCGTGTAGATGAAACACAGCCGTCTCATAGTACGCTTGTTTATTCGCCTCATCAGCAGCTAACTCTAGCTGTTGCATCGCCATTTTTGCAAAATAAAATTTTTGATTGGTTCGACCTGCACCATATCGTGCTACGCGCATACATCATTACCTTATTGTGTCACTCTCTCACACCACCCTCCTTAAATTAGAAAGCTGGCGTCAGGTTAAAACTATTTCTCTTTAGACAATCGCCCCTTAGTAATTTGCCACACACCGTCACGGTAAAAGGCTTGCCAACCTGTGGCTTTACCATCTTCTTCAGTCGTCACATATTGCTCTTTCGTTTTGCGGCTAAAGCGCAATAAGCTTGGGTTACCATAGTCATCACACGCAGGTGCTGACAACAAATAGTGATATTTCGGGTCTAGTCGGTCGGCCAGTTGTTGTAACTCGGTGATACTCGGTGCGCGGGTTTCACGATTTTTAGGGAATTGACTGGCTGCCAAAAATAAACCAGCAGCGCCATCCCGTAACACAAAATAATCGTCCACTTTGGCACAACGAATCGTTGTGTGGATGGGGTCTGATTTAGGTGGGGCTGCTTCGCCATTTTTCAAGACTTTACGGGTATTGGGGCAGCTACCACAGGCAAAATAAGCACCAAAACGGCCATTTTTTAGCTCCATCGAGCCACCACACTTATCACACTCGACCGTTGGCCCTTCATAGCCTTTTAACTTATACGTACCCTGCTCTAGCTCAAAACCATCACAGTCTGGGTTATTACCACAAACATGTAACTTACGCTCACTATCAACCAAATAGCTGTCCATCGCAGTTCCACACTTTAGACAGCGTTTTTTAGCCCGTAACTCGTTGGTTTCCCCTTCCTCATCGTTATCTGCTAAGGCCAGATGTTCAACAGGTGTTAAGTTAATGGTGCCTTTACAACGCTCTTTAGGCGGCAAAGCATAACCACTACACCCTAAAAACACGCCCGTACTTGCGGTACGAATTTGCATAGGACGGCTACATAACTGACAAGGCAAATCAATCGCCACAGGTTGATTACGGCGCATACCTTGCTCGCCTGCGGCATGAACTAATTTGGCCTTAAAGTCACGATAGAATACATTCAGTAAATCTTTCCAGTTAACGTCACCTTCAGCAACTTTGTCCAGCTCTTCTTCTAATTTAGCCGTAAACGCATAATCCATCAGATTATCAAAACTTTCTAATAATCTATCGGCAACAATATCGCCCATTTTTTCGGCATAAAAACGTTTACTGTCTAATTTGACGTAGCCACGCTCTTGAATCGTCGAGATGATAGCAGCGTAAGTCGATGGACGACCAATGCCACGCTTTTCTAACTCGCGGACTAAAGTTGCTTCGGTGTAACGTGGTGGCGCTTTGGTAAAATGCTGGGTTGGCAATAGTTCTTTTAAGATTAATACATCACCCACATTGACGTTTGGCAGTACCACATCCTCATTGTCTTTTTGTACAGGCGCTAAAACTTTGGTGAAGCCATCAAAGGTCAAAATACGACCACGTGTACGTAATTCATAGTCTTCTGCCTGTACGCTTAACGAGGTACTGACGTATTCTGCATCGGGCATTTGACATGCTACAAATTGTCGCCAAATTAAATCGTATAAACGCTCGGCATCACGCTCCAAGCCACCTAATTGACTACCTGTTGCGTTGACATCGGAGGGACGAATGGCTTCGTGTGCTTCTTGAGCACCACTTTTACTGGCGTAGATATTTGCTTGTGCAGGTAAATATGACTGCCCGTATTGCTGGACAATAAACCCCCTCACGGCATGCAAGGCATCTTGACTCAAGTTGGTCGAGTCTGTACGCATATAGGTAATATGACCCGCTTCATATAAACGCTGGGCTAAGGTCATCGTTTTTTTAACGCTAAAGCCTAAACGTGTACTCGCTGCTTGCTGCAAAGTGGAGGTAATAAACGGTGCAGGTGGCCGCGTGCGTGTCGGTTTGTCTTCACGTTTAGCCACTACATAAGTCGCCGAGGCCAATTGACCCACTGCATTTAATGCATCCGTTTCGTTTTTGGGCTTAAAGGCATGGTCTTGATACTTATGTACCTGTAAACGTAACGTTTGCTGCTGAGGGGTATCGGTGTGCGCATGTACATCCCAAAATTCTTCAGGCACAAAGGCACGAATTTCACGCTCTTTTTCGACAACCAAACGCACAGCCACCGACTGTACTCGGCCTGCCGACAAACCACGCGCAATTTTTTCCCATAACAAAGGCGAGACCATATACCCCACCACACGGTCTAAGAAACGTCGTGCTTGTTGGGCATTCACACGGTGCATATTAAGCCGTGCAGGCTGCTGGAAGGCAGCGGTAATGGCCGACTTGGTAATTTCGTTAAAGACCACTCGCTGATAACGCTGTGGGTCACCACCAATCACTTGTTGCAAATGCCAAGCAATGGCCTCCCCTTCTCTATCCAAGTCCGTTGCGAGGTAAATAGTCTCTACAGAATTGGCTAAGGTCTTTAGCTCAGCCACTACTTTTTCTTTACCAGGTAAAATTTGATAATTGGCCAACCAATCATGCTCGGGGTCAACGCCCATGCGCGCCACCAGAGCCGCTTGCATTTTATGGGCTTTTTCTATGGCCGTTGTTTTGGTTTTCGTTGTGGGCTTTACTTCTTTGTCCTCTTTTTGAGCATTACCGCTGACAGGCAAGTCACGGACGTGGCCAATACTCGATTTGACAATAAAATCCTTTCCCAAATATTTATTAATCGTTTTCGCCTTCGCTGGCGACTCAACAATCACTAATGCTTTAGCCATAAAAACCTAAAAGTTTTATTCAAAAAATACAAAAATTTATTCATGGAATATGACACCGTAAGGCCACATTCGCCGCAAACTGACAGAGGTGCAAATAGGGTCTGTTGACATGTTACGTGTGAGCCGCGTTGCTGATAAAAATGGACTCAGGCAAGGCACAAAACGCAGCGAATAGTGATTCTATTGGCCAGTTTTGTCACGCAGAATGAATCAACTTTTAACGCAACCCACAGGGAAAGAACTATTTTTTGAGGCTACGTTGTTGCTGAGCACTTATTTGGAATCACCAAACTACGTGATTCACGCCGCGTATCCTCTAAAAAATAGTCTCTTTCGCAACCACAATCAAACTATCAGCAGACCCTAGGCTTTACGTCAGCACGACAATACCATGTGATACGCAACTGACTCAGGCAACTTGGCTTCTTAAGTCATCACAAAACCTAGGTGAAAGCGTTTAGCAAACTTGTACTTTTTATCGTCATTCATCTAGCCAAGTGCGCTTTAACTTCTACCAAGCCTATGAGGTCTCAAGTTTGTTTTTTGTGTTGTTATTATCAAACTCGAAGTCTGATAAGCAATACATTTGGCAAGCATACAACAGATAATGGCTTTTACCACCAACAAGATAGGAATTTTTATGTAGTTTGTCTGACAAACTGTTAGTTTTTGTCGACAAAATCAACAAGCCGCTCAAATCCGTGAACGAAAGTGGCTTTGTCATCAAATCGACATCAAACTGTAAGACGATGATGTTTTTATGATTGTTTATCTTAATTAATGTATGCGCCAGCCAATAAACACCTTGTATGGCTCTGATGAAACTGGGCTGATTTGTGGTTATGTATTTTCGCCCGAAGGTATTCATCCACTCAGCTCAAACGCGGCTAGTCTGTGGTTACAAAACACGGATAATCAAACCAACAGTTTTATTTGGCTGCATTTTAATTTGAGTCATAGTGCGTGTGAAAAGTGGTTACATCAATATCTGAACCTATCCCCTATTTTTTATGAGGCACTCCACGAAGGGACACGCTCTAGCCGTATTGAATATGTCGACGACTCGTTGATTGCGGTGATTAACGACGTTGTTTTTGACTTTAGTGTCGATGCCACAGACGTTGCCACCCTGTATTTGAGTGTCAGTCAACACGTTGTCGTCAGCGCCCGCGTTAAACCCTTAGTTTCTATTGACCGTTTACGTGCTGCCGTCAAACAAGGCGAGCAATTAAGTTCAACCGTCGATTTATTAGTGCATTTGCTACGCGACCAAGCCGATGTCATGACGCAAATTGCGCGCGATGTCGCGCGTCATGTTGACCATATCGAAGACACGTTATTAAGTAATCGTTTAGATATTCATCGGGCTAATTTAGGTAATTTACGTCGTTTATTGTTACGTTTACAACGCCTGCTTGCCCCCGAACCTTCGGCCTTATTTCGTTTATTAAGCCGTCCCCCGCGTTGGATGATTGAAGATGATACGGTTAACCTACGTCAATCGACCGAAGAGTTTTCTACCGTGTTACGTGACATGAGCGCCCTACAAGAACGCATTAAACTTTTACAAGAAGAAATTGCTGCCCACATCAACGAACAGAATAATCGCAGCTTGTTCGTATTAAGTACCGTCACCGTATTGGCTTTACCGATTAATTTAACGGCGAGCTTATTGGGTATGAATGTCGGCGGTATTCCTTTAGCAAACAATCATGCAGGGTTTTGGCTCATTATCTTGTTGGTAGCGACCTTAACCTGTATTGCTGTGTGGTTTGCCTTTGGTCATAAAAATGACTAAACCCTTGTCGGTTCGGCTAAAGTCGTTAACCATGCTTTAATGGGTTCTAATACGTCCATACCTGCCTCTTCTTGCCAGTAAAAACTGATACTGTTTGCTTGTGCCTCTATTGCCAACAAATAACTGGCTTGTGGAATTAAGGCTGTTTTTGCTAGCAAATCTGTCCCCGTCATACAGCGCCATTGGCCTTGTTGTTGTTGACACCGACTATAGGCAAACTTGGCAGTAGGAATAATGAGGCTATAACAGGCAATGAATTGTTTATGTTCCAACACCAACCACTCAGGGGGAGGTATGAGTTTAGGTTGCAACCCCAATTTACGCGCCGCTTCACGCAGTAACATGAGGTGTTTTTCGCGTGGGCTAGGCCGCATCATCATCCATTGCCCACCAATAAACACACTAATTAATAAAATCACCCACCAAAATTTATCCACGTTTTACTCAACACTGGTAAAAAAAACATTTTTCATCTTGGCTAATTGACTATCCAAGGACGTTGAAATACTGGCCGATACCGTAAAAAAGCTCAATAAGGCTTTAGAGTTGGCATCACTCTTAAAGGCTGCCATCACCCGTTGCCAAAACGCATGATTCACCAGTTGTAACTCGGCATGCTCTTTAATTAAACCTTTTAACTCCCAATCAGGCACACCGCCCTCACGCCAAATAAAATATTGCTTCATTAAGTACACTGAAGCGAGCCGTAACATAGACTCCTCACGACTGGCAAAGGGTAAATGATTACGGGCATTGGGTTTAAGGTCACAAAAGACAGGACAGGCACTGGTCGCCATAATTAAACCCATTAGCGCGCGCACGCCTTCTTCTAAGGTCACACGCTTAACATACTCACGTTCAGCCGTCACCACCCTGACATTCACTTTGGTTAGTGCAGAAAAGCGTTGAAAGTCTTGAATCACTTTATCTAAATCTAAGGCCGCAGGACAATGGGTATAGACTTTTTTATCCAGTGGGCAATTTTTGCATTGGTTATTGGTGAGTCGTGTCCATTCGGGTGCATGACTGTAGTCGGCATGAATAGAAAAACGACGATTGACGTTCACATCGTAAGACAAGTCTAGACCATCATCAAATGAGAAAAAGTATTGAATAATCATAGTATTGATGACTCTTATATAGCTGATTTACTGTTTATTTTAGTTGGCATTTTCACAAAGCATGGTTGTCCCTAAATACCATGAGTCATACACTTTCCCTATCAACACCCTCGTTCACGCCAAGGCATTGTTTAGACTCTGTTGACGTTTTGACCCTCGTCATTCAGCAACACATACACCTCAGTTGTCTTGATGTTAATCGCCATCTTGAGAAGATAGTTCATATTTAGCTGTTGTTGTTCACTGTGCCAAGATAACGCTATTAACCACTATAAAATACACTTTTCATTTTACTGAGTTGGCTTTGTAAAGAGGCCGACATGTTGGATGATAAAGTAAAAAAGCTGAGTAAGGCTTTAGAGTTGGCATCACTTTGAAAAGCAGTCATCGTGCGCTGCCAAAAGGCATGATTGACTAATTGTAATTGTTCATTCGTTTTAATCAGCCCTTTTAACTCCCAATCTGCCTCACCACCATCACGGGCAATCAGATATTGATGCATTAGATACAAGGAAGCAGAGCGTAAAATAAACTCTTCTTTGCTGGCAAAAGGCAAATGATGGCGAGCATTCGGTTTGAGCGTACTAAAAATAGGACATGCGCTAGTCGCCATAATTAAGCCCATTAAAGCGCGTACACCCTCTTCTAAGGTCACACGTTTGGCGTATTCGCGCTCGGTGGTTGTCACTTTGACATAAACTTTGGTCGATGCAGGGATTTTTTGAAAATCCGCCATGACTTTGTCTAAATCTAAGGCCGCGGGGCAATGACTATATTGTTGGCTTTTTAAGGGGCAATTTTGACATTTATTATTTTCGAGTTTTGTCCAATCGGGTGCCATTGATAGGTCTTGCTTAAAGTCATACTGACGGTCTAAATCCACTTGAAATTTAAGCTGTTGGCCATTTTCAAAATCAAAATTGTAATGAATCATCATTGTTATTTTTTCCCACATAAACAGAGTTGCGTAATACGTTTATCAGCTTACACACTCTCAGCATAATAGACGATTAAATGAGATGATTTATTATGTTTTTGTCACAATCCAAACACAAATTAAAACAATAGCTCCACTGGCATACCCACACGTAATAACCCTCGCCCTAATTGCCGTATAATTGCATTTTGCCCTACATAAATTTTACCATCGGTACGACGACGGTATGTCGCCAATACTTTATTCAAACTGCTGTCTTTTTGTGCGGTATCAGGGTCAATGGATGGGATAACGCAGCGCGAACAGGGTTTGACTAAGGCCAACTCTATATCGCCTACCTTTAATCCCGTCCATTGGTCTTCACTATAGGCAGCCATATCGCCACCAATGACAATATTGGGTCTAAAACGTCGCCAATCAACCGTTTGTTGCCAATGTTGACTCAGTGCATCCAAACTCGCTTGTGTGAGCACTAATAAAGGAAAACCATCCGAAAAGGCCGTTTGGTGACCTACGCCTGCCCATGCCTCATCAACCACACGCTGTCCGTATTCAGGAAAAAATACCAGTTGTACGTCAATATTCAAATAGTCACTAAACCATTGGTCTGCTTGTTGGCTTACCCGATGTGCCAAGACACGGTCTTGCCAAATAGTGACGTACAGACTATTTAAGACGGTCGGCTCAATCGATAAATCTAGTTGATGGGGTGCACTCACTAGCAGGCGACCACTTTCAACCCTCGCACGAATTTGCGCCATGCTGGGGTATTGTCGTTGGGTGATAAATTGTCCCTGACTATCAACCAATAACCAACGTCTATCCCATGCCAACCCCAGTTCAGTTAATGTCGCTTGTTCTAAAGCCACCGCAGCGGCTGATTTGAGCGGATAAATGGCTAATTGAGAGATAAATGCGGACATAAAATAGACGCTCCAAAATAAAAAAGCCCTAGTTTAGGGCTAGGGCTTTTTAGGACTCAGCATCCTAGAGAGTAGTCTTTAGACTAATTTCTCTAATTGAGGCACTAAATCAAACAAGTCACCGACGATACCGTAGTCAGCTACTTGGAAGATTGGCGCTTCTTCGTCTTTGTTGATTGCAACAATCACTTTAGAATCTTTCATACCTGCTAAATGTTGGATAGCGCCAGAGATACCAACGGCAACATATAATTGTGGGGCAACGATTTTACCTGTTTGACCCACTTGCATGTCGTTTGGTACGAAGCCCGCGTCAACAGCAGCACGAGAGGCACCCACAGCAGCACCCAATTTATCAGCCAAGCTGTAAAGGATTTTGAAGTTATCGCCATTACCCATACCACGACCACCAGAAACCACAATCTTAGCAGCGGTTAATTCTGGACGGTCAGACTTCGCTAATTCTTCGCCAACAAACTTAGACGTTGCAGCATCAGTTGCAGAGCCAACTGCTTCAACAGCAGCAGAACCACCTGTTGCAGCAACCGCATCAAAACCTGTAGAACGTACAGTGATAACTTTGATAGCGTCTAAAGCCTGAACAGTCGCAATGGCGTTACCTGCGTAGATTGGACGTTCAAAGGTATCTGCACTCACTACTTTAGTGATTTCAGAAATTTGAGCCACATCTAACAAAGCAGCAACGCGTGGTGCAAAGTTTTTACCGTTGGTAGTAGCAGCCGCTAAAATGTGGCTATAACCTTTACCAATTTCAGTCACTAACAAGCTCACGTTTTCAGCTAATTGATTAGCATAAGCAGCATTGTCAGCAACCAATACTTTGCTAACGCCAGCGATTTGTGCAGCAGCAGCAGCCGCCGCTTGACAGCCAGAACCTGCAACTAAAACGTGGATTTCACCACCAAGGGCTTGAGCAGCCGCAACAGTGTTAAGGGTAGCACCTTTAATAGAACTATTATCGTGTTCTGCGTAAACTAAAACTGCCATATTAAATCACCTTTGCTTCGTTCTTGAGTTTAGCAACCAACTCTTCAACGGACTTCACTTTGATACCTGCACTGCGCTCTGCTGGCGGCTCAACTTTTAATGTCTTCACGCGTGGCGTTACGTCAACACCATAGTCAGCAGGTGTCTTAGTATCTAAAGGCTTTTTCTTTGCTTTCATGATGTTTGGCAGAGCAGCATAACGTGGCTCATTCAAACGTAAGTCTGTTGTCACAACAGCTGGCAAGTTTAATTCAACAGTTTGTAAACCACCGTCGATTTCGCGAGTGACAATGGCTTTGCCGCCTTCAACTTTAACGACAGAAGCAAATGTACCTTGACCATAACCTGCTAACGCAGCCAACATTTGGCCTGTTTGGTTGTTATCGTCATCAATCGCTTGTTTACCCACAATCACTAATTGTGGTTGTTCTTGGTCACAAATCGCTTTTAATAATTTAGCAATGGCTAAAGGTTGTACTTCAGCACCTGTTTCTACCAAAATACCACGGTCAGCACCAAGAGCCATCGCAGTACGGATTTGTTCTTGAGCTTCTTTTGGACCAATAGAAACAACAACGATTTCGCTAACGATGCCTTTTTCTTTTAAGCGAACGGCTTCTTCAACAGCGATTTCACAGAATGGGTTAATAGCCATTTTAACATTGGCGAGTTCTACGCCAGTTTTATCCGCTTTGACGCGAACTTTTACGTTGTAATCGACAACGCGTTTGACAGCAACAAGAGCCTTCATGGAATCCTCGGAGGGTGACGATTTGACGAAGTTTTAAGGGTTACAATATTTGCTAAAATTAGCAAACCTGTAAAAGGTGCAATATATTCGGACATTGCTGCTTGTAGGTCAAGCGAACAGTGACGGATTAACCTGTTTTTATGGCCATTGACATACAATTTTCTCACTTTTTTATGATAACTTGAGCCTTAAGATAGTGAATTAAGTCTGTTGCTACGCCTAACAATATTGTCAATAACACATCAGATAGGCCATTACATTTTTATGACATGTACCGCTTTGGCCGCTCAAAAATGGGCAAAACTTAGGCTAAAAAACACAATTAGAAACATACTGAGCGAGACGTGTCAGTTATATGACATAATCCCTTGTTAGAATCGCCGCGTTTGTTTGGTGTAATTTGTGCATTAACTTTACTTAGCTTAGCTTAGCTTAGCTTCGTCCTAACTTTAAGTAAGAACTCTTAATATTTGCCTATTAACTAGGAACTTTATCAATGCCTGCTGGTCAATTTAACAAAGAACAACTGCTTGCCTGTGGCGAAGGTTTATTATTTGGCACTGAAAATGCGCGTTTGCCTGTACCTCCAATGTTAATGATGGATAGGATTCTGAAAATTAGTGACGATGATGGTCAATATGGTAAAGGCGAAATTATTGCCGAATTTGATATTCACCCCGAACTTTGGTTTTTTAACTGCCACTTTCCCACAGACCCCGTGATGCCTGGCTGCTTGGGACTCGATGCGATGTGGCAATTATTGGGTTTCTATTTGGGCTGGCGTGGTAATGCAGGTCGTGGTCGCGCATTAGGTGTAGGCGAAGTCAAGTTTTTTGGTCAAATTTTGCCACAGCACCAATTGGTACGTTATGAGTTACAAATCAAGCGTGTGGTGGAACGTAAACTCGTCATGGGTATTGCCGATGGCCGCGTCTTGGTTGATGGCCGCGAAATCTACACAGCTAGCGACTTAAAATGTGGTTTATTTACGCGCACTGATAACTTTTGAGATTTAATAAAAGTTTAAGCAGATAACCTCATACTACGGGGTATATCGTATTTTTAGAGGGTCGACTATGCGTCGCGTGGTAGTAACAGGCTTAGGGATTGTGTCTTGTATCGGCAATGATGCCAAAACCGTCAGCACTCACTTACAACAAAGTCTCTCTGGTATTCGTTTTAACCCAACGTATGCCGAAATGGGTTTTAGAAGCCAAGTCAGTGGTCGTCCCGACATTGATTTAGAAACAGCCATTGACCGCAAAACCAAGCGTTTTATGGGCGATGCAGCCGCCTATGCCTATTTAGCGATGCAACAAGCGATTACTGATGCGGGTTTAAGCAAAGAACAATATGCGCAAAACCCACGTGTAGGCGTCATTGCGGGTTCTGGTGGAGCGTCCACCGCTAACGTATTACAAGCTGTTGATATTGCCCGTGAAAAAGGCATTAAACGTGTTGGCCCGTACATGGTTCCTCGTACCATGACCAGTACGGTCGTCGCATCGTTGGCTACCGCGTTTGAAATTTACGGAGTCAACTATGGCATTTCTTCGGCCTGTGCCACGTCTGCCCATTGTATTGGTAATGCGATGGAGCAAATTCAATTAGGTAAACAAGATGTGGTGTTTGCAGGGGGTGGCGAAGAAGAGCATTGGAGTTTATCGTGTTTATTTGATGCGATGGGTGCTATGGCGAGTCGTTACAACGATACCCCTGAATCTGCTTCTCGCCCCTTCTCGGCTAATCGTGATGGTTTTGTCATTGCGGGGGGTGGTGGTATTTTGGTGCTTGAGGACTACGAACATGCACTAAAACGTGGCGCTAAAATATATGCGGAGTTGGTTGGTTATGGCGCAACCTCCGACGGGCACGATATGGTTGCACCCAGTGGTGAGGGTGCGGCACGTTGTATGCAACTCGCCCTCGACATGGCAACTTGTCCCGTTGACTACATTAATGCACACGGCACTGCTACCCCTACAGGCGATTGTGTTGA
Source organism: Agitococcus lubricus (assembly GCF_003051055.1). Classification (GTDB taxonomy): domain Bacteria; phylum Pseudomonadota; class Gammaproteobacteria; order Pseudomonadales; family Moraxellaceae; genus Agitococcus; species Agitococcus lubricus. The sequence continues at coordinate 172,279 of NZ_QAON01000003.1, read as the reverse complement.
ATTAAAAGCGATTCAACGCGTATTTGGTGACAAGATTCCTTATATCAGCTCAACTAAAGCCTTAACAGGTCACTCTTTAGGGGCGGCAGGTGTTCAAGAAGCCATCTATAGTCTACTGATGATGCAAGATGGCTTTTTGGCTGCCTCTGCACATATTGACGCGCTTGACCCTGCGGCTGAGGCATTCCCTATTGTTCGTGAAACACGTTATCAAGCGGTCACGGCGGTGATGTCCAATAGCTTTGGCTTTGGTGGCACGAACGCTTCACTCATTTTTAGAAAACTGTCCATCTGATATCTCCCGTGTAGTTGGCACCATGCCGACTACACGACCTGCCCCTCTCCATCATCACGTTAATTTGCTGTACTTTGTGAATTTTTTGCAAAATCACTCACTTTTCTGTCTAACAACCAAACAAAATTGATAAAAATGTCATTGGATGATGATAGCCTGCACTGTAATGACGAGTACATTTATGAAAGAACGCCATTCTTTTATCAAATGACGTCATACAGGACTGGCTAAATCATGATGATTGATCGTGGAACGCCGAAGTGCTGGTGCGAATTGATTTCCACACTCATGGCCAATGGTGGTCATGACATGATTTAGCGACAATCGGAGCAGTATGGTATAACTACTCACTCTAGTCGTCGTATTTATACTCTATTGCCTGTATTGCGCTCACAGTCCTCATTCAGCCAAGAGAAAGAGGTACGAACCATGGTACATTCATTATTGAACCGTACTAAACGCGTAACAGGACTTGCGCTGGCATTAGGCTTAATCGTAAACGCTCAAGCCGCTACTGCATCTATCAACCCACTGGCAAAACCCCTAAACATTAAGTTTTGTGTTTATGATATTGGTGGTAACAGTGGTGACTTATACCGTTATGCCAAAGACATGGCATTAGCTGCTAAAAAGTGGAATGTGAATGCCACCATCAAAGCCTATTCCGATGAGCGGGTGGCTGCAGAAGATTTCAAAGCAGGACAATGTGATGGCGTGGCACTGAGCACATTACGCGCCAAACAGTTTAATCCCTTTATTGGCAGTATAGACTCTATTGGCTCTGCGCCGTCTTATCAGCATATTAAAACCTTAGTTTCCACATTTAATAATCCACAAGTTGCCCCCTTAACGATTAACGGCAACTATCAGGTCGTGACAGTGATGCCGCTTGGTGCGGCTTATGTGATGGTCAATAATCGTCATATTGACTCGATTGATAAAGCAGCAGGCAAAAAAGTCGCCGTGATTGATATGGATAAGGCGCAAGCCAAAATCGTGCAACATCTAGGGGCACAAGCGGTGAGCACAGACTTTTATAATTTTGCTAACTTATTTAATAATGGCCAAGTGGATGTGATTGCTGCACCTGCCGTTGCCTTTAAGCCTTTGGAGCTGGCCAAAGGTTTGGGAGATTACGGGGGAATTTATCGTTTTCCTCTCACGCAAGTGACAGGCACGATTTTGATTAATCGTAAGCATTTAAGCCAAACTGTGCCTGACTTAGATGAGCGTATTGCTAAAATACGCGTTTATGCCTTAGCCGAAATGGATAAAGCGATTAGCTTTATTAACAAGCGTGAGCAAGAAATTCCCTCACAATATTGGCTAGATTTACCTGAGGCAGAAAAAACACGTTATCTGAATCTGATGCAAGACGCGAGACAACAACTGACCAAGGAGGGTATTTATGACCCGCGTATGATGGCATTAATGAAACGCGTGCGCTGTAAACTCAGCCCACAAGAAGCGGAATGTACCCGTATTAACTAAAGGGTGTATTGTATCGTATCGTCTGTCCTTTTCGTCATGCTGAGCGAGAAAGGGACAGGCGTTTTTAAGTCTCACCTTTTATCTTACTTTCATTCGTCGGTAAATAGGCAATCCTTCTGTTGAGTTGCTTGTGTTTATCAAGACTTCGTCCTAGTATGCGCACGTGGCCGTCTCAGGTCATACTTAAGAACACACAACGGCCTATAATAACAATGTTTACCGTTGCCAGTTTCTTGAAAACAAAAATTTAGAGCAAACATCAGTTTTTGCATTAGTGTGTTCATTCATAAACACGGCACTGTTGTTCTGCTTAGTGCCTTTAGCCAAACAGACTTAGATTTCGCATCGCTACTCCTTGCCAGCTCAGACATGCACAACTGGCTCAGATACCCGCCCAATCTTAGTCTAATTCGCTCATGGAGTGATTGAATGCTCGCTACGTTCAGCAAATTTGCTACTCGTCTACTCAGTCCACTGTTATTAGTTGCAAGCCTCGCCTGCCCTGTCTACGCCTCGACATTATTAGATGCGGCTCAAGACTTACAACCTAACGAAAACGGGTTACCTCCCCCCTTAGAGAAACCCCTATATATTTCCGTATGTTTATTTGATATGCAGGGTAAAAATGGTGAAATTTATAATAAAGCCAAAGACTTAGCACTCATTGCACGACGTTGGAATATTCATCCTCGAATTGATGTCTACAGTGATGAACGGGTCGCTGCTGAGAGTTTTAAGGCGGGACGATGTGATGCTGCAGGCATATCGACCATGCGTGCACGACAATTTAATTTATTTATTGGCAGTATAGAGGCGCTCGGCGCAGTCACCTCTTATCAAGAGTTACGTACTTTATTGATTACCTTACTTGATACTAAGCTCTTACCACTCACCATTACCGAGCCGTATCAAATTGTCGGCGTACTACCGATTGGCAGCACCTATGTGCATGTACGCGACAAACAAATTAACTCCATCGAAAAAGCCGCAGGCAAAAAAATTGCCGTTTTAGATTGGGATAAATCCCAAACTGAAATCGTCAGTCGTATTGGTGCGCAAGCTGTACCATCAGACTTATCCAATATTGCAGGTAAATTTAATAATGGCCAAGTGGACATTATTGTCGCGCCTGCACTGGTGTTTAAGGCTTTTGAATTAGAGCGTGGTTTGGGCGATAAAGGCGGTGTTTATCGTTTTCCATTGACACAAATGACAGGCAGTTTAGTCATTAACCGCGACCGTATTAAAAAGAAAATGCCCGACTTAGATGAAAAACTGGTTGCATTTCGTAGTATCGCCGCACAATTCTTAGATGAAATTCTTAATCAAACCTATAAAGCCATTGAACGTTCGGAAGCTGAAATTCCTGCTAAATACTGGGTAAATGTCACCCCCGAAGAAGAAATACATTACTGGGGCTTATTGCGTGAAGCGCGTATAGAAATGACCAAATTGGGCTATTACGACCCCAAAATGATGGCTTTGCTTAAACGTATTCGTTGTAAAAGCAAACCCACAAATGCAGAGTGCTCACTCAGCGACGAATAAACAGCTAAATTGAGCAATTTTATGACATTTGGCACTCTGATTAGCTCATAGGCTAGGCTATATTGGGAAATATTTGGCTAAGGTTTTGCCCACACAGACAGGCAAAATGCGAACAAACTCTATCCCATAATAATAGACGGCTACTGGACACGATAACGACAATGCGTAGCAGTCACTGCCATGAGATGTAGCGCCCATGAAAAAATTTATTGCCACTTGTTTACTCATTTTCAGTAGTGCCATCACCAGCCTCAACAGCCACGCCACCGAAGTCATGGCCATTGGTGGCTCTTTTAAGCCTGGTGAAAATGGTTTACCGCCTGCACTAGATAAACCGTTGTATGTCTCGGTATGTTTGTTTGATATTTTGGGTAAAAATGGCGATGTTTATAGTCGAGCCAAAGATTTAACCTTACTCGCTCGCCGTTGGAATGTGTTTGTCGATATTAAAGTATTTACCGACGAACGCATTACCGCCGAAAACTTTAAGGCAGGTCAATGTGAGGCCGCAGGGATTTCTACACTCAGGGCAAGGCAGTTTAATCAATTTATTGGCAGTGTTGACTCGGTCGGAGGTGTCCCCTCTTATAAACACATGCGCACCCTGTTACATACCCTACTCGACCCCAAAATGATTCCACTGTCGATTACCGAGCCGTATCAAATTGTGGGTGTGCTACCGATTGGTGCGTTGTATGTCATGGTACGCGACAAACAAATTAACTCCATCGAAAAAGCCGCAGGTAAACGTATCGCTGTGTTGGACTGGGATAAATCGCAGGCAAAAATGGTCGAAAAACTGGGTGCTCAACCTGTAGCCTCCGACATTACCAATTTTGCAGGTAAGTTTAATAATGGCCAAGTCGATATTATTGCTGCACCTGCGATTGCCTTTAGAGCCTTAGAATTGTATCGGGGTTTAGATGCTGAGGGGGGGGCTATTTATCGTTTTCCCTTAGCACAAATTACAGGTAGCTTGGTGATTAACCGCGAACGTCTAAGAGTCAAACTACCCGACTTAGACCAAAAAATAATGAGTTTGCGTGAGGTCGGCGTGCGCTTTTTAGATACCTTTTTAGACCAAATGTTTGCATTTATCGACAAAGCCGAAGCCGATATTCCCAGCAAATACTGGCTAACTTTACCGCCTGAAGATGAAAAACGCTACTTGATGATGATGCGCGAAGCACGAATCATGATGACTAAAGATGGCTTTTATGACCCACGGATGATGCGTTTACTGAAAAAAATTCGCTGCAAACATGAGCCTAGTGCGGCTGAGTGCGCCTTGACGGATGAATAAATCATCAAAGATTCAAAAAATTAGATTAGTGGTTTGAATCTGCCGACACACTTAAATGCCAGCTTACTGAAATGACGCTATAGTATGGCAAGGATGCCAATGCCTTTTTTTGCTAAACCGTTAGCATGGCGTCATAACCACAGACTCTTACGACACACATAACTAAGGTTTTCCACAGATGTTCAAAAACTTAGCTCTTTCCGCTGCTATGGGGTTCACACTACTCGCGACAAGCACTCAAGCTGCTGCCGTCGAGCCAATGCCATTTGGTAAAACAGTCAAAATGCGTTTTTGTATTTTTGATATTGCTGGCACCAAAGGCGATGCGTATAACTACGCTAAAGACTTAGTGTTAGAAGCCAAAAAATGGAATTTAGACGTTGACCTCAAAGTCTATACCGATGAACGTATTGCCGCTGAAGACTTTAAAGCTGGACAATGTGAAGGTGTGGCTATCTCTACCATGCGCGCCAAACAATTTAACTTCTTTATTGGTAGTGTAGACTCGCCAGGTGCATTACCTACGTTTAAGCACGTGCGTGAATTAGTCAACACCTTAGCGAATCCTAAACTCAATAATCTCACCATTAATGGTCCCTATCAGGTCGCTGCCGTTATTCCCTTAGGTGCAGCTTATGTGTTTGTAAACGACCGCCGTATTGACTCTGTAGAAAAAGCAGCAGGCAAAAAAGTTGCCGTTTTAGACTTTGACAAAGCACAAGCCAAAATCATTCAGAAGCTCGGTGCACAGCCTGTTTCGTCTGATATTACCAACTTTGCAGGTAAGTTTAATAACGGTCAAGTCGATATCATTGGTGCGCCTGCGTTAGCTTATCGTCCGTTAGAGTTATACCGTGGTTTGGGTGATAAAGGGGCTATTTTCCGCTTTCCTCTGTTACAAGTTACTGCCTCTATTATCATCAACCGCGACAAGTTCAAAGATATTCCTGACTTTGATGCCCGTGTGATTAAAATGCGTGAATTTGCAACCACTAAAATCGACATGATTGAAAAAATGGTGCAAAAGAGCGAAGCCGATATTCCTGCAAAATACTGGTTAGATTTAACCCCCGCAGACAAAGAAAAATATACCCTGTTAATGCGTGAAGCACGTATTAGCATGATGAAAGAAGGTTTTTACGACCCTAAAATGCTATCTATCTTAAAGAAGATTCGTTGTAAGTTTGACCCAGCAAACTCCGAATGCTCTCTCAAAGATGAATGATTTAATGCGTGCTTAGGACTTCGTTCGCCATTAACAGACCGATGTTCTATCACCGTCTCGATACAGCAACTGAGACGGTGAATAGACATAAGCCCTAAGACGCGCATGTCTTGTGTTCAACACACACCAAGGACGGTTTTTTACTCTTCTACCAACGTAGCTTGTTCTGCTTGAACAGCCCCTTCCCCTAGCTCCGACGATTGGACGATACGTGCAGGAATACGTGTTCCCATGCGCTCGGTAATAGACTGTGCACCTTGACCAAATCCTAGTGCATAGTGCACTGCATTAGTCATGACTTTTTTGACATAGTCTCTGGTTTCGGTAAACGGAATACTTTCGGTATACACATCGACAGGCAACGTTCTATTCGTGGCTTGCCATTGCTTGGCACGGCTTGGCCCCGCATTATAACCCGCTGTCGCCAAGACAGGCTGATTGCCCAATTGCTTAAACACATACGAAATATAATACGTTCCTAAACGGACATTGGTTCCTATTTCATTCACCATACCTGCGTGATAGGGAATATTGAGCCGATTCGCAACCCACTGCGCTGTTTTAGGCATTAATTGCATGAGTCCACCCGCACCTACCACCGATTTAGCATTGACGACAAAACGGCTTTCTTGACGAATCAAACCGTACACCCACGCAGGGTCGACGTCTAACTCTTGGGTATAACCACGCACGACTTCCTCATAAGGTGTCAGATAACGTAAGCTATAACTGTGTAATTGTTTAGTGCGCTCTGCCGCATAAATCGCTCGGTCATACCAACGAACATTTGCGGCTTGCTCCGCCGCCGCCAGTAAGAGCTTGTCATCGGCATTACGTAAGCTCCAATTCCATTCGCGCACCGCTTCTGTACGCAAATCTAAAGCAAACAACGCTAAGGCTCTTTGTAAGCCTTGATGGTTTTGTGCAACTTTTTTATCTGCCTCCGTAGGTACATAGATTTTGGGCTGACTATGAATTTTATTACCTAATTGGTCACGCGCTAATAAACCATAATAATCATCATCAACCGCTAAACCACTCAGCATGGCTTGTACCAGTTTGGCTTTATCTGGCTGCCCCAACATGGCGCGCGCACGCCAATATTTCCATGCCCGCTCTTGTTGTTTGTCTGCAGTCAAACGATTGATAAAAAATAAGACTTCATCCCAGCGTTCAGCACGAATGGCAATCCGAATTGCCCATTCTTTATCTTCATCTGGCCAATAGACATGCTCACTCAGCTTAAACCAATCTACGGCGCGCTCATCCTGCTTTTTAGCCGCTAATACGGCCAAAATACGCCAACCATACGGCCTATCTTCATGATTAAAGCGTTTTTCCACCGTTTGCCAATAACTGATGGCTTTGTTCAAATCTGCACGCGCATAACGCGCTAAGGCGGCTAAATATAATTCATGCCCCAAGGCAGTTTCCACATCAGGATTAGCAAGGTATTTTTGCGGATTTTGTGCAATTTGGTCTAATAACTTATTGTCTAAATCCAAACCCAGTTTGCCAGCCAACGTGCGCGCTAAGCTACGATTATTGGCTTGTAAGGCCAGCCTTAGCCGCAACCAATAGTCATCGTTTGTCAGTATGCTTTGTTGCATTAACAGCGAATTTAATTGTTCGCAAACATTGGATGAGTTATTCGCAACAGGCCAATAGTCACTCTTGGCTTGTGCAAGAGCGGCTTTGTCTGCCATATGGATACGCGCAATTAAGCTATAACATTTATGCTCTGGTTCAGGGCGTTGTAAGGCCGCATAAAACTGCTGATAGTTTGCCCAATCTTGGCGTTTGGCTAAGACAATCAACCATTCTGCACGCAATTTTTCTGCTAGCCATGTATCGGGATAGTTTTGTAAAAAACTGATAACCGCAATGGGGTCGATGGTATCTAATTGTTTGTTTAACCAATAATAGTCGGCATAGACCTGAAATATATCGCCTTGTAACTTGCCACGTAAGTCAGTCAATGCGATTAAGTCACCTTGCTTAAATGCGTCTCGTGCGGCTAAAAAGTCTTTATCGTCTGCCCAAGCGCCCGTTATCGCTAGCAAATTGGCACAGATAAACGCAGCAAAACGCACTCTCATGATGACTCCTAAGACTTAAAAATGAATAGGCTATTCGGCAGGTTCGCACTTCCTCGTCCCTACTTACGGCATCTCCCGAATGATTGGAGAGCGAAGTGAATGAAAACAGGCTAATTTCAGTGAAATGCGTACAACCATACTAAAGCACTGTTAAGCACTATGCTTCAAGTATATCTTGGTTGTTGGCGTGTGAGTGAGCTGGCGTGAGGTGTTGGAATGCTCTCATCCTTGAGAGGTTTGAGCGTGTTATTCGGTATATTTGAACGGATTGTTATAAGTGGGAGAGCTGTAACGCGGCAATAACAACATGCGCTGCAAACCGATAATCGTCGTTAACGGCGTCGTACGCTGTACTAAATTAACCGCCCACATCGGGGCAAATCCACCCGGGTCCATATAGCCCTCGATTTCCATCAAGGTTTTTTGTGTGCCAATTGGAGTAAATTTAGCCACCATATCCAAAACAGCAATTCGCGTGATACCGTTTGACGGCATAATATAATCATCTTTATTTTTGATGAGCATCATCATATAACCCGTTTTTTTACTATAGGGTTTAATGACGGTTTGAAAGACCGTATCGCGGTCAGGCAGACCACCTGGTGAATTATAACGAATATAGGTGTAAAACTCGGTATCGGACACGATTTTGAGTAGCTTTGACTCTTCTACTTGGTAATACCAATTTTTGTAGTTATCGGCGTCAAACTCAACATTCGCTACCGTCGATAAGGGCGCGTCTAATTCAGCCTCCATCCTAAAAGAGCGCACACGCTTTTTGTCTTCTTTTTTGAAATAGGTTTTTATCTTTTGTGTCTTATTATTAAAGACTAAACGCCACTCATTTGGATTGCCATCGTCACGACGCAAATCTTGGAGGTCATTTTCTGCGGCATACAGCGCGGTACTGCATAACATACTAAAGACTATTAACCATCTGACTATTAACATTCACTATCCCCGTTAGTACCTAAAAATCAACAGCCTAGCCTTTACCCAAAGAGGCATTAAGGCCAATCGCAATAGTAGATATTTCGTTTTATAGCGTACTCAGATAATCAGGCACACCATCATCAAATGATTAGTAACAGATAATTTATTGAATGTTTAAGACCACATCAGGAGAGTGAATTTTCAGCAAATACCTTATCATAATACTAGGATATGTCTCAACGCTACAAAAGCAAAATTTTCATCACAGTTTTACATTAAGATACTCGTGTGTATTACAGGAACATAGGTATAATATGCGCCCTTCTTTTTTACAACTGACACTACTGCCATGTTAAAGAAAGTGTATATCGAAACCCAAGGCTGCCAAATGAATGAATACGATAGTTCGCGTATGGCCGATCTATTGGGTGAATCTCATGGTATGGTCAGAACAGAAAACCCAGAAGAAGCGGATGTTTTATTGATGAACACCTGCTCTATTCGGGAAAAAGCGCAAGAAAAAGTCTTCTCTGAATTAGGCCGTTGGCGCAAATTGAAAGAGAAACGCCCCGACATTGTCATTGGTGTAGGCGGCTGTGTCGCATCGCAAGAAGGTGATAGTATTCGTAAACGTGCATCTTATGTGGACATGGTATTTGGGCCACAAACACTACATCGTTTACCCAAAATGCTCGAGGAGCGTCAACACAAAAAAATCGCCATCGTCGATATTAGCTTTCCCGATATTGAAAAATTCGATTTTCTGCCCGAGCCAAAAGTCGAAGGCTATAAAGCCTATGTTTCTATTATGGAAGGCTGCTCTAAATATTGCTCTTTCTGTGTTGTACCTTATACCCGTGGTGAAGAAGTATCACGTCCATTTGACGATATCATTGCTGAAATCGTGCATTTAGCAAGTCAAGGCGTGCGTGAAGTCACCTTATTAGGTCAAAATGTTAACGGTTATCGTGGGCATTACCATGACGGCGAAATTTGTACGTTTGCCGAACTCCTCAAACACGTTGCCAACATTGATGGTATTGGTCGTATTCGTTATACCACCTCTCACCCCCTAGAGTTTGGGGACGATTTAATTGCCGCCTACCAAGAGCTACCGCAATTAGTCTCGCATGTGCATTTACCTGTACAGTCTGGTTCTGACGCCGTTTTAGCCGCCATGAAACGTAATCATACCGCAGCGGACTATCTACAACGTATTCAAAAACTCAAAGCCGCTAGACCCGATATTCATATTTCTTCCGATTTTATTATTGGCTTCCCTAATGAAACGGATGACGATTTTATTGATACGATGAATTTGATTGCTGAAGTCGACTACGACCACTCTTACAGTTTTATTTATTCAAAACGGCCTGGTACGCCTGCGGCTGAACTGCCAGACTCGGTGAGTGAAGAGACTAAAAAAGAGCGTTTAGCACGCCTCAAAGAACGGATTAAACTGAACACCTTGCGCAAAACACAAGCGATGCTCGGCACAAAACAACGCATATTACTCGAGAAAACGTCTGACCGACAGGCAGGTTATTTGGTGGGCACTGCTGAAAATACACGTCAAGTATTGGTAGCTGCCGAAGCAGATTTAATCGGCCGCTTTGTAGACGTGACCATCGGCGATATACTCAGTATCAACACCGTCAAAGCCAGCGAGATTTTATGGGTTGAAGCCTAAGTTAATGACCTTGCAGCCGCCCAATCATCTAACATCTCATTATAGGTTATTAGGCTGTCTATCCTTTGTTTTTTGTCCCCTGAGGGTTGTCACGTTTTAGACACAGAAAACACGGATACTGCTTGTCGAAATACTCAAACTTGGTCTATGCTTTCATCAAATGCTTGTTACAATCATCATTAGCATATTGTAGGCATGCTCTTTGCTTAATAGATTCCATCGCGAGTGAATGACGGCTACGTCAACACGAGACCGCCCTTTGTTTTGGAGATACGTACAGTTTGAACAGTAGCGTAACCACCATTCGACAATTACAGTTAGAGCCACAAAACCCACAACGCTTAAATGCCCTCTGTGGGCCTTTTCATCAGCACCTAAAACAAATAGAGCAGCGACTGGATGTGCATATTCATCATCGCGGATATCACTTTCATGTCCACGGCCAGCTTAATGCAGTTACCCATGCCGAACGCCTACTCCTCAAGCTGTACGATGAGACTGCCCTTAGCCAAGATATATCGCCAGAGATGATTCATCTTATGTTACAAACTAGCCAAGCCCCTGTGCTTGAACATAATACGTCCAACGAACAAGATAAATTTCCTGTATTGTTTAGCCGCAAAGGCAGCATCCGCCCACGCGGGGTGAATCAAGCGAGATACGTCTCTAATATTTTAAAGCATGACATCAGTTTTGGTGTTGGCCCTGCAGGGACAGGCAAGACCTATCTGGCTGTTGCGGCTGCCGTAGACCAACTCGAAAAAGATGTGATTAAACGCATCTTATTGGTGCGTCCAGCCGTAGAAGCTGGCGAAAAGTTAGGCTTTTTACCTGGTGATTTATCAGAAAAAATTGACCCCTACTTGCGCCCGTTGTATGACGCCCTTTATGAAATGTTAGGTTTTGAACGTGTTGCTAAAATGATAGAAAAGCAAATTATTGAAGTTGCTCCCCTTGCCTATATGCGAGGTCGTACCTTAAATAATGCCTTTGTCATTTTAGATGAGGCACAAAACACGACCCCCGAACAAATGAAAATGTTTTTAACCCGCTTAGGCTTTGGCTCACGCGCCGTCATTACTGGCGATATTACCCAAGTTGACTTACCACGAGGTCACGAGTCTGGTTTAGCACACTGCTTACGGGTACTTGGCGATGTGGACGGGATTCACATTACACGTTTTAACTCCCAAGATGTCGTGCGTCATCACTTAGTACAACGGATTGTCGAAGCCTATGAGGCTTGGGACAAAGACCATCCAGTAGTAAGTAAACGATATGACTAGAGCTTTATGCACCTTGTCACTACAACGTGTGACTACCCACAAAGAACTGCCCAAAAGTGCTGACTTTAGAGCGTGGATTAATGTTGCGATGATTGTTGCAAACTACCAGTTTGCCAGCGAAGTCTTGATTCGTATTGTCGATGATGAAGAAAGCCAAAGTCTGAATGGCCAATATCGGGGCAAAGACTACGCCACAAATGTCTTATCTTTTCCGTCGGAGCTACCACACGAAATTGCTGCCGCTATGACACGCGCGCCACTGGGCGATATTATCATTTGTGCCCCTGTGGTGATGGCCGAAGCCAAGGAGCAAGAAAAAAGTCTGCAATCGCATTGGGCGCATTTAACCATACACGGGGTATTGCATTTATTGGGTTATGACCACATTGATGACGATGAAGCCGAGCAAATGGAGGCTTTAGAAGTACAGGCAATGGCATTATTGGGCTATAGTAACCCTTATACCTGTGATGCAGCTTAACATGTTCTTGCAGGAAAAACCCTCCTGCAAGGCACTCCTTTTGACTGTGTTAAGTTTGAATCGTTTTTAAGTAAAAGCTAAAGGTTGTGCCCTCACCCAGCACCGAATGCACTTGCAAATCACTTTGGTGAATGGCCAAAAACTGCTTACATAACATTAAACCCAAACCAGTGCCTGACTCACCTGCCGTACCGACGGTGGTTGTGTTATTGTCTAATTTGAATAGATTTTCTTGTTGTGCTGGACTCATGCCTATCCCAGTGTCCTTAACGCTAATATGTATCTGCCGTTTTAGCTCGGTTGCCTGTACATAAACTTTACTGTTGATATTGCTAAACTTAATCGCATTCGCCAACAAATTTTGCAGAATAGAAGCCAACATGGTTTTATCCGCAACCACAAATAAGTGACTCGCACAGTCAACCTCAATCTGAATATTTTTCTTAGTGGCCACTGACGCCAACAAACGAATACTTTTTTGAATTAATACCAATAACGGCATAGCCATTGGCTGAAAATCAAACTTACCACGCTCCAATAATGACCAGCGCAATAAATTATCTAATAAGGATAAGGCTTGCTGACTGGCATCATGAATTTCATAAGCCAATTCTTTACAGGCCTCTTTGGGTTGAGTTTCTATATCTTCAATCAATAACTCGCTTAAGCCAAAAATACCACTCATCGGAGCGCGCAAATCGTGCGAAATCACCGAAAACAATTTATCTTTACTTTGATTACTGTCATGTAGCTGCTGCGTGTAGTTTTGCAAATCCTCAAATGCCAAACGCAGCTCGAGTTGTGTCATCACTTGTTTAGCTAACACTTTGAGAGCGTTCAACTGATAATCTGTCAATTGGCGTGGAATACGGTCAATCGCACAGACGGTACCTAAAATATAGCCTTCTTGATTTTTAATTTGCGCGCCTGCATAAAAACGAATTGACGGGTCGTTTTGTACTAAGGGGTTATCAAAAAATCGCTCATCCTGTAATGTGTCCTCAACAACCAACAAATCCTCTTGTAACAAGGCATGCGCACAGAATGCCCAATCACGTGGCGTTTCACGTGCTTCTAGACCCACTTTTGCCTTAAACCATTGGCGGTCGGTATCAATCAAACTAATTAATGCGATAGGCGTTTGGCAAATTTGAGAGGCTAATTGAGTTAACTCATCATAAGCCTGCTCAAATGAGGTATCGAGCACTTTATATTTTGATAAGGCAAGCAAACGTTGGGCTTCATTTTCGGGTAATGGCGCCACGCGCATACCAATCTCCTATTTTGGGCAAGCTCTGTATACTTTAGAGTTTGTTATTCTATTCGGCAACTTGAGAATTTAGCAAATATCCCCATTTATAGCCCATTAATGACTAAAAGTTGGCTATTAGCTCACAAATGACAAACTATCGTCATCTGTTTTTGCTATTTGTATGCCAAAGAAAATGCGAGAATGTGCCAGACACGGCATAATATCTGCATCTTTAGCGCGATATTTATTTCATAGGACACGATAAACATGGGTGATGAGCGAGGGACGGTGTCCCCAAAATCTTGGCTAAATCGCTTAAGCAATCTACTCACGACCGAACCAGAAAATCGCACCGAGCTTCTAGCCATCATTCGTAATGCGGGCAGTCGTGGTGTTTTGGATGCAGAGTCACAACGAATTATTGAGTCTACGCTGCGCGTAGCAGACATGCAGGTGCGCGAAATTATGGTGCCACGGGCACAGATTATTTCGATTCGCGATAACAGTGAACCCAAAGATTTTTTAGCCGTGATGATTGAATCTGCACACTCACGGTTTCCCGTGTTAGCGGCTGACAACTCAGACGAAGTGATGGGGGTTTTATTAGCCAAAGACATGCTACGTCTCATCGGCCAAAAACCTGAACGTTTTGACCTCAAAGACTACTTACGCCCCGCTTTTTGTGTGCCCGAATCTGCGCACTTAGACCGTTTATTACGTGAGTTTAGAGACAAACAAAGTCACATGGCGATTGTCGTCAACGAATACGGCGGCATTGCAGGACTTGTCACTTTAGAAGATGCTCTCGAACAAATTGTTGGTGATATCCACGACGAGCATGACGATGCCGACGAAGACTCACACTGGATTAGTGCACAAGCAGACGGCTCTTTTGTGGTGCAAGCAATTACCCCAATTACCGAATTTAATGACTATTTTGGCAGCGAATTTAGTCACGAAGACTTTGAAACCATCGGGGGTATTATTTTAAGTGAATTTGAACGAATGCCACGCATCAATGAAAGCATCGAACTGAGTCAATGGCGCTTTACCATTTTAGCCGCTGACTTACGTATGATTAGTGTGCTTAAAGTTGAAAAACTGGCATGAAAACACTGCTTATTCGCCTGCAAAACGCCCCTTGGGCATGGTTAGTTGCTTTGCTGTTAGGGGCAATCACGCCATTTAGTTTAGCACCTTACCATTATTGGTTTATCAGTTTATTGACCATTCCGCTATTTGCCGAATTATTAACGGGTCAAACAACGAAACAAGCCGTCTTGCGGGGCTGGAGTTTTGGTTTTGGCTTATGGGCATCAGGCGTTTGGTGGTTATTTGTCTCTTTACATGATTATGGCCAAACCCCAACTTGGCTTGCTGCGCTCATGGTCATGGCCGTCGCGCTCATCATGGGAGCGTTTACGGCGGTCATGGCGTATGTCTATCGGCGCTGGGCATTTGACCAACATGCGTTATTGAGTTTTGCCCCGTTGTTTGTTTTGTTTGAATGGCTAAAAACATGGCTATTTACAGGCTTTCCGTGGCTATTTGTGGGTTATGGTTATATAGACTCTGTTTTAGTGGGCTATGCACCTTTAGTGGGTGTGTTTGGTTTGAGTCTATTAGCAATCATTTCGGGTCAGTGTTTACTGAGTATCCTCAAATATAGGCAATATGCGTGGTCTGCTGCTTTACTGGTGCTCAGTATTTGGGGTGCAGGTTTTGCACTACAGTATCAAACATGGGTCAGCAACAATCCACAACAGCCACTCTCGGTGAGCATTATCCAAGGCAATATTCCGCAAGATGTGAAATGGCAATTGGAATGGCGAGATAAAACCTTAGCAATTTATAAATCGTTATCTGCCAGTGAATGGGGACAAAACCTTGTGATTTGGCCTGAAGCGGCGATTCCCATGTTCCAGTATGAAGCCAATGACTTCTTACACGAAATCAATGACCTTGCCACCCAGCATGGCTCTGCTTTTGTGACAGGCATTCCCTATGCCGATTTAAGCCAACTCAATGCCGAAGGTATCCCTCCCTTTTATAACAGCATGGCTGCTTTGGGTGTAGGCGAAGGCTTGTATTGGAAACAACGGCTCGTCCCCTTTGGCGAATACATTCCCTTTGAAGCCATCTTACGTGGCACGATTCCTTTTTTTAGTCGTGATATGTCCAGCTTTAGTGCAGGCAATCATCAGCAAGCACCATTAACCGTTCAAAATTACCGTTTGGGGGCGGCGATTTGTTATGAAATAGCCTATCCTGAATTGACTCGTCATAACGCTAAACAGGCTGATTTTTTGGCAACCTTAAGTAATGATGGTTGGTTTGGTCACTCAACGGGGCCTCATCAACACTTACAAATGGTACAAATGCGTGCTTTAGAAACGGGTAAATGGATTATTCGAGCAACCAATAATGGCATTTCTGGACTGATTGACCCACACGGCCATATCCGATATCGAGCCCCTCAATTTGAGCGCACCGTGTTACGTGGTACTATTTATGGTGTACAGGGGCAAACCCCCTTTAGTCGATTGGGTAACTGGCCGATATTAATCGTCAGTTTTAGTCTACTGGCTATCGCTACATGGCGGAATTATCGCCGTAAACATCAAATCACACCAACCACGTTAATCACTTAATCGTCTCAGCGACCACACTTTCACCATCAATCAATGGCCGTATTCAAGTCATTAAGCGCGTGTTTAACAACTCGCGCTCTAAGGTAGACCAATCTATTGGCTGCTCACTGATAATTTCTAAACGACTATCATACGCCTCATGGGTGCTATTCAAACTGGCATCTAAAGGCGTAAGGTTAATAGCTAACCAACCTTCTTGGGTGTGCATCACCCCTTTAATGCGTAAAGTCGTCAATGCAAATAACACATCCAATAAGGCATTATGGTTAAATTGCCAACTAGCAGGAAAGACCCAGCCACCTACCTCTGTCTCTAATGCGCGTTGATGGTAGTGGTACGGAGCTTCAATGCTATCTTGATTGACGAGGCCTACAGGTGGCAAGGCGGTGGGTAATGAGTGCAACAACGAGCGTTTCACCTGTCGTGACGGTCTTTTAGGCATCGCCAAATAGTTAGCATCCAACTGTCCTTGACTGATAAATACGGTTTGACGCTCAGGTGGAGGCAGTTGACGAGCAAAATCTAAAACACTGGCACGTTGCGCGTCGTCTAAGACCTCATTTTTACTAAAAACCAAAATATCAGCCACTTCTGCTTGCGCCAAAAAACTTTCATGCGTTTGCACTCGCGGGTCTTGATATTGACGGGCATCAATCACACATAAGGTCGCCTGTAGTGCTAAGGTTGTTTGCCAGTGGCTTTCCGATAAGGTCTCTAAAATCTGTTTTGGATGCCCTAAACCTGTCGGTTCAATCAACACCCGTTGTGGTTTTGCCTTGGCCAATAATTGCGATAAGGCAATGTGCATAGGTAAGGCATTGGCACAACAGATGCAGCCGCCTGCGACCTCTTTGATATAAATGTCTTGGCTCGTCCCCATTAAGGCTTGGTCTATCCCAATTTGCCCAAACTCATTGACCAACACCGCCCAACGTTCGTGCGATGGCTTTTGTGCTAATAACTGTTGAATGAGCGTCGTTTTACCTGCGCCTAAAAAACCTGTAATCAGATTGGTGGGGACAGCACTACAAACGGGTTTAATCATAAAAATCTATACCAAAAGGGCAAATGCAGAGCTAAGAAAGGACTTAAAGCCGTATTATGCCCCAAAAGTATCTGGCATCTGTTGATATTTTGATTGTGATTGAGAAAGCGTCTAAACCGCGTCTAGTTTGAAAACCACAGTAAATTCTCCCATTGAGGGTGAACAGACAATACAATCACTAGGGTTTTCTGTATGGAGAGGGTTTATTCTACCCATTCAGGAAAAGGGTCTGGCCACTGTTCCCAAACCTCAAAGCCCAAGGCCATCTCTTCAGGGCTTAATAAACAGGCATCCAATTGCTGACGTAACTGCTCTGCGGGTAAATGTTGGCCTATAAATACCAACTCCTGACGACAATCGCCTACTTCATCATGCCACTTTTGCTGAATATTTGCCAAATACTCCGCCTCTTGAGGCCATTCTTCTTCAGGTACAGCCGCCCACCAATACCCTGCCGCACCGTGTCGTAATACACCGCCCGCTTGCGACATCACGCCTGCCATTTTTAGGCGGGACGCTAACCAAAAATAGCCTTTGGCACGCAATAAACGTCCCGTTTGCCAATCTTGATGTAAAAACTGCCAAAAACGTTGGGGATGAAACGGTTGTCTTGCCACGTAATTCACGGCACGAATACCATACTCTTCGCTTTCGGGTAGCTCTTGGCCGCGCATCACCTGCAACCAGCCCGCCGCCTGTTGTGCATTTTCTAGGGTAAATAGGTGGGTATTCAAAATTAGCTGTGGTTCAATTTTTCCCTCCTGAATCGGATAAATCCGCGCTTTTGGATTCAAACTCGCTAAAATTTGCGTCAGATTCTGTTGTTGTGCCTCACCAATTAAATCGATTTTATTGAGTAAAATCACATCGGCAAATTCAATTTGCTCAATCAACAAATCGCTAATTGTCCGTTCGTCGTCTTTATCAATCTCAGCAAGTACCGTGTGCAGACTTTGTGCTTGTTGATAATCTTGCAAAAAATGACAGGCATCGACCACCGTGACCATCGTATCTAAACGTGCTACTTCCGATAAGGATTTGCCTTGCTCATCGACAAAGCTAAAAGTTTCTGCCACAGGCAAAGGCTCAGAAATCCCCGTCGATTCAATCAATAAATAATCAAATTTTTTCTGCTCAGCAAGGGCGTGAATATTTTTTAATAAGTCCTCACGTAGGGTACAACAGATACAACCATTCGACATTTCAACGAGTTGCTCTTGTTGATAATCCAATTGCACCTCACCCGCCACCAACGCCGCATCAATATTGATGTCACTCATGTCATTGACAATGACAGCGACTTTTAAGCCGTCTCGATTATGCAAAATATGCTGCAATACAGTGGTTTTACCTGCACCTAAAAAACCCGATAACACGGTCACTGGTAACATGACGCATCTCCTCGATAAAAATATTATGTTATAACATAACATTATATTTGCCTAGTGTTTGTCTAATCCGCGCACAGGTTAAATATTGCTACAGTAAAAAAAATTGTGTTACTTTGGCTGCTGCGCCGCGCTACCGCAACTGATGAGCTCAGACAGGCAGAAAACAAACGCCAGCTTCTAAATGCAGATACGGAGACACCAAACATGCGAATTTTAGTCACTGGCGGTACAGGCTTTTTAGGCAGTCACCTTTGTCCTCTCTTATTAGCCGAAAATCACCAACTGACTCTCATTAGTCGTCAACCTCAAACTGTCTTTACCCGTTATACGGGTAAAGTACGCGCACTCAAACGCTTGGCCGACCTGACGATTGATGATGAATTTGATGTGATTATTAATTTAGCAGGCGAAGGTATTGCCGATAAACCATGGACACCACAGCGCAAATTAGAATTACAAACCAGTCGAGTTAACCTGACTGAGGAACTGGTGGATTGGTTACGGCGCGTGCGTCGTGTGCCACATACCTTTATTTCTGGCTCGGCTATAGGCTGGTATGGCCATCAAGGTGAAACTATTCTCGATGAAGACTCTTTTTATCAAGAAGATTATGTGCATCAACTCTGCCATGACTGGGAGCAAGCCGCATTATGTGCCGAAAGTTTAGGCATTAGAGTCTGTATCCTCCGCACAGGGGTAGTCTTAGGTCGACATGGCGGCATGTTAAAACGTTTACTGCCCGTATTTAGTCTATTTTTAGGCGGACGTTTGGGGTCTGGCCAACAATGGTTATCTTGGATTAGTTTGAGTGACTTTTTATCGGCAGTGCTATTTTTATTGCATAACCCTGCACTTAAGGGAGTATTTAATCTGACCGCCCCTCAACCCGTCACCAATGCCGACTTTACCCAAACCTTAGCCGAACTCTTGGGGCGCAAGGCATTTTTACACATGCCTAGCACGCTACTCAAACTGCTGTTGGGCGAAATGTCAGCCATTTTACTGGATAGCCAACGCGTACTCCCTAGCCGATTATTGAATGCAGGTTTTCATTTCAAAACGCCTAATCTCAAACAAGCGTTGATACAGGAATTAAAACTCAAACAGACAGCATAGGGTCTGTTGCCAAGCTCGCTTAGGTCTTCTTGTTACAGATACTGTAAACGGTATTTAATTTGCCCCAAACATTCGCTTAAACCAAATAAATTCATCATAAATAAAGCGGCTTTAGGCTGTAAAATGGCAGGTGTGCGGTCAAAAAAGCCCATCGGGAAATCGGTCGGCGCAGGCAGTACCTTAAAACCATAATGCTCAAAAGCTAACTTAGCACGCCCCATATGCCAACTATCTGTTACCAAAATAATGTCTTTAATCCCCATGTTATGCAGCAAAGCGGCACTAAAACGGGCGTTTTCATCGGTATTGCGACTTTTGTCTTCTTGCCAACGCGTCATGACACCAAAGTCTTGAATTAAGGTATTGTTTAAGGCAGGCGCTTCTACGCCTGACAACAAAACAGGGAGCTGCGTGGCACGCGCCAAATGCGCACCATAACGCAAACGCGACAAAGAGTAGCCCCCCGCTTGTACTTGCTGATTGAGTTCATCCCCCCGATAAATTCCCCCGCCCAAAATAACCAGTGCTTGATATTGGCTAGGAATTGACAGGATATTTAAGGGCGGATATGTGCCCGTTACGGCCTGCAACATACGCGTCATCAAGGGTGTACATAACAAATAAATACCTAATATGAGGCTCAATAACATACCGTAGGCCGTTTTTTTATAGTCATAATGCCAACATAGCCCCATCACTAACAGGCTATACATCAATAAAAATGGAAAACTAAAAAAGGTCTTCATGCCCTTACTCAAAGCCAAAGTATCAAGCTCGGTTATACGCTATTCTCAAGCCTAAGGACACGAGACGGTATTTTATTGCCCAAAATACAAACAAAATACGATTATCCTAATCTTGCGATGTGGTCTCAGCTTTGCGTTAGGCGACGGGTGCGTTATCCTATCGAACTTTTACAAACAACAGATATTGCAACGGCCATGCAAGAAAATTATTTACCCCAAGACATCGAACCCACCGTACAAGCGCAATGGGCAGACAACAACGCCTTTGCCGCCAATGATAACAGCGACAAACCCAAATATTATTGTTTATCCATGTTTCCTTATCCATCAGGTAAGCTACACATGGGACACGTGCGTAACTATACCATTGGCGATGTATTAGCCCGCTTCAAAAAAATGCAAGGTTTTAACGTGCTACAACCGATGGGTTGGGATGCCTTTGGTCTGCCTGCTGAAAATGCAGCGATGAAAAATAATGTGCCACCTGCCGCATGGACATACAGCAACATTGCTTATATGAAAAAGCAATTACAGTCTTTGGGCTTGGCGATTGATTGGCAACGTGAAGTAACCACTTGTAAACCAGACTATTATCGCTGGGAACAATGGTTATTCACGCGTTTATTTCAAAAAGGCATTATTTATAAAAAATCAGGGATTGTGAACTGGGACCCTGTTGACAATACCGTATTAGCCAACGAACAAGTAATTGATGGCAAAGGCTGGCGTTCGGGTGCAGTCGTTGAAAAACGCGAAATCCCCATGTATTACTTTAAAATCACCGCCTATGCTGACCAATTATTAACCGATTTAGACCAATTAGACGGCTGGCCAGAACAAGTCAAAACCATGCAACGCAACTGGATTGGCAAAAGCTTTGGTGCAGACATTATTTTTGATTATGACCAAGACAGCATTGGTCAAGCAGGTCAATTAAAAGTTTACTCGACACGCCCTGACACGTTAATGGGTGCAACCTATGTCGCAGTGGCAGCTGAACATCCTTTAGCAACTTTAGCGGCTGAAAAAAATCCCGCGTTACAAGACTTTATTGCCGAATGTAAAGCAGGCTCTGTGGCCGAAGCAGACATGGCAACGATGGAGAAAAAAGGCGTTGCAACGGGCTTTTATGTCACGCATCCATTAACGGGTGACAAATTACCAGTATGGATTGCCAATTATGTATTATGGGGCTATGGCGAAGGCGCAGTCATGGCTGTTCCTGCCCATGATGAACGCGATTTTGAATTTGCCCATAAATATCAATTAACCATTAAACAAGTCTATCAATCGACAACAGGTGCAGAGTTTAACGTTGACACTTGGCAAGATTGGTATGCCAATAAAGATGACAGCATTCGCTCCATCAATAATGGCAAGTATGACGGTTTAAGTTTTACGGCCGCTTTTGATGCCATCGTTGCCGATTTAGAAGCGACACAACATGGCACTCGCAAAACTCAATTCCGCTTACGTGATTGGGGGATTTCTCGTCAACGTTATTGGGGCTGTCCAATTCCCATCATTCATTGCCCAAGCTGTGGTGATGTGCCTGTTCCAGATCATCAATTACCTGTGGTTTTACCCGAAGATGTCGTGCCTGATGGCGGTGCTTCACCCTTAAAACGCTTACCTGAGTTTTACCAAACCACTTGTCCAAGCTGTGGTGGTGCAGCCACTCGCGAAACTGACACCATGGACACCTTTGTTGAATCGAGTTGGTATTATGCGCGTTATGCGTCACCACAATGCGAAACAGGCATGGTAGACCCACAAGCAGCAAACACATGGTTGCCTGTTGACCAATATATTGGTGGGATTGAACACGCAATTTTGCACTTGTTATATGCCCGCTTCTTTCACAAGTTAATGCGTGATGAAGGTTTGGTACAAGGTGATGAGCCGTTTAAACGTTTATTAACCCAAGGCATGGTGTTAGCAGATACCTATTATCGCGAAATGCCTGATGGTAAAAAAGATTGGTTTAATCCTGCTGATGTTGCTTTAGAAAAAGATGACAAAGGTCGTGCGATTAACGCTATTTTGACCACTGACAATCAGCCTGTGTTGATTGGCGGCATGGAAAAAATGTCAAAATCTAAAAACAATGGTGTTGATCCACAAGCATTGATTGACCAATACGGGGCAGATACTGCCCGTTTGTTTATGATGTTTGCTTCACCACCCGATCAATCCTTAGAGTGGTCAGATGCTGGCGTCGAAGGCGCGCACCGTTTCTTAAAACGTTTGTGGCGCAGTGTCTATTTACATCAACAAAAAGGCTTTATCCCTGCCCTAGATGTTGCCAACTTAGACAATAATAGCCGTGATTTACGCCGTAAAACCCACGAAACGATTGGCAAAACCACTGATGACATCGCACGCCGTTTTACCTTTAACACCGCCATTGCTGCGATTATGGAGTTGTTAAACAGTGTGCAAAAATTAGATGCCAAAGAAGGTCAAGCCTTAGCTGTTGAGCGTGAAGCCTTAGAAGCCGCTATTTTGATTTTGTCGCCGATTGTGCCGCATATTGCCGAAAAATTATGGCAATCATTAGGCCATAGCGATATTGTCAATGCTGCATGGCCAATGGTTGATCAAAATGCGTTAACACGTTCTAGCATTGAATTAATGATTCAAGTCAACGGCAAGTTACGCGGCAAAATCGAAGTTGCTGTTGATGCAGATAATGCCACAGTTGAGCAACTGGCTTTGGCTAAACCTGAAATCCAACGCTTTTTAGAAACTCCACCGAAAAAAGTGATTGTGGTGAAAGGTAAGTTAGTCAATATTGTGGTGTAGTGTAGTCCCCTCTTGAGCATTTTGTAGCCTGTATGGCGCGTAGCGAAATACAGGTAAATCCTGTGTTAGGTTGCACTGCACACAGGCTATTTAGGTGAGAGGGGAATTTCATCGTTATAGATTTTGTAGGATGGGTTGACAAAGGAAACCCACCCAAAAAAATGGATGAGTCTCGTATCTCGACTCATCCTACAGCCATAGAGTATGTTGTTAATGAAACTTCGTCATTCTGTGCTTGGCATATTAATTGCCCTCAGCCTAACGGCCTGCGGTTATCAACTACGGGGCAGTTATCATATTCCGCCTGCCCTACAGCAACTGCAATTAAGACTGAACACCAGTAGCAATCTTGCCATGCCATTACGTAATACCCTCATTCAATCGGGGATAGACCTTGATGAAGGCAATTATGCTCTCGAAATCGTCAGTGAAGAACTAAACAAACAGACAACTAGCACAGACAGCCGTGCTAAAGCAGCAGAATACACCTTATATTATCAAGTCGAATATCAACTCAAAAGTATCGATAATAAAACTGTATTGCCCGTTAAACGGTTACTCCTACGTCGCAGTTATCAATACGACACAACGGCGATTGTCGGTAAAGGTGCCGAAGAAGAACTGCTCATCCGCGAACTTTATCAAGATGCGGCACATCAAATTGTGCAACAACTTCGTGCTTTTAATACTGATACCCGCGCACCATGAAATACGACTATTGGGGCTTAGTTAAACATCTCAAACATCCGCTACGTCAGGTCTATGTGCTACACGGCGATGAAATCTTATTACAGCAAGAAGCACTGATTGCCCTCCGCCAAGCCGCACAACAACAAGGCTTTAGCGAACGAGAACGCCACGATATAGATAAACAACACGATTGGTCGATGGCTTTTAGTGATAGCCATGCGCTTTCTTTATTTGCCGATAAAAAATTGATTGAAATTTATGGCAATAAGCCCGATGCCGCAGGGGCAAAAGTCATTGAGGACTATGTCAAACATCCCATTGACGACAATGTGGTGGTTTTAGTATTGCCTAAACTCGATAGCAATACACAAAAGTCCAAATGGTTTAGTGCCTGCGATGAGCTTGGCGTGACTGTCTCTTGTGCACCACTGTCCGACCAACAATTCAAAGACTGGCTAAACCAACGTGGTCGCCAACTGAAACTGCAACTACAGGCCGATGCCCTCGATGAACTATGCCAACAAACCGAAGGTAATTTGTTAGCCGCACATCAAGAACTGACTAAACTCAGTCTACTTTATGGTGAGGAACTATTAACCCGCGAACATCTTCAACATGCACTCAGTGATAACGCACGTTTTGAACTCTTTGACTTAGCCAACACTGCCCTCATGGGGGATGCAAGCAAAACAGCCAAAATCTTTTTTAGCCTCAAAGGTGAAGGTCAAGCTGAAAGTTTAATATTGTGGGTATTAAACAAAGAAATTCGTACCTTATTGGCGCTGAGTGAAGGCTTACAGCAAGGTATAGGGCTTAATCAATTATTTCAACAACACGGGGTTTGGTCTAAACAACAAGCAGTAATACAAAAAGCACTCAAACGCTTAAGTCTTAAACGCCTTCAAGCACTCAATCACACCCTTTTAGAAGCAGACAAAGCCATTAAAGGGCAAAGTTTAGAAAATGCTTGGGATATACTATTACGATTAAGTTTAGGATTAGCAGGAGTAAGTTTGTTTGAAGCCATTATCTGAGAGTGAATTTCAACAATTATCACGTTTAGTTTATCGCGACTTAATTATGGATACCTTAGGCAATTTAGCCTTAGGTTTAGGTTTATATTTAGTATTTAGCCAAGGGGCAACAAATTGGCCAATATGGCTACAAACCCCTTATGCAAAAGCCCTGCTGATAGGTACAGGCATTATCAATTTACGTTTCTTTTTTGTTCGTTTACGCCGCTTACAAGCATGGCAACAAGCCCGTCAAGAACGGGAAAGACATTAACAGTGTGGCACTTTGGTGCTAGACTGACACAAAAATTTAAACTAACGACTACAGTAGCACCATGAAGAATAACGACACCTCTAGTATTTCCTTTACTGCACATTATACGGGTTATGTTTGGTATAAAAATCGCTTATCACACCAAGCCTTTGCCACCAAACAAGGCTTTGCTTACTATCAACTGCTAAAGCCTATCGAAGTGCTGGCTAAAGGGGTGATTGGCTCCGATATCAAAACAACACTATTACAGCGTCATCAACTGCTAGACCGAGAATTAACACAGCTTATTCATCAACATCCCGATTTACAAGTCTTAGAACTGGCCTGTGGTTTATCGCCCAGAGGTTGGCGCATTAATAAAAAGTATCCTTACATTCATTATGTAGAAGCAGACTTACAGGGTATGGCCGAGCAAAAACATCAATTATTAAATAAATTGTCTGCCATTAACCCAACACATAAAGTCAGTGTCTGTAATATTTTAGTGCAGGATAATCCTGATAGTTTAGAGTCTTTATTACAACGCGAATTTAATCCCAATAAACCTTTAGTCGTCATTACCGAAGGCTTAGTCAATTATTTTAAGCTCGACGATATTATGCCATTTTGGTCACGCTTGGCGCAGGCCTTAAAAGCCTTCCCTGCGGGTTTTTATTTGACTGATGTCTATCCCAAAGTCACACAACACCGTTTTTATCACTGGATTCAATTTGCTAACAAAACGCTCAAAGTATCCTCGCGCAGCAGCTTTAGTATGCACTTTGAACAAACAGATGAAGCCGCTTTATGTTTTAAGGCGTGTGGCTTTCAGCAAACGACGGTATTCAACCCCGATATAGAGTTAAATGAACGCCCCACGAAAGGCGGGGCATTGGTGTGGGTATTGCGGGCAGAGGTTTAGGCTTTGCTAATAACTTGTTTAGCCAATAAATAGTTCACAATTTGCTCAACACAGGTATGGATGTCAGTTTCACCCGTGTCTACGGTCAATTCGGCATGGGTTGGTTCTTCATAAGGTGAAGAGATGCCTGTAAATGCAGGAATTAAGCCAGCACGTGCCTTTTTGTACAAACCTTTTACATCACGCTCTTCACATTTTTCTAAAGCGCACTTCACGTATACTTCGATAAAATCACCTTCAGGCATGGTATTTCGCACTAAATCACGGTCAGCACGAAAAGGCGAAATGAAGGCAGTTAAAGCAATGACCCCTGACTGATTCGCCAATTTAGCCACTTCACCAATACGGCGAATGTTTTCTGTACGGTCAGTATCCGAAAATCCTAAATCTTTACATAAACCGTGACGAATATTATCGCCATCAAACACAAAGGTATTACAGCCTAATTCAAATAAACGTGCTTCAACTGCGTTTGATAAAGTGGATTTTCCTGAACCCGATAAACCCGTAAACCACAAGGTGACTGCACGATGACCATTACGCTGTTCGCGTTGTTCACGAGTGATAGTGGCATTTTGCCAAACAACATTTGTTGAAGCCATTAAATTTCTCTCTGCTAAATTCAGACTGCATCCATCGAATACTAAATCGACGACTTGACTATATTTTATCAAACAACCACAAGATTAGTCTGTACAACTATACCCACATTGTCTAAATCATTGTAGGATTCGCGGTGCGCACTTTAGCAAAATGCTTTTTTGAAGGCAAAACATTATTCTAGGCTTTTGACATAAAAAATTCAGACAGAGTAGATAGATTTCGCCGTGCAATCATCGCACAATACTTATCGGATGCTAAGTACTAAAATAAATGACTGTCATTTATCTTGACACGCTGTAAACAACAATAATGAGGCATACATGCTGATTTTTGAACCTTATGAGAAAAATTCGCTCAAAAAAGATCCAAGAATTTCGATGCTAGGCAAATGGGAAATCCATTATTTAGCCTTTGAAGGCCCAGCAGATTGCCAGCAAGCCCCGATTGTGGTCTTAGGGGGTGCTTTTCAAAACTTCACCTCGTACCGTTTTTTTATGGACGAAGTATTAGAAATTGTCCCTATCATTTTAGTTGACTTGCCCTCGTTGGGTAATAATAGTCAACTCGCTTCTGACTTAGGTTTAGAAGATTTGGCCGATATGTTATATCAATGGCTTGTACAAGAAGATGTTCCCAAAGTATCGTTAATGGGCTTGTCTTTAGGGTCGGTAGTCGCCAGTACCTTTGCCTTTAAACACCCTGAAATGTCCGACCGCTTAATTATGACGGGTACCTTGTCTAAACCTCGTAAATCATGGCGCATGTTATTAGAAGAGTCCTTACGCGTTTTAGATGCGCAACGGATGACCGAATTTGGTGAGGCAGTGGTTTTATATTTAGTCAATCACGCCAAACTCAAAGAAACGGGCATTCCTGATGTTGCTTGTCGACTCTTTCGTCGGCAAATGAAAAACTTCACCGAAAATGAGCAAGAGCGCTACCGTATTAACGCCCGTCGTTTATTGTCTGTGGAAGAAGTCGTGGGCTATCCTACTTGCCCCACAGTGGTGGCGACTGGTCAATATGACAGTTTTACCTTGCCCTACGAAAATGCAATTTTTGCTGCGAACTGCCCTAATGCCACGTTTGCGATTATCGAAAAAGCTGACCACTTACCTCAGCTCGAACGCCGTGACGCCACCGTTGGCATGTTCTGCGCTCACCTGAAAGGTGAAGATGTCGGCTTAGTACCAGGCATTCGCAAAATGAGCCGTGCCGATAGCTTAGCGATTGAACGTCGGGGCGAGCCACGTTATGCTTTATATAAACCCGAAGCCTATGTATTAGGCTTCTCTAATGTAGATGGCTCCGTGCAAATTGATGCAGCAGTCAAAATCGTGGACATCAATTTTTTTGGCTGTTTATTACATTCAGAAGATGTGGTGTTCACTGTTCAAGAATATGCACGCGGTTTGGTCTTATGCCTACCTGACTCTTTATTGCGTTTAGAGATTCTAATTTTTGAGCGTGGTGATGGTTGGCTACGTTGCTTATTCAAACACGGCAGCGCACTCTTGGCGGAAGAGTTCAAAAAATTACTCGATGACCCCGAAGCCTGTTATATATTGCCCCAATTAGGTCAACGTCCTGTTGAAGCCTAGTCTGTGTGATTGACTCGATGAAGCACTCAGCAAAACCTTGACGACAGTGCGCCATCGGGTTGCACTTTCATCTTCTTCTGCGATAATGCAAGACTACTTTCTTTTTATTTAAGCTATGACCCGTATGGTCATAGACTTACTGCGATGGGCTACAGTCTCATGAACGTTGAAATTTACATGCAAGAATTAGGGCAAGCGGCACGCCTCGCATCACGCGCAATTGCCCGCGCCAATACACGCGAAAAAAATGCTGCCTTACAAGCCATATATCAGGCATTACAACAACATCAAGATAAAGTCTTATCTGCTAACGCACAGGATATGGCAAATGGCCGTCAGAATGGCTTAGATGCTGCCCTATTAGACCGTTTGGAATTAACACCCAGTCGTTTTGCCGGCATGTTAGAAGGTTTAGAGCAAGTCATCGCCCTCACTGACCCAATTGGTGTGATGACTGATTTAGCGTATCGTCCTTCTGGTATTCAAGTGGGCAAAATGCGTGTCCCTTTAGGGGTGATTGGTATCATTTATGAATCTCGCCCTAATGTCACCCTAGAAGCGGCTGCACTCTGCCTCAAATCAGGCAATGCCACCATTTTACGCGGCGGTTCAGAAGCTATTCACTCCAATCAGGCGATTGCTGACTGTATTCAACAAGGTTTAATTGCCGCTAACTTACCTGCCAGTGTGGTGCAAGTAGTCAATACGACTGACCGCGCAGCCGTTGGTCAACTGATTGCGATGCCCGACTATGTTGATGTTATTGTCCCACGTGGTGGCAAAGGCTTAATCGAACGTATTAGCCGTGACGCACGTGTGCCTGTCATTAAACATTTAGACGGTAATTGCCACGTTTTTATTGAACGCGAAGCAGATATTCACAAAGCTTTAACCATTGCGTTTAATGCCAAGACACATCGCTACGGTGTCTGTAATGCCATGGAAACCTTATTAATTGATGCCCCGATTGCTGCACACGTATTGCCTAAACTAGCTGAGTTATATGCCAGTAAACAGGTAGAGTTACGCGCTTGTGAACGTACTCGCGCGATTATTGATGCCCAAGCTGCTACCGAGCAAGACTGGTACGAAGAGTATTTAGCGCCAATTTTAGCCATTAAAGTGGTGGACGATTTAGACGCTGCTATTGAGCATATCAACCAATATAGCTCACACCATACCGAAGCGATTATTACCGAAAACTACAGCAAAGCACGTCGCTTTTTAGCTGAAGTTGACTCTAGTTCGGTGATGGTGAATGCTTCCACACGTTTTGCCGATGGTTTTGAATATGGCTTAGGGGCAGAAATTGGCATTTCTACCGATAAAATCCATGCGCGCGGGCCTGTAGGTTTAGAAGGTCTCACGTCGCAAAAATGGATTGTCTTAGGTGACGGACATATTCGTCAGTAATGCAGCCTTCTTTACTTGCATTTATGGGTGGTTCATTTGACCCTGTGCATCAGGGTCATATCGCCACCGCACTGGCGTTACAACAGCAACTCGATGGCGCAGAGTTTTATCTCAT
The DNA here is from genome assembly GCF_003051055.1 of Agitococcus lubricus. Lineage (GTDB taxonomy): Bacteria > Pseudomonadota > Gammaproteobacteria > Pseudomonadales > Moraxellaceae > Agitococcus > Agitococcus lubricus. The sequence goes on along the minus strand of NZ_QAON01000003.1, from coordinate 142,312 downwards.
GCCCGCCTTTGTGTCTCCGTTAAAAGCACAAAGTACGGCTGCACATCACCGTTTAGCGATGTTACAGCTTGCGATTGCGGCACAACCCAGTCTACAGATTGAAACCTTAGAACTCCAACAAAACGCACCGTCTTATACTATTTATAGTTTAGAGGCACTACGTCAGCGTTATGGTCAGCAACAAGCCTTAGCGTTTGTGATGGGCATGGATAGTTTTTTACAACTGCCACATTGGTATCGTTGGCAAGAGCTGACCGACTATGGTCATTTGATTGTGATGACACGTCCCACTTACCGCGCAGATTTTAGTGAAGACCTTCAGCAGTGGTTGAATAGTCGTCGCTGTCAGCAACAAAAAATGTTACGATATTCGGCCAATGGCTTAGTTTTTTTTGCCCAAACACCGCTTTATGCGCTCAGTAGTACGGCTATTCGCCAACAACTTGCTACTTCGGCTGCGCAGATAACTGGCCTAAACTCAGCTGTTTTAGATTATATTTATTCTCATCAACTCTACGGAGCTACACACACGCATGAAAGTTGATTCTGTTTCTGAGCAAATAGCCGCTGTCGTATTAGATGCCCTTGCTGATATCAAAGCACAAAATGTTTTATCTTTAGATGTGCGCTCACTGACGGGCATAGCCGACTTTATGGTCATTGCCAGTGGCACATCCTCGCGTCATGTCAAAGCCTTGGCAGACAATGTCGTAGAAAAAGCCAAAGATGCTGGCTTCAGACCACTTGGGGTCGAAGGCGAACGCGATGCGGAATGGGTGTTAATTGATTTAGCAGGCGTGATTGTCCACGTGATGCTGCCCGCCACGCGCAAATTCTATGATTTAGAGCGTTTGTGGACAACGCCTGATGCCGCCGCACACCAAGGATGAAAATTCGCCTGCTTGCCGTCGGGCAAAAAATGCCCGACTGGGTTACAACCGCCTATGTAGATTATGCCAAACGACTCACAGATGATGTACGTCTAGAGCTGGTTGAAATTCCTGCGGCCAAACGCAGTAAAAATAGCGAAGTTGATAAAATGAAACAGCAAGAAGGTGACGCCCTACTTGCTGCTATCCATCCTAATGAACGCGTGATTGCCCTTGAAGTAGGCGGTAAAGAATACTCCACACCTCAACTCAGTCAACAGATGGATAATTGGCTACAAAGCGGCCAACATGTCTGTTTACTGGTGGGTGGCCCTGATGGCCTAAGCAGTGCCGTTCTTAAACGGGCGGATAGCTTATGGTCGTTGTCCCCTCTGACACTGCCTCATCCGTTGGTACGGGTCATTGTTGCCGAGCAGCTTTATAGAGCGTGGACATTACTCAAGGGGCATCCGTATCATCGTTAAGCAATAGACAGTCCATATCAATGTCAAATAGATAGCGATTTTGTTTTAAGTCTCTACAAAATCTATGGACTCCCTCCGAAGTAGCACAAAAAATACAGATTAGACTTTAACAAGTACCTCAAAATACAGTAACTTAGCAATCCAACGTCTGACTCATTACAAAGGCCGTCTATGTCACGTCCTTCACTGACCCCGTTAAAAGACCACGAACGTGAACAGCGCATTTTTAAGCACCGTGTCATCATTGCTGGCCTCATCGTTAGCCTTGCCTTTATGGGCTTGATTGTCCGTTATGGGTATTTACAAATTTTTGAATACACAACCTATAGCACACTGGCCGAAAGTAATCGGGTAAAACTGCAAGCCATTGCCCCGCCGCGAGGCTATATTTATGACCGTAACGGTATTTTATTGGCCGATAATCGTCCTGTGTTTACTGCTGTTATCAATCGTCAAGAAATAAAAGATATTGAAGACACCTTGACACGCATACGTCCCATTTTTCAGCTAACCGATGAAGACATTCTGCGTTTTCGGCAACGGCTAAAGGCCGCACACCGTTACGAGTCTATTGCCCTGAAATTAAACCTCAATGAAGCCGATATCGCCCGTTTTGCCGAAGTCCGTTTTCAATTTACAGGCGTTGATATTGAGGCGAAGTTAGCGCGTTATTATCCTTATGGTGAGTTATTTGCCCATGTTTTAGGTTATGTTGGCCGTATATCCGAAAAAGAAGCCAACACCATTGATGAACGCATCTATGCAGGTACAGATTTAATTGGGAAAACGGGCTTAGAGAAATACTACGAAGATTTATTGCAAGGTAGACCGGGTTATCAACACATTGAAGCCAATGCACACGGTCAAATCTTACGTTTACTTGACCGTACGCCCCCTACACGCGGTCACGATTTAACACTGCATTTAGATTATGGTTTACAAAAGTTAATTCACGAGCAACTCGCAGGCCGTCGCGGGGCTGTTGTGGCCATTGAACCCAGCACAGGCGGTATCCTAGCCTTTGTCAGCAACCCGAGTTTTGACCCTAATCCTTTTGTTAATGGCGTACCCAAAAGCCTTTATACGTTTTGGCGCGACCATCCCGATAAGCCCTTATATAACCGCGCTTTACAAGGTATTTATCCACCAGGCTCCACCATTAAACCCTTCGAAGGCCTAGGCGGCATTCATTACGGATTAGTGGATTGGGATTATAAAATTCGTGACCCTGGCTTTTACCATTTACCTGGTGATAGCCATCTGTTTCGTGATTGGAAAAAAACAGGGCATGGTATTGTTAACCTTCATCGTGCCGTGGAAATTTCTTGTGACACCTATTTTTATCAGTTATCTAGTCGGATGGGCGTTGACCGTTTTCACGATTGGATGCAGCAATTTGGTTTTGGTCAACCCACAGGGGTCGATTTAGTTGGCGAAAAAAGTGGCACACTGCCTTCCGTTGCATGGAAACGTAAAGCGCTCAAAGCCCCGTGGTATGCAGGTGAAATGTTATCGGTTGGCATCGGTCAGGGTTACTTTACCGCTACCCCCTTACAATTAGCGATGGCTACCGCCATTACCGCCAACAAAGGCCAACATATTAGACCTCACTTGTTAAAAGCTGACAATAATGCGCCTGCGTCATCCACACTCAATCAACCCGACGGTCAAGTCCAATTTTCTGGCGACCCGATACATTGGGACTTGATGCATGCTGCCATGCGTGATGTGGTACATGGTAGAGGCACCGCAGGTAATTTACGTCGAGACTTAACAGGCTATGAAATTGCAGGTAAAACTGGCACCGCACAAGTAAAAGGGATTAAACAAGGTGAACGCTATAATGAAAAAGCACTGGATGAACGTCATTGGGACCATGCGTGGTTTGTTGGTTTTGCGCCCGTTATCAATCCTCAAGTGGCCGTTGCTGTCTTGGTAGAAAATGGCAAACACGGTAACAGTGCCGCAGGCCCTATTGCTAAAGCGGTTTTTGACTACGTTATCCATCAAATGAATCATACTCCTACTCCCACCACGTCGTCGCCTGCTCAGCGCAGCACAGACACGACTGCACCCACAGGTGATGAATGAGTCGCAAACAACAATATCAATTTTTACGGCAAGCGCCCTATCATCCCACGCAATATCAACGTTCATGGTGGTTACGTTTACACCTCGACTTGCCGCTTTTATTGTTGTTAATCGCGGTTAATTTATTGGGGTTGATTCAGTTATTTAGTGCCTCCGCGATGGATATGGACTTGGTCGCCAAACAATGTTTTAGCTTTATGCTCGGTTTGAGCGTGTTATTCTTTTTAGCTCAAATTCCACCGCGTATTTATCAAACCATCTCACCGTGGCTATATATTGCCGTGTTGGCGTTATTAATTGCCGTTGCCTTATTTGGTACGGTTGCCATGGGTGCACGCCGTTGGTTGACTATTCCACATGTCACCCGTTTTCAACCGTCTGAATTTATGAAATTAGCGATGCCAATGATGATGGCATGGTTTTTAGCCAGCCGCCCCTTACCGCCCTCGTTCAAACGGATTATGTTAGCCTTAGTGATTATTGCAGTACCTGCCGGTTTAATTGCCCGTCAGCCAGACTTAGGGACAGCTTTATTAGTCGCCGCGAGTGGCTTATTTGTGTTGTTTTTGGCAGGTTTGCCTTGGTGGTTTATGGGTATGGCAGTGGTTGGTTTTGCCGCGATTGCTCCGCTCGCATGGCATTTTTTGCATGACTATCAACGACAACGCATTTTGACCCTCATTAATCCAGAGGCCGACCCCTTGGGCACAGGGTGGAATATTATTCAATCTAAAACCGCTATCGGCTCTGGTGGCCTGTGGGGCAAAGGCTGGCTACACGGGACACAAGCCCATTTAGAGTTTTTACCTGAAGGTCATACCGACTTTATTATCGCCACATACTCCGAAGAGCGGGGCTTAGTGGGCATTATTTTATTACTCGTACTGTATAGTGCGATTATTATGCGCTGCTTATATATTGCCGCGACGGCACATGATAGTTATAGCCGACTCCTTGCAGGTGCAATTACCTTGTCTTTTTTTGTCTATGTCTTTGTTAACGCGGGGATGGTCAGTGGTATATTGCCTGTCGTCGGGGTACCTTTACCGTTTATTAGTTATGGTGGCACAGCCATGATTACCTTAATGTCGGGTTTTGGTTTGTTAATGGCCATTCATACTCACAAACAATTAATGCTCTAGGAACAGTTATGCGTACGACGCTGTTATGTCTACTTGCTGTATTAAGTTGTCCATTACAAATGGCAACCGCAGGCGATTTTGATAATTATGAAGAATTACAAGCCTTAATTAGCAGCATGGAACGTGAAGGTATTTACCCTGAAGGGGAATTAACGGCCTTATTTTCGATGGTCAAACGACAAAATAAGGCACTGGACGCGATTGCACGTCCTGCTGAAAAAACCAAAGAATGGAAAGACTATAAAAATCAATTTTTAAGTGCTGAGCGTATTAATAATGGTGTTGAGTTTTGGCAACGCTACAATAAAGCCCTGAATTTGGCGAGCGAACAATACGGCGTACCCCCCGAAATTATTGTCGCTATTATTGGCGTAGAAACCAAATACGGCGCGAATAAGGGCAACTTCAAAGTACTTGATGCCTTAACTAGCTTGGCTTTTGACTATCCTCCGCGCGCACCTTTTTTTCGTAAAGAGTTACGCACATTTTTACAACTGGCTAAAGAACAAAATCTAAATCCCTTAGAAACTTACGGCTCTTATGCAGGCGCAATGGGCTTTGGCCAGTTTATGCCTTCTAGCTGGCGCAATTTAGCCGTTGACTTTGATGCAGATGGTAAAATAGATTTATTAAACAACCCCATCGATGCGATTGGCTCTGTAGCCAACTACTTTAAGGCGAATGGCTGGCAAACAGGCCTACCTGTCGTGAGTCGTGCTAAAATTATCGCTGATAATTATGACGATGCGCCCAATAACAAAGACCTAAAAGCCGTTTCTACACTCAATGCTTTAAGTGCCTTAGGTTTAGTCCCCCGCGATACAGTCAAAGCGTCAGATTTGGCGGTGAATGCCATTCGTTTACAGGGCGATAATGGCGCTGAATTTTGGTTAGCCTTTGACAATTTTTATGTGATTACCCGTTACAACCGTAGTTTGCTGTATGCGATGGCTGTTTTTCAGTTAAGTGAATCCATTAAAGAAGTGCGTAATCAATTCAAAATTGGGACAGATGCGTTTAATTTAAGTCATACGCCCGTCAATGAGCCGATAAGCCCCAGTACAAATCCGCCATCACTATGAGGGTCATCTGGTGATTGCCTTATTGACTACCGTTTGAGATTGACTATTCACAGTGATATGAAGCTACTTAGGTTAACGCAAACAGAGCTTTGTCTTATCGCTATTAATTAACAGATAAGCAAACATAGACTATATTCATTTTAAGGAGATATCTTAATGTTAAAACAACTACTCAGCTATGGCATATTGGCGAGTACACTCATCAGTGGTCACGCTATCAGTGCTAACTTTTCTCTGAGCAGCCCTTCTATTAAGGCCAATAAACTGAGCCTAAAACAAGTGGCTAACAGTTTTGGTTGCACAGGCGAGAATATTTCCCCTGCCCTCATGTGGCAAAACGCGCCAAAAACGAGCAAAAGTTATGCAATTACGGTCTATGACCCCGATGCACCGACTGGTTCGGGTTGGTGGCATTGGGTGGTTTACAATATTCCTAAAGAAAGTTCACAACTCCCTGAAGGTGCAGGCACAGAAAACAGTACCACACTACCGACGGGTGCTATTCAAGGACGCACCGATGCCAGTAGTCATAGCTTCTTAGGCGCTTGTCCACCTGTAGGCGATAAGCCCCATCGTTATATCTTTACAATTCATGCACTTAACGTAGAAAAACTCGAATTACCCTCCGAAGCCAGTGCCGCCCATATTGGTTTTATGCTGAATGCACACCGCATTGCAAAAGCCAGCTTTACCGCTACTTATGGTCGTTAAACTGAGGACTCTCGTTTTGATAAAAGCCAGCAATTGTTTGTCATCGCCATCATTCAATTGCTGAGTTTTTAAGCTAAAAAAGCTCTCTTTGAAACATTTTCTTGCACTTTTGGCATGTTTTAAGCATTAAAACCCCTTGTTCGTCGTCAGAAATATGTGACAACTGCTCAAAAAACAGTTAGCATTCGGTCATCGCCGCCCAATCAATAATAAAAATTTCCTTGGGTAATGTCGTTAACTTGTTAGGGCTTGTATGTATTTAACGCCTGTTTTAAGCCAACAGAGAGCTTAGTTTGCGTTAAAAAAAACCTCCGCACGAAGGATACAATACAAGTTCTGCGTAATGTCTAGGAGTAATACCGATGACATCTAACAAATTAAATGTACGTACGCGCACTTCTGCTTTTTTAAGCGTTTTGCTTGCTGCATGCATATCTCACACTGCTATGGCTAGTAACACAGCAGTAGAAACAGAATCGTTGTTGTCGAGTACACCTGCGATTGATAATCACTTTAGCGAACGTCCCACCGTGGATAGTGCGCCAGATAATCCCTTGACAGCAGAGCAATTAGCTCAAATCCCTGATGCTGTTCCGATGGATGAACCATTAAGTAAATACGGTAATGTCAGTCCCTATCGTGTGCTTGGCGAAAGCTATACGGTCATGGCCAAAGCCAAAAGATTCAAGCAAGTGGGTTTAGCGTCTTGGTATGGTAAGAAATTTCATGGCCAACGTACCTCTAGCGGTGAACGCTTTGACATGTACAAAATGACTGCTGCACACAAAAACCTGCCTATCCCTTGTTATGTCCGTGTCACTAATCAAGAAAATGGTAAAAGTGTTGTCCTGAAAGTCAATGACCGAGGCCCTTTTCATGGTAGTCGTGTGATGGATGTATCTTGGGCGGCGGCTGCCAAATTAGATATGCTTGATAAAGGCACAGCCAAGATTAGTATTGAGGTCATTGATACCAGCGATAAAAATCGTGCGATTGCTACAGTAGATAACAATGCCACTTCCGCAACGACGAATGAACAATTTTTTGTACAAGTTGGTGCCTTTGGCACAGTCGATAATGCCTTAAGTTTACAAAGTAAATTGTCGTCAATCGTGCCACTTCCCATCGAAATTAGCGATGTCACCCAACCTAAACGTATTCATAAAGTACAAATTGGTCCCTTTGCTGATGCCGAGAGTGCCGAAAAAGCACGCAGCTATTTATTACAAGTGGCGGCAGTTAATCCCATCATCATTCGCCGCTAAACAATCAAACAAAAAAGGCATCTTTTAGATGCCTTTTTAATTCCGTGCCTTTTAGCTCGCTTTTTGTAAGGCTACCGCGCTCTGTTCTAGCTGTTGTGCTACCTGCTGCCATGTTGAGCCTAACGGTTTGACCAAACGTTGCATCATTTCCTCAGCAGTACAAACATCGTTAATTAAGCCTTGTGACTGGCCAATAAACTGCATGCCCCGCTCTAAATCCCCCTGCTCAGTCGCTGCTTTTAATCGTGGAGTTGCTGCACCAAAATTTGCTAATAAACGGATTTTTTGCGGTTCTACCAAGAGACCTGCAAAGACCTTCCACAGTGGGACTTTTAAGCTCAGTGCAGCAAATAGCGCCTGCCATGCGGCAAGAAAAAAATTCATTGGCTTACGTGTTAGCTTTTCAGCGGTCGGCGTTTTCATATAGCGGGCAGGTAAACCATCAAAATGGGGCGAGTAAATGGTGTCGTGCTGGTCTTTGGCAATCACCTGTTGTTTAATATTTTCATGCAAAGGACTTTCTTTGACTGTTGCAAAACGTGACCCCATTGCCACACCTTGCGCTCCTAAGGTTAAAGCAGCCAATAACCCCCGATGGTCAGCAAAACCCCCACAAGCAATCACAGGAATATCTAACACATCAACAATCGTAGGCACTAATACTAAGGATGTTACTTCGCCACCGTGTGCCGCCGCTTCGTGACCTGTCGTCATCACTGCATCTACACCTTGTTGCTGTGCCGCTAGCGCGTGTTTTGCCGTCGTGACAGTGGCAATCACTTTACCACCATAGGCATGGCAACGCTCAATTAACCAATCACCCTTCCCTAACGAAAAATTGATGACAGGCACTTTTAGCTCTAAGGCAATCTCTGCGTTTTCCTTAGCCCCTGGCATAATTAAGGCACAGTTCACCCCAAAAGGTTTATCGGTTAGTTCACGCACACGTTGTATAGACTCTCGTGTTTGTTGAGGATTCAAAGGGCCTAAGGCCAAAATGCCCAAGCCGCCCGCATTGCTGACCGCTGCGACTAACTCAGGGGTAGAAATCCAACTCATACCAGGCAAAATGACAGGATAGTCAATATCGAAAAGCTGGGTAATGGCTGTACGCATGGTATGAACCTCAAGCTAAATCGGCAAAATTGTGCACATGCCATCAGGATTGTCAGAGGCTTGTGCAAAAATGACCGACGTTATCCATGATGACACGTATGCTGTTTGTATTTAGCCTGCAAAATGTCCTGAAGTGACTAAAAATTGTCCCCAAGAGACTATATACGCCGCTAATACCCATCTAAGATACCTGCATATCGTCCAACAAACAACAAAATTAAATGACTTACTCTTAAATTCTAGCGCGCTACTGCTGCCGCTTGGAGGCCAAACATGCCGACTTTAACCCCTGCACATATCACCATTAAACCCCGTCATCTACAATTCGCGTTTAATCAGGATATTCCACGTTATTGGTTTGCCAATGACCCAGTGCTCACGCATTTTTTGAATGTACTATCAATCACCTTTCCTGAAGGTGAGCGTTTCTTTTTAGACAGCGTTCGTGCTTTCCGCGATAAAGTAGATGACCCGCAGCGCCAAAAAGATATTTCAGGATTTATTGGCCAAGAAGCCCTTCATTCACGTGAACATGCAGCCTATAACCAATTTTTAGCCACACAAGGCTACGAAAAACTCGTTCAGCGTACCGAACGCGTCTCCAGTAAATTATTAAAAGGTGGACGTTTACGACTGACTCCGCGTGAACAACTGGCGATTACATCTGCACTAGAGCATATTACAGCCGTGTTAGCAAAAACCTTATTAGAGCATCCCCAACAATTAGCCATGATTCATCCTAGTATTCGTAGCTTATGGTTATGGCATGCGATTGAAGAAACGGAACATAAAGCCGTTGCCTTTGATTTATATAAAGAGATTAGTCACCAAAAAATGACTGAGAAAAATACAGTGATGGTCTTAGGCACACTGTATCTATTGGCTTTTAGTGGCTATTTTACGTGGCAGTTTTTGAGGCAAGATGGGGTACTACGCAAACAACCGTGGCGAGTCGTACGCGGCTATTGGCGTTTATTGGGTTACAAAGGCTTATTACAACCTGCGATTAAAGAATACTTTAACTATTTCAAAGCCGATTTTCACCCTTGGCAAGATGATAATAGCCGCTATCTCTCGCGAGCATATGCACAGTTAGCAGTCGCTGCTTAATGGTATAAGACATAATTTGTGCTGTTAATGGCGCAGTCTTAGCTAATCGCTTGTTTTATAAAGGCAATCACGACGTTTGCTAACTGCTCACCTTGGTCTTCTTGCAAAAAGTGGCCGCCATTATAAATGGTAGTATGAGATTGGCCGCGACATCCCGCCACTAAGGCAGGGAAAACTCCCGCCATTGATGACATAATCGGGTCTTTATCACTAAAAGCACATAAAAAAGGTTTATCAAAGGTCATCAATTTTTTCCATGCTCGGCTATTTTGCTTCATTTCGCTGGGCACTAAACGTGGAAAAACTCGCGCCCCTGCCATATACGTTTGGTCAGGATAAGGTGCATTATAAGCCGCTTTAATTGCTGGTGATAAACGCAAAGCCGTACCTAAATTAATCACAAAGGCGGCTGTCCATGAGGGATATAATTGGGAAAAACTAAACCAACTGCCAAAACCCACGGTGGCTTTAAGTTGTTGCCATTTGCTAAATGCGGTTCGTAAATTGGGATGTTTTAGCGGAAATGCTGGCAACATGGTATTGGCTGCCACCACCCCTGCAAATAATTCAGGCTGCTCTGCCACCAAGCGTAAACCAATCAACCCACCCCAATCTTGGCACACCAACACCATATCTTTGAGTTGTAATTGTTTTAATAAACTATCCACCCAAAAAATATGCCGACTATGACTATAATCGCTTTGTTCGGTAGGCTTATCAGAACGACCAAATCCAATTAAATCTGGCACAATCACCCGATAGCCCGCCGCAACCACTAAAGGAATCATTTTGCGATATAAAAAACTCCAGCTTGGCTCACCATGGAGCATTAACACCACAGGCGCTTGGCGCTCACCTTCATCAAGATAGTGCATACGCAATTGGCCACCTTCGGTATCGTCAACCATCAGATAATGTGGTGCAAAGGGATACTCAGGTAAGTTGACAAAACAGCTATCTGGCGTTCTTAAATAACGCATAGGATTCCTCGTTTTTATTTTAATTGACCAATTCCACTTTACAACGAATCCGTTTGGTATGCGGACAACCTGTATAAGGGTCTCTATCGGTTAAATCAACTAACTCATTAATGGCAATACCGTTGGCTTTTAATTCGCCTGTGACTGGATCAGGATAATACTGCCCTAAAATATTAGGTAAATGCAAATGGCCTGTTAAGGTATTTTTATCGACTTTAACAGGTGCAATCACCGAAGAACGTTTGGAGCTAATTTTGACTAAATCGCCTTCTTTGGCATTTAGAGCGGCGGCATCGGCTTCGGACATATATAACGAGGCATGAATAGCACGTCCTTTACGCCAACTCGGGTCACGCATAATGGTATTGGCGGTAAAACCTGTTCTTAATCCACCATTTAAGACAAAAGGATAATCTTTTTCGTCAGGCTCTACATCTTGAGCAATCAAACGACTTAAATCCTCAGCATAATCAGCAAAATATAGACGAATTTTGCCATCTTGATGTTTCGAATAATATTCAAAATTATGCTCTATTTCATAATGGCCTAATAAAACGCCCTGTGGATTAGCCAAAATTTTGGCAAATAAATACTCTGTTAACGCAAAAGGATTAAGCATCGCTTTGGCTTCAGGCAAGGCACGAATGACTTGGTCACGACGTGTGGTTGCATAACCTAAAGTCAATAACCAAATATACGCCAACATCGGATTAGGCAAGGTTTTACCTAAGGTTTCGTACATTAAAAAAGCCGAACGGGCAACAATAGAACCAACACCTTGCAATTTGCTACTGGCTAAGGCGTAACTATTTACTGCGGCTAAATAAGCAGGTGTCATTAACGGTTTACGTGCTTGTTTAGCTAAACGATGCAAAAATTTTGGTGCTGCCCCCACTAAGCCCATCGCTCGTGCCAAACGATAATAAATTTCTACTTCAGGTAAGGCTTCACCGATAGGATTAACCACAGGTGGGCGTACTTGTGGCGCAATAATATCCTTAGGAAAAATCGAAAATTCCCATTTTTCATAACCTGTACAACTGGGCAAAACATAATCGGCCATTTGTGCGGTTTCGCTCATGGCTGGGTCAATCACCACCAATAAATCTAACTGAGCAAAGGCTTCTTTAAAACGTTTGGTATCAGGATAACTGGCAATTGGATTGGCTCCATCACAAATCAAGGCACGGATACGGTCAGGATGCTGCGATAAAATTTCTTCGGGAATAATGGCGGGTGGTAATTGTGGAATCGGTAATAAAGCAGGAATTGACTCGATAGAAGACTCTAAAGCTTTGGTCATCGTTGACCAATAGGGCATATTTGGGCCAAATAATTGCACAAAAATATTGCCACCTTTGCGGCCATAATTACCCGTCATTACCAATAACACGCGCACTAAATAAGATGTTAAGGTGTTATGTGATGAATGCTCGATGCCTAAGTCTAAGGCAATACAAGCAGGTTTGGTTTGGCCAAATTCGCGTGCGGTTAAACGAACATCTTCTTCGTTTAAGCCACAACGTTGTGCCATTTCTGCCACATTCACGGTGCTAAATAATTGTGCAAGTCGCTGATAATCAACACTGTGCTGCTCAATAAAGGGTTTATCCACTAAGTTTTCTTGCACTAAAACTGCTGCAATGGCTAAGAGCAAATAAATATCTTTGGCAGGTTTGATGCGTAAATGACGGTCGGCTAAACGTGTGGTTTCAGTAATACGTGGGTCAACCGCCACCATACGCCGTTCAGAATCTCTAAATAATTGTTTTAAAGCTTCTTTAGGATTAGCCCCTTGATTACTAATATGCGGATTTGTGCCCAGTAACAGCATAAATTTGGCATGATGTTTATCTGCGGTGAGATAAATATCATTTGTACCACGAATCATGCGTCTATCATTGAGCCAATGTTGGGTTTTTTCTTGGGCTAACGCGGTAAACACCATGGGTGTGCCAATGCCATACATTAACGGAATAGCCGCCAAACCACTGGAATGATTACCCTGCCCACCCAACCCTGCAAAAGCAATGCTGCGTGGTGCATGATTTTTACGAATATGATTCAATTTTTCGGCAATTTCGCTAATTGCTGTATCCCAACTAATTGCCTTAAAACTGCCATCAGCTAATTTTTTGAGCGGTTGTGTCACGCGTTGGGCATGGTTGACATAGTTGGCAATGGCATAGGCTTTATTACAAGAATAACCTTTGGTTGAGGGATGGTCATCATCGGCGCGAACTTCAACAATTTTGTTATCGGCCACATCGACACGTAAGCCACAATTATGTGAGCACAAGGCACAAGCGGTTGCTAAATTGCTTGCATTTGTTGGCACATTAACTGCGCCATTAAAAACCTGAGCTGCGGTCATGGGAATATCCTCTTATTTTGATAACCAATTCAACACTAAGGCATTAAAGGCAGATGCTTGTTCGCGCATTAGCCAATGTCCAGCATCCATCGCCACCACTTGATTACCTTGTTTGGCAGCGACTTGTTCTAACCATTGTTTAGACTGAAACATCACAGGTTTACGCTTGGCATACACATATAACATCGGACAATCTGGCACGATGCTAAAGGGTTTTACAGGATCACTAATCGGTTTAAACCACGTTTGAAAATAGGGATAATTCATGCCACGGTGCACAGGTTCGGCGGGTGTTGGCTGCTGCAAGAGTTTGGCAATGCCTTTTGTCCATGTGGTACCCACAGCTTCAGGTAAAAACCATGCCGCCGCTAAATTAAGCTGATAAGTCACAATCATTAAGGCTTGATAGGCTTTTAATGACTTTAAGTAGTCTTTAGATAAGGCATCACCAATATCTAAACTAATTAAATGGCTAACTTTATGCGGATATTGCCGATAAAACTGATAACCAAACACACAACCCCAATCGTGAATTAATAATATGACGGGTTTATTGGGCGAATACTCCTCAACCACTTGATTAATCATTGTCACCACTTCGTCAAAACGATAAGTTTGACGCGCTCCTTGACTATCAAAATTCGGTAAGGTGACTCGTAAACAACGATAATTAGCTGAAAAAGCCGCGACTTGTTCATCCCATACTCGGTAGGTATCAGGCCAACCATGAATCATTAAAATGGTTTGTTCGCCTTGTCCCTCACTATAAACAGATAATGCTTGTTTTTTCTGACTCATGGTTATTCTTCCTCTTAAATGGCTTTTGTCGTATATCAGCATCATACGTTTAGAGGTCCTGCCCACAACAGGACTTATGCGTTGGTGACATCTACTACAAGCTATCACGCCCCATTTCTATCTAAGTGCGCCAATTTACCTTTTACGCCTTTCCATTGCGCGTGCTCAGGTAAGGCTACTTTCGGCTCGGTAATTTGTGTCCAATTCGGATGTTTAGCCAACTCGGCATTTAAGACAATAAAATGCTGTTGTGTATCTGGTACTTCTTCTTCGGCACGAATCGCATCAACAGGACATTCAGGCTCGCATAAAGCACAATCAATACACTCATCAGGATTAATCACCAAAAAATTTGGCCCTTCATAAAAACAATCAACAGGACAGACGGCTACACAATCGGTGTGTTTACATTGAATACACTCTTCTAAGACCACAAATGCCATGATATTGCCTCATTCTTAATAAACGAACGTTTACTAAACGGACGTTAATTTATAAAATATCACTTGTCAATTGGCTGAAAAAGAGAAAACTACAGCATTAAAAGCCAAATAATGGTTTTATGAGTAAACGGTCGTCAGCTAAAATAACCAAAAAGTTTGAGAAATATCATGCGTTATTCCGCCAAACATAAAGCAGAAACTCGGCAAACATTGATTGAAAAGGCAGGTGCATTAGCCAAACAAGATGGCTTTGCCACCACAGGAGTAGATAGTTTAATGGCGACTGTTGGTTTAACAGGAGGCGCTTTTTATAATCATTTTTCATCTAAAGATGAACTGCTATTAGAAATTATTCGTCAAGAATTGAAAAAATCACAGCACTTGCTCGAAACGAACCTAGCTAATGCCTCTACTGAATCTTTTTTAGACCTATACCTGAGTCAATTACACCTGAATTTTCCTGCTTTGGGCTGCGCGTTGCCTTCTTTAACAACGGAAGTGAGTCGTGCGGATGAAGCAATCAAACAGACCTTTGCTGACGGTTTAGCGCAAATTCATCACACCTTAAATACGCATTTGGCAAATCCACAACTGGCATGGGCGACATTGGCAATGACGGTGGGCGCGGTTAATTTGGCTAGGGCAATGCCGACTGGTGAGCAACAGCAGATATTATTGGAGTCGTGTAAAAATATATTGCTCATGATGAGCGAGGGAGGTTTAGGGGCGGTTAACTCCTAAACCTTTGACCAAAAAAACAGAACTTAACGTACTTTCAAATCATTACCAAGCTCTAATTTGGCGGCAATGGTTTCGCCCATGCTTGCCCCCAATTTACGAATAAAATCATCCATCGGATTTTTCTTGGTTGTATAATTCACTTGTTCGTCAGTCCCAACCAGTTTATTGACCGTTTTGACCGAACCAAACCCATCGGCTAAGCCTAACTCGACTGCTTGTTGGCCAGTCCAAAATAAACCCGAAAAAATATCTGGATTTTCTTTTAAGCGTTGGCCACGTCCTTGTTTGACAGCCGTAATGAATTGCTGATGCATGGTATCTAACAGTTTTTGGACATGGGCTTTTTCTTCTGGGCTAACAGCCGCCATCGGGTTCATAATTGCCTTATGATTACCTGCGGTCATGGTACGGTCTTCAATACCAATTTTTTGTGTAAGACCTTGTACACCAAACCCCTGCATAATTACGCCAATCGACCCCACTAAACTGGCTGGACTGACATAAATTTGGTCAGCGGCAGATGCCATATAGTAAGCACCCGATGCGCCCAAATCGGTAATCACTGCATACAGTTTTTTATTCGGATGCTCTGCTCTTAATTGACGAATCGCATCATATACATACGCCGACTGAACAGGACTGCCACCTGGACTATTAATACGTAAAACGACTGCTTTACTGTTGGTCGCTGTAAACGCATCATTTAGACCTGCAATAATATCATCCGCGTTGGCTTCACTGTCATCGGCAATCTCACCATTCACCTCGACAACCGCTAAGTGTGTACCTGAACTATCTATGGCGCTGCCTTTGTGCTTACTGGGTGACGACACCATAATAATAATGACTAAAATATAGATAAACGTAAGTATCTTAAAGACAATCCCCCAGCGTCTGGCTTTACGTTGCTCATCTACCGATGCCATGACAGCTTTTTCAAGAATTTGCCATTCGCGGCCATTATCACTCATACTGGTTCCTTATCTTGCTTTAAGTCAACAGACTCTATTATTACCATAAATAGTCGTGTAGCTGGTATAAGCTATCAACAATCGCCAACGGTTGATAAGTCTGCAAAACCTCTACACCATGTACGCCATAGGATACGCCAATACGCGGCATAGACAAGGTTTGTGCCATGCCTAAATCATAACTGGTATCCCCAATCATCACTGCTTGGTCGACAGAGACGCCTGTATAGGCCAATAGTTCTTTTAGCATCTGGGGGTCAGGTTTAGACGCTGTTTCATCTGCACAACGGGTAGCGACAAAATAATGTCCAATCCCCGTTTGTGCCAAGACCCGATTGAGACCTAAACGACTTTTACCTGTCGCAATCGCCAATAAATACCCTTGTTGACGAAGCTGTGCTAATAAAGCCTCAGCTCCCGCAAATAATTGGCTACGACTGGCACTATGTGCTAAAAAATGCTGTGCATATTGCTGCCTAATCGCTTCATGAGTATGGGGTTTGGCATGAGGAAAAAGCTGAGCTATTGCCTCTGGTAACCCCAAACCAATAATATGACGTACCTCTGCACTCGCAGGAACAGGCTCTCCAACGGCATAAGCGGCTTGCTGCATACTGTCCACAATATGCGCTACCGAATCCATCAAGGTACCGTCCCAATCAAAAATAGCCAGTTTATACGCTGACATCTCGTAACCTCTGCACAACACCTTCTAATTCAGGAGCTAAAGGACAATGTAATGTTAAAGGGTCAGGTTGATTAGGCATGGCCAAGGTCAAATCGCGTGCATGTAAAAACAAACGATTTAAGCCCAACTGTTCTTTTGCCCATTTATTATTTTCGTTAGAGCAATACTTGTCATCACCCAAAATCGGATGCCCCAAAAACTGCGCATGAACTCGAATTTGATGCGTACGACCTGTTAATGGCCGAGCCTCAACTAAGGTACAGTTGGCAAAGCGCTCAATAACCTGAAAATGGGTTTCTGCGGCTTTTCCTTCTCGAGAGACACGCACGACACGCTCACCAGAGGCTAAATTATTTTTATCTAAAGGCGCGGTAACTTTGTGATGCCCGCCCTTGAGACGGCCTGCTAACAAAGCAACATATACTTTTTGCATTTTGCCATCGCGTAATTGTTCATGTAACACGCGTAAAACACTGCGTTTATCGGCAATCATTAACAAACCCGAGGTATCACGGTCTAAACGATGTACCAACTCTAAAAACTCTTTGTCAGGGTAAATGGCACGTAAGGCTTCAATAGCGCCATAAGCAACACCACTCCCCCCATGTACCGCTAAACCCGAAGGTTTATTAAGCGCAATAATGCCATCTTTATGATAAATAATACGATTCGAAAGGTGCTGAGATAATTGCGGGCTGGGTGTAATAGCAGGACTTTCTTCACTTAAACGAATCGGTGGTATACGTACCACATCGCCTATTTGTAACCGATATTCTGGCTTGCTACGCCCTTTATTCACACGCACTTCGCCTTTACGAACAATACGATAGACTAAGGTACGAGGTGCACCTTTAAGCGCGGTAATTAAAAAATTATCCAGACGTTGGCCTTCGTCGTGTTCACTCACCGTGAGTAGACGAACTTGTTGGTTACTGTGTTGTTCAGTCATAAAATTGCTTATATCTTGCTCAATAAGAAAAAACAGTCGCTTAATAAACATTCGATAACAAACTTATATCTGTGCTGGGCATAAAAAGTGTGTGAGCTTTGCGCAGAGTCTGTTATAGTCAGCATTGCCAACTGTTCGCGTTGAATCATCTAGCAGCCTGAGACGCTAATTATCTCGGTGTTAGCCAATGGCGAACGGATTATATAGGTAAATTGCGTGTTTGTATGGGCTTTTATGCAGCGGAATACCGCCCCCATCACTCGACAATGAGCGATTAAATAACGCCTCGCGCTGTTTATGCTCAAATATAGCGACTTACGCACGCATCTCTTCATTTCGTTTGTGCCTGTAAGGTTTATACGCACAAAGACCACATTGCCGCGTAAGTCAATAAAGATAGCCAATTAGGCTGTAAAAACTCCACTGACTTCTATATTGTGGACGGATTGAAACGAATTTTTTAGCAACTCCGCATGACGGTTTGCTACTGCGTCTAGTCTCATCACGACTAACGCCCAAAATTTATTTTTAGCCCAAACGTATTGTTTGGCTGGCCACTGATGAGCCATCGTTTCTCTACGCCCAATGTAGATGTCACTTATTTAGGTGACATTCATCTATGAAACGCATGTTAATTAATGCAACACATGCCGAAGAAACGCGTGTTGCACTGGTCGATGGCCAACGTTTATACGATTTTGACTTAGAACATCACTCCCGCGTCCAAAAGAAAGCCAATATTTACAAAGGCCGTGTCACCCGCGTCGAGCCAAGCCTCGAGGCAGCCTTTGTCGATTTTGGTGCTGACCGTCATGGTTTTTTACCCTTAAAAGAAATCGCACGCGAGTACTTTAATCGTAATCCCCGCGATGTTGGCCGTGTCACCATTCGTGATGCCATTCAAGAAGGCCAAGAAATTATTCTCCAAGTCGAAAAAGAAGAGCGCGGCAACAAAGGCGCTGCTTTATCGACCTTTATTTCCTTAGCAGGTCGTTATTTAGTATTAATGCCAAACAATCCGCGTGCGGGCGGTATTTCGCGTCGTATTGAAGGTGAAGAACGCGAAGAACTCAAAGAAGCACTAAACTCCATTACCATTCCTGCCGATATGGGTGTGATTGTACGCACTGCTGGTCTGGGTCGTAGCCCAGAAGAACTACAATGGGATTTAGATTATTTATTAACTTTGTGGAAATCTATCACCCAAGCAGCCGCACAAAGCAGTGCCCCCTTTTTGATTTACCAAGAATCCAATGTGATTATTCGCGCTATTCGTGATTATTTGCGTGATGACATCAATGAAGTTCTCATTGATAGCGAAGCTGCTTATAACCAAGCCATTGAGTTTGTGCGTCAAGTAATGCCGCATTATCAAAACAAAATTAAATTGTATCGTGATGCGGTGCCTTTATTTAACCGTTATCAAATCGAAAGCCAAATCGAAACCGCCTATCAGCGCGAAGTCAAATTACCATCAGGCGGCTCTATTGTTATTGACCCCACCGAAGCGCTTGTGTCTATTGATATCAACTCCTCCCGTTCTACCAAAGGGGGCGATATTGAAGAAACCGCATTAAATACTAATTTAGAAGCGGCTGAGGAAATTGCGCGCCAATTACGCTTGCGTGATATTGGTGGCTTAATTGTCATCGACTTTATTGATATGACGCCACCTAAACACCAACGGATGGTTGAAGATAAACTACGTGATGCCTTAGCCATGGACAGAGCGCGGGTACAAATTGGCCGTATCTCACGCTTTGGTCTATTAGAATTGTCACGTCAACGCTTACGTCCTTCGTTAGAAGAAACAACAGGTTTGGTGTGCCCACGTTGTAATGGGACAGGCGTCATTCGTGATGTACGCTCTTTAGCCTTGTCTATTATGCGTGTGATTGAAGAAGAGGTCTTAAAAGACCGCAGTGCAGAAATTCAGGCACAAGTGCCCGTGACAGTAGCGGCCTTCTTATTAAACGAAAAGCGTGCCGCAATCACTGCTTTAGAAGCTCGCAGTGGTGTACGCATTATTATTCTCCCGAACCCACATTTGGAAACGCCACACTACGAAGTGTCTCGTCTGCGCGATGACCAGATGGACGATGACTTTGAAACTCCGCCGTCATTCCAGCAAGTAGAAAACTTCCATGCTGTGCATGAGGATAATGGTCTATATAGTCGTGAAGAAAAAGCGACCGTCCGTCGTCAAGAAGCGGCCGTCAAAATGATTCAACCCGATACACAAGCACCTGCTCCGCGGCATGCCCCCGCGATGGCGAAAGAAGAAAAACGCCCAAGCGATACCGATAGCCGTAAAGGATTTTACGCGTGGTTTGCCAATTTATTTAATGGCCAACCCGAAAACACCTATGCGATTGAGACCAAATTAGCCCCTACGCTACCTGTGGTTGAAGAGCCTCAAGAACGTACCGTACGTGAGCCACGTCTACCGCGTGACGAATACACCCCACGCGAACAACGCCCTATGCGCGATGCACGCCCTCAACGTCAAAGTACGGACAATAACGAGTTTAGCCCAAGCACACGTCCTGTCCGTGAACGTCCTAATCTACGTCATGACAACAACGAAACACGAGACAACCAAAATGCCCGTGTCAGCGCACCTGAGCGTGAACCAGCACCACGTCCACAACGTGAGCCACGTCCACAACGCGAACCACGAGCCGAACGTCCTGTCCGCGCAGAAGTGCCTGTAGAAATTGCTGCTCCGATTGTTGAAGAAGTGATTAACCACGAAGTATCGTTAGAAGAGCCACAACAACGTCGTCGTCGTGACCGTCAAAATGGTCATGGCTATAACCGTCGTCAGCGTCCACCGCGTGAACGTGACCAACAGGTCTTGGTTGATGCGGGCTTAGTTGAAGCGCCTACATTAAGTGTGGCAGAAACACCTATCATCAGTGAAACAGTCCCTGAAACCGTGTCATCGGTAGAAACCATCAGTACCGACACACCCGACAGCCCTGTTAATACGGTCGTGGTTGACAATATTGAGCCCGTCATCATCCATAGTTTGACTATTGATACCGTTGCCGAGCAAGTGACTGACGTACTTGCGGCCTCTGAAGCAGTGCCAAATAATAGCGCCGCTGCAGAGACTACATTCGTTACGTCTGTTATTGAAGAGACAGTAGTACCCGCGGTAGTTGAAGCAACTGTCACACCCGAGAACGATACCTCAACTGCCCCACAACGCGCAGCGAATGACCCGCGCGAGCGCCGTCGTCGTGAACGTGAAGCCGCCGAGCGCGCAACTCGTGAAGCAGCGGAACGTGTACTGGCAGAACAAGCAGCAAAAGAAGCCGCCGAGCGCTTGGCTGAAGAATTAGCTGCCTTGGCGGCTGCACAAGCACAACAAGCTACGGCTGTTGTCCCCGTCATGCCTGTTGCGACATGGCGTACCGTTGGCGAGTTCATTTTGGCATTTATGCCTGATGCCAATATTGAAACAGGTACAGACATCGTCAGCGCGTTTATGGCTGCGCAAAAGAAACAGCAAGAGATTGCTGCAGCGATTGCACAGGCCGCAGCAGTGACGACACCTGAAGTCGTTACCGTTGAGACAGTGCTGAGTGAGCAAACACCTGTTGCTGAGACTACAGCCGATACAACTGTCGTGGATACACCCACCGTGACAGCCGAAGCGATTGAACCTGAATCTGCCGTCGTAGAGACTCCCAATTTACCTGTCACTACAACATGGTATACCGTCGGTGAATTTATTGCCGCGTTTATGCCTGATGCCAAAGTTGTCACAGGGGCAGAGGTTGTTGCTGCCTTTATGAGTGCGCAGAAAAAACAGCAGGCGCTGACTGAAAAATAAAAGCAGATAAAAAACGGGCGTAAGCCCGTTTTTTTATACTATTTTTGACGTTGCCGCTTAAACAACTTGAGGGATAAGAAAAACACTGTCCATGAATGGATACGCTGCACTTAGAGTAACCAGAGTTCGGGATACAAAAATGTTAATTTCTTGAGTTTTATATAGAAATTATTTCAAGCCCTAAACAGTAATATTTCAACTAAAAAGCCCTAGGCTTATCCCGAACTTAAGTTAGAGCAAATTCACTTCAATCTCTAAAGCAACCATAAACTTAGCCCACACACTGTCTTGAATTTGCCGAGCTAATGCCATCACTTCTTGTCCTGTTGCGGCACCGCGATTGACTAAGACTAAGGCTTGTTTTTCGTAGACGCCTGCTTGCCCTAAATTTTGTCCTTTCCAGCCTGCTTGTTCAATTAGCCAGCCTGCAGCCAACTTAACACCGTGTGCTTGTGGATAAGCCACAATGTGCGGATACTGTGCTTTGAGTTGATTAAAATGCGCTTCCGTCACCACAGGATTCTTAAAAAAACTGCCTGCATTACCGATGTGAGCGGGGTCTGGTAATTTTTGCTGACGGATAGCAATAATAGCGCGTGCCACATCTTGCGGGGTGGCTTGTGTGATATGCCATGAACTTAAGCGTGCAGCAATATCGCCGTATTGTGTTTTCACAAGTGATTGGGTAGATAACAAAAAACGGACATGGGTAATAACAAACTGGTCTTTTAAGTGTTGCTTGAACACGCTGTCACGATAGGCAAATTGACAATCGTGTAAGCTAAATTCTTGGCTTCGCCCCGTCTGACGATGTATCGCAGTTAAACTAGCAAAACAATCTTTAATCTCCACCCCATAAGCGCCAATATTTTGAATGGGCGCTGCCCCTACCGTGCCAGGAATGAGTGATAAATTCTCTAAACCATACCAACCCTTAGCTAAACAATATTGCACAAAATCATGCCAGTTTTCACCTGCCGCTGCTTCAACCAAGACCTGAGTGTGGTTGACATATTGATAACGTATACCCTTTAACTGAGGACACAATATCAAGCCCGCATAATTCTGTGTAAAAATAACGTTACTACCTCCCCCCAATATAAATACAGGCAGATTTTTGGCAGTTATCGTACGCAATGCTTGTTGTAATTGCTCCACACGGTTGACTGTCCACAAAAAACGCGCTTGTGTCGCCAAGGCAAAACTGTGATATTTTTGGAGAGAGACGTTTTCTAAAAACATGGACAGAGTACTGGTCTAAAAAGATGAAGATACAAGGCGTTCCTCTGTGGAGCGCCTCGTTTTAATAGCACTTAACAACTGCTGTTGGTAAGGCCTTTTTGTGCCAATAAGGTTTTAAGTAAGTTTTCAGCCGCTGGTTCAATTAAGTCTAAGACTTGCTCAAAACCTTTATCGCCGCCGTTGTAAGGGTCGGGGACTTCTTGAGCTGCCTTTGTGGGATGATAATCTAAGAATAACTGCAATTTTGCCGTTGCGTCTCGGCAATATTTTTGCACTTTTTCCATTTCAGCCAAGTTTTTTCTGTCCATCACCAGTACATAATCAAACTTTTTGAAATCTTGCGGGGAAATAAAGCGTGCTCTTAATTTAGATAGGTCATATCCTCTGGCTTTGGCATGTTTTTGTGCGCGACGATCAGGTGGTTCACCCACATAAAAAGCGGCTGTACCGGCTGAGTCAATATGGAACATCTCTTGCCAGCCTGCTTTTTCGACCATCGTTCTAAAAACGCCTTCGGCGGTGGGAGAGCGGCAAATATTGCCTAAACATACAAATAAAACTTTAATTTTGTCAGACATTCTCGTGTAAACCCTGCTTAAAAATTTCTCGCACACGTTCTAAATCGGCTAAGGTATCTACGCCAGCGGGCAAATTTACCGAGGCTAAATCAACATGTATTTTAACGCCATAATATAAAGCACGTAGTTGCTCTAGCGCTTCTACTTGTTCTAATAAGGCGGGTGGCCATTGCACATAGGCATTCAAAAAAGCGACTCTATAAGCGTAAATTCCTAGATGCCGCATATATAATTCGGGGTTTGGTAAGGCAGTGATGGCCTCACTAAACGCATCGCGTGCCCACGGCATGGGAGCGCGACTAAAATACAGCGCCATGTTGTGGACATCACGCACTAATTTAACCACATTCGGGTTAGTTAATTGCGTAACATCATGTAAAGGCTCGGCCAAAGTGGCGATGCCTGCTTGACTGTGGGCTGCTAAATTTGCCGCCACCTGATTGATTAAAGTGGGCGGAATTAGTGGTTCGTCACCTTGTACATTGACAACAATGTCATCACTTGACCACCCCATGATTGTTGCTACTTCTTGCAAGCGGTCAGTGCCTGATGGATGCTGGCTGGCCGTCATCACCACAGGAGCACCATAGGCTTTGGCTACCTCGGCAATACGCTCGTCATCTGTCGCAATAATAATCGACTGGGCATCACTTAAACGCGCACGTTCATAAACATGCACAACCATGGGTTTGCCTGCAATATCTGCTAGCGGTTTGGCGGGCAAACGGCTTGAGGCATAACGAGCGGGAATCACTACATGAAAGTTAGTCATGATTTAGCCTAATTTTTCTTCGAGTGTTAAAGGACGAGCTTCGCTTTCCAACATCACAGGAATATCATCACGAATAGGATAGGCTAAACCATCTACCTTACAAATAAGTTCTTGTTGGTTGGCATTATAACTCAAACTGCCCTGACAAATGGGACAAACTAAAATAGCGATTAGTTTTTTATCAAT
Source organism: Agitococcus lubricus (assembly GCF_003051055.1). Taxonomy (GTDB): domain Bacteria; phylum Pseudomonadota; class Gammaproteobacteria; order Pseudomonadales; family Moraxellaceae; genus Agitococcus; species Agitococcus lubricus. The sequence continues at coordinate 117,878 of NZ_QAON01000003.1, read as the reverse complement.
CATGTTTATGACTCAATTTTATTTGGCACTCAGTTAAACGCTGATGCAATTGTTGAAAAAAAGCAGGGTCTAACTGTGCATGTACGGGTAATTGCCACAAATTTAATGCTGAAAAGTGCTGACATTTAATCGCATCTTTTGCCGTCATCACAATAGCTAAATCATCATTAAAGGCCAAATCTTGGGCAATAAAGGGGTGGTGGTCAGCAAAGGCATGATTAATACTGCTAAACCCAAGTTGATTCACCGTCGCGAAAAAGCGCGCTGGATTACCAATACCTGCGACGGCATGCACTGACGCTGGGGGACTCGGCGGGAGATACGCATGCTCACCCACACGCGTCAACCCTTGAGGTACCAAATGCATCGCATAACTGGCTGGCCAACGGTTAGTTGAGCCGTTCACTACGATAAAATCGACTTCCGCTAAACGCGATTTTGGCTCTCGTAACGGCCCTTCGGGGAGTAATCGGCCATTGCCCAAGCCACGTTCACCGTCTATCACCGCAATTTCTATATCGCGTGCTAAAGCATAATGCTGCAAACCATCATCACAGACAATCACGTTGGCTAATTGTTGTTGTTCAATTAACTGCACCGCCTGCATACGTTTAGGCGCAACAACGACGGGTACACCACTTAACTGAGCCATCAACAACGGCTCGTCCCCTACTTCAGACGCATGGCTCTGGGCTGTCACTAAGGCAGGATAAACGGTTTTACCACCATAACCGCGGCTAACGATAGCAGGACGATAACCTTGTGTTTGTAAATAACGTACGATAGCCAAGGTCAACGGCGTTTTACCTGTCCCCCCTGCGGTGATATTACCCACCACAATGACAGGCAGTGCTGCCCGCTCACTGCGTAAATAACCTTGTCTATATCCCCAACGTCGTACTGTACTGATGACCCGATATACGAGAGACAAGGGGCGCAATAACGTTAATGCCCAATGCCCTTGATACCACGCTTGTACAAGGGCTTGACTCATGATGGCAAATCTTCATCTTCTGCAAATTGACGGCTATGTAATTGTGCATATAAACCCGCCTTTGCAAGTAACTCGGCATGTGTGCCTTGCTCCACAATACGTCCTGCTTCTAAAACCACAATCAAATCCGCTTTCTCAATAGTAGACAAACGATGGGCAATCACCAGCGTTGTTCGATGCTGCATGATGGTTTCTAAAGCCGCTTGAATATAAAACTCAGACTCATTATCTAACGCAGAGGTGGCTTCATCTAAAATCAAAATGGGCGCATCTTTTAATAACGCACGAGCGATGGCTAAACGCTGACGTTGGCCGCCCGATAATTGCGTACCGTCTTGCCCCACACGGGTTTGATAACCTTCGGGCAATTTTTCGATAAATTCATGGGCATAGGCCGCTTTAGCTGCCGCTTCTACCTCAGCAAAAGATTTGTTAGCCAATGAGCCATAGGCAATATTATGCAAAATCGTATTATCAAATAAGACCACTTTTTGGCTAACGTTGGCTACCTGCTCACGCAAACTGGCTAAAGTGTAGTCAGATAACGGTTGACCATCTAATAAAATTTGGCCTTCGTTTAACTCATAAAAACGCGGCAATAAGCTGACTAAGGTACTTTTGCCTGACCCCGAACGCCCGACTAAGGCAACCGTTTTACCCGCAGGAATGGTCAAGTTAATGTCATGTAACACGCGCTCGCCTGTCGGATAGCTAAAAGAGACTTGCTTAAACTCTAAATCACCACGCACGCGTGAGGCTTGATATTGGCCGTGGTCAGGCTCTACAGGGCTATCAAGCAACTCAAAGACGGATTGTGCGGCAGCAATGCCTTTTTGAATTTTAGAATTCACGTCCGTCAATGAGCGCACAGGTTTAGATAACAGACCTGCTGCGGTAATGTAAGCCACAAACTCACCCGCAGATACATCCCCTAAAATGTGCGGCTGCAAGGCCAACCAAATGACAAAGCCCATCGCAACGGCCATTAAAAATTGAATAATGGGGGTATTTAACGAGGCTGTTACCACCATTTTCATACTTTGTTTGAGATTCTCACGCGAGGCTTGCTCAAAACGTTGTTGTTCAAAGGCTTGACCACCATAACTTTTGACGACCGCAAAACCATTAATGGTTTCATTGACGATATGGTTCACGTCACCCATCGTGTGTTGAATTTTATGCGATAACATGCGAAAGCGTTTGCTGGCTTTACGCACTAAACCTGCAGCAATAGGACCAATAATTAATAAGGAAATAGACAAACGCCAGTTAGTATAAAACAAATACCCGAGCAGACCAATGACCACAAAACCCTCGCGTACTAAGGTTTTTAAGGCTTCAGACGCAGCTTCGGTGACTTGTTCAACATCATAAATCAGTTTGGCACTGAGATGGCCTGCAGAATGCAGATGATAATACTGGTTGGGCAAGACCAAGAGCTTAGCAAATAACTCTTTGCGGAGTTGATACACGACATTACGCGCAACAAGGGAGAGATAATAACTTCCCATGAATGTGCCTACGCCACGTAAAAAGAAAATTCCAATCACAAACAAGGGAAATAGATTTTTGTCGGCTTGGCTTTTATTTTGGATGGCATCAATGACAAATTTAATCAGTTGTGCGCCTGCCCATTCGGTTTGGGCATTCAAAATAAACCCCAATACGCCTAATGCAAATGCTCCCCAATAGGCTTTGCTATAGCCTAATAATCGTTTATAGGCTAACCAACCTGTTTTATCTGCCATTAGGGGTTCTCACTGCTGACACGCGTACTAATACTTAAATTGACAAAACCCATTTGCCCTGCCACGTCCATCACGGTAATCACCGCTTGATGACTTGCCTTACCGTCTGCGGCAATGATAAAGGGTAAATCTCGTTTGCCTTCACTGACTTTTTCGATGGCACTTTGTAATTGTTTAGGGTCTTTTACTGCCAATTCTTGACCATTGATGGTATAGATACCGCCTGCACTGACACCAATTTCAATCGATTTGGCTTTAGAAGGTTTTGCGGCATCACCTTTGGCTTCTGGTAGGACTATTTGTAATTTACTCGCCTTGTTAAAGGTGGTTGAAATCATCAAAAAGATAATTAAAAACAACAAACAATCAATTAAAGGCGTTAAATTAATTTCTAAGTTTTCGGCTTGAGGACGACGAAATTTCATACAGCGACCTATGGTTGGAAATCAACTTCACGGTCACCGTGAACGATATCAACTAATTTAATGGCTTGTTGTTCCATTTCTACCGCCATCGTCGCAATGTGACGTAGGTAATAACGGTGCATAATCATGGCTGGAATCGCAACAAATAATCCACCTGCTGTCGTAATGAGCGCTTTAGAGATACCACTGGCTAATAAGGCGGGGTCACCCATGCCTGAGCTGTTAATCGCCATAAACGCCTCAATAATCCCCACAACCGTGCCTAATAAACCCAACAGTGGCGAAATCATCGCCAAAGTTCCCAACAAGGTCAAATAGCGCTCTAAATGGTGAATGACGACATTCGCCTTTTCTTCGATGGCCTCTTTCATAATTTCGCGGCCATGTCGTGAATTTAATAAGCCTGCGGCCAAAATTTCTCCTAATGGAGAATTAGCTTTGAGCTGACGCAGTTTATCGGCATTCAGCTCTTTATTACGAATCCAGCTCCACACCTCTGCCAGCAAATTGGCAGGGGCAACACGTGACATGCGTAATGCCCATGCCCGCTCTAGGCAAATAGCTAATGCCAATACGGATGCCAACAGTAATGGAATCATTAACAAACCACCAGATTTAACTAATTCCCACACACGATTGTCCTCAATTGATGATTTATTATGGCTGGTCTGATAATCACTCTCAGTACCATGCTAAAAATTTGCTTACTTTACCGATTTAAGGGGCATTTAGCCAGTAATGGCCTCGTAAACGCCATGCTTCCTTGTGTACTTTCTGTTGAGACTGCCAATGATAACGCAACGTTCCCTGCTCAATCGTGCTATCTATGGTCACTTTTGCTTGCTGCAAACGTGCGATGACAGCGGGCGAAGGATGCTGAAAAGGATTCAAGTATCCTGCTGACACAACCGCAATGTCAGGTTGTACCCGTTGCAAAAATGGCAGACTAGATGAAGTTTTGCTGCCGTGATGCCCTAATACTAACAGGTTCGCACGTAAATCCAGTGTCGATTGACGCACTAAAACTTGTTCAGTCGCTTGTTCAATATCGCCCGTCAACAGCACACTAAAACCATCACCTGCTATTTTTAGAACACAGGAGCGGTCATTATCTTTTTTATAGGTCTGTGTTGATTGGGGTGATAATACACTAAATTGAATCCCATCCCACTGCCAAGATTGTCCTTGTTGGCAATAACGCTGCGTTTGGTTATGCGCGACCTGATACCCCTCGGGAGCAGCGCTATACCAAAGTTGCTGTGGCGTATAGGCCGCTAGTACAGCATTTGCGCCACCTGTGTGGTCTTTATCATTATGACTAATCATTAAGCCATTGAGACGCGAGACACCCACCCAGCGCAAATATGGGACAATGACTTGTTCACCTGCCTGTGTATTTGCGCCTGTGTCATATAACAAAAAATGATGTTGGGTTTGTATTAACACACTCAAACCCTGACCCACATCTATCACATGCACACTTAAACTGTGTGGCGGCATACTTGAGCGGCTAAAGAGGACAGGCAATATAAAAAAACCTGCTGCGCTGCGTGGCACTAGCGATGCAGGGAGGCATAACACGCCCAATGCGGCCAGCAAAAAGAAAAAACTTGGTAAGGACAATATCGCAAACGACTGACTAAATGGCAAGCCTGCTAAATACGACAAATAACTATTTAACCAACCGATAATCTTGGCAGCCGTTAGCCAACATAAAGTCTGACCTACGGTGGTCACTGCTCCTAGAGCCAGACCGACTAACTCTAAAGGAACAACCAGAAAGCTCATAGTGGGAATAGCGACTACATTGGCTAATGGGGATACCCATGCAATACGACCAAATAAAAATAAGGTTAACGGTAACAATGCCCACGTTAAAAGCCACTGCAAACGCACAAAATGCCAGACGGGGGATGCATGTTGCACATGCAAGGCTAACATCAATACCGCCACCGCAACAAAAGACAACCAAAACCCCATCGCATGTACCGATAAGGGTTGCCATAACACCAATAGTACAAAGGCTCTGAGTAAGGTTTGTATAGGGCTGACGCTATGTCTATACCATGACCAAAAACTGGCTAATAATACCATCACTAAGGTGCGTAAGGTCGGCAACGACAAGCCCGCTAAATAACCGTATAACAGAGCAATCGCACAAATAAACGGTAACTTGCATTGATGTACAGGCCAACGTAAATATACTCTTGGCCAGTAATTTACTAACTGTTGTAATAACCAAACCGTCATCAATGCAGCCAACATCACATGCGTACCCGAAATAGCCAGCAAATGGCTAATGCCTGTATTCGCATATAAGTCCCAAGCCGTGTCAGGGACTAGCATACGGTCGCCCGTCAATAACGCCAAACCGATGCCTGCTTCTGGTGCATGTCTCGCTAAAACCTGTGCTTGCTGACGAATACGCCACCGCCAGTCATTCATCGTCCATGCACCTTCCTGTATATAGATGGCGCGACTCGCACGACCCACAGCATGAATTTGTTCTCCTAATAGCCATTGTTGATAGTCAAAGCTCCCTGCCGAAGCCAAACCATGAGGCTTTTTTAAGCTAACCGTCATTTGCCAAATTTGATTAGCCTTTGGCTCGTGGCGAGACGGCGTCGTAATTAACCATTCACTGTCTTGCCAATGCGGATAATCGACCTTAGATAATAATTTGATGGGTTTGACGCGGCAGCGCCAACCAAACTCGCTTTGCTCCGCTAAGCCCTGAATCTGTACGTGTACTCTAAAGGCGGTATTTTCGAGTGCTGCGGGTGGTCTAGCGGCCAAGTAAGTCTGTGCCTGTTGTATAGACCACGCCATCATCAGGAGCATGGCGACTAATAGCCAAGCCCATGACCAACGTAAAGCGACTACACTCATGAGCGTGGCCGCTAGACAAAAATAATAGACATTTGGCAAGGTTGGCCATAGCAATAAGACAGGTGCAGCCGCAGCAATGCCCCATAAACAACGCTCGATTGTCATGACACAGTCCTTATGTGAATTTCCTTGTTTTGAACACTACAAAGTGATTATCGTACGGATGTTTGTTAGAAGAACAAATCATAACTGAGGCAAAACAGATAGGCCATAGCATGCCTGATAATCGGCTAGTTGCCACAGATTATCTAAAACAGAGAAAACAACCGCTAAAAAAGACGTATTTTTGTCAGCAAGCCGCGCGAAAAGATTGCAGAATTGCCATAAATAGGAAACAATCCTGCGCCCTGAACTTGTGGATGTGGGTATGCCCAAACACCTTATTCGTAAATATTTACCTAATCCAGAAAAACTGGCTAATACGCCTGGTTTAGGCTTTTTACGTCACCGTTTGCAAGACCCTAACTTATGGCATCTCAACCGTCACTCTGCATCAGGTGCGATGTTTTGGGGATTATGGTGTGCTTTTTTACCCATGCCCTTTCAAATGGTACCTGCGGCGATTGCGGCATTGGTGTTTAGAGTCAACTTACCCTTGTGTGTGGTCTTAGTGTGGCTTAGCAACCCCTTAACCATGATTCCCGTCATTTATGTGTCGTATTTTATTGGCGCATCTCTTTTACATAAGCCGATGATAGACATAGAGCAAATGCGACAAATTGTCGATAATCTCGGTGCCATGGTGAGTAATGTTTTTGGACAAAGTCACGAGACAACCGCACTCAATCTAAGCCGACACATAGAACCTATTTTACTAGGGATGTTAGTCACAGGGTTTTTATTTGGTTGTGTTGGCTATTTAGCGATGAATTGGTACTGGCGTTACCATGTTACTAAAGCATGGAATAAACGCCAGTTCCGTAAATCACTCACCAAATCTACAGACGAACAAGAGTAGATTGCTGATTTAGCACGGCTCCTCTTGTATCAATACCCCGCTCTTCATTGTCAATACGCGGTCTGCGGCCTGCGCTAATTGCAAATCATGTGTCACGATGACAAGGCTCATGCCTAATTCTTGTTTTAATTCCTGTAAGAGTTGCTGAATTTCTTCGGCGGTCTGTTGGTCTAAATTACCCGTAGGCTCATCAGCCAACACGAGAGCTGGTTTTGTCACTAAAGCGCGCGCCAACGCAACACGTTGCCGCTCTCCGCCTGATAGCTCAGCAGGTTTATGTGCCAAACGATGCCCCAATCCTACACGAACTAATAACGCTGTCGCAGCGTGTTCCGCCTCCTTGACCGACGTATCGCGCAATAATAACGGCATACAGACATTTTCTAAGGCAGTAAATTCGGGTAACAAATGGTGAAATTGGTAGACAAACCCCAAATATTGATTGCGTAGTTGTCCACGTTTGACATCATTCGCTTGACTCAACACATGCCCTAATAAGGTCACTTGGCCTGAGCTTGGGGTTTCCAACCCTCCCAACAAGTGCAACAAGGTACTTTTGCCCGAGCCAGAACTACCGACAATCGCCACAAACTCACCACGTTTAATACTGAAATCTACTTTTTTGAGCACATCAACTGCCTGCAATCCTTCATTAAAGGTTTTGGCTAATTGCTCGGCACGTAAGACAACATCATTCATAACGTAAAGCCTCCGCTGGCTGTACTTTGGCAGCACGGCGTGCAGGATAAATCGTGGCCAAGAAACTTAATATGGCCGAGACCAAACTCACCCATGCCACATCACTCCATTTTAATTCTGACGGCAAATAATTGACAAAATAGGCATCAAATAGAGACATGCCTGTCACTTGCTCAATCCACGTCATAAAACCACTAATATTCGTGGCAATTAACACGCCTAATAACACGCCAGATACCGTTCCAAACAAGCCTATCACTGCGCCTTGCACCATAAAAATACGGGTAATGGTGTGTGGCGATGCGCCTAAGGTGCGCAAAATAGCAATATCGGCTTTTTTATCAGTGACGACCATCACCAGACTAGAAACAATGTTAAATGCAGCCACCGCCACTATTAGCAATAACAATAAGGCCATCATCGCTTTTTCCATTTGAATGGCACTAAACAAATTACCGTGCGTCTGTGTCCATTCCGTGGCATAAAAATACTCCGGTAAATCGTAAAGTAATTGATGTACAACCTGTTGCGACTGAAAAATATCGTGTAATTTGAGACGTACTCCCTGCACCGTATCGCCAATTTTTAGGAGTTTTCCTGCATCACTAATATGGATATACGCCAACAAGCCATCCACATCTGCCCCGACCTTAAAAATACCCACCACAGTAAAACGCTTAAAACGCGGGATAACCCCTGCGGGTGAAACAGAGGCTTCGGGCAAGACGAGCGTAATTTTGTCCCCCACCATTGCCCCCAAGTTTGCCGCCAAGCCTGAACCTAAAACAATCCCAAACTCACCTGCACGCAATTGATTCAGGCTACCTGTTTGAAAATGTTGTTCAATAATTGATACTTTTTGTTCGTATATGGGTTCAATCCCCGAAATCAGTGCACCTGTCACTTGGCCATTTGCCGTCAACATGCCTTGTAATTGCGTGTAAGGCGCAACCGCAACAACCTCTGGATTTTTATGTACAAACTCTGCTAATTTCTGCCAATCGTGAAATGGCTCGCGGGAGTTAATGGTGGCATGAGGTATCATGCCCAAAATACGGTTTTTGAGTTCTCGGTCAAATCCGTTCATCACAGATAACACCGTAATTAAGACAGCGACTCCTAACATCAATCCAATAATTGAAGTTAAGGAGATAAAAGAAATAAAATGGTTTCGGCGTTTAGCGCGGGTGTAACGCAAACCGATTAATAAAGAAACTGGCTTGAACATGGTAGAAGTTGAACCATAATACTAGTAACAAACGGCAAGTATGCCCTATGAGTTAAACATCATGACAAAAACGATTACAGACAATCCCTTTGAAAGACGTTTATTAAATCGTGTTGACTCAACACTATCGCTGCATTACCAACCAATTAGTAGTGCAGATTCGTTAAAAGACCCGTATGACTCGAGTTTTTCTTTGCCGCGTTACTTTACGCTATTTGCCGAAATAGAACAGGTGAATAGTGTACAACGTGGACAAATGCAGCTTTTAGCCCGTGAAAATGAGCGTGTACACGGCTTAATGGAAGCCGTGAATCTCAAAATTGAGTTACTGACAGGGGCTATTTATGACGGTTTGGCTAAACTGCTATCCCCCATTCCACAACAAGTCAACCTGAGCGAAAGCGGTTTATCTTTTCATGCCACCGAAGCCTTACCACCAGGCACACATTTACATTTAGCGATTAGCCATTTAGAGCATCATTATCACATTGCGGCTACCGCACGTGTGGTTTATTGCGAGGATGAAGATTTAGAAGGTTTTAGAACGGGCGTGTATTTTATCAATATCAACCCCAGCGACCGTGCACGCTTAGCACAAGATATTGCCCGTAAACAACAAGACCACGAAACCATACGGGCTTTTGCCAATCCCGAAGATTAAGAGTAAAGACACCCAGCGTTTTAAGCAGTCATTAATAAATGGGGTAACTACAGACGTTACCCCAACACCGCCATTATGCCCCACCCCATGAGTCACGCAAGCCCACTGTACGGTTAAACACCAAGCGGTTGGGTTTGCAGTCGACTAAGTCAGCCACAAAATAGCCTTCGCGTTCAAATTGAAACCGCTCCTCAGGTTGAGCATTCGCCAAACTCGGTTCTACGACAGCCTGAACGACGGTTAAGGCATCAGGGTTGATACAGTCCAAGAAATTATCACCCGCTTCAGGGTCAGGCTGATTAAATAAGCGGTCATATAGACGAATTTCTGCAGGCATGCCTAGTGTGGCTGATACCCACTGAATGACCCCTTTGACTTTACGGCCTTCAGGATTTTTACCTAAGGTATTTAAGTCGGCCGAGCAGCGCAGCTCTACAATCTCGCCAGCCTCATTTTTAATGACTTCGTCACAACGAATGACATAACAATGACGCAAACGCACTTCACCGCCCACGACTAAACGCTTATAACCTTTGGGTGGGTTTTCGCTAAAATCGGCCGCATCAATATAAATTTCTTTGGTAAAAGGAATCTCTCGTTCGCCCAATTCAGGTAAATTGGGATGACGTGCCGAGGTTAAGGCTAAGGTCGCCTCCTCCACATTAGTAATCACCACTTTGAGTGGATTCAAGACCGCCATCGCACGAGGCGCTGTGTTTTCTAAATGGTTACGAATACAAAACTCTAATAAGCCAAAATCGACGACACCGTCACTTTTAGTAATCCCAATACGCTCACAAAAATCACGTAAAGACTCAGGTGTATACCCCCGACGACGTAAGCCTGCAATGGTTGGCATACGTGGGTCATCCCAACCATTAACTAAGTGCTCGTCGACCAGTTTCTTTAACTTACGCTTACTGGTGACTGTATAATTGAGATTTAAGCGCGAAAATTCAATTTGTTGCGGGTGCGCAGGCGTGCCTAAAGTATCTAATAACCAATCATAAAATGGTCGATGGTCTTCAAACTCTAAGGTACATAACGAATGGGTAATGTACTCTAAGGCATCAGAAATGGGATGCGTGTAATCATACATGGGGTAAATGAGCCATTTATCGCCCGTTTGATGATGTGCCACTTTTTTGATGCGATACAACACAGGGTCACGTAAGTTGATATTACCTGAGGCCATATCAATTTTGGCACGTAACACACATTCACCTTCGGCAAACTCACCTAAACGCATTTTTTCAAATAACGCTAAGTTCTCTTCGACACTGCGCTCACGATAAGGCGAGTTTTTACCCGCTTCGGTAAAACTACCGCGCGTTTGTTGGATTTGTTCGGGTGTTTGTGAGTCCACATAGGCTTTACCCATCTGGATGAGTTGCAAAGCAAAATCATATAAGGCATCAAAATAGTCAGAGGCATAACGTACCTGACCTGCCCATTGAAAACCCATCCACGTCACATCACGCTTAATGGCATCAATATACTCTTGTGATTCTTTTTCGGGGTTCGTGTCATCAAAACGCAAATGACAATCACCCTGACTTTCGACGGCAATGCCAAAGTTCAAACAAATGGACTTGGCATGACCAATATGTAAATAGCCATTTGGCTCGGGCGGGAAACGGGTCACCGCTTTTGTATGTTTACCCGCCGCTAAATCTTCAATTATGTGTGAACGAATAAAATCTTTGGCTTCCATTAAAACAACTCGCATGACAAGCGTAGCGCCAACCACTATGATTAGCGGCCAGCATAATGAACACAGAACAGACCCTATTCAAACAGGGAATGTCCTATATGCTTGGCTGTGGCTATGAAGATAACCCATCCAAGAAAAGTACAGAGTCTAGCGATTGCGTGTCGCTGTCTCAAGTAATTAGTTTCAACCAATAGGATAACGATGATGAAAGTTGCCTTAAACACCAATTTTGGCCGTATTGTACTCGAACTTGATGCCGTCAATGCCCCCAAAACGACTGCTAACTTTGTCGACTATGTTAAAAGTGGCCATTACAATGGTACGATTTTTCATCGTGTCATTCGTGGCTTCATGATTCAAGGCGGCGGTTTTGACAAAACCATGAATCAAAAAACGACAAAGGCCTCCATCGAAAACGAAGCGAATAATGGTCTAAAAAATGATGTTGGCACGATTGCCATGGCACGGACTCAAGACCCACACTCTGCTTCTGCACAATTTTTTATTAACGTCGCCAACAATAGCTTTTTGAATCACTCTAGCAAAACGGTGCAAGGTTGGGGCTATGCAGTGTTTGGTAAAGTGACCGAAGGCATGGCCATTGTGACACAAATTGAAGGCGTAAAAACAGGTAATAAAGGCTATCATGGTGATGTGCCATTAGAGCCAGTCGTGATTGAAACAGCGGAAGTGATTGAATAATTTTTAGGCTATATTTTAGCTTAGAAATAGCCCGTGTGACGTGCAAGGTGACACGGGTTTTATGGCCAAATTTAACCTCGTATTTTGCTAAGCTCCGTACAGACTACACTCGCTTTGAGCATAGTAGAAGCATCAAAAACATCACTTTGGCTCATAATTTGAATCTCAATAGGAATATCCGTCTCTAAAAAGAAATGCACCGACTCATGCAAAAATATCGATAGGCCAGCATCTTGCAATAAACTGATAATGTTAGGTGACGGGTCAAATGGGCAGCGATCTACATAGAAGGACTGAAAAAAAATGATTATTGCTTATAATACTACTATGCCCGCCATCGTCTTGGACGTTAGGTTCAACAAGGTTAAGTGTTTTCATGACATTTTCAACATTGGCCGTGGCGGGATACTTACGCCTCTAAAAACGCTACAGTAGCATTTATTCTTGGTACACCTTACTGCAAGTTAGAGAGCTTTATGTCAGTTCATGAGAAATGGATTACATTGTTGGTAGCATTGCCATATTTGTTAACTCTTTTTCTAATGATTCAAGGCTTACAATTAGTTGATGATAAACTTACTCTTAAACCAATCTACCTTAAGTGTCTTTTATTTTTTAATAATTTATTTTTAATTCTATTTTTTATCTTAAGTACTGGCTTTATATTTGAGTTTGAATTCTTAACATTTATGGCAGCACACTTTTTGGCTGTATCAATCGCTATAAGAGCATATATTGATAAATTTAGATTAAAATAAATCACCCTTTTTTTATTGAGTTTTAAAGTGCACTCTAAGTCAATACCCCAAAAGGATAGTACCCCGCGCATTTTTAGTATTTTTTTTGAATGGTTCTTAGATCAATCTCAGATTTTAGTTTGTTGTGGGATTGCTACCCTTTGGCGTTAAAGTTATAACCCTATTACCAATAACATCAACATAGTTACTGAACTCAATAAAATCAAAGCCCTATCCGCCACAACCAATGAAATGAGCCCCTGTATTTGTGTCAACAATACTATACCCTGTACCTGTCCAGCCATTATAAACTATAGGATATTGACTAATCGTCACCACACTTCCTGCATTTACCGCAGTTCTCACATCATCTATAATCACCAATTTATGCTACAATTGGGTTAATAGGCATTTATGTTAGTAACTGTAGTTTCTGTGACGGGCAAGGTTACACGGGTTTTATAGCGGAATTAACACAATAAGTATTTATTAAATTTTCTCCCGTATTTCGCTACGCTGCATACAGGCTACACCTGCTTACCTAAATAAAAATCCGCCTATAAAAACCATTCAAATAAATAATAATAGCGCACTTAAAACATAATAATTAGCACGAAGGTCTTTTTTCGATTATACAAAATCAATACTCACCTTAAAGACATTAGAAATATCAAAAAACATAATTGACCACTATATAGTCAACACCACACAAAAAAGCCATAAAAATACTATATATAACTTATTGTGTATTATACAATTCAAAAATAATGTTTAAGAATGGTCTGAAGAAAGCAACTCATAATTTTCAAAAACAAACCTAAATAAATCTCAAATATAGCTTTTATGGGTTCAAATCCATCAACATAAACAAAGAAAATTCATATTTTAACAACTATCGTTAATCATAGGTTTCGTTCCTCAACCACACGCTACAAAAATTTTAACAACTATGTGACAGGCAAAAATAATTTTAAGGGATGATTAGGTAACGCTCTAAAACCAATAATCTGATAAAACAGTGCTGCATGTTCATGTTTAGCAGCAACAGCGAGTGTATCCTGTGTAACACAAGATTGATGACCGCATTAAAACAATAAGTGGTAGTGTGTAAAAATAATGTGATACTTCCATAGAACCTTTGTCTACCAATGGATAGAAAGTTTTTATCACGTCAAAATGCACTACCCAATAAATATTTATTAACTATTTAATTCCTTATTTCGCTACGCTGCATACAGACCACACTTGCTTTAAGTAATTTTTCTACAGTTTAACCAAAACAAATACCAATATGTTAGCAGTCTATGATACTAGACACTTTTGCGATAACTCTGCTGCCATATCAATCATACCTTCAAAATCTATTGGCCTGCCATAAACACTCGTATACCCAATATACATATCATGATGATTGGTAGCCCCTCATCTTATTCTTATTCACCTATTAAGTGTAGCCACATATAAAGCACAGACAAATACATGCGCGTAAAAATATTTTTTCAGTAAAGATATAAACAAACCATAGTTTGCATATCCATATAACTAATCTTACGTTATAATTCACTTTAGCTACAATATTAAACAAATATAAATTTTTATTCATAGAAAAACATTATATATTACAGCGATCATTTAAGACAAAAAACGACTAAAAAACCAATATAAAAATATTTAAATATCATTATGGCACTTTACAAAGAAGATAGCCAAACCCAATGTATGGAAAAGTTACAAAACCACAAACCAAAAAACAGAAGAGCATATACAATGAATAAGTATAATTTGTTTTTAAAAACAAGTTTACTCTGTTTAATATTAGCTACCAACACTAGCTATGCTGCCAAAGATGGCGACGACGACACCACAGAGTACCTTCCCTACAACGAAAAAACAGTCAAAGAGTGGTCTCTAATCAAAGATGACAAAAGACATCAAATCAAAACCTATTCTAAGCAGGAAGATAATCGTCGTTTTCGTTCATTTAAAGTAGAAGGCGTTTTAAATGGCTCTCTGGAAGCGGCAGCCCGTTGTCAATTTGATATTGAAAACATACCTAATTGGTATATGAATGTAACGGAAGCTAAGCTATTAAAGCGTGTCAGCGATACTGAATATTATTTTTATTTCTTTATCAAAATGCCATTTGGTGTACCAAATCGCGACGTGATCATTCATGCTAAAGTTCATCCTTATTCTAGTAAAACAGGATTTTTAGGGATTGTTTACAGTGCTGCCCCCGACTTTATTCCTACTAAACCGGGTGTCATACGCATGCCTGCCTATGAAACGAGTATAAAACTCAAACCCGCAGGCAATAATGAAACTGAAGAGCATATGGAAGGTTACGTTGACCCAGGTGGTTCTGGCTTACCTGTTTGGTTAGTGAATCATATTCAACGTCGAACCCCATATGCAAACATGCTCGGAAGGAAACGTGCAATCACAAAATGTATAACAAGTGATACGCCTGTTCAGTTCAAGTACAAAGAGTAAGTGCTTGTTGGAAGATGCGCGACGAAACATATCATTTTTATATGATAAGTTTCGTCTGTCATAGTCAATTTTGTCGCACTGTATAGACAGACTTTATTAGGATACGCAACGAAAGAGCTATTTCTTATGGCGATTTTTTTACGAATTGACTATCTGCAACGACTAAACCATGTAAATCACGCCACATATTTTCCATAAATAATTTTACTGACACGTCACACCGAGATAAGCGCGTATTGTAAATATCAAACCGTGTAGCAGTTTTAATCACAACTCAGCGATTAGCGTGTCAGTCTAAAATAGACTTCGCAAGCACAATCGAAATGCCAACTGCCGTTTATTTTCCCTGTATTTCGCTACGGTACACAGGCTAAAGTCACTAAGCATTTATAAATTATCTTGCAACACATATAATCACAACGATTAGCCACTCTTAATATATCAACACCATGAAACCCACCTACTTTATCTCTGACTTACATTTAGCGGCTGACTTACCGCGTGTCACCCAAGGTTTTACGCAACTAATGACTCAGATTGCGGGACAAGCGACGGCTTTATATGTGCTAGGCGACTTGTTTGAAGTGTGGGTAGGTGATGACAATTTATCTGATTATAATCAACAGATTATTGCGCAATTTCGACAACTGAGTGACCAAGGTACGGCTTTATATTTTGTACATGGCAATCGTGATTTTATGTTGGGTGAATCATTTGCCAAGGCCTGTGGTGGCCAATTGTTAGGTGAACGTACCATTATTGACATCCATCAACAGCGTATTTTAATTGAACATGGGGATGCGTTATGCACCAAAGATGAAAAGTTTATGGCGTTTCGGGCGCAAAGCCGTCACCCCTTATGGCAACAAAGCATGTTGGCCAAACCCTTAGCCGAGCGAGTGCAAATTGCTGAGTTATGGCGTTTGCAAAGCAAAATGCAAAATAGCAATAAACCCGAAAACATTATGGACGTTAGCCCCGAAGAGGTAACGACGGTGTTAAATCAGTTTCAAGTCAGTATTTTGTTACACGGTCATACCCATCGTCCACAGATTCATCAACTTAACACCGCCCCACATCAATCAGCACAACGTATTGTGCTGGGCGATTGGCGTGAAGACACGGGTGATGCCATCATTGGTGTCGCCGATGCCTCAGGCATACGTTTAGAAACTTATACATTCTAGTGCTGACTACGCACCGCTTGAGACAACATGTGGATTTAGCAACAGATAAAATACAAACGGCCACTGACTAGTGACCGTTTTGTGTATCGCCGAATAGATAATACGAATTAGACACCTTCGTTTTTCAGACGATTCGCATGCGCACGGTAAACATCTTTAGGGTCTGGCGCAAACAAGCCTTGCACACCAAAGGTATGATTGATTGCGTCAGCATGGTTCCATGGATAGTCATCACGCAGCACTTTACCAAAGTGGCTAGAACATTTACCCACTAAACCGTCATTGGGTTCACTGCCTGCCAAGCCTGTAATGCCAAAGAAATAATCTAAGGGGTCGACGGCATTAGTAAAGGACGAAGTCCCGTTCCATGAATAATTTTTGATGCCATTCGCCGTATATGCGCCTTCACCACAGGCCGTTGTCGGCAAGCCATTAGGATATTTTGCGTTAAATGTGGCAGCGCCTGCTGTTGTTAATGAGTTTAAGGCCGCCAAAGAGTCTTCTGGACGGTTATTACCTGCCAAATAATCCAGAATACTCATTAAGGCATTGGTGACATTACCAATAAATGTTTGTGCTGTGCCTGCGGGGACAATACCATTCACTAAGTCAGCAACAGGGCTGCCCTTCGCAGGACTATGAATTAAGGTCAATGAGGATACTTTGGTTGGAATCGCATTCGCCACATAACGTACCGAGAATCCACCGTGACTATGTCCCATTAAATTGACTTTTTGCGCACCAGAAATAGCGAGAATGGTTTGGACTTGTGATAATAACTGCTCGCCACGTGCCTCAGAACTATTTAACGCAGAAGCGGAGGTGGTATATACCTTAGCCCCGCTATAGCTTAACGCACTAGGAATACCATACCAGTAATCTACAAAACCTACCAATTTATCAAAGCCCAAGACACCTGGTGCTAATACAATCGGGTATTTTGTTTTGGTGTAGGTGCAATCTTCCCACCACCAACAGGCTTGTGCCGAGTTTGCTAACATGGCGGAGGTTAAGACTGCTGTCGATAACAGTAGCTTTTTCATGTTGTTGTCCCCTGTTCTTTTGTGTTGGTCGTTTTACTTGTTGAGGTATTGTTAACTGATTATTTTTGATAAAACTGACGACCCACAATCCATGAGGCCATTTACATAAAAAATACGGATAGATAATTTTTAGAGTAAATAGTCTAATTTACAGAATAAAATATAGACGCAATCACAAAAAATGCCTAGTTGAATGGTTGGTAATTCACGTCTTTTATTTGATAAAAAACGTCATATTGGCTGTGCGGTCTAAATCTGAAGATGAGTGGTCAGTGTATGCACTGACACACTCTGTTAGCGGTATTTGGGCGGCTTAGGGCTTAATGCCTTGGTCGTGCATGGTTTCTAAAGCATCAACACGAATACGCTCTTGTTGGTTAAAGTTTTTCTGTTTTAAGTCGTTTACCTGCCGTTCGCGGTCTTGCTGACTTAGTGCTTGATTTTTCAGGATGGTGTCGCGTTGTGAGAGATAATCATTCATACGACCATCCCACGCAGCGCGCTCTTGGTCTAAGGCTTCTAAGCGTTCGGTTGCCTCTACACCCACCAATTGTTCACGAATGGCACGTAGCTCTTCTGGTTTACCGCCACGCGCTTTCCAATCATCCGTTAAGCTGGTTAGTTCTTGATATTTATTTAAGGTTTCTACGCTTTCTTTGAGTTCTGGAGGCAAGGTGTTCAACAACTCCGCCGCACGTTTTGCTTTTTCTGTGGCCGATAAATTCTTATCCTGCATAATTTCGATACGCGCCATCGTATAACGGTCATAGGCATCTTCATCACCAAAAAAGGCTTCTATCACCTCACGCGACAAATATTGTGTTCTCAACGAGGCAATTTGCTCTTTTTGTTGGCGCACACCCGAAATGTTATCGGCAGGATTACCACCAATTTGTGCAATATGCCCTAAGGCTTCACGATAGGATAAATAACCATCTAAAATTTGTTCGGCTTGTGCCATCGCTTTGGGATAATCGGCCAGTTTGTTGCGGATGTAGGCACGAATACGCGAGACAATCGTTGTTAAGTCTTCTTCGCCAATGGCCGATAAAAAATAATCAAAGGTTTGGCGAATACTACGGCTAATAATCAAATTACCTGCATTATCCACCGATAAAGCGCCATCCACTTCGGTATCTTGTAAAGAACGGGGCATATTCTCTACGCCTGTCTTAAAGCGGGTATCGGTTTTTGATTTAGCAATTGCGTCTGCAACGACCGCGGCCGTTTGTTCGGGCGACAAGCTCATTTGCTGTTTAGCGACACTACTTGATTCAGGGGCGGTATCTCGTGCTAACCACAAAAATCCGCCTGCGGATATCAATAACAGTGCTGTTGCGGCAATAGCCACTTTAGGTTTCATGACAGAAATCTCCATCGAAAAAGAATCAGTTATTATGTTTATATGACTCGTTTGCCTCTTCTTCGGTTAAATCAACGTCATCATGGTTGATTCAATTGGGAAGCGCACAAGGGGTTGTTGTTGTTTTTACCGATTAGAGCGAAGTGCCCATAAAATGCCACAAGGCCAATGTTTCTTCCAATAAAAAAGGCGGTAAGTATACCGCCTATTTTTGTACAGCGTATAGATGTGCTGCTCTATACCAGTTATGGGCTTATAAACCAGCCACTTTCAAACGATTTGCATGTTCACGGTATAAATCTGTGGGTGCAGGCGTGAATAAGCCACGAACACCAAATAGTTGATTGATAGCATCGCCGTGGTTATGTGGGTAGTTGTCACGAATAACCTTACCAAAATGGCTCACACACTTACCGACTAAACCATCATTGGCTTCAGAGGTTGACACCAATGACATCACACCAAAGAACGTATCTAAGGGGTCTAACACATTGGTCACTGCGGATGTACCACTCCATGAATAGTTTTTAATGCCATTCGTTGTATAAGCACCTTCACCGCAAGCTGTTGTTGGCACCCCATTAGGATGTTTGGCATTAAATGCAGCTGCACCTTTAGGGTCTAAAGACTTCATGCTCGCCATAAAGTTTTCTTTGTAATCGTTACCTGCTAAAAAGGTAATAAAACCAGACACGGCTGTGCCCACGGTTTGTACCAAACTACCCGCAATCGTGCCATCTGTGCCCGTTAAAATTGCTGCGCCATTCACACCTTTCACGGGGCTATGTACGGTGGTAACAGAAGCGACCTTGGTTGGAATAGCACTGGCCACATAACGTACCGAAAAACCGCCGTGGCTATGCCCCATTAAATTCACTTTTTGCGCACCAGACACCGCTAAAATAGTTTGCACTTGCGCCAATAATTGTTCGCCGCGGGCTTCGGAACTGTTAAAAGCAGAGGCAGAAGTCGTATAAACCTTAGCACCACCATCACGTAAGGCACTGGGAATACCATACCAGTAATCTGCAAAGCCCAATAATTTTTCAAAGCCCAAAACACCGGGTGCTAAAACAATAGGATGTTTGGTTTTTGTGTAATCACAGTTAAACAAACAAAATGCACTGGCATTTGCGCTGGTTAAGGCAGTACCTACTAATGTTGCAACGGCGATAGCGTGTTTTAACATTTTTGTTTTCCCCTACTCTACTATTGTTGTTAATGCGTTTTAGATTATTAAGCAATTGATTTTATTAGAGTAAAAACACTATTTTTGGGTTAAAAGTCTTTTGTTTTCATTGATGCCAAATTTAATGAAAATAACGTCACCAAACTTGCTAATTGACGTCATAGTCTGTGAATTCACGTCATGCCGACGAATGGTTTTGTACAACAAACGGTATTTTATAATTGATGAGCGGTTTTTAGGCAGGCTAAAAGATAATACTAGATTGAACGCGTGACCCAAACTACCCAGCCATAGCAGGATGCATCTGATTGGCTACTGAGTTTGGGTCACACGGCTGAGCACATTCGCTGTTAGACAGGGATACCACTGTGAAAGCGTAATTCGGTATCGGGTCGCATAATTAAGTCGGCTTCGACCTGTCTAAAAAAAGTAACCCGCTCTTCTATAGGCTCAGGGCTATAATGTGCCGCTAAAGATAAATAATACTCAAAATGACGGGCTTCTGACTTTAATAAAAAGGTATAAAACTTTTTTAATTCGTCATCTAAAAACGGCGCAATCGCAGCAAAACGCTCACAGGAGCGCGCCTCTACAAATGCGCCCACAATCAAAATATCTACTAAATGTTGTGGCTCATAGGTTCTGACATGTTGACGCATGCCTGCAGCATAACGTGCGGGACTAATGGGTAAATAGCCAATACCGCGTTTACTCATAATCGCCATGACTTGTTCATAATGCAATAACTCTTCGCGCGCGAGTTGTGCAAGTTGCTCTTGCAGTGGCAATTTATCGTTGTATCTAAACAATAAATTGACCGCCGTGCCTGCGGCTTTTTTTTCACAGTTGGCATGGTCCTGTAATAATAAGGGAATATCTTGGATGGCAGCATCAATCCATGCCTGTGGCGTTGAACAAGCCAAAAAATCACGGACTGGTTGTAAAAAATCACTCATGACCCTACTCGCGGTTAACTTAGCGCGCGAATTATACGCATTTACCAACCCTGACGCATGATGATGATGCAATATCGGCAATGGTGTAGGCTGAAAATCTTGGCAGCTAGAGTATCACCCCCTATACTTCGGCGTTGAGGGCTTAGACAGTGGTTGCCTCTGAACCATCATTCAGACCTATATCTCGTCTAAATAAAGCACTCATCCTCAGCCATCCTATTTTATTACTTTACTTTTGACGTTGACTCCATAATGTCTGTACCTAGCTCTGACTCCAATAACACACCGACACTCAATCAAAAACAACACTTTTTGTTGTCGGTTCTTTATTTTTTTAGCCGCCGTTCTTTGGCTTTTTTACAAGGTTTGGGCTTAATGCTTGGCACGATTGCCGCTTGGTTTCCCCAAGGGCCTGCATGGGTAATTCGTCGTAATCTTAAACTTTGCTTTCCCGAACAGTCCGAACGCTGGATAAACCAAGTCACTCGCCAAAACCTGATTCATACCGCACAAACAGGTTTAGAGTTTACCAAAACATGGGGCATGCCTGCCGACTACAGCATTGCCCAAATGAAAGAGTTTGAAAATATTGAGCTATTTTTAGAGGCTATTAAGTCGCCCAAAGGGTGTTTAGTGATTGTGCCGCATTATGGTAACTGGGAGTTTATGAACCCTTGGGTGAGCCAACAGAGCCAACCCGTAATTATGTACAAACCCAGTAAAAATCCGATTATGGATAAATTTGTTTGGGAAGCACGTAGCCGTTTACAAGCGAGTTTAGTCCCAACCGATGAAAAAGGCGTAAAGTCTATCCTTAAAACACTCAAATCTGGCGGGGTGTCTATTTTACTGCCTGACCATGTACCACACGATAATGGCGGCATATTTGCGCCCTTTTTTGGTATTTCGGTGTGGTCGGGTATTTTAAGCTCACGCCTGATTCAAAAAACACAGTGTGCGGTTGTCATGTTGTCATGTACGCGTTTAGCCCATAGCGCAGGATTTAAGATAGTCGCCGATAAAGTTGACCCCGAAGTCTACAGTACCGATTTACAGTTATCGGTTAATGCGCTAAACCGTAGTGTCGAACAACTGATTCGTCGTGACCCGAGTCAATATCAATGGACATATAAACGGTTTAAAAAATGTGAAACATTAAAAAACGTGTATCAATAACCAGACTATATTACGATGCAATCCGTATATGTCAGAGAGACGCCACAAGACTAGGAGATAAACGGTGGTTAAAACCTTTCATCAAGTGAATGCCGAAAAAAATCAACAGGCACAACTTGCCGAAAAAACAGGCTTTAGCCCCAATACAACCAACAGCACGCCACAAGCGGGTAATCCACCCAAAGCCTTGTTTCAGCCCACCGTACAAGCGAGTGTCGATGCTTATGACTTACAACAAGTAGAACAGGCGATTAGTCGCCTAAAACTCAATGACTTTCAGTTTAGTCCAGCCGATATTCATCGCGCATCGTTGCTTAAAAATACTATTCGTTTACAAGACCCCAATTACGTGACTGACTACGGCGCCGAAGCCAGTCAATTATCAGAAAACATTCTAAATCAATTAAATACCATTACCCATGCCGACGCGATGATAGGCATCAAAAAATACCTCGGCCTGATTTTGCAAGAAATTCAACGTGTCGATATTAAGGCCATACAAAAAAGTGATAGCCCTTCGTTATTTACCCGTTTATTCAGCAAATCTATCCACAGTAAAAGTGAATTTATGACGCTTGAGCGTCAAATCAAAAGTTATATGGCTTTATGCCAAGAGCGCGTGAATCAACTCAAAAAAACGCAACAAATTTTTAGTGATTTATTTAGTCAAAACGAACAACAATTCAAAAGCCTGAGTATTTATTTATTGGCAGGTCAACTCAAGGTCGAAGCAGAACACAGCGTTTTGTCGCAAACACCAAACAGTCAAGACTTATTTGCCCAACAAGCCTTACTCGACAAACAACAAGCGCTTGCCCGTTTTGAACGCCGTTTACAAACCTTGGGTGTCCTCAGACACACCGTGTTGTTACGTGTGGGTCAATTACGCTTAGAGCAACAAAATACCCTGACCTTAATCGACCAAGCCCATGAAATTCTCAGCTTAGTGATTCCTGCATGGCGACAACAAATGTTAGCCGTATTTAGTCTAAGTCAAAGCCAGCAGCAGCAAGCCTTATATCAACAACTCGCGACTAGTCAGCAGGAGCTACAACAAAAACTATCACAACTCTCACAATAACAACACGATAGACGGGTATCTCGGTGTAAAGTAATCGCTATCCATCATACACGATGTCCCGATAGTACACGTTTGATTGACAAAGGAACGACTATGAGTAAATTCAAACCTGCCTCCGCATTTGATGCTGTCAGCCCCGCAACAGCCACTGCCAGTCCTACACCCAGCTTTAGCCCACCTGCCAGCCAAGAGCTGGCAACACGCACAGATTACGCCCCTGCACCTGTACAAAGCACCGACTTTGTCGCAACGGTCTTTGCGAAACATGAACAACGCCTCAAAGATGCTGGAGTCAATATTGATAAAGTACGTAGCGAAGTCAGTAAGATTGTCCATAGTTTTGACCCGCGTCGTGTCGATGCAATCCATACGCTCGGCTCTCAATCGGGCGCAAAAGTGGTTCAATACTCCGATAAACTCTTGTCTCAGGTCAAAAGTAAAGATTTAGAAGGTTTAGGTGATAATCTGAACGAAGTCGTCTTAATGGCTAAAGGCATCAATATTTCGAGTTTAGTCGACAGCTCCAAGTCCAAAATCCCCTTAATTGGCGGACTGATTGACTCGTTTAAGATGAATAAAGAAAAAGTGCTTGGTCGCTACGAAAGCCTCAGTAAACAAATCGAAAAACTCGTCAAAGAGATGCAAGGCTCACAAGTACGTTTAGCCAATCGTATTCAAGACCTCGAAAAGGTCTATCATTTTAATGTCGAAGAATATCACGCCCTTGAATGTTTTATTTTAGTCGGCGAAGTCAAAGCCGAAGAGCTACGCGCTGAACTAGCCGAACGCCAAGCAGCACCTGCGGCCAGCGACCCGATGGAAGCACAAGCGATTGCCAATTTACAAGACGTACTTAATCGCTTAGAAAAACGCGTCCATGACTTACGCACGATGCAAATGGTGGCCGTGCAAACCGCACCGATGATTCGTATGGTGCAAAGCAATAATCAGTTGCTTATTGACAAGTTCCGCAATCTACAAGAACTGACCATTCCCTCTTGGAAAAAGCAATTTACACTGGCGATTGCCTTAATTGAGCAGCAAAAAGCGGTTGAACTCACTCAAAAAATTGACGACACCACCAATGACTTAATGCGTCGTAATGCCGAATTATTAAAACAAAACTCGGTGAATACCGCGCGCGCGAATCAACGCGCAGTCGTCGATATAGAGACACTAGAATTTGTCCAACAAACTTTAATTTCTACTATTGAAGAAGTCGAACAAATTCAGCGTGATGGCGAGCAAGCACGTGCAGATGCCGTCATTAAAATGGAAAGTATGAAAGGTGAACTGATTAGTAAGTTTGCAGGTCGAACTTAGGTTTCGACCTTATCTCCTCCCCCTCTTTCAAGGGGGAGGGAATAGACGTATCAAATAATAGGAGCAACAACATGGCCATTAACTTAAAAAAAGGCGAATCCATTAACTTAAGTAAACGTGAACCTAACTTGCGTAAAATTCGTGTCGGTTTAGGTTGGGACAAACGTGCAGGCGGTGCAGATTTTGACTTAGATGTCTCGGTTTTTGTCTGTAAATTGAATGCGAGCCGTGAGCCAAAATTATTAGGCGATGATTATTTTATCTTCTATAACAACAAGCAATCGCCTGACGGCGCCGTCACACATTCTGGTGACAACCGTACAGGCGACGCCGCAGGGGATGATGAGAGCATTATGGTTGATTTAGGTAAAATTAACGCCCAAGCCCAAGAGATTTCCTTTGTGGTCACCATTCACGAAGCCGAAACACGTCATCAGAGTTTTGGTCAAATCCAAAATGCGTATATTCGTTTGTATGATAACGATAAAGTCGTTGCTGACTATGATTTAGACGAAATGTTTTCTAATGAAACAGCGGTGCAATTTGGTTCATTTTTTAAGTTAGATAATGAATGGTTGTTCAAGGCAGTGGGTGCAGGTTATCGCTTAACCTTAGGCGATTTCGTCGAAGGGTATCAATAAATCGCCCTGCTCAACGCGGTACATAAGGCATTTGTTGCCGCGTGTACCCCGTTGATAGGCTATTAACGCTTATCGCCCAATGCCAAGAGACGATATATATGTTTCGTACCAAATTGTTAATCGTCTTTATTATCTTAGCCTTTATTGCCCTCTTACAAGGCAGTATTTCGTGGTGGGCAATCAATACCGCCGTAGACAATGTGCAACGTGGTCGAGTGGCCAGCGACCTCATGACCGACTTTGTTGAGTTAGCCTCTACCAAACAAGAATTAAGAACATGGCTCAACACCGCGATTGAAGAAAAACGTATCGACCTGAATGAGCGCAAAAAACTTCAACAAAAAATGCAAGACATTGTCAGCAACTTAGAGTTTCTGACCAAAAAAGCAGCCACACTGGATGCAGTACGCGGCGAAATCACGACTGAAGATATCGAACGTGTCGAAGCCCTAAACACGCTCAAACAACACCTACAAGACATTAATGCCATCCTAGAGAGTCTGCACTCTGTAGACAATAATAATATCTCGACACTGGTTTTAACCGACGCAATAGAAAAAATTTTTATCCATGATGGCGACAATGCCTATGCCCTACTGAGTGAGCGTATCAGCAAAGAACGCCTTGCGGTAGTCAGAGAACGTGCCGCCGCCGATGCCTCGCTCACATTGGTGAGTAGTTTGGCGTTAGGAACGACCATTTTGTTAGCCCTACTCACCTCATCATTAGCACTGTATTTTGCCCGCGCCCTCCGTCAGCCCTTAGCCGAATTAAGTGATGGTGCCTATCAACTCCAACAGGGTAATTTACAGCACCGTATTCCTGATAACCGCGAAGACGAGTTTTCATTATTTGCTCGTCGGGTCAATCAAATGGCTGCCGAACTCGACCAACATCGCAAAACCGAGGTGGCCGCCCGTCAACATCTAGAAGAACTGGTGCAAGCGCGCACCAATGAACTGCAAAATGCCCTAGAAACCCTACAAAAACTGGACACCCGCCGCCGACAACTCTTTGCCGACATTAGCCATGAACTACGCACCCCCACGACCGCCATTCGAGGAGAAGCCGAAATTACCTTACGAGGCCGCGATAAACCTGTTGAGGATTATAAAAGTGCCTTACAGCGTATTGTTGAAACCTCTAAACAACTCGCTACGATTATTGATGACCTCCTGACCATGGCACGCAGTGATATTGATATGCTGGCACTCGAACGCGTACCCATGCTCATCGCCCCCACTTTACAAGATGCCATATTACAGGTCGATAGTTTGGCTAGAATTCGCCAAGTGAATCTACAGAGCGACATAGAGGACGGTGTCAAAGTGCTGGGTGATGCACAACGCCTACGTCAACTGTTTATTGTGCTGCTAAATAATGCCATTTGTTATTCTTATGAATACGGCAAGGTATTTATTGATGCCCGTAAACAGGAAGATAAAGGCTCTCGCTATTGGCTACTTAGTCTACGTGACCAAGGCATTGGCATTCCACCCGACGACCTGCCTTATATCTTTGAACGCAACTTTCGTAGTCCGTCAGCCCGTCAACATCGACCCGATGGCAATGGTTTAGGTTTATCCATTGCTGCTGCTTTAGTCCGAGCACATGGCGGTCACATTGAGGTACAAAGCCAAACAGGGCAAGGCACCACGATTTATGTCCGTTTACCCATGTATATTGAACCTCACATATTATTAGAAGATACGCTATGAATATTTTAATTATTGAAGATGATTTGCGTGTATCCGATTTTTTAGAACGCGGCCTAAGGGCAGAAGGCTACCGTATTCAAGTGGCGCATACGGCTCAAGCAGGCATTGCCCTTGCCCGCGATTGGGCAAGCCAACACAGTGAAAACGAAGCGGTGGTGATTATTTTAGATGTCATGCTACCCGATATGACGGGCTTTTCGGTCTGTCAAACTTTACGCACCACAGGCATTAAATGGCCGATTTTAATGCTCAGTGCCTTGGGTAATTTAGAAGACAGGATTTCGGGGTTGCGGTTGGGTGCGGACGATTATTTGGTAAAACCGTTTGCGTTTGAAGAGCTACTGGCCAGAATTGAAGCCTTATTTAGACGCGGCCAAAGCCTTAGCCCCAGTATGCCAACCCGTTTAATGGTCGCCGATTTATTACTAGACCGCGATACCATGCGGGTGACACGGGCAGGTAAAGTCATTAGTTTAACCGCCCGTGAATTAGCACTCCTAGAGTTATTAATGTCTTCACCAGGCCGTTTGTTTAGCCGAGAACGCATTTTATCGAATGTTTGGGGAGTCAACGAAGACCCCTTAACCAATGTTGTCGATGTTTACATTCGCAGATTACGCCACAAGATTGATGGCACCAACCCTAACCCACTCATTCATACCCAACGGGGTTTAGGTTATCGCTTAGAATCGGTTAATGACGCAGTTAAAGACTGATAGGTCATTATCGTTTCAATACTTTCTACTAGCGTTTTTTGTTGTTGCGTCAGTACGGCGATTTGTTGTTGCGCGTATTTTAGCTGCATTTCTAGTTGTATAATTTTCATCGCCGCCTGATGTCTATAAATCGCATCGGGTGCTGATGCCTCTTTAATAAGATATGTCATTACCTGCGACATTGTTGGTAAATGACGGCTGTTTTTCACCCCAACGAAACTATTGATTGACGTACCCATCATCATGCCCCTCAAAAGACGATTGATTTCCATATAGATTGGCACACAGCGTCAGTTAGTCTCGTGAGCATTGCATGAAATATGCTGAGTTATTTGATGAATATTGATGACGTAATATATGACGAAAAACGTATAGAAAAATGAACAGAAAATGACAAATTGTTAGATATAGGCACATTTTCGTGGCGACAGCTTATATTGACTCGTCATGCGCCTCACCTAACGCGTGTCTGTAGCCACTCCAGTGCAATACGCCCCCTAATCTAGCTTTTATTTTTAACCACTTTATCGGTTGCAAAGCCTAATTTAGCAACACGTTGCAAAATTTGTTGATAAACAGGTTCAGCGAGTTGTGGTTGTCTGGCTAAAATCCATAAATATTTGCCATCTGAGGTTGAGACAGTGGCATGACTATAATCTTCTGCCAAATCGACAATCCAATAATCCGTTTCTAACATCGGAATAAAACGCAGCCAACTTGAGGTGATTTTAAAGCCTAATTTCGCGTTGCTAGTATCTTTGACTTTACCTTGAATGCCCATTTGAAAAATTTGGCCATTGGCTTTGCGACAACTATTGATGCCTTTTACTTGATTGTTCGCTAACAAAGTATAATTAGCGGTAATATCTTGCACGCAGGATTTTTGAAAGGTATTGGGGATTTTGGCGACTTCGTACCATTTGCCCATATAACGGTTTAAGTCTACTTTTGAGACTGTTTTAGGGGTAAATTCTGCCCATGCGGTATGGCAAAGCATAAAGGCCAACAACACAAAATAGCGCATAATTTGCTCCTAATGATGTTTGTATTGTTGCGGACAATACGCCCGTCCACTATCAAAACCACGCAAGGCAAGGTGTTTGGTTTTTCGACCTGTTACTCGTTTTCGCCATAATTTAAAGCTGTTGGGATTGAGTGTTTGACGCATTAAACGAATGACGGCTGATTCGTTTAGGCCATAAAGTTGCTCAATGGCTTCAAAGGGCGTTCGGTCTTCCCATGCCATTTCGATAATGCGTGATAGGTCTTGCGCTTGCATTGCCTGTATTCCAGTTGGGTTTGCTTCATCTTAAATAAGACGGCACAACTGGCAATAGGACAAAGTTTAATGAGCGTGGCATTTGTGTATCAGGTTGGTGAGTCATAAACAATGAGTCAGTTTTGTAGCCCGTATGAAGTGCAACGTAACACGGGATTACATCCGTTTTAAAACAATAAGCTAGTGTGTTTGCATTATTTAATCCCGTATTTCGCAATGCTCCATACGGGCTACACTTGCTTTTTACTCATTGATAATCCGATTTTTTCCATTTCTTACTAAGCGAACAAAACAACCATAACCTTTTGGATATTTACGAACTTTGCCTTCATAAAAAACCACAACACTTGCATTGTCACTGTTTTTTTCGGTGGTGGATGTCCAAAATGTGGCGTACTGGCCTTCTTCTTTAGGGCAAAATAAAATACCTTGTTCTGTTTTATAGCCCGCTTTATCTGCCAACATTAAACTAGCTAGTTCTTTTTCGGTCGGTAAACGCCAGCCAAAATCTTTGATTTCTTTTGCGTTAGTTAATTCAACGGCTTTTGTCCATGTCATTTGGCTCCCTTGACCACTAACGCTCCCATTTTGCCATTCTTGACCTAAGCAATAACGCTGCCATATTAAATTTGTTTCTGCATCATACCACCCTCCTAAATCCAATAGCTGAGATGGCGTTTTTTTCGTTAAGTGTTCTTTAATAGATTGTTGATATTGCTGCTCTTTTAATTTAACTTCTTCTTTTAAACGTTTTTGTTCTTCAAAAAAATCTTCCACATCTAATTTTCTTAAACTATCAACAAACCATTCCCAATCTTTAGTTTGAGTCACTTCTAAATTGGATTTAATATAATCAGATACTACTCGTTCAAATTCTTCTATATTGTTGGGGTTTGCAAAACGTGCAATTGCTAAAGCTGTTTTCTGATAATGTGCTTGTAAAATTGCACAGCGTCTAAAATCAGGAAACTTATCTGTGTTTAAAGCAATATGGGTACTTCTTAAATCTTTAATATCATTCAATAGAGGAAGTGCTAAGTTTTCAATGAGATTTAGTACTCTAATGACATCAAGTTCATTCTTAATAATATCTAAACTATGTCCTATCTCTTTTTTAAATTTATGAGTAAATGGACCAAAAAGATCAAAATAAAATACAGTACGATTTCTATCTAAATCATCGCTATTAATGTTAAGTTTTTTTTCATTATAGCAACATTATCAGATACACCAGTGAATAATACTATTACTTCAAGATTATTATGACACCAATCTACTCCGAACCTTAATAACTGCGATAAAAAAGTATAGTCTCTTTTAAATTGTATTAGGCCATCAGGGTCTTTTACATGTCTAAAACCATAAGGCACTAATAAATCAGTCAACAATGGTTCAAAGTGTTTTTTCATTTGTTTTGGCGTTTTAGGAAATTTATTGGTTGTAAATTTTTCAACTGTTCTTTGCCATTCTATCTCCGCTGACTCAGGTAAAATCGTATTATTGGGTGACACGCACGCAATCCACGCTTCTTGGTCAAAAATAACCACGGAATGTTCTTTAGCCGCATCAAATAAAATTTTTACTAATAATGGCCACAGTCCAATCTCTGAAATTTCCATGTTGTAAGCAGCTTTATGAGTATTGGCAATATCGGCAGCTATTCCTTTTAAAAATAATTCACTTTGTTCATCTTCATCATAGGTTTTGAGCAATTTTTCTACGGTTTGACCAAAAGCCAGCATATTAGCGGTTTGTGTTTCAATGCGTTGTTTGGCTAGGCGTTGAGCCATATCCATCACCTCTTCAAAGTGTTGAGGCTTGCCATAAACATCTGCATCCCAAATATACACATCATGACGATTGCCCATTCTTATACTCCTATTTATTAATTTAATCCCAACTCCCTCACCACACCCAACGCTGCACATTTTGCTGTTGCAAAACATGCGGTTAACAAATAACCGCCTGTTGGGGCTTCCCAATCAATCATTTCACCTGCACAAAAGACTTTAGGCCGATTTTTTAACTGCAAATCTGCCGTTAATGCCGACCACTCCACACCGCCTGCACTACTAATCGCCTCAGCAATGGGTCGTGTTTGCGTTAAGGTAATTGGCAAGGCTTTTAACAAACTGGCCAACTGTTTGGCATCTTGCATTTGCTGCTTAGTCGTACACTCACGTAATAAGGCCGCTTTTACCCCCTGAATGCCTAATTGTTTACGCACAAAACTCGACCACGACAACGAAGCGGCTCGTGGCTTGTTTAACAAGGTATAAAGTTGCTCAACGGTTTTATGGGGAAATAAATCTAAATAAACGGTAACTTTGCCGTTTTGATTGATTGTTTCGCGTAATGGCCGTGACAAGGCATAAATCAAACTACCTTCAATACCTGTTGCGGTAATGACAAAATCACCTTGTTTGCGATAGGCATTACCTTGTGCATCTGTAAACGCTAACACCGCAGATTTAATGGGTTGCCCTGCAAATTCTTGATTAAAGTTGCTTGACCATTGGCTATCAAAACCACAGTTGGCCGCTTGTAATGGCTTTACACTAATACCTTGTGCTTGTAACACCGACTGCCATGCACCATCAGAGCCTAATTGTGGCCAACTGCCACCACCACACGCCAAAATCACCGCATCGGCAGCAATGTGTTGTTCACCTTCTGGTGTAGCAAAACGTAAATTGCCTTCGTTTGTCCAACCTAACCAACGATGACGAACACAAATTTTAATGCCAGACTCACGCAAACGATGTAACCACGCCCGTAACAACGGTGCAGCCTTCATATCGGTAGGAAACACTCGGCCAGAACTACCCACAAAACTGTCAAAACCTAAACCCTGCATCCAATCACGCACTGCTTGATTAGTAAATTGCTCAAGCATCGGCTGGAGAAATGGCTTTTCTGCACCATAACGCTGACAAAATGGGTCAAAGTCTTCGGAATGGGTGATGTTCATACCGCCTTTGCCTGCCAATAAAAATTTACGACCAACCGAGGGTTTGGCTTCATAAATTGTCACTTGCACAGGGTAAGTACGCAATATATCAGCCGCCATCAGGCCAGCCGCACCGCCACCAATAATTGCTACTGTCTTCATTACTACACAACTTTACTGGCTCTAAAACGGCGGCCTTTAATTTGCCCTGCTTGCAAACGTTTTAAGGCTTGATTAGCAAATTGATTTTTAATGGCCACATAAGTGCGAATATCAAAAATATCTATCTTGCCGACATCTGCACCTGCCAAACCACCTTCACCTGTTAATGCCCCTAAAATATCGGTGGGTCGTAATTTATCTTTACGCCCACCCTCAATACACAAGGTGGTCATACTGGCTTTTAAGGGGGCTGTTGTTGTGTTTGCTAAACGGCTTAAATCCAACCACTCTACTTTTATTTTTTGGTAGTCTTCTATTGCCACGACACGCGAGGCCTCTTTAGGCGAACACAAACTAAAGGCTAAACCTTGATTACCTGCACGACCTGTTCGGCCAATACGGTGGATATGCACTTCGGGGTCATACGCCAATTCAAAGTTAATCACGGCACTCAGGTCTTTAATATCCAAACCGCGTGCAGCAACATCGGTGGCCACTAAAACAGGACAACTTTTATTAGCAAAACGCAATAACACTTGTTCGCGCTCACGTTGTTCTAAATCACCATGCAGAGTTAAGACATCAAAACCTTTGGTGCGTAATTGCTGTGTCAGTTCGTTACAATCCGCTTTGGTATTACAAAAAATCACCGTCGATTCGGGACGATAATGCGCCAATAATTGAATCACGGCAGCAGGTTTTTCCTGATACGCCAATTCAATAAATTGTTGGTTGATATGTTTGCTGTCATGTTCGGTTTCGACTTCAATCACCACAGGCGTTTGCAATATTCGCTGACTCATCGCTTGAATGGCATCAGGGTAAGTAGCTGAAAATAATAGACTTTGCCGTGTGTTAGGTGTTTTTTTAACGATTTGATGAATATCTTCCTCAAAGCCCATATCTAACATACGGTCGGCTTCGTCCAACACTAAAATTTTGACTTTGTTTAATGCAAGGGTATTGCGCTGTAGGTGGTCTAAGACTCGTCCTGTTGTACCAACCACAATATGAGGCGCTTGTTCTAAAGAGTTGATTTGATGGCCAATGGGTGTACCACCACACAAGGTCAATAATTTAATATTGGCCATAAACCGTGCTAAAGCGCGAATTTCTTTACTGACTTGCTCGGCCAATTCACGCGTAGGACATAAGACTAGGGCTTGTGTGTGATAACTGACAGGGTCAATTTTACTTAATAAGGCTAAGGCAAACGCGGCTGTTTTACCACTGCCTGTTTTGGCTTTTGCTAAAACATCTTTGCCTGCCAACATGGAGGGCAAACTTTGTTGTTGAATGGCAGTCATTTGTTGGTAGCCCAACGACTCCACACTTTGCAATAATTCAGGCAATAACGGTAAGGAACTAAACGCGGCAGTGGTCATAACAACACTCAAACAGGCTAAAAAACAAAACGGCGCATCATAACCGAGTTTTGCTTAAAACCGTTAAATTCTCACCGCGTAAATCGCTTAACAGTAGCTCGCCGTTGTCAGCTACCTTAAACTCACCATATTTGGCTTGCGCATACGTGTCTGCTTGCCCTTCTTCAAAGAAAAAAGCATTCGTAGCAAACTTGATTTGCCCTTGACGAATACGATACTGCAAAGCGAGCTGTTGTGTATCGGGTAATGATGGGAGCGTAGGACTCAGCCGCTCAAACTCGGCCAGTTGTTGTGCATTCAGTTTAACGACAACATAACCGTCTTGGCTATCAGGCGGTGGTGTCGGTAAATGGGCACGAATATGTTCTTCTAAGGCAAAACGTAAGCGCATGTAGTCTCCTTGCATCAGGGAGCGCGGGTCAACAGGGGCAAGCGCTAAATAAACCGTTTTTCCGTTGGCTAATACACGTTCTTTTTGCCAAATCGAGGCATTCACCACCAACAATATCAAGGCTGCCACCAATGCAACACCATATTTAGCCATGCAGTTTAGCTCCATATCGTTTTAAGACATAACGCATGGCGAGTAAACAAGTGCCCAACGCTATTAATAAGTACGACTTGCTGAGCAAACTCAGCGGTAAATAATAGTAATAACGACTGAGATATAACCAAAAAGCAGTGACACCTAAACCCAATAATACCTTATGACCATTCGCAAAACCCAATAACATCAATGTCCATGCCACGGCTAAGCCTGTCGCCTGTTGCGACATCACAGCAATCATCACGCTCATCAGCAAAGCGGCGATACTTAATGGACTCGTCAGGCGTTGTTGATAGCGTTGTAGTAATACCCCTACCGTCATCACCCAAAATATGCCTATCAAGATTTCATTCAGGGGAATCCATTGTGACCCAGAAGCAACCAAATGACGGTCAAGTAAATCGTGTAGTTGGTAGGCATTAAATAAGGTAAGACTGTGCATTTGTAAGGCTGCTAAGGTAATGGCATAACAAATAGGCCGCCAACGCTCACTGTCTATCAGCCAACGGGCTTCTGTCAGCCATGCAACAATCATCAAGCCCATGACCAAAGCGGGCATCAACCAAATAACTGGCCACGATACACACGCCATTACCAAGGCAAATAACGCCATGCTGGCCGATAAAAAACGGTGAATAAATGACGGCATCAACCATGTCAGAGTCACCGCCATAATACAGACAAGCCACCAACCTTCGGGCTGTTTTAGCGCATCACGCCACGCAAAAATCGCTAAAGACTGGCCAGTTAAACTCAAAACTAAGGCAAATTGCTGAATAAAATCACTCTGACTCGCCCGATAAATGGCATAAGCCGCTAACAAACAGAAGCCACCTAGCATTAAGGTAATGGCTTTATATTCAATCACGTCCTTAAAGAAAATAAATACCGACGCCAACAAAAACCATGCGGCAAACCAGCCTGTTAGTCCTTGTAACACACGCAAGTACCAAGGGTGTGCTTCTATGGTTGTCTCTGGACACTCACCTGTGACTAGCTGTGCTTGGCGTAAGCGCTGCCATAGTTGCTCATCCGTCATGATGTTGCCACTCCTGTGCGACTATTTTTAACCAGCGGACAGCATAACCCGACGTTATCATCACCCAGAAACTAATGAGCAACAACGCAAATCCGTCTGTGTTTTTGAAAAACAGGTGAGTCCACCATACACTGGATACCAAAATAAGACTTAAACATCCTCCTGCCAACATAAAAACATCAGGAATGCGATAACGATAAACAGCATAGCCCCCCAGCAACCACACGCCATATAGCACTAAACAATACCACGTAGAGGCATCAGGGTTAAAAATAAAACTCAGCATCAACCATGTACTGCTAAAACCTGTCATGACGGCGAGGAGACGTGGCTCTTGCCGCCCCTGTTGTAACCAAAACACTGTTTTTGCTGCCCATTCCCATACCGCTAAACTCAGGCTATTAAACAGAAATAAGGTCAACAACAAGGTATGACTACCAAACATCACCCCGAGTAAACCATGAAAGGTTTGATAATATAAAATCAGGCTAATGTTGCCTAATAACAGCCACAATAGCCATAAACTCGGTAGTTTTGCCAACCAAACCCACGGACTAATCAATAACGCCCACGAGGCAAATAATTGCCATGTATCTGCGCCTGTTTGATAGGTTTGGCCGTATAAAGCCAATAACACGCCCACTAATACCGAAGCGGCCAAAATCAAATAATGAGCGGATGGCCGTGTCGAAAAACGATAATAGGCGATGACAGAGACTACAATCAGCAATTCTAAGGCAGCAAACTTGTGAAAACGGGTGATAGCTTGCCAGTTAAAAGCAAAAAAGAACAAAATACCGACCAAGAGCAAAGCAGCGCCGTTAATCAGTAACAGCTTGTCAATAAAGCCCTGCCATGCATGGGCAGGCGGCCTAATATCTGCCACTGCTAAGGCTTCTGCACTTTTGTCAGGTGCAAGCTGTTTTTGTTTAAGCCACTGTATCAGCAAGGCTTTATGTCGTGCCGAAGCCATATCGCTACTCCTACGGCAAATCAACAACGGGACGTGCCGTCTACAGACTACGTTGAGCGCCTAATGCCATCCTTGTTGCCATTGAGTGATATCTAAGAGTGTATGCCAATCCACACGATAACTACGGCGCGTATAGACTGCCTCTAAGGTCACAAGGTCACGCTCATCTATCGGGGTAGAATCATTGGCAATTTGAGTGACAATAAAATGTTTTTCTTTTTGTTGTGGCTGTATTGCTGTCCATTTGGACAGCAATAGCTTCTTAGGATTTAGACGAGGTTGCATGGGGACACACATTAAAAGTGTGGTTTTTGGGTGAGACGCTCCCACCACTTGACCAGCAAACTATCTACCGTTGCTGACGCCGTTAACCCCACTTTTTGCATAAAGTTTTGTTTATGAATAAAACGAACAGCAAAAATATCTGCCTCTTTACTGGCAGCAAATAAATACTCATCACTGGTTTGCAAGCGGTCAACCAAGCCTAAATCCAGTGCTTGTTTACCATACCAATGTTCACCTGTGGCGACTTGTGCAATGTCTAAATGTGGACGATAGCTTTGTACAAAATCTTTGAACAAGGTATGCGTACTTTCTAAATCAGCTATAAATTTCTGGCGGCCAGCTTCGGTATTTTCACCAAATACAGTCAGTGTACGCTTAAATTCACCTGCGGTTAGCACTTCGTAATCAATATCCCATTTATCTAATAAACGGTGAAAATTGGGTAATTGCGCTACAACGCCAATCGAACCAACGACAGCAAATGGCGCAGCAATGATGGTATTTGCCAAACACGCCATCATATAGCCCCCACTGGCGGCCACCTTATCGACACAAATCGTCAGCGGCAAACCATGCTCACGAATACGGGCTAATTGCGAAGCGGCTAAACCATAGCCATGTACCATACCGCCTGGGCTTTCTAAGTTAATAACCACTTCATCGGTTTCTTTGTTGGCAATGGTCAGAATAGCAGTAATTTCTTGGCGTAGATTTTCAGTCGCTGACGCACGAATATCCCCATTAAAATTGATGACATAAATATGCTTTTTTGTCGTCACTTCATCTTTTTTGGCTGCTTTTTTTTGTTTTTCTTTTTCTTGTTTATCGTGTGCTTTTAAGGCCTCTTTATCTAATACCGCCATCCGCAAGGTATTGGCAAAATGCTCAAAACGCTCATTTAATCTCATGACTTCGATATCGCCATCCTCATCATGGTGCCGACGACGCTCACCCACATTAGCAACCGTGACAATAATAAATAAGGCCGCAATCACTATCGTGACCACTTTGGCTAAAAACAGACCATACTGCAACAGTAAATCAATCATAGACCTTCCTGATAGAATACATTTTAGGACTGACAGGGTAATTCAGCACTTTTCATGTGATTTAGACAGTAAAATGCGCTGATTTGTACGAGTTGTCTGTCCTGACTTAGCCGATAATATATCGCTTTATGCCAACCTTAGCCTTGAAAAAAGAGCGACTCAAGCTAAATTGCGTAACACAAGACAGGATTATCATCTAGGATGGGCATATTTTTTAGACAACTCGCTGACGGTCGCTTGAATGAGTTGATGGGCAATACTGCCACTGGGGGGGATTTCGGGTAGCTGGTCAAAGCGAAAAAATTGCGCATCCAGCAACTCATCTTCCTGAATCACAATATCACCACTTGCCCACTCTGCACTAAAGGCCAACATTAAATTATTGGGGAAAGGCCAAGATTGACTGGCATAGTAACGAATATTTTTAACCTGAATACCCGACTCTTCCGCCACTTCACGCGCAACCGCCTGCTCTAAGGTTTCACCCGCTTCGACAAAGCCTGCTAACAAACTGTACATCGGACGATTAAAACGCAAAGCACGCGCTAACAAAATAGAATCATCTTTAGTGATGGCGACAATGACACAAGGATTAATGCGTGGGTATTGCGAAAAATGACAGCTTGGACACACTAAGGCACGTTCACCCTGCGCGTGCGGCACAGTGGCTGTGCCACAGCGACTACAAAAGCGATGGTTACGCGACCACTCTAAGATTTGAGCAGCCGTACCCGCCAATGAAAAGTGCGCTTGATTGATTTGCGTCAATAATGCCCGTAGCGATTGAAAATGATACCCTTCGGGGGCTTGTGCAGTGTCTGCTAAGCGAACGACGACCACATTGCCACCGTCATCATGGACTAAACGGTGTGACTCTTGAGCCACTAAGTCTAGCTCTATCAGCTCGGCACAGCGTGGAAAACTAAGGTTATCTGAGTTGACTAATAACTCATTGCCTCTAAACGCGAGCCAGAGCGTTAACTCTGGCATGGTTGGATTGGTCATTAAGCTGCCTGTCTATTGGTCACGGGATAGCCTAATTCAGCCACGCTATCTTCACCAATATCAAAGACATTTTCGCTGACAGGCTTGTTGATTTCTAAACTTTCTAAGTAGTAGTCGACACAGGCAATGGCATCAGCAAAGGTTTCAATCACACTCATCGCGGGCATCTTTTTACTATTTGCCCATACTTCCATAAAACCTGCCGCGGAACGTAAAATTTGCGCGCCACGCGGAATCAATAAGAATTCCAAACCGCCACTGGTCGATTGCAAGGTTGCAGGAATATTGGATAAATGCATCGGGTCTTCGCCATTAGTCTCTAAATAAGAGAGTACTGCACGTTTTACCAACGATAAACCTGCACGGCTTTCAGCAACTAACATTGCTCGAGCTTCGTCCAATTGATGTAGAGAAATACGGGTGTTGTTGATAACCGTCTGCGCACCAGGTGTCATTTCTTTATCTAAGGTAGCAACCGCATTATCTGCTTGCAATAAGACATCTA
Organism: Agitococcus lubricus; assembly: GCF_003051055.1. Classification (GTDB taxonomy): domain Bacteria; phylum Pseudomonadota; class Gammaproteobacteria; order Pseudomonadales; family Moraxellaceae; genus Agitococcus; species Agitococcus lubricus. Next base: position 79,058 of record NZ_QAON01000003.1, on the reverse strand, counting down.
CCAAAATATTGAGACTTTGTTCAACAGGCACATCTGTCCATGTTTTAACAATATTTGCTTGATGACGCATGGCTTGAGCCACATCGTTTAAGCCTAACATGACCAAGGTTTGTGAGGCTTTTTGAATGTCATCGGCAACTGTTTGGTAACTTTCTTCTTCTTGTTGAGAGCCGCGCGCGACCACGTCTAAGACATCTTTGATGTGGGCAATTTCATCTTTGAGAACGGCTGCCACGGTTTTAATCACCGAGCCACCAGGCCCAAACATGGAGCTATGCTGAATTTGCAGTTGAGTTTGGCTAATACAGCTACTCGCTAAGTCAAAGGCTTTTTGCACTTCTTCAACACGACCACCTGTTTCCCCCAAGCCTACAATCGCTAAACTATTGGCTAACACAGTCATATCAATAGGCTGTGCTAAACCTTGCGGCAATACTAATAGACGTAATTGTTGTTCTAATTGTGCCAATACCCGTTTACGCGAGTCATTGAGCATGACACCTTGCGATAAGGCCTCTAATGCCGCCTCACCAACCCACCACAACAACGCTAAAGGCTTGCCCGTACATAATTGTGCTGCACGCTCTAAAGCACGGCGCATGAGGCGATAGTGTACAGGTTGCGCTTGGTCTTTTAACAGGTTCACTGTGCCAATTTGATACATCAAACGAATACGTTTGGCCAGCGCAATACTTTGACTATGGTCAATCGCTAAAGGTTGGGAAATATTCGCATCTGGTAAAAAAGGCACATCTAAAAAGTAGCCCTCACCTAACATGGGCAAGCTCAAGGCTTGACGAGATTCGTTGATAGCAGGAATTAATAACTGTGGCAGGTTGATGGCTTTAATTTGCACATATTCTAAATAACGTGCTAAGACCATCATGCCGTTACCCAACGCAGAGAAGTAAGCATCAGGCGTTTTTTCTTGTAAATCGTTGACTTGACGTAATAGCGCAAATAAAACTTCGGCTAATTCAGATGCACCGTGTACATCAATCAGACGTAGCGCACCATAGACTTGCTCCATGGCTTCCACACATTCAGCCAAGGGGCCATTATTACTGTTGTCTTCAACAAAGGCACTGAGTGCGCCTTCAATTTGCGTTAAAGACACATCAATTTCGGGCTTGATTAAATTTAAGGCACCAACATCAATTTTTGGAAGCATGGATTCCTTCCTTCGTTTATCAGTTAAAGATTAAGGTGTAATACACCCCGTTTATTATTTATACATTGACATATTGAAGACAACGGAGTCTCTTCTATTCAGTAGAGAACACCATCCGTCCCACAAGAAACACATACGTGTGTTTAGCCCTATCGTTGGCAATACGTCAACAACTTTTGCGAATTCTTACTCTTTTTGCTTACTATACCGACACTGTCAACTTTAATTAGGCTTTTTTATTCCTAACGGTAGCAGTTAGCCGACACACAATAATCACTTTATCACGAAGTTACTAGCCTATTAAGCGACTAGTTTTTAGTTTTACTTCGCGAAAAAGACGACATTTGCACAAAAAATGCTAAGTCACGTCTCGTGACTTCAATACCTTTAGGTCAATTGCCGCCAGATACAGGCACCACCTGCTGCCTTATCAATAATATCTAAGCGTGCATCATGTGCAAGTAATTCCTCTGCATTCGCAGTAACAACTTTTAAACGTGGCCTGTCTGTGGCTAGACGTTGAATCATTTCTTGGCCTGCACCTTCACCTTCCACGTCGTCATGCAAACTTAAACCGACTTGTCCACCTGTCATGGCCAAATAAACATCTGCCAAAATTTCGGCATCGAGTAATGCGCCGTGATAATGGCGTTCACGATGGTCTACGGCATAACGCCGTGCCAAAGCGTCTAAGTTATTTTTTTGAGCAGGATGTTTTTGTCGTGCCAATACTAAAGTATCTAGGACTTGGCAAACATTGCGGATGGTCTCAAAACCTTCATTTAAGCGTTTATATTCATAATCTAAAAACCCAATATCGAATGGGGCATTATGAATAATCAATTCGCTACCACTGACAAACGCCATTAATTCTGCCGCAATTTCCTGAAAACGGGGCTTACCGACTAAAAACTCATTGGTAATGCCGTGTACTGCAATCGCCTCTTCTTCAATGTCTCGGTCTGGCTGCAAATAGTAGTGAAAACTCCGCCCCGTCAGACGCCGATTTTCTATTTCTAGACAACCAATTTCAATAATACGATGCCCATCACTCGGACTAATACCCGTTGTTTCGGTATCTAATACAATTTGTCGCATAGTTTTAGTAACCCAAATGACATTACCAGACGATTATGACAGCTTAATTTGCTTTTTGTGCTTGGTCGATGGCCTGATTGGCTAATTGGTCAGCAATCTCATTACCATAGTTCCCTGCATGACCTTTTACCCAACGCCACTCAATTTGATGACGTTGTGCTTGTAGGTCTAATTGTTGCCATAAATCTTGGTTTTTAACCGCTTGATTACTGGCTGTACGCCAATTTTTAGCCTTCCAACCTGCCAACCATTCGGTCATGCCTTTTTTTACATATTGGGAGTCCGTCCATAAAATCACATGGCAAGGCTGATTTAAGGTTTTTAGAGCTTCAATACTCGCCATTAATTCCATACGATTATTAGTTGTTTCGGCCTCATAACCCAAAATACGCTTTTCTTGGCCATTAAAACTTAACAAAGCCCCCCAGCCACCCATGCCAGGATTACCACGACACGCACCATCACTGTATATTTCTACTGTTTTCATCGTTTAACTATCTTAAATACTGAGTTTACTTGTCGACTGTCTTTTGCTGCCCCCGCGTTTCTGTAATCAAAGGGGGCTGTAATATTTGTATCAAAGGCTGTTTGACACGTAAGGGAGTGACACAGGCAATTTGTTTTTTTGCTAATAAAGCATAACTCGCCCCACCATGACTCCAATAACGACTGCCTAATAACTCCAACCACGTAAAACGCTGGCGTAAAGCAGGAGTGATAATTGGCGGCTTAAAATAAACCGTTTCTAAACCGATGACTTCAAAGTTTAATAAAGCCAACCAATCGGCTAAGCGTTGAGGACTCACATAACGCTGTAACCACGGGGTATTTGACCACGGCAAACGACAAAAGCGCCATAGCCCCCATAAACTCCACGGATTAAAGCCCAAAATGACTAAATGTCCTTCGGGAATCAAAACCCGTGTCGCCTCTCGTAATACGGCATGTGGACTTACCACAACATCTAAGACATGATGAACAACAACCAAGTCTAAACTACCACTGGCTAAGGGTAACTGCGTAGGCAAGGCATGTAATGGCGACAACCCCTCCACAGCCGTCAATTGCTTATCACAAACAATACGATGATGAATGCGACTGCTGTGTAATAAATTACAGGCAACAATTTGACCTAATTGTAGTGCATGATAGCCAAATAAATCTGGCAAAATATGCCCCAATAAGCGATTTTCTGCCACCAATAATTCTCGGCCTAGCTCCGTGTTAAACCAGTCAGTTAAGGCCGTTGACATATCGTGATGGGCATTTGGTTGCCATAAATGCGGTAGGCGCATGAATTTTCTCTAGGACATCAACATGATTAAGCTCGTGTGTCTGCCCATGTTGGCAGATAATTATTTATGGCTCATGATTCACCCTAATGGGCAAACTGTCGCCATCGATGTGGGTGATTACGCCCTATTAGCAGACTATTTACAAGCCCATCATTTACAGCTAACGACAGTACTTATCACGCATCGTCATCACGACCACACGCAGGGTATTCCATTTTTACAGCAATATCACCCAAACGTACCCATTTATGGTCATCCTTCTATTAAGGGGATTACTCATGCTTTATATGGCGGCGAAATCGTATCGCAATGGGCAGAAAAAATATTGGTGATGGATGTCAAAGGCCATACGGGATTTCATCTAGCTTATTATGTCTTGGGTTATGGTTGGTTATTTTGTGGTGACAGTTTATTTAGTGCAGGCTGTGGTCGTATTTTTCCTGATGGCAACGCATTGGATTTTTATCACGCGTTAGAAAAAATTAAATCCCTACCCGATAACACACGCATTTGTGCCAGCCACGAATATACCCTTAGCAATATTGATTTTGCCTTAGCGATTGAGCCTGATAATCTATATTTACAAGAACACCGAATATGGGCACAACAACAACGCAAGCAAGGTTTAGCCACGCTGCCAACGTCCTTAAGTGCCGAAAAAAAATATAATCCGTTTTTACGTTGTCAGTATTTAATTGACCGTATTCAACAGCTCACGCACCAAGAAATAAAGACACCTGCCCATGCTTTTGCCGCCTTACGTGCCTACAAAGACCGCTGGTCGCACTAAAAATAGCCATTTTGCCGCACTTCGTTACAGTTCTGTCGTATTTATGGTGTTTCTTGACTTGCCAGAGTTCTGCACGAATCCCTAGAATTTAAGGGCTATTTTCTTTTGTTTTATGATTTACACCTCGACACTGTATAAATTTTAAGCCTATTAGACGTCAACAATATTCCAAACTTAAGGCATATTTTATCGTCTATCTGACTGTATACAGCCACGACCTGTGTGAATCCTGTTTTTTTGGAGTATTTCCGCATGCAATATTGGCTTTACCTCTGCAAAATCGCCAAACAACTGGTGGTCTTTGCCCTCGTTAGCCTAGTATTGAGTGCCTGTACCACCCCCCATCAGCCACAAGCCATCAATACCCTTAAAAAAGCCACTCCCATCGTCGCCAATCAAGGCGCAGCCGCGTCTGCATCATCCTCCGATGATGAACGTGATTATTACGATACGACAGGGACTGTGGCGAGCCAAGAAGATATTGATGAGTTATTAGGGGTTACGGATATGGAGGCTGTTGTCCTCAGTCCAGAAGACCTCGCTAAGTTTGGTGATGTTTGGGAGCGTGTACGTGCAGGCTTTAAACTCAATAATGTCGATAACGAGCGTATTGCTGCTCAACGCATCTGGTTTACTAAACGGCAAGATTACATCAACCGTATGACCGCGCGTGCTAGTCACTATTTATACCATACCGTGACGGAAGCCGAAAAAGCAGGTGTCCCCACCGAACTGGCCTTGTTACCTGTCATAGAAAGCTCATATGACCCTTTTGCCACCTCACCCGCACAAGCGGCTGGTATGTGGCAATTTATTCCCGGTACAGGCAAGATTTTTGGTTTACGCCAAACGTGGTGGTATGACGGTCGTCGTGATGTCTTAGAATCAACACGCGCAGCTTATAAGTTTTTAACACAGTTATATAATAAATTTGGTTCTTGGGAGTTAGCCCTTGCCGCCTACAACTGGGGGCCTGGTAATGTACAACGTGCGATTGATAAAAATACAGCCGCAGGCTTACCCACCGATTACTGGTCATTGACCATGCCTGCCGAAACGATGGCTTATGTCCCACGTTTTTTAGCGGTTGCACAGATAGTCAAAAATCCAGCAGCATTTAATGTCTCACTCAAACCTATCGTCAATCAACCACACTTCCGTGAAACCTATGCCAAGAATCAAGTGGATTTAAGCGCGGCTGCTAAATTAGCAGGCATCACCACCAAAGAACTGTATCAGCTCAACCCTGGTTATATGCGTTGGGCAACCAATCCTGATGGTCCACACCGCTTATTAGTCCCTATCAATACCATTGAAACCTTTGAAGAACAATTAGCCAGCCTACCGCCCCCAGAGCGTTATGTCACGGTGCAAAAGCGCTATAAAGTCAAAAAAGGCGATACTCTGTACCGTATTGCAGCAAAATTTGATACTACACCTGCGGCACTAAAACGCTTAAATGGCGCCTTAGTAGGCAAAAAAGGCCGTGTGCCTGTAGGTAAAATGTTGGTCATCTCTAAGGTTCGCACCCTAGTTGGTGGTGAAACTGTCGATACTGACCAACTGGTCAATCCTGCGGCTGAACGCGTTGCCATGCTAGAAAAAGCAGAAAAGCAGGAAGCACAAAAAGAAAAAGAGAATGCGAAGGACGATAAAAAACTCGCCAACAAAAAAGATAAAAGCGATGACAACGACAGTAAGTCTTTTCATAAGGTACGTGCAGGTGATACCTTATATTCTATCGCTAAAAAATATGATGTTACCGTCAAAGAGTTAGCGGACTGGAATAACCTAAAAGTCAAAAACGGCTTAAAAACGGGTAAAAAATTGGTCATTTTCCAAAATGACCATGACGATACACGAGTTGCTAAAGCCGAGAAAAAGTCTAAAAAAGACAAAGATATCGCTGATGACAAAACGTCTCGTAAAGAAAAACGTTTAGCCAAAGAAAAGCGCAGCAAAAAAGAAAAAGACAGTGTGAAACGTATTAGCTACGAAGTGAAACGTGGTGATACATTGTATTCTATTAGCCAACGCTATAATGTGTCGGTCAGTCAGATTAAAACTTGGAATAAAGCCTCCAAGCATATTAAACCTGGCCAAGATTTGGTGTTGTATCTTGCCAAAGGATAATTGTCCTTCATAAGAATACACCGCCGCTTTTATGCGGCGGTTGTTTTTTGGGGGGTTAAATAACAATAGGTTATGACTTACGTCCGTCACATGCGTAAGCTATTTATGCAAACTTTAATGTAGGAATAGGTATGAAGCGTTTTAGTTTAGGGTTATTGATTGCCATACTTTCTAATTACAGTGTCGCTGCTGTTGAAATCACCAACGCGATTGCCTTACACGGTAAACCTTTATTAAGTCAGAATTTTTCTGCATTTCCTTATGCGAATCCGCAAGCGCCTAAAGGGGGAGACCTTCGCCTATCCTCACTCGGAGGATTTGATAGCACCAATCCTTTTATTGATAAAGGCAATGCCATTGATGGCACAGACTACTTATATGATTCACTCACCGTTGCCTCTCTCGATGAGCCCTTCTCACGCTATGGTCTATTAGCCGACAAAATAGAACGTGACACCGACGATGCCAGTTGGATTATTTATCATATTAACCCCGCAGCAAAATTTAGCGATGGTGTTGCCGTGACCGCTGAAGATGTTGCTTTCACCTTTAATTTGCTCAAAAAAGAAGGCTCGGCAGGCTTAAAAAACTATTATCGTGACATTGATAAAGTGGAAGCCTTAGACAAACAACGGGTTAAATTTAGCTTCAAAGTCAAAAACAACCGTGAATTAGGCCTGATTGTGGGCGAACAATCTATTTTACCTAAACATTTTTGGGCAAAACGTAATTTTAATAGTACCAATTTAGATATTCCCTTGGGCAGTGGCCCCTATATTTTAAGCAAAATTGATGCAGGCCGTAGTATTACGTATCAACGTAATCCTAATTACTGGGGTGCTAACCTCGCGGTCAACAAAGGTCGTTATAATTTTAATACCATTACCTATGTCTCTTATCGCGATACTACCGTTGCTTTAGAGGGCTTTAAGGCGGGTCAGTATGACTTTCGCCGTGAAAATAGTGCTAAAAACTGGGCAACGGCTTATGACTTTCCCGCACTCAAACAAGGCTTAGTGCAAAAATATACGGAAACGGACAATACGCCTCAAGGCATGCAAGGCTTCTTATTCAATATTCGCCGTCCTGTCTTTCAGGATATCCGCGTGCGTCAAGCCTTAGCGTATGCTTTTGATTTTGAATGGAGCAATCGCACGCTATTTTATAATGCCTATACACGCACTAATAGCTACTTTGCCAACTCAGAACTCGCGTCTACAGGACTGCCTTCAGCCGCTGAGTTAGCGTTATTAGAACCTTACCGTCAACAACTGCCAGCCTCTGTCTTTGCTAATGCCTATCAAGCCCCCAAAACAGATGGTTCAGGTAATTTACGTGCCAGCTTAATGACAGCTCAACAACTACTTGCCAGTGCAGGTTGGACTATTAAAAACGGTAAACTCACTAATAACAAAAATGAACGGTTTAGCTTTGAAATGTTACTGGTTCAGCCTGAGTTTGAACGTATTGTTCAGCCGTTTAAGCAAAACTTAGCACGCTTAGGTATTGATATGTCTATACGCGTCATTGATACGCCACAATATATCAACCGTATGCGCGATTTTGATTTTGATATGACGGTGGGTGGCTTTCCGCAATCCTTATCCCCTGGTAACGAGCAACGTGGCTTTTTTGGCTCTAAAGCGGCAGATACGGACAGTAGTCATAATCTGATTGGCGTAAAAAATCCTGTGGTTGATGCACTCATCGAAAAAATTATTGCTGCGTCTACACGCGAACAATTAGTCACTGCCAGCCGCGCCTTAGACCGCGTGTTATTAGCCCATCATTATGTGATTCCTCACTATCACATTAATAAATACCGTATCGCCTACTGGAACTACTTAGAACAACCCAAAATCAAAGCCAAATACAGCTTAGGCCTAGACTTTTGGTGGGCGAATAGTCAAAAACTCACGAAGGTTCGCGCTGCGCAAGGCGTGAAATAAGGTGTCGGGCGCAATGCAATCTTCGTTATTTGATGATGATACACGCCAGACACTCAGCATCGAAGCATGCGCCAAGACTCTGGCTGTTTCTGAGGCAACTGTGAGAAATTGGATTAAAACAGGCTACTTGACCCTCTCAAATAAGGGGCATGTTAGCCACGCCTCTGTCATGCAATTTAAGCGTGAGATATTGGGCAAAGAAAAACTCTACCAACGCGCCAATAAATCGCAAAAAGATAGCCATAATCACCTGCTGATTAGTGCTGACTTTTTAGCACGCGCTCAATCATCTGAGCCTGCGAACGAGGCCTTAGGTAAGGACTACGAAGACAGTCTATCGGACTCTTACAAGAATCAAGAAGGGATTTATTATACGCCTGAACATATCGTCAATGATTTATTCAATCTCTCTGATACCTCTGTAAAACATAAGACTTTTTGTGACCCTTGTTGTGGTTCGGGTAACTTTTTACTCAGGGCGTTAGACTTGGGCTTTAAGCCAGAAAATCTATTTGGTTTTGATATTGACCCTGTTGCAGTAGCCATTGCCAAAAAACGTATTTTTGACCACACTGGTTTTGTCAGCAATCAGATTATCTGTGCCGATTTTTTACACTTAGCGACCACTCAAGAAACGGGGCATTACGATTATATTTTTACCAACCCACCATGGGGCAAAAAAATCGCCAAAAGCGAAAAAGATAGGCTCAGTCGCCTACTTCAGGCAGGGAACAGTTTAGATACCTGTGCCTTGTTTTACTTTGCCTGCCTACATGCACTCAACACACACGGTGTACTCGGACTGCTATTGCCTGACGCCTTTTTTAATGTGTCGGCCTATGCCGATGCCAGAGCCTCTGCCCTAAGCTACCAAATTACGCGTTTATGCGATTATGCCAAAGCCTTCAAAGGGTTACAAACAAACGCCGTCGGCTTGGTATTGACCAAACAAGAAAACGATGCTGCACGGCAAATTGATTGTCTTTATGAGAATGTACATTTTCAGCGTACGAGTGACTCCTTGAGGCATAATCCTAAATATATCTTTAATCTCTCTTGTAATAACGACGAAGCAGCGCTCATTACACATTTGTATCGTATTCCTCACCTCACCTTAGAAGGTTATGCCCGTTGGGGCTTAGGCATTGTCACGGGCAATAATACCAAATACCTGCGTGATAAACCTGAGCAAGGCTATGTGAGTGTCTATAAAGGGTCAGATATCACACCCAGAGTACTTAAAACAGCGACGAATTTTTTAGGCACAGATTTTTCACAATATCAACAAGTTGCCCCTCTACATTTGTATCAGGCAGCAGAAAAACTCATTTACAAATTTATTTCTTCAAGGCTATGTTTTTTTTATGACACAGAAGCTCGTTTTATTATTAATAGTGCTAACTTACTGATTACTGATGATAAATTTCCTATTTCCATGTCACTGCTTGCTGATTTATTGAATAGCGAACTACTTAACTGGCTGTTTAAAAAACTATTTAATACCCATAAAGTGTTGCGAAGTGATTTAGAACGTCTGCCTATTCATGCCCAATTTTTAACAGATGGCCATTTTATAGAAGCGGATTACCTCAACGCACTGAATATTGAGAAAACAGAACATGGAACTTTTAGAATTAAAAAATAAAATAATTGCCTCGTTTAATGGCGCTGATGAGGCGTTAGCACAAGCCTATGCAGGCCAAATGCATATCACACAGGACAATACCCACGTACTTTCTCAATATGAGCTAACCGATGACCATCTAGAAGCAGCCATACGCCACGCTGCTAGTCGTCTTATCGTTTAAGGAGTCTCTACCGTGTTAGCTTATGTGCTACGCCGCCTACTACTGATTATTCCTACCTTGTTTGGAATTTTATTGATTAATTTTGTCATTACTCAAGCTGCGCCAGGTGGCCCTGTAGAACAAGCGATTGCCAAACTCCAAGGTTTAGACAATAGCAGCTCGCGCGTAACAGGGACTGAAAATGGGGACATGAGTAGCCCTAGTCAGCCAAATAATGGTGACAACTCCTCTGGCTATCGTGGTGCCCAAGGTCTAGACCCTGAACTGATTAAAGACTTAGAACGACAATATGGCTTTGACAAATCCGCCAGTGAGCGTTTTTGGTTGATGGTTCGTAACTATTTACAGTTTGATTTTGGCAACAGCTTTTTTCGTGATGCCTCTGTGATTGAACTGATTAAAGAAAAATTACCTGTGTCCATTTCACTGGGCTTATGGAGCACGTTGATTGTTTATTTTATTTCTATACCGCTTGGCATTAAAAAAGCTATTCGTCATGGCTCACGTTTTGATGTGGCCACCAGCAGCCTGATTATTGTTGGTTATGCGATTCCAGGTTTTTTATTTGCCATTTTATTAATTGTCTTATTTGCAGGCGGTAGCTATTGGCAATTGTTTCCGATGCAAGGCTTAGTTTCTGAAAACTTTGCACAACTGAGCACCGTGGATAAACTACTCGATTATGCGCATCACATGGTGTTACCGACGGTCTGTTTGACCATTGGCGGTTTTGCGACCTTGACCATGCTGACAAAAAATTCTTTTTTAGATGAAATACATAAACAATATGTGGTGACTGCTCGCGCCAAAGGGTTAACTGATAAACAAATCTTATATGGCCATGTTTTTAGAAATGCCATGTTGATTATTATTGCAGGGTTTCCTGCGGCATTATTGGGCGTATTTTTTACAGGCTCTTTTCTGATTGAAGTGATTTTTAACTTAGACGGTTTAGGTTTATTAAGTTTTGAATCGGTCATCAATCGTGATTATCCCGTTATTTTTGGCACATTATATATTTTTACCCTCGTAGGTTTGTTATTACGCATTATCAGTGATTTAACCTATATGTTTGTTGACCCCCGTATTGATTTTAATAGTCGAGGCTAAGGTGGCATTTTCTCCATTAAACCAACGACGCATTGCCAATTTTAAGGCGAATAAACGCGGTTATTATGCGTTATGGCTATTTTTAAGTTTGTTTATTATCAGTCTATTTGCTGAGTTTTGGGCGAATGACAAACCGATTGTCGTTTCATATCAACAGACACTGTACTACCCTGTTTTTAAGGACTACCCCGAAACCACGTTTGGCGGCACGCTCACCAGTAATGCCGATTACCGCGACCCCTATGTCGCTAGTCTTATCAACGAACAAGGTTGGATAGTCTGGCCTATCATTCGCTTTAGTTATAACACCATTAACTATAACCTAACCGTGCCTGCCCCTGCCCCTCCATCTAGCGATAATCTACTGGGTACAGACGACCAAGGTCGGGATGTGTTAGCGCGGATTATTTATGGTTTTAGGATTTCTATTTTATTTGCCTTTACTTTAACCGTGATTAGCTCCGTCGTAGGGGTTATTGTCGGTGCCATTCAAGGCTTTTATGGCGGTTGGGTCGACTTGATTGGCCAGCGTATTATTGAGATTTGGTCGGGCTTACCCATGTTATTTATGTTAATTATCATGGCCAGCTTGGTAGAACCCAATTTTTGGTGGCTACTGGGTTTGATGTTGTTATTTAGCTGGACAGAATTAACAGGCTTAGTACGTGCCGAATTTTTACGCGGTCGTAATTTAGAATATGTGCGTGCAGCCAGAGCGTTGGGTTTAAGCGATAGCAAAATCATGTTTAGACATATTCTACCCAATGCGATGGTGTCTACCCTGTCTTTTTTACCCTTTATTTTTACAGGTGCGATTGGTTTATTAACCTCGCTCGACTTTTTGGGTTTTGGTTTACCTGTTGGCTCACCGTCTCTAGGTGAATTAGTCGCCCAAGGCAAAAATAATTTAAGCGCACCGTGGCTAGGTTTATCTGCTTTTTTTACCTTAGCCATTTTATTAACCCTGTTAGTTTTTATTGGTGAGGCGGTACGTGATGCCTTTGACCCCCGCAAACAATAACGCCGCACCGCTATTGCGCGTTGATAAGCTTCATATTCGTTTTCAACAAACAGGTATGGCTGCTACCGAACCCGTGCAAGGAGTTAGCTTTGAAATAGCAACGGGTGAAATGCTGGCGATTGTTGGCGAAAGTGGTTCAGGCAAATCTCTAACCGCTCAAGCGATTATGCGTTTGCTACCTAGCCATGCTCACTACGAAGGGCAAATTTTGTTTCAGGGTGAAAACTTACTCCAAGCACCCGAAAGTCGTTTGCAAGCCTTACGTGGTGACCGTATTGCCATGATTTTTCAAGAGCCGATGACATCGTTAAACCCACTGCATACCATCGAAAAACAAATTAGCGAAATGCTCTTGACGCATCAGACACTGAGCAAAGATGTCGCCAAAACCCGTACACTGGAACTACTGCATGAAGTGGGTATTCCTGAACCCGAAAAACGCTTAAACAGCTATCCGCATCAATTATCAGGCGGACAACGGCAGCGGGTGATGATTGCAATGGCACTCGCCAATAATCCTGCTTTATTGATTGCCGACGAACCCACTACCGCCCTTGATGTCACGCTACAAGAACAGATTTTGCAACTAATTCAACAACTCAGACATAAATTTGGCCTAGCCGTTTTGCTCATCTCGCATGATTTGAGTTTAGTACGTCGTTTTGCTGATAGAGTCGCGGTGATGCAACATGGGCTCATCGTAGAAACTAATCATACTGAGCCATTATTTGAACAGCCTCAACATGCTTATACTCAAATGCTACTAGCGGCTGAACCCGATGGTCAACCACAACCTGTACCTGAACAGGCCTCAACCTTATTAGACGTCAATCAATTAAAGGTTTGGTTTCCAATTAAACAAGGCTTTTGGCAACGGACGGTGGGCTATATTAAAGGTGTCGATGGTATCAGTTTACAGCTCAAAGCAGGTGAAACCTTAGGAGTTGTCGGTGAAAGTGGCTCTGGCAAATCGACTCTTGCCTTTGCCATTAGTCGGCTTAATCAAATTACCGATGGCACTCTTATCTTTCAAAATCAAGAAATCACTGGGCTAACACAACGGCAATTACGACCGTTACGCAAAGATTTGCAAATCGTTTTTCAAGACCCTTACGGCAGCCTTAGTCCACGCCTCAGTATTCAACAAATTATCAGCGAAGGCTTAGAGTTATTAGGTTTAGATAAAGACATCCAAGAACAACGGGTTATCCAAGCCTTAACGGCTGTCGAATTAGACCCAGCCGCAAGACATCGTTATCCCCATGAGTTTTCGGGTGGCCAACGGCAACGTATTGCGATTGCGCGGGCATTGGTATTAGAGCCTAAACTCTTAATTTTGGATGAGCCTACCTCTGCACTCGACCGTACCGTGCAAAAACAGATTGTATTACTACTACGTCGTTTACAGCAAGAATATGGCTTTGCCTGTTTATTTATTAGCCATGACTTAAAGGTCATTCGCGCAGTCAGCCATCGGGTATTAGTGATGCGTCATGGTGTGATGGTCGAAACCAATCATACCCACGCACTGTTTAGCGCACCGCAGCAAGCCTATACCAAACAGCTTCTCGCTGCCGCTTTTGCCAGTACTCCCGTGTTGTAGAGACAAAGAATATGCGTGCATTTGTATTATGCTGCGTGAGTGCCGTCTTTGCCTTGCCTAATCTGAGTTATGGCAAAGACTGTGTGGTGTTGCTACATGGTTTAGGTCGCAGTGCATGGTCGATGCAACAAATTGACACCCAACTACAAAAAGTAGGTTACTGGGTCGTTAATCAAAGTTATCGTTCCCGAGAAACAGAGATTGAGCGTTTAGCCTTGGTGGTGGGTCAGGGACTCAATGAATGTGCAAAGTACAAGCCACAGGCAATTCACTTTGTCACCCACTCACTGGGAGGCATTTTAGTGAGGGTTTACTTCCAACAACAACACCCAACGCAAGTTAAACGTATCGTCATGTTGGGTGCACCCAATCATGGCAGCGAAATTGTCGATAAGTATAAAGACCGCTGGTGGTTTAAGTGGTTGACTGGCTCCGCAGGTCAACAGCTTGGGACTGAGGCCAATAGCTTACCCAATCGACTGCATGCCATTCCTTATGAAATAGGCATTATTGCGGGGACTTCGTCCTCCGACCCGTGGTTTACACACCTGTTTACAGGTGCAAATGATGGTAAGGTTTCTGTAGCCAGTACGAAACTCGATGAAATGAAAGACTTTATTGAGGTAGAGAGTGGTCACACTTTTATGGCAAACTCGCGTCACGTCATTCGTCAGATTCAAGCCTTTTTGGCGACAGGCGCTTTTAATAAAACAACGTCCGTCAGTATGAACGCAAAAACAGGAGCTTAATTATGGGTTTTATGCAAGGTAAACGTGTATTGATTGTCGGTGTCGCCAGTAAATTATCTATTGCTTATGGTATTGCTGCTGCCATGCATCGTGAAGGCGCGCAGCTCGCTTTTACCTATCAAAATGAGAAACTCAAAAGCCGTGTGGAAGAATTTGCCGCTCACTTTGGGTCTAATTTAGTTTTTCCCTGTGATGTCAGCGATGATACGCAAATTGACAGTTTATTTGCCGCACTCGGTCAAATATGGACTGGTTTGGATACCTTAGTGCATTCAGTGGCTTATGCCCCTGCTGACCAACTGGAAGGGGATTTTAGTGATGTCACCACCCGCGAAGGTTTCAGAATTGCACATGACATTAGCAGTTATAGTTTAACCGCGTTGGTCAAGGCTGCTAAACCGTTACTTGTTAATGCCAAAGGTAATGTGGTGACACTCACCTACCAAGGGTCTGAGCGTGTGTTACCTAATTATAATGTCATGGGTTTGGCAAAAGCCTCGTTAGAAGCCAATGTCCGTTATTTAGCGTCTAGCCTTGGCCCACTGGGAGTTCGCGTAAACGGTATTTCGGCAGGGCCTATTCGTACCTTAGCCGCCAGTGGCATTAAAAACTTTAGAAAAATGTTGGCTTATAACGAAGCCGCGACACCGTTACGACGTAATGTCACGATTGAAGAAGTTGGGAATGCAGCAGCGTTTTTATGCTCCGACTTAGCATCTGGCATTAGTGGTGAAATTTTATATGTCGATGGTGGATTTAATACGACTGCCATGCCTGCAGGCGAAATCTAAGGTTTGCTGTTGCTTTGATTTAGCTTGCTTCGCTGTGAGGTGAGCTAAATACGTAGCGTCGATGACGACTGCGCATATCATTATCGAGTACCAAGCATCCACACGTTCTACGCACTTAGGTGTAATAATTGCCGACGCTGTTCAAATAAGCACACTGCTACCGCCGCCCCCACATTTAACGACTCAATGCCGTCAGCCATTGGAATAATGACACGCTGATGTGCCAAACACAGCAAAGAGGCCGATAAGCCCTGTCCCTCATTACCAAACAACCATGCCGTAGGCTGGGTTAAATCTAAGTCATATAGACTCTGCGCCAGCTCTAAGCCTGTTGCTAACACTTGGCCATTGTAGGCTTGTATCACCTGCGATAAATCGCTTTTTTCTTGAATACGCATGACAAAGTGTGCCCCCATACCCGCCCGCAAGACACGAGGCGACCACACACTGGCACAGCCTGTACTTAACACCAAGTCGTTAATACCTGCCGCAACCGCAGTCCGCATAATCGTGCCCAAATTACCTGCATCTTGTACACTTTCTAATAAGATACAAGAGCGAGTTGGCACGCTCATCTCTGTTGGTGTGGGCATATTGATAACCGCCAATACCCCCGCAGGACTGTCTGTTGGGCTAATGTAATCAAAGACACTATCCGTCAACAGCAAACAGGGATACTCTGCCTCTACTCTAGCTATCAAGTCTTGGATTTCGGGATGTTGTAAGCCTTGTTCGCTAACACAAACTAACTCAAGGGCAATGCCGTGTTGTAAGGCACCTTGCAGTAAATGTATGCCATCCAACACGGTTTGCTGTTGTTTACGTCGTTCAGAAGCCGAGTGCGCCAATTGATGCAGTTGCTTAATCGTCGGATTTTGTCGAGAGCTAATTGTTTTCATCACATTGTCTTTAAGGTATTTACTTGTGCGCAAACGCGCTCAAGAACAACAAAGCAGGCCGAAGCCTGCTTTATTAAGGGCGGTTGTCTCTAGGACAACACACAACGCACATTATTGCTCTGCAGCTTTAGGCGCTGTTTCTTTAATTTTAGCTTGCGCACGTAAGTGAACAATAAAATCTTTGAGATTTTGCTGGCCTACGGTATTCGCTAAACTTGCCATCGCTTGCTTCTTTTGCTCATCGGTAAAGGTCGCTGCTGTCCCCGCCTCGACACGGCTCACCGCCACGACCACAAAGTCTTTACCTGACGGTGCAGTTTGTGCCGTCATCGTATTCGCTTTGGGCATGGGTAGACGGAAAGCCGTTTTGAGTAGTTCTGGCGCAGGAGAAGGTGCGCGCCGCTCGGTCGCTAAAAACTCTTGCCATTGCAAATTATACTGTGACGCAATCTCAGTCGCAGTTTTACCACTATTGACCGCCTTAGCAATCGTCTCTGCTTGAGCCTTAGCTAACAAACTGGCTTTATCTAACTCTGTTGCTAAACGGGCATCGACTTTGACTTCCTCTAAGGGCTTCACACGCGCAGGTAAGTGTTTATTGACGCGCAACCAAACACTGTGTTTGTTATCTAAAGCAATCGCTTGAGAATTTTTACCTTCTTTTAAGACTTCTTCACTAAATGCTGCCTGTACCACTTTACGGCTAGCCATAATCCCTGTCGCTGCGCCTTTATTAGTAAATAAGGGAGATGTTTGAATCGCGATACCATATTGTTTAGCCCCCTCTTGCAAATCAGCGGACTCATAAGCTAAGGCATCCATTTTCTCAACGGCTTCTATATACAACTCTTCAGCTTTGATGCCACGAATCTCTAACTCTAACGCAGGCTTTAACTCAGCCAGACTAGGGACTGGGGGTGTTTGGACGGCCAATAACTTAATCAGGTGATACCCGTATTGTGTTTTGACAGGGGCTGACACTTCTCCGACTTTGAGCGCATATAAGGCTTTATCAAACTCAGGGACAAACATGCCGCGAGTTGCCATGCCTAAATCGCCATTATTGGTCGCTGAACCTTCATCTTGAGACAAGGTTTTGGCCAAAGCACCAAAATCTTCGCCTGCTTTGACACGTTTTTCAATCTCTTGAATCTTAGCAAGCGCATCAGCTTCTTTTACTTTATCACCGATTTTAATCAAGATGTGCGAGGCTTGACGCTGTTCATTTTTTTCAGCATCTTTTAATTTTTCAGCGTAACGGGCGTCTAAATCTTCATTTGAGACAATCACTTTATTGATGAATTGCTCAATACCCAACTCCATATAGTCAACGGCAACTTGCTCTTCTACGGTGTATTTTGCGGCATTATCTTGATAATACTTTTGTACTTCCGCATCGGTTGCTTTTACTTGTGTCAAATATGCCGCCGCAGAGACAGTAGCTATATGAATATCTCGTTTTTGTCCCATCACCGCTAACAAATTATTCATTTGCTTATCGGTGACAAAGGCAGACTGACCTAGTCCTGTCGTCAACTGACTGACCGCAATTTCTTTTTTAGCTTTGGCGGGGAAGGTTGCAGGGTCTTCACCCATATTACGCAACACTTGTTCGTAACGGGCTTGAGAAAAGACACCGTTTTCTTGAAATGAGGGGGCTTCATGCAGTAGTTTAGCAATTTTGGCATCATCAACCAACAATCCCGCATTCACCGCATATTGATTTAGCACTTCACGGTCGACTAAATCCTTCAACACTTGCTGGCGTAATACCGTGGTATTGATTAAAGACGGGTCTGGGTTTTCCCCTAAACTGGCTAAGATTCGTTGTTTTTGTTGGTCAACGCTCCGATCAAGCTCCAATTGACCAATTTCTTGGTCGTTGACTGTGGCAACTGGTGCGGCTTGACCACCGACAAAATAAGATTCTATTCCGACTAAAGCGAAAGGAACAAGTAACAACACAAGCAAGGCTTTGCCGAGCCAACCACGTATCAAATCACGAAAGGCCTGCATGAATATCCACCACGCATGAAAAAACGAAAATAAAACGCGCCCAACGGGGCGCGCTTAAACTAACAACACAGTGCTCATTTAAGCAACTGCGTCTTTTAAGCCTTTACCTGCCTTAAAGTCAGGTACTTTGCTGGCGGCAATATCTAACGACTCGCCAGTCTTAGGATTACGGCCTTTACGAGCGGCACGTTCTTTAACACTGAAAGTACCAAAGCCAACTAAGGTCACTGCATCACCCGCTTTTAATGCTGCCGTAATTGCAGCAATCGTTGCGTCTAAAGCACGGCCTGCATCCGCTTTTGTAATTTCAGCAGAGCCAGCAATCGCATCAATCAATTCGGACTTATTCATTTTTTCCCCTTGTTATTGGTCTGATCTTCAAAATCAGGAATCATACAGACTACCACTTAACGCCGAATCTAGACGTTGTTTGGTATACTTCTGTGCGGTTAAAGACAAACTATAGGCCTAATGCCTGAAAACGACATACGCAGCTAACTTAGGCGCAGCGCAATGAACGCAATTTATAACAACGCTAATACACTAGGGTCAAGCTAAAGACGGTTGATGTATTGTATTTCATCGCTAAAAGCTGTTTTTTTGTGTTTGACTTAACAATCATTTGTCGTTATTGCTAGCATAACACACCATTGACTCTAGGATGCATAAGATGCGGTTGAAAAAATTTGAAGATTGGTTATTACCTGCCGACTTAAAACAAAATATAGATAATGCACCCAAAGCCCTAGGCAGCTTAGATTATGACCGTTGGGGCTACCATAAAGAAACAGCCTACAAAGCCGCCGCGCTGATGCGTTATTTTTATGAGCGTTATTTTCAGGTACAGGCCTTTGGCCGCGAACATATTCCTGCACAAGGTCGGGTGATGGTTGTCGGTAATCATTCAGGTTATTTACCGTTAGATGGCATGCTGGTTGGCTACAGCTTACTCACCAACCCTTATGCGCCACGTGTGCCACGTGCGATGATTGAGCGTTTATTTACCGATATGCCTTATATGGGCAATTTGCTAAATAAAATTGGTGCAGTGACAGGTGAAGTACAAAACTGTTATGACATGCTCAAAAAAGAAGAAGCGATTATTATTTTTCCCGAAGGCATGCGTGGTACTAGCAAAGGCTTTGCCCGTCGGTACCAACTCCAGCGTTTTGGTAATGGCTTTATGCACATTGCTATTGAGACCAATACACCGATTATTCCTGTCGGTATTGTGGGTTGTGAAGAAGCCCTCCCTATGTTTGGTAATGCCGAAGGCTTAGCGAAAAAATTTAATTTACCTTATTTTCCGATTACTGTCCCTTTTCCCATTCCGACACGCGTGACCTTAGTGTATGGCGAACCCATGTATTTTGACGGGCCTATTCATTGTGAAGAGGACTTAGAAGCTAAAGTGAATGTCGTCAAGGCTAAAATTCGCCAATTGATTCAACAAGCACAAGACAAAAACAGTGACCGTCGTTGAGTGTATTATCCACACTTAAGATATCTTGATTTTATGTTAATACGTACATGCCTGAGACAAGGAACTAGAACATGAGCGAAAAATTACCGTGCATATTAATTACAGGTGCGGCAGGCGCACTGGCACAACAAGTCATTAACCGTTTACATGGCAAATACCGCTTAGTCGTGTGCGATAGTCGACGGGAAGTCAGTATGCCCGAAGATATTCCAAGCTATCACGTCGATTTTAATAAGCGTCGTTTTGAGGATTTATTTAAGGAATATAATTTTGACGGGATTATTCACTTAGGTCGGATTGGTACCAACGAATATAGCCGCGAAGGCCGTTATGCCGCTAATGTGATTGGCAGTCAACGGTTATTAGATTTAGCACGTAAATATGGCGTCAAACAAACCCTGATTTTATCGACTTACTTTGTTTATGGTGCGCACCCCCTCAATCCCGCCTATTTGAGTGAAAGCTCGCCCTTAAAAGCGGCAGGGATTACCATGGATTTAGTAGACTCGGTAGAACTTGAAAATTTAGCAACGATTTATTTATGGAAATATCCAGACTTACATATCACGATTTTACGCCCTTGTAATATCGTGGGGCCTGGTGTTAACAACACCCTCAGTCAGGCATTAATGCAGCCACGCGTCCCCGTCTTAATGGGTTTTTCGCCAATGATGCAGTTTATTCATTTGGAGGACATGGCCGATGCGATTGTAACCGCCTTTGACCAAAATCAGCCTGGTATTTATAACGTCGCGCCCGACGATTGCGTCCCTTATCAAAGTGCGATTGAGTTATGTGGATGCAAAAAACTGCCTGTACCGTCTGTACCAGAAAATATGCCTAAACTGTTGTCGAGTGTGTTCAAACGGGAGTTATTCCCCCCGCACCTTATCGACTATTTTAAGTATGCCGCAACCATTGACGGTTCTTTATTTGCACAAACCTTTGGTTTTAAGCCACGTTATGGCTTAAAAGAAATTTTTGCCCATTACCGTAACTTAAAGAGTTAAACAGCCTCGCCCGTGTACACGGGCGTCACTGTTCCCCCATCCCACCTCGTGCAACAGGGCGGGCATCATATCTATTCTATAAGGCTAATAAACGTTGGCTCACTGCCTCTCTGACAGGGGCAAATGAACGTCTATGTTCCATAATGGGTCCAAACTCCTTGAGTGCTGCCAAATGCTTAGCTGTCGGATACCCCTTATGGTCAGCAAAACCATACTGTGGGTATTTATCATGTAATATCAACATTTCTTGGTCGCGTGCTACTTTTGCCAAAATACTCGCCGCACTAATCGCAGGCACTAAGGCATCACCTTTCACAATCGCCTGTGCGGGATAGGTAAAAATTGGGGTTTTGTTACCATCAACCAATACAAAATCAGGATGAATGCTCAAGGCATTCACAGCACGCTGCATGGCCAACAAGGTTGCTTTTAAAATATTTAACTCATCGATTTCTAGACGTTCTGCTCGCCCTAAACTCCATGCCAGCGCATGGGTTTTAATGTCCTCGGCTAATGCTTCACGTTTTTTATCCGTCAACTTTTTGGAGTCTTTTAAGCCCTCAATCGGGCGATTGGGGTCAAGAATCACTGCTGCCGTCACTACTGCGCCCACTAAAGGGCCACGTCCTACTTCATCAACCCCTGCAATGAGTCGGTAGCGTTGAAAAATATCGGTTAATTCCATCAAGATGTTCTCATTGGATTGTTTATAAGTTTTAGAATAGCCTTTGCAGCCGTGACACTTCCATCCGCTTGTAATAAACGATGCAAGTCATCAAAACGCTGTTGTAACTGTTGAATGTGTTGCGGATGCTCTAACCACGCTTGACTAGCACGAGCGATATTCTCTGCGCTTGCTTGCTGCTGTACTAATTCAGGTACTAAGGCTTCATTAGCCAGTAAGTTGGGTAAACTAATAAAACGAGCATGGCTGAGTAGTTTAACAATTAAATAGGTTAACCAATGCAGTTTATAAACGACGACCATCGGTTTTTTTAGCAACATGGCCTCTAAGGTCGCTGTGCCAGAGGCCAATACCACGACATCCGCTGCCGCCATCACTAAACGGCCCACGCTTGCACCCATACTACTTGCGGTTAATACGGTGGCTTGCAAACCTGACTCAACTAATAAGGCTTCAATTTGTTGTTGGCGTAACCGATTAATAGCGGGAATGATAAATTGTGCCGTAGGATATTTTTTTTGTAATGCCAAACCTGCGGCAAATAGCGGCTCTGCTAAACGAGACACTTCCCCCCCGCGACTACCAGGCAATAGTGCAATCACAGGTTGATTAGTGCTTAATTGTAATTGCTGACGTGCTGCCTGCGTATCATTCTGTAAAGGCATACTGTCGGCTAAGGGATGCCCCACAAAGACCGCCTCTAATTGATGCTGGTCATAAAATTGTTTTTCGAATGGCAACAAACACAACATTAAATCAATGGCCGCCTTGATTTTATGAATACGACCTTGGCGCCACGCCCACACTGAAGGACTCACATAATGTACGGTTTTAATGCCTTGCGCTTTGAGTTTGGCAGCTAAGCCTATATTAAAATCAGGCGCATCAATACCAATAAAAACATCTACTTTTTCGGTCACAAATCGCTGTTCTAATTCGGCACGAATAGCAAATAATTCTTTGATACGACCTAAAACTTCCACCAACCCCATCACGGACAAACGCTCCATAGGAAACCATGTCTCCCCTCCTTCAGCAAGCATTTGACTCCCACAAATCCCGACAAAACGGGCATTAGGGTATTGTTGCTTTAAGACACGTATTAAACCTGCACCCAATGTATCACCCGATACCTCACCTGCTACTAAACCAAACACGAGGGGGCGCTGTGTTGTCTGCATATTATTTTCTCATCTTTTGAATGACTTATAGTGCTTCATTGAATGTCAATAACGCATGCTGTGCTAAGGCTTGCTGCTCGGTTTGACGGATATGTTGACAAAAAGCATCTATCGACCAACCTTTATGCTTTTTATGCGTATTTATGACTAACACAAATTCGACAATCATCGGTTTAGCCGAACTACGCACCGCACTGACGCGATAGCGTTTATGCGCATAACATAACAACTCTGTATGACCCCGTGCAAGCGCCAAGCTGACTAGACTTTCTAAACTAATTAGGCCTTCTGTGCTGTAACTTGCCAAAATAAAGTGTGCGTCTAGAACTGACAATAAATGGGCTAAGGCCTGTTCGGCTTCGCCACGGTAATTATAGGGGCTACGACGTTCAGTGCGCCAATCTTGACGAATCGCTGCTTTATTGCGGCCTTGAATTTTTTCACTGACTAAGGGCTTATCCCATAAAGTCAAACTATTCAACACATGGTAATTGCTACCATAGGCATGTTGATTGTACGGTGGGTCTAAGTAGGCAATATCGACTTTGATATTCGTTTGTGCCAGTTGTTGCGCCAAAATAAAACTGTCTAATTGATACACCTGATTAGCACGTTGATTATCATAAAATACGGCTTCTTTTAGTTCTAAGACCGACAAAATACGACTGAGTGCAGTTTTCGTTTTACCGCCCCAACCTTGATGAAAGGCCTTAAAAACGCCACTGGTATTACTGGTATAACTGGCTTGAAACAATAAGGGAGCAAGTAAACAGGCCTGCTCATAAGGGGTAATGAGTTGCGCTTGTTGCCACTGCTCTATTTGCTCACGCATGGCATCTAAACGCTGACCATTAAAGCGAGTAAAAAACATACGGTCGACGCGAATATCAAAATAGACATCGTGACTCGGACATAAATGCCGTGTTACCCAATCTTCTACAGGGTTTAAGGCATTTAAGTAGGCAATAACATTGTCATAACCGCCTAAATCCAGAAAATTAGGGGCATGATTGCATGCGATGTAACATTGATTGATGGCGGCTGAATACGGTTCCCAATCATTGGCCAAGACCCTAAACCCCATCCGTTTTGCCATACGCGAGACCACACCACTGCCTGCAAAAAGGTCTAAGAATGTGGCCTGACGCGGATTTATTTCTGTATATTGAATGGCCTCGGCTATCATGGTCAACAAGCGACGCTTGTTACCAATATAGGGAATTAATTGTTGAAAAACATACTCTTGCGTAGTGGCTGCCGCATGTGAGTCTTTATGATAATGAAACATAAGGCACAATCAGTGACAATATAGAAAATTCCGTCTCAATGCCGTGTGCCGATGAGCAAAACAATACTGACGGTGGGCTATAAATGATTTGCCAAGACAACAGACACATGACCGCTATAGCTAGCGGTCATCAGTGAGCACACAGACTAACGTGTAATCCCGCGTGTTGAGGCTTTGAGTGAATCAATAAATAATTGCACTTCGGGACACTGTGGCAAAATATCCTGTTCGAGCTGTTGAATTGCCACTTCTAAGGTTAAACCTTGACGATACACGACTTTATAGGCACGCTTTAACAACATAATGGTATCACTCGACCAACCGCGACGACGCATGCCTTCAAAATTCATGCCTGCAGCTTGTGCTGGGTTCCCTGACACCATAACAAAGGCTGGGATATCTTTTAAGACTAAACTGGCACCCCCCATCATCGCGTAAGAGCCAATTTGGCAGAACTGATGTACGCCTGTGTTACCACCGACAATGACACCGTCACCGACTTTGACGTGTCCTGCCAAACCTGCGTTATTGGCAAAAATACAGTTATCACCAACGATACAGTCGTGTGCAATATGTGTATTAACCATTAACCAATTATGACTACCAATACGTGTGATACTGTTATCTTGTACAGTACCTCGATGAATAGTGCAGTTTTCGCGGATGGTATTGTTATCGCCAATCTCTAAAAATGTACGCTCGCCTTTATATTTTTTATCTTGGCAATCTTCGCCAATGGTCGCAAATTGAAAGATACGGTTGTTTTTACCTAAGGTTGTTGCCCCTTTAATGACGACATGCGGGCCAATTTCACACCCAGAACCAATAACCACATCTGCACCAATAATCGTATAAGGACCGATGATGACATCGTCTGCAATTTGGGCATTACTATCAATAATCGCCGTTGGATGTATTGTCATTTATATTACCTGTTCGGCCACTAAAATATCTGCACTAGCCGCTAATTCATTACCGACCATCGCACGACATGAAAATTTATGAATATGACGCTTACTGGTGACAAACTCCGAATACAAGGTTAAGCAATCACCAGGAATGACTTGCCGCTTGAAGCGTGTATTGTCTGCACCCACAAACAAATAAATATGACCATCGGCTGGACGTTTGCCACTGGTCAAAAAGCCTAGAATACCTGACACTTGCGCCATGGCTTCTAAAATTAACATACCAGGCATGACGGGATGCTCTGGAAAATGGCCATTAAAGTATTCTTCGTTAATCGTGACGTTTTTATAGCCTTGCACTGAACGTCCTAGTTCAATGTCCGTCACTCTATCTATCAGTAAAAACGGATAACGATGGGGTAACAGCTCTTTGATTTGATCGGTATAAAGGGGTAATTGAATATTATCCGTCATGCTCGCTCTCATCTGCCTTTCACGCTGAAGACTCAAGCCCGCTATTATGCCTTGTTCAAGCCAACAAAACAGCAATTACTTCGTGTTTTCAGCGATTCAGTCCTACAGAGGCGCTATTTTATCCGCACTGATGCGCTATTTTTAGCGTATCAAACAGACGATTGATTGGCCGTTAGTTGCTTGACTAGAGTCTCTAACTCACGCACACGTTTGGCCATGTCGTCCAATTTTTTCAAACGTACCGCCATTTTTTTCCAATTATCGGTACTATCAAAGGCGGTTCCCGATGAATAACTGCCCGCTTTAGTAATGGATTTGGTAATCATCGTCATGCCCGTAATATGCACCTTATCGCAAATTTCGATATGGCCGACTAAACCTACCCCACCTGCTAACACACAATGAGCACCAATTTTACTACTGCCTGAAATACCACAACAGGCGGCAATAGCGGTATGTGCACCAATTTCGACGTTATGGGCAATTTGTACTTGATTATCAATGATTGCCCCTTGATGAATAATGGTGTCATCCAAGGCGCCACGGTCGATGGTGGTATTAGAACCAATATCGACATCATCATGTAATACGACCCGACCAATTTGGGCAATTTTATGCCAACGGCCTTGATGGGGGGCAAAACCAAAACCATCATCCCCTATCACTGCACCCGAATGAATCGTCACACGATTGCCCAACAGACAATCATGATGAATGACCGCATTGGCGCGAATGCGACACTGATTCCCCATCGTCACACGTGCACCAACTACCGCGCCTGACTCAATCATAGTCCCTGCGCCAATAACAGCGTCTTCGCCTATCACCGCACCTGCAGCAATACACGCTGTGGGGTCAATCGTGGCAGAGGCGGCAATGATTGCTTGTGGATGAATCCCCACTGTGGGGGTTGGCGTACGGTCAAAGTAATGCGTCAATTGTGCATAGGCTGCATAAGGACTTTTAACAATTAAGGCTTGCCCCTGATAAGTGCTTGCGTCATCTGCACTCAAGAGTACCGCTCCCGCTTGTGTACTCAACAAAGCGGATTTGTATAAGGGGTTAGCCAAAAAACTCAATTGGTGTGCTTGGGCACTTTTTAAGGTCGCCAAACCATGAATGCTATATTCGGGATTACCCTGAACTACGCCACCTACCAACTCGGCAATACGCGCTAAAGTCCATGTGGTCATTGCTGTTCTCTTAGACTCAATAAGCCCTAAAAAAGCCAATCACACAGGGACTGGCTCGGCTCGAATATGAATGCAGAAGGGATTACTTCATTGCATTTAATTTTTCAGTAATTTTTTTCGTTAAATCAACGGATGGGTCAGCAAAAATCACATTTTTCTTCTCAATGATAATGTCGATATTGCCTGCTTTTCTTAACTCTTCAACCACCGTTTCTGTTTTAGGAATCAAGGTTTTTAACATGTCATTTTGGACTTCTTGTGCGCGCTTTTGTAGTGCATCGGCTAAGGACTTAAATTCGGATAATTTCGCTTCTGCTTGTTTTTGCAATTCACGTTTATCTTTATCACTCATGACAGCCTGATTTTTTTGGAATTTTTCTTCTATGGCTGCAATATCTTTACGCAACTGGTCTAAACGGTCGCGTTGCGGTTTCATATCTGCATTTAACTTTTCAAATGTCTTTTTGGCAAAGTCACTCGCCAAAATAGCCGCTTGACTATCTGCTACGGCGGCATTACCTGCCATGACAGGCGTCGTCATTGCAGCCAACATTAAGGCCACTAAAGTGGATTTTATACGCATAACCCTCGCTCCTAACAATAAATGAACAGCCGCTTAAAATGGCTGACCAATGGTAAATTGAAATGTTTGTGTTTCATCTTCTGGCTGTTTATTCAGTGGCCGCGACAAACTAAACGATAACGGCCCAATTGCCGTTAACCAAGCAATCGAGACCCCTGCACTATAACGTAAATTTGTTAAATCAAAGTTATAGGGGTCTTCGTTACCAAAATACACCATGCCTGAATCCACAAAAAACACCGTACGTAACTGACGATTTTCGCGGGCAAAAGGTGTCGGTACAACAAGCTCCGCACTGTTTTCTACTAAGATATTTCCCCCTACCACTTCAGGGTCAGGGTCACCTGCATAGGCGGGACTGCGTGGGCCTAAGGTATTATCACGGTAACCACGTACCGAACCATAGCCGCCTGCAAAAAAGTGTTTGTAGAACGGTAAGTTATCACCATAACCCAAATCCGTTCTTAAACGTAAACTGACATCGTCACTGAGAGGAAAATAGACTTGGCCACTATACGATAACTTCAGATAGCTGACATCACTGCCTGGCATGGCAAAGTCTAAGCCAACACGTTGAGATGCCCCTCGGTCTGCAAATACGCCTCGGTTTAGGGTGCTATAGTTCCAAGAGACAGAGCCTGTATAACTGTTAATGGTATTTCCTTCAGACTTGACAAAATTTTGTACTAACTGTGAGGCCAAGGTACCTGTTGTAATATCCGTTTGGTCAAAACCGAGTGCCAAACTAATGCTTTTAGTTTCATCAATGGGATAACCAAAGGTTAAACTTGCACCTTTGGAATCCGTGACATATCGGCTGACATTAAGACTGTCAAACTTGGTTTTTTTATAATAAATGTTATACCCACGGCTAATACCATCTAGGGTAAAGTACGGGTCAAGAAAGGCCAAATTATACGAGTCACTGGTATCGGAGCGATTCAAATTCACCGATACCCGATTACCTGTGCCCAAAAAGTTATTTTGACTCACACCCAAACTAAAAATCATCCCTGCACCTTGGGAATAGCCCAAACTGGCTGTTAATGTGCCTGACGGCTGCTCTTCTACCGTCACATTAACATCGACTTGGTCTGGCGTATTGGCGACTTTAGGCGTTTCAACATTCACATCCTTAAAAAAACCTAAGCGTTGCAAACGTAACTTAGATAAATCAATTTTATCGGTAGAGACTAATGCCCCTTCAAATTGGCGCATTTCTCGACGTAAAACATGGTCATCCGTTTTCACGTTTCCTTTGAAGTTAATCCGACGTACATAGGTTTTTTTAGCAGGATTGACATAAAAATTGAGATTGACTGTTTTAGTGGTGTCATCAATTTCAGGAATGGGATTGATTTCGGCAAATAAATAACCATCCGTCCCCAAACGATGACGCATTAACTTGGTGGTGGCTGTGACCAGTTGTTGCGAATACGTTGAACCCGTTTTGACCAACAATAACTTTTTCAAATCGTCTTCGGGCACAACTAAATCGCCCAAAATTTTGCTAGTGCCAAAGTTATATTTATCGCCCTCACTGATACTGATATCAATAAAGACATTTTTTTTGTCTGGACTCAACGTGACTTGATTGGAGTTAATGGTAAAATTGATGTAGCCCCTATCAAGGTAATAAGAACGTAAACTTTCTAAATCCCCTGCGAGTTTTTCCTTGGCATACTTGTCGTCATTTTTGAAAAAAGAGGTGAAATGGGTCGTTTTAAGCTGAAAAAAATCGAGTAAGTCTTTTTCACTAAAGGCCTGATTACCGACAATATTAATGGCTTTAATTTTGGCCGAATTTCCTTCGTCGATTTTAATATCGACGGCAACACGATTACGTGGTTTAGGCGTATTAGTGACGGTAATGGAGGCATCGTAACGGCCTTGACTAAAATATTGACGCTCTAGCTCTCCTTTAATGTGGTCTAAGGTAGCGCGCTTTAAGACTTCGCCTTCGGTGAGTCCTGCATCTTTCAATGCTTTCATCAAGGTATCCGTATCAATGGCTTTATTGCCATCGATTTTGATGGTCGCAATTGCGGGACGCTCAACCAATTGAATAATCAAGACATCATTTTCTTTCGCAATACTGACATCTTCAAAGTTGCCTGTTTTGAATAAGGCACGAATCGCTTGACTAATTTTATCGTCATTGACCTGCTCACCGTTATTGATGGGTAATTGTGCATAAACACTGGCAGGTGACACTCGCATTAAACCTTCTAAACGAATATCTTTGACCACAAAGTCATCGGCAGAGGCATTAGCAGCGCATACAAAACCTACAGCGATAGTCGAAAGCCGTTTAAGCATAAAAAATTCCACTAGCCAAATAAGCGGCTTAAATCATTAAAAATTGCTAGAAACATTAAACAGCCCATGATGGCGAAACCAATTTTCAAACCAACTTGCTGAACAGATTCAGATAAAGGACGACCAAGCACACCTTCAATGGCGTAATACACTAAATGGCCTCCGTCTAAAATAGGAATAGGTAATAAGTTCAGTACCCCTAAGCTCACACTGAGCAAGGCCATAAAACCAATCATCGCTTGCCAGCCAATATCTGCGGTATGCCCTGCCACTTTGGCAATGGTAATTGGCCCACTCAGGTTATCCAAACCAATTAAACCAATAATCATTTTCCCTAATGAGCTGACGGTCATGACAATTAAGTCATAGGTTTTATCACAAGCTCTGACAAACGCACTGAACAGGTTATAGTCCTGTTTTTGAATATATGCAGGGGGAATGTTAATGGGCTGTTGCTTTAAGCCAATACCCAATTTTCCTTCTTTATGTCCTAGCTCATCACGCTCCATACGCGGGGTGAGTGATAAGGTCAGTTGTTGACCATGACGCTCAATGGTCGCGCTAAAGGACTTTTCGGGATGTGTACGGACAATCTCAACAAAATCTTGCCATGTTTTGATGGGCTGTTGATTGGCAACAAGGATTTTATCACCCGTTTGTAAGCCTTGTTTGGCAGCAGCACCGTCAGCAACGACCTCACCAATAATCGGCTCTAGCGGCGGTTGATATGGCGTAAAACCCAGTGCGGTAATGGGGTCTTGATTGGGCGTATTGAGATAATTACGAATCGGTACGTTGATGATTTGGCTCTGTGTGGCATGATTAGACTCCACCGTGAGCTGAACATGACCTGTTTCACCGATATGTTTTACCAACGCATAGGTGATGCCTTCCCAGTCTGACAGAGGTTTACCATCGACCGCAACAATATGGTCACCCACTTGTAAACCTGCAACCGCTGCGGGCGTGTTAGGTTTTACTGAACCAACGATAGTTTTGAGATGCTCCTCACCTTGTAAAAACAATACCCAAAACAATAAGACGGCGAAGGCCAAGTTAATCAGTGGGCCTGCCGCAACAATCGCCATACGCGCTAAGACGGGCTGACGGTTAAAGGCGTAAGGAATATCAGCTACAGGCACTTCCCCTTCACGCTCATCCACCATACGCACAAATCCGCCTAACGGGATGGCAGCGAGCTGATAATCTACACCGTCTTTACCTCGCCACTTGGCTAAGGCAGGACCAAAACCAATCGAAAAGGTTAATACTTTAACACCACAACGACGTGCCACCCAGAAATGCCCAAATTCATGAATCGCAATTAATGGGCCTAACACAATAATGGCAGCAATAATAATTTGCAGAATACCCATACATTACACCACTAATAACGAGAAAGTGCACGCTGTGCAAGTTGCCGTGCTTGTTCATCGGCTGCGAGAATTGTCTCTAAGTTATCAGCAGGACTCATTGGCAATTGTGTAAGTACCGTCTCAATTAACTGTGGAATTGCAATAAAAGGTAACTGTTCGTTCAAAAAGGCAGCAACGGCTACTTCATTGGCGGCGTTCAAAATCGCAGGTGTGGTACCGCCCTGCTGCATCGCTTGTCTAGCCAACGCCAAACAGGGAAAACGCTGTTCATCAGGCGGATAGAATTGCAAATGGTGCTGACACAAATCCAGCGCCGAAACCCCCGCTTGAATCCGTTCGGGAAAGGCTAAGGCATTGGCAATCGGTGTCCGCATATCAGGATTACCTAATTGTGCCAATGTCGAGCCATCGACGTACTGAACGAGGGAGTGAATAATACTCTGTGGATGAATAACAATCTGTACTTGTTCTGGACGGGCATTAAACAACCAACAGGCCTCAATAAACTCTAAGCCTTTATTCATCAGCGTGGCCGAGTCAACGGAAATTTTACGTCCCATCACCCAATTTGGATGTTTACAGGCTTGTTCGGGCGTCACAGCCGCTAATTGTGCCATAGTGAATTGACGAAAAGGACCACCCGAAGCGGTCAATAAAATGCGTTCGACACCGACCTGTGTCAAGCCCTGCCCATAGTGGGCGGGTAAACACTGAAAAATGGCGTTGTGTTCAGAGTCGATGGGTAATAAGGTCGCTTTCGCCTCTTGGACAGCGCGCATAAATAACGCACCTGCCATCACTAAGGCTTCTTTATTGGCCAGCAAGACTCGCTTTCCTGCATGTACTGCCGCCAGCGTTGGCAATAAGCCTGCCGCCCCTACAATCGCCGCCATCACGGTGTCGCATTCTGCATGACTAGCGACATAAGCCAAAGCGTCTGTCCCAGCTAAGATTTCGGTGCCTTGATAATGTAATAAAGCCGCCAGTTTAGAAATGTCTGCTGCCTGCTGAACCACCGCATAACGTGGTTGATAGCGGAGGCATAAGCGTGCTAATTCCTCAATACGTTGATGTGCAGTTAAGGCAAAAACACGGTAACGCTCAGGATGTAAGTCAATGACGGCTAAGGTACTTTGGCCTATAGAGCCAGTAGCACCTAAAATAGTAATTTGTTGCATCACTTAGAAGCCTCCAGCCACCCACCAGCCTAAGGCAAATAAAGGTGCTGCGGCAGTTAAACTATCAATACGGTCTAACGCACCCCCATGACCTGGAAAAATATTGCCTGAATCTTTAACGCCTGCCTGACGTTTAACCATCGACTCCAGCAAATCCCCCATCACCGATGCCAGTACCGTCAACAAGGACAACCCCACAAAAGCAGCAAACTTCATGGCATTCAAATCACGAGAGATAGCCACAGCGACAATAATCATTGTGGTCAATATCACGCCACCGATAAAACCTTCGACCGTTTTACCAGGACTGACTTTGGGAGCTAATTTGTGTTTACCAAAACGTCGGCCAGCAAAATACGCGCCTGTATCTGCTCCCCAAACGAGGACAAACACATACATCAACCACAGTGGTGATTCTTGATGTAAGTAACACAATGCTGTCCATGCAGGAATCAATAAAATGAGACCAGACGGTACTAAAATCGGCGTTTTTGCCCAGAATCGTGCAGATTCCGGATAAAAAATGACAGCACGCACAGCAATCAACCAAAAGCCAACCGATACGGCATAGAGCACAGGTTGCAAATGCTTCAAATGTGGCAGACTCATAGCCACTAATCCGATGGCTACAACCCCTGTAAACAAAGCACGCGCGATAGGCTGCTGCCATGCCATCAAGGCCGTCCACTCCCATGCACCAACTAATACAATTGCGCCTGCAAAGGCTGCAAACGCATGCGTTCCTTGGGCAAAAAATACGCACCAAATGACGATAGGCACTAAAATCAGTGCAGTGATTATCCGTTCTTTAAGCATGATGAGCCTCTACCTGTGCACTGGTTCGACCAAAACGACGCTGACGCTGTGCATATTCCTGAAGTGCCGTATCTAATGCCGACTCATTAAAGTCTGGCCATAATAAATCGCTAAAATAATATTCTGCATAGGCTGCTTGCCATAGAAGAAAATTACTAATTCGTAAATCCCCACCTGTACGAATCAATAAATCGACTGGCGGCAAGTCGTGTATTTGAATATGCTGTTGATAATACTGCTGAAAATTCTCAAAGGACATCGCTTGTGGGTTAATTTGCCCTTGTTGTACTTGCAATGCTAACTGATAAGCCGCATGCGCCATGTCCCACTGACCACCATAACTCACGGCAATCACCAAGGTCATGCCAGTATTGGCAGCTGTTTTTTGTTCGGCATTCACCATCCCTTGTTGTAATAAGGGCGAAAAACGTTGACGGTCGCCCATAAAACGAACACGCAAGTTATTTTTATGTAACTCTGCTACCCGTTTGTCTAAGGCATGAACAAATAAACGCATCAATAAACCGACTTCTTGTTCGGGTCGTCGCCAATTTTCACTGGAAAAGGCGAATACCGTAAGTACGTCTATCTGTCGACGCGCTGCATGTTCGACAATCGCTTGCAGCGCGCTTTCGCCTGCTTTATGGCCTGCGCCCCCCATCAAACCTTTGGCTTTCGCCCAACGATTATTTCCATCCATGATAATCGCAATATGTTTGGGTAACTTGCCACTATGGCTATCAATATCGGGCGCAATACTCACAAAACTAATCCTTAATAATAGGCAATGAGGGTCAGCATCATGTCGACTTATGGTCATTAGCCAACCATGAGACGCAGATGCTGAAAGGATGTTTATACTTGCATTAATTCGGCTTCTTTAGCTTGTAAAGCTTTTTCAATTTCCGCAATAAACTTGTCAGTGATTTTTTGGATATCTTCACTGGCACGACGCTCCTCATCCTCAGAAATTTCCTTTTCTTTTAAGAGTTCTTTGATGTCGGCTAAGACATCACGGCGAATATTACGTACCGCTACACGGCCATTTTCAGCCTCTGCCCGTGCAGTTTTTTGCATATTACGGCGTGTTTCTTCGGTGAGTGGCGGCAGTGGAATACGAATTACATCACCTGTCATCGGGTTTAAGCCCAAATCTGAGTTACGAATGGCTTTATCAATGGCCTGAATCATAGAGCGCTCATAAGGCTGCACCACTAATGTCCGCGCATCTTCCACCCCGACATTGGCCACCTGATTTAAGGGGGTATCCATGCCATAATAGGGTACCATCACATCTTTTAAGATAGCAGGATGGGCACGACCTGTACGCACTCTCATAAAGGCTTGGTCTAAGGCCTCTACACTTTTTCTCATACGGACTTCGCAGTCCTTTTTTAAGTCATTTATCATGTCAAACTCCTTAGCGTGGCTGTTTACCGATGAGGGTGCCTTCGGTATGGCCAAAAATTAAATTCAATAATGCGCCCTGTTTATTCATATCAAACACACGCAAGGGCATATTTTGGTCACGACATAAACAAATAGCGGTGAGGTCCATCACCCCTAATTTTTTCTCTAACACTTCGTCAAACGTTAAATAGTCATATTTAACAGCCGTTGGGTCTTTCATGGGGTCAGCATTATAAACACCGTCTACTTTGGTTGCTTTAATCACTACATTGGCGTTAATTTCAATGCCACGTAAACAAGCAGCTGTGTCGGTGGTAAAAAAAGGATTCCCCGTACCCGCAACAAAAATACAGACATCGCCACTTTGTAAAGCACGTGTAGCTGCCCGACGGTCATAGTGGTCAACCACGCCACTCATTGGAATGGCAGACATGACACGGGTTTTAATATTGTTACGCTCAAGCGCATCACGCATGGCGAGACCGTTCATCACCGTCGCTAACATGCCCATATGGTCGCCTGCTACACGGTCTAAACCTGCGGCTTGTAAAGCTGCGCCACGAAATAAGTTACCGCCCCCCAGTACAATCCCGACTTCTACCCCTATCCCTACTAATTGACCTATTTCTAAGGCCATACGACTGAGCACTTTAGGGTCAATCCCCATATCTGCATCACCCGCAAGCGCCTCACCAGAAAGCTTTAACAAGATACGTTGATAAGCAGGACGGCGTTCGACCATGAGAGTCTCCTTTGGCGCTAAGAAAAGGGTTAAACAATTTATTCTACTGCTCTATGACCTGAGTCTGTATTGTCATGACAGACGCCACTTGAGGGCAGTTTGAAGCCAATGAGTCACGACATAATACGTCAAGCCTTAGCTCATAACACGGATGCTTCATCTGATAAGCTGGCTGTACGCACATACCTTGTGACGCTTGTCTTCACATACAGGGCGTGAATCTTAACAGAAAGCACAGGCGTGCCGAAATATAAGAACAGCACTTAGCGTCGTGCTTTTGACAAAAACTGGCCGTATCTTGGAGGATATGGGCATTCAAAGAGTGGGCAACCACTGAATGAGCTTCTTTCTTAATTCTTCTAAACGAATGGGTTTACTCATAAAATCGTTCATACCCGCGGCAAAACAATCCTCTCGGTCTGTAGATAACACATTAGCTGTCATGGCAATCACAGGTAAGTCGGCATATTGCTCAATCAAACGTAATTGGCGGGTGGTTTCTAAGCCATCCATGACGGGCATTTGTAAATCCATCAAAATTAAGTCATAGTGATTGCCTATCTGTTGAATCAAACTCAAGGCCACATAACCGTTTTCGGCGACATCCACTTCTGCACCTAAACTCTCTAATAAGCGCACACCCACTAATTGATTAATGGTATTGTCTTCAACCAATAAAATACGGTGTCCCAATAAGGGTTTTTCTTCAATGACCTGCATTTTGGTGCTGACAGTTTGACTGAGTGTGACTAAGGTTTGTTCGGTCAAGGGCTTGGTCAGCGTATGGCTAAAACTCAGTTGACTGCCTAACATGGGGTCATTTTCTTGCCACGGTGTTTGCAATAAGACTTTAGGGCTATTATGACGAAAAATAGGATAGTCACGCTCGTTTAATAAACTGGCATCTATCAAGATGTAATCATAGACTTGTTCATAACAGCTTTGTTGTGTTTCTAAACTGTGCCATACATCCACTTGCCAGCCCAAACGCTCAATCAGTGTCCGTGTCGCAATAGCAGCATGGGCATTATCGTCTAATAATAACAGTTTGAGGCTGACTGGGTGATGGGGGGTAACCGTATCTATAGAGGTGAAGGTCAAGGGAATATAAACGTCAAAACGGCTGCCTTCGTTTGGCGTACTTTGTACACGAATATCACCATTCATCAGTTGTACTAAACGCTTGCAAATCGTTAAGCCTAAACCCGTACCCCCAAAACGGCGCGTGGTTGATGCATCTGCTTGATTAAACGCCTCAAAGATATTTTTCAGTTGCTCGGCCGTCATGCCAATACCTGTGTCTCTGACCCATAAATGTAAGGTCGAAGCCTCATATTGGGTTAAATAGGCAATCCCTAACTCTACCTCGCCGTTAGCACTGAATTTAATCGCATTTCCCAACAAATTGGTCAAAATTTGTCCCAATCGCAATACATCGCCGACCATGACGGAAGGCACATCAATGGCAATATTAAAAAAGATTTCGACGGGTTTTTGCTGGGTGGCACTGAGCGCTAAGGTACGGATTGGCTCTAATAATTGATTGAGGCTAAATGCTTGCGCTTCTAGCTCTAATTTGCCTGCTTCGACTTTAGATAAGTCGAGAATGTCATTAAGAATACCCAATAAAAACTCACCTGAATTATAAATTTTTGCCACATAATCCCGTTGGCGTTCGTTTAATTCGGTTTTTTCTAATAGAACGGTTAGCCCCAAAATACCATTCATTGGTGTGCGTATTTCATGGCTCATATTGGCCAAAAATAAACTTTTGGCTTTGGTGGCATTTTCGGCGGTATCCTTGGCTGAGCGTAAGGCTTGTTCGTTTTTCTTTTGTTCGGTTAAGTCAATAAAGGCAACTAAGTTAAATGTACCTATCAATATGGAATGAAAACGAATATGACGCTCTGAGCCATCACGACAGCGCACAATCGCTTCCATCGGCTCTAAATTATGTTGCGTTTGTTTGGCGATAGTTAAACGCCTAAACCATTCTTGTTTGATTTGCTCCCGATAGGCTGGATTAGGATAGGCACATCGCCACCAATCCTCTACATCGTATAGCTCATTGGGTTTATAACCAAAGGTATTGACAAAACAACGATTGAGCATTTTGATAATGCCCGTTTGCCCCTTAAAAATCGCAAATGCAATTGGCGCATGCTCTATTAACAAGCGAAAGCGTTTTTCACTTTCTACAAGGTCTTTTTGTACTTGTTGTGCAGCACGTTGGCGTTTGTGTAGACGATGACGAAAATAGGCTAACATCGCCACTAGCACTAACAAAAAACTCAACAATAAAACTAATAACACAATGTCCGAGTGCAAACGCCAAATGTCCGTCATATACACAGTGTGTTTATTCACACCTAACCATTTTTCTCGGATTTTTTGTTGTTGTTCTGGCGTAATTTCGGCTAGAGCTTTATTTAGAATACTAACAAAGATTGGCCAGTCGTCACGCACGCCAATACTTAGAGGCGAGTCATAACGAGTCACTGCGGCTAATTTTAAGCCAGAAATATGTAAACTCTGTACCGCATATGAGGCGGAGGCATGATTAGTCA
Source organism: Agitococcus lubricus (assembly GCF_003051055.1). Taxonomy (GTDB): domain Bacteria; phylum Pseudomonadota; class Gammaproteobacteria; order Pseudomonadales; family Moraxellaceae; genus Agitococcus; species Agitococcus lubricus. The sequence continues at coordinate 41,412 of NZ_QAON01000003.1, read as the reverse complement.
AAATATAATCAACTTGTCCTAATGCCAAGCCAGATAATAAATCATGTAAAAATGGATAACGTACACGCTGAATACGGGGATGATACTGTTGCAGAATTTCATCTGTGTAATAGTCAGCCTCCACACCCACGCGTTGCCCTTGTAAATCATCCAACTGCCCAATAAAACTCTCATTCGCACGCGTTAAAATGACTAAAGGAAAGGAAATATACGATTGACTAAACAGTAAAAATTGCCGCCGCTTGGCGGTTTCGGCAATGGAAGGCGTTATATCTAATTCTTTTTGTACTAATTTTTTTTGTGTTTGTGACCACGGCAATGGCTCACCTACCACAAATTTAATCTTTAACTTAGCCGCAATTAAAGCCAAATAATCGGCACTCATGCCTTGATGTTGACCCTGTTTATCCAAAAACTCATAGGGTGGCCATGCAGGGTCAATACCCACACGAATAACGGGATGTGCTTGCAACCATTGTTGTTCTTCAACGCTTAATTCAAGAGCACCAGCCGCTACTATCCAGCAGCATAGATACGTGATTAGCAGTTGAGATAAATAACGTGCACAGCGCCTATACAAACTTTTTTACTCCAGAAAATAGTAACTAATATCTGGCAAGATAATATGAGGAGGTCTGGGGTCTGTTGACCCTTATTGGTATTGACATCTGCGTTTGACTTTAACATATCTGCACATGGACTAAAGTGTCTTTCTTAGCAAAATAATGTTTCTGTCGGTCAATTAAAGGCAAGTTAGCAAACCTATACGCTGTTTTTGTGAGACATCGACAAACAAGCATGGATAAAAAAACCCGCACAATGGCGGGTTTATTTTATTTTTGTTGATTTTGACGCATTTGGTCAGTAAGTTGTTGTAGCACTTGCGTTAAGGTGTCTAAACGTTGATTCACGGCTTCAATTTCACGTTGTGACGGAATCCCTAAGCGGCCTAAAGCGGCGGCTAAGCGGTCATCAAAGGCACGTTCAACTTTTTCACGGGTATCGCTCGCTTTTTCTAATACCTTGTCACGCGCCTCAACTACCGTTTCTACGGTATTATCCGCGATATCACGGGTTTTAGATTCTAATTCTTCGCCAACTTTAACGAGACTATCAAATAATTTACCACCCTCTTCTTCTGCACGGGAGAACGCACCTAAACCAGCCAACCAAATTTCTTGTGTATATTTGCGTAACTCAGTGGCAGATGTTAATTTACGTTGTTTATCAGTCATTTTTTTCTCACTTGGCATAATCGCCCCCGATACTTAGCTGTGGACTAGGATTCTTGCAGACGAACATTTGTATGATTGTAGCCAATAACGATAAATGGCTCCGATAAAAAATCACAAAAGCACGTATCAATCCTGATAAAGGGGTATATCCTACCATGCAGAAAACTGGTATAAAGACAAATTGTCTGACAATATAAAAAGACAGCCATAGGTGTGTAAGCACTTATGTATAAATCCGTTAAATAACATTTATTCTGATATATCATCTTCTCTTAGGGACGTGAGGTGTGTCGTTTTTGCGTAGGCACTGCCAGCCGCTCGCACGACAAACCCACATAACAAGAGTGTTAGGGACTGAGTGATAATATAGAATAGCAGCATTTGTCTAAACTGTAGTTTTTTACATAACAAAGACCTTATTGTTTTCGTTATCGTCTATGGTTAACCGTCTTATCTAGGTAATGGCATTGATATGAGTAGCGACGCTAAACAGCCACCCCATACGTCATCAATTACATATTTCTGGCTCAACAGTTTGGAGAGCCTATTAAATGCGTTTGTTGATTTAGACCCCACAACACGCCACCAACTCATTCATTTAGATGGCATTGTGGTGCGCGTCAAAACCTTTGCCCCTTATCAAGTATTTTATTTATTATTTACCAGTGATGGCATTGAGGTCAGCCCTAAACCGCAAGGGGAAGTACAAGTGCGTCTTAGCGGTCGGGTCAGGGATTTAGTATGGACTTTATTGGGTTTAGAGTCTGAGCAGTATGCTGAATCACGCGGTCATTTACACTTATGGGGTGAAACCCCCACCTTAGATAATTTACGCCAACTCTTACAAGAATTTAACTTACGCGCGGCTGCAAGCCAGTGGTTAAAAAGTCATTGGCCACTGAAAACACTGTGGCAAAAACTGAGCGAGCAAGACTTAAGCTGGTTACAAGATTTACAGCCTCTGCCCACACTCATTAAACAAACTCGCCAAGAAATTGCCGCATTAAAAGTCGAGCTATCGCAACAGCAACAACAATTGACACGTGTAGAACAACAGTTAGCACAACAATTAAAACTCAGTAAACTCTTGCTCATCGGTATGGCACTGATGATTACGGGAGGGATTGCAGGTACTGTGGTTAAATTGTTGTCTTAACGCTCTAGCTCATCAGGTTGTTTGCGCCAACGACTTAGTAATACACTAAAACTATCACTCAAAATATCCGAGCTCGTTTTGGCTGCTTTCCATGTATTTTCACGAATGGTATCGGTTGGCCGTGCATCACGTAAACTTTCAGTCACCGCTCGGCGAACACGGGTTTCTACGGTACGACCTATATCATCGTGTAACTGCCGCAAACGATACTCTAACTGCTGCTGCCACACTTGACGTAGAAACAACCATGCGACAAGCACGGTCAGCACACTGGACAACAAGGCAGTCCCCAAAATAATAAATCCTATATGCATAATCTTGACTATGAAAACTGAGTAGAATGGTTAAACGCGTATTCGCGTTAAGGGATACTGTATTGACAAGAAAGGCATCGATAATTTAGGCAACTAAAACGCCCTATTTATCCATGCTGTCCCAACATACTGCCTGAGGCTTGATGATTTATCATACTATAGGCCATCCCTTTGACAAAGTATAGATACCCACTAAGCCCTCTCTGACGATTAACCAAACGTTTAGCAGAGCATGCCTACTGAGATTAAGCTAATACGACCCCGTTAGATACAAACGGATTTTATGATAAAAATTAAAAACTTGGCTGTACTGTCCTGTTAGGCATGTTAAGATGCAGAGCTATGATTTAATGTGAGATGTCGGTGTTAGTTATTTGTCCCACTATTTTGCGATGAAATACCATGATTACCATAGAAATCACGAATCTTGACGAGCTTGTTAAAGAGCACCGCGGCCCACTCACCGCTATGTTGGGTAAAATTGTTGCGGATGTAGAAGGTGAAGTTGAAAAAATCGTCATCGAAGAGTTACGTAACGAGTTTGAACGCCGAGGCATTAGAGCCAATTTTTGCAGCATCGAAGGCATACATTTACGCCGTATTATGACGTCGTAATAAACCAATATGTCTTCGGTACGACTGATAAAAAAAGACGCGTAACGCGTCTTTTTTATTACTGAATACCGTCATCTGTGGTCATTAAATCGGATGTTCTGGCGGAACAAATTGCGTCACTGTTTTACCTAAACCCGCTGCTAATACAGGCAATTCAATGACTTTGGCTTCTGCCAAATAAAACGGTAGGTCATGGCGCGTAGTACCCGCCAAAAAATAGCTGGCTAAACGTCCCACAATCGGCATATGACAAACTAAGGCAATGCTAGCCGTTTCTGGCAACTCTAAACTGTCTAGCCATGCAATTGCTTGTGTAGGGTCGCTGTCAGGGGTAATTAAGTCCGTTGTACTCATGTGCATATCTAAGGCTTGGCCAATATGATAAGCCGTTTGTTGCGCACGCACATAAGGGCTGGCAAATAAGCCATCTAGCTGATAACCATGATTTAATAACCATGCAGCCGTTTGTTGTGCTTGCCATTCGCCGATGGCTGTCAGTTGCCGTGCAGCATCGGTTGTTTTTTGCGATTCTGCTTGGCCATGACGAATCAAAATAATTTGCATAGTTCTCACCGATTAGGTAATACAAATTCAACATCACTACGTTGACCGCTATTCATCATTTTAGCAGCCACGTCAATAATAGGCTGTTCGTTAAAAATAATGTCGTACAAACCACTGACAATCGGCATATACACACCTAATTTATCGGCTTGTTGTTTGACTTGTTGAATGGTGTTAATCCCTTCTGCGGTTTGCTCTAAATCTGCAATAATATCGGCCAGCTTTTTACCTGAACCTAAGGCAAAACCGACTTGATAATTGCGACTCAACGGGGAGCTACAGGTTGCGAACAAATCACCAACGCCCGCTAATCCTAGAAAAGTTAAGGGATTTGCTCCCAATTGCACAGCAAAACGGCTCATCTCAGCTAAAGCACGGGTCAATAACATACTACGGGTATTTTCACCCACTTTATTGGCTTGCGCCATGCCTGTGGCAATGGCATAGATATTCTTTAACGCGCCGCTTAGCTCTACACCATAAATATCGGTATTGGCAAATACTCTAAAATAAGGACAGGCTAAGGCTTGATGCACCGTGGCACGTAAATCGGGGTCTAAACTGGCAATCACCGTACCTGCAGGCATTTTGGCAGCAATTTCTTTGGCTAAATTAGGCCCACTTAATACCCCCAAACGCGCGTTAGGCACTTCTTCACGGAGAATTTGACTCATCAATGAAAACGTACCTGCCTCAATACCTTTAGTCATACTGACGAGCATTTGTTTGGTTTGTAAATAAGGTTTCGCATTTTGCACAACTTGGCGAAAGGCTTTGCTAGGAATTGCAACAAAGACTAAGTCAGCTTGACCAACGCTTTGCGCTAAATCGCTACTAAACGCTAAGGTAGGATGTAAATCAAAGCCCTTGAGATAACGCGTATTTTGATGCGTCGCTTGCATTTCAGCGACTAGCTCTGCATCACGTAACCATTGTGTTGTGTGGCAACCGTTACTTGCGGCCAAGTTCGCTATTACCGTACCAAAACTTCCGCCCCCTAATACTGCAACACGCGGTTTAGATACGCTCATACATTTTCCTATTAGGCTAAATTTATATTGACCATAGCAAACTTTAGCTATTTAAGCAAAAAAGGGCGCATCAAGCGCCCTTCTCTTAGCCTTCGACTCCGCTCAGGGAGTGCAAATCTCAACTCCGCTGAGAGCGTTGAGCGGCGTCAACACATCCTACACCAATTCCATCAATAAACTATTCAGACGTTTGACATAAGCGGCTGGGTCAGCTAGCGCACTGCCTTCGGCTAAAGTGGCTTGGTCTAAGACAATTAACGCTAAAGTTTCAAAACGTGCATCATCATTCGTGTTGCTTAAACGCGCCACTAAGGGATGACTTGGGTTAATTTCTAAGGTTGGTTTAGATTCTGGTAACTTTTGACCACTTGCCTCTAATAATTGACGCATGGCTGCACCCAAATCATATTGGCTACGCACCAAACACGCTGGGGAATCCGTTAAGCGTTGAGTGGCTTTTACCGCTTGAACCTTATCCGCTAAGATTTTTTGTAAACGCTCAACTAAAGGCTGACTGGTCTCTTGCAATTGTTCTTCGGCTTTTTTGTCTTCTTCGCTGCTTAAACTGCCTAAGTCCAAATCGCCTTTGGCAATATGTTGGAATTGTTTGCCATCAAACTCGGTTAAGTGTGTCATTAACCATTCGTCTAAACGGTCAGTCAACAACAAGACTTCTACCCCTTTTTTGCGGAACACTTCTAAATGTGGACTTTGGCTAGCAGCTGTAAAGTTCTCGGCAGTGAGATAATAAATTTTCTCTTGGCCTTCTTTCATACGCGCGACATAATCGGCTAAAGCCACAGATTCAACTGCATCACCTGATAAGGTAGAGGCAAATCTTAATAGTTTTAAGACTTTATCTTGATTGCTTTGGTCTTCGGCAACACCTTCTTTTAAGACATTACCAAATTGCGCCCAACAAGCCGCATAATCTTCGGCTTTGCTGTCGGCCATGCTGGTCAACATATCTAACACACGACGTGTTAAAGCAGACTTCATGCTATCAACCACTTTACCTGATTGTAATAACTCACGTGACACGTTAAGTGGTAAGTCATTAGAGTCAACAATACCTTTCACAAACCGTAAGTACATTGGCAAGAATTGTTCGGCATCGTCCATAATAAACACACGTTGGACATACAATTTTAAGCCACGCACGCCGTCACGTTGATACAAATCATGGGGTGCACGTTTTGGTACAAACAACAACGAGGTATATTCTAATTTACCTTCAACTTTATTGTGGTTCCATGCCAATGGGTTTTCATAATCATGGGCAATGTGTTTATAAAAACCTTGATATTCTTCTTCGCTAATTTCGTTGCGTGGACGTGTCCATAAAGCAGCTGCTTTATTCACTGCCTCATAATCACCGACCTCTTCTTTACCTTCATCATTCCATTTTTGTGCTTTCATACACACAGGAATGGCAATATGCTCGGCATATTTGTGAATGATATTTTTTAAGCGGAAAGCGTCAGCAAATTCTTCTTGAGTCGGACGTAAATGTAAAACGATGGTTGTGCCACGCTCAGCTTTGTCAATACTTTCTACAGTAAATGCGCCTTCGCCTTCAGACTCCCACTTCACAGCCTCAGAAGCGGCTACCCCTGCACGACGGGTATAGACTTCTACTTTTTGGGCAACAACAAAGGCAGAATAAAAACCAACACCAAATTGACCAATTAATTGCGCATCTTTCTTTTGGTCACCTGTTAAATTTTTAACAAATTCTGAGGTGCCAGAGCGCGCAATCGTGCCTAAGTTATCAATCACTTCTTGGCGACTCATGCCAATACCGTTATCCCGCAAGGTAATGGTTTTGGCTTCTTTATCAACATCAATCCAAATTTTTAACTCAGGATCTTCGCTTAACCAATCGGCATGGGTTAAGGCTTCAAAACGTAATTTATCAGCGGCATCAGAGGCATTCGAAATCAGTTCACGCAAGAAAATCTCAGGATTACTATATAAAGAATGAATCATGAGATGTAAGAGTTTGGAGACTTCGGTCTGAAAGCCTAAGGTTTCTTTTTGTACAGTATCAGTCATGTTGAGGACTCCTTTAAGAAAACAGTATCAAGTTTTCCTCAACATGGGGATGCGCTATCTAAGTTCAAGGGTTAGCTGGACAATTTGGAATCATATAAGATTGGCGTTGATAGTAGGTTTCTGTGCCATTTTGCTCAGTAATCACTAATTGATTTTCGTTAAGCCATTTGACCGTATTTTGGTCTATCGGCCAAATACGTTGGTTATTAAACCATAAAATCGTTTGTGGCTCAGGACTACTCCATACGCCCTTAAAAGACGCAATTTCTATCTCTGTCTCCGTTTTGCTTTTTAAGGAGTTGCTATCAATGACATAGCGTCCGTCTGGTTTTAACTCAATGGCAAACGACATATCATCACGTTTGGCCTGCCAACGTCCAACCCATTGGCAGGGCGTATGTGGCGTCGTTGCTTGATAATAACGCTCAGGTTTGGTACGCCATTGCACCCAAGAATTACTGCGTTTTTGCAAGCATTGGACAAAACCACGGACTTGTTCGGGGTTATGAATATTCAGGGGCTGCTGCATACAATGTTCTAAGGTCTGTGCAAACTTTCCCATTACATAGGCGTTGATTAACACATAAAGGACGAAAGCAACGGGCAAATAAAGTGCCGTTCTCAGAAAAATTTTTAGTTGCTGTTGCCACAAACCTTGCATGAATACTCACCCACAGCAATTACTGAAATTTACAGTCAGGGGCTAACTCTGTATGCCTAAAAAAGTAAGAAGGCTCATCTAAATCATCATATAAGATAAAGTGTTTACTGTCAGACCAGCGCAGTTTACTGTCGTGAATTGGCCATAATTGTGCATTATCCATAAACCGAATGACTCTGTCGTTTTCGTTACTCCAAACACCTGAGTGAATAAAGGTCAACTTTTGCTGTAAGTTAGTTTGGTATTGGAGCTGCTCCAAACGATAAGAGGCATCAGGTTCGATGGTTAACCAATACTCTTTATAGCCAGAAGACATATACCACTTACCGATAAAATAACACGGTAATTTGGGATACGCATATTGATAGAGTCTCTCTTCTTTCATGGCTTTACTTAAAAAATAATTACTTTTCTTTTTTAAGCAGCCTACTAAAGGCACAATTTGTTTACGGTCAGGATTACCAATCACATTCGGCACTTCCTGTAAACAGGTTTGCATATTACTATCAAAGCTCGACGAGAAAGTTGAGTAAGCGGCCATGAACAGAGCCACTAAACATAAGGGAATATATAAAACAACACGCAAAAACCAACTAAAATTTTTACTCACACACACCCCCTGTGTTGATTGTTTTTTACTATTATTGTCTGCGCTTCTTGTTCGCTCAAAAATAAGCGAACAAGACCACTTTTTTATTTCGCTATCCGCATATAAAAGCTAGCAATCATGTTACTTACTCAAGTAACGGGTGGCTGCCTCAATTCCTTGCAAGGTCAAGGGATACATTTTGTTGTCGACCAATTTCCGAACATGACCAATAGATTGCGTATGTTGCCAAGCACGTTCAGCCTCTGGGTTTAACCAAACCACTTTTTGAAAATGCTGCGTCATACGTTGCATCCATACCGCCCCTGCTTCTTCATTAAAATGCTCTACAGAACCACCCACAGACAGAATTTCATAGGGTGACATGGTGGCATCACCGACAAAAATTACCCGATAATCGGGTCCATATTTATGAATAATATCCCAAAGGGGCAAACGCTCCGACCAACGGCGGTTATTATCTTGCCAAACACTTTCATAAATAAAATTATGGAAATAAAAATAGTGTAAATGCTTGAATTCGCTACGCGCCGCCGAAAAGAGTGCTTCGCATACTTCAACATAAGGGTCCATAGAGCCGCCAATGTCAAAAAATATCAAGACTTTGACGCGGTTCTTGCGCTCAGGCACCATTTTTATATCTAATAAGCCGCCTTTATGTGCGGTGGAACGGATGGTGTCATTGATATCTAATTCTTCTTCTACACCTTGACGTGCAAATCGTCTTAAACGTCTTAACGCGACTTGTAAATTGCGCACACCTAATTCAAGCGAATCATCAAGATTCTTAAATTCGCGTTTTTCCCAAACTTTGACTGCCGATTTATTGCGTGATGTCCCTGCTAAGCGAATCCCTTCAGGGTTAGCCCCATACGCGCCAAAAGGGGATGTACCGCCTGTACCGACCATACGGTTGCCGCCTTGATGGCGTTTATGTTGTTCTTGTAAGCGCTTCTCAAATTCTTCCATGAGTTTGTCGAGTGAGCCCATTTTTTCAATTTGTGCTAATTCTTCGGGGGTCAGTGTTTTTTCAATTTCTTTACGCAACCAATCTTCAGGAATAGCGGCGTTATCGAGAGGGTTGGCTAAGGTGTCTAAACCATCAAAAAAATGTTTGAATGCGCGGTCAAATTTGTCGAAATGCTTTTCATCTTTAATCAGACAAATCCGTGCTAAGCGATAAAACTCATCACTATCCGCAAACACTAAGCCCTGATTTAGCGCATTTAACAAATCTAAATACTCACGTACTGAAACGGGCACTTGATATTGCTTGAGCGTATAAAATAGTTTGGTTAACACGGCGTTTGCCTCAAGATTGACAACTAGCCGATAAGATTAAAGCAAGCCGTGTCATTTATGCAAATAACAAGCGTTACGCAAGGATATATTTAATGCTTAGAAGATTAAGGTAAGATAAAAATGAAAAAGCCACGTAAAAACGCGGCTTAAACTGGCGGTGAGAGAGGGATTCGAAATTTCGGACACCTCACCTCACTACGAAATACTTTTATAAATCATAAACTTATACAGAAAAATTCGCAATTTAAGTTTTCCCATCACGTTCCCAATGTAGGCAAAAATTGTAATGAGATGAATAGAAAATACGGCAAATTTTTATTTTGGTGGTGAAGTAAAAAAAACTGTAATAACTGTAATAACAATGGGAAATCACTCTAAGCCATTGAAATACATATAAAAAAAATCAATTAATTTGTAATAAAAAAGTAATCAACTGGTAAGAATCCATGTACTTTCGAATATAAAATAAATTCCTTCTAAATCAATAACATAAATAAAAAATGTAATTTATATCACACCAAATTACATCATTCTTACACCACAAAAAATCATAAAAAAATAAATCAAAACAACAACTTAAATAAAAATAAAATTAGCCATTACCTTTATTACAGTCATCTAGAACTACTGACTTGATGTTAAAGCAATGCTTTATAAAGCTGCCTATGTTTGTCAAAAACAGCATCATCTCGCATCATGGTGCATCAAAGGAAGTGCCTGAAAACTTACTGAGCGCACTACTGTTAAGTGGCTTTCAGAATATGCATCATCCTCATCAAAAGCGACCTATTTAGTGGGCAGGCGTGGCGGGGTCACGATTGCTTTTTTTCACCCTTTTAATGACAAAAAAAAGCCACCCGAAGGTGGCCTGAAATATTGAAGCATTTATTGATGTTCAATTTGTAAAGTATACGGTTCAAACTTTACTATCTCTTCACCCATCCAGTCATTTAACTCTTTGAATCGTTCTTGCAATGGCTCCAGCTCATTCGCCACAAAGACTCTCGCCGCTTTTTCAACATCACCAAAGCCACCCGCATTATTAGGTACAATACCAATTAACTGGGCTGGCACACGATGCGCTGCGAGCTGGTCATCACGGGTGACATTTTTAATGTTTAAGAATTCGTCTTTAGCTGCTACTTCTGAAACGGGTATCAGTTGAATACCATCCTTTTTACCATTGGGTGCATACATAAATAAATTACGGAAATTGCCGGGCCCTTTTGCACTCTTTAAAGCTTCACGCATTGCATCAATATCTTTAGTATCTTGAGCTGCATCGGTCATGTATAAGATAAACCCAGCATGACTGCCATTCTTATAATACTTACGTCTAAACAAGGTAGCTGATTCATTTAGCCACGTTGACTGTAAAGCACTTAAATATTCAGGAATGCCATAAATTTCCTGATTTACGTCAGGATTCATTAAATGAAAAATAGAGTCTTTTTTAAACTCATGTTCCTCTTTAAAAGTAGGCACAAAAAAATAAGTATCTAACTCGGTACCACGACGCATATATTTGGCTAAGGTAGGTTTTAGTGGCAAGGTCTTAGCCGTCATCGATTGCACACGTTCTAGATAAGCATTTCCAAATACCAAAAAATCTAAAGCAAAGCGACTAAACTCTGCTCTAGACAATAAAGGATGAGGCTTAAAACACTTCACTAAGATATTACGCTTCACATAAATTGAGGAGCTGTGATGTGGAGCTGCTTGTAATGATTTAGCTAAGCCATCTAAATCCATGGGTGGTTCATACCACTTATTGTATGTCCAACACTCCTCCCAGTAATAAACTTGCTGTGTTTCTAAAACAGGCGTTGGGTCACCAAAACTAAATATTTCCACCTTGTCAGCTTTGGGTTGGACTATTTCGGTGGTCATGAATAAAACTCCATAATGCTGCGGCCATGTTGACTTTGAATAGCCAAAGGCTCTTTATGTAAAGCGTGCATGGTTGCCCACGCTAAATCGGCATGGCCTGTCTCTTCAGAGCGGCTGGCTTTAAAGGTCACTTGACGTTGGCTGTCGGTAAGTGTGCGCTTGATGGCTGTAAAAGCACTGGCCAAGTCAGTCCAGCCCGAATCAAATTGAAAGCGTCGGCTACGAATCACATCTTGGGCTTTTAGCACCAATTGATTTTTAACATCTGGTGAATAATGGAATGGCACAGCTGCTGGAAAAAAATGTTTCACATTTTCATAGACACCATAACCAATCCCCGTGACATCAATACCTATGTGAGTGACACGATATTTTTTCGTCATGTTTTCTATGTATTCGGCTTGCGCTCTAAAATCAGCTCCTTTGAATTGATGCTTTTCAACGGCACGGATAATGCCGTTTTCGCTTAACGGTGCGCTTAATGCAATCAATGCGGCATTATCTCCGTTCTCTGATTTTTGTGGATCATAACCTAGCCATACTTCACGATCACCTAATGGACGACTGGCGTAAGGTTTAAAGTCTGTCCAAACCTCCCAGCTATCCACCATACAAGCCATTAACTCAGCCAAACGAAATGAGGAAAAAGAGTCATCCAAAAAGACGCACATCAATAAGTTGTCATATTCGTCTGGGCTATACTCTAAACGCAGCTGGTCAATATCAAATAAATCACAACCACCACGTAAAGCATCCTCGACATTCACGATTTGTCTAAATTGACCATCTTCGCAAAGTCGCCCTTGATGTAATGCCTGATGACTAATATCTAGTTTGATGCGCTGATCTTTGGCTCGACCACGATTAAAATGCTCACCACTCCAAAAGTTATATGCTTCATGGGTAATACTGGATGGGGTTGAAATATAGGTCTGCCGCCATTTTTTGTGCATGGCCATGCCTGAAGCGACTTTTCGGAATTCACGAAATTTATGAATCCAGAAATACTCATCCATATAAATATTGCCATGATAACTTTGGGCAGTTCTGGCATTGGTACCGAGAAAATAAAGGTGTGCGCCATTGGGTAGAACAATAGGGTCGCCTCTCAGCTCTACCTCGCCATACTCTTTGGCAAATTGAATGATGTACTGTTTAAACACATGAGCCTGCGCTTTGGAGGCAGATAAAAATATTTGATTACGGCCTGTTTCCAGCGCATCAACAAAGGCTTCGAAGGCAAAATACCATGTTGCACCAATTTGACGGCTTTTTAATAAATTGCGGATACGGTGAGTTAATCCTGCTAACTGCCATGCCTTTTGATAATCAAAAATTGAATCATGAAAAGCTTCAACAATTTTTAACTGTGCTTCTTCACTGACTTCATTTTTAGCTGGCTGCTTACGTGAGCCTTTATTTCGATTGGCGATTTTAGGATTTAGGTCAACTTCATTTTCAGTCTTTTCATAACGACGAACACGGGCAAGTCTTTCCATTTGCCGACCTAACAAATCAATTTCCTTGTAGTCTTTACCCTCTTTATGCTCTTTGGCAATTAACTGTAATAAGCGGGCTTCAAGAGCTGAGTCGACTCTATCAATGGGTCGAGCTTTATCCCATGCCTCCCGTTGTTTCCATGACTCAACGGTTGGTCTAGGAACATCTATATAACCCGAAATTGCAGAAACGCTCCACCCCTGCCAAAACAAGGCACGAGCGGCAAGTTTAATCTCTGTTCTGTCTGTGGTTTGAGAAATATCTTTCATGCCGACATAGTAATTTCGGCAGGCTATTTCTTTTGGGGGATTTGACGGTAAAACGCTATTTTACCGCGCCAAATATTTGAATCATCATCAGACAAAGTAAACCATGCAAGCTATTCGATTATTCCACTTTTTAATGAGTCGCTTTGTGGGGTTAACTATGCGTAAGAAGTTTCGGGTTGCAGTTGAAGGACAAACAACTGACCGTCGTGCGATTAGCCGTCAAGATATTATGGATATGGCTAAAAATTACAACCAGCAAACTTACGGTGCGCGAGTTTGGTTGGAACATTTTCGTGGATTATTTCCAGATAGTGCATTTAAGGCCTATGGTGATGTGATTTCTTGTACTGCCGAAGAAATCAAAGACGGTGACTTAAAGGGTAAGATGGCATTATTTGCTGAAATCGACGCCAGCAATGATTTAGTGGCGATGGCCAAAGCCAAACAAAAAGTATATTTCTCGGTCGAAATACAACCTGACTTTCCTGCGGTGGGTGGCTCTTATTTGGTTGGCCTTGCGGTAACTGATAGTCCTGCCTCTTTGGGGACTGAATATATTACCTTTAGCCAAACCGCCAAAAATAGCCCATTGGCTGCACGCAAACAAAAACCTGAAAACTTGATTTCTACCTCAGAAGAAGTTTGGGAATTTAGCGAAGACCCTATCACTTCTAATGAGCCTTCTTTGTTTAACAAAATCTTAGCCAAACTACGTCCCAAAGAAGAAAAAGTTCAAGCCAATTTTTCTGACATCGAAAAATGCTTTGAAGAAGTCACCAAATACTGCACTAACTTAAAAGCCACGGTGGATAACTTAGGCAAGCAGCTCACCAAAATAGAAACCGAACTGGCTGCTGAGAAACAAGCCTCTGCAAATTTTAGAACAAAAATTGATGGTCAACCTCCTGCAAATTATACGCAGCGTCCTCCTGCGACAGGTGGAAATGGTCAACAACAGACCGATTGCTAAATAGTCGTTTATTTATTTTTGAGACTTTAATTATGCGTAATGAAACTCGCTTACGTTATCAACAATATAGCCAAACGGTTGCCGCGTTGAATAATGTAGACTCTATTGAAAAAAAATTTACGGTTAATCCTTCTGTACAACAGAAATTAGAAGACCGTATTCAAGAAAACAGCAGCTTTTTAGGCCGTATCAACATGGTACCCGTGACCGAAAAACAAGGTCAGAAATTGGGCTTAGGTGTTCCTGCACCTATTGCTAGTCGTACTAACACAACCCAAAACCCTCGCCAGCCAAAATCCGTACATCAACTGGATTTGATGGATGAATACAACTGTCAGAAGACGGATTACGACACCTTTATTAGCTACGCACAATTAGACATGTGGGCAAAATATCCTGACTTCCAAGTACGGATTCGTAATCATATTCTAAAACGTCAGGCGTTAGATCGCATCATGACGGGCTTTAATGGCATCAGTATTGCTGCGAATACCAACCGTAATCTCAATCCACTCTTACAGGACGTAAACAAAGGCTGGCTGCAAAAATACCGCGAAAATGCCGCTCAACGTGTGTTAGCTCAAGGGGCTAATGCAGGTGAAATCCGCGTTGGAAAAGCAGCTGGTGCAGATTATGCTAATTTGGATGCTTTAGTTTTTGATTTAGTCAACAACTTAATTGAGCCGTGGTATCAAGAAGATACGGCACTTGTAGCGATTATGGGACGTAGTTTGTTGGCTGATAAATACTTTCCTCTCATCAATCAAGACCAGCCAGCCTCCGAGCAACTAGCCTCTGATATCGTCATCAGCCAAAAGCGTGTAGGTGGCCTTCCAGCCGTTCGTGTGCCTTTTGTGCCAGATGGCGCAATTCTGATTACGGCCTACGATAACCTCAGTATTTATTGGCAAGAAGGTTCGCGTCGTCGTTTGACGAAAGAAGAGCCTGAATACGACCGCATTACGAATTATGAGAGCAGTAATGATGACTATATCGTTGAAGATTATGGTCGCGGCTGTCTCGCTGAAAATATCGTTCTGGAATGGTGATATCACAATGAGTCTAGCACGCAAACATTTTAATACGGTTGTTGCGGCTAAGGCCGCGACAATTTCGGGCGATGATGGCACTCGCTTAAAAGAAGCCTCAGTCTATGAGTTAATGCTCATTCAACTGAATGAGGACAAACGTAAACTATCATCGATTCAAAGTATTGAGCATCGCGCTGGTATCAAGCGTGAACTGTTACCTAAATACGAACCTTATGTGGATGGCGTATTACAAGGTGGTAAGGGCGCGCAAGATGATGTGTTAATGACGGTGATGTTATGGCGGATTGATGCTTTAGATTTTGATGGTGCATTAGTCATTGGCCGCTATGCGATTGCGCATGGCCTAGCAATGCCTGATAAATTTGAGCGTACAACAGCAACATTGCTTAGCGAAGAAATTGCCATCAATGCCTTAACCCTGTTAGGTAATGCCGAAACTGATAAAGCGGCTCTTTTAGAAAGTTTAGTTGAAGTTGAACAGCTTACTCGTGACCAAGATATGCCTGACCAAGTTCGTGCACGTCTACACAAGGCATTAGGTTATTGCTTAACAGACATTGACCCAGCTCAAGCCTTAGTTGAGTTAAAACGCGCTTATGAACTTCATGATAAATCAGGCGTCAAAACCGATATCAGTCGTTTGGAAAAGCTGATTAAGAAGATGACCGACCCTGAAAATAACATCTCACCTTCTAATCAACCTACCAAGATTACGGATAGCAGTAATTCTATGGCAGATGTCATCAAATTGGGGGATGAAGCATTGGAAGAATTGGACAAATCTAGTCCTTAAGAGTCGGACCCCGACGTCAGGGCGGCGGATAATACCAGCATCTATGTTAGAGCCTGATGTTTATCCCCACCGCCCTTCTATTTGGAGCGAGCGATGTTTGTAGCGACAGGTCATACCGCTGCTCATCAAGTGAATAATAATGGATTTTTTCCAGACCTTAGTAGCGATGATTTTATCAAAACTCAAAAGTTAGATGGCATCATCAGTGGTGACAGATTGGTATTTGCGCTGACTTTAGCAATTTCTCAAGTGAATACGGCACTTATGGATTGGCAATTATCACAACAACGTGATGGATACATGTCTCTGAATGCCGTACCCAGTAGCTCCATCAATAACCAGTCACGGTTAATCGCTTTATATAAACAAGCCGTTTTTAGTTTTGCCAAAGCACAGCTTGTTGAACACTATCGAGACTTTGACACAACCGCCCTTGGCAATAAAAAAGCTGAGATGCTCGATATGAACATTGACATCTATCGTCGAGATGCTAACTGGGCAATTGCAGACATACAGGGAAAGTCACGAGCTATAGTGGAGCTGATTTAATGCAAATCGTCTCAATACAAGGTGACCGTGTAGATATAGTCTGTTGGCGTTTTTATGGCAACACAAACCATGTTGAACAGATTTTAGATGCAAATCCACAGCTGGCTTTTTTACCTGTGATTTTGCCGATTGGGACAGTCATTACTATGCCCGATATTCCTCAAAAAAACACAGTCATCGATACTGTTCAACTGTGGGATTAACATGACTGAACCCACCTCTACTTCTGCCGTTGTTGTCGCCACAGCCACTGGGATTGGTTTAACTGCCTTATTCCCCAATGTCGATGGTAATGCACTAATTGGCTCGTTTGCTGGGGCGATTTTATTTTTCTTAATCTCTAAAGAACCGCATCTATTAAGCCGTTTTGCCTATGCTTTTGTCTCTTTAATTATGGGGTACTTTCTTGCTCCTGAGTTGATTAACAAAGGCTACTTTCAAGAAATGGCTGTTGCCGCATTTTTAGCATCAACGTGTGTAGTGACAGTGACATTGGCATTACTTGAAAAACTAAAAACGGTCGATATCAGGGCTTTATTGGATGTGATATTTCCGAGGCCAAAAAAATGAGCGCATGGGTATTGTTTATTGCCTGTCTGGTTATTTGCTTACGTCTTTTCACCTTTCAACGTAAAGGTGCTCGTTATCGGCCTGTCATGTCATTTGGTGCTTATCTATTGATGGTGTTTAGTTTTTCCATCATGGTCAAACTGGCACTAAATCAATTTCCCTGTCATGTCTCCCCTTTTATGTCCTTAGCTGCTGTGGGACTTGCATGGTTGACTTTAGTCAATAAAGGTAATGTGGCTCATTTTTTTAGGAAGCATAGTCATGGCTAAACCACGTCTAACCGAACAAGACAAGATAGCAGCTGCTAATCGCTTGGGTATTAAATTATCCGCCTTAAAAGCAGTGTGTGATATTGAGAGTAAAGGGAATGGCTTTTTAGATGATGACCGACCTGTGATTTTATTTGAACGCCATGTTATGTATCGGCAACTGAAAAAATATGGCATCAAAGCGGATAGTTTTGCAGAAACTCAACCTAACATCGTCAATCGATTAAGCGGCGGGTACAAAGGTAGCTATTCAGAATGGACACGATTATTACAAGCATCACTCATTCATCAAGCTGCCGCCATTGAATCAACAAGCTGGGGACTTTTTCAAATCATGGGCTTTCATTGGCAACTTTTAGGCTATTCGTCTGCAAGTGCCTTTAAGAATGACATGGCCACAAACGAAAATCGCCAGCTCTATGCGTTTTGCACCTTTATCCTCAAAAATAAAAGCATGCACAAAGCCTTAAAAGAGCTGCGTTTTTCGGAATTTGCTCGACTTTATAATGGGGCTGACTATCAACGTAATCAGTATGATTTGAAACTGGCGAAGGCTTTTGCCAAATATGAGCAAGAGACTAGCAAATGAACAAGCTGCAAGACTTACGCGCACAGCTCTTAAATTTTGTAGATGGTCTACACGACAGTCCTGATACTCTACTCACCTTCGCCGACAAAGGCAAAATTGTCTGCAATAGCTTAACCTTGTCGTTTGAGTACCAATATACAGCCAATGTGATTTTAACCGACTTTAGCGGCGACTCCGACAAAGTCATGTTGGTGCTTTTAGCATGGTATCAACAACATCAACAAGATAAATGCTTCCCGGCTAATTTTGAATTTGAAGCCGACATTTTGGCCAATGATAAAGTTGACTTATCGATTAAATTGGAACTCACAGAACGTGTGATTGTCAGCAAAAATAATATGGGGCAAATCGAGAGTATCACTCACCCAGCTGAGCCAATATTAGACATTGAAACGTTTGCATGGCCATCTGGGTTATTTATTAACGGTGTAGCCAATGAGTGATAACTTTAGCGAATTGGCAACATGGGCTGCCCCACTATTGGCTAAATTGAATGGCAGTGCACGTCGCCAATTAATGCGCGAATTAGCCAAAGGCTTACGCAAACGCCAAAGTGACCGTATTAAAGCTCAACAAAATGTCGATGGTTCGGCTTATGTGCCACGTAAACCACAACGCCTGATTCGCTCCAAACAAGGGCGCATTAAACAAACATTGTTTAATAAACTCACTAAGGCTTCGCACTTAAAAATTGCAATAACAGACGGTTCTGTCGCAGTTGGTTTTGATGGCAGAACGGCACGCATTGCCCGTGTTCATCAATTGGGTTTACGCGATAAAGTTAGTCGCTATCGTAATGAGTACGACTATCCTAAACGCGAGTTATTAGGCTTTAGTGATGATGACAAAACTTGGGCTAGAGATTTTTTAATAGACCATTTAACAAGGTAAAACATGGAGATTCGCTGTTCACACTGTCATCGTAAATTGGCCAATGCTGAGTTTACGTTTATCGAAATTAAATGTCCGCGCTGTTCTACAGTCAATTCATTGAGAGTCGAGAACTCCTTAATCCCTGAACGCCATCGAGCGTCTTTTTCCTCGGAGAAACCTCATGGCACAGATACACCACGAACCATCACCCCCCCAATATAATTCAAGTGGAAAGGCTTTTTTAGCGTGGGTCGGTGGTAAAAGTAAACTTGCTCGTGAAATTATCAGCTTAATGCCTGCCCATAACTGCTATTGCGAAGTGTTTGGTGGTGCTGGTTGGGTAATGTTTAAGAAAACCCCCAGTAACGTTGAAATTATTAACGACATCAACAAAGAGCTGACCAATTTGTATCGCGTGATTAAGCATCACTTCGATGAGTTTATTCGACAATTTGAATATTTATTGATTTGTCGTGATGAATACGAACGGCTAAAACTCATCCCGCCCGAAACCTTAACCGACATTCAACGTGCAGTGCGTTATTACTATTTGGTGCGCTTGAGTTATGGTGGTAAAGCGGTTGAACACAACTTTACCGTTGCAGCAACACGCTTACCCCCCATTAACCTATCTTCGATTAAGGAGGAGCTGGAGCAAGCACATCGACGATTACAGCGTGTCACTATCGAAAATCAGCACTATGCCAAAATCATAGAACGCTTTGATTTGCCTGATACTTTGTTTTACCTAGACCCTCCCTATTTTGATTGCGAAAACTACTATGGCAAAGGCATTTTTAATAAAAAAGACTTTGAGCTATTACGTGACCAATTAAGGAGTATCAAGGGTAAGTTTATTTTGAGCCTCAATAATGTACCTGAAATTCGCGATATTTTTAGTGAGTTTCACCTCGTTGAGACCAGTGTTCGTTGGAGTTTAGGCAAAGAATATAATGCGGCAAATGAAGTTATCATTATGAACTTCAATCCTGCATAGTTTGTTTCTGGCGGTAAAACGGACTTTTACCGCCTTCATCAGACGATTTTTTTATGTGCGTATAGCACGATATCGGCATGAATATCGCCGACCTTTACCGACTTATAGAAAACCTCATTCGCATTGCTTCAATCAGCGATGTGGACTTCTCTGACCCCGAAAACCCTCAATGTCGTTGTTTAGTTGGTGAGATAAAAACTAATTGGTTAAGTGTGGGTCATACACGCATGGGTGCGGTTAAAGAGTGGAATCCACCCTCCGTTGGTGAACAAGTCGTTTTAGTCTCCCCCAGTGGCGATTTAAGCCAAGCCGTGATTATTGCTGCGCTGAGTTCTATAGCTCATCCATCCCCTGATATTGACCCTAAAAAACCTAAACGCACCTATCCTGATGGCGCGGTGATTGAGTATGACTATCAGGCACATAAACTCAGTGCCATTTTACCGACAAATGCAACCTTTGAGCTTAAAAGCGCTGGCGGGTTAAAGGTCACGGGTGATCTTGATTTAGACGGCAAACTCAATGTGACTGGCGATATTGAGTCAGGCGGAAATGTCAAAGATATCAACGGTTCTATGCAACAAATGCGGGATAAATATGATGCTCATGGCGGCCATATAGGAACAGGAACACCCCAGCCAAGGATGAATACGCCATGATATACAAAGGCATGAACGCTAAAACGGGTCGAGCCATTTACGATATTAATCATCTGAATCAATCAGTGAAAGATATCTTAACTACCCCGCTTGTTTCTAGATTGATGCGCTTGAATTATGGCTCGACCATTTTTGACTTACTAGATAGCCCAGCTCATACCCAATCACCCATACAGCTATATGCAGCCATTGCAACCGCATTAGTTCGTTTTGAGCCACGCTTACAACTCACACGCATTCAAATCAGCTCTCAAGCAAACGGACAGTCAATTATCGATATTGAAGGCTCTCAGTTGGTCAATGGCCAAAGAAAAGCTGTCAGTTTAACCACCAATATTGGGGTGATAGCATGACTATTTTTCAGCGTATTGATTTGTCTCAGCTCCCTTCGCCCAATGTGATTGAACAAAAAAGTTTTGAGCAGATTTTCTCTGAATTAAAAACAGAGTTGATTGGTTTAGATGCAAACTTGGCTGCCGTCCTCGAGCTTGAATCTGAGCCATTAGTCAAACTCTTACAAGTATATGCGTATCGAGAAATGCGTTTACTACAACGCACTAATCAAAAAGCCATCAGCATTATGCTTGCCTTTGCTAAAGATGCTGACTTAGACCAGCTTGCTGCAAATTATCATCTCAAACGCCTATTAGTTGACGCAGGCAACCCCAATGCGATTCCCCCTGTTTTACCTACTTATGAATCTGACGAAGATTTTAAGCGCCGAATTCAACTTTCGTTTGAGGCGTTTACCACCGCAGGCAGTGAAGCCAGTTATATCTTTCATGGTCTGAGTGCCGATGGCCAAGTAGCGGATATTACAGCACTCTCGCCAAGTGAGGGCGTCGTGGAGATTTATGTCTTATCCCGAACTGGTACAGGGGCGGCAGACTCCACATTATTATCAAAAGTAAACGCAGCATTAAATGCTAAAACTGTTAGACCACTCACCGACCATGTTCAGGTATTCAGTGTTGATGTAGTGAATTTTTCTGTGGTTGCCGAATTAGTTTTATTTGCAGGTCCCGACGAAAATTTAGTGTTAGCTAATGCACAACTCGAACTCGATAAGTACTTAGCAAACAGCCGTGGCAATGGTTTAGATATTACGATTTCAGGTCTACATCATGCCTTACATCAAGCAGGCGTACAAAAGGTCAATTTAGTCAGCCCGACTGTGGATGTAGTCATTCAGCCACATCAAGTAGGTTACTGCACGAATAAGACCATCACCGTAGGAGGTACAAATGCCTAACCTACTACCCCCTAATGCCACGTCACTTGAGCGTCATGTTGCGACATTAACCGAACGCTTAGAGCAGTATCCAAGCGACTTTCAGCATGCATGGCATCCAGACTTATGCCCTGTTGAGCTTTTACCGTGGTTAGCATGGGCATTTTCTGTCGACGAGTGGGATGTTAATTGGACTGAAGCTCAAAAACGTAATGCGATTAAAAACAGTGTTTTTATTCACAAACATAAAGGAACACGAGCAGCCCTTGAGCGGGCGTTAGCAAACTTAGTCGAGGCAGAAATTAACGAATGGTTTGAACATACCCCTCCCACTGCGCCCTATACATTTACGGTAAACACCACATTGCCATTGACAGATATCAGTGCCGATAGTTTTGCCAACATTATGCGAGTCATAAATGCCGCTAAAAACTTACGCAGTCACTATACCTTACAAATCACTACCGATGCATTTGGTGATTCTTTTTACGGGGGCAGCATGACCGCTGGATATGAGTCGGCCATTTATCCCTACTCGCCATCCATTTTGTTATCAGGGCACCTTCAACTAGCAGGCGCTCTATCTTCTGGCGTATCCACGCCGATTTATCCGTTTGTTCCTTAGGAGTTTCTCATGAGTTTAGCGCGTAGTCACTTAATTGCTGTTTTAGCCTCTTTATCGGCAGCAATTATTGAAACTGAAAATACAGAGTTATTTTTCCAAAATGCACGGTATGCGGGAGAGTTTAATCCAGCGCAGTCAACAGAACTCCCTAACGACTTAGTCACTAACGATGTGCTATGGGTAACACACAATGGTTTTTTCAAAAACAAACCTTTATTAACAGGTCAATTATTAAAGTATCTAGGGAACAATGCTGCACTACTTTTATTTAAGCCAATTATTCCTATTCCTTTTTTATCCGAAATTATTGGACATAATACAAGCAACGAAGGTACGTCTGAAAATATTGCAGAGTTAATAAGCACTGCTATAAACGAAGCATTATCAGAAGAAGGTCAAGTAGGTCAGATTCTTGGTCAACTAGTTAATAACTTTAACACGCAACTATCTGGCATCAATCAACTACTCCCTAAAGTGGCAAGGTATTTTGCACAACAATTAAATAATCCTGCTGACCTTAGTGCGGTAAATATACAGCAAATGGATGGCGATGATTTGCTAGATACTAGCCAAGTGACCATCAATATAGATGACTCAAATCCTCGTCAAGCCATTAGTATTATTTTTGGTAGTATCACTACTGAGCGTAAAAATTATAGCTTAGGCCAACTATGTCTGGTCACCGTCAATACAAATACCAATATTAATGAAGTCTATTTTGCCTGTGCAGGTACAGGTCAATTTGTCACTACGGACACATCAGTTTCAGCCAATACAAGTGTCACCTTTGTGATTACTTACTTAGGTCACTCTGATGACTTTAGTCCTCAATTTGCTCTCCTTAATAAAATGATTAATAACTAAGGTGGGAAAAATGGCTGACTTTTACTGCATACCTACCTCCTTAGGACTTATCAAACTGGCTAGTGCCGCTAACGGTGGTACACCTGTACAGATTGTCGAGTTTGCGGTCGGAGACGCCAATGGCGAACCCTATTTACCACAGACACGGGTGAATGCAATCGCTCTTATCCATGAGCAATATCGTGCATTATTAGAATCGGTGACTGTCAGCCCTTCAGATGCCAGTGTGTATATTGCAAAGATAAAAATACCTGCGAATGTAGGCGGTTTCTATCTCTGTGAAATTGCACTCATAGACACGGATGGCGATATCATTTACTTGGCAAACTATCCCTATAACTACAAACCAACACTGACTCAAGGTGCAGGTGGAGAGTTAGTTATTCCTGTCTACCTGCAAAGTAGTGCTGCTGACACCATCACCATTATTCAAAACCCGAATGTGATTACACTGTCTCAGGCAGAAGGTGATGCGCGTTATGCATTAATTAACGGCAACTCAAATCAACCATTCAAAGTTTCTAATGCCACACATTTAGATGAAGCCGTTTCTTTAGAACAACTCTATAAGCAAAAAAGTGGCTATTTCAACACGCCTATTCTCACCTTAACAAATGGTCAAACAGGGTTAATGACACTACCACCACAGACCATTGTTCGGATTTTATTAGTAGGTGGTGGAGCTGGTGGTGGCCAAGTCAATGAAAATTTTTCAGGGGTCAATGATTATTCCAGTTCTCCCAATCAAGGTCTTGCAGAAAATGGCACACATTCAAGCATCACTCTCGTTGGGATTGGTGAAATTGCTAGAGCTGAAGGTGGACTGGCAGGTAAATCAGGTATGCGTGATATTGGTGAAGATGCTGGTCGATATACAGGCTATGCAGGTAATCATGGTCATGCAGCCTTAAATGTCGGCTATGCCATGCTGTTAGGGGCAGCACGCCCTTCAGACGTATCCCCCAAAAGGGTACATCAAGATCATCCTTACCCCTACTATGCCTACACTATCAATGGTGTCCCATTAGGTAATTATGGTTTAGGAGGCGATGGTGCTTATGGTTCTTTTTCGCCTAATGATCCATCAGGTGCAGGAGGTCCGGGGGGTAATGGTGCGATTTTAGAATGCCTCATCAAAAATTCAACTGATAACAATATGACACTTGAGCTGACCGCAGGCCAACTAGGACAGGGCTATTACTACGACGCTTATGGGAATAATTATGCTGGTGCTCATGGTCAAGCTGGCTTAATTGTTGTCTACGCCTAATATCAATCAATTGAAACGAGGTCTATATGCCTAATCAATATCACCACGGTGTCCGCGTTTTCGAAATCAACGAAGGCACTCGGACAACTCGTACAATCAGTACAGCTATTATTGGCTTTGTAGCCATTGCTGACGATGCCAATGCTGACTTTTTTCCGCTTAATAAAGCTGTTTTAGTCACAGATATTTATGCCGCCATTGCCAAAGCGGGTACACAAGGCACATTACTCAAAACCCTACAAGCTATTGAAGCTAATACCAAACCCGTGATGGTTATTGTACGGGTAGCAGAAGGTAATAGTTCAGCAGCGACTACCGCTAATGTCATTGGCACGGTATTACCCAATGGCCAAAAGACGGGCTTAAAAGCGCTACTCAGCGCCCAGTCACAACTGGGTGTAAAGCCTCGTATTTTAGGTGTGCCATACCTTGATACCCAAGCCGTTACCAATGAATTAGTCAGTATTGCGCAAAAATTACGTGCTTTTGTTTATGCCTATGCTGACGGTGCACAAACAAAAGAAGAAGCTGTTTTGTACCGTAACAATTTTGCCGCACGCGAAATGATGGTTTTATGGCCGCATTTTACAAATGCCGTTTTAACGACTCAATCTAGTGGCTCAGTAGCAACGATTATTTCGCCTATCAATGAAGCAAATACCACGTTGGAGGACTGGATAACTTTATCTGGCCTAACCTTAGAAGTAACCGTTAATGGTACAGATATTGTCACTGCCCCCTTAAATTTTGGCAGTGCAGCTAATTTGAATGAAATCGCTGCCACCATTGAAACAGCCATTAATTTAGCGGCAGGCAGCAATGTCATCACCCTCAGTTATAACAATGGCCAGTTTAGTATGAGTACCGTTTTAATCGGTGCTGATGCCAGTCTTGCGGTCGATGTAGACCCCAGTTATGTAGGCACTTATTTGGGCTTAGACGGGCAAAGCGCACAAGGGGCTGGCAACGCCAATAGTGAAACAATCACCAGTTTACAAACCGTATCATCGGTGGCTTATGCTCTCGGTTTGCGCGCTAAAATTGACCAAGAAATTGGCTGGCATAAAACCCTATCCAACGTCGCAGTTAATGGCGTCATGGGAATTAGCAACGATATTCACTGGGACTTACAAGACCCCAATACCGATGCTGGCTACTTAAACAGTCACGAAGTCACCACCTTAATTCAGCAAAAAGGTTTTCGCTTTTGGGGGTCACGGACTTGCTCAGAAGACCCACTCTTTGCTTTTGAAAACTATACACGCACGGCGCAAGTGTTGGCTGACACCATTGCTGAAGCTCACTTTTGGGCAGTTGATAAGCCGATGCACGCCTCGTTGATTAAAGACATTGTTGAAGGAGTAAATGCCAAGTTTCGTGAGTTAAAAAACAATGGTTACATCATTGACGGCCAATGTTGGTTTGACCCTGAAGCTAATAGCAAAGACATCTTAAAAGATGGTCGCTGCTATCTTGATTACGATTACACCCCAGTCCCACCACTTGAAGACTTAATGTTCCGTCAACGTATTACCGACCGTTATTTAGTCGAATTTGCTAAATCGATTA
This sequence comes from Agitococcus lubricus, assembly GCF_003051055.1. Taxonomy (GTDB): domain Bacteria; phylum Pseudomonadota; class Gammaproteobacteria; order Pseudomonadales; family Moraxellaceae; genus Agitococcus; species Agitococcus lubricus. Next base: position 15,333 of record NZ_QAON01000003.1, on the reverse strand, counting down.
ATGGTCAATAGGAGTTAAAACCTCATGGCATTACCCAAAAAAGTTAAAAACTTTAATGTGTTTAATGATGGTGAGAGCTGGCTTGGCCAAGTCCCCGAAATTCAACTACCGAAGTTAGCACGTAAGTTTGAAGACTATCGTGCTGCAGGCATGGACGGTGCTGTTGGTGTGGATATGGGACAAGAAAACCTTGAAGCTGAAATCACCGCAGGCGGCATTATCAGACAAGCCTTGTTGCAGTTTGGTACAACCAAAATCGATGGAGTGCCATTGCGTTTTGCAGGGGCATATCAGCAAGACGACTCAGGCCAAGTGACCGCCTACGAAATTTATATGCGTGGTCGTTGGCAAGAGATTGATACAGGCAAGGCAAAGGCTGGCGATGACACCGAAGTCAAACTTAAAGCACGGCTTGCTTACTATCGCTTAGTTGAAAATGGTGTCGACCTTATCGAAATTGATTTAATGGGCATGGTCTTTAAAGTCAATGGTGTCGATATTTTAGAAGAACAACGTCGGGCTATAGGTTTGGCGTAAACGTTTGGGGAGCGACCTCCTACGCTCCCTTTTTTTATTTTTAGTGAGAGGCCATAAACGATGACTACTCCAACCAGCAAAACCATCATGCTTGATACGCCCATTAAACGTGGTCAACAAACTATTAACGAAGTGACAGTACGCAAACCCAATGCAGGTGAGCTGCGTGGTTTAAGCCTGAGTTCTTTACTGACCTTAGACGTTAATGAATTAGGCAAGTTGCTACCACGTATTACCACCCCCATCCTACACGAGCCTGATATTCAGCAACTTGACCCTGCTGACTTAGTCGAACTGGGAACAGGTGCAATCTCTTTTTTCGTCAAGAAGGACAAACAAGAGGCTTTGTCCCCAACCGCGTAGAAGATGCAATGGCTGACATTGCGGTGGTCTTTCATTGGCCACCACAAGCCATGAGTGACATGTCACTAGAGGAATTGATGGACTGGCGCGAACAAGCACGGCAACGAGTAGAGACAGATGGCGAATAATTTACAGCTACAGGCTATTTTAAATGTGATTGACCGTGCTACTGCCCCACTTCGCCAAATTACGGGAGGGAGTCAGCGGGCTGCTAATGCCTTACAAACAGCACGCCAACAATTACGCCAGCTACAACAACAGCAAGGTGATATTAATAGCTTTAAGCAGCTTACCCGTGGCTTGGCCGACACCCAACAAGAACTCGGCCAAGCACGTCAAAAATTGCAACAAATGCAAGCAGCTATTGCGGCCACCTCAAACCCTACACAAAAAATGATACGCGACTTGCAACGGCAGCAGTTAGCGGTTAATCGTCTTACTCAGGCCGAAACCGACCATACACAACAGCTACAGCAAGTCAGGCAACGATTACAACAAGCAGGCATTGATGTTAATAACTTAGGCCAACATGAGCAGCGTTTAGCGGCTGATATGGCACGCGCCAACCAAGCGATTAGGGAACAACAAGAGCGACTCAGACGATTAAATGAGATTAACCGCCAGTATCAGCAAACCATGCAACAAAGTCGAGAGTTGGCAGGGAAAGGTACAAGTATGATGATGACTGGAGCTGCGACAGGTGCAGCTCTCTCTGTACCTGTGAAAGCCTATGCCGATAACGAAGATGCCGCCACGCAACTCCGTGTTGCCATGATGAAGTCTAATGGTCAAGTCGCACCTGAGTTTGAGCAAATTAATGCACTGGCTACCAAACTAGGCAATAGCCTACCTGGTACGACTGCCGACTTTCAAAACATGATGGCCATGCTTGTTAAACAAGGGATGTCATTTAAAGCCATTTTAGGCGGCGTGGGTGAGGCATCGGGCTATTTAGCCGTACAAATGAAAATGCCGTTTGAAGAAGCAGCAGAATTTGCGGCTAAGCTGCAAGATGCCACACGCACCGCTGAAGGCGATATGATGGGCTTGATGGACACCATTCAGCGTAGCTATTACTTGGGTGTTGATAAAACCAATATGCTCAGTGGTTTTGCCAAATTAGCGGCAGGCATGAAAACCATTAAAGCGGAAGGCTTAAAAGGTGCTCAGGCGATGGCTCCGCTGTTGGTGATGGCAGACCAAGCGGCTATGTCGGGGGAAGCGGCTGGCAATGCTTACAGTAAAATTTTTGCCAAAATGATGGATACAGGCAACATCAAAAAACAGTTAGACGACTTCAAAAAAGCGACTGGTAAAAACTTCAATATGGACTTTACCAACGGTAAAGGTGAGTTTGGCGGTTTAGATAATATGTTTAAGCAACTGAACCAGCTTAAAGCCATGAGCACCGAAGACCGCTTACCGTTATTAAGTGGTCTATTTGGTAATGACTCCGAAACGATTCAAGCCTTAAACTTACTGATTGATAAAGGACAAGACGGCTATAACGACACTCTAGGTAAAATGTCTGCTCAAGCTGATTTACAAAAACGTGTGAATCAACAACTCGGTACGCTCAAAAACCTTTGGGATTCGGCAACAGGCACATTTACCAATGCAATGGCCAATTTTGGTGAGGCGATTGCGCCCGAATTAAAAGCCTTAACAACATGGCTGGCTGATGTTTCTGAAGGCATTGGTGAGTGGGCGAAAGAAAATCCTATTCTCTCCAATGCGATTATGAAGTTTTTAGGCTTGTTAGCCATTACTTTAGTTGTCTTAGGAGGCTTAACCATTGCGGTTGCTGGGGTGCTTGTTCCGTTTGCTGCTTTGCGCTTTATGTTGGGTTATTTAGGACTAAATGGCTTTAACTTTATCGGTATTTTAAAGGCGATTGGTACTGCCATTCGTGTAGTCGGTTTTGCCATTATGGGCTTAGGTCGCTTGTTATTAGCCAATCCCTTGCTGTTAGCTATTGGCTTAATTGCCACAGCCGTCTATTTAATTTATCAACACTGGGCGCCCATTAAAGCCTTCTTTATCAATTTGTGGTCAGGTATTGTCGCTTATGTCCGTAGCATTCCCCAACAATTTATGACCATCGGTGGCCAAATCATTGATGGACTATGGCAAGGTATTTCGAGTAAATGGGAAGCTGTCAAAACAAAAATTGCAGAAATTGGCGATAGTATTAGCAATACCGTCAAAGAGAAATTAGGCATCAAATCTCCTTCCCGTGTCTTTGCCGAAATTGGCTTGCACACGATGGCTGGACTTAATCAAGGCTTGGCAAACAACCAAAACTCTCCGCTTAACACAGTAATTGGGCTAAGCAAACGTCTTCAACAAAGTGCTGCTGGCTTAATGCTTGGTGGTGCAATCACCACAGCGGCAGCCACACCCATTGATAACCGTCCACCAATTAGCCCTCGCTCACCAATGGCCTCAGGTGGACAATCTGTCTTCCACATCACCATCCATGCTGCTCAAGGGATGGATGAGAAAAAATTGGCTACTTTAGTCCGTCAACAAATTGAACAGCACGAACGCAGCAAACAATCTCGTCAACGCGCCTCTTTAACCGATATTGATTAAGGACTTGCTTATGATGCTTGCTCTTGGCCTATTTGTGTTTAGCCTCCCTACCCTTAGCTACCAAGAACTTCAACGGCAAACCTCTTGGCGGTTTGCCGAAACACCCGTGCTTAACGTACGGCCACGCCAACAATTTATTGGCTTAGGGTCTGATACTATCGCTCTTAAAGGTGAACTACGCCCTGAAATTGCAGGCAAAGCCATTAGCCTCAGTTATTTACGCTCAATGGCTGACACAGGCAAAGCATGGACTTTAATTGATGGAGCTGGCCGATTTTATGGTTTATGGATTATTACCGAGTTAAACGAAACCAAGAGCATATTTTTGAGTAATGGCCAAGCTAAAAAAATCGACTTTGACCTTAACTTAAAACGTGTCGATGACAATCGAGTCGACCTTTTAGGCGATTTAATCTTAGAAGGCATTGAAGAATTATGAATGGTCACAACGAGCCTGACTTTAAGCTAATCGTTGGTGGCATTGATATTTCTGCCAAAATCCAAGACCGCCTCGAATCTCTCACGCTCACCGATAATCGCGGCCTCGAGGCAGACGAATTAGAATTGGTGCTGGATGATGGCGACGGTAAATTGGCCATTCCCAAACGTGGTGCAAACATTCAATTATCACTCGGTTGGGCAGAGACTGGCTTAATCAACAAAGGCTCGTTTACGGTTGACGAGGTTGAACACTCAGGCTCTCCCGACAAACTATCAATTAAAGCTCGCAGCGCAGACTTTAACGACAACATACAAGCAAAAAAAGCCACCAGTTACCACGCTAAAACATTGGGTGAGATTGTTGCCACCATTGCCAAATCTCATAAATTAACGCCCAAAGTAAGTAAAGAACTGGCAAGCGTTAACATTGCTCACGTTGACCAAACAGACGAAAGTGACCTTAACCTACTCTCTCGCTTAGCCAAAGATTACGATGCGATTGTCACGGTTAAGTCAGGTTATTTAATGCTGTTTAAGGCAGGCCAAGCCACAACGGTAAGTGGCAAAGCTATTCCGACGATTACCCTCACCCGACAAAAAGGCGACCAACACCGCTACAGCATTGTTGAGCGTGACAGCAATTACACGGGCGTAAAAACGTATTGGGCAGATAAAAAAGGCTCAAAACGCCAAGAAGTGATTGTTGGCTCAAGCGATAAGCTCAAGGTGATTCGTAAAACCTATAAAAATGAGGCCGAAGCCAAACACGCGGCACAAGCCGAACTTAACCGCAACAAGCGTAATGTGGCTACATTTAGCTATACATTAGCCTTGGGTCGTCCTGAGATTACACCCGAAACACCCATTAAGCTCAATGGCTTTAAGGCTGAGATTAACAGCCATCAATGGCTAGTCACCAAAGCCACTCATCATTTGAATGGCTCAGGGCTGACAACAGGCTTGGAGCTGGAGACGTTGATTTAACCGCGCAACAACAACTCCGCCCCTGCCGCCAAAAAGCCCGAACGTGACTTATAGCGGCTGTCATTTGTTACCTTATTGTCAATTAAATGAATTAATCGACTGGGTAATGTCACATTGATTTTTTCGGATTTACCCATAAAACGGCTAATATCAATATCAACAATCGCCCAAACATAACCCTCAAAATCAGGATTCTGACGATGTGCCTCAAGGCTTGAAGCCACAGGAATATCTTCACCATCATCTGCTAATACAGACAAATGACCTTCTATGGCCTCACGCACATTCAACATGGCTTCATCTAAGGTATCACCTGCCGAAAAACAGCCTGCAATATCAGGCACAGTCACACAAAAGGCATGGGTCTCATCACCTAATTCAATCGCAATTGGATACAACATTTTTCACCTCATCATTTAAGGCTCATGGATAGCCAAGTCTGGCCTCACTTGAGGCCAGCTTGTTTTAAGATGCTATTAACAGTTTTTATCGTTAAGTCTTTTTTTGGGTGAGGTATCGTCACTAATCCACTTTTTGTTGCATGTTTATAGTGATGATGACTACCCGTAATCCTAACTAAAAACCACCCATCGTCTTGCACCTTTTTTATCAGTGTTCGACTATCCATTTTGCCCTCCGCCTATTTTGATGTAGTTATTATAACCCCAAAATAAATACAAAACAATACCCCTAGAGTTATATTTATTCGCTACACTTCACCTCAACAGTATTATATAGTGTTCGACATAAGCACTTGATTAGGAACATAAAAATGTCAAAATACTTGCAAACAACAAACGAAGGCTGGGGCTTTTATGGTACTTGTTTAATTAACGGTAAAAACGCTAAAAAAGAATGGAATAAGGCGATGAAGCTCTTGGTTGAAGAGCAAGAGTTAAGCCAAGAACAAGCGCGTGATTTGTTGGATTCTAAGTGGGGTCGCCATGCGGCTAATGAATTAGATTGTGGACACTCTTTAAAATGGCAAGTAGAAACATGGCGGAGTTATTTTACAAAATCGTTATTAGATATTGGTTATCAAGGTTAACTAGGAATATAGAAAATGAGCTGCTTAAACAAACACACCCTCGCCAATAAAATTGAATGGTTAAAAAGCAAAGATGCTGCTCTTGATTTACTTATTGAATTGAGTGATGAAGTTGGTTTTGACTTAAATTTTGAGCAGTCCTTTGCTCAACAACAGTTAGAAATTGAGCGCAAGATTCAACAATTAGCCATGCTGCAAGAGGCATTAAACAAGATTGATAATAAATTTAATCGGCTTGGTTAATTACAAATACTCTCACAAGGCACACCAGTGTATTATGTTTTATAGGATAATTAGAAAGTTTTAACTATATGTTTGGTTGATGTAATCTATCACCCAAATAATATAAACCTAACATGGTAGCAGTCAGCATTTGAAAAAACGTGAATAGATATACAAAAATAAAAGTTATCGCAGCCAATGTATTCCATCCTTCAGCAATAATTTTTGAGGCCGCTGGTGCAATTGCAAGTATAAACAACGGTAATATTGCCAGTATCAAGCTTTCAAAAGTCAAAAAAGAAAACAACATACACAAAAAACGTCTACGAGTCAGTTCTATCTCATTCACTGTTCCACGCACTTCAACTTTAATTTTTGGAGTTGGTGCAGGTAGTAACTGGTCTATATCAACTTTACTAAATGTTGCAATAACAGATAATGCAGCAAGAAAGAATCCAGGCAGAGTTTGGCAAAAGGTCATGAGTTTAGAAATTAATCCATCATTACCATAGAAATTAATATCACTCCAAAAAGGTGACAACATCACCATAAGAGTAATTGAAATAATAGCAGGAAAAATCCAGTCAAATACTTTTTTGCTAGGATGATTTTTAATCGACAAATATGCAAATGGTCGAGAAAGCTGGTAAAGAATCATCCTAATTCTCCTAAAATAATGTTTTAATTTTGCTCACTATCGGTTCATAAATTGTATCATAAGCACTAATTAATGGCGGATTAAATCCGTTAATAATCTGTCGCTTAACATACATATAGTCTCTAGCCAAATCTAAGCTATCAGCATTTAAAAAAACTTCTCTATTTGAGTTTTCACGAGTCTTGAATCTTAATCTAGCACTTTCATAATTAGGTGCAGCTCGTCTTGTTACCATACGAACAATTGCTGAGTTAGTAATTGTATTATCAGGTCGTACCTTAATATGTACAGATGACTTTTCTTCACGAGCATATCCGCCATCATCCCACAAATTTTGATAACCTAACTCAGTAAAAACTTCTAGCTCTTCAATAGTACCCTTATTTAACTCATCCCAAAACTCACCACTTAGATGACCTCTAATCTCAAATTCAGAGCGATATTTGTACTGACGAGGATTTCCTGATGCATCTATACTACCGTCCAAAGCATTAACCAAAAAACCCATTGGGTTAGCCTTAGCCACTTCTTTCAGTAAATATTTAAAGTATGCTTCTAATCGTGAAATACCTAAACCAACCGCCATTTCTATCAACATTAAATAACGGTCAGGCATACCAACTTTGTGATCTAGCTTAATAACAATATGGCTAGAGCTACCACTACCTTCATCATCTTGCATTGTAATAACACGACGAGTATTTCGGTCTGGATTCACAAAAACAGGATCAGGGGCATTCTTATTAGAGCGACTAATCAATAGAGTCACTTCTCTTCTGACATTGTCAACTATTACGTCTGCCAAATATATGGTTTGAGTATCAACGTCATATTTCTTTTTAGCAATAGCAGTATTTTTTAGCGCGTCAAGGTATGTCACAAGCTCTATTAACGGTTTTGGTGAAATGCCCTGTTGCTTCGATGAATGTGATGAAACAATTAAGTCGGCAAAATAAATAACACGTTCATTTTTATGCATGAGATAGTCCTTTACTAATTTTTACTCAAAGAGTAGCTGATAACTAAATGATGAAAGCCTATGTATGCTTTTCATTTTTAGTAAAATTTTTTATTTATTACTCATCAGAATAATGTATAAGAACAACATGATAAATCTATGTAACCTTTGCGTACGAAGGTATACCAAGTCTTTATCAAACAAATATTTCGTTGCAACCTACCCCACCCGACTCTTGCTAAAATTCTCATCATTCTGGCAATAGTCGTAGCAGTCTTTAATAATTTGAGGAATACGTAAAATATCGTCAGGTGTTGGCAGTACCACATTACCGTTTTGAATTGTTAGCCCTGCCTTTATCAACTCCGAAAACAAGGTAGGGACATTTTCTATTTCAATAATAAACTGAATACTGGGCGTTTTACGGTCACCATAGTAACGATACAGCCAACGATTCACCTTACCTTGATACAACACTGCAAAGTAACTTTCAGTATCCTTCATTACCACATCATTGGCACAATCCGCCAATATGGTTTGAGTGAGTTCAAAGAGTTTTTTCTCGATGGCAGTGGTAATAATTTTAGAGTTATTTGGGTTAACCTCATCTTCGTGAGGAAAGCCAACCAGTGTTTTTCTGTCCCCTTGGGCATTACGCATAAAGCCAATAATCGCCATATCGGCCAATACCGTTTCAGTCGCCTGCTTGACAATTGGAGCAAGGCTCTCAAGTAATTTGCTAGTTAATTGCCGTTGCAAATTAGCTTGCTGAACAATAAAGCGCACATAATCTAAATTATTCCCTGTAATATTTTTACTCACAATTTTTTGGAACAGTGCCAAATAGCGGCCTTCTTCGGCTAAGGCTCGGAGCTTTTCTGGTTGGAATTGGTCATGCTGAAAAAAATATAAATGTTGATAACTGGACTCATGGTTAGTAGAAAAATCCACGATTAGAAATGGCTCATCGTCCATCACGTTTTTATTATTTAGGTCTGTAAAAAAGCGCCATTCCCGACCGTTAGTAATAGCGGCAACAGAAACATCAACACTCGAATTAAAATAACGTGCTAACTGGGCATCATGCTTTGGAAGAGTCTGAATATAGTTTTTGGCTTCAATAAGCATCACCAATTTATTTTGGCAAAATAAAGCGTAATCAACCTTCTCTCCACTCTTGGCTCCCTTAAAGTCTGCCTTATGTTCGGCTCTGACGCGTGTGGGGTCGTAAGGGCTAAAACCCAAAATATCTAACACAGGTAAAATGAGCGCTTGTTTAGTTGTTTCTTCGGTCGTACATAGGTGCCCTACTTTTTTGACGTGCTGGGCATGATGAATAACTTTTTTAATAAATTCGTCCATGTAACTATCTCTGTATTATTTAACCTTGCTAGTAAAATCCTAATTGTGCAAGACATTCTTGACAAGCCCCTAAGACATCTTTAATGTGTAACACATTGCACACATCTGCAATCAGGATTGGTCTCCTGCTAAGTCTAGAACAAGCATATAGTCGCGCTTGCGGCTTTTTTTATGCTATTTTTGCCTGCCCGCATGTTATGACGGGCTAGGCAAGGGAGCCGAAAGGCTCGCCAGTGTTCTAGCTGGTAAGACCAACCTTGTCTAGCCTGTCACCACCAAATTGGTCTTTGATGGTGACGGAGTAAAAACCTCTAGAACATAAGGCAGCTATCATGGCAGCACAAAGCAAAGTCACGGTTATTTATCGTGTTCAAGTCGTTACTACCCACGCCAACGGCAAAACCACTACCCGCACTCTAAAACATCACTACAAAACCAAAGCAGGCGCACAACGAGCTGCACTAAAGCATAGCGATATGTTTGGTAGTGATAACAAACTCCGAACCGCGCATATCATCGAACACACTGCTACTACCCCAATTCATTAAGGGGTACAGACGTGTATATCAAAAAACTAGGCTCATTCCTCACTGTCAGGGCGATAACGCTCATCCAAACTAAAATTGGGAGCTTCTCGCAATGCTTTCGCCTCTTTATAAGCAGCTATAATGGCAGCAATAACCTTCTCAACATCTTCGGGATGAATAGACACCAATGCCCCCTCAATCTCAGGGTGACTAATGGCAACCTGCGCGAGTTGATTAACATAAACCTCAACCGAATCTCTTGCTTCCACAATCAACATGTTATTCCTCTAAGAAAAAATAAATTGGGGGTGAATGACCACCTCTACCCCATTGCATTAACCCAATTTTATTTAGCCGAATGTTGCTCTAACAAGGCCGTCAGCTTTTCGAGTTGTTGTTCAACCTGAGCGCGCATCGCCATTGTTTCGGCCAAAAAATGCTCGGCTTTTTGCATTATCTCAAGGGGTGTCACTGATGAATCATTTAGAAAGGATTGTTGCAGGCGCAGCACAATATCCGCATTTAGAGAACGGTTATGGGCTTTGGCAGACTCTGCAATTTGAGCCTTTAGCTCAGCAGGAAGTCGAAGATTATAGGCATCGTTTAAATATTTACTCATTGTTTAAGTATAAACACGCCTACTTGGCTTGACAATAATATCTACTAGACCCCAATATATTAGGGTCTAGTAGATATTATTTATTAGACTCAGACGGAGACATTGTATGTCAGGTAAATACCTCAACCCAAACATGACCGTTCGTATGCCACAAGCATTAAAAGACCAATTAAAGCAACACGCCATTGCCAACAATCGCACACTCAATGCCGAAATTGTCTTTGCCTTGCAGCAGTACAACAAACAGCAACAACTTGCATCGGAGAAAAGCACATGAACAATATGACCATTTTTAACTTCAACAACACCGCTATCCGCACCTTACTTGACGAACAAGGCGAGCCATTATTTTGCGCCAAAGACGTGTGTGATGTACTGGATTACAGCAATGATTCAGACGCTATTCAAAAGCATTGTCGCGAAGCTGGGGTAGCAAAACGCGACCTCTGGTCTGGTGGACAGAACCGACAAATGACCTTTATCAACGAAGGCAACTTGTACCGACTCATCATCAAAAGCAACAAACCACAAGCCGAACCGTTCGAGGCATGGGTCTGTGACGACGTGCTACCCACCATTCGCAAAACAGGCAGCTACGGACAACAAAGCAACATGGCCGCCAATGCCAACCATCACCTGTTAGCCACCAATCCCAAACTGGGCGTTATCTTGTATTACCACCAACAAGGATTACCCCTATCGCGCATGGCGGTTCTGCTTGGTTTGTCAGTGCGTAAGGTAGAACAAGGACTGGATAAACTGGCGGATATTGGTTTGCTCAACAAAGATAATGAGCAATTAGCATTGCTGTAGCAGAAAAAGAAACGCCTCAACGAGTACGCTTTCGTTGAGGCGTAGAGATGTAACCACGAACGAGTAATTACAGTGACTACTTTATCAAAACTTAATAAAAAAAGCACGATACATTATCGTGTTCAAGTCCTAAAAACCTTTGACGATGGCACATGCGAGTTATGGCTTAGTCCTACATTATACAAATCTAAACATAGGGCATTTGTTGCAGCCGAGTGGTATACCATGCCGATTACTGATGGATTCGCACTCGGGCAGGTCATTCGTTACAACGTGCTTGAGTATTTAAACGAGCTTATTGAGAAAGGCATCGAATACCCTAATGCCATTTACCAAGCCTCACAACAATACAAGGTTAACCACGACGACCTGCAAACCGAATACGATAACCAATTCGGAGGCCAAGCATGAACATTCAAAGCCTCCCTTGGTTTAAGTTTGCCCACGATGCTTACTTAGTCAGCGAGTTCAAAGCAAAGGCCAACGCCTTTGCTAAGGCCGCCTATTTAGATTTACTGTGTTATGCCATGAAACAAACGCCTGCCCTCTCCTTGCCCAATGACGACAACGTCTTGGCAGGCTGGGCAAGTCTTGCATTAGAGGCATGGCTGCAAATTAAAGAATTAGTCTTGTCTCAATTTAGCTTTAACCAAAACGACAACCGCTACTACAGCCCAATGTTAATAGAGCTATATAGCGACACCGAACAACCACAAGCCAACGAACAGCAAGCACCACGCAAACGCTCCAGCAGTGCCGAACGTGTTGCTCGTCATCGTGCTAACAAAAAAGCAATCGCAGAGGCTAACAAGGCTGTAACGCACGATGTAACACTACCTTGTAACGCACCTGTAACGCCTGAAACCGTTACAAGTAACGCCAATGTAACCCCTGTAACCGTTACAATGGGGGGTAAGGGGGGAGATTTAGAATGTAGATTAGATAATTTAGATAAAAATATTGTGGTTACTGATATCGTAACTAACCAAAGCGTAACGCCCTGTAACGCGGTAACACCACAACAAACAACACGTTTTAAGATGCCTTTTGACTTTAACGTCAGCATCGAAGAACTACAGCCCTTCATGGCCAAACTAGAAGTGCCAATCACTAAGCACAACCACCACCATCTCAACCACTTTGTTGCCCACTACCTAGCCACTGACTTCAAAAACACCCATGAGCAATGGGTTTTTCAATACGCCAAATGGCTTGAGCGTCAAAAGCTAAGTCCTATCAACACTGACAATTTAGCCAGTACGCCTAACAGCAGGAGCACAGTCAGCATCAAGTTAGCTGACGAAAGACCACAATGGCAAATCTTTGCAGAACGTGCAGCAGCAAAAAAAACCAAACAAGGGCAAGGATTCAGCCTAGCAAGCTGATAATCACATCACAAAAGTACAAGACAGTTTGTTAGAAAGACTGAATAGAAATTCCTAACATCTAGTAACAGTCGATGGTAAACCCCAAAAAGTTGGACTTACTAGATGCATGATATAGGAGACAAGAGATGACTAAGCAAAAGCACCTCATATCACCAGAGGATGTAAGAGCATTACAAAAAAATGCAGCTATCGTTCGCGTGATGACCGACATGCTGGCACATAGTAGCCACGACATTACCATCAACAACAAAGCACTCTTTGATATGTTGGATGGGATGGCTCACGAACTAGAGACCATCATGCATAACATTGATAAGGGTGATTAACCCTAAATAGTCAGCATGGTTAGTAAACTAACCATGCCCTGAGTGTCTGTTATACCGTCGCTTGATGTATCAATGACACAATACGACTTAAGGCCATCTTATCATCGTGTTGAAGTCCCCTATATATCGCCAGTAAACGACGCTCATCATCAGAAAGTACACTCGCATGTGTAGCTCGCGTGCCTGTCACAACATAAAGAATATCAACACCCATCGCAGCAATTTTGCGAAGATACTCAGCATCTGGACAACGGATATTACGCTCATATTGTGATTGTGCATTGCGCTCAACACCGCCCATCTGACCAAATTCTGTTTGATTTTTAATGCCAATACGCTCGCGCTCTTCGCGAATCCTATCCCCTATTGAATCCATAAAGATACAAACCCCTATTTACATGCACTCAAAATGATGCAAAAATGTTATTGTCTTATGCTTTGCAAGAGAATAATACACCATGCCTACTCAGCAAAAAACGAAATCATACAACCCTCGGGGTGTCCTTAAAGACGAGCCGATTTACTTGAGGCTATCTCCTGAAGAACTACAAAAACTCAAATCCATCGCAACCAACGAAAATAGAAGCCTTGCAGCCATGTCACGGCTTCTTGTGAATGAAGGATTAAAAGGACGAGAACAATTCACGCAGGGATAAGACTCATGTACCAAGACCCCAACCTTGTTCGCATACATCGTGTCACTACTAACCTAAATGCGTATGAAATCAGACTCCTTGACCAAATTGCCAAGCAGACGGGTCGTGACCGCGCCAGTATTGTGCGCGAGCTAATCATGAACCAAGCCAATCAAGTACTGGGCAATCACGGGTTATCTGAGCATAAAAAAACGGGCACGAATTAAAAAAATAAGGGCTATCGATGCACAACATCGGTACATTTTTTCGACAAAAATAAGTAACTCAAGAGTAACTCAAAGATGGTGATTGAACTAACAGAGGAAGAAATCAACATACTGGAAGCTGTCAAACACACACTACAGCTAGAGTCCATCCAAGAAACGGCAAACTACTTGATACATCTTCAACTCAAGCAGCTCAAAGAGAATTTAGTGGTGGTCGACAATCATGATAACCAAATGCCCTCACTGTAAACAGGATGCCTTTATTCGACGTAGTCAGCAAGTCACAGCCTTGCTGAGAGAAATTACGTTTATGTGCAGTCATCCTGAATGCGGCCATACCTTCGTCGCCATGTTACACGCGGTCAGAACCCTGTCTCCCTCTGCTACCCCTGACCATCACGTATTTTTACCTATTTCTAAAATGGCCAACAAACGACTCATCATTGAGACACTTGAAAAACAGCAAAACCAAGGAGAGCTAGATGTCTAATCAAGTTGATATAAATATGGCCAAAGGTTTGGCCAAAAACTTTATTCATGCCTCGTATTATCAGTACCTGAACGGCAAACGAGACGATTTAATTATAGCGTGTGCCAATCATCTAGCCGACACCAAAGGCTATCCATTAACGATTGCAATTGATATCGCCATTAACGAATTAGCTGCGTTTGAAGGGCAAAATGCCCTTGCAGACATTAACATCCTTAAAAGTAACAGCAGCTTAGTGGTGATTGATGACCATCATAATCATCGTCGTCTCTATTACACCATCGAAGATATTTTACGTACCGCCTCCGTCCTGACTATCAAACCCATAAAAGCAAACTCACAATGAATCCCATCATTAAATCAGATGCGCTCACACGCTTACAGTCTGACTTTGACTTCAAATTAACGGGCAATAGAAAATGGCTTCAGGAAGGTCGTTGTCCCTCATGCCACAAAAAAGAACTGTACGGTTCGGCTGAAGCACCTTGGGTCATTAAATGTGGGCGCATCAACAACTGTGGCTATGAAAACGGACTACGCGACTTATACCCCGATTTATTTGAATCTTGGAGCGACCGTTTTAAAGCGGACGACAAAAACCCCAATGCGGCTGCCGATGCCTACTTAAAAGAGGCGCGTGGCTTTAACCTCACAACATTAAAAAGCTGCTACAGCCAAGAGTATTACTTTGATAGAGAACTTGAGATTGGCTCTGCGACGGTACGCTTTAGCCTTGCTGATGGTTATTGGGAACGTATTATTGATAAGCCCGAACGCTTCAAATCTAAAGCGAGAATTAAACCTGGTTTTAGTGCTAATGGACTATGGTGGAGCATGCCAAATACCGACCTCTTACATGCCAAAGAAATTTGGCTTGTAGAAGGGATATTCGATGCCATTGCACTGTCGCACCACGGACTAACGGCAGTTGCGATTATTTCCAGTAATTATTACCCACACATCGCCATCAAAGCACTGGCAGAACAATGCTTAGCCAACAATATCGCCAAGCCAAAACTGGTTATCGCAATGGATAATGACCCTGTGTAATGGTCAAGAGAAACAGGACAGTTATTTAGGCAGCTTGTCTTAAAAAATCACGTTCAAATATTAATGGTGATTTATAACCTAGCGTTGAAT
>NZ_QAON01000002.1 GCF_003051055.1 Agitococcus lubricus | reverse complement strand
TAAATTCAGGGCTAAAACGTTTTGCCATTTCTTCTCTCCAAACATAATTCTTAAATTAGCTTTAGAGGGAATAATTGTCCATTTAGTTGGCTAGGATCAGTTGGCAAGTGCGTCATTTAGGGCTTACAGAGTTTGAGCTCAGAGGGGCTTATGCCCAATTGGTTTTAGACGCGGAACAGCCCATCAGTCTACATGGCTTGTTGCAAGAGAGATATTGGTCGGAGTTATTGAGGTTTTTGCAAGATTTGCCTGTGCATTTTCTAGCAGAGTTATATGATGAAGATGGGCAACAAATAGCGCATTTTCATTATTAGATACCAACAATGCGTTTGACCTCATAAGCAGTCCCCATGCAACTAAAAAGCCGTAGGCTTATCCAGAAATCAGCATAGAGTAGAATAAATTTTAGAACTACTTGCATTTGTTAATGAGAATTATTATCATTATTGTGTGGAGCATAATCAGGAGTCGTCCATGCAAAGCACTGTTTCAAAACCAAGCATTAGTACACACCGTTATCCAACACTAGACACACAATCGTTATTTGTGGCAACCAAAGAAATTCGTATTCGTCACGAGGGGGAGGAGTATCGTTTGCGTATTACAAGTAATAATAAATTAATTTTAACCAAGTAGCGTGTGGTGTAAGACTCCCTTCGACTCCGTCAGGGAGCGCGTTGGCTGAGCAGAGTCGAAGCCGAATCGAGCGACTATGATTTTTTGTGGTGTGATTGGCGATGGTCAAGCCATAATTTTTCCATCATCAAATAAGTAAAAGAGGCAGACCAGCCAATCATTAGTAAACCTGTTAGCGCCTCAACGCCTGCAATTAAACGCATGTGTCCCAACGGATAAATATCGCCAAAACCAACAGACGTGTAGACGACAACCGAAAAGTAAATAAAATCAAAAAAATGATTCGTACTTATCCCGTGAAAGGTGCCAAATCCCAGCTCTGCACCCAACACATAGTACGCAATACCAAATAACCAAACTTCTAAGGTATGTGCTATAAAAGCGCCATAAATGACGACTAAAATCCGTAATCTGGCTTGGATTTTTAGCTTGGGTATTAATTCAGAAATCAGTCGTAGAATTTCGTAATGAATAGAGACTGTCAAAAAGACCAATAGTCCTGTGATGAGTGTGGCTAACCAAAAACTACTGTGAATACTCATGATAGCCCAGATGTGAAATCCAAGAGGGATGTAGCTTATTCCAATGATTCGCGGGCGAATGACTCAAAAATGGTGATAGCCCATCAAAAAATACGGGCGCAAAACGACCGCGCCCTAAATTACTCCGAGGAGAGTAAAAACTGTGAATAATTGGCGTGACAACAGCACTTTTATAAGGTGGTCAATAGCAAAAAAAAGCTAATACATAAAAAACACGGGGGAATAGACAGTGTTGTCTAACCTGCGCTACTTAATAAGTGCTATCCCCACGATTCTGGCGTATCACCTTCGGCCAAAATCATAAAATACTGGCTGACGGCCTGTTCTAAATCGGCAACATAATCACGTAGTAATTGCATAACACACCTCGTACGTTGTTTGTCATATCTTCGATTCAGTGTAGACCTTTTTACAGCATTTGCCTAACGCTCTTCGGTATTTAAACGAAAAAATCGACGAATATTATCCAATAAACGGGCATGATGTTGCGCATGTGAGGAAGTGACTTGTCCTTGAACGGCCACTAATTGCTGATTACGTTCCATCAAAATACGGGCAAATTCATCGGCCAATTGAGGACGGGAGCGAATAATATGCTCAAAACTGGTTTTATCAATTCTATAACATTCGACGTCCGTTTTGGCAATCACGGTGGCTCGCCGTGGTTCACCCGTCATTAAACCCATTTCGCCAAATACACGACCTGCACTCAAACTGGTTAAATGTTTGCGTTCATCACGATTAATTTCATACCAAATATCGACTTCACCACTGATGAGCACATACAACCAATGGGCAACCGCGCCCTGACGGGTAATTAAATCGCCTTTAGCAAAGGGAGCATAGGTCAGCGTTTGTGCTAAATGATGGCATTCTTCGGCAGATAATTTCGAAAATAAATCAATGTGTTGTAGCGCTTGTTGTCGTTGTTGTAGCTCGGCATCTTGTAAACGCAGTTCGCGTTCTAGGGTGTCTGAGGTCATGGTAATATCGAGGGCAGGTGAGGCGAGCTGATAACCTTGACGTTTGAGCGCAGCAAAGATATGGCTACGAATCATGCTATCGGTTGGGTCGTCAATTTGAGGATTAGTCAGCCAATAACGTACCGCATAGACGGATAAACCATCCTTATAATTCATTAAAATACAGTTTGGAGCAGGGTTTTTGCTGACTAAATCCAGTTCGGCTTCACTGAGTGCTTTATTGATGCTATCCATGACGCGTTGAGGTGGAATGTCAATATTGAGTGAAAAATAGACCCAACGTCGCCATTGATTCACGTCCTTACTGCCAACGATGGTGACTTTTGCCTTCATTAACACACTATTAGGAATGACGACAATTTCGCCGTTACGTGTACGCACAGCGGTATGTCGCCAATGCACCTCAATGACTTGACCACTGATGTCATCTACTTTAATCCAATTACCGATACTGATGGAGTCATCCAGTTGTAGAGCCAAGCCTCCTAAAATATTGCCAAGTGTGTCTTGCATCGAAAATGCAATAATGCCTGTAATCACCGCAGACGTGGTGACTAAACCCGACAGGTTGACGCCTGCCAAGCTCAGCCGCACCATGCCCCATGCGATATAAGCCAATATCAATAAAATATCTTCTAAAATGCGTGGAGGCATAAAACCGATTTTGGGCAGCCATACTCTAAATAAGGTCAAACCTGTAATACGCAAGGTCAGCACGCCCATTAACAGCATCGCCATTTCATTCAATACCCGACTGGGGGTATGTAACGCCGCTAAATAACACAGTGTACTTAATACGATTAAGACGGTGATGGTAAATAAAAAGCCAAGCGTACTTTTAACAATGGCGAGTGCTTCTTGCCGACAGCGTAAGAGGATGAGCAATAAAATGCCAATAAAAGCCAGTGCTTGAATATATTCACTGTGCCATGTTTGGCTTAAGGCATGTTGTAGCTTATCGGCGAACATAGCCAGCATAAAAACTCCGCTGTGGTGTGTGCGAGACAGCCCCTAGACCGTTAAAAGAGACGATTGCCTTAATCATACATCTTTGCCTGCACGCAGAATAAATGTGACTTGGCTGAATCAAGTTGGATGTTGTGGTCTGCGGTGAGCGTAGTCCAACTCAAAACAATAACAATATCCCCGAAATGCCTCTTTTTGAACAGCATCATAACATGGGGAGAGAGGTGATTGAATATTGAGCGAGAACGGAGAGATATGCGGATGAATGCAGTAGGCACTCATCCGAATAGAGACAGAAGAAGGGGCTTAACGACGCATATATTCAGGTAAATGTGGCGCAACCGTTGTCACTAAGGCTTTCATGACCTTGATGTTGCCCGCAATAATATTGCCTGATTTCAAATAGTTATGACCGCCTGCGGTATCACATACCATGCCGCCTGCTTCACGGATTAATAAATCGCCTGCCGCCATATCCCACGGCGACAAACCCAGCTCAAAAAAGCCATCTAAACGACCCGCCGCGACAAAGGCTAAATCTAAAGACGCTGCCCCTGCACGACGTAAACCAGCCGTTTGTAAGGCAACGGCCTTAAAGGCATTGAGGTAAGCATCTAAATAGCTGTGTTGGTCTGGACGGAAAGGAAAACCTGTGCCAATTAACGCACCGTCTAAGCCTTTACGTTGTGTCACACGCAAACGACGGCCATTGAGAGTCGTGCCATAACCGCGACTGGCACTAAAGCATTCTTCTGTGATGGGGTTGTAGACAACCGCGTGTTCAGTTTGACCTTTATGTTGTACGGCAATACTGACGGCATATTGTGGTAAGCCGTGAATAAAGTTGGTCGTGCCGTCTAAGGGGTCGATAATCCATACCCAGTCTTGGCCTACCCCTGTACCTTCAATAAAACCACATTCTTCGGCCTGAAAACTATGCGTGGGATAGGCTTTGCGTAAGTTTTCTAGAATTAGGCGTTCGGCATCACGGTCAACACGGGTGACAAAATCATTCACGCCTTTGGCTTCGACTTCAATATCAACAAATTGTAATTGTTGAGCGGCTTTGGCTATTAATTCGCCTGCTTGTTTGGCGGCACGTACGGCCATCGTCAGCATCGGTTGCATGGGGGTAGGACTCTTAAAGAACAATAACAGGACTGTGGCAAGGCAGCCCTTAAGGCATTAGGCTGCAAATTATAGCAGAGAGTTATCAATTATTTTGCTAACATGACGTATCTTTTTTTCGACTATTTGCCTCATTATGTTTAGTAATATCCGTATTGTACTGGTCAATACCAGTTTACCCGCCAATATTGGTTCGGCTGCACGCGCCCTAAAAACGATGGGTTTGCGTCAATTAGTGCTGGTTGATCCCAAAGTTTTTCCCAGTAGTGAAGCAACAGCCTTAGCATCGGGGGCGTCAGATGTGTTGGCTACGGCAAAAGTAGTCGCCACTTTAGAGGAGGCGATTGCTGACTGCCCGTTGGTTATTGGCACGAGTGCGCGTAGCCGTACCATTCCTTGGCCTATGTTAGATGCACGTGAAGCAGGTGAGTTGAGCCGTATAGAATCCGAAAAGCACCCAGTTGCTATTGTATTTGGTCGCGAAGACCGTGGCTTGACTAACGAGGAGTTACATCAATGTCATTATCATGTGCAAATTCCGAGTGATAACGAATACGGTGTCTTAAATGTCGCGGCGGCAGTACAAGTGATTGCCTACGAAGTGCGTATGGCGCATTTGCTGGCCGAAAAAGGTCAAGCTCCTACCGAGCGTACCATGCCTCTAGCCCATGCCCCGTGGGATGAAGAGTTAGTACCCGCCAAAGAAATGGAACAGTTTTTTAGTCATTTTGAAGCGGCATTGATTGAATCTGGCTTTTTAGACCCCAATAATCCACGTCAAATGCCAACGCGTGTCCGCCGAATGTTCAGTCGTTTGCGTTTAGATAGACTAGAGTATAATTTATGGCGGGGTATTTTTAGTCGGATGCAAGCAATGGCAGCCGACATTACGAAACTTAAAAAAGAGTAAACTGGATGATGCAGGCTAATCACCTCGTCGAATTACACCAGACATTACGATGTTGTGGCGTTTAAGTTTTTTGCTCCGCATGGCCTTCAGTCGGTAAATGCCAAGTCCGTTGTGTGGGATGTGGTCATTGACTCATCAACAGAGCGGGCTAGAAAAGCGTAGCTCCACCGCCAAGGTCTTAACATAAAGCGCTCACGCATCGTTAATGTGACAACGAGGTTATATCGGTATGTTCAAATTACTCAAACAATTACAAGAAGATGTGCAGTCTGTTTTTGCTCGTGACCCTGCGGCACGCAACACCTTAGAGATTGTCCTTAACTATCCCGGTATTCATGCCATCGCTATGCATCGGGTTGCCCATCATTTATGGCAATCTGAACATAAAGGCACCGCACGCGCAGTGTCTACCTTTAGCCGTTTTTTAACAGGCATCGAAATTCATCCTGCAGCCAAGATAGGTCGGCGTTTTTTTATTGACCACGGTATGGGTGTGGTCATTGGGGAGACAGCAGAAATAGGCGATGACGTGACCTTGTATCATGGTGTCACACTCGGCGGTACGACATGGCAAAAAGGCAAACGTCATCCTACCCTAGAAGATGGCGTAGTTGTTGGGGCAGGCGCAAAAGTATTAGGCCCTTTTACGGTTGGACAAGGTGCAAAAATAGGCTCCAATGCCGTCGTCACTAAGGCACTACCAGCCGGTGCGACAGCAGTAGGAAACCCCGCTCGTATTATTCTCAAACACGTATTCGAATCGCACCCTGATGAAAAAGCACGTTTAGATTTTGCCCAAAAAATAGGCTTCCAAGCCTATGCGGCCAGTCCAGACTTGCCTGATCCCGTCGTGGAAGCGCTGCGTGTGTTACTAGACCACATGCAAGCCACCGATAAGCGTTTAGACAAAATGTGCGGTGCATTAAAACGAGTGAATAAAGATTTTTGCGATGAAAAGCCCGATGCGCTGAAACCCGAATCCTTATCGGTGATGCAAGAATCCGAGTCATAACTTATCGGGTATTATACTTGACTAAAAAAGTCGGAATTAACTATACTATCTGCAAGTAGACTGTTATTGAGGGCGTATTTATTATGCGATTAACTACCAAAGGCCGTTACGCTGTGACGGCTATGCTAGACCTCGCGATTCATGCCCGTCTTGAACCAGTGAGCTTAGCGGATATTTCCGAACGTCAATCGATTTCTATTTCCTATCTAGAACAGCTCTTTGCCAAGCTACGCAAAAGTGGCTTGGTCTCTAGTGTGCGTGGGCCAGGTGGTGGTTATCAGCTTGCGCGTCATGGCGGTGAAATTTTCATTGCACAAATCATTGATGCGGTAGATGAACTGGTCGATGCAACACGTTGTAGCGGACAAGGGGATTGTCAACAGGGTATGATGTGTCTAACCCATGAATTGTGGACAGACCTGAGTGCTCAAATTCACTCTTTTTTAGCAGGTATTAGCTTAGAAGAGTTAGTCAATCGTCGTGAAGTGCAAGCGGTGGCGTTACGACAAAGTAAAGCCTTACGACAAGGTGAAGAGTCATCGTTATTTGCCCTGTAAACCCAGCATTAGCTAGGTCATCAAAGTACTTTTATGAAACGTCAAATATATCTTGATTATTCGGCAACTACCCCCGTCGACCCACGCGTTGCCGCTAAAATGGTCGAATGTCTCACTATGGATGGTAATTTTGGCAATCCCGCCTCACGTTCACACGGTTATGGTTGGCAAGCCGAAGAAGCTATTGAAACAGCACGTCAACAAGTGGCCGATTTAGTCCATGCGGACCCACGAGAAATAGTTTGGACATCAGGTGCTACGGAGTCTAATAACCTTGCTATTAAAGGGGCTGCGCATTTTTACCAAGGCAAAGGTAAGCATATTCTTACCTCTAAAATTGAACACAAAGCAGTGTTGGATACCTGTCGTCAGTTAGAGCGCGAAGGCTTTGAAGTCACTTACTTAGACCCACAACCACAAACAGGGTTGATTACGGTCGAGATGGTTGAGGCCGCTTTACGTCCTGATACGATTGTAGTCTCGCTCATGCATGTCAATAATGAAATTGGCACGATTACCGATATCGCAGCGATTGGCGAATTAACACGTAGTAAAGGTATTATTTTTCACGTCGATGCCGCCCAGTCTACGGGTAAGGTAGCGATTGATTTAGATACCATGAAAGTGGACTTAATGAGCTTTTGTGCGCATAAAACCTATGGGCCAAAAGGGATTGGTGCGTTATATGTGCGTCGCAAACCGCGTATTCGTTTAGAGGCGCAAATTCATGGTGGTGGCCATGAGCGTGGTTTCCGTTCGGGTACGTTGGCCACCCACCAAATTGTTGGGATGGGTGAAGCATTTCGGTTGGCCAAAGAAGAAGGTATGGCCGAACAAGCGCGTCTAAAAGTATTACGCGATAAATTATGGGCAGGTTTAACGTCCTTAGAGCAAGTATTTTTGAATGGTGATGCTGAACAGCGTATTGCAGGCAACATTAATGTCAGCTTTAACTTTGTTGAAGGCGAATCTCTAATTATGGCACTCAAAGATATTGCCGTGTCTTCGGGGTCTGCGTGTACTTCTGCCAGCTTAGAGCCATCTTATGTCTTGCGTGCTTTAGGCTTATCCGATGAGTTGGCGCACAGTTCTATTCGTTTTACCATTGGCCGTTTTACCACCGAAGAAGACATTGATTTTGTTATCAATCATGCTCAAAACGCAGTCAATAAACTGCGTGACTTATCGCCCTTATGGGATATGTATAAAGAAGGTATTGATTTAAGCAAAGTACAGTGGGCGGCACATTAACAATGACTCCTCTCCTTTGTTAAGGAGGAGGAAGGGAGCGGGCTAAACCCCATCCTAACTCTCCTCTAAAGAGGAGTGAACTTTTTACGATGAGGATACCATCATGGCTTACAGTGAAAAAGTCATCGATCATTACGAAAACCCACGTAATGTGGGCACATTAGATAAAGAAGATACCCATGTTGGCACAGGTATGGTGGGTGCGCCCGCGTGTGGCGATGTCATGCGTTTACAGATTCGTGTCAATGACGAGGGAGTGATTGAAGATGCGCGCTTCAAAACCTACGGTTGCGGCTCAGCCATTGCTTCTAGCTCTTTAGTGACCGAATGGTTAAAAGGTAAAACCTTAGACCAAGCTCAAGCCATTAAAAATGCGGAAATTGCCGAAGAATTGGCCTTGCCACCTGTCAAAATCCATTGTTCGGTATTGGCAGAAGATGCTATTAAGGCGGCAATTGAAGATTACCGTCAAAAGCAAAAGTAAGTGCTGAGTTTAAGGGCTTGTCTACCAAGCCCTTGGTTAGACAATAAGGCTTAGGTTGAAAGACTTAAGTATCAGCTCTACCAAGCTGAGTGTTCTTGAGAGGAAAAAATCGTGGCTGTTACCCTAACGCCTGCTGCTGCCAATCATGTAGCTGGTTTTATCCAACATCGTGGCAAAGGAGAAGGGATTCGTCTCGGAGTCAAAGTCTCTGGCTGTTCTGGTCTGGCTTATGTGTTAGAGTTTGTCGATAATGCAGACCAAGCTGACCAAGTATTTGAATCACATGGTGTGAAAGTCTTTGTAGACCCTAAAAGTTTGGTTTATTTAGAGGGTTTAGAAATGGATTTTGTCAAAGAAGGTTTAAATGAAGGCTTTAAGTTCAGCAATCCCAACCAAAAAGGGGAGTGTGGTTGCGGAGAGTCCTTTACTGTTTAAGAGAACATCGCTGTGGAAGCTCACGATAATTATTTTGTCTTATTTAATGTGCCTATCGGCTTTCAGGTCAATGCCGAAGTATTGGCAAGCCGTTATCGTGAGTTGCAACGTCAATTCCATCCTGACCGTTTTGCTCATAATCCTGACGAGCAACAAAAAGCTGTGCAGTGGTCGGCAAAACTCAATACGGCCTACGAAGTCTTAAATAGCCCCGTCAAGCGCGCCAGCTATTTATTAGAGTTAGTCAATAGACCCATTTCGCTCAACACCAGTATTGCAGATACTGACTTTTTGATGAGTCAACTAGAATTACGCGAGCAACTGGATGATGCAGAAAGTCCCGAACAACTCGTCAGTCTACGGTTGGAAGTTGAAGAATGGTTAGACAGTCTCGCACGTGAGTTTGTCTTGGATTATGACGATGAAGATTGGTCAGAGGCGCAAGATACCGTACGCAAAATGCACTTCATGTCCAATTTTTTACTCGATATTCGTCAACAAGAAGACCGCTTTGATGATGAAGATTATTATGATGAAGATTAAACTTCATTAGCCTGAAGCTCTGGCGTGCCATAGGCATGCTGGCTATCGCCTAGTACCACTCTAATCTTATTTCTGATTGCCACGCAAAGTAAATTTATGGCCTTACTTCAAATTGCTGAACCTGGACAAAGCCAAGCCCCGCATCAACATCGTCTTGCTGTTGGTATTGATTTGGGTACGACCAATTCCTTAGTGGCGACCGTGCGTTCAGGTTTAGCGAGTACCTTAGCCAATGAGCAAGGTCAACATCTTTTACCCTCCGTTGTGCGTTATTTGGCCGATGGCAGCAAGATTGTCGGGGAACAAGCCAAAGCGGCGGCAACCGAAGACCCACACAATACGATTATTTCAGTCAAGCGATTGATGGGACGTGGTTTGGCCGACCAAAAGCGTTTGGGTTCAGAGTTTGTCTATCAATTTCGACCCAGTCAAGAAGGTATGCCAGCGTTTGTCACGGTACAAGGCGATAAAACACCCGTTGAAGTATCAGCCGATATTTTGGCGACCTTAAAACAACGTGCCGAACGCACCTTGGGCGGTGACTTAAAGGGAGCAGTCATTACCGTTCCTGCTTATTTTGATGAAGCACAACGGCAAGCGACGCGTGATGCCGCCAATTTAGCAGGCTTGCCTGTTTTACGCTTATTAAGCGAACCAACAGCGGCAGCCGTAGCCTATGGTTTAGACCAAGGAGCAGAAGGGATACATGCTATTTTTGACTTAGGTGGCGGTACCTTTGATATTTCACTATTACGTTTACATAAAGGCGTTTTTGAAGTTTTGGCCACAGGTGGCGATGCCGCTTTAGGTGGCGATGATTTTGACCGTGCGATTGCATTATGGTTGATGCAGCAAGCGCAGTTAGCCGAGCCAAGTCCTAGCCAACAGCGTGCATTAATGATGGCGGCTTGTCAGGCCAAAGAGGCATTAACTCACCAATCTTGTGCATATATTGATTTAGCTGAATGGCAAGGTGACTTGCAACGAGCGCAATTTAATACACTGATTGCCCCTTTAGTAGAAAAAGCCTTACGAGTCTGCAAACGTGCTCTACGGGATGCCCAGTTAACAAGCCGTGATATTTTAGAAGTAGTGATGGTGGGGGGTTCGACCCGTGTGCCCTTAGTTCGCGAAAAAGTGGCTGAGTTTTTTGGTCGTCAACCCCTGACCTCGATTGACCCAGACCGTGTCGTCGCGATTGGTGCAGCCATTCAAGCCGATATTTTAGTGGGTAATAAACCCGATGCTGACATGTTGTTGCTAGACGTCATTCCGTTGTCGTTAGGTCTAGAGACAATGGGGGGCTTGGTTGAAAAAGTCATTCCGCGTAATACGGTCATTCCTGTCACACGTGTACAAGAGTTTACGACCTTCAAAGATGGCCAAACAGCGATGAGTATTCATGTGCTGCAAGGTGAGCGTGAGTTGGTGCAAGATTGCCGCTCTTTAGCACGTTTTACCTTAACAGGTATCCCCCCTATGGTTGCAGGTGCTGCGCGTATTCGTGTGGTATTTCAAGTGGATGCGGATGGCTTACTCAGTGTCAGTGCCACTGAAATGAGTACAGGCCAAAAAAGTGAAATTATGGTCAAGCCGTCTTATGGCTTAAACGAACAAGATATCAGTCGCTTATTGACAGAGTCTTATCAGTCTGCCGAAGCCGATAAACAAGCACGTGCCTTGCACGAAGAAAAAATCGAAAGTCAGCAATTATTAGAAGCCATTCGCGCTGCATTACGTGAAGATGCCAAATTATTATGTGAAGGCGAGTTAAGTACGCTACAAGAAGCGATTAAACATCTAGATATTGCCTTAGGGTCTAGCCAACGCCACATTATTGAAAAAGCACGTTTAGCATTGGTGCCCTTATCAGATGCCTTTGCAGCACGTCGTATGAATCAACATATTCATGAGGCTTTGAGTGGTCATAAGCTGAGTGAGTGGGAGTAATTATGCCAAATATTATTTTTTTACCACATCAAGTCATTTGTCCTGACGGTGCAGTGGTTGAAGCAGAAACAGGTGAAAGCATTTGTGCGGCTGCTTTACGTGCAGGTCTGGAGTTAGAACATGCCTGCGATATGGTGTGTGCCTGTACCACGTGCCATGTGATTATTCGAGAAGGCATGGAAAGTTTGAATGAAATGGATGATTTAGAAGCCGATATGCTCGATAAAGCATGGGGTTTAGAACCCGACTCTCGATTATCGTGTCAGGCGGTGATTGCCGATGAAGATGTCGTGGTCGAAATTCCTAAATATACGATTAACCATGCGTCGGAAAAGCATTAATTTTTATTCCCCTAATTTAGGGGCTGTTGACATTTTGATTGTGGTTGCGAAAGAGACTATTTTTTAGAGGATACGCGGCGTGAAGCACGTGATTTGGTGATTCCAACTAAGCGATGAACAACAAAGTCGCCTCA
This sequence comes from Agitococcus lubricus, assembly GCF_003051055.1. Taxonomy (GTDB): domain Bacteria; phylum Pseudomonadota; class Gammaproteobacteria; order Pseudomonadales; family Moraxellaceae; genus Agitococcus; species Agitococcus lubricus. The sequence continues at coordinate 274,996 of NZ_QAON01000002.1, read as the reverse complement.
AAAAATCGTTCTTTCCCTTTGGGTTACGTTAAAAATTGACTCATTCTGCGTGACAACACTTGTCAATAGAACGACTATTAACAGCGTTTTGTGCCTTGCCTGAGTCAATGTTTATCAGCAACGCGGCTCACACGCCAAACGTCAACAGACCTTAGCGCGGGATTAAGTCAGCTACTGACAACCTCGCTCTTATCAAGGGCTAGCATTTGATTGGAGTAACTTCGATGAGCCTAAAATGGACAGATTCGCGTGATATTGCCTTAGATTTAATAGAGGCACATCCAGACGTAGACCCTAAAACGATTCGCTTTACTGACCTGTTTAATTGGGTGATGGCACTACCAAACTTTGATGATGACCCCAAACATTGTGGCGAAAAGATTTTGGAAGCCATCCAAATGTGTTGGTTGGAAGAGGCGGACTAATTTTACGGTCATGTCATGTTTTGTCGTGCCAATCTGACAAAACCTGCGTATAATCGCGCCCCGACTTTTATAAATCCGTGTGTGGGTATTTTTGATAAAAAACCGACACAACCACGGTCATTATTTCCAACCCTTGTCAGTTTCAGGAGTTTATCATGGCGATTGAACGTACTTTATCTATCATCAAGCCCGATGCCGTTGCCAAAAACGTGATTGGTCAAATTTATAGCCGTTTTGAAGGCGCTGGTTTACAAATCGTTGCCGCTAAAATGAAGCATTTATCTAAAGCCGAAGCCGAAGGCTTTTATGCTGAACACAAAGAGCGCGGTTTCTTTGCTGATTTAGTGGCTTTTATGACGTCTGGTCCAGTGATTGTACAAGTTTTAGAAGGTGAAGGCGCTGTATTAAAGCACCGCGATATTATGGGTGCAACTAACCCTAAAAATGCAGCGGCTGGTACAATTCGTGCTGATTTTGCATCCTCTATCGACGAAAATGCAGTACACGGCTCTGACTCCGAAGCCTCAGCAGCGCGTGAAATTGCGTATTTCTTCAGCGCAACTGAAATTGCACCACGTACACGTTAATTCATTTTAATGTGGCGAACAGGGCGCATGATTGCGCCCTTTGTTTTTATGCTAAAATTGTCTCTCTTTACCTGCTCTACTTGCTGCGGTTGTCCTTATGAATCCTGCTGTATCTGACACTTCGTCAACCTCTGAAAAAATTAATTTACTTGGCATGACACGGACGCAAATGGAAGCGTTTTTTGTCAGTATTGGTGAAAAGAAATTTAGAGCGGCGCAAGTGATTAAATGGATTCATCAACTGGGGGTGGATAATTTTGATGAGATGAGCAACGTCTCCAAAGCGCTACGTAGTAAATTAGCAGAGATTGCCGAAATTCGTCCTCCCAAAGTGGTTTACAAAGAGTTTTCTAATGATGGTACACGCAAGTGGGTTTTAGACGTTGGCAATAACAGCATGGTCGAAACGGTATTAATTCCTGCCGATGGCGACCGCAAAACCTTGTGTGTCTCTTCGCAGGTTGGTTGCGCCTTGGACTGTAGTTTTTGTTCTACAGGCAAACAGGGCTTTCAGCGTGATTTGAGTTTGGCGGAAATTATTGGGCAAGTCTGGGTCGCTAATCGTTCGTATTTTGAAGAAAATCAAGACTATGATAGCCGTGAGCGTGCGATTACTAATGTCGTGATGATGGGCATGGGCGAACCCTTATTAAACTTTGATGCCGTTGTCCCTGCGATGGAGTTGATGTTAGATGACTATGCCTATGGCTTATCTAAGCGTCGGGTCACGTTGTCTACGTCGGGTATTGTGCCGATGATGGATAAACTGTCAGAAGTCATTGATGTCTCATTAGCCGTCTCCTTGCATGCCCCAAATGATGAGTTACGTAATGAGCTAGTACCCATCAATAAAAAATATCCTTTGGCCGAATTAACGGCAGCTTGCCGCCGCTTTTTGGCGAAGTTTCAGGGCGAAGAAGGTGGTCGTCGTAAAATTACCATGGAGTATGTCATGTTGGCAGGGGTGAATGACCAAGCCGAACATGCGAAACAGTTAATTAAATTGCTCAAAGATGTACCGAGTAAAATTAACTTAATTCCATTTAATCCATTCCCACATGCGCCTTACGACTGTACGCCGCGCCATGAGATTTTGGCTTTTCAACGTATGCTGACCGAAGCAGGTTTTATTTGTACCATTCGTACCACCCGTGGCGATGATATTGATGCCGCGTGTGGTCAATTGGTGGGTAAAGTACAAGACCGTACCCGTCGTGCCGAGCGTTGGCAACAAAAACTCAAAGCAGGCGAAATTATACGCAGTGGCCAATAAAGGTCTGCCCATTTTAGATAGTGATACGACGAGCAATATAGTATGAAGATGGTGTATACCTTATTGAGACAACGTAGTGGTTTAATAGCCGCCAGTATCTTACTGACACTGAGTTTGTCTGCTTGTACCGTACAAGAGTTTCCTAATCAACGCAAAGCAGACCCTGTGGCCAGCTCAAAAGCCAGAACCGCACTTGCCGCCGAATATTTACAAAAAAATCAACTGGAGTTGGCACAGCAGCAGCTCAAAAAAGCCTTAGAGTTAGACCCCAAATCGCCCGAAGCCCATAATATTATGGGCGCTTTGTTAGAGCGTGACGAAGCCTTTGCCGATGCCGAGCAATATTACCGTAAAGCCATTAATTTACGTTCAGATTACTCACAAGCGCATAATAATTATGGTGTATTGTTGGTTCGCTTAAAGCGTTATAAAGATGCGATTGAGCAGTTTAGTGCCGCCGCCAATGATTTGGGTTATGAGCGCCGTGATATTGCCTTAGTGTATTTGGGGCAAACCGCTTTGTTACTCAACGATACTGCCAAAGCGAAAAATGCTTTTGAACGGGTGTTACGCATGAATGCCCGCTCCTTAGAGGCATTATTGGAGCTGGCGACATTGGCGTTTGATGCAAAAGACTACGCCACCGCCCAAAATTATTATCAACGTTTTGTGAAAGTGCTAGGTAGTGCGCCACAAACTGCACGTAGTTTATGGTTAGGCATTCGTTTGGCACGTCAAAATAATGATGACATTGCTTTAGCAAATTATGAGTCTGTGTTAAAACGGCAATTTGCCAATACCAATGAATACAAGGCGTATTTAGACTCCTTGACTCAGGGTAGATAAATAAGTTGCATGCTGTACAGACGACGCGGCGGGAGCATGTATGGAGCATCAAAGTAGCAAAACAGCGATTAACCAAAGTGCCTATTTAGCCTTTAGGCCAGGCGCTCGCCTAAAGCAAGCCCGCGAGCAGCAAGGTCTGACGGTAGCCGATGTGTGTCAAACACTAAAAATTTTACCCCGTATCATCGAACAACTCGAAGCTGATGATTATGCGGCTTTACCCGAAGCGGTATTTATACGCGGCTATTTGCGTCAGTATGCACAATTATTATCCCTACCGGTTGAGGATATGTTGGCGCGTTTTGACGAGTACTATGTGGCCGACCGTGGTCAACCGCCATCACGTAGCCCGCGTGAACATATTCCTTTTCCTAAGTTACCACAACATATCACTAAACCTGCTCCGCGGGTAAAATGGGCGCGTCCACACAAAAAAATTCCTCTCAAACCAATCGTTATTATTTTCTCCTTAGTGCTGCTCATCAGTGTGCTTAGTCAATCAAATACCTTAATGGCGCGACTGAATTATGCATGGCAGCAAGCGCAGCGCTCTACCGCCAGTCCTGTCCCCGCAGTGATGAGCGAAAACACCATCAGTCTTCCTAACACCACCACGACGGCACAAGCGATAGATACGTTAGACCTGCGCTTTCGTGAAACGTCCTTGGTGGTGATTCGTGATGCCAGTGGCAAAGAATTGGCAAATGGCCACAAAAAAGCAGGCGATAGTTTAGTGGTAACGGGCGAATCCCCATTTAGTATTGAGCTGAGCCAAGCGTCGGCTGTCGAATTTAGATTTAATGACAAAACCATAGATTTGAAACCCTACACTGTAAACGGTGCAGTTAATTTTCGCTTATCGAGGTAAGAATGCATATTTCGCCTATTAAACGTCGTGTGACGCGTAAAATTCGTGTTGGCTCTGTGTATGTAGGGGGCGATGCACCCATCAGTGTGCAAACCATGACCAATACCGATACCTGTGATGTGGCCGCCACCGTCGCACAAATTCAACGCTGTGTGTTAGCAGGCGCAGACATTGTCCGTGTCTCTGTGCCCTCCATGGAAGCAGCAGAAGCATTTGGTTTAATTCGGCAACAAGTACAAGTCCCTTTAGTCGCTGATATTCATTTTGACCACCGTATTGCCCTAGCTGTGGCCGAAAAAGGGGCAGATTGTTTACGGATTAACCCTGGTAATATTGGTTCGGATGACAAAGTACGTGAAGTGGTTGCGTGTGCGCGTGATAAAGGTTTGTCAATTCGGATTGGCGTCAATGCAGGGTCTTTAGAAAAAGATTTGCAAAAAAAATATGGCGAACCCACAGGTGAAGCCCTATTAGAGTCGGCCATGCGCCATATTGATATTTTAGACCGTTTAGACTTTCAAGAATTCAAAGTCAGTGTCAAAGCCTCAAACGTTTTTTTGACCTTAGATGCCTATCGTTTGTTGTCCGCACAAATCGAACAGCCTTTGCATTTAGGCGTGACAGAAGCGGGCGTTTTTAGGTCAGGCACTGTCAAGTCAGCGATTGCCTTGGGCGGTTTGTTGTTAGACGGTATTGGGGATACGATTCGTATTTCTTTAGCGGCTGAACCCGAAGATGAAGTGAAAGTGGGTTTTGATATCTTAAAAGCCTTAGGTATTCGTTCTAATGGCATTAATTTTATTGCCTGCCCAAGCTGTTCACGTCAGGAGTTTGATGTCATTCGGGTGATGAATGCTTTAGAGGCACGTTTAGAAGATGTGCGTATCCCAATGGATGTATCCGTCATCGGTTGTAAGGTTAATGGGCCTGGCGAAGCTAAAGAGGCCGACATTGGTGTCGTTGGCGCTAGCCCCAATAGCTTGGTATACCGTAATGGTGAAAAAAGTCACCTGATTGCAACGGATAAATTGGTCGATGAAATTGAAGCCATGGTGAGAGCCAAAGTCGCGGCAGAAGAAGAAAAACAAGCCAAAATTATCGTCAAAGGGTAGCCACTTGGGGAGACTCAAGGCCTGTCAGCGTATCTGACAGGCAAGGAATCAACCTGTCTCACGCGCTATTGGCCGACGCTCGTCTGTAATCCACTCACTCCATGAGCCTGCATATAAATAGGGCTCGTTTAATTGCGCATGTACCATCGCCAAAATAGTGTGACAGGCCGTGACACCCGACCCACAATAACAAATGACTTCAGGCTGTAATACGGCGGAAAAACGTGCATGTAACTCGGCGGCACTTCGCCAAAACCCATCCTGACAATTTGCCGTAAATGGCATATTCAGCGCGGAAGGAATGTGACCTGCTTTGGCATCTATGGGTTCTTCTTGACCACTAAAACGCTCAGCTTGTCTCGCATCGAGTAAGGCGACATGGGGTTGATAAAGGCGTGTTTGTACCTCAGCACTGCTTAAACAACGGCCTTGCCATTTACCAAGAAATTCGGAGGGTGTGACACAAGGTGTGTGCGCTTCAACAGCACCACCCTCAGCCAGCCATGCACGATAACCACCGTCTAAAACCGCAACCCGAGTATGTCCCATCGCGCGCAACAACCACCAAAAACGTGCAGCAAACATACCAAGGTCTTGGTCATAAGCAATCACTTGTGTCTGTGGGCGGATACCAAGCTGGCTAAAAAATAGGTTCAGTTGCGCAGGTGTAGGTAGAGGGTGTCGTCCTGTTTGCCCCTGAATCACAGGCGATGATAAGTCTCTGTCTAAATGGGCAAAACGTGCTTGTGCTATATGACCGAGATGGTATTGTCGTTCCCCCCACGTGGTGTCACTTAATTGATGGCGACAGTCGACAAAAATAGCTTCTGCTGAGCATTGTTTGGCCTCAGCAACCGAAATTAAACTTTGGAACATCACATAGTCCTTGACTCAGTCAACACAGGTATGATTTGGCAAGTCATTATAGATGCCTCATACCCCAACGCACGCGCTATTGAAAATTCTGCCATCACACAAAACAAAAACAGTCATGCTGACATCAAACGTCAATCTTTTTGTCATTTTTTTCGTCAACAATCAAGCAACAACTTAATAATAGACTAGTCTTTACAAACACCAAAACAAACAAGTCTTTACCATGACCAGCCATGATGCGTCAGAGAAGACATTAACCATTACCTGAGGGGAAAATGACATGAATCGTCGTCAGTTATTAAAGCAGGCAGGTTTTTTGACCAGCTCTGTGGCGGTATTTGGTTTATCCGCTTGTAATAGCAATAATGACAGTGACAGCAAAACCACACCGTCCAAACTGTACAGTTTTCCTCAAGGTGTGATGGCAGCAGACCCTAAACCGAATTCAATTATTTTATGGACACGCGTTGTTGCCCCCAATGATGACCCCATTGCACAAACGGCCAGTGGTCGCCCCGATATTGAGGTCAGTCTTGAGTTAGCAGCCAATAATAGCTTTGCGACCTTACTCACCCCCGCGATTCGTTTAAGTGCAAAAGCAATTTACGACAACTCGATTCGCCATAAGTTGACGGGCTTAAGTCCTGCCACAGAATATTATTATCGTTTTCGTTCGGGTACAGGCATCAGTCGGGTAGGGCGTTTCAAAACCGCGCCTGCGTTAGATGCTGACCCCAGTAGCTTGAAATTTGCCTTTATGGCCTGTCAGGATTGGAGTGTTAACCATTGGCTAGGTTTGAGTGCTTTAGTACAGCAAGATTTGGATTTTGTTGTCCATTTGGGTGACTATATTTATGAGGCAGCAGGCGACAGTTATCAGTCTGAAACAGTTGAAGCGGCGCATGATGCGATTGTGATACCTAGTCAAACCAACAAACCCAATAGTACCACCGCAAAAGTGGCGACTACCCTAGAAGACTATCGCTATTTATATAAAAAATACCGTACCGATAGTCGTTTACAAGCTTTACATGCCAGATTTGCCTTGGTCGCGGTCTGGGATGACCATGAGTTTTCAGATGATTGCTGGCAGAATAACGAAACTTACACGAATGGCTCAGTAAAAATTGAAGGCGGATTGCCTTTATCGCCTGCGCAAATCACAGGCTCAGATACGACCTCTGATACGAATCGTCGTCGCGCGGCGAATCGGGCATGGTTTGAGTTTATGCCCGCCGATATCCCCACCTTAGATGAAACCGTGGCTACTAATTTTGAGACGGTCAAAATTTATCGTGATTTGCAATTTGGTAAACTCGCGCATTTAGTCATGACCGATGAACGTTTGTATCGTGCAGACCATGTTATTCCAGAAGCATTGGATAATCCCTTAACGCCCTTAGCTGACCAGTTAGGCAGTATTGGCACTCGCTATTTTGTGCCAGAGCCGAGTTTTGCACAGTTACAAGGTGGCAAGATGTTGGCTGCCATTAAAAAAGCGATTACGGTTGTCCCAGAAGGGGCAACTAAGACACTGTTACAATCGATAGATGCCAAGCTGAGTCTTGACCCCACAGGCAGCACCTTAACGGCACAAGAGTTTGCCACTTTTAATGAAGTTGGCTTGCCCTTAGTATCCATTTTGGGAGAGACCCAACGAAACTGGTGGAAAAACAAAATGGCCACCAGTACCGCAACATGGAAGTTTTGGGGCAATGAAGTGTCATTGTTACGCATGGCACTCAACTTAAAAGCCTTAGCAGGGGTTGTTGCCGCAGGAGAGAGTAACCCTGCTTTAGCCGCGATGATTAACAGTTACATCATTAATGCTGACCAATGGGATGGTTATAGTGCAGAACGTAGTAATTTAATGAGCTTTTTGACCACCAATAACATCAAAAATGTGGTGGCGGTGACAGGCGATATCCATGCATTTTTTGCAGGCGAAGTGGCGGCAAACTATGCTAGTTACAGTGCAGGCAATGCCGCAATGGTTGATTTAGTGACTGCGGGTATCAGTTCGTCGAGTTTCTGGAGTTATTTGGCCAGTGTTGTCGGCGATTTTCAACAAGAGGTTGATGCTACCTTACAAGGTCGTACGGCAAACCCAAGCACTTACCTCAATCTGTTGGAGTCGGGTGATAATCCGTTTGTCGCCTTGCGTCCTTTGGTCTACACCTGTCCTAATATGCTGATTTATCAGAATGTCAAAAGCGCGGTATTAGCGGCGACTCCTGCCGAAGCGCTCAGTACAGAAGCAGGTAAAGCAGCGGTATATCGTGCTGTGTTTGAGCAATATCTGACGGCCATTAATACAAGTGGTACAAACAATGCCATCGGATATAACCCCATTAACACCCTAAATGAAACCTTAGCGGGCGAGATGGGCAAAACCATTCAAGGTCTTGCGTTATCTTTAGGACAAACCATTCCTAATCCGTATACCAGTACGCCAACAAAACCATCGTTTGACTTTCCGCCCGTACAAAATCCTTGGTTAAAGTATGTGGAAACTAAAACTCAAGGCTTTATTACCGTCAACGTATCTCCCAATCAGGTAGTGGCTACCTACCATCATATTAAGCCGCTGGCGGCTAATCCGACAGCAAGCGAGGTGATTGATGCCACGAAAACCAAAACCATCACCATCAACAAAAACTCGACCTTATTAACTCTCAGTTAAGGACAGATGGGGTTGTGGGATGGCCACAACCCTGTTTTTTCTAAACGCGAGGCATTATTTGTCATCAATAAAAACTATAATCGTGCTATTCACAGACGCCAGTATCACGTGAAGTCTCAAAAGACTGTTTCTTCGTGTTGCTGCATTGTTTACAATGCCAGCCGTTTTTCTTGCTGTTAATAGAGATGCATCATGGCTGCCAAAATCACCGCGATTCGCGGAATGAACGATATTTTGCCCATTCCCACCAAAGACAATCCCGTCACTAGCCAGCGTTGGCAAGCAGTTGAGCAAATATTGCGCCATACCATGCACCAATATGGTTATAAAGAAATTCGTCTACCTATTGTTGAAAATACGCCATTATTCAAACGAGCGATTGGCGAAATCACCGATATTGTCGAAAAAGAAATGTATACCTTTACTGACCGTGGCGGTGACTCTATTACCTTACGCCCAGAAGGCACAGCAGGGTGTGTGCGTGCTTGTTTGGAGCATGGTTTGACCTACAACCAAACACAGCGTTTGTGGTACACAGGGCCGATGTTTCGTTATGAACGGCCACAAAAAGGACGTTACCGACAATTTCATCAATTTGGCGTGGAAACCTTTGGTATGGCCAGTGCCGATATTGATGCGGAGTTGATTTTGTTGACTGCCCGTTTGTGGCGCGAATTGGGTCTAACCGAGGTAGTACATTTAGAAATTAATACCTTAGGCGAAGTACAGGCGCGTCAAACCTATAAAGAGGCATTGGTCGCTTATTTGAGTACACATCTTGAACACTTAGACGAAGACTCCAAGCGCCGTTTAAGCAGCAATCCACTACGCATTTTAGATAGTAAAGATGCCAAAACACAGGCATTATTGGCCAATGCTCCCACCTTATCTGATTATTTAGATGCGGAGTCCACACAACACTTTGCTCAGTTACGTGCCATATTAGATGTTGCGGGCATTCACTATCGAGTCAACCCGCGTTTAGTGCGTGGTTTAGATTATTATAATAAAACGGTCTTTGAATGGGTGACAACGGCATTGGGCGCGCAGGGCACTGTGTGTGCGGGTGGGCGCTATGACGGTTTAGTCACACAATTAGGCGGGCAAGCAACGCCTGCCGTGGGTTTTGCGATGGGTTTAGAGCGTTTGGTACTGTTATTAGACACCTTGCAACAAAATACAAACAGCACTGAAGCGGATATTTATTTAGTGTCCGAGTCCAGCACCATACAGCATGCCTTGTTGGTAGCCGAAACCTTACGCAATCAGTTGCCCAATTTACGCATTGTCAGTCACTGTGGTGGTGGACAATTAAAAAATCAATTAAAACGGGCAGATAAAACAGGGGCAAAACTTGCATTATTAGTGGGTGAGCAAGAAGTGCTCAACCAAACAGTGACCGTCAAATGGTTGCAAACAGGTGAGCAGCAGCAAATAGCACAAACCGAATTGACCACGTATTTAAGTCAGCAGATAGCGACGTTATCGTGGTAATGAGATTCATAACAATCACGGCATGCGTCTACAGACAAAGCCCGTGATTAGCGATATAAGCATGGTTTTATCACTGAGATAAGGCTTAAAGACAACAGCCGCGCGGCAGTGATTATTAGGAGCATAAGCGTGAGTACGCATGACGATGAACAACTAGAAAACTTGAAACGCTTTTGGCAAGACTATGGAACGCCCATTTTAGTGGGCGCAAGTATGGCATTGGCGGTATTTGTAGGCTGGCGTTATTGGCAAAATGATAAAGTACAAACCTCACTACAGGCTTCAACTTTATATGAATCCAGTTATGAGGCGTATCAAAAACTCAATACCAACCCAGAAGACAAAGCGGCCAATACGCAACTACAACGAGATGCCCAAAAACTGTCACAAGAGTTTGGCTCAACGGTATATGCCAATAATGCTAGCCTATTGCTTGCTAAACGTGCGATAGAAAATAAAGACCTGAAAGAAGCCGAAAAACAACTACGTAATGTGTTAACCCAAAGTACTGACGATGGTTTGAAAAGCATTGCTAGTTTTCGGTTAGCGCAAGTCCTATTAGAAAAGGGCGACAATAAAGCCGCGTTAGACGTTTTGAGTAAAGAGACGAGTGTGGCTTTTTTACCGAGTCGTGAAGAGTTGCGTGGTGATATTTTGAAGTTAAACGGTGATACCGCAGGGGCAATCAAAGCCTATCAAGCTGCTTATGATGCACTTAAAGCACGCAATGAACCACGCCCCATTTTAGAAGTCAAAATGGCCGATTTAGGGTTAGATGTGCCTGAATTGAAGACAGAGTCATTACTCAATATCAATCCTTAACGCGTATTGTCCTAATATTGTGAGTCTCTTGATTGGCAATGCCATGTCTGTATGAGGTTATTTTGAAGCGACATTTATCTTTAGTGCTAACCCTGTGTGTAGTAGCGGCTTGTAGCTCCAACCCCAATGAGCATAAACCGTCACCTTTACCCCCCTTGCCGACCAAAAAAGAGCAAGTATTCTTAAAGCGTGTATGGAAGCAAACAGTCGGTGACGGGGTGGCAAAAGATGCCATCAACTTACGAATGGCTCGTCAAAATCAAACCTTATTTGTCGCCAGTCGAGATGGCGTGATTGCTGCGCTAGATGACCAAGGCAAAATACAATGGCAACAAAAGACTAAGCTCCCCTTAACGGGTGGCCTCAGTGCGGGTTATGGCATCTTGGTGATGGCCACAAGCAAAGGCGAACTGCGTGTGTTATCTGCCACAGACGGTCAGCTACGTTGGCAAAAGAAACTACTCGCCCCCGTATTAGCGCCTGCGGCCTTAACGGCAGATACCCTGATTGTGCAGAGTAACGATGGCAAGGTTTATGGCCTTGATTTGCAAACGGGTGAACAACGCTGGGTGTATGATGTGCCTGTCCCCAGCTTGAGTTTACGTGGGTATGCCTCCCCTTTAGTGGTAGACCAGCAAGTACTGATTGCCACATCCTCCGCAAAGGTCGTTTCTTTAGAGGCGAAAACAGGTATTCCCCAATGGGAAAGCCGTGTAAGTGTCAATAATGGCCGCTCAGAGTTAGCGCGTATTGCGGATATAGATGCAGATATGCGCTATGAAGAGGGACAATTATATGTGGTAGGTTATCAGGGACAATTAGCGGCTTTAAGCCTTGATGGTGACAAAGCCAAAATGCGTTGGCAAGCCCCCATGTCGAGTTATCAGACAACGGCAATCGGTACAGACTATATTTTTGTTGTCGATGCAGACAGTACGGTATGGGCACTGAGCAAAAATAGCGGTGAGGTTGTGTGGAAGCAAACCTTGTTTGCATGGCGTGGATTATCCAATCCTGTCACCGTGGGGGATTATCTGATTGTAGGTGACCAAGATGGCTATTTGCATGTGATGACTCAAAAAGAGGGTAAATTATTAGGGCGACAAGCCATTAGTGGGGCAGTGGTGAATCTCTCGGTGCATGATAAACAAGTCCTTGCCTACGGTGCAGAAGGGCAGATTAGCGCATGGCAGTTTCAGCCTTAATGCAACAATCAAAGGGTTACACTGGGAGTTGGCTTTCGTTTTATCCCAAACGCAAGCCAAGTCAGCGCATCTCTGTCAGTAACGCTGTACTAAAACTTTCGTTTGTCTCAAATCATCCAACCGTTCTGTTCCCTCCATAGCCCCTAATACCCTTTGTATGTGTCGACAATTATTCTGCTCAACTGTCGACAAAATCTGTACCTTTTGCCCTTAGCAGCCTACAATACGCCGCTTTAATCGGCAGGCCTTTGGCCTGACGACCGCCTGCCTGTGGGTTTGTCATCGTAGCGATGGTAAAACACACCGATTGCTGTTTTAGAGATTCTCGTCATGAAGCCTGTCATTGCCCTAATTGGCCGCCCCAACGTGGGTAAATCCACCCTATTTAATCAATTAACCAAAACCCGCAATGCCTTGGTTGCCAATTTGCCTGGTTTGACCCGTGACCGCCAATACGGTGATGGCAAATTTGATAACAAATCATTTATTGTGATTGATACGGGTGGGTTAGGCGAAAGTGACGAAGGCATTGATGCTTATATGGCCGAGCAGGCAAAAACAGCGATTCAAGAAGCAGATATCGTTTTATTTGTCGTCGATGCGCGTGCGGGTTTATTAGGCTCAGATGAAATGATTGCTGACCATATTCGCCGTCTAAACAAAACCTCTTATTTAGTGGTTAACAAAATCGATGGGCTACATGAAGATGCCGCAGTTGCCGAGTTTCATCGTCTAGGCTTTAGCCAAATTTTTCAAACGGCGGCCAGTCATGGTCGCGGTGTGTTCCAACTTATTAGTGATGTTTTAGCACCTTTCCCTGACGATGCGCCTGAATTGTCTGAAGCAGAAACAGGCATTAAAATCGCCGTGGTTGGGCGTCCTAATGTGGGTAAATCGACTTTAGTCAATCGGATGCTCGGTGAAGACCGTGTGATTGTCTATGATATGCCTGGCACAACACGCGACAGTATTTATATTCCCTATGAGCGTAACGGCAAAAAGTATACCTTAATTGATACCGCAGGCGTGCGTCGTCGTGGCCGTGTACAAGAAACCGTCGAAAAATTCTCCGTCATCAAAACCTTGCAAGCAATTAAAGACGCGCATGTCGTCATTATTGTTTTTGATGCGCGAGAAGGGATTGTTGAGCAGGATTTGCACATGCTAGGATTCGCTTTAGACAGTGGCCGTGCCGTCGTGTTAGCCATCAATAAATGGGACAACATGACAGAGTATGACCGCAATCAAGTCAAAGGTGCGATAGATAGACGATTGGATTTTATTCCTTTTGTCAAAATTCATTTGATTTCGGCTTTGCATGGTACGGGCGTCGGAGATCTCTATCCCTCTGTGCAACGTGCCTATGATTCTGCTATGTTAAAGGTACCGACTAACCGTCTGACGCAGATTTTACAGGATGCGGTTGAAGGGCATCAGCCACCACTTGTTAATGGCCGACGTATTAAACTGCGTTATGCCCACATGGGCGGACAAAATCCACCTGTGATTGTGATTCACGGCAATCAAACGGAGTCGGTGCCCAAGGACTACAAACGTTATTTAGAAAATATCTTTATAAAAGTATTGAAATTACAAGGAACACCTGTGCAACTGGAATTCAAAACAGGCGACAACCCATATAAAGATGAGGTCAAACTCAAGCCTGCACAACTCGAGAAAAAACGCCGATTTGTGCCAGAACATAAAAAAAGAGAAAAACGCTAGTTGTTAGCGTAACAAACACGGCTTATCTGTATAAGGACAAAGTCACAGCCGTGTGTGTCTGAATAACAACTGGCTGGGGTTATTAAGACATATGAAAAAATTAGTATTAGCGATTGCCATACTCTCTGCGTTTGATAGTGCAAGCGCAGAAGACCTCTTATTTGCTGACCAAGACATGCCCGTTGTGTTATCCGCAACGCGCTTAAAACAAGCGCTTGCAGATGCCCCTGCATCGGTCACCATTATTGACCGTCAAATGATTCAGCAAACGGGTGTCCGAGAGTTACCCGAATTACTGCGCTTAGTGCCTGGCATGGTGGTGGGCTATGAAAAGGGGTGGGAAGCCTTTGTCAGTTATCATGGTACTTCCGCCGATATGGCGCGCCGTATGCAGGTGTTAATTGATGGTCGTTCGGTTTTTCAACCCAGTTTAGCCTTTGTCGATTGGATTGGTTTGCCTTTAGAGTTGGAAGATATTGACCGTATTGAGGTCGTCAGGGGGCCTAATGCGGCTGCTTACGGTGCAAATAGCTTTTTGGCTGTGGTGAATATTATTACCCGAGCCCCTGCGGATTTACCGACTGTTCGTGCCTATACGCGACAAGGTAGTGGCGGTATTAACGATAACTTTGTCAGTTATGCGGGGGTTAATAACCAATTCAGTTGGCAGTTGTCGGCCAATCAACGTAACGATAATGGGTATAGTACCTTCTTCAAAAAAGAAACCGCGCGCGATGCGAACGGTGAGAAAATATTCGATAAAGACGGTAATGCTGTCAAAGTATTTAATCCCTATCCGTATGCAGACGATAAACGACAAAAGTCAGTTTATGGTCAGTTGGTAATGGAAACAGAAAATGATGGTGTGGCTAAAATCGCGTTTGGTCATTCCGAAATGTTAGCGGGTGAAGACTCCGAAACAGAGATAGTGCAGTTTCTAGAGGATCCCGACATTGAAACGAGCCAAAATTATCTCAATTTAGATTTAGAACACAATGTCAAAAACCATAAATTACAATTTCAAGCAAATTACTCGGAGTTTAACTCTAAACAGCATATTCGGGTGGCTGCCCCGCCAGAGTTCTTTTTGCCAGAATTAAGGCAGATGTTTGTCATCGACAGAATATTCACCAAGGCCTTTATGGACGGAGAGCTAGGCGCATCTGAAAATGATGAGTTGATGGGTTTAGCTTATACCGTGTTGTGTAAGCTAGGTCATCCCGCAGTCCCTGAGCCATTGTGTCAGAGTTTACAAGCAACTAAAGATGACTTTTTGGCAAGCGACCAAGAGCTGATTTACGGTGCAGATATTGATAAGCGTGAAACCCGTATTGAGCTTGAATTACAAGACACTTGGAGTATTTCACCCAGTTTACGTCTGGTGTATGGTGCAGGTTTACAAGACTCGCGTGCCGACTCACAACACTATTTTAATGGCAAAGTCGAAAATACCGTGTGGCGAGTATTTGCTCATGGCGAATGGGAGTTTAGACCTGACTGGCGCTTGAATGTTGGTATGATGGACGAGCATGATGATTATGCGGGGCATTTACAGTCGCCACGTGTCGCGCTGAACTGGCGTTTTTTACCCACGCACTCCTTACGTTTAGTGACATCTAAAGCCTACCGTACACCCGACCTGCGTGAGTCTAAAGCGTATTGGCAATTTTATGGTCAAGCCGAAGACCGTCAATATAGCGCACGCGACGGTTATTTTCCGTATTTAGGGCAAGCCCCTGTTAAAGGCCAAGAAACTTGCGTATTTAGTAAAAGTTATGATGATGGTACCTTAGTTTGTACCAATGGCGCACCGTCAGAGCGTATTGTCTCGCGTGAAATTGGTTATTACGGGGAAATTCCAGCATGGCATTTACAAACAGATATTCGGGTATTTCATGACCATTTAGAACTCAGTGAACATAATTTAGAAATTGATGATTTCGTTATTGCCCCCTTAAAAAAGCATGAGCAACGGGGGGTAGAGCTATCGACACAGTGGCGACCACATGCCAATTGGCGTTTTATGCTCAATTATGCCTATGACGACATGAGTTTTAATAACGATAACAATGATTTTGTCCCATTACACAGTGGCAATGTGGCTGCTTGGTATGATAGCCAAGAGGGTATACAAAGTAGTGTGAGTTATGTCTTCTATAATCAGTTATATAATGATTACCATGACGGCGGCTTATATTTTGACCGTTTAGACTTACGGATGGCTAAAAAGTGGTCGTTGCACAAACGTCAAGATTTGGAGTTATCTGGCGTATGGCAAATTCGTCTCACCGAAGATAATGAGTTGCGCCGAGAAAATGGCGCACCGCGTGATAGAATGTGGTTAGGGTTGACGTACACATACGATTAGGGGCGGTTGATGTTGTGATGATGATTGCTCACACGCACCTAGTCGTTTTGCCAATGTTTTGTGTTGTCTCTCATCGTATAACACAAGAACAGGTGCGTTAAACAGCATATCGTGTTAGCTTGATGGCGAGTCAATAAGAAATCAACGGGGAAGCTAATCAAAGCAGACCCCATTAGGCAAGGATTATCGGATAACGCATACAAATAAGAGTGGCGTATTCAACCTCAGTCGTTTTGTTAGCATACCGTTTGAATAAAGACGATGATGTGAATAAAACCGTGAGAAAATCGTCACTTCGGATAAGGATTGGATGTTGTATGTTCTGGTTGTAGAGGGCTAATCGTACTTGCCGATTAGCGTTTAGTAAGGAGGCACAAGGGAAGGTGCATAACATGCTTAGGATTCTTCAGCAACTGCTCGTCATCTGTTATTGCCTATGGACAACAACCATAGGCTATGCAGCGACTAAAGTTCAAATTGTCACTTCGCAAGCAGGCGAGTCTGCGGAGCTAGTCGCCCATTTAACTAAAATTCTCAAAGAAGATGTCACCATCATAACAGGTGATGTTGTCGCCGATAATACCGATATGTTGGTTGTTCTCAATACAGAAGCGGCCAAAAAACTCACGGCTAATCGTCCCCCGACCTTATTTGTCTTGGCTCAACCTAGTAGTGTGGAGTTACAAAAGCAAGACAGTGCCTTGTATTGGTCGCCCAGTTTGGCAGCCCAACTGGCACTCATCCGTGTCATGCTGCCAGCTACAAATCGCATTGGTATGTTAGTCAGTAATAACGAAGACATGTCGTGGTTACGCGTTTTTAAGCAATACGCCGCCGAACAGTCTGTTGAAGTTCGTGTGCAAACGCTAGATAAAGCACGTATTGCTCGCCAAGTTTCGGAGTTAGCTGCGACAACCGATGTCTTATTAGCTCAACCAGATACCGATATTTACAATCGGGATACCATACGTTTTATTTTATTAGCCGCCTATAGACAAAACAAAGTGTTGATTGGTCCTAGTCCTGCGTTTGTGAATGCAGGTGCGCTAGCGACCTTATACGCGCCAACGCCTGTTATTGCCGAAGACATTGGGCAAAAAATCAAATATTACATCAAAAATAATAAGCTGCCGCCGCCTGCTCGCATTAAGGATTTCAGTGTGAGTTTGAATCCACAAGTGGCAAAATCTTTGGGTTTATCAGTACCTGCTATGAACGAATTAGAGCGTTTACTGCACTTAGAGGAGCTTCCAACATGGCCGTAATGACCAAGTGGAGCTTACGTTGGCGGACGCTGATTTTAGCGTTAGTACCCGCCTTAATTATGTTTGTTGTAACATTAGCCTATCATGTCCATGTGCGGCTTGCAGATGCACAAAATGAGCAAGCACGTTCGGGTGCAATCATGGCCACCCAATTAGCCGCTTCTGCCGATTTTGCCGTGATTTCTGGCAATATGGATTCGTTAGTCCCTCAAATTGATACCATCCTTGCCCAGCCAGGTGTGGTATCGGTCAGCATCTTAGATAACGAAAAACAGACCTTATTCAACAAAAGTAATAAGCATCACAAAGGCATACAATTACATCGTTATACCGCGATGATTACGCAACAAGCCTTAGCTTTAGACCATAGCGACTGGTTAGTAGATGCGCCTATTAATAACGAACCCAGTACTTTAGGGTTGGTTGAAGTGGGTATTAGTTCAGACCACATCGTACAACGTGAACATGACATCGTATTAAAAAGTATATTGCTCGGCTGTTTGTTATTGGTCGTTATTGCGGGGATTGGTTTTTGGATGGCACATAGCCTAGAAAGACCATTACGCGCCATTATTGGTTTAGTGGGGGCATTAAAAAATCGCCAATTCACAGCAAGGGTCAGTATTAAACAAGATGGCGAATTGGGCGCATTGGCTTACCATCTTAATTTATTAGCCGCCATGCTCGAAGAGAGCCGTACCCTGCAAATTTCTTATACTGAAGAGTTGATTACCGCTCGTGGTCGTGCAGACAAAGCCAGTCAAGCCAAAAGTGAGTTTTTGGCTATGATGAGTCATGAGTTAAGAACGCCCTTAAATGCGATTTCGGGCGGTTTACAGTTGTTGAATGGCACACCTTTATCACCAGACAGTAAAGAGTATGTCAATCTGGCTACGATGGCGACGAATGATTTACGGCATTTAGTCGATGACGTATTAGATTTTTCTAAAATGGAAGAAGGCCGTTTAATCTTACAGCCACGACCTTTTTTACCTAAAAAATTGCTACAGCATTTGACAGACGGGTTTCGTTTGGAAGCCGAGCATAAAAAACTGGACATCAGTCTGACCTTAGAAGGACAAACCGACTTATGGCTGAAAGGTGACGAAATGCGTATTCGGCAAATTCTCTCGAAATTACTCGATAATGCGATTAAGTTTACCGAAAAAGGTCGTATTGGTATTAGAGCGCGTATTAGTACCTATAATGACATGCAAGCTCAATTCTTATGTGAAGTGTATGATTCGGGTATCGGCATAAATGCAAATGCATTAACGCATATTTTTGAGCCGTTTATGCAGGTTGACCGCTCTCATAGTCGACGTTATGGCGGTGCAGGCTTAGGTTTAGCCATTGCTTCACGTTTAAGTCGTTTAATGCATGCCGATTTACGTGTGGAAAGTGAGCCTTTGGTGGGCACATGTTTCTGTTTTGAATTGGTATTACCCATTTGCGAAGAATGCAGTCACGTTGCTGATATCAGTCAACCGAATTTACATAAGTCTGCCTTTCATGCGCATGTTTTAGTGGTTGACGATAATCCCGCCAATCGCAAAGTAGCAGAAGCGATGCTGAAGTCAGCAGGCTGCACAGTGAGCAGCGCGAATAATGGCCGTGAAGCCTTACAGTTAATGGCAGCGGGCGATATAGATTTGGTGTTGATGGATTGTCAAATGCCGATTATGGACGGTTACGAAGCGACGCAAGAATGGCGCAGCCAAGAACGTGACAAACGACTACCGATTATCGCCTTAACGGCCAATGCGAGCGCAGACAACGAAACGGCCTGTCTGACGGCTGGCATGGATGGCATGCTCAGTAAACCTTTCCGTAAACAACAGTTAGAGATGTTATTAAGTGCATGGCTATAACCCTGTTTACCAACAAAGGTGATGCACCTGCCAAACAGGCGTGTCTAAGTGAACGGCCGCGCTTAATTGCCAGTCGGTGCTGGTCATGCGCCATAACGTGAGAGGTAAATGTTGTACATCCTCTGGGGTGAGGATGGGCGAGAGTTGTTCAGCACCAAATTCAATACGGTGCAAATGATGTGCTAAACCACGATGCCATGCCTTAACGCAGGCTTCTTTACGCGTCCATAAGTCTAAAAACAAGTCGGCACTTTGAGTTTGTGCTAACCATTGATACTCCTGTGGGGTAAAAAAACGCTTGGCAATGGCTAAAAAACGGGCAGGTGCAGGACGCATTTCGATATCAATGCCACAATAAGGGGTCGGTGCTAACAAACAACACACCCAATTATCGCTATGACTTAAACTGATGAAACGCTCGCTTTGCTGAGGGCAAATATAAAGGCGTTGCTCTTGCTTATAAAAACGCCAAGCCTGTTGGCTGCTTTCAACTTGATTAAACGCATGATGTAATAATTGCCGACTAGCAACATAACTACGCAAACGTAAGGGATGTGGGTATTGGCGCGCTGCGTGCTGCATAACGACAGGTAGATTAGCTAACTGTTGGTAGGTTTGTTCTGTATCCCACGTGATACGCGCAATAAAAATATCAATCTGCTTAGTCATGGTGACGGGGGAAGCACTAATAAAGGGTCAACCCGTGCATTATTGATGCTGAGGCCAAAATGTAAGTGTGGACCCGTAGCACGCCCTGTTTGTCCCACTTTACCCACCCGTTGTCCTGCTTTCAGCGTTTGTCCTTTTTCAACGTCAATTTGACTTAAATGGCATAACATCGAAATAATGCCTTGCCCGTGGTCAATCATCACCGTTTTACCATTAAAAAAATAATCACCGATTTGAGCAACAATACCATCGGCGGGTGCATAGATGGTTTTACCCTCAGGAGCAGCAATGTCTAAGCCCGAATGCGGGTCGCGTGCTTCACCATTAAAAAAGCGTTTTAAGCCAAACGGACTGCTAATTTCTCCCTGAATTGGCCAACGAAAGGCTGGCCATTGTGAGGTATAAGGATTAAAAGATTGATAAACGGCTTTTTGTTCTGCGGCTTCACGGCTATAACGTGCAAGTTCTTCCTCGTTAGGGTTTACCTTGTTGGTGGCTTTTAGCGTAATCCGTTGCTCTGGATAGGCTTTAGGATTAATGTCAATACTCAGTTGGTCGGTAAAGTTATCTGCATTTAATAATAATTCGGCATGACCTGTTGGTGTAGATAAAGGCAGTCCTACAACTGCCATACGACTGCCATTAGCCTGTTGAATAATGGGTACTTGATAGCCATTAAATCGGACGTTTACGGATAATGGAGCGTATTCAGGCAAGGGCACTAAAGCAATACCCCCTGCATAACGGGCTTCTTGTGGTAGGGCTACTGCTTGCCCAGCCAAACATAACAAACCTAAATAATGTAATTTGATTGCCATAAGCCCTCTTGTTGGCCTGTATTTGCCAAAGATTAGGTTAGGAAATTAGGGTGTTATCATGCCATAAACCAATGAGCCTTAGCTGTATTTTCGCGTAGGGCGAATGTAGCCAAAATTCACCATTAGCAGATAGATAGACTTCGCTCAGTCACCAGAAATTGAGGTCGCTCAGTATATACTGTCATCTTGAGATGCTATTCTTTATATAAAAAACAGGATGTAGAGGCCGAGTGAGAAGATGCAAAAGTTAGATATCATCAGTATTTTATTAATGACGTCAGCCGTAGGCGTTTGGACACAACGCGACCGCTTGACTGCATTATGGCAAGCGTATCAACGTGAGCAGCAAACAGCAGTCACCATTTATGGGTGGCAAGATAAAAATGGCGAATGGCATTATTCGAGCACACCAGATGATAAACGCGCACAGGCTATTACCTTAGACTCTAAACATATCACCCCTTTACCACCTTTAGCCGACGTACACGCTAACACTACCGAGAATCAGCCACCCACGACGGAGTCGGCCAAGCCTCTTAATGTGCTAGATATCCACGGTTTACGTGAGAGTGTCATTCAGCAACAACAGCACATACGCGCTGAAAAAGAAAAGCAAGTTTTAGCAGAATAGAGCTTAGCCTAAGGTGAGCTAATCTGAATCATGCACTTAAAGTCTAAAACCAATCAATAACATATTATAGACAATGTGACATTGAAAGCCTGCTATAAAGGAGGTTATAACAATATAACGCGTGGCAATACGTCTGTGCCAAGATTTTGATTAGCTAAGTCCATATTTTGCATACTCAGAAGACTGTAAGCCTAGACAGATTGATATTTAGCGTTGCGATATATATGCCCATCCAATATCAATAAACGCTGGGTTTTAGCACTCAGTATAATAATTACAATAGGAGCATCATGATGAAAAAAAATGCCTTAGCCCTTGCCTTAATGGCAGCCACATTGGGCTTGGTGGGTTGTATTGGCGATGATAAAGACCAAGACACACAAGCATTGAATGATGCTTATGTGGGTTTTGAGCCTGTTATCGCCAGTGCCGATAACGCAGGATTACCCGATAGCCAAAAACGTGGGCCTGTGATTCCATTTCCATTTGACGGATTATTTGGTGATTTAACTAAACCGACCTTACAAATTCCTAATCCGAGTAACAATCCCTTGGTGACGCAGGCAAACTTACAAGACGGTTTTTCGACAACCGCTTCATGGTTTGTTGATGTGTTTGGCTTTGTGGACATGAGCACTGTGCCCAGCCATATCGTGATTATTAATCGTTCTACAGGGCAGCTTCTCAAATATAACGAAGACTTTGTTGTACAAAGCTCTACCGTCAAAGATAGCGCGGGTGTACCCATTAACCTGCAACGTACGCGCTTGCTCATTGAACCCTTAAAGCCGTTAGCACCCAATACCACGTACATTGTTGCCTTGACCAAAGGCATTAAAACAACCAATGGCGGCACAGTACAACCCAGTTATGTATTTAGATTGCTGAATAGCGATACTCCCATTAGCGCGCGTTCAGACAGTTATTTACAACGCTTTAACGCCGCCGAAAAAGCTAACTTAGAAAGTTTACGCAGTCAGTTGGTACGACCGATTACGCAAGCCTTAGACGGGCTTGGTATCAAAGAGGTGGTACTGGCTTATAGCGTCACTACACAAAGCACAACAAAAACCTTAGATAAATTAGCGGCTACAACGGTAGCGGGTGCAATCAATGCCCAAGCAACGGGCTTGACCGTACAAAATTTATTGCCTGTGACAGTGCCTAATGCTAACAATACCGATGTCTATGTCGGTACATTAACCGTTCCTTATTATGGCGAAGTGCCTTCTGTGGCTAAACCAACTGCTATTTTGTCAACGTATTGGAAAGCCGATACCACACAGCCTGATGTCAGTGCTAAGTTCTTAGACAAAGTGGTGTGTGGCGCGTATGCAACGGGTGCAGCATTGCCAGCAGGTACGGCTCAAGCCAGTATCAGTACGACGACCTGTTTCCCTATGCCTGTCAAACAGAGCGACCAAACTATCCCCATGTTAGTCACTGTACCTAAAGGGGCAAAGCCTGATGGTGGCTGGCCTGTTGTGATTTTTCAACACGGGATTACGGGTAATCGCAGTAATGTCTTACCCATTGCGCCTGCACTGGCACAAGCGGGTTTTGTGACTGTAGCTATTGATTTACCTTTACATGGCATTACACCGAATGATGTGGCTAAGGCCTTACGTATGACGGGAGTATCAGAGCGTACGTTTGACGTTGATTTTGTCAATAACACCACCAGTGCCGCAGGGGCAGATGGCAATGTCGATAGTTCGGGCACGCATTTTATTAATTTGTCTAGCCCTATCACCAGCCGAGAAAACCTACGTCAAGGTGCGGCGGATATTTTAGTGTTAGCCAAAAGTTTAGCCAATCTGAATTTAGATGGCGTAGCGGGTGGCGATATCAATACTAACCGTGTGCAATTGGCCAGTATCTCGTTGGGTAGTATTGTGAGTACAGTCGCCTTAGGAGCAGATAAAGCCAAAACTATTGGCGCCGCATCGTTATCTGTGGGTGGCAGTGGTATTGCTAAATTATTAGATGCTTCTAAATCCTTCGGACCTCGTATTGCCGCAGGTTTAGCCACGAATGGCGTGACTGAAGGTACCGATAACTACGAAACCTTTTTACGCTTTGCACAAACTTTGGTTGACAGTGGTGACCCCGCTAATTTTGCGGTCTCAGCAAAAGCCAATCATACGATTCATTTAACCGAAGTGACTGATGACCTTGTTGTCCCAAATCAAGCACTAGCAGGTGCAGCTTCTGCCACGCAGGATACGGTCAGTTTAACGGGCTTTTTGTCGGGTACAGAACCTTTAGCCAAAATTTTAGGCTTTAGCACGCCGCAAGCGGTGGATGTGACGAGTCTAACGAAAGCGAATCTGACAGGCGGGGCATGGGTGAAGTTTAAGCAAGGGGCGCATAGCTCTTTATTAGATACCACCGCAAATCCTCCAGTCACTGTCGAAATGCAATGCCAAACAGCAGGCTTTTTTGCCACCAATGGTGCCGTGGTTCCTGTGGGTTGCTCGTTGCCAACAGCAGAGTAAATGTGTGTAGTATAATAGTGGGGAGCTTGACTCCCCATTATTGTTGGTGAGTGGTAGTATCTATAAACAGATTGAACTGCCGCGGATTTTGTCAGAAAACCCACTAGAATGCGCCTTCAATAAACAGAGTTTTAAGCGCTAACGCTATTACTACTTTTGTTAACGCGCTGACAGGTCTATAATTGCGCGACTTTTAATTTAGTCAACGGGTGGCGCGTTCATGTTAACCATCGTCCAAGAAGCCCTCACATTTGATGATGTGCTCTTACTTCCTGCTTTTTCCAACGTTCTTCCCAAAGATGTCTGTTTGAAAACCAAACTCACGCGCGGTATTCACTTAAATATCCCGTTAATGTCAGCCGCAATGGATACGGTATCCGAAGCCAAAATGGCGATTGCGATGGCACAAGAAGGCGGTATTTCTATTTTGCACAAAAATATGGAAATTACTGCCCAAGCAGCAGAAGTGCGTCGTGTCAAAAAATACGAAGCAGGCATGGTTAAAGACCCGATTACCGTTAGCCCAGAAACGACCATTGCCGAGCTATTAGCCTTAACCCAAGCCCATAAAATTTCGGGTGTTCCTGTGGTAAAAGGTAATGATTTGGTCGGCATTGTCACTAGCCGTGATTTGCGTTTTGAAACAGGTTTAAATCAGCCCGTTTCTGCCATCATGACGCCTAAAGATAAATTAGTCACCGTCAAAGAAGGAGAATCTTCTGAGACAATTAAGGCCTTATTGCATCAACACCGTATCGAAAAAGTGTTGGTGGTTGACGATGATTATCAGCTCAAAGGCCTAATTACGGTTAACGATTTCCGTAAAGCCGAAATGTATCCCAATGCGTGTAAAGATGAGCAGGGACGTTTGCGTGTCGGTGCAGCCGTTGGTACAGGTGCAGATACGCCTGCGCGTGTTGACGCCTTAATTGAAGCAGGTGTTGATGTTTTAGTGGTTGACACCGCACATGGCCATTCCAAAGGCGTGATTGACCGTGTGGCATGGATTAAAAAGAACTTCCCGCATATGCAAGTGATTGGTGGCAATATTGCCACAGGTGATGCGGCTTTAGCTTTGTTAGATGCAGGTGCTGATGCTGTTAAAGTGGGTATCGGGCCGGGTTCGATTTGTACCACACGTATTGTGGCAGGGATTGGTGTGCCACAAATTTCGGCGATTGATAATGTGGCGCGTGCCTTAAATAATCAAATCCCCTTAATTGCTGATGGCGGTATTCGTTATTCGGGCGATATTGCCAAAGCCATTGCCGCAGGTGCGCATGTGATTATGGTTGGCTCGTTATTGGCGGGCACAGAAGAAGCGCCAGGTGAAGTAGAGTTATTCCAAGGCCGTTATTACAAAGCCTATCGAGGCATGGGGTCATTGGGAGCGATGTCTGGTCGTACAGGTTCGAGTGACCGTTACTTCCAAGATGCTTCTGCGGGTGTTGAAAAACTTGTACCTGAAGGCATTGAAGGCCGTGTGCCATATAAAGGGCCAATGAGTGGTATTGTGCATCAGTTAATGGGTGGTTTACGTTCGTCAATGGGCTACACAGGTTCGGCCAATATTGAAGACATGCGTAGCAAGCCGCAGTTTGTCAAAATCACCTCGGCAGGTATGAAAGAGTCCCACGTTCATGACGTGACCATTACCAAAGAAGCCCCTAATTATCGTATTGGTTAAGTCTTTTCTAGGTTGCTCCTCCCCCTGATAAGGGGGAGGCAGGGAGGGGGTTGACCTCACCCCATCCCTCTCCTTAGCAAGGAGAGGGAGATTTAAACCCCACCCTAACCCTACCCTAAAGTGGGGGAGGGCATTGCACCTTTATCTTCTTAGAGTATTCCTATGCAAGTTGATATTCACGCCCATCGTATTTTGATTTTAGATTTTGGTTCACAATATACCCAGTTGATTGCTCGTCGTGTACGTGAATTGGGTGTGTATTGTGAGTTACGTGCTTATGATATGACGGCTGATGAAATTAAAGCCTTTAATCCTAAAGGCATTATTTTGTCAGGCGGTCCTGAAAGCGTCACCGAAGCCAATACTCCACGTGCACCTGAAGCTGTTTTTAGTTTTGGTGTGCCAGTCTTAGGGATTTGTTATGGTATGCAAACCATGGCACAACAATTAGGCGGTTTAGTAGAATCGTCTAATGTGCGTGAGTTTGGTTATGCCGAAGTTAACATTGAACAAGCTGATAGCTTATTTAATGGCATCGAAGACCGAACAGGTTTTATTGATGTGTGGATGAGCCATGGTGACAAAGTCACACGTTTGCCTGAAGGTTTTAATATCACGGCAAGCACACCCAGTTGCCCAATTGCAGCTATGAGCTGTGAAGCTAAACGCTTTTATGGTATGCAGTTTCATCCTGAAGTCACCCATACTTTACAAGGTGAAGCGTTATTACGTCGTTTTGTCCGTGAAATTTGTGCGTGTGATGACTTGTGGACACCAGCCCAAATCATCGAGGACAGTATCCGTCGTATTCGTGAACAAGTGGGTGACGACCATGTGTTGTTGGGCTTGTCAGGTGGTGTTGACTCTTCCGTGGTAGCGGCTTTATTACATCGTGCGATTGGTGACAAACTCACGTGCGTGTTTGTGGATAATGGGTTGTTGCGCAAAAACGAAGGCGATATGGTCATGGACATGTTCGCCAAAAACATGGGCGTTAAAGTCATTCGTGCCGATGCCGAAGCCAAGTTTTTGGGCGAATTAGCAGGCGTTGCTGACCCAGAACAAAAGCGTAAAATTATTGGTCGTGTGTTTATTGAAGTATTTGATAGCGAGTCGGCAAAATTAAATAATATCAAATGGTTAGCCCAAGGCACAATTTATCCTGATGTCATTGAATCTGCCGCTAGCAAAACGGGTAAAGCGCATGTCATTAAGTCACACCATAATGTGGGTGGCTTGCCAGAAGATATGAAATTCAAATTGCTCGAACCTTTACGCGAATTGTTTAAAGATGAAGTGCGTAAAATTGGTTTAGAGTTAGGCTTGCCCTATGACATGGTCTATCGACATCCATTCCCTGGCCCGGGTTTGGGCGTGCGTATTTTGGGTGAGGTGAAAAAAGAATATGCCGACGTATTGCGCGAAGCCGATGCCATTTTCTTAGAAGAATTGCATAAAGCAGGTTGGTATCACCGTACCAGTCAATCGTTTGCGGTATTCTTGCCAGTGAAGTCGGTAGGCGTGGTTGGCGATGGTCGTCGTTATGCATGGGTGATTGCCTTACGTGCCGTTGAAACCATTGACTTTATGACCGCACGTTGGGCGCATTTGCCCTATGAGTTAATTGAGAAGGTATCTAACCGTATTATTAACGAAATCTCAGGCGTATCGCGTGTGGTCTATGATGTGTCATCTAAACCGCCAGCAACGATTGAGTGGGAATAAGTACCTGAAAAAGGCTTGTTACAGCTAATGCTGGTCACTTAAGCATTTTTGTTGGTTTCGACTCACTTCGGCTGTGCTCAGTGACCACCGCTCAACCAACGAAAATGTACCCTGAGCGAAGTCGAAGGGGTATTTTTAAGGGACAATGTTCTCTTAACTGACTGGCATTATTTGCTACAGCAAGCCTTTTTTATCCTCAAAAATGCGACTTACTTGACGACAAATAGGGATAACATACCTTGTCGATGCTTGCCAAAATAGAAAATGCCGAAGCAGCCATTTTAGAGTTGATGTTATTTTTTATTCGTCACAGTTTACCTGCATGGCCAGCTAAGCTCAGTACGGTTTTAGAGGCTTTACGTCAACAAAACCCACAACTGGCCTTAAGCGAATGGGCAAAAATTCCCTTAATGGGGGAAACAGGTTTAATGGAAGTGATAGTCAGTTATGACTATGGCTTTCATGTGCTTGACCCTAGCCAAGAGCAATCGCATTTTCAACGTCTGTTAGAGCAAGCTATGCACGCAATTAATAACTTACGTTTATATGTTCGTTCGGGTGTGAATAAACCGTTGATAGACATTTATCTTGATGTTAAGTCCTAATTTTTCTGAACAAGACCAGCAGTTTATGCGTCAGGCTTTGGCATTAGCACAACAAGCGGCTGATGTTGGGGAAGTGCCTGTAGGGGCAGTGATTGTGGTGGATGGGCAAGTGGTGGGCGAAGGTTATAATCAGCCCATAGCGACACATGACCCAACTGCCCATGCTGAGGTGATTGCCATTCGCCAAGCGGCACAAAAACGCCAAAATTATCGATTAGAAAATAGCACCTTATATGTGACCTTAGAGCCTTGTACCATGTGTGTGGGCGCATTGATTCATGCGCGAATTAAACGCGTGGTGTTTGCAACCACAGAACCCAAAGCAGGCTCGTTAGTCAGTGCCAGAAAACAACTAGAAACAGGTTATTACAACCATGTGTTTAAATTCGAAGGCGGTTTACTGGCTGATGAAGCCAGTACGCAGTTGTCGGACTTTTTTAGGCGCAGGAGAGAGGCGAAGCGTTTAGGGCTGTAAATTAGATGTAATAGCATCCATTGCAATTTTATTAAAAGCATAATGTGTTTGGATATGACCAGTTTCGAGAGTTTTTCCGTAAAAAACTTTTCCATCATGTTCGGTATAAAAGGGCTGAGCTAAATAGTTAATACCAAACTCAGGTTTGGAGTTAATATTAATCTTTAACACTTTTTGATTGTTGATAAGTTGTTCTTGCCAGTAGCCACTATTTGAAAAAAGCTTTATTTCTAATGAGTTAGAGTTTTTTATGGTTTGTTTGATTATGTTTAGCTGACCACTATTTAAGAACTGGAGGTGATAGTCAACATCATATCGATTTGTTGTGGAATCTGAACTTTCTTTGTATTGAACTGTGATACCCATTGTCGATAAAAAGTTATTAAAAGGTACTTGGTTGTTTATTTGTGCTGTATTTTTTAGGTCTTGTAGAGATAAAAAAGAATTATCATTACTTTGAGTATGCTCGTATTTTTCTTTTTTGCTAACGAAGTATATTTTATAGCTATACGATTCAGCTGGAAAAGTGGCAGATATAGGTGTTTTAATACTACTAATGAGTTGGAGTGCATTGAGGACATCATTTACTTTTAAATGAGATAAATTATATTTAAAAATGAAAATACTTTGATTGGTGTCATTGTTGATAGATATCCTATTTGATGTTTGCCAACCCGTATTAGTTAATAAAAAGCGATAAGTGAAATTGTTGAAAGTGTTAATTTCGGTGTTTGCTTTGTTGGCTATTGAGTATTCTGTTAGAACTTGTTCAATCTCACCTTTTGTTGTGGACTTGAGTGTAACGTATTGAAAATTAGATGAATAGTCTTTGATATATGGCGTAAATGGATAAATACTATACAAAGGAAAAGCACTTATAACGTTAGATGGGGATATATTAGTATGTGATTTAGTATAGTAAAGATAGTTTTGGGTTGCGATTCCATTAAAATGTGTCATAAAAGATGAAATACCTTTAATCTCGGACTCAAGTGTTTCAAAAGAGTATTTGACAGGAACTCGCATCTCAATAAAACTTAATCGATTTAATGTCACTGTATGAAAAAGATGTTTATAGTTTTTGATGGTATCAGGAGGATTATCTAGATTTTTCCCCCATTTTATACTTTCGTTTAAAACATCCAAAATCAGTTTACCACTTTCACTACTATCGCTCCGATAATCTTTAAACACATCAAAGTCTTTGACTTTTAACTGATAACTAACAATCTGACTAGCGGTATCAATATCCATACCTTGATGCAATCGCATCGTTTCCATCACAAAACTGGTTAAAGGACTAATGACAGCGTGTTTGCCAAGCGGTGTGGTTAAGCTATAAGGCTTGTCAATAATCTCTTTAGTGACAACATCCATCGCACCTTGCGGAATATAAGCAACAGTAGAAGACTGTTTTGCGGTTAAAGCATTTGCATTAAATTGATAAACACCTGATTGATTCGTTTTTGCTTGTGGTTCTTGCGCTTCGCACAATAAATTATCATTGCTATCTAAACAAACAATCGCACCCTGAATGGCATTAGCTCCTAAAACAAGGCCTTTTAATGTGGTCTGTGGGGAGTGAGGTGCTATATGACCATCAGGATTTTCATTACACGCCGCTAAAGCAATGAAAGAGCTGAATAAGGCTAAATGTTTAACTATGCGTGACATCGTGTCTTGTTCCTAATGCGGCTTGTTAGAGCGCAGAATTATATAATATAAACGACTATTCAGCCACGACCCACTTTTTATCTAAACTCGCCATCCAATGATGACGATTACCTTCTAATAATAAGGCATCATAATAACGTCGCACTTCTTGCACATAAACTAAGGCTTGGCCTGAGCGGGGGAGTTGTCGCAAATGACGACTTACATCTAACCATTTGTCGGGGTCATCACCATAACGTGCCGTCAGTTCTCTGGCTTTTAATACATGGCGATATCCCATGTTATAGGCAGCTAAGGCCATCCATGTTCTATCTGGCTCATGTACTGTTGCAGGGATTTTATCAATCATCCGTTGATAATAAGCCGAGCCTGCTAAAATGCTTTGTTGGGGATTGTTACGATTAGCAATGCCCATTTCTTTTGCGGTGCTTTTAGTAAGCATCATAATACCTGTTACACCCGTTGGTGATACTGCGGCAACATCCCACTTAGATTCTTGATAAGCAATCGCGGCGAGTAAGCGCCAATCCATATCGTGTTTATCAGCTTGTTTTTTGAATTGCGTTTGGTAGAGCGGTAAGCGTTGTTGGATGTCTTTTTGAAAAGTCATCACGCCAAAACTATTAAAGGTATTGCCCTGACTATAAAATGCGGTTAAGCGTTTGAGTGTGCCATCTTTGGTAGCGGTATCCAAAAAACGATTGGCAACACGTTGTAAGGTTTTATCTCGCGGGCGAATTGCCCATGATAATTGGGCATTATTTAATTCAGTTTTGATGGTTAAATCAGGAAAGCTCATACGACGCGCAGCAAATTCGCTATCGGTTAACACCGTATAATCGACCTCACCCGCATTAAGCTCACTGAGTAGGGTGTCTGGCGTTGCATGGCGAATTTCAACAACAGAGCCGTATTGTTGATGCAATACTGTCTGCGCTTCGGCGCTATTGGCGCTAACCGCAATTTTGGCCTCATCACTGACCGTATGTTGCCGATGTTTAATCAGTTGTAGACGCGTTTCTAAATACGGATGGCTGAGTAAGAGTTTAGCCAAACGGGGGTCGTCATTAACTAAGCCTGTAATGCCTATATCGGCTTCGCCTGCTTTGAGCGCACTAATGACAGCATCGGCATTGGGGGCTTGTTCAATGACTAGGCTCATATTCAGTTCGTCAGCCAATTGACGCAAAAGCTCATATTGTAAACCACGTACCCCAGCATCGCCGTGTGGTAAAAAAGTGGTAGGCCCTGCAACCCCAATCACACGTAGCTGGCCGCGTTCTAGCACTTCGTCGAGCGTATATTGTTTAGAAGGGTGTAAATTGAGGAGTGCCAGCAAACAAAGGCTAAGCATTGCCCCGCGCCATAGCCGCTGATGATGTTGGCGTAGGGTAGCAAAGGCAGTGGGAAAGCGCATAGTCAGCGCTTGGATAACAGCAGTATAAAACACATAAACGCATACGAAAAAAACGGTACAGCGTGAATAACATCGTTTGGCTGGCAAGGCCAATTTGCCTAACATGTATAGCACCTCATTAGAATAGATGGTCAACAGACACACAACGGTTGGGAGTTAGTCCTTATCCTAGTCTCCATATCACCTGAGTGGTTGGCGGTCTTGCTGTTGAGATGTTCCCCCTGTATTCGGTTTTTGTATGATAATTGAGCGAAAGTGCAAAATTTATACGACAGTCTAACAAAAGTCGAGTGAGTGCCGTCATTTTTCGTCTGTTTGTTAGACAATTTGTATCTAAATATGACTGAAATAGCGGTTGCACTGTTCAGGTATAGCATCGCAGACGTATCAAGATGACACTTGTGAATGGCAGACAATCTTTGCAGAATTGACGCCAATAACGACACGGCGTGGCAAAAAACGCTAAAAAACGGCCATCAGTACTGTAATAAGCCATCACCGCGTCTACGCTAATAATGTTATAATCTGCACCCTTCAAATTCTCAGCACTCTCGTGATGGTCTGTTGTTGTCACGGGAATGAATCTTTTTTTCCTAATGAGCGAGTATGTCATGTTGATTGTCAGTGGTGCTAAGGCGTTATCCTCTTTCAAAAGCCAACGTCTATTAGCCGATTTGCAAGCGATGGAGCCAAACATTGTTGGTTTAAGTAGTCGTTATGTGCACGTCGTATCAGTTAGTCAACCCTTAGATGAGCCACAGCAACAACAATTACAAGATTTGCTACATTACGGTGAAGAATTTAATGGCGAAGGGTTTAGTGATGCCGATTTTGATGCCATGTTTGTGATTACTCCACGCATTGGCACGATTTCTCCGTGGTCATCTAAAGCCACTGACATCGCGCGTAACAGTGGCTTAGATAAAGTACAACGTGTTGAGCGTGTTACCGTCTATTGGTTACAAACCACCCGTGAATTAAGCGCAGAACAACGCCAAGCCGTTGCCGCTAAATTACATGACCGCATGACCCAAAGCGTATTAGCCAGTGTCGAAGATGCAGAGGTGTTATTTGCCGAACATGAGCCACAGCCTTTACAAAAAATTGATATTTTAGGCGGTGGTCGTGATGCCTTAAAACAAGCCAACCAAGAATTTGGTTTTGCCTTATCCCCTGATGAAATTGATTATTTAGTTGACAGCTTTCAGCAATTAGGCCGCAATCCACACGATGTGGAATTGATGATGTTTGCTCAAGCTAACTCTGAGCATTGTCGTCACAAGATCTTTAATGCTGAATGGACAATTGACGGCGAAAAAGCCGATAAGTCTTTATTTGGCATGATTAAAAATACCTACAATCATGCACCAGCCAATATTTTGTCTGCCTATAAAGATAATGCTTCAGTGATTGTTGGTCATCAAGCTGACCGCTTTTTCCCAAATCCAAGCAGCAAAACCTATGGTTATAGCAATGAGCCTGTTCATATTTTAATGAAGGTTGAAACCCACAACCACCCAACCGCGATTTCTCCGTTTGCAGGGGCATCGACAGGTTCTGGTGGTGAAATTCGTGACGAAGGTGCAACAGGTCGTGGTGGCAAACCCAAAGCAGGTTTAGCAGGCTTTACCGTATCCAACTTACAAATCCCCAATTTTGTGCAACCTTGGGAAGTGGCTTATGGCAAGCCCAATCGTATTGTGTCTGCTTTAGACATTATGATTGACGGGCCTTTGGGCGGTGCAGCCTTTAATAACGAATTTGGTCGCCCCAATTTGTGTGGTTATTTCCGTAGCTTTGAATTAGCCGTCAATGGTGTTAATGGGCTTGAAGTCCGTGGTTATCATAAACCGATTATGATTGCAGGCGGCTTGGGTAATATTCGTGAAGAGCATGTGCAAAAAAATGCCATTCAAGCAGGTGATTGCCTGATTGTGTTAGGTGGCCCAGCGTTGTTAATTGGTTTGGGTGGCGGTGCTGCGTCGAGTATGGCCAGTGGTGCAAGCTCTGAAAACTTAGATTTTGCCTCGGTACAACGTGATAATCCCGAAATGGAACGCCGTTGCCAAGAAGTGATTGATGTGTGTTGGGCAATGGGTAACAACAATCCTTTAGTCTCTGTACATGATGTGGGCGCGGGTGGCTTGTCGAATGCGATGCCTGAATTAGTTCACGAGTGGGATTTAGGCGCAACCTTAGAGTTAAGAAAGATTCCTAATTTAGAACGTGGTATGAGCCCACGTGAAATTTGGTGTAATGAAGCACAAGAACGTTATGTGTTGGCGGTTCGTCCAGAACGTTTAGCCGAATTTGAAGCCATTTGTCAGCGTGAACGTTGTCCATTTGCGGTGTTAGGTCAAGCTGAGAAAGTACAACACTTAACCGTCAGTGACAGTCATTTTGCCAACAAAGCAGTCGATATGCCCATGCAAGTGTTGTTGGGCAAACCGCCAAGAATGTCGCGTCAATTTAACAGCCAACACATTGAACAAGCCAGTTTTGATAGCAGCCATATTGATTTAACCGAAGCCACAAAACGCGTATTACAAGTACCAACCGTCGCTTCTAAATCGTTCTTAATTACCATTGGCGACCGCTCGGTGACAGGTTTAGTCGCACGTGAACAAATGGTTGGTCGCTATCAAGTACCTGTTGCTGATTGCGCGGTGACTGCCAGTGGTTTTCATGCGTTTACAGGCGAAGCCATGGCAATGGGTGAGCGTACTCCCTTAGCGTTGATTGATGCAGGTGCTTCTGCACGTATGGCGGTTGGCGAGTCGATTACCAACATCGCTTCTGCCAAAATTGCTCAGTTAAGCGATATTAAATTATCAGCAAACTGGATGGCTGCGGCAGGTTATGGCATTGAAGACCAAAACTTGTTTAATGCGGTAAAAGCCGTGGGCATGGAGTTGTGTCCTGCCTTGGGTATTGCCATTCCTGTGGGTAAAGACTCGTTGTCGATGCGTACCGTATGGAAAGACGGTGAAGAAAACAAAGCCGTGACTGCACCTTTGTCATTGATTGTGTCTTCGTTTGCACCTGTCACCGATATTCGTCAAACCGTCACCCCTGAATTAAAAACAGACGTAGACAGCGTATTGATGTTGATTGATTTGGGTCAAGGCAAAAATCGCCTAGGTGGTTCAGTCTTAGCACAAGCTTATAGCCAAGTGGGGAATGTTGCGCCCGATTTAGATAGCCCCAACTTATTAATTGATTTCTTTAATGGCATCCAAGCACTCAACGGCAAGTTATTAGCTTACCATGACCGTAGTGATGGTGGTTTAGTGGCAACTTTAGCAGAAATGGCTTTTGCCGCACGTGTCGGTTTAGAGCTTGATTTATCTGCTTTAGCAAACAGCAAGCAACAATTAGCTGCCGTCTTGTTTAACGAAGAATTGGGTGCAGTGATTCAAGTGGCCAAAGCCGATGTTGATGCCGTGACAGCCGCATTTGCCAACACCAGTTTAGCCAATGCTGTGTCAGTATTAGGCGGCATTAACCTAACTCAAGACATTCGCTTTAATTATCAAGGCGAAATCGTGTTACAAGGCACACGCGCACAATGGCAACAAGATTGGGCAGAAACCAGTTATCGTATTCAAGCCATTCGTGACAATGCCGACTGTGCTGAGCAAGAATTTGCGTTAATTGCCGATGACACTCAAGCTGGTTTGATTGCTAAGTTAAGTTATGACCAAGATTTAGACATTGCCTTGCCATTTATTAACACAGGTGTACGTCCACGTGTGGCGATTTTGCGTGAACAAGGTGTCAATGGTCATATCGAAATGGCGGCTGCTTTTGATAAAGCAGGTTTTACCAGTGTTGACGTCCACATGAGCGATATTTTAACAGGCCGTATTAGCTTACGTGACTTTGTTGGTTTAGTGGCTTGTGGTGGATTCTCTTATGGTGACGTGTTAGGTGCTGGTGGCGGTTGGGCAAAGTCGGTATTGTTTAACAGTCGTGCGCGTGATGAATTTACCGCGTTTTTTAATCGTCCAGAAACCTTTAGCTTAGGGGTGTGTAACGGTTGTCAAATGTTGTCACAGCTCAAAGATTTGATTCCCCATGCTGAATTGTGGCCACGTTTTGTGCGTAACACCAGTGAGTCTTTTGAAGCGCGTACCTCCTTAGTCAAAATCGAAAAATCGCCGTCTTTATTCTTTAAAGATATGGAAGGCTCAATTATGCCGATTGCCGTGGCGCATGGTGAAGGTCGTGTATTGCATAACCATGTTGAAGTCTTAAATAACAGTGGTTTAGTGGCTGCTCGTTTTGTTGATGCGACTGGTGCAGCAACACAAACGTATCCATTAAATCCAAATGGCTCTCCGTTTGCAATTACCAGTGTCACCAGTGGTGATGGTCGTGCAACGATTTTAATGCCCCATCCTGAACGTGTGTTCCGTGGCGTGCAAAATTCTTGGCAGCCAAAAGATTGGCAACAAGATGGCGCGTGGATGCGTATGTTTAGAAATGCCCGAGTATTTGTGGGTTAGTTAAAATCTGTTATATTTAAAGGCGACGAAAGTCGCCTTTTTTTATGATAATTATAGGGATATATAGAATGCATCTTTTATTAGTACTGCTTTGTTTTTTGTCGTCGCTGACTCAGGCTGATATCTTTAAAGGACAAGAAAAGGATGGATATTTTTATCCTGAGTTTCAGGCATGGCGGGTTGTCGAGGCACGCTATTTATCGCCTATAAACGTCAAAACAGATGTCAGTGCAGTCCCACGTATCCTTTTAAACTCAATGGTTTATGTTGCTCCAAATTATTTCACCCTGAAATCAGTTAATTCAGGGGGAGATATGATTTTTCCTGCTTGTTTTGTTCAGGATAAAAAAGATACGCAAGCACAAATTTTATCTGATGATGGCATAGAATTTATCGGTGATTATGTTGACTTTAAACCTGCTAAAAAAGGTCTAGTTTATATTTTTTTATATAACAGTATTTTGTTAACGCTTAAGCAAGAGACGGAGTTCGATATAAGTCAAAGAGACAAGTTTGAAGAAGCGGTTGCTAAACGACAGAATATGCAAGGCCATTATCAATATATTGAATCTTTCAAAACAAAATATGCAGAGAAGCCTGATGTATTGGCTAAATATTTACCAGAAATCATAAAAAACGGTGCTACATTACTGCAAAAAAAAGCGTGTGATTTTATGCCAGCTCCCCAAGAAATGGCTACAGAACCAAAAAGTTTAAGAGTGATATTTCCACAATTAAATCAAAAAATTGTAGTGCCTGATGGTGTAATGAGTTTAGCTAAAAATATAAATATGGCCTATGGCAACACACACCATAAACAGTCTCGTTCAGTCGAATATGTCAGAAAAAATCAATGCGTATCTGAAATCTTTTTTAGTCATTACACCGTTATTAGTCAGGCCGATAATCATAGGGAAAAATTGAGAGTTACAACAGAGAGAACATATCGTCAGCATAACGCAAGCTCTATGGAGGGCGTTATCACCAAAGGCTTTATGGGGACTTTAGATACGGCAAATCTAGCAATAACAACCGTACGTAGTACATCCTATATGGAGTGGTTAAAATTATTTTATCAATTAAGAACATCTGGTCTAAAGGTTGAAGGTTTACATTTATCTGATATGTTTGCCAAAGCATCGGGTGCTAGTTGTCATCGTGAACAATATCGTAAAAAGTTTAATGTGAATCAAATGCTAACACTCTTTGATGGTTTTCAAGGTTTTACCTTAGAAGGCAAACTTTTAGAAGATTATCCTAGTAAATGGGAAACAAATGATTTATTAGTCTTAACTGCACCTGAGTATAAAATTAAGATTTATGATAGTGGTCAAGATGAGTTAACGGTATTTTTAGAATACCCCATCGTGAAGGAGTAATATGCGCCACTTTTTTATCTTCCTCATCACCTTATACCAAAAGTACATCTCGCCATACAAAGGCTTTAGATGTGCTTATGCTGAGTTTACGCGTCGTGCCACGACTAGCGCGTTGAGTGAGGCACAAATGACATTAGGTCATTTGTCGTCCGAACGAATAAGCGATAACAGCGTAAACGATAAAAAGAATTATCACGACTCATTATCCTGTTCAGCCATAATCAAAAACATCATTGCCGAACAGGGTTTATTCGCAGGTTGGCCGTTAATAAAACAGCAATTTAATAATTGTCATTTGGCTTACCTCGCCTTAGAAACGGAACGCGAAAAGAAGGAGCGAGAGCGCCGCGAACGGCGTTTGCGGCGTGAGCCATGTTTTAGCAAAAAAGATAAATGTGATTGTGGTTTGAATAGTTTGGATTGTTTGCCCGATTTGCCCTGTGACGCTAATCCTTGTAATTATTATACGTTTAAAAAATCTATTCACCAAAAGCGTCAACATCCTCATAAATATGATATAAGAGAATAAAAATAACCCAAAAAATCTATTCATCATGCAACCAACTTTGCTCAAATTATTAGCCAAACAGCCGCAATCGGCCAAAGAGCTAACCCAACAACTCAATATCTCGCAGCCGACTTTATCGCGTTTAGTCAAACAGCAGCCTGCCATTATTAAAATTGGCAAAGCCCGCGCTACGCAATATGCCTTGCAACGTCCGATTCGTGATATGGGTAGTCAATGGCCTGTTTACCGAGTGAATGAACAAGCAAACATCAGTTTGGCAGGGCAGCTCATTGCCATTCATCCACATGGTCTTGTGTGGCACGATGCACTGACCCAAAACGATACGCTTTACGAAAGTTTGCCGTGGTTTTTGTGGGATATTCGGCCACAAGGCTTTTTGGGGCGTGAATTTAGTGCCATTCATCAGCAACTTGGCCTTAATCCACGTTTACAAGATTGGCAAGATGACGATGTCTTAACCTTTTTATTAAAGTTTGGTTTTGTTCAGCCGAGTCATTTTTTAGTGGGCGAAGAAAGTTGTTTGTCTTTTTTGCGTTTACAACAAGATGTCTTGCAACCTGATGAGGAGGATGGTTGGCTAAAAACCCGCGCCTCGTATGGCCAAGAAGCGTGTAAAGTGATTCGGCATGATATTGCCCGTTCTTCTGCGGCAGGGGAGCAACCCAAGTTTGGCTTATTTGTGTTGGAACAACAGCAAGCCTTTGAGTTATTAGTAAAATTCAGTCCACCTATCACCAGCGAGAATGGTCAGCGTTGGTCAGATTTATTAATTGCTGAGCATTTAGCTTTAAAAACTTTACAACATTTTGGCATTGCTGCGGCACAAAGTCAGATTGTGCAAACCGCAGGGCGTACCTTTTTAGAAGTGCTACGTTTTGACCGAACAACCTTGTTGGGACGTAAAGGCATGGTGTCTTTAGAGGCGGTGAGTAATGAGTTTATTGGCCATAACAAAGCGTGGGACGAACAAGCCAAATCTTTACTCACGCTTGGAAAAATCTCAAGTACAGATTATCAATCAATTCTCAAGGTATTTGCGTTTGGCCGTTTAATTGCTAATGAAGATATGCACAATGGCAATTTAAGTTTCTTTTTAGCAGCCGACTTTAGTTTAAGCCTTGCACCGATGTACGATATGTTGCCCATGCGTTTTGCGCCAACGATTCATGGTGAAGTGGTTGAGCGTGAGATAAAACCTGTTCAAGCGACAGCATTAACACAACCCATATGGTCAGAGGTCAGTGGTTGGGCATCATCTTATTGGCAGCAAGTCGCGCATCATCCGCAAATTAGTGCCGAGTTTAGAGCGATTGCCGCACAATATCACCGTATGATGTAGGATGAGTTGAGTGTCGTAGCCCGTATTGAGTATCGCGAAATACGGGATTAAACTCATTAAAAACAAAGATTTATTTCTTTGCTCTTGTCATAAACCCGTGTTTCGTTGCACTTCACACGGGCTACTTGCTACTCGCTGAGTGTAGTCAAATGGTAGCTGAGCGTAGTCGAAGCTAAAAAAACACTATTTGATACTCGGCTGTAAAACGCTCACCACTCCCTAACTGCATAATTCCGCGTTTGTTAACTAACTCAGGTGCGCCATTTTCTAAGTCTGCATGACCAAACCACGGTTCAATACACAAGAACGGTGAGCGTTTATGTTTGCCATCGGCAGTCCATAACGCGACTTCAGGAAACCCCTTAAAATCAACCGTGACACCGTGTCCATGATGGCGATTTTTGAGGGTAATTTGTTGAATTTGTTGATGAGGAAACACAAGGGCATCAACCTCAAAATAGTGATAACTCAACGCAAATTGTTGTAGTGGCTCTTGAAAAGGAATGTCTTTAGCAACCAGTTGCATACGTTCATTTAATTGCCATAAGTGATATTGCTGATGGGTGTCAAATATCACATTGTAATCTTCAAATTGGTCATCGGCATGAAGTTGTGTAGAAAATGCAGGGTGTGCGCCAATCGAAAAGGGTAATGAACAAGCATTAGGATTATCTACATGCCATGTCACACGGAGGCTGTTTTCTGTGAGACGATAAATCACCGACAGCACAAAGTTAAAAGGATAACGGGCTTGATGTTCCGTTTGCGCGTGTAGTACAAAATGTGCGCTATTGGCATCATGGTGCACACAGTCAAATACATCATCACGAGCAAAGCCGTGTTGCATGATTTCGTAGATTTGTCCGTTGATGAGCGTGGTATTGTTGGTTAAACGTCCCACAATCGGAAATAAAATTGGTGATGTTCGACCCCAAAATTCGGGGTCGGCACGCCACATATAGTCAATAGCGTGTTGTTTATGTTTGACGCTTTTTAGTTCAGCACCTACGCCATGAATGGCAATCTTTAAGGTCTCGTTTTCTAAATGATACACGGCGTTGATATCCTATAACGGGGGATTAAAAACAACGACAACCTGCTCTTGTTTGAGCCGTTGTTTTAGCCAAGCATGAATGAGGGAGTGTGAGGGTGTTGGTTTCAGCAATGGGCTTTGTGTGCGAATAATAACAAATTGCGTTACGCTTTGAAGCCTGCTTGACTCACTAATCTGTCCTAATTCTACACTGCTGATTTCGGGATAAAAGACCTGTAATTCGGTCAGTAAATTATGAGCCAAATTGACAGTGACGGTATTGGCCGATGTTTGCTGGAGTTTGCTGAAATCTTCGCGTAAATGCGATACTTCTTTACGCAACAGCTCGGTTTGGTGATTAATGTCACCCAATTGAGAAAAGGAAAAACCTTGTTGAATCGTCAATTTAGCTGCCAAACCGCGACTTTGTGCAAGCTGTTGTAGTTGCTGTTGCTGTGCCTCACTCAGTCCCACTCCACCAAAAATCAAATTAATCTGTCGTCTGGCAGGTTGGACGTCATATTTTAATAAGTAATTGTTCTCGACTTTGATTTGATTGACGAACTCTTTAACTTCTCGTTGAAACTGGTCCTGACGAATAAAGCTAATACCCAAAAAAATACTGGGCACTAAGGTCAGCGCAACAATAAAAGTGACATAACGGTTGGCTTTTCTCTTTTGTGCTATATCGGCTTGTTGAATCAGGGGTTGACCAAATAAACGCGTGGTCACTAAGGCGGCTAAGGCAATAAATACCGTATTGATAGCCAGTAAATACAACGCCCCCGACACAAAGTTAAACTGCTGCGAGGCCAAACCATAACCTGCGGTACATAGCGGCGGCATTAAGGCGGTGGCAATAGCAACACCTGTGATGACATTGCCTTTGTTACGGCTGACAATGGCAATAAAACCCGCTAATCCACCAAAAAAAGCAATCAGGACATCGTAAATAGTGGGTGTGGTACGTGCGAGTAATTCGGAGTGCGCTTCGTTGAGGGGCGATACACTAAAATACAAAGTTGACACAATCAGGCCGATGACAAGTGCAAACAAATAATTTTTAATGGCCTGACGGACTAAGTCAAAATCATACGTTCCTAAGCCATAACCCATGCCAATAATCGGGCCCATTAACGGAGAAATTAACATTGCACCAATAATCACGGCGGTGGAATTGACGTTTAAGCCAACACTCGCCATTAGAATGGCGACCATCAAAATCCATAAATTTGTACCTCTAAAGACAATACCACTGAGAATGTTGTCATGGATAGTTTGTGGGGATTCTTGCTCGTGCGCTAAGCTAAAATGCTTTGCTAAATGACTTAGCATGGGACATGCTCCATAAATCATGGAGTAATAACGAACGATATACCGAGCAACAACTGGCTTTTGTAAGTTTTGTAACCACCAGCTTACAAAACAGGCACTAGCGAATCAGTAAAAAAAGGAGAAAC
Source organism: Agitococcus lubricus (assembly GCF_003051055.1). Taxonomy (GTDB): domain Bacteria; phylum Pseudomonadota; class Gammaproteobacteria; order Pseudomonadales; family Moraxellaceae; genus Agitococcus; species Agitococcus lubricus. The sequence goes on along the minus strand of NZ_QAON01000002.1, from coordinate 233,129 downwards.
TTTGATGCAGCAATCATCACAAGGCAACACAGGACTTTGGATATTAACTACCTTACTACAACGTTTTTTACGCAGCGAAAGTAAGGCGGGTATTATCTTGATGCTGTGTACAGTGATGTCACTCAGCTTAGCTAATTCAGGAATTGGCGAGAGTTACACGCATTTTTGGCATATAAAAATTGCAGGCATGAGTCTGGAACATTTTATTAATGATGCACTCATGGCCATTTTCTTTTTATTGGTTGGTTTAGAAATCGAACGACAAATTTATGTCGGGGAGTTGCGCCAGTTAAAAGCAGCGTTATTACCTATCTTTGCGGCGATTGGCGGTATGTGTGTGCCTGCACTGATTCATTACGGTTTTAATGCGGGTACACCCTATCAAAGTGGTTTTGGTATTCCTATGGCCACCGATATTGCGTTTGCATTAGGCGTGTTATTGTTATTGGGTGATAAAGTACCTGTTACCCTAAAAATTTTCTTGGTTGCGCTGGCCATTATTGATGACTTGGGAGCGATTATCGTCATTGCTATTTTTTATAGTAAAGGCATTGCATGGGCGTATTTATCCGTTGCGCTGGCTATTTTTATAGGATTAGCCATCTTAAATCGTCTACAGGTGAATCGTTTAAGTCCTTATTTACTTGGTGGCGCAGTTGCATGGTACTGCATGTTACATTCAGGGATTCATGCCACCATCACAGGCGTTATTTTGGCCTTCTTAATTCCCTTTCGTGATGGAGGAGAGCAGTCACCATCGTATATTTTGGAACATAAATTAACTGGTGTAGTTGCTTTTATCATCTTACCGCTCTTTGCCTTGGCCAATACGGCGATTGTTATTCCAAACACATGGGCAGACCAATTATTGACCACACACAGCTTAGGTATTATGTTGGGCTTAATTTTGGGTAAACCCATCGGCATATTTTTATTTAGTTATTTGGCCATTCGTTTAGGTTGGTCAAGTTTGCCAACGGCAATGACATGGCGTCATGTTTGGGGCGTTGGTTTACTCGCAGGGATTGGCTTTACGATGTCGATGTTTATTACCGTCTTAGCGTTTGATTCGGCAGCGCTCATTATCAGTGCTAAGATTGCCATTATGCTGAGTTCTTTGGTTGCCGCGATAGTGGGGGTGACATGGCTACTTTGTGTTGGCCGCTCGCCTAGCCCCATGGAGCAAAAAGTGAATGTATAAAATAACGTTTTACGTGCCTGTGACGCATGTTGAGAAGGTCAAAAATGCCTTATTTGCCGCAGGCGCAGGGCGTATCGGGGATTATGACTCGTGTGCGTGGCAGGTGCTAGGGGTGGGGCAGTTTCGTCCTTTAGCCAATGCACAACCGTTTTTAGGACAAATAGACCAGATTGAGCAAGTTGCAGAATATCGGGTCGAAATGGTTTGTGAGGCGGCGTGTATTGAGGCGGCAATACACGCACTTAAACAAACGCACCCTTACCAAACACCTGCCTATGATGTCTTAAAAATGGAAGCATTTTAAGATAAATGGCTGTGGTATCGCTATCAGTCAAGGGCATATAAATGCACTTGAAATAGCGACACAGCCCTGTGGATTTCGAGGATGAAACGCGTACTTCACTGTCCTTAGACCCTATCTATAAGTCTGATATTACACAAAGAGACCCATTAAATTTTATCTTGGTGACACAGCAAAAAAGTCAATTCCATATAGGCAATTGCTTGATTTTATAAAAAATAGTGCTTTACTATTAGTCATTCACCCCTATGCTACTGTCGCATATCGCCTATAAAAGTGACCAATATCGATAGGGAAATATGTCATTGCCTTGTTTTGATTTAAGAGAAACATAATGTCTGAACGTACTGATGCCGCCATTTTATTACGTTTTATTTATCAAGCGATGCGTAATGCGGGTCTGCCTGCGGAGAAAGTACTGATGGGGGCAGGTGTGGGGCTTAATCGTTTAGACATGAATCAACGTACGCCATCTGCCGCACAAGTTGCGTTTTGGCATTCTGCCGAAGAAGTTTCCAAAGACCCGCATATTGGCCTTCATTTAGGTGAACATTTGCCTTTGTATAGAGGTCAAGTGTTAGAGTATTTGTTTCTCAGTAGTTCAACCTTTGGTGAGGGCTTAAAACGGGTATTGGCGTATCAGCGTCTGATTAGTGATATGTTACAAGCACAATTGATTATTCAAGATGATGAGTGTTACTTAGCCAATATGCTCAATGATGCCACCTTTCGCCATACGGCAGAATGTATTTTGGTGGCGGTATTACGTTTCTTCCGTTTTGTCTCCGAGGGGCAGTTTCAGCCCTTAATGGTTTATTTTACTCATATTGAGGGGGCAAATGCCGAAGAATACGAACGCGTCTATGGTTGTCCTGTGGTTTTAGGTGCGGACGAAATTCGCTTGTACTTCAAGCCAGAGGTTTTAAATACGCGTATTTGGCAAGCAGAGCCTGAGTTGTTGCGTTTTCATGAGCAATTGGCACATGAAAAATTACAAGAGTTAGCCCGTTTTGACTTGGTGGCAGAGGTGAGACGAGCGATTGGTGAATCTTTAGAGAGTGGCAATACCAGTTTAGAAACGGTGGCCAAACGTTTAAGTGTCGCACCACGACGTTTACGCAGTCAATTAACGGAGGCAGGGACGAGTTTTAATCAAGTATTGGCAGACTATCGTTGTCGGCTTGCTAAGCGCTTACTGGCTCAAACGAGTGAAAGTATCGAGCAGATTGTGTATTTGACGGGATTTTCTGAACCGAGTACCTTTTATCGCGCTTTCAAACGTTGGACAAATTTAACACCTATTGAATATCGCCGTAAAAAACAGTCCTAATTAACCAGCTTGCAGGGCGAGCAAGCGCTCACCCTAAGCAATTAGAAGTGAAACTGAGCGCCAATCATTGCGCCATCATATAATTTCACGCCATTTGCTTGGTCGTAGTCGGCACGATTATTTCGATAACCTACATAGCCCGTTAATTGCTCACTGACTTTATATTCGCCACGCAATTCAAATTCACGGTAATTATCCATATCACCAAACGATAATACGTTAGGTGCTAAATACAAACTGGCAGCGATTGCCAGTTTTTTGTCGGCAGCAGGGGTGACACGCAGTGTGCCACCAATGGCGATGGCTGTGCCGTCGGGTAGGTCGTCATGTTGTTGAAAAACGGCCTTGCCACCAATAGCACCCGATAAGTCATTATTAAATTGTTGATTCAAACCTAAACCCGCACTAAAACTATTGCCTAAGTCTTTGACATGTGTCCATGCAAAATCACTTTGGTAGTTAGCATCTATACTATGTTGGTAGTTGATGCGTAAAGCATCATCATTTAAGTCTAAGGATAAGTTATCGGCAGTGGCATAAGAGGCCAAGCTAGCCAACACAATCGCGAAAGAGTGAGATAATAATTTCATTGTTTGCTCCAAGAAGGTGCGTTAAGGTTGTAAAAACCTTATAACGTGCTGGGTATGCTTGAAAAGATGAGTTGTGTAAATACTTTGTTACAATTGCAAAAAGTATATCGTAACTGTGGACAGTTGGCAGTAGATTGACCGTATTTTTGTCACAAAGGCGAGAAAATATGGACTAAACTGACTGAATAATGTCAGAAAAATCAGTATAACTCATAAAAAAATCAGCAAAAATCGCGTGCCCGCTATTAAAGTCACTGTTTATCTGGCCATAATAAGGAATAATAGGCAGGGTTATCGTGCTAAGTATTTTTGTGATGTGACTGCCTATGACGCATGATGAGTAAATTGACGGGTCAGCTAGGTTGCTGACGGAATATGACTGCGTATAAACGGTCAAGCATTGCTGATAATCTGCATATAAAATGGCTATAAATCAATTAAACAGATAACTTGTCGCTAAATAAAAGGTCTGATGGGTCAGTTATTGTTGTTCTAGCGCTCCTAAAGGGGAAGGTTATGGGGCATCGTCTCTCGACGGTGAAAAGTCTGTTGTTACTAGGCATGTTGAGTTTGCTTAGCCTCAGCCTATTTGCGCGTGGTGAGCCAAGTGAAGACCAAGTAAAGGCAGCCTTTGTGTATAACTTTGCCAAGTTTGTCGAGTGGCCAGATAACGCGTTTGACAATAAAGAAACGCCGCTTAATCTATGTGTTATCGGTAAAGATAGAGTCGGGGCTGCATTACAATTATTAGAGCAGCGAGAAGCCCAAGGTCGCCAACTCCATGTCACGGCCTTATTAGCCAGTAAAGACACCCTAAAAGGAAGCCGTTGTCATATTTTATTTATTGCGAGTAGTGAAGCCGCGCGTCAGCAAGAAATTCTTGAGCAGTTTTTAGATGCCCCTGTACTGACAGTAGCCGATAATTTAGACTTTGTTAAACAAGGTGGCATGATTAGTCTTTATGTAGAAGAGCAACGTGTGCAGTTTGCCATTAATCAAAGTGCAACACATAATAATGGCCTCAAACTGAGCGCGCGCATGCTTCAGCTTGCGCGTGTACCAAGGTAGGTGGCTGAGAATGCAAAGTTTAGCCCATTTACCCTTAGAACAAAAATTACGCCGTATTCTCCTCATCAGTGCAGGGGTCGCTTTATTTATTGCATGGCTAACCTTCGCTGTTACCTCAATGGTCAAGCTACACCAAGATACCAATCAACGGTTGACGACCTTAGCTCAGGTCACGTCATTTAATAGCCAAGCGGCATTAACCTTTGATGACCCCAAAGAAACAACCAATGTCTTAAGCTCCTTGCGTAGTGACCCGAATATTGTCTACGCCTGTGTGATTCGCGCATCAGGACAGGTCTTTGCCGAATGGCATAAAGTCACACATAAAAACCAACAGCGTTGTTTAGATAAGCCCGATAACCGTGATGATTGGCTGATACGAACGCTGCATATTAAAGAGGCCATCTTTTTAGAAAATGAACTGATAGGCCACTTGCATATTGACCTTAATATGATGCCTTTATGGTTAACGCTGGTGATGTATTTATTAGCCTTAGCCGCCTTTTTAATCTTGGCATTATTTGTGGGAGCATTATTAGGCCTGCGTTTAAGTAAATATTTAACTGAACCCATTTTAAGTTTGGCTTCTATGGCCGAAGAAGTGTCACAACAAAAAAACTATGCCTTACGGGCAATGGGTAGTGGGCCTGATGAAGTAGGTCATTTGGTTGACCGTTTTAACGAAATGCTGGCGCAAATAGAGCAGCGCGATGTGGAATTAAAAGAACACCGTGAAGGCTTAGAACAACTCGTCACACAACGGACTTATGAATTAAATATTGCCAAAGAAACCGCCGAAACGGCCAATCGTGCCAAATCACAATTTTTGGCGACCATGAGTCACGAAATTCGCACCCCCATGAACGGTATTTTGGGGATGTCTGAATTATTACTAGGCACATCTTTAGATTCTAGGCAACGCCGTTATGTCGAAACTGTTCATGGTTCTGGTGAGGCTTTGCTGCTGATTATTAACGATATTTTAGATTTTTCTAAAATTGAGGCGGGGCGTTTATTGTTAGAATCTGTCGATTTTAGTCCTAAAATCATTGTGCAAGATGTGGTGAGCTTGCTGTCAGAACAGGCACACCGTAAAGGTTTAGTATTAACCTGTCAGATTGAAAGTGATATTCCCCCGTTGTTAAATGGCGACGCAAATCGCTTACGTCAAATCTTACTCAACTTGGTCGGTAACGCACTCAAATTTACTGAACAAGGCTTGGTCAGTATTCATGTACAACGCTCACGCTTAAAAGAAACTACCTTAGAGTTTAAGGTCTCGGATACAGGCATTGGCATCAATCCTGAAGTGCAATCGCATTTATTTCAACCGTTTATTCAGGCCGATAGTTCCCATGCGCGGCGTTTTGGTGGCACAGGTTTAGGCTTAGCGATTGTCAAACAATTAGTCGAACTCATGGGGGGACGTATTTTTGTCCGTAGCGAATTAGGGCAGGGCAGTTGTTTTGAATTTTCCATTAGTTTAGCGCCTGCACAACACGATGAAACACAGTTGCCAACCAACCCACATACAACGCAAAGTAACCGTAGCTCGTGGCAAGGTTGTCATATTTTGTTAGCAGAAGATACACCGACCAATCAAGACGTGATGAAAGCAATGTTGCATGCCTTGGGTTGTGATGTCGATATTGTGGTCAATGGTCAACAAGCCTTAGATGTACTTAAAAATTCGCATTACGATTTAGTGTTAATGGATTGCCAAATGCCTGAAATGGACGGTTTTGAGGCAACACGTCGATTTAGAGACTATGAACAGACACAGGGGGCTAAAAAAACGCCGATTGTCGCGGTGACAGCCAGTGTCTTAAGCGACGAACGAGCAGCCTGTATGGCATGCGGCATGGACGATATTTTGGCCAAGCCCTTTAAGCGTAAAGAGTTGTCGATGATATTGGAGCGCTGGCTAAAACCACAAACTGCACAGAAGTAAATTAGCATGATAAATGCTTCGTATAATAATAAAGAGTATATGCAGATTGGTTGTCAACAAACAAAGCAGATAGGCTTTGCACTCACCTTTTGTCTGTACGCCTCAGTCGCCAGCGCAGTCGACAAAACAGAAGGCACGTTATTTGATATGCCTTTAGAGTCCTTATTGCAGCTTAAAGTATCCGTCGCCTCCCCGTTTCAAGAGCGAGTAGCGAATACCGCCGCATCGGTCTATGTATTGACCCCAGATGATTGGCAACGCCGCTCAACCCATCGTTTAGAGCACGCTTTAGAGCAAGTCCCCGCCTTGGTGTCGTATCCCTCCTTAGGTACGGCCTATATGACCGCTATTCGTGGGTATTCAACCGAGTTATCTGTACGTGGGATTGCGAATTTACTCGATGGTGTGCCTCTGAATAATTTTAGTTATGCGGCCAGTGTCTATGATTTACCTTATGTGCCTTTAGAGTTATTGCAACGGGTAGAAGTGATTAGGGGGCCAGGGAGTACCTTATATGGCAGTGATGCATTTCACGGTGTATTGTCTTTATCCACACAAGGCGTCCTGAGTGACGAACAACGTGTACAAATCAGTGCTAGCTCAAATCAGCGTTATAACGTCAGTGCTAAAAATAGTTTAGCTTCGGAGCGTCTGAGTTTGCAAATGGGAGCAGCATACACCGATTGGCAAGGCCATGCTGTTGATTATCAATATACAGATATCAATAGCCAACACGTTAAAACCAGTGAAAGACAACACATATTATCCGATAAAACAGGCTATTTACATCTTATACTCGGTGATAAAACGGAGGAGTTAGGCGCATGGGGCGTGAGTGTTTATAGCAACGATTATCAGGCGCAAGATTTTGCAGGTGGAGGTACACAGTTCTATCCGCCTGTTACCCGTATCTTACAATTAACAAACTTAAATTTAGCAGGTAGCGAAGACGTCAGTAGCCAAGAATCACGTTTTTCATTGTGGAAACTCACCCATGAGCGATTATTAACTGCCGATATCGAGCTAAGCCTTAAGGCTTATGAATGGCAAAGTCAACAAACATGGGTTTTTGACTTTAGTCAATATCCACAAGAATCGACTTTATTAAATGGCCAAATGGTGCCTTGTCGCCAACAAGCGATGGCAGGAGCATCGCCCTTGTTTTGTCCCCATTATTTAGAGCAAGGAACAGCCGATACCCGCCAAGGCCTCGAGTTGTTGATTAAATCAGATAAGGGGTATAGCGGCCAATGGGCGATTGGTTTAGGACGGGATGATGAGCAAGTAGAAAAAGCGACGGTGCGACGTATTGGCGTGAATCAACAGCTATATGTAGATGCACATGCGCCCTTTGAGGGCAAAGGTCGTACTATCGACCATCTTTTTTTCCACGTACGACATCCTTTATGGCGTGATGACTTACAAATGATTTATGGTCTCCGTTGGGATGATTACAGTGATATTGGCAGTGCCACATCACCACGTTTAGGCTTTGTGTGGCAATTTAGTGACGCATGGACACATAAATTATTGTATAGCCATGCGTTTAGAGCACCAAGTGCAGCAGAACGGTTTGGCTCAGGGGCAGGGTCGCAACAATTTCCGAATCCCAATATTAAACCAGAAACCATAGATACCTTTGAGTGGATTAGCCAGTATCAGGCTGAGCAACAGCAACTCGAGCTAACGGCATTTTATAATCATTGGCAAGACAGTATTGTTTTGACACCCATTACGCAGGTATTAAATCAGTACATCAATACAGGCGAAAATAAAGCCTATGGTTTAGAGTTAGTACACAAGTGGGACGCACGGCCTTGGCAAATACAGAGTAGTGCTGCTTATGTAATGAGTAAAAACGATACGACAGGCCAACGCTATACCACCTTTCCACGCTACAGTGCGAGTCTTGCTGTGGGTTATCAATGGCCACAATATTGGTCAACATGGCTACATCAACGCATACTTTTGCATCAAACAACAACAGACGTATTGGCTACCCAAACCTTGAAAGAGGCAGATGACTACTATCGGACGGATTTGACGATACAGTATCAACGCGATAAGCAACGGTATTTTTTAGATGTGCGTAATCTGTGGCATCAAGGTTTGACTGTGCCGTCTTTATATAATGCCGAAAATGGTATTCCAGAAGAAGGGCGTGTATGGCGTATTGGCTTAGATTGGCAGTGGTAGTGTTTGTCTGTTGAGTCCATTTCAGTCGGCTGTTGAGCACAACTGAAATGGACGCACGAGCGGCTTATAAGCCTGCATCGGCTTTTAATGCGGCAGCTCTATCGGTTTTTTCCCATGTAAATGTGGTAAATGTATCGTCACCTACGGTCATCGTTTGTGGGGTGCGACCAAAATGACCATAAGCGGCGGTTGGCTTATACATGGGGTGTAATAAATCCAACATTTTAGTAATCGCATAAGGGCGTAAATCAAAATGACGACGCACTAAGTCAATAATTTTGTCATCACTGATTTTGCCTGTACCAAAGGTGTTTAAGGAAATAGAGGTGGGTTCAGCAACCCCAATAGCATACGATACTTGAATTTCGCAACGGTCAGCTAAGCCTGCGGCCACGATATTTTTAGCCACATAGCGGCCAGCATAAGCAGCGGAGCGGTCAACTTTAGACGGGTCTTTACCCGAGAAGGCGCCCCCACCATGACGCGCCATACCACCATAAGAGTCAACAATAATCTTACGACCTGTTAAACCGCAGTCACCAACGGGACCGCCAATAATAAATTGGCCTGTGGGATTAATGTGGAACTTAGTCCCTTTATGTAACCATTCAGCAGGTAACACTTGCTTGATGATTAACTCCATGACGGCCTCTTGAAGGTCGGCATAAGCAATGTCTGGGTTATGTTGTGTGGATAACACGACGGCATCAATGGCAACGGGTTTGCCATTTTCATAACGAAAAGTCACTTGTGATTTAGCATCTGGGCGTAACCACGGTAATAACCCCGTTTTACGCACTTCAGCTTGACGTTCTACTAAGCGGTGGGCGTAACAAATGGGGGCAGGCATTAAAACATCGGTTTCATTGCTGGCATAACCAAACATTAAGCCTTGGTCGCCTGCGCCTTGGTCTTCAGAACGTGCGCGGTCAACGCCTTGTGCAATATCAACCGACTGTTTACCGATGATGTTGATAATACCGCAAGTCGAGCCATCATAACCTACCGTCGATGAATTATAACCAATATCATTAATCACTTGACGCACGAGGTCTTCCAAATCGACCCACGCACTGGTGGTGATTTCACCAGATACAATCGCAACCCCTGTTTTCACCATCGTTTCACACGCGACGCGTGCATATTTATCTTGGGCAATAATGGCATCTAACACGGCATCTGAAATTTGATCCGCGATTTTGTCAGGATGTCCTTCGGACACGGATTCACTGGTAAAGACACTGTAGTCGCTCATGGTCAAACCTTTTCTTAAAAATAGTGCAAAGGAGAGGGGGTGTTGCCTACTTAGCAGCAGTCATCAACAGACCCGACAGGACAAATAAAATAAACGGCTAAAGATAAAGTGTTTAACTGATAAGGGCAAGGGAACAATCTTCATGTCTCTCGTTAAAGATACGCAACTTGCATAAAATTGCGGCCAATCCCGTGCCTTTGTATGAGGATTCTGTCCTAAACGACAAGAAAAATGACAATAGCATTTGCCCCGCAACCACAATTAAGCGACAATTATGCGCTTTTATTAACGGCTATTTATAGCCAGCCTTTCTGACTGCCCGCCTTTGGAGTCTTATATGCCCGCCGTCGCTTTACCTGAACGTCGTCTTGCCAATGCCATTCGTGCCCTTGCGATGGATGCAGTACAACAAGCCAATTCTGGTCATCCTGGTGCCCCAATGGGCATGGCCGATATAGCCGAAGTTCTCTGGCGTGGTATTTTTAAGCATAACCCTAGCAATCCAAACTGGATTAATCGTGACCGCTTTGTCTTGTCTAATGGACATGGCTCGATGTTGCAGTATGCTTTATTGCATTTAACAGGGTATGACTTAACTATTGACGACTTAAAGCAATTTCGTCAATTACATAGTCGTACACCGGGTCATCCTGAGTATGGTTATACCGCAGGGGTAGAAACCACAACGGGGCCTTTAGGTCAGGGGATTGCTAATGCCGTCGGCTTTGCGATTGCCGAAAAAACCTTGGCCGCGCAATTTAACCGTGATGGCTTTAATGTCATTGACCACCATACCTATTGTTTTTTAGGTGATGGTTGCTTAATGGAAGGTATTTCCCACGAAGTATGTTCTTTAGCAGGTACTTTAAAGTTAGGAAAATTAGTCGCTTTTTATGATGACAATGGTATTTCCATTGACGGCGAAGTCGAAGGTTGGTTTACCGATAACACAGCACAGCGATTTGCCGCTTATGGTTGGCAAGTGATTGGCCCAATTGATGGCCACGATGCCGACGCGGTACGTGTGGCTATTATGGACGCACACAGCGACAGTACACGCCCCACCCTTATTATTTGTAAAACCGTGATTGGCTGTGGCTCACCCAATAAACAAGGGAAAGAAGAGTGTCATGGTGCTCCGTTGGGCGCCAGCGAAATTGCGGCTACGCGTGCAGCGTTAGGCTGGGATTATGCCCCTTTTGAGATTCCTGCGGATATTTATGAAGCATGGGACTGCCGTGTTAAAGGTGACGTGTTAGAGAAAAATTGGCAAGGTCAGTTTGATGCTTACCAAAAAGCGCATCCTGATTTAGCCTCGGAGTTATTACGTCGTCTCAAAGGCGAATTGCCTGCCGCCTTTGCGCTGCAAGCGAAAGCCTACATTGAGGAGGTCGCCTTAAAAGGTGAAACGATTGCTTCCCGTAAAGCCTCCCAAAATGCCTTAAATGCCTTTGGCCCACTATTACCTGAGTTATTAGGTGGTTCTGCTGACTTGGCAGGCTCTAACTTAACGCTGTGGAAAGGTTGTCATGGTATTCAAGAGAATACCGCAGGTAACTATGTGTTTTATGGTGTGCGTGAATTTGGCATGAGCGCCATTATGAACGGTATTGCACTGCATGGTGGTTTTATCCCCTACGGTGCGACCTTCTTAATTTTCATGGAGTATGCACGTAATGCGGTACGCATGAGTGCGTTAATGAAGCAACGCGTCATTTATGTCTTTACCCATGACTCTATTGGTTTGGGTGAAGATGGACCAACCCATCAACCGATTGAGCAATTAGCCAGTTTACGCGGCACGCCCAATATGTCGGTATGGCGACCAGCCGATGCAGTTGAATCGGCAGTGGCGTGGTTATCTGCCTTGCAAAAAACAGAGGGGCCGACTTCGTTGGTGTTTTCGCGTCAAAATTTGCCACACATGGAGCGAGATGCGCTACAACTGGATAATATCAGTAAAGGTGCTTATATTTTGGCCGAAGAAAAAGGTGTACTAGAAGCTATTATCATCGCGACAGGTTCAGAAGTAGAATTGGCTGTGAAGGCGCAACAACAACTCACCGCACAGGGCAAAGGCGTACGTGTGGTGTCCATGCCGTCTGTTGATGCGTTTATGGCACAAGACGTGAGCTATCGTGACAAAGTCTTACCGCCTGCGGTTCGTGCACGTGTTGCCGTAGAGGCATCGCATGCCGATTATTGGTATAAGTTTGTGGGGCTAGATGGCAAAGTGATTGGCATGACCAGTTTTGGCGAATCTGCGCCCATTAAAGCTTTATATCAGCATTTTGGCATTACCGTAGAGGCCGTTGTAGACGCGGTGAATAGCCTGAGTTAATTATGTTAAGACTTGCCATCAACGGTTATGGTCGGATTGGGCGTCATGTACTCCGCGCTTGGTTTGAGCGCGGCTGTCCTGCAGCGTTAGGATTTGTTGCCATTAATGATTTAGGTGCAGCAGAGACCTTAGTGCATTTAACGCGTTATGACAGCACACATGGCCGTTTTTACGGCGAGGCAAATCTAATTGATGGGCATTTGGCCATGCGTTCAGCAGATGGTCAACAAGTCTGTATGATACCGCTTTACAATCAAGCATTGCCTGAAAACCTGCCTTGGCAAGCGCTGGCAGTAGATGTGGTGTTAGAGTGTACGGGGCAGTTTAGAGCAAAAGCAGAAGCGGCTCGGCATGTGCAGGCAGGGGCTAAAAAAGTGATTATTGGCGCAGCCCCTTTTGATGAAGTCGATGCAACGATTGTGTATGGTGTTAATCACCAACAATTAACCAATGAGCAAAAAATTATCTCCAGTGTCTCGTGTACAACGCATGCACTGGTGCCAATGATGAACATCTTGGATGAGGCTTTTGGTATTGACTCCGCATTGATGACCGAAATTCATGCCGTGACGTCCGACCAAGTGTTACTTGACCATACGCATCGTGATTTACGTCGAGGTCGTGCGGCTGCGCACAATATTATCCCAACGACGTCGAGTAGTATTGGGGCGGTAAAACGGGTATTACCCCATTTGGCTGATAAAATTGATGGTTATTCGATACGCGTACCGACCTTGAACGTGGCGGCGGTCGATTTAAGTTTTGTGGCGCAACGCCCCATCAGCAAAGCGGCTATTAATCAATTGTTTAGTCAAAAGGCTGCCCACGAATATGCCCAAATTTTGGCATATTGCGACGAATGGTTAGTATCTAGTGATTTTAATCACTCCCCCTATTCATTGATTTTTGATGCCACTGAAACGCGAGTGGTTGGGCAGCAGGCAAAAGTTTTAGCGTGGTATGATAACGAATGGGGTTATGCCAATCGTTTATTGGATTTGTGTTTGATGCTAGCGCGTATGCACTAGTTTTTTCGATTCTGGACTGATGCGTATCGACAACAAAACCGTGATGCGCTCAAGACCGACGTTGACGAAGATTGAGGAGTAATTATGTCCGTCTTAAAAATGGCCGACTTAGATTTGGCGGGTAAACGTGTATTGATTCGTGAAGACTTAAATGTGCCGATTAAAGATGGCAAAATCACCAGTGATGCGCGTATTGTCGCTGCTTTACCCACCATCAAATTGGCGATGGAGAAGGGGGCTGCGGTGATGATTTGTTCGCATTTAGGCCGTCCTACCGAAGGTGAGGCTTCTATCGAAAATTCCTTATTACCCGTCGCTACTTATTTGAAAAAGGCCTTAAATCATCCCGTCCCGCTTATTGAAAACTACGTGGATGGTTTTGATATTAAAGCAGGCGATGTTGTGCTGTTTGAGAATGTACGTTTTAACAAAGGCGAAAAGAAAAACAGTGATGAGTTAGCACAAAAATACGCTGCCTTATGTGATGTATTTGTGATGGATGCGTTTGGTACTGCCCATCGTGCCGAAGCCTCTACGCATGGCGTAGCCAAGTTTGCAGCTGTTGCCTGTGCGGGGCCGTTATTAGCCGCAGAATTAGAGGCTTTAGCCAAAGCCTTAGATAACCCTGCCGCGCCGATGGTGGCTGTTGTTGCAGGCTCTAAGGTCTCGACCAAACTGGACGTATTGAAATCTTTGGCAGATGTATGCGACCAATTGATTGTCGGCGGTGGGATTGCTAATACCTTCTTGGCGGCCGCAGGTTACAATGTCGGTAAGTCCTTATATGAAGCCGATATGGTAGACACCGCTAAAGAAATTGCGCGTAGTGTCAGTGTACCTTTGCCAGAAGATGTGGTTGTAGCCAAAGAGTTTGCTGAAAGTGCCAAAGCCACCGTCAAATCGATTAAAGAAGTTGAATCGGATGACATGATTTTGGACATTGGCCCATTAACAGCGGCTAAATTTGCAAACCTGATTAAATCGTCAAAAACCGTCTTGTGGAACGGCCCTGTAGGGGTGTTTGAGTTTGACCAATTTGGTGAAGGCACAAAAACCTTAGCGCAAGCGATTGCCAATAGCAGCGCTTTCTCGATTGCGGGTGGGGGTGATACCTTAGCAGCCATTGATAAGTATGGCGTTGCTCAGCAGATTTCATATATTTCTACAGGTGGCGGTGCTTTCTTAGAGTTTGTCGAAGGCAAAAAATTACCTGCGGTGGAAGCCTTAGAAGAAGCCGCAAAACGCGCTTAATTGAATACGGAAGGAAGCCTTTTGGATTGGCTTTGACTCCGCTCAGCTAGCGTAAACATGCGCTCTGAGCGAAGTCAAAGGGTTATTTCAGAATGGTTCGGCGGAACACTCTACAAGATATTTTTAAAGGAGAACGCACTCATGGCTTTAGTATCCATGCGTCAAATGTTAGACCATGCGGCTGAGTATGGTTATGGTATTCCTGCATTTAACGTCAATAATTTAGAACAAATGCGCGCCATTATGGAAGCAGCAGATAAAACCAATTCGCCTGTTATTGTGCAGGCTTCTGCAGGCGCGCGTAAATATGCAGGCGCACCGTTTTTGCGTCATCTAATTTTGGCGGCGGTTGAAGAATTTCCACACATTCCTGTGGTGATGCACCAAGACCACGGTACTAGCCCAGCGATTTGTCAGCGTTCGATTCAGCTCGGTTTTAGCTCGGTGATGATGGACGGCTCTTTGGCTGAAGATGGTAAAACACCCACTGACTACGACTATAACGTCCGTGTGACAAAAACAGTCGTTGAGATGGCGCATGCCTGTGGTGTATCCGTTGAAGGTGAAATTGGCTGTTTAGGGTCTTTGGAAACCGGTCAAGCAGGCGAAGAAGATGGGGTCGGTGCCGAAGGCATACTTGACCACTCTCAATTGTTAACCGACCCCGAAGAAGCTGCACGTTTTGTGGCGGATACAGGGGTTGATGCGTTAGCCATTGCGATTGGTACATCACACGGTGCTTACAAATTTACCCGTCCACCGACAGGCGATATTTTGGCGATTGACCGTATCAAAGAGATTCATGCGCGTATTCCCAATACACATTTAGTCATGCATGGTTCTAGTTCTGTACCACAAGATTGGTTAGCGATTATTAATGAATTTGGTGGCGATATTAAAGAAACGTATGGTGTGCCTGTTGAGCAAATCGTGGAGGCAATTAAACACGGTGTCCGTAAAGTGAATATTGACACCGATTTACGTTTAGCTTCTACAGGCGCAATTCGTCAATTCATGGCAAAAAATCCAGCCGAATTTGACCCGCGTAAATATTTAGCTAAAACCGTTACTGCGATGCGTGATATTTGTATTGCGCGTTATGAAGCCTTTGGTACCGCAGGCAATGCCAGCAAAATTCACCCTATCTCGTTAGAGAAAATGGTCAGTCGTTATAGTAAATAACCAGCATGCTCTTTTACTTAATGTTAGTGAAAGAGCAAGCCTTGTGAAAGTAAGCACTAAAGCCAATTTTTTTATCTTTAGTGCTTATTTTATATCAAAATAATTAGTTAATTGGACGATACTGATTATTGCTATATTGATTCTTATTTGATTCGAGACTATACCCTCAGTAATTTTAATGATAAAAAATACTGAGAGTGAAGTTTTGAGATGGATTTAATAAATGAACTTTCGGAATGATATAAATGGTCTAAGGGCATTAGCTGTAATGTCCGTTGTACTCTTTCACTTTGGTGTACCTTACATGGAGGGAGGGTTTGTTGGTGTTGATATATTCTTTGTCATTTCTGGCTTTTTGATGACAAGTATTATATTTAACAAATTAGATAAAAATAAATTTTCTGTTCTAGATTTTTATGTGGATAGAGCAAGAAGAATCATTCCTGCTTTATTATTCTTATGTATAGCACTGTTGGGGTTTGGTTGGTTATTGCTTTTACCAACAGAATACCAATTATTATCTAAGCATATTTCATCTAGTCTGCTTTTTCTATCGAATATTTCTTACTCTCTAGAAACCAGTTATTTTGATGTCGCGTCGCATGAAAAATGGTTGTTACATACATGGTCACTGTCTGTAGAATGGCAGTTTTATATTATCTATCCACTATTTATTCTGCTTCTAAAGAAAATAATAAAAGACCTTAAATGGGTTAAGTTAGTCATATTGGCATCAGCATTATTTTCATTATTATTGTCAATATTCCTTTCGGCTAAATATCCAACACATGCGTTTTTCCTGTTGCCAACAAGAGCATGGGAGATGTTCGCAGGGGGATTGATAGTTTTATATCCATTAAATCTTCGCGAGCGTTATTCACGTGTACTTGAGATGCTAGGTATCATATTGATTGTGATATCGATAGCCTTTTTATCCGAAGGTCAACCTTGGCCTGGTCATCTTGCATTGTTACCTGTTGTTGCCACCATGATGATTATTGTGGCTAATCGTTCCAGCTCTTGGCTTACTTCAAATCCTATAGCGCAGTTTTTAGGTACTACGTCATACTCAATTTATTTATGGCATTGGCCCATAGTCGTATTACTAAATTACTTATCAATTAGCTCTATTTCCATGAAAGTGGTTGGGATTGGTTTATCAATCGTATTAGGTTATTTGTCTTATAAGTTGGTTGAAGAAAAAACAAAGAATATTGGTAAAGGTTCTGTATTAGGTAAAAGTTGGCAGAACCGTCAAATGTTAGTATTGATTTCGTTAGTGGGCTTAAGTTTTAGTGCTAGTACCTCAGTATTAATATATAAAGGTATTCCCAATAGAGTCAGTGAACAAGTCAGAATGATGGATGCTGCACATAATGACAATAGCCCATTTAGAGATACTTGTTTCTTGCAGAGCGGCACACAAAGTCCAAACTGTATATTTGGTAATAAACAGGCAGAAAATAAATTCATATTTTTAGGCGATAGTCATGCTTTAGCATTATTAGGCGGTGCAATCGAGGCATTAGGCCCGCAACAAAACCTATTATTTAAGGGGTATTCGGGCTGCCCCACGGTATTAGGTGTTAACCCGAGAAGTCGACCTGAATGCGGAAAGTTTGTTCGTTTAACCATAGATGAGTTGAATACTAAATATATCAATGTTCCTGTCATTATTAGTAATCGTGCGCCGTTAGCAGAGTATCTCAGTAGCTCTACGAAGCGCTCAGATACACTTAAAATTAGTTTTGCTGGAAAAAATATAACCGATAAAGCTGAGCTGAAGCGTGTGTATACTCAGCAATATATAGAAACAATGTGTGCGCTCACAAAATACCATAAAGTATATGTGATTATGCCTGTGCCTGAGCCATCGATAGATGTGCCTAAAATAATGGCGCGAAACTTTAATTTATATGGAAAATCACCAGATTATTCTATTTCGCTTATACAAAATAGACAAGAAAATAGATTTATATTAGATGTCATGACTCAAGCTCAGAGTATATGTGGTGTGACATTGATAAATCCAAGTGATTTTTTATGTGAGAATAATATATGTGCTGTAGCACAAAATAACTACCCACTCTATTATGATGATAATCATTTGAGTGAAAAAGGTAATCGTTTATTAGTCCCTATGTTTCAGCGTATATATCAGCAGTAATCAATAGGGGCCGTTGATATTTTGCGTGTGAGCCGCGTTGTTGATAAAAATTGTCTATTTCGACCTGACATTAAATAAGCAGATACCAATCCCCAAAACCGATGCAGACTCTAGTGTTGGCATCGGTTTTTTATTTATAAGCCTTTAACTGCTCACGTACAGACAAACGCGCTTGACGACGTATCTCAGCGGCTTCAAAACGCTGCTGCTCTTTATCGTTTTCGGGCGTCAGCGTGGGAACGGGTGCGGGTTTTCCATCTTCACCCAAGGCGACAAAGGTAAAATAGGCAGAAACAATATGCCGTTTAGTGCCTAAATAACTATTTTCTGCTTCAACACGTACACCAATCTCCATCGAAGATGTCCATGCTTTGTTGATGGCCGCGCTAAATAATAGGGTGTCATTTTCTTGAGCAGGGGCAACAAAATGCCAAGAGTCGACAGAGGCGGTGACGCAGGTATGACCGCTATGGCGTTCAGCAACCACAACCGCTAAACGGTCGGCCATACTCATAATTAAGCCGCCAAAGACCGTACGTTTGGCATTGAGGTCATTCAAAAAAATTTTATAGACATGATTGTCAATTTTGGACGCAGAAGAAGGTTTGCTATTCATCAGTCATCTGTCTCACATAGGGTTATGCATGGAGTGTAAGAAAATAAAGCCAGTAATCCTAGTTGAATTTTCTTGAATGTTATTCAAGATTGAATTATATTGAATGGCATTCAAGATTGTACATATCATTCGATGATAACGAGGTAAACATGGCCGTTGAAGCCGTATCAGCCATCACAGAGTTACAAGCGTTTTCTACAATAGAGCTTCTTAGCATATTTCGTACGTTAAGTGCACCGAGTATTGCACAAATGCACGGTGAGTATCGAGCCAAACTATTGGCGCAACCCTCTCTCTTGGCCAAATTAGGAGGACAGTTAGCGGTTGCAAACCCATTTATACCTTGGTTATGTAAGGCATTTAGACCTGTCACTGCGTTCGAGGGACGTGGTTACAATACGTTCTTATGGCGAAATCACATCATTCAGCGTTATCCGATGAAAACACGCATCGCTTTATCACGTTATGACAATCAGCCCGTTTATCAGTTAGTGTATCGTGCTTATCATTCTTTATGCGGTGATATGTATATGGTTGATGAACTACGCCAGTTATCTGATACCTTGTATTTGGGTATTGGCACATGGGGATTGACTAAAAAACAGCAGCAAATTCCGTTGCCTTTTGTATTAGAAGGGGCAATAGCGAATTATCGTGGTGATATTGGCCAAGAACGCGCAAATTTTAATTGGTAAACATCAGTGGAGTAAATTAAATGAGTATTCAGCAGCGTACCGCATTAATTACAGGCGCATCGGCAGGCATAGGTGCAACTTTTGCGCGCTTTTTAGCGGCACAAGGTTATGATTTATTATTAGTGGCTCGTCGTGTAGAGCGCTTAAATGACTTGGCTACAGAGCTTAAGCAGCAATATGGGATTCAAACTTATGTATTTGCTGCCGATTTAACCGATAAACAAGCCCCTTCAGCCATTATGGCCTTTGCCAAAGAGCGGGGCGTTGTGATTGATATGTTAATTAACAATGCAGGTTTATCAGGTAAAACCGCATTTGCCGATACCCCATGGCAAGAATTAGCCAACGAAATTCAATTGATGATTACGGCGGTGACTGAATTGGCGCATCGGGTGATTCCTGATATGAAACAACAAGGCTGGGGCAGAATTATTAATTTATCGTCATTAGCGGCCTTTTCTCCACCGGGTGCCAGTTTGTTATACACAGGTATTAAAAGTTATGTGTTAAATATTTCTGAATCTTTAGATATGGAGTTAAAACCGCATGGTATTCATGTCACGGCCTTATGTCCAGGTTTTACCCATAGCGAATTTCATGACGTGATGGGAACACGAGATGCAGCGAACCATTTGCCTGCGATTTTGTGGCAGCAACCAGAAGCGGTAGTGAAAGAAGGTTATGAGGCAGTGATGAAGGGTAAACCTGTGTGTGTACCAGGTATCGTCAATAAAGTGATTGCCAGTAGTATGCGTCCCATTCCTGAGTCAGCACGTTACTTTTTGGGAAAGACCTTTAATCCGTTTAAGAATTGATAGCAGAGTTTAGAGAGGGTTTTTCCTCTCTAAACCCGTTTTAAGCGCTGTTAGAAAGTATAGCCTAAGCTCAGCGCAGAGTGTGTGATGTCATAGTTCACATCACTATCAGAAGGCTCTAATGAAGTTTTGGTATATTCTACACCGATACGTAGTTGTGGTGTTGCTTGGAATTGAAGCCCAATTCCGTAATACATATCTGTACCGTCTTCTTCATACTGGAAAGTGATACCTGGAAAGGAGCTGTCTTTTTCTTCGATATCCATACTCCAGTCACTCATGCCTAAACGCGCATTCAAACTGAATTTGTCATCAAGTGGAATAGTGCCTTTAAGACCTAAGTTTAATGACGTTACACTGAATTTATCGGTAATAAAATCCCCAAATCCATCAACATAGCTGGTATCTACTTCGCCGTGGTCGCTATACCCGAGTTCAACACCAATATAAGGGGTGATTGCATAGCTGCCACGAATGGTTATTGCAGTATCGCTTTCGGAAAGAAATTGCATACTATCGTAGTCAGCTTCATGAGTGGACTTGCCCAAGACTAAGTCTATAGAACCCTGAGACTCCGCAAAAACAGGCGTGGCTAATAAGGATACTAACATCCCTAAAACTAACTTTTTCATTATGACTCCATTTTACCATCACTGTGATGCCTCTTTAGCTTAGAAGAGGCAACATAAAGTATGACATATAATGTAAGGTATGTGTTAGTCTCACTGTTGCTGTTGCTGTTGCTGTTGCTGTTGCTGTGCTTGTTGTTCGCGGGCAATCGCACGGTAGCCAATATCCGTACGATGATATGCATCTTGCCAGTGAATATGTCTTAAATGGGTATAAGCGCGTGCTTGTGCCTCGCTGACCGTCTGACCTATCGCTGTCACACATAATACCCGTCCGCCCTGCGTGATGGTGTGACCTTCTGCATTGAGGCTTGTCCCCGCATGAAAGACTTTGCTATTAGCGACTAAGGTCTCTAAACCCTGAATCATATCGCCTTTGCGTACTTCATTAGGATAGCCACCCGCAGCCATGACCACACCCACCGCAGGACGCGGGTCCCATTGCGCATCTTGAGGTAGTTGTTGTGCTAGACCTGCTTCTACTAAGGCAACTAACGAAGACTGCAAACGCATCATGATGGGTTGAGTTTCAGGGTCACCAAAACGGCAATTAAACTCAATGACTTTGGGTGCGCCTGTGGCGTCAATCATTAGACCTGCATACAAAAAACCAGTATAAGGATGACCTTCAGCCGCCATCCCTTGTACGGTAGGCATAATCACTTCACGCATGACACGGGCATGCACTTCAGGTGTAACCACGGGTGCAGGTGAATACGCGCCCATGCCACCCGTATTAGGCCCTGTATCGCCATCACCAATGCGTTTATGGTCTTGGCTAGTCGCCATGGCTAAGGCATTAACCCCATCAACCATACAAATAAAGCTGGCTTCTTCGCCTGCCAAGAATTCTTCTATGACAACACGGGCGCCCGCGCTACCAAATTTATTATCAGCCAACATGTCCATGACTGCGGCTTCGGCCTCGGCTTGACTCATGGCAACAATTACACCTTTGCCTGCCGCTAAACCGTCGGCTTTAATGACAATGGGCGCGCCTTTGCTGCGTACATACGCTAGGGCTTCGTCAACATCGGTAAAGACGGCATAAAAAGCGGTTGGAATATGGTGGCGAGCCAAAAAATCTTTGGCAAAGGCTTTTGAACCTTCTAATTGTGCCGCGTGTTGGGTTGGCCCCCAAATTTGTTGGCCTGCTGCTCTAAAAGCATTCACCACACCATTGACTAAAGGGGCTTCTGGCCCAACAATCGTCAAGGCGACGGCCTGTTGTTGGGCAAATGCGACTAAAGCGGCATTATCTAAAATATCCAGTGCCACATTTTGGCATTTTTCTTCGTGAGCAGTCCCCGCATTACCTGGGGCAACAAATACCGTATTAACTCGAGGGTCTTGAGCGCATTTCCATGCTAAGGCGTGTTCACGGCCGCCTGAACCTAAAATCAAAATATTCATGTTAAGCTCCATGTAATGAGGGCAAACAAAAAGGGCTTGGAAAACCAAGCCCCTTATCAACGATACATCAATGACGGAAGTGGCGCATGCCTGTAAATACCATCGCCATGCCGTGTTCATCGGCAGCAGCAATGACTTCGGCATCACGCATCGAACCACCGGGTTGAATCACACAGCTAATACCCACTTTGGCTGCATTATCAATGCCATCACGGAAGGGAAAGAAGGCATCAGAAGCCATGACTGCCCCTTGTACTTGTAACCCTGCATGTTCGGCTTTAATGGCAGCAATACGTGCCGAGTTAACGCGGCTCATTTGACCTGCACCAATACCAATAGTTTGACGGCCTTTGGCATAGACAATAGCATTGGATTTAACAAACTTAGCCACTTTCCATGCAAAAATTAAATCATGAATTTCGGCTTCGGTAGGGGCGCGTTTGGTGACTACTTTTAAGTCACCCTCGGTAATCATGCCAATATCTAAATCTTGTACTAACAAACCACCATTAACACGTTTGTAATCTAATTGTTGGCTACGTTCAGCAGACCATTGACCACATTCTAAAACACGCACATTTTGTTTAGCCGCAGTGACAGCTAAGGCCTCGGGACTGACTTTGGGTGCAATAATGACTTCCACAAATTGACGGTCAACAATGGCTTTGGCAGTTTCGGCATCTAACTCACGGTTAAAGGCAATAATGCCACCAAAGGCCGATTCGGTATCGGTTTGGTACGCTAAGTCATAAGCGGCTTTAATACCGTCTAAGGAGACAGCAACACCACAAGGGTTGGCGTGTTTGACGATGACACACGCAGGTTTCACAAAAGACTTAACACATTCTAAGGCGGCATCCGTGTCAGCAATGTTGTTATACGATAACTCTTTGCCTTGCAATTGTTTTGCGGTGGCAATGCTCGCTTCTTTGGGTTGAGCTTCGACATAAAAAGCAGCTTTTTGATGAGGATTCTCACCATAACGTAAATCTTGCGCTTTAATAAACTGACTATTAAAGGTACGAGAGAATTGTTGCGCAGGCTCAGTCACTAAACGGCCTAAATAATTGGCAATCATGCCATCATAAGCAGCAGTATGCTCAAACGCTTTAACCGCTAAATCAAAACGTGTGTTTTGGCTTAAACCACCTGTCGCTTGAATTTCGGCTAAGACAGTGGAGTAGTCAGTGCTATTTACCACAATACCCACATGCGCATTGTTTTTGGCGGCAGAGCGCACCATCGTTGGCCCGCCAATGTCGATATTTTCAATGGCATCTTCTAAAGAGCAATTAGGTTTAGCAACGGTTTGCGCAAAGGGATATAAATTTACTACGACTAAATCAATACGGCCAATGCCATGCTGAGTCATCACTTCATCATCTGTGCCACGACGACCTAAAATACCGCCATGAATTTTCGGATGTAAGGTTTTCACCCGACCATCCATCATTTCTGGAAAACCTGTGTAATCAGCAACTTCTTGCACAGGAATGCCATTATCTTTAATCAATTTGTATGTGCCACCTGTGGATAATAGGGCAACACCTAAATTGGCTAATTCACGGGCAAAGTCAACAATGCCAGTTTTATCTGAAACAGAGAGAAGGGCGCGAGTAACTTGCATGGAGAGTCTCGAAGGAAAACAATTAAGCGGAAGTAATAGATAGAGCCTAGACGTAGACGCCTAAGCTCTAAAGCGACTTAGTCAAAAATGAAACCGTGAGTTTTCATTTTTTTACGTAATGTACCGCGATTTAGTCCTAATAACTGAGCTGCTTTGGTTTGATTACCACGAGTGAACTCTAACACGACGGATAACAATGGCTTTTCGACTTCCGCTAAAACAAGTTCATATACGTCACAAGGTTTTTCGCCATGAAGTTGTGCGAAGTAATGACGCATGGCGCGCTCAACGTGCACACGTAAAGCGGCATCACTTTGAGGAACTGGAATAGAGGACTTAGGACTATTCATATTGACCCTACTACGAAATCAAAATTGGTTGGGTTAAGACAGCGCAGCAAAAAAATCTTTGACTGCGTTGCGTTGCTCAAGGCGAGTGGTAAGTTTGTGAAACTGCCGAACAAAAGGGCGGCTATTGTCCAAATATTCGCCATACCATGCAATATGTTTGCGGGCAAAACGAACACCTAAATCTTCACCATAAAACTCATGCACAGCACAAACGTGTTGATAAATGATATCAGCGCGCTCTTGAAGGCTGGGCGGGGTTAAAAAAGTGCGGGTATTTAGATAGTGGCGAATCTCACGAAAAATCCACGGGCGACCATGGGCGGCGCGGCCGAGCATAATACCATCACAGCCCGTATGTTGCAGCACTGTTAATGCTTTTTCTGGTGAATCTATATCACCATTTGCTAACACGGGTATCTTGACAGCCTGTTTTATGGCACGAATGGTGTCGTATTCAGCATCACCTTCGTATTTGTCGGCACGCGTGCGACCATGAATGGCTAACAGTTGTATGCCGCTATCTTCCGCGATTTGTGCAATCGTCACGCCATTTTTATGTTGTCTGTCCCAGCCTGTCCGAGTTTTTAAGGTCACGGGAACGCTGACCGCCTTGACAACTTTGCTCAAAATGCGTGCGACTAAGGCTTCATCTTGTAATAAGGCGGAGCCTGCTAAACGATTACACACTTTTTTAGCGGGGCATCCCATATTGATATCAATCACTTCTGCTCCGCGCTCAACATTCAGTTGTGCGGCTTCGGCTAACATGTCGGGGTCGTAACCCACAATTTGTACCGATTTAGGACTCTCCTCGCCTGCATGATTTAATCTAAAACTGGACTTGCTCGTTTTCCATAAGAGTGGGTCGGAAGTGACCATTTCTGACACCACATACCCCGCGCCTTGTTGTCGGCACAGTTGGCGAAATGGACGGTCAGTCACACCTGCCATGGGCGCAAGCGCTAGTGGCTCAATGGTGTATTGACCAAGTGGAATAGGATACAACATGGGGATTTGACGATAACGAACTACGGCCAGTTATTATGACATGCTTGGCTAAGAGATTAAAAGATGATGATAAAGTGAACAGTTAAAAAATATTGAATGAATTGTGGCTTTATTAGCGTGGGCAGGCACGAAAACCCGTTGAAAATAATAGGGGCTGTTGACGTTTTGATGGTGGTTGCGAAAGAGACTATTTTTTAGAGGATGCACGGCTTGAGTCGCGTAGTTTGGTTATTCCGAATAAGCGATGAACAACAACGTAGCCTCAAAAAATAGCTCTTTCGCTGCGAGTTGCGTTAAAAATGGATTCATACTATGTGACAAAACTGGCCAATAGAATCACTATTCGCTGCGTTTTGTGCCTTGCCTGAGTCTATTTTTATCAGTAACGCGGCTCACACGCAAAGCATCAACAGCCCATAATATGGAGGGAGTCAAAAAGCTACTGATAAGCGCTAACATGAATGACGGTATACGTCATTCATGGTTCATGGTTAATACAGGGGCTGCATTTTATAATTGCGTAGCTCGGCTTCGGGTTTGATAATCTCTAGGCGAATATGGATGGGCGTTTCTGGTGGAATACGTCGTAAGTTACTGCCTTCACCACGTAAGTACTCTTTAGGTTGAAAGGCACGTGAGGCCGTTACCTTGCTTTTCTTGTCTAAAAACATGAGTTTAAGAGCGGGTAAAGGTTGTGCAAAATCCGCTTTATTATAAATAATTGCATTGACTTCTAAGGCATTCGTCACTTCAGGATGCGGTCTGACACTCAGTTTGTTAATAGCAATCAGTTTGATATTAGGTGGTTCAGGCACTTTGCAGCCTAAAATATTACATAATTGCGTGATTTGAGGACGTGTTTGATCTGCAATGGCAAGGTGGTTAAAATTAAAATAAATATACTGGCTGATTAACATCAGTACGCCCAGTAAACACAATGTTGACCATGTTAACCAATAGCTCCAGTTGACGGACACCATGGTATGTTGGCGTACCTCGACGGGTAAACTCGCATGCCGTTGATTGATGACTGGAGCACTGTTGCTATTAAGAAAGCTCAATAAGTCATCATCTTTATTGAGCGTAGCTTGGTTATCCACTTTAGCGGTGCTGCTAGTTTTATTTTCAGCAACAGGACTCGCTTTGCGTGCAGGCTCTTTGGGCTTGGTCGGTTGTAGCTCCATGCTATAGTTTTTCGACTGCTCTTTTTTCTCTTCCTCTTCAAGCTCGGAAATCAATGCCTGTGCCCAACTTTCGTCGGCGGAGGCTTTGATTTTATCAACTTCCCCAATCCCTTTGAGATGGTCTTTTTCAGCAGGCTCGACCCATGCCTCATGAAGTAAGTCGCTTAATTCATCATCAAATAGCGGTTTTTTACTGGCTTTTGCGGGTGTGGGTGGCGGCGTATTGGCAATGGCCGATTTTTTGGGTACAGGTACAGGCGGAGTGTCTAGAGCGAGGTCATCGAGATTAATATCATCATCGAGTAGATTCGTTACCCATGAGTCATCTTTGACCTTGGGCTTTTTACTCGGGCTAGCCGTCTCTATGGGACTAGGCGTAGGGGTTGGCACACGTGCAGTGGCAGGTGCGCTTGGAGCCATAGGTGACGCTGGCACGGATTGAATCACCGACTCAGTGACCAAATTTTGGTCTGCTCTAAAGACTTGCAAGCAACCGCCGCAACGCACATGGCCGCCGCGCGCCGCAAGTTGGTCATCGGTAATGTTAAAAACACTACTGCAATGTGGGCAGCGTGTTTGTTTGGTTGTGCTCATAATCCCTCAAGCTCCAAATCTTGTAAGTAATTCGCGTATTATACAAATTTTGGTAATAACTTACAGTTTTTTTGTCGATTGGTTCACAGTTTTTGGGGCTGACTCAAAATCACGTGCTGTTACATGCTGGGTGATGTCCGTGATAACGGTGTCGTTATCACGTAGACAGGCTCAAAGAGTAAGCTGCACGCATAGTCTCAGCATACTATGCTAAACGTATGCCAGATAAGCGGCACCAATTCTCATCTTTGATTTTTAGCTGCGTTAAGCTAAACCACGGTTGATAGGCGAGTTTGAGGTCTTCGACTTGACTATCAATAATACCCGACAAAGCTAAGTCGCCGTTGGCATGACATAGTCCCGCTAAGGTGGGGGCTAACTCGGCGAGGGGGCCTGCTAAAATATTGGCAACCACAACCTCTGCACTGACAGAGGGCATGTCTTCTGGAAAACATACCGTCATTTTATCGGCAACACCATTACGCGCGGCATTATCTTTAGTCGCTAATAAGGCTTGAGGGTCGGTATCCACGCAATAGGCATGTTTTGCGCCTAATAACAAGCCTGCAATCGCCAAAATGCCCGAGCCACAACCATAGTCGACAATGATTTTATCTTGTAAATCTAAACCATCTAACCATTCTAAGCACAACGCCGTGGTTGGATGTGTGCCTGTTCCAAACGCCAAACCAGGGTCTAATAATAAGTTAATGGCGTCAGGGCGTGGTGGGGGAGTCCAGCTGGGCACAATCCACAAACGCTCACCAAAACACATGGGATGATAATGGTCCATCCATGCGCGCTCCCAGACTTGGTCTTCTAAAATCTCAACACGATGTGCAGGTAAACCGCCTTCTAGTTGTGCTTGTAAAAACTCTAAAATGGCATCCATATCAGAGTCAATGGTAAACAAGGCGACAATACGTGTTGCGTCCCATAGCGGGGTTGTGCCTAAGGGGGGTTCAAATAAGGGTTGGTCGGCGGCATCTTCCATCATAATTGCGCCAGCACCGACTAATTCCAATGCTTCTTCAATACGGTTGGCGTCTGCTTTGGAGCTGTCGATTTTGAGTTGTAACCATGCCATTGTATTAACCTAAACCTAATTTTTTCTCAAGATAATGAATATCGACGCCACCTTCGTTGAAGGCAGTATCGGTCAGAATGACATCGCGGTGTAAGGGAATATTACTTTTAATACCTTCAACAACAATTTCATCGAGGGCGTTACGCATACGTTGTAATGCAATTTGACGGTCATTGCCAAAGGCAATGAGTTTTCCAATCAGGGAGTCATAGTAGGGAGGGACACTATACCCTGTATAGATGTGAGAATCCATACGAATGCCTAAACCACCTGGTGCATGATAATAATTGATTTTGCCAGGACAAGGTAAGAAGTTTGCAGGATCTTCGGCGTTGATGCGGCATTCAATGGCATGGCCACGAATGACAATATCCGATTGCTGATAAGATAAACCTAAGCCTGCGGCAACGCGTAATTGCTCTTTGATAATATCTACCCCTGTCACCATTTCAGTCACAGGGTGTTCTACTTGAACACGGGTATTCATTTCAATAAAGTAAAAACGGCCATCTTCATATAAAAACTCAAATGTGCCTGCCCCACGATATTTCATTTGCTGACACGCCTTAACACAAGCGGCTGCGACCTCAGCGCGTATCGCATCGGGGATATGAGGAGCAGGCGCTTCTTCGACGACTTTTTGATGACGACGTTGTAGGGAACAATCACGGTCGCCTAAGTGAATTGCAGCCCCCTCACCATCACCCAAGACTTGAATTTCGACATGGCGAGGGTGTTGTAAAAACTTTTCCATGTACACGGTATCGTCACCAAACGCGGCTTTGGCTTCGGCTTGGGTAATTTCGAGTGAACTTAAGAGTGAATCTGCATCGTGTACCACACGCATGCCACGACCACCGCCGCCTGCGGCAGCCTTAATAATAATGGGAAAACCAATACGCTGGGCATGAGCCAGTGCTGTTTCGGCACAAACAGCGCCATCAGAACCAGGCACAGTGGGTACACCTGCGGCTTTCATGGCATCAATGGCGGCGACTTTATTGCCCATCATCCGAATGGTATCGGCACGCGGGCCAATAAACGTAAAGCCAGATTGTTCGACAGCATCTGCAAAGTCGGCATTTTCTGACAAAAAACCATAACCTGGATGAATGGCTTGGGCTTGAGTGGCTTCGGCGGCCGCAATGATAGAGGGAATATTAAGGTAGCTTTCTTTAGAAAAGGCAGGGCCAATACACAAGGCCTCATCTGCCAACCGAACATGTAGTAGGTCGCGGTCTGCTTTAGAATAAACAGCCACAGTGTTAATGCCGAGTTCTTTACAGGCACGTAAAACGCGTAATGCAATTTCGCCACGGTTGGCTATGAGTACTTTATTGAGCATAGTGGCCTCAAATGCGGTTAGACGATCGTAAATAAGGCTTGGTCAAACTCAACCACTTGACCGTTTTCAACTAAAATGGATTCGATGACACCACTCTTTTCGGCTTGAATCTGGTTCATCATTTTCATGGCTTCAATGATACATAAGGTATCGCCCACTTTAACACTTTGGCCAACTTCGGCAAAATTAGCCGCTGCGGGCGAGGGGGCACGGTAGAATGTACCGACCATTGGCGAACGTTGAATAAAACCTTGTGTGGCAGGCTCGACTGCCGCAGGTGCGGTACTATGAGGTTCAGCGATTGGATTCGCCGTAGGGGCGGCCACAGGAGCGGCTGTCATTGGTATCGGTGCAGGCATATAGCTTGCCGTACTGACCACGGAACGGTGACGACAGAGACGAATCGATTCTTCACCTTCTTTGATTTCTAATTCATCAAAGCTGGATTCTTCTAACATATCAATCAATTTTTTAATTTTACGAATATCCATAGCTCAAGTCTCGTTAGCGATTGCTGAAATGGTGAATAGCGTATTGTAAGGCAAAGTCATACCCTTGAGCGCCCAAACCACAAATCACCCCAATAGCGATATCGGAGAAATAAGAGTGATGACGGAACGATTCACGGGCATGTACATTGGATAAATGTACTTCGATAAAGGGCAGTTTTACCGCTAAAATGGCGTCACGTAGGGCAACAGAGGTATGCGTAAAAGCGGCAGGATTGATGATTAAAAAATCAGTACCATCCTGTGCCGTGGCTTGAATACGGTCAATGAGTACCCCTTCATAATTGCTCTGTAGGGTGGTCAGCGTATGACCTGCTTGTTGCGCCTGTGTGACAAGACGGTGATTAATCTGCTCTAAGGTTGTTGCTCCATAAAGGGTTGGCTCACGCGTACCGAGTAAGTTGAGATTGGGGCCATGAAGCAGTAAAAGCTGAGCCATAGAGTTTTTATCATCCGTCAGAAAGAGTGAAAATACGTGAAAATGTAGGGAAATTCACACCTAATCGAGAAATATTCTTGGTTTTTGCCGCGAAGATACCTAAAGTGTTGCTTGAAGGCAATCCTTAACACGCATCAATTTGGCACGGAGTTCACATGCTGGCTAGAGTAAAGTGTTTTTTGATAGGTTTATGGGCATTTTGCCTGACAATTAGACCCGTTTGGTCTGATGAGCAAGTGGAAGAGCAAGTCTTAGCCATGCCTAAGGTGGTGATAGATTTATCTGATGTGGCCTTGTTGATTTTTCAGCAGCAAAGCAAAATAGTCGCATTTATGTTGTTAATTGCTTTGTTTACAAGTGTGTTGGCGTATGGCTTTCTAAAACGTACTCAGCAAGAGCAAACAATAAAAGATGGGATGTTGCCAAGTGTTGTCAGCGTGGTGGCGGTGTTGGTTGTGTTGATGTTAGCGTTGGCTTTACCTGTGATGCGTTATTGGTTAGTGGGTTTGAAATAAATAGGAAGGGAATGACCCTTCCTAAAACGAGTATCAATAAACTGACGATTAAGCCCGTAAACGGCGTGTTTGGAAGGTTTTGAACCCGTGTTCGCCCGCATTCATTAAAAACGATAATAAAGCAGATTCATTGGGCTTAGGCTGTTTGCCATGCGCCATACGACGCAGTTGACGGGAATACCAAACAACTTCCATTAAGGCCATATTGTCAACCATTTTAATGCCCGTTTTGATGGGCTTAACTTGGTAACGTGGCTCTAAACCTGCCAATAAACGCTTGGCAACGTCTGGCTCAATGGCCAACGCGCGGCCTAAACCCACGAAGTCTACGGCACCACTCTCAATGGCCTCATTCATACCAGCCAGACTTCTAAATCCGCCTGTAACCATTAACGGTGTTTTGGTGGTGGCACGTGCTTTTTCGGCAAACTCTAAGAAATAGGCTTCACGACGGCGTGTGGAGTCTTTAACAGGGACTTTTTTGGTGCCACTCATCGCGGGGGCTTCGTAAGTTCCTCCCGAAATTTCAATCATGTTGATGCCAGCATCAGACAAGGCACGAATCACATCTAAGGATTCTTCTTCGCTAAAACCGCCTTTTTGAAAATCTGCGGAGTTGAGTTTGATACCAATCGGAAAGTCGTTGCCTACTTGTTTACGCATTTCAGCATAAACAGCCAAGACAAAACGACGGCGGTTTTCGGCACTGCCACCCCATTGGTCGTTACGCTGATTGTGCTTGCCAGATAAAAATTGGCTCACTAAATAGCCGTGTGCACCGTGAATTTGTACGCCAGAAAAACCTGCTTTTTTGGCAATAGCGGCCGTACGACCAAACCGAGCAATAATTTCCAATATTTCGTCATGTGTTAGTTCGCGCGGGGTAGCAAAAAAGTTGGCCAGTTCTTTGCCAAAAGGAATCGCAGACGGCGCGACATTTTGTCTGTTTAAGCCAATAGGCGACTGCTTACCAGGATGATTGATTTGCATCCACAGTTGTGTGCCCTGACTCGTGCCTGCCTGTGCCCATGCTTGTAATAAGGGTAAATCACGCTCATCTTCAATGACGACATTATTAGGTTCTCCTAATGCGCGACGGTCTACCATCACATTGCCTGTAATCAGAATGCCCATACCACCTTCTGCCCAACGACGATATAAGGTCACTAAGCCTTGTGTGACACGATTATCAGTCGTACCTAAGGCTTCGCTCAGTGCTGATTTAACGAGACGATTTTTGACAGTGACTTGACCTAAGCTAAAGGTTTGGCCAATGGTTTGTGTTGAGTTTGCAGCAGTCATAACCAAGCTCCATAACACGCTCTGATTCAGAGTATGTTATTAGGGTGAAAACGGGGGACAGGCGAGTCAAGACCCAAACTTCATTGGGCTTAACAAGCACTAGCGTCCCATAACTATAAAATATAGTTTGATGATTGTCAAATTATTAAACTGTCGAATGGTTATTGTAAAAAACTCAATACCAAGCCAATTAAACCGCCGACTAAGGTGCCGTTAAGACGAATCATTTGTAAATCTGCACCGATGGCTTTTTCGACCTCACGCACCATTTTTTCGGAGTCCCAACTGCGGACTTGATGACCAATAAAATCAATAATGGCATCACTATAGGCGCTGGTAATAAAACAGAGCGCATCGGTAATCCCTTGGTTTAAGTCTTTTTGAAATTGTTCATCTTGCGCCAAGTTGCGACCCAGCATCATTAAGGCATCTCTCACTGAGATTAAAATGGCAGGCTTAACCGAGTTGAGGTCTTTTTGAATGGCTTCACGAATACTAATGACAATGCTGCTAAAAAACTTAACAACATCAGGGTTATTAATCATTTGGTCTTTGAACGCATTTAAGCGCCGTGATTCGGGCGAATCTACACTCAATACCCCAATATAATGTTTGGCGACTTCATCCAATTTAATCCTAAAAATATGATTAGGGTCATTACGAATTTCATGGGTGAGATTGATTAATCCGTCAATAATTTTTTGTTCTACGTTCAGGGCAGAGGTGAGATTTGCCCGTAGCTGGTCTGCGGCTTTACGAGTTTCAGGTTTCGCAAAGGTAGCAATGCCGCCTACAATCAAGGACACTACGCCTTGTGCTTCATTGCTGATAGACGCTCGCACCCGACTCAAAATCGGGCCAATTAAAGTGTCAATCACGGGGTTGAGTAAATCGCTAGCCTTGTCAGGGTTGTGTTTCAACCAATCATCGGTTTGTTCTAGGACAAACTGAAAGGCTTGTTGATGATTCCCATTATTAAAAATGGCTTGTAGCATTTGGGCAGTCATGGTGTTGGGCGAGGAGGCTCTGACCCATTCCACCACATTACGTTGTACAAAACTTTCAACCGCGTGATGGCGAAAAAATTGCAAGATACGTGGTGCAATAATACCAATCTCATGCGCTAATTGACTGGCGTTCGCCTCTTTTTCTAACCATGAAGCGACACTACCCGCAATATTTTGTTTACTACAACTGCGACGAATCGCTTCATCAGTCAAAAAGTTAGACTGCACAAATACGCCAATCGTGGCGGCAATACGGTCTTGATTATTGGGGATAATCGCGGTGTGTGGAATGGGTAAATTTAATGGGCGACGAAAAATAGCCGTCACTGCAAACCAGTCCGCCAAACCACCGACAAGTGCCGCTTCAAAGGCCATTTTGACATGTGGCATCCATGCACTATAAGCAGGAAAGTGACTCACCAGTGTGGGTTGAATGGCAAAACCAGCGGCGGCAGTGATTAATGCAATATTGGCGACCATTTGTCGCTGTTCTAACGGTTGATTACTTATCATTATTTTCATTCACAGGTTATGAACACAACCCTCTACGGGCAGGGAGCTAAAGAGAGGGCGTGTTATCTATTTATTGTGGTCTTGACTTGGACATTAGCAGTGTTTAACTGTCGATAGCAAGTTATCTGTGTTTGCTCTGGGTCTATTTTTACTTGCAATATGGCTGATATGCAAAACGTCAATAGACGCCATGTTAAGGGAGATTCCGTGGCCGATAGAGCCTCTAATTTTGTCCATACAGTAAATTTTTATTGCGGGTTAGTCGAAAAGGGTGTCTAATCGGGCAGTCCGTGAGAGCTCCAACTGTGTCACCTGATGTTCGCTGATGTTTGGCCGTTGTGGGAAAAAGAGTCTAAAGCATAAAACCTCAGCTTAGGGGTATCCTAAGAGGATGATGAACTCACTGTCTCATGCTTTAGATTCTCATGTAGGTAGCGGCTAAGGTACGCCATGCGTAATTTTCAAACATGAGAGAGAGTCTATTATGTCAACTCGTGAACAAGGCACAGTTAAGTGGTTTAACGATGCAAAAGGTTTTGGTTTTATTCAACGTCAAGCTGGCGAAGATGTATTTGTACATTTCCGCGCAATTTTAGGTGACGGTCATCGTTCTTTACGTGACGGCCAAAAAGTTGAATTTACTGTTGTCAAAGGCCAAAAAGGCTTTCAAGCTGAAGAAGTCCGCACTATTGATTAATGCAGACTAAGCAGTGATAAAAAACGACCCATCATGGGTCGTTTTTTTTGGTTATCAGAGAACGAGGCATCAAATCTATAAAATAAACATGCCATGCATCCAGTGCATTTGTTGTTCTTTTCACAATCTTAAAAAATCAAAAATCTCAACAGACTAAGCGTTTTTGTATTTCGCTATTTACGTGTATATATCGTGTGAATAATGGCCACAAAACACAGTGTCTAATCGTCATAAACAATAATATGCTGCACGTGCTTTTTAGCAGTAACTAGTCTCTCTGCCATGCCATTCATGCATGACTGCAATGCGTTTTGTGGCTTTTGGCATATTAAGTTCGATTTAATTCAGCCTATGTATCGCAAAGTGGTGAGATGTTATCGTGATGGTCGATATTTGAAGTCACGCATACGGATGCCACTTGTGAAGCAGTCAATACGAGAAATGATATGACATACACAGATGACATGATTGCGCCTGCTCCTTGGCAACTCACAGGGCAGGGATATTTGGTCGCGGTTTATTTACCAGCGTCTTTTGATGAGTCGCAACATTTTGTCCCTCCTGCTCTAGCAGCAAGCCGTCGTGGTCGATTTGCCTATGTCATCTTTGCCGATTATCAACAGTCCGATGTGGGGGCATATCATGAGTTATTGTATATCGGGGGGAGTTTACAATTTCCGCAGCGTCGCCATTTGTCGATTTCTAAAATTTATGTGTCGAGTCAAGCCTCAGTGAGCAATGGCCAGCGCAATTGGGGTATTCCTAAAGAGTTAGCACAGTTTCAAGTGACTTATGGTACGGCTAAAAATAATCCAGACAATATTGTACTTAAAACGCCAATGGGTGAAGCGATTGCCCGTTTACAATTTTGTCATTATGGGTGGCCTTTACCTGTGAATACGCGTTTTGTCCCTGTTAAATTACGCACTTTGGGGCAGCTATGGCAGCAACAGTATTTCTTTTTTAGTCCAGAAGCGCAAGGTCATATTCAACCTGCTCGTGTGCAAGCATGGCAATTTGATGCCCGCTACTTTCCTGACTTGGCGAAGGCTAAGGTGGTCGCCTGCTTTAAGGTCAATGATTTTAACATGATATTTCCTGTCCCAAAAACACAAGCAGTTGAGCAATAACATTGCGGTGTGAATTGAGCTATCTTGTTGGCTAGATAATATATCTGTGATATTAAGCGGTAGTTTTAGAAAAAATAGTGATTGCCTGAGTGCCCATGACGCTCTGTTATGGGCTCAGTTTTTTATCAGTGAGCGAAATTCGTTATGGTGTTATCGGTCTTAAAAGAAGTTCAGCATTATTTGGGTGTCGGTGATTTACCTGTCAGTACCTTAAAAGCGCGTTATGGGCAAGATGCGTATTATGAACAGGTTTTAGGTGTGGATGTGCGTATTAAAGAAAGTGGGCAGGGTGAGCCGCTATTGGTATTGCACGGATTTTCTGCATCTGCGGATACATGGGATGGTTGGCGCACAGAATTAAGCCAGCACTTTAGAGTGATTGCTATTGACGTTCCTCCCTTTGCCATAACAGGCCCTTTGCCTTTTGCCAAAACGACACCCCAAAATGTCATTCATTTTATCAATGCGGTCGTTGAAAAATTAGGCATTACTCGTTTTTACTTAGCAGGAAATTCTTTGGGTGGGTATTTAGCATGGAATTACACCTTGCATTATCCGACCAAAGTTAAAAAACTGATTTTGATTGATAGTGCAGGTTATTCGATGCCAACCCCGATTCCTGTCTTACTCATGCGTACGCACGGTATTCGGCATTTGACCAAACATGTAGCTCCCTTGCCTTTTGTCATTCAAAGTGTACGCTCTGTGTATGCGAATCCGAGTCTGATTCCTAAAGGGACAATACGCCGTTATCAAGATTTATTGCGTAGAACAGGGACACGCCATGCAATCGCTGCTATGATGCGTGGTATTGTTTTGGATTCTCCAGACATAAAATTAATCCGTACTCCCACATTGATTATGTGGGGCGCGAAAGATACGTGGATTCCACCGCGCCATGCACATTTATTTCAGCGCGATATTCCACACGCTAAACTAGTTTGCTATGACGATTTAGGTCATATTCCCATGGAAGAAGACCCCAAGCGTACAGCAGCCGATGCAAGACACTTTTTAACACAATGACCCAACAACCGACTTTTGAACAACTTAAACTCAGCCCGTTAGTACAACGGGCGATTACTGACCTTGGCTTTGTTCAGCCAACACCTATTCAAGCGCAAGTCTTACATTTTACCTTAGCAGGCCATGATGCGATTGGTCGGGCACAAACAGGCACAGGTAAAACGGCGGCGTTTTTAATTACCATCATCAATGATTTACTAAATAAACCAGCTGCGCCTGAGCGTTATATTGGTGAAACGCGCGCTTTAGTCTTAGCCCCCACCCGCGAATTAGCCTTACAAATTGCCAAAGATGCAGAGCAGTTAGCAAAATATAGTGGACTGCGGATTGTGACTTTAGTGGGGGGAATGGATTATGACAAGCAAAAGCAACAACTCTATGCGGACTATGTCGATATTATCGTCGCGACACCTGGCCGTTTAATTGATTTTGTTGACCAACAAGCCATTTATTTAGACCAACTTGAAGTGCTCGTGATTGACGAGGCTGACCGCCTATTAGATATGGGCTTTATTCCTGCCATCAAAAAAATAGTACGTCATTGTCCACCTAAAACACATCGTCAGAGCCTATTTTTTTCGGCAACCTTTAATCAAGATGTGTTAAACCTTGCTGACCAATGGCTGTATCAGCCTGTCAAAGTTGAAATAGAACCCGAACAAGTGACCAATGAAACGGTACAGCAAGTGGTTTATATTGTCAGTACCGAACAAAAATACGATTTGCTCTATAACCTGATTCAATTAGATAACTTTGAGCGGGTGATGGTGTTTGCCAATCGCCGTGACCAAGTGCGTAATTTAGCGGATATACTCAAGCGTCATCATATTTCCTGTGCCGTATTATCGGGTGAAGTGCCACAAGAAAAACGGGTTAAAACTTTAGAGAGTTTTAGGGCAGGCAAGGTGCGCGTCTTAGTCGCTACAGATGTCGCAGGGCGAGGCATTCATATTGATGATGTCAGCCATGTCATCAATTTCACCTTACCTGAACATACAGACGATTATGTACATCGTATTGGCCGTACAGGACGGGGTGGCGCAACGGGGGTGAGCATCAGTTTTGCTTGTGAAGATGATGCGTTTTTAATTCCCAATTTAGAAGCGGCCATTGGCCGAAAATTAGACTGTACACATCCGCCTGAGCAATTATTAAAAAAAGCCCGTTAACGCAATAGGCGATAAGGTCTTGCGTTTGAACAGCCGTATGATGAACCTATGATGAAATACATCGCTTGTCTGGCTATGCTGTTTGTCTCACCCTTGGTGCTGGCAAATGATAGTCAATTGCAACTGGGTGTTTTATATGCCGAAGACATACAAGCAGTGGGTTTGTATGCAGGCTTAGAAGTGGTTGATTTAGCCCCCCAAGTAGCAGGTTATTTGGACGTGAGTCTTTTAGTCTCAGAGACCTACCATGCCGAAGAGCCTGTCTTTGGGGGTGTTGCGGTAGGACTAAGAACGGGTTTTAATAGCCCCGTCGCGCCCTATGCAGGTTTGGGTGTGTATGTGGGACAAAATAGCCATGAGCATCCCGCACAACAAGATAAAGTCGATAATGATGATGATGGTTTTACAGATGAAATTGGAGAAACGACTGTAGACAATCAATGGATGTCAGCAATTTATCCTGAGTTGGGAATGCGGATAGCATGGGGACAACAGTTTACCCTGCGGACGATGGCACGTTATATGGTGTCTTCAGCAGGACGTCGGCAGGACGATTGGTTTTATGGGATTAGTTTCGCTTTTAGCCAACAATAACTCGACACACGCAAACCCGAATCATTTAGCGTATGCCATTTTTGCGGCGGTAATGATTCATGCCTTTATTATTATGGGCGTGACTTTTGTTGCCCCTGCAAATCCGCCGCAAGCGATGATGGAAGTGACAGTAGCCTTGCATCGTAGCCCTACCGCAAACCAAGAAGCAGATTTTTTGGCGCAAGCCAATCAGGCAGGGGGAGGGCAACTCAAAAACGCGCGTGAAATCACGACGACACAAGCAGCCGATTTTTATGATGCGCAAATCAACGAAATTAAACCCGAAGATAACTTGGCGTTTGCCCCACCGCCCGAGCCTATCAGTCACCGTTTGATTGTCACGCATCACCGTTCGGTGGTCAAAATTCCGCCCAGTGAACATAAAAAACAGCCGCCCACACAGCAAACCAGTGAT
Organism: Agitococcus lubricus; assembly: GCF_003051055.1. GTDB lineage: Bacteria > Pseudomonadota > Gammaproteobacteria > Pseudomonadales > Moraxellaceae > Agitococcus > Agitococcus lubricus. Next base: position 194,589 of record NZ_QAON01000002.1, on the reverse strand, counting down.
GGTTTATTACAAATGTCGGCACAGTCGGCTGCTATTGCCAGTTTGGAAGCGCGCTTAGCCGAAAAACGTCAAGCCTATGCCAAAAAGACTAAAGTACACACGGTTTCTTCTGTGTCCGCACGTCAAGATATGACGGCTGCATATATTGATGGTTTTAGACAAAAAGTAGAAAAAATGGGCAATTTGCATTATCCCGATATTGCTCGTAGTCGACGTTTACAGGGAGAAGTGCGGTTATTAGTCGCGATTTTACCCAATGGTACAGTCAAACAGATAGAGGTTCGTTCTTCATCGGGGTATGGTATTTTAGATGAAGCCGCTAAACGCTCGGTTAAATTAGCAGAGCCTTTTCAAGTCTTTAGCCCTGACATGCGAAAAAATATAGAAGTCTTACAGATTATTAGAACATGGCGTTTTGCCGAAAAAATGCATAATGAGCAATAGCCATTCATGTGATATGTCTTTTAAGTGCATAACGCGCAAGTAGCCACAATCCGCTCAAAGTGGAAGTTAGATGGTTGCACCCCAAAAAGCACGCTTAATAAATCTAATGCCAGTCAGTTAAGAAAAATTGGCACTTAAAAACTGCCCTTCGACCCTTCGGCTTGCTCAGGGCTGGCCAAGCTCAGGGCGCATTTTTGCGTTGACTTAGCGGAGTCGAAGTCGGCAAAAATGGCTTAGCTGACAGGCATTACTCTCAATAAATCGCATTATCCACAAATTTTTCACAATCAAAACCATTGAGTCTTTGCAAAGAGGAAATATGAAAACGTGTTTTCTTCGTTGATTTAGCGCTTCCTTTATTTTTCTCATAGTTGATGGATGAGCCATTGAGATAATTAATACTCAGTCTATAGTAACTGTTATCTGCAAATGACTCCGAGATATCTTCCCGACCAATGAGTTCTAAATCTGAGTATTTTTTATTAAAACGATATTGTGAGGAATGCGTGATGCTGCCGCTTGCATCGGCTTTATGAACCGCTGTTACAAACAAAGATGAGCCAACTATTTCTAAATTATAGAACTTTTGTGCATCACAATATGTGCCAGAGACAGATAAAAGTGTATACCCTCCAGAAGCTAAACCTGCCAATACTAAGACTTTCTTTTCAATAGGATAACCCTGCTCACCTTCGTTGCGAGGCAACGTAATTATCATGGCGACATCGTCCGTCCCGTCACCAGTCAAATCCCCTTCTGCTGAAGTCCACATCCAAGGATTATCATGTGGAAATAGCGTATTAATGGCAGCTTCTCTACTAGAAAATACATTTAATTGCGCAAATACATTGGAGTTAAGCGTGATTGAAATTAATAACACAAAAAGTTTAAGGCTTATACGCATATAGGGTCTAAATTGAAAAATATATAAATATTATCAATAACTTAACGTGTAATTTCTGGATGCTCACTGAGTAACTGGTCGCGCATTTGTTGAATACGGCGCAGTTTTTCTTCTCCTTCGGCAATTTGCTCTGGTTTTAAGCCCATGGCTTTGGCTTTGGCGATATCTTGTTGTAAACGTGGAATTTCTGTATCGGCAGCAGCAACATAACCTTTATATAATTTCATATTTTGCCGAGCTTCATATTGTGCATATAACTTGGGGTTGGCTAATTCTTCGGGGCTGGCGGCTTCTTGTACGGTATCATGAATAATGACAGGTGAGCGCGGGTCGCCATTTTTGAGTGCATTGGCCATCGAGGTGGCCGCGTCGACTTGGGTATTGGCGAGTGGCAAGAGCGGGCTGTCTGTCCCAGAAACGGGCGCAGGCGCGACCTGATTTGGCGAAGGCATACGATTTGCTGTTAATGAACCACTCATATCGGCACTGTTGTTTTCGTGTGCGAGTTGTGCAAAGGCTGGCCTTTCTTTGGCGTCTGTGCCTAGCCAATGTTGAGCAGCAAGCGCTAACACAGTAAGGGTAATTACACCAATACCAAAGCCAATAATGGGTTTTTTCATGCTCTTAATCTTCTAGTGGTGGTGATGGTCTTCATCGCTCGGCTTGTCAATCACAACGTCGCGCTCTAAGTTGTCAGTTTGTGACTTATAGCGGGGCGCAATATGAATATCAGCGTCTTTAATCAGTTTAGTACGGATTTGTTGATATTCTTTAATCACTTTTTGCCGCGCAATAATTTGCGAAGCGACATAGCGTACGCTATCACTATCTGGCGCTTGGAATCCTTCTTCTTTGGCGGTCACTAACAAAATCTCCCACTGTCCTGTCGGGGTTCTGACGGGACGAGAGGGGACATTAGGCGCTTGCACGAACGCTAAGGTATTCAACCAAGAGGGATTTTTGTTGTCATGCACAATCCAACCTAAGTGGCCACCATTCGCTTTATCCATCGCCATAGAATATTGCTGTGCTAGCTTAGTAAAATCACCGCCTTTTTTGAGAGCATCTGCAACGAGGTTAGCTGTTTTTTCGTCAGCTAGGGTAATGTGCTGTGCTTTGACACGTTCAATGCGCTTAAATTCATTTTTATGGTGTTGATAATAGTGTTTAATTTCTTGGCTAGTGACCTTTTTAGCAAGGTCTTTAATGTATTGCACGTCGTCATGAATGTCGGCGGCAATACCAATTAGAGAGGCAAAGGCATCGTGATAGTTTTTATCTTGAATGGCCTCTTTAATCGCGGTAATTTGGGCTTGGCTCAACCCTGAAGCCGTCGTTAGCCAATAATCCAGAAAGTGATTGACGACGAGTTCACGCGCTTGCTGGCGTACAAATTCTGCATCACGGTTGTGGATACTGGTGCGCCCTTGCACATTTTGTGCGTTATAAACTTCTAATAAGCTGATACTGCCTTGATGGGTGGTATCAAATTTATAATTGACTAATATCCGCTTGCTGGCCGCTTCTTCACCTGTGGTGCTGAGTTTGAATTCGGCTTGAATGGTTTTGTTGCTCGGTAAATAGGTATCCCACTCAGTCGGTTTGATAGGCGATTCGTTACTGAGCGTTTGGTCTAAATTGCCACCAAATTTTTTGCGTGCGTCGGCTAAAGGTTTGGCAAATGCAATTTGCATCACCGCTCTAAACTCTTGCTCTTCATAAACTTTAGGCTTAAAGCTGACCTTATTATCTTCGACTAAGGCACTCCGTCCAAAACGTTTGAGTGCATATTGACCCAAGAGTTGATTTTCAATCAAGGCACTTAAAACGCGGCCACGACTCAAGTCTGGCCGCTGTGCAGTAGAAACTTTATACATGACATCGAGTAAGGATTCATCAATCACACGGGTATTGATTGTCGCGGCTTGACCTGCCTTATTTAGGTCATATTTTACTTTGGCGTGACTGGGACTCACACTGAACAGTGTCGCAATCAGGGCAAGTGACCAAGTGTGACGTAGCATAAGCGGCCTCTTTATGGCTGGGTGCGAATGTCATTCGCTCGTTGTAATTATTTAGGGCTGATTGGCTTTGAATGGTTGCGGTTTATATCAGACCTGTGTGTAGGGCGATATCGCTATCCATCCCAACTTATATGCGTACATATTATGTTAGTTTTGCTTAGGGTTAGCTTAAGCATAGATGAAAGTTGAGAGTTTAGGCAAAAAAAATCCCTCTAAAACAATGCTCTAGAGGGATGGGATAAGCGTATTAAAACTTAGAAGCGTTCAGCCGCACGATTTAATACACGGACAACGGTGGCAATCGCATGTGGAATAACGATTTTGCCGACATTACGGCGGTCATTGCTGTCTGTGCTAGATAACACAATCCCGCCTTGGGTATAAGCAACGCTGGCCGCTTGTGTTAATAATGGACGGATATCGGTAGCGGTGGGCGCGATGGGGGTTAAATTATTCAACGCCGTGGTGACTAATGCCGAATTATTTAAGCCTTCGGTGTAATAATTGTCATTTACCCATGTTTCCCAACCAGCATGATTAAGGGCAGAGGTTGTCCAAACGTGGTGTGGTTGCAACAAGTCGGTTGTGTGCATCACAAAACCTAAGGTTTGTACGGTTGGGGTAGTTAAAAATTGTTGAAACCAGTATTGACCCAAGTTATCAATCGGTTGGAAGGGCATTTTTTCAAAGTCGGCATACATGGCATTGGTAGAATAACCGCCTAAACGGTAGTTCTTTTCGGTAATACCATAAGAGTTGTATTTGGTGCTATCACCAAACCAAGCACTGTTACCGCCTTTACCGTCATCTAAGTAGTCGCCGTATAACCAAGAGGCTGCCATATTATCAATATCACCCCAAACAGTGAGCTTGGCGTAGTTATAACCACCTAAGTCATTACCGTGAACGTCAGCACCTTGGGTATGATTTTGGAAGTGCCAGTAAGAGGTATATTTGACGATACCAGAACCTGCGCCCCAAACAGGCGCTTGTTGGCAGCTACCTGTGCTTGCACCGCATAAAAAGGTATCATTAAAGTCATCCACATCGTAAGCACCTTGACCTAAGGCGGCTGCGAATTGGTCAATCGTCAGACCTGCTTTGGTTGCCCCTGCTAAGAGTTTAGCATAGTTGGTGGTGCTGGGATTAGCCTTCATGTAGTTGACGGCATCAATCGCGATACGGCGATGGGTTTCTTGAGAAAATGCTTGGGCATCCATGGCCAAACTGAATGCTAATGTTGCGCCACAAACGAGTTTGGTGAAGGTTGTCATTTTATACCCCTTAAACGATGTTGTTATTGATGACACAAAGGATGCCATCGAATTGAGTTAATAATAGACGAATAAATCAGCACTTATTTGAAGAAAAATGACAAAAACTTAACTTCACGCGCCACCAAGATAAACGGCATAAAAAAAGGGATTAAAGGTAATTTGCCTAAGATAAATGGTACTTAATTTTGGATAAGCGGTGTGTCTAAGGCACAAAAAAGCCCAATCAAGATTGGGCTTTGGCGTGTTTGGTTGTCCTAAGACTATCCATGTCAATTTAGAAGCGTTCGGCTGCCCGATTTAATACACGTACTACCATCGCAATCGCGTGTGGCACCACAATTTTACCGACGTTACGACGGTCATTGCTGTCTGTGCTAGATAACACAATCCCGCCTTGGGTATAAGCAACACGTGCGCCTTGTGTTAACAAAGGGCGAATATCGGTGGCTGTCGGCGAAAGTGGTGTTAAATTATTTAACGCAGTCGTCACTAAAGCGGAATTGTTTAAGCCTTCGGTGTAATAATTATCGTTGACCCATGTTTCCCAGCCCGAATGGTTGAGAGCAGAGGTTGTCCAAACGTGGTGTGGTTGCAACAAGTCGGTTGTGTGCATCACAAAACCTAAGGTTTGTACGGTTGGCGTAGTTAAAAATTGTTGAAACCAATATTGACCTAAGTTATCAATCGGTTGGAAGGGCATTTTTTCAAAGTCAGCATACATGGCATTGGTAGAATAACCGCCTAAACGGTAGTTCTTTTCGGTAATACCGTACGCATTATATTTGGTACTGTCACCAAACCAAGCACTGTTACCGCCTTTGCCATCATCTAGGTAGTCACCATACAACCATGTTGCGGCCATATTATCAATGTCGCCCCAGACTGTGAGCTTGGCGTAGTTATAACCGCCGATGTCGTTCCCATGAACATCAGCACCTTGGGTATGATTTTGGAAGTGCCAGTAAGACGTATATTTAACAATCCCTGCACCTAAGCCCCAAACAGGGGCTAATTGACAACTGCCTGTGGTTGCACCACATAAATAGGTATCCGCAAAATCATCGACATCGTAAGCACCTTGACCTAATGCGGCAGCGAATTGGTCAATCGTCAGGCCTGCTTTGCTTGCCCCTGCTAAGAGTTTAGCGTAATTAGTGGTGTTGGGATTAGCCTTCATGTAGTTGACGGCATCAATCGCGATACGACGATGGGTTTCTTGAGAAAATGCTTGGGCATCAATACTGGCAGTGATGGCGGTCGTTAAGCAGAGTGTTTGAATGATTTTATTCATGGTGTACCCCTTTACTTGGCATGTAGTACCATGCGTACTCGATACCGTTACTGGATTGCATCAGCAGGCATAATGGATACGAATGGTCAGTCGTTGTTATAGTGCATAAGCATAGATTAGTACAAAAAATAGACTTGACCCAATGCGCCAAATTATTGACAGCTTTTAGCAACAGGGCAGACAATATCATGCTAAGGTTTAGCTCTCAAAAAACGCGGCAGGTTTAGTTTTACACATATCTACCCCTTATGGATTCTCAAGTCACCGCCTGTTGCTTTTGCTATCTAAGTTTAAGATGGCAGCACGTGCTTAATATCCATTCTTATAAGGATGCTTCCAAAAACACCCGCACAGATGGGTGTCGGGAGCTTGTATCGAGATAGACAAGAGGTTTACAGGAGCGCTACTAGCTTCTTAGCGACTCTGGTTTAGCAACATAACCGTGATGCAGGCAACCACGCGCTCAAACCAAGATTTTGGTTGTCGATAGCTCTTAGCTTGCTTTCGCGTTATCATTAGCCCGCATCGAAGAGGATGTTTTTGTAGAGCCACTCGGTGAAGGCGATAGACTTTGGCTATCGCTAACTAGCGACAAGTATGTCGAGTTTTTCCTCTTGCGTCATGGTTCATCTTACTCTTTATACATTCAGTCTGCGTTTTAGAGACAGAAATGATGGTCTAAAACAATGCCACTGAGCTGTTTTCATAGGGAATTAGTATCTTGCAACACTTTCGAATATCTTTCATTGTCACCTTTGTGTGCTTAGCACTCTCTGCGTGGTGGGGCTTAACACATGGCCCCGAAGCGGGCATTAATGCCATGTTCAAAGCCTTACTGATTACAGCAATTTTAGCTGTGATGGAAGTTTCTCTCTCCTTTGATAATGCGGTTGTTAATGCGTCTGTCTTGCGTAACTGGGACCATTTTTGGCGTACCATCTTTTTAACGGTTGGTATTTTGATTGCCGTATTTGGCATGCGTTTGGTCTTCCCGTTACTGATTGTTGGCGTGACGGCTGATATGAGTATGGTTGAGGTCGCACAGTTAGCACTCAATGACCCCAAATCATATTCCGAAAAACTGATGGCACATCATGCAGAAATTGCAGCTTTTGGTGGGTTATTTTTGCTATTGGTATTTTTGAACTTTTTATTTGATGATGAAAAAGACACCCATTGGTTTCATTGGTTAGAACATAGACTCGCCAATTTAGCCAATGTGCCTGCGATGTCCGTTTTTATTAGTTTAATTGCGCTCTTGTTTATGGTGAGTGCAGTTGAAGGCGAAACGAAATTAGTAGTGACGCTCGCGGGTATTTGGGGCATTGTTGTTTATGTCGGTGTTAAAGCACTCGGGCATTTACTCGAGAGCAGTAGCCATGATGACGACGCACAAGCCACAGCCAATGTGTCGGGTAATGTTGTCAAAGCAGGTATTGGTGGTTTTTTATATTTAGAAGTCTTAGATGCCTCCTTTAGCTTTGATGGGGTGATTGGTGCTTTTGCGATTACCAGCGATGTCGTCATTATTATGTTGGGCTTAGCGATTGGTGCAATGTTTGTGCGTTCGATGACCATTTATTTGGTAGAAAAAGGTACCTTAGAAGCTTATATTTATTTGGAGCACGGTGCACATTATGCAATTGGTGCATTAGCCGCCATTATGTTACTCAGTGGTACAGGCGTGCATATCCCTGAAGTTATCACGGGGTTAATAGGCGTGGCGTTTATTGGTTGGTCCGTATGGTCATCCATACAACACCGTAAGCTAGAAGCCGCTTAATTATGGGCTGCAATAAAAAGAGCGCTTCGGCGCTCTTTTTTTATGTGTACAAAAGGGCTACAGCTCAATACAAACAGTCCAAAAAATAAGAATTTAGCCTCCTTTTACAATTCTGCTATAAAGTCATATTTGTAAGCTATGATAAAAGCCACATATAAAGCACAAGATTAAGCACTAAGCCCCAAAGTCACCGAAATATACATACAAGGAGTTGTCATTATGGCACTGAGTTTACAAAAAGGCGGAAATGTTAGCTTAAGTAAAACCACCCCTAATCTGAGCCAAATTGTCATCGGTTTAGGTTGGGACGCACGGTCAACCGATGGTGCACCTTTTGACTTAGATGCCAGCCTATTTATGGTGGCAGACACTGGCAAAGTGCGTTCGGATGCGGATTTTATTTTTTATAATCAAACGCGCTCAAGTTGTGGCTCGGTAGAGCATACGGGAGACAACCGTACTGGCGCGGGTGATGGGGATGACGAAGCGATTAAAGTCAATCTGAGCAAAATACCGCCAGAGGTGATGCGTTTAGTGGTGGCGGTCACCATTCATGACGCAGAAAGTCGTCGGCAAAGTTTTGGGCAAGTGATGGGCGCTTTTATGCGTATTATCAATGCCGTTGATAATAGTGAAATTGCGCGTTTTGATTTGAGTGAAGATTATTCGACCGAAACGGCCATGATTTTTGGTGAGGTTTATCGGTATAACGGGGAATGGAAATTTAAGGCAGTAGGTCAAGGCTATAGCGGCGGCCTATTTGCATTATGTAAACAACACGGCGTGAACGTGGGTTAAGACAGCGAAATTTTTAACAAAGGAGCAAGAAAATGGCGATTAGTTTACAAAAAGGTGGCAATGTTAATTTGAGCAAAGAAGCCCCAACCATGACCAAAATGATTGTTGGTTTAGGCTGGGATGTGCGCGCAACTGATGGCGCCGCCTTTGACTTAGATGCAGTCGCATTTGTGTTAAATGCCAGTGGTAAAGTCCGTAACGATAATGATTTTATTTTCTTTAATAACAAACAAAATGCCGAAGGGTCGGTCGCACATGGTGGTGATAACCGCACAGGTGCAGGCGATGGCGATGACGAAACCATTGTCATTGACTTGAGCAAAATGCCAGCCGACGCTGAAAAAGTGGCTGTCTGTGTCGTGATTTATGATGCAGAAGGTCGTCGTCAAAACTTTGGTCAGGTTTCTCGTGCGTATGTGCGGGTATTAAACGATGCGGGTCAGCAAGAAGTTGCGCGTTATGACTTGTCTGAAGACGGTTCGACCGAAGCCGCGATGATTTTTGGTGAAGTCTATCGTCACAATGGCGAATGGAAGTTTAAGGCCGTTGGTCAAGGCTTCAAAGGCGGATTAGGCCCATTAGCGGCCAGTTATGGTGTCAATGTCTAATTAGCCGCTAAAAAAGGCGAGCTAGTCTCGCCTTTTGTTTTAGGATGACATCATGGATATGATTCGTGGCCAAAAATTAAAAATCAGTGATATGTGTCCCACCCAACAACTGGATGTTTATTTACAGTTGCAGAGTGCACTCACCATAGACATCAGTTGCTTTGGTTTGGACAGTCAGGGCAAGCTCAGTGATGAGCGTTATATGACGTTTTTTAATCAGCCACAATCGCCCTGTGGCGGTGTCACCTTAGTGAGTGCGCAAGCACAACAGACCCATTTCCGCATAGATTTAAGTAAATTACCTAATGCTATAGACAAGCTGGTCTTTACCGCCGCTATCGACGGTCAAGGCACGATGTCGCAACTACAGATGAGCCATTTCGCAATCACGACAGGACAAGGTTGTCGTTTTAGTTTTTCAGGGCAAGATTTTGCCGCTGAACGTGCGTTGATGGTGGCAGAACTGTATCGTAAAGACGGTATATGGCGTGTAGCGGCGATTGGACAAGGCTTTAATGGCGGGTTGGCGGCATTAGTCACCCATTTTGGTGGTCAGGTAGCTGACACACCAGCACCCACTAAACCCCATTTAACGAAACGGGTACAACTCGAAAAACGTATTGAGCAAGAAGCCCCACAATTAGTTAATTTAGTCAAAAAAGCACAGATTTCCCTCGAAAAGTCAGGTTTGTCCGAACATCGTGCCAAAGTCTGTTTGTGTTTAGATATCTCTGCCTCGATGAGTGAACTATACAACCAAGGCAAAATTCAAGCCTTTGTAGAACGTATTTTGGCTTTAGCCTGTCGGTTTGATGATGATGGTGAAGTGGATGTCTTTTTGTTTGGCGAAAAGTCACATCATGCGCCAACCATCGACCTGCGTAATTACCAGCACTATATTCGTCACTTAACTCAACAATACCGTCTGGAATTTGGTACAGATTATGCGCCTGCGATGAAGTTGATTCGTCGGCATTATTTAGAGGATGATAGCGAGCGTCAATATCCCATAAAATCGCCTGCCGAATTGCCTATATATGTGATGTTTGTTACCGACGGGGCAACGGGCAATCGTAAAGCGGCCGAAAAACAAATGCTGTATGCCTCCTATCAACCTATTTTTTGGCAGTTTATGGGCATTGGTCGTTCGGGCGCGTTTGAGTTTTTAGAAAAATTAGACGACCTAACAGGTCGTTACGTCGATAATGCGGACTTTTTTAGCGTCAAAAGCCCGCAAGAGCTGAGCGACGAACAATTATTTGCCCGCTTGATGAATGAATACCCCAAGTGGTTAGCCCAAGCACAACAAAAAAATCTACTACACAGAGGATAGGGCATGGAAATTAGCCGTGGTCAGCGTTTGCCAATTGCGTCTTTACTGAATAGCCAAACCTTTGAATTGGCGGTGACAACCGTAGGCGCCTTAGTTGTTGATATCAGTTGTTTTGGGCTAGACGCAACACAAAAGCTCAGTGATGAGCGCTATATGACTTTTTTTAATCAGCCCAAAACGCCCTGTGGTGGCGTAAAGATGATTCCCTCTACAGGTAAAGACGGCACGACCTTTGCCATCAACTTAGGTTTATTGCCATCTACCATTGACCGTTTAGTGATTACGGCTGCTATTGATGGTACAGGCACAATGAATCAATTACGCGAGGGTAGTTATTTACGCCTGTTAGCGCAGGGCGAAGAAAAAGCCCGATTTGCGTTTGCAGGCCGTGACTTTGCCGAAGAAAAAGCCTTAATGCTTGGTGAATTGTATCGTAAGCAAGGCGAATGGCGTTTTTGTGCCATTGGTCAGGGGTTTAATGGCGGCTTAGACGCCTTAGTGACCCATTTTGGCGGGGCTGTTGCCGCGCCAGTCCCAGTGACTGCGCCACCCATGCCGCCCGCCACGCCTGTCAAAGTTTCCCTAAAAAAAGTGGTACTCGAAAAGTCAGGTGACAAAATTTCCCTGACTAAACTAGATGCTAAAGGTTTTGGGCATATTAAGGTCAACTTAAACTGGCAGCGTAAAGTCGCTAAAACAGGGTTTTGGAATACGGGTCAGCAAAATATCGACTTAGACTTGGGCTGTATGTTTGAAACGACGCACGGTGCCAAAGGCGTGGTACAAGCCTTGGGCAATCATTTTGGTAGTTTGCAGCAACCGCCTTTTATTTACTTAGCAGGTGATGACCGTACAGGCGCTGTTAGTGAAGGAGAAAATCTCTGTATTAACGGCGAATATTTTGACGTTTTTAAGCGGATTCTTATTTTTGCCTTTATTTATGAAGGTGTACCGAATTGGGCTGCCACAGATGGAGTCGTCACGATTCAAGCCGAAAACCAGCCGCCTGTTGAAGTTCGCCTCGATACCAGTGATAGCAAAGGGATGTGCGCGATTGCCATGATTGAAAATAAAAACGGGCAATTAGCCATTACCAAATTAGTGGAATATTTTCATGGCCATCCTGATATGGATAAGTGGTTTGGCTTTGGTTTTAACTGGCGAGAAGGCAGTAAATAGACTTCGACTCCGCTCAGTCAGCGCAAAATGCGCCCTGAGCCGAGTCATAAAGCGTTCCCTGAGCGGAGTCGAAGGGAATAAGTAAACATAGATTTTAAGAGAGAATAAATGGCACAGTTTACAGTCACAGGTGAAGTTGACCCGTTTTTGCATGTCAGTTTGCAAACAGGTGAAAAAATCTATTGTGAATCCAATTCGATGGTCATGATGGAAGATACCCTTGATTTGAAAGGAAAAATGGGCGGAATTGGTCAAGCATTAATGCGTAGTTTTGCCAATGGCGAATCCTTGTTTCAACAACACATTGAAGCGGTGAGGGGGGCGGGTGATTGTTTGTTATCGCCTGTACTTACAGGGGGGATGCAAATTTTAGATGTGGGAACAAGCAGTTATTGCTTAAGTGATGGTGCATTTGTTGCCGCAGAAACAGGCGTCAGTTTAGTCTCGCGTATGGAACAGCTCAGTATGCAAGGGGCGTTAATGAGTATGTTTGGTCAGGCTGGCGGCTTTTTTTATTCCGAGGCTTCTGGTTTTGGCAAACTCGTTGTCTCTGGCATGGGGTCTTTGTTTACCTTAGATGTAGAGCCTAACAAAGATGTCATCATCGATAATGCGCATGTCGTGGCATGGGATAGTCGTTTGCAACACAAAGTCTCTTTAAGTACCAGCCAAGGCGGTGGCTTAATGAGTCGTTTGGTAAACAGCGTCACCAGTGGCGAAGGCGTGGTATTACGTTTTTCGGGCAAGGGGAAAGTTGTGATTTGCTCACGTAATAAAGAGAATTTTATTGCATGGATGCGCAGTTCAACCGCAGGTAATGGTTAGTCTTGATAAGTTTAGTTTCGACTTCGCTCAACTAACGCAATCTGTTCCCAGAGCGAAGTCGAAGGATAATAGTGATTTGTTTTTGTTGTTCAAACAGCCTTAATTTTTTAACGTGGAGTAGGGTAAAAATGGCAGTAAATTTACAAAAGGGTCAAAAAATTTCTTTAGAAAAAGAAGCTGGAACTGGCTTGACCCGCGTGGTAATGGGCTTAGGTTGGGACGTTGCTAAAAAGAAAGGTTTTTTAGGTTTTGGTGGCGGCTCGGTAGAAATTGATTTAGATTCTTCTTGTTTACTGTTTGATGACGCGGGTCAGATGGTGGATATCGTCTGGTTTAGACAATTACAAAGTAAAGATGGCAGCATCAAACACAGTGGTGACAACCGTACAGGCGCAGGTGAAGGAGATGACGAGCAAATCGCCGTCGATTTAAGTCGTATTCCTGCGAATGTCAAAAGCCTCGTGTTTACAGTCAATAGCTTTACGGGTCAAAGTTTCTCGCAAGTCGAAAATGCCTTTTGTCGTTTAATCAACGGTGGCAATAACCAAGAAATCGCCCGTTATAACTTGTCTTGTCAAGGCGACCATTCAGCGCAAATCATGGCTAAATTGTATAAACATAACGGCGAATGGAAAATGCATGCCATTGGCGAAAATGGTCAAGGCCGTACCTTTGAACAGTTAATGCCCCAAATTCGTAGTTACTTATAAGCTACTTAGGCACTGACTTAAGGTGAGTGCCTATGCTCTCGCATCCTCATTAACCCTCCAATTATGGAGGGTTTGCCTTCTATAAAACAGACATCACACCCAGCTAGGCACTTGCTATGACCAGAGTTTGGTATAACAAATCGTTTTCTTTTGTCCACGCGATGATTCAACTGATTAAACAGGCCGATACAGACGGGGAGTTTTATCTGATTGCCAGTCATACCCAACACCATGCTCGCGCATTATTGGTGGCCGATGAAGCCTATCTAGAGCCAGCAGGTTTAGTGGGGCAAGCCTACGTTTCATGGTGTTTAGCGTTTTGCCAGCAGCATCAGATTGATATTTTTGTGGTGGGTAAAGAAGCTATTTGTTTGGCAGACTATCAAGCCGAGTTTTTAGCACAAGGCACACGTTTGTTAGTTGTGGCAAGCAGTGAGACGCTAACATTATTAGACGATAAAGCGGCATTTGCGCAACAATTACCCCCTGACATTGCTGTACTCCCGACGACCATCAGTGTCAATAATGGTGCACAATTTCAGGCCGCCTATCAACATTTACGTCAACAGTTTGATACGCTGTGTGTGAAGCCATCACAATCGATTTTTGGTTTGGGTTTTCGCGTCATTGATGAACAACGTGATTGTTTGCAACATATTTTGGCAGGTGATGAATACATTGTGTCATTTGCCGAATTAACACACGCCATTCAACAGCACAGTGAATTTAAGACTTTATTAGTGATGGAATACTTGAATGGCGATGAATGGAGTGTCGACTGTTTAGCGGAACATGGCCAATTATGGTCAGCGATACAACGCCGTAAACCGATGCAAAAAGGACAAATTCCGCATCAAGTGATTGATAATAATCCCCTCATTGCCGCCATGACAGCGCGTTTAACGCAGCATTTACAACTCAATGGCCAATTTAATGTTCAATATCGTCAAGGTGCACACGGCATTAAATTATTAGAAATTAATGCAAGACCGTCTGGGGGTATGGCTATGGCCTGCCTTGCGGGTGTAAATTTACCCTATCTCTTGTTAAAAGGCCTAGTCTGTGGTTATGCTCAGTTACAGTGGCCAGTCCCACAAGTCGGCATGACGGTGGGCGAGGTGAGTCAGGCTTTAGTATTAACAGCGCCTACAATCACCCAACATCAATGAGGGGCATATTGCCCCTAACAATAAGGAAAATAACATGGCAGTGAGTCTTAAAAAAGGTGAAGGTCTTTCTTTACGTAAAAGCGAAAACGATTTAACCCAAGTCACCATTGGTTTGGGCTGGGATATTGCCCAAAGCGCACAAAAAAAAGGTTTTTTTGGCTCTCTGTTTGCGGCAAAACCTGCCGAATTCGACTTGGATGCAGTGGCTTTTTTATTAGATAAAAATGGTAAAGTCGCGAGCCTAGGCGCAAAACAAGACCTGATTGGCGGGGATGTGGTGTTTTTTAATAGCAAACAACATCCGAGTGGTCATATTTGGTTGACGGGCGATAATCGAACAGGTGCAGGTGATGGCGACGATGAACAAATTGTTGTTAAGCTCAACCAGTTAGGGACACAATATCAGCGCATCCTCTTTGTGGTGTCTATTTACCAAGGTCAACAACGCAACCAGCATTTTGGTCAAGTCGCCAATGCCTTTATTCGTGCGGTCGATAGTAAAGGCAAAGAGCTGTGTCGATTTAATATTAGCGCAGAATCACACTACGACCATATGTGTTCGATGACCTTTGCCGAAGTGGTGAGAGAGGCAGACGGTTGGCAGTTCCGTGCCTTAGGGACACCCAATGCCAGCGATAGTTTTGTTGAAATCTTAAAACAGTATTTATGATAACTCAGGCGTGGCTGTCTCCGTTTAGACAGTCACTCGAGTTATTTACTTCAGGCGCTTGTGAGAGTATTTGCTCATGATGACCCGTCGTTTAGCGGTATATTTATTATTAGATACGTCTGGTTCTATGCGTGGTGAGCCGATTGCATCGGTCAATAGTGGCCTCAAAGCCATGCTCGCTTCGTTACGCCAAAACACGCAGGCCTCAGCGGCGGTACACATGGCCATTATCACCTTTGACTCGCAAATTAAAGAAGTCGTGCCCTTAACCCCTCTTGCTCAGCTTAATTTACCGATGATTGTTTGCCCCGAATCAGGTGCGACTTTTTTGGGAGAAGGCTTGGCAACCGTGTGTCAACGGGTCGATAGAGACCTAAACATTGACGACCAACACGATTGGCCGCCCTTATTATTTATCATGACCGATGGCAAACCATCGGATACCTTGGCATTTAGTGAAGCCATTACTGACATTAAAGCACGTAGGTTTGGTCAAATTGTGGCCTGTGCAGCAGGGACTAAAGCCGATGCCAGTGCACTAAAGCGCCTTACAGAGACAGTGGTTAGCTTAGATACCATGGATAGCACCAGTTTTGCAGGCTTTTTTCGTTGGTTATCGGCAACTGTCAGTGCGAATCAACACAGTGAAACAAGCATGACATTGCCGCCGCCACCCGCAGAAATCCATATTGTCATTTGAGGCTATTCTCATGCGGGTGTTCTGAATAACAAGGAGGTGTGTATGCGTCGTTTGCCTATTTTCTTTTTGTTAGATGTCTCTGAGTCTATGGCAGGTGATAATTTGCGCCAGCTACAACACGGTCTGGAGCGTTTAGTCGCCAGTTTACGCACCGACCCCTACGCACTAGAGACCGTCTATTTATCGATTATCGCCTTTGCAGGGAAAGCGAAAACCCTAACGCCCTTGGTCGACGTGGCTTCCTTTTATCCTCCTCGTTTACCCGTTGGCTCAGGCACAGCATTGGGTGCCGCATTAAGCCATTTGATGGCAGAAATAGACCAACAAGTGTTAAAAACCACGCCCGAACGCAAAGGTGACTGGAAACCTGTGGTTTATTTGATGACGGACGGTAAACCGACAGATCATCTCAAAGACGCCCTGTATCGTTGGCAAAAATATTATCAACATCAAGCCTCTTTAGTCGCGATTGGGGTGGGCGAGTATGCCGACCTCAATGCCTTAGCCAAATTAACTCCCCATGTCGTGCATTTGAATGCCCAAAACGAAGACGATTTTAAGCGTTTTATTGATTGGGTGAGTCAGTCAGTGGTAGCACAAAGCCGCAGCGTATCTGCACAACAAAACGGCGTCAGTCTGGCCAAGTTAGATGATTCTATTTTGAGTAAACTGGGCGATTTAAGCCTAGCCGCCAAAGTAGATGAAGACTATGTGATTCTCTCAGGCGTATGTCAACGTAGCCGTCTGCCGTATTTGATTAAATATGAACGCTTGCCAATGACCTTAGCCAATGGCCAATTTAATGTCGATTTTGGTCGTTATCATCTGGTGGGCGTGATGCCCTTAGAGCGGGATTATTATGAATTGTGTGATGACAGTATGGCCACGCCGACGATTAATACCGATTTATTGGTAGGAGCGGCAGGTTGTCCCCATTGTGGACATCGTTATGCCTTAGCAGCCTGTGGTAATTGCAATAATTTATTATGTATTGGTGGCGAAGGTGAGGCGATTTGTCCACACTGCCAATATGAAAATGATTTTGTACTGTCTACTGGCGATGGTTTTGATATCAGCCGTGCGCGTGGTTAAACCATGAACTCTGTAGCCCAGTTTCATTTTGTCCCTGCCTATGTTGGCCGCGCTTATCAGCAAGTGCCACAAACACAGTCTGTCGCTCAGTGGCGAATTTGTGCCCTTGATATCGCCACCAGTACAGGTTTGCGTTTTGACGAGCAACAACAGGCACTGGTGGGGACACCTCAGCAAGCAGGCCAGTATGCCGTACAGATATTTTATCAAGCGACAGATAAATCAACAGCCATTCTCAGCGCGGTCGCCCAACTGACCATACACGCTGACCCGCGTAGTTTGTGGCAAAATATTCCTTCGCGGCCAGATATCTATCCTAAACCAGATAGCCAGTCGCAAATGCTAAACAACAGCGACTATCAGCTAGTTGCCGCGAGTCAACGCGGGCGTGCACACGCCCATAAAGGTTTGTGTCGAGATGACGATTATTTTATTGCCGCGCAAGAGAATTGGGCGATTGCGATAGTTGCCGACGGGGCTGGTAGTGCCAACTATAGTCGTTATGGCGCATATTTGGCTTGTCAGCAAGCAGGTCTTTTTTTACAGCAAACACTCAATCAAGCACCATGTAATCCCCAACAAGTGGAGCGCTATTTACAGCAAGCGGCCGCTTGTGCATGGCATGCGATTGAGCAAGCTGCCAGACAGCAACACGTCTCTACCAATGCCTATGCAACGACCTTATTAATCTTAGTGGTTTGGCGACAAGACGGCCAATTTCACTACCTGAGTTTAGGAATTGGTGATGGCGTATTAGCACTGTATGAGCCAGAACAACCCTTGGTGTGTTTGCATCAACCTGAAACGGGACAGTATGCAGGCGAAACGCAATTCTTAAACGCACAGACGTTGGCGCAGGTACAGGTTAAACACTATGTTAGCCTCATACCGCGCGCCGTTTGGTTGATGACAGACGGTGTCAGTGATGCCTTCTTTGAGTCAGAAAACGCCTTACAGCAGCCTCAGCATTGGCAACAGTTAGACGCACAGATTGGTACAACAGCACAGCAGGCAGAAAGTCTTTTAGCGTGGTTAGACTTTTGGTCGGCAGGTAATCACGATGATAGAACGATAGTACTCCTGCGGAGACGGACAAATGAGTCGAGTCATTCAGCTAACAGCCTTTGATGGCGCAAAGATTGAGTTTATTGATGAAATCAAAGCCTCAGGTGCAATGAAGGATGTCTATTTTTCGCCACAACGGGAGTATGTCGTCGCATTTTTTAGACGTAAAGCAGACGCAGCTTTAATTGAACGTTTGCAAGCGATTACAGGGAGCTATCGACAGAGGGTTTTTCAGCAGCAAGGCGCGGACTATTGGACAACCGTTTATTGCTGGCCAACCACGTTAGTGTCCTACCAAGACCGTATAGGGGTTGTTGTTCCATTTTATGCGCCACATTTCTTTTTTGCCTATGGTGCCAAACAACAAGATATGCTCGGCATCAAAGGTAAAGAAAAAGAAGGCAAATGGTTTGCCTCCGCCAGTAATCGACAAAAATTTTTAGACGAGCGAGAGTTAGGCACATGGTTACACCACGTCCGTATTGGCTTGCAAATTGCCCGCGCGGTGCGACGTTTACATGCCGCAGGTTTAGCACACTCCGACCTGTCGTATAAAAATGTTTTAGTTGACCCCATCACAGGTAATGCCTGTTTAATCGACTTAGATGGTTTAGTTGTGCCCGATAAATTTGCGCCCGATGTCGTCGGTACGCCTGATTTTATTGCACCTGAATGTGTTAAAACGGCACATTTAGCAGTCACAGACCCTGCGCGGGTATTACCGAGCATCAGCACAGACGAGCATGCCTTAGCGGTCTTGATTTATATGTATTTGTTGTATCGTCACCCATTGCGTGGGGACAAAGTCCATGATGTCCGCAATACACAGCGTGATGATGCCTTAATGATGGGCGAGGCAGCACTCTTTATTGAGCACCCCGAAGATACGAGCAATCGCATTAACAAGGCGTATGTCAACGCGGCGGAATTACCGTGGAAAGATACACAAAAATTGCCCTACACGGTAACAGGTATGTATTTGTCGCCTTTGTTTTTTCGGGCTTTTGTCACGGGTTTACATCAGCCGCAGTTACGTCCTAGTGCCGATGAATGGGAGCAAGCGTTGATTAAAACAGTGGATGTCATGTTGCCCTGTGGTAATAGCGCCTGCCAGCAGAAATGGTATGTCTTGACACAAACACCCGCCATCTGTCCGTTTTGCCACACCCCGTGGCAAGGTAGTCTGCCTTTGCTGAACTTTTATTCTGCCGCTGAGGCGGGACGTTTCGTTCCTGATAATCACCGTTTGACGGTATATCACCATCAATCGCTCTATCCGTGGCATAGCCATCATCATATTGTGCCCAATGAACGGCTAAGTCCTGCGCAAAAAAAGCGAGTTGGCTATTTTGTTTTTCATCAGCAACAATGGCTGTTAGTCAATGAAGCCTTGCCCGATTTAGTCAATGTTTCTAGCAAACAACCGATTGCAATAGGCGATAATGTGACCTTGGTCGATGGTTTGCAACTCTTATTATCTAAAGGCGAAGGCAGTCGCTTGGTCGTCGTACAAATGGTCTAAACTCGCTCAAAACATCAACAGACCCTACCGTGAATTACTGTTAAAATAGGCTATATCTGTTTGAAAACACACACTTCTTATGACTTCCTCTTTTGCTGTCCATCTTCAACGCGGTACGCTGTCCGTGCAGGTAGAGCAAGCCGCTATTGCGCCTGAGCAATTATTTGGTTTTGCCGAACGACGCAATCCGAAACGCGCATTTTTATTTGTCTCTAAGGTATTAGGCCGACATATTCCTGTTAAACCCTCGGTGATGACAGATGCCTTTACACAATTAGCAGCAAAAATTCCTGATAATTTACCAGAGCCTATCTTGGTAATTGGCATGGCCGAAACGGCGGTGGGCTTAGGCGCGGGCGTACATCGGGCGTTACAAACACGTTATCCACAGGCAATGTATTGGATGAGTACCCGTCATAGTTTAGGCACACCGTTGTTTGCCCGTTTTGAGGAGGAGCATAGTCATGCCAGCTCCCATTTATTGCATTGGCCTGTTGATGAGGCCTTAAAACAACAATTATTAGCCACTAAAACTTTAATTATTGTTGATGATGAAGCCTCAACAGGGAAAACGTTTATTAATTTGGCGCACGCCTTACAAGACACAGGTTTGCAACAGATTGAGCGTATTATTGCCACGACCTTAACCGACTGGTCGGGGGATGCGGTGCAAGCAACCTTAGGCAAAAAAGCCCAAACGGTATCCTTATTGTCGGGTACTTATTGCTGGCAAGATAATCCGAATGCTCCCTTGCCCGATATGCCCAAAGTAGATAGCGTCGCTCAGGGACAATGGCAACCTAATTTAGCCTTAGATTGGGGACGTTTGGGAGTAATTCATCATCACGCCACGCTAAACGACAAAGTGTCGGCAAATAAAGGTGAAAAAATATTAGTGTTAGGTACGAGTGAATATGTCTGGCGACCCTTTTTATTGGCGGAACAGCTAGAGCAACAAGGGGCTGAGGTGTATTTTGCTTCAACCACGCGCTCACCCATCGCACTGGGGCATGCCATTCACATCAGTCGTGCGTTTAGTGATAACTATGGTTTAGGGATTGCTAATTTTTCTTATAATGTTGATGTTAATCAATATGATAGAATTATTATTTGCACAGAAACCCCCGCAACCATGATAGATAAAACGTTGTTGACCGCATTAAATGCACAGGTGATTGTGGATGATTAAGCCGCTATTTTTAATGGACTTGGATGACACCTTGCTGCAAACGGCACGCAAAATGCCTGCTGATATGCCAAGACAAGTCGCTGCACTAGATAAACAAGGGCAGCCATTGAGTTTTACCAATCCCAAACAACGTGCTTTTATTGACTGGTTGTTGACCCATGCGGATGTTGTACCTGTCACCGCGCGGAGTGTCGATGCCTTCAAACGCGTACAAATTCCGTTTAATCAAGGCGCGATTTGTGCACATGGTGCGGTGATATTAACGCGAAATGGCGACATAGACCCAGATTGGCATGCTGTTATGCAACAACAGCTAAATCCGTATGCCATGTTGTTAGAGGAAGTTCGAGAAAAGCTAGCGCGTATAGGGCAACAGTTGAATTTAACCTTAAGAACATGGTTGGTTGAAGAGCAGGGCTTAGCCTGTTACGCCTTAGCTAAACAAAGTGGTCATGACGATAGTGTGTTAGCCGATGTCGAGCAGCAAATCCAACAGCAGTTGGCGTTAACCGCATTTTATATCCATAGAAATGCGAATAACTTAGCGATTTTGCCCAAGGTATTACATAAAAAATTTGCCGTTGACTATTGGTTGCAACAAGACAAAAAGCGGCATGGCGAGCGTCCCATTTTAGGATTTGGGGATAGCTTGTCGGATGTTGATTTTTTGCAACGCTGTGATTGGTGGGCAACGCCGCAACAAGGCCAATTAGCGAAGAGCGTCTATCAACAATTGGGTATAACGGAGTGATGCAGATGACGGGTTTTGCAGGCACTTATTTGGCCTCAGATGTTGAGTTTTTACTGCAACAACTGACGCTACCTACCGTAGATATTCTAGAAAAAGAGCGTTTAATTCAGTCGGGACAAAAGCACTACTCGCAAATGCTCAGCGAAGAGCCTAAACCCACGGCTTTACATCAACAGTTTTATCAACAAGCCTTACAGCAAGGTGGCGTGAGGTTTGCACAAGATATTGAGTTATTGGCGAGTGCGCTAGCCCCATATGCCCATCAACAAGAAATTACGCTGGTATCTTTTGTTAGAGCAGGTTTACCCATTGCCATCTTGTTAAAACGCGCATTAATACGTCGGGGTTGTCGCGTAACACATTATGGTGTCAGTATTATTCGTGATAAAGGCATTGACCATGTAGCGATGGCGCATATTTTGGCTCATCATCATCCTGACAGCATTTTTTTTGTCGATGGTTGGACGGGTAAAGGGGCTATTGCACAAGAGTTAGCACAGAGTTTAAGTCACTATCCTGAGCTAAAGCATCGTTTGATTACCTTAGCCGACCCCTGTGGCAAAGCATGGTTAGCGGCTTCTGCCGAAGATTGGTTAATTCCATCGGGCGTATTAGGCGCAAGTATTTCGGGTTTAGTCTCGCGTTCGGTACTGACAGAACAAGGTTTTCATGGGTGCATGTTGTGTCCGCATTTGGCCGATGTCGATGTCAGTCAATCGTTTATTGAACACATAGACCATCTGGCACAACAAACCATACTCGGCGAAAAGACAATAGCCCCGTGGACACACCAACAAGCGCAGCATTTACAACAAGCCAGTCAAACCGTCATTCATCAATTTGCCCAACGTCATCAGGTACACAATATCAATCGGATTAAGGTAGGTATTGCCGAAGCCACGCGGGCAGTGATGCGTCGTGTTCCCGAAAAAGTGTTAGTCCGTAGTGACAAAGACCCTGACATTGCCTTATTGCTGTATTTGGCCAAGCAAACAGGCGTGAGGATTGAAGAAGCAGGTGAAGCGTTGGGACAATATCGAGCCTTAACCTTGATTAGGAGTATGCGTTAAATGGAAAAACTATCCCCTTATGCCTTGGGTGCAACCTTATACATGCCTGCAACGCGTAATGATTTATTGGCAGTGGTGTGTGGTGAAAAAATTCCGCAATTACGCTCTTTGGTCATTTGTTTGGAAGATGCGGTTGCCGAACAGGATGTCGACTTTGCGCTCAATAATTTACAGCGTTTATTACTCGATTTGTCACGTCGTGAGCGTTACAAAGATGCGCCCCTAGTCTTTGTGCGGCCTCGCCATTTGAATATGGCTAAACAGTTAGTTGATTGGCCATTAATGTCTTTAATTGATGGCTTGGTATTACCCAAATTTACCCTGCATGATGTAGCGATTTGGCAACACCTTTTACAAGGTACCAGTTTACGAGTGATGCCCACCTTAGAAAGTAAAGAAGTATTTGATGCCACCGCGATGACCGAACTAGCACAGGCATTACAGCAAGAGTTAAATGATAGAGTGTTAGTCTTGAGGATTGGTGGTAATGATTTACTCAGTTGTTTAGGCTTAAGACGCAGCAAAAACCATACACTCTATCAAAGTCCTGTAGGTTATGTGATAGGAATGTTGTCGGGCGTGATGGGGGCGGCTGGTTTTAGTTTAACCGCTCCTGTGTGTGAGCTACTCCAGCAACCCGAATTATTGCGCCAAGAATTAATCTTAGATATAGAACATGGTTTAGTCGGAAAAACCGCCATTCATCCCACCCAAATAGCGATTATTCATCAGGCATTACAAGTGAGTCTTGAAGATTATCAAGCCGCCAGTTTGATTCTCAATCACAGTGCGCCTGCCGTATTTCAGCATAATGGCGCTATGTGTGAGCCTGCTACGCATGAGCGTTGGGCGAGACGTATTTTAGAGCGTGCTTATTGGTATGGGATGAGTGATGTCGCGGTGATTACCGTTTAAGCCTTCAAAGTCTCCCCCTGAAAAGAGGGAGATTTAGGGGGTATAGACTAATGAAAATCCCCCCATAACCAATTTAACACGCTTAATACGGCAACGGGGGCGGTTTCGGTACGTAATACCCGTTGTCCTAAGCACCACGGCGCAAATCCGTGTTCGATACTTTGACTAATTTCGCGCTCAGAGAGTCCGCCTTCTGCACCAATTAATACCGCAATCGTTTGTGGTTTTTGGCTAGGGTTGGGTAAGCCTGTCACGCTCGGTGCTAAGACAAAACGTAAATCAGCTTGAGTGTTTGCCGTCCATGTTTCTAAAACTTGAGGTGGATTAATTTTAGGGACAATATTTAAGCCTGATTGTTCGCAAGCACTAATGGCTACGCCTTGCCAATGTGCCATTTTTTTATCTAAGCGTTCATTACCTAAACGCACTTCGCAACGCTCACTGATGAGTGGGGTAATTTCGCTAACGCCTAATTCGGTGGCTTTTTGAATGGCATAATCAAATCTATCGCCTTTAGATAATACTTGCCCTAAATGAACTTTTAGCGGAGAGCTTTTGTTATTTTCAATAAAGGTTTCTAGGGTGACATAAGCATGGCGTTTGTCAGCACGGCTTAATTGGCCATGATATTCACCCCCTTCACCATTAAATAAACACACTGCATCGCCCACGCGCGCGCGTAAGACTTTAATAAAATGATGAGCAGCTTCTTCAGGCAGTTCAATTTCGGTGTTGAGCGATAAGGGAGTAGGGGTGTAAAGACGGGTCATGGTGTTGCTAAACCTAATGAAAAAGCAATATCTTGAATGGAACGAAATAAAGTTAATGGATTGTCAATTGATGGAATAAATCCTTGTTTTTGCCAAAACTCTGCTGCTTGCGTGTTGATTGCATGGACAATCACCGCTCGGCCACCAATTAAGTGCGCGCCTTGTACACAGCGTTCTAACGCATGGCGTAACAAACCTAAACCAATTCCTTGCCCCATAAAAAGTTTATCGGTGGCTAATTGTCCTAATAATAAACAAGGAATGGGGTTGGGCGGTTGGCCTGTTCTGATGTTTCTAGGTAACTGTTTAGCAATCACCGCAGTTGGAGCAATACTATAATAACCTACTACTTGATAGTTTTGATGCACCACCATCACCACACTAAAGCCACGTTGTTGATTGCTTAATGCACGCTGTTTGATCCAAATGTTTAAAGCTTCTGTGCCACAATCAAAATCGTTAATTAAATGTTGTGTATTTAGTTTTTCGGGGGCAGAAATAGCCATTTATGGCTTATCCCACGGGGCTTTATGTTGGCGTAAAGCAGCAATGGCAGGGGAAATTTGAGGTTCTGCATCAATAGATGCTTGAAAAGCAGCAAAACCCTCGTGACTCATCACCACTAAAGATTGTTCTAAAATGGTTTGAGTTGCGGCTTGTATGGCGGCATTACGCATAAATTGGGTGCGAGAACAGCCTTGTATGTTTGCGGCGCGGTCAATAAGTGATAAATCAACATCAGGCAAACGGAGAGATAAGGGATGTTCGGTACGAGCTTGTTGCATGGTAAAAACTCCTAATTTATAGAGTGTAGTGCTTTTTACAATACGTGGCAAATTGTTATTGATTACTGGTCAAGTTATGCGGAGGTATTTGATCCTGACACGCATCAATCTGTCGGTAAGCATGCAGGAACCAATCATGTGGAGCGATTTAATGCCACTGCACGTCATCGACTGGGTCGGTTAACTCGTCAGACGTTGAGCTTTTCAAAAAACAAGGAAAACCATGAGGCCGTCTTACATGCCTTTATATTGCAGTACAATCAGGAAATGATGCAAAAATATCAAACACGTTAAGTTTTGACACTACCAAAAATTATTAGATAGATGGTCTGTACAGACATCCCATAACTCAAAATGATCACCTTCTGATAGCACTTGGCCTAAATAGACGTTGAGTGGTTAGCTTTTGTTATTTTCAATAAACGTTTCTAGGGTGACATAAGCATGACGTTTATCAGTACGACTTAATTGACCATGATATTCACCGCCGTCACCATTAAATAAACACACTGCATCGCCCACGCGCGCGCGTAAGACTTTAATAAAGTGATGAGCAGCATCTTCAGGCAGTTCAATTTCGGTATTGAGCGATAAGGGAATAGGGGGGTAAAGACGGGTCATATTAAACCTAGTGCTGAATGAGTTTTAGAGCAGTCAGTTTATTATATATGGCTTGGGCAACAATTTGATTACCTTGTGCATTAAGATGAAGACCGTCCTTACGTAATGATTGTGGGACTATATCTTGTTGATAGTTGTTTATGTCAACGGCATCATCTTGCCGATAGCTATCAACTAATACTTGTCGAATATCTAGTACTTGTTGCCCATATGTTGCTATGAGTCTGCGATTAAGTTCTAAAATTTTTGTATGAATACCTGTATTAACACCTTCTCCTTGACCGTTTAAGACAGTCAGTATCAAATAGGAGGATTGATGATGTTTGAATTGATTAACTATCAATTCAATATCACTAAGCACACGTTCTGTCTGAGCGGCATTGTTTCGTCCCACCCAAATAATCCCAATACTGTTTGTCGTATCTATCAATGGGGTTCGTAACTGAAGGTTTTGGGTATTGACTGATTCTGTTAAGGTTAAAAAATAGGTTTTTTCAACTAACTGAATTTCACACTGTATATGGGTTAGGGTTTGACACGTAATTTGTTTGGCGCCTTGAGAAGTAATAGGGGGAGGGAAAATACGACTGAGTTCATTACGTCCTTCAATAAAAAAACCTGCTTTAGCAGATACGTCTATCGCTCGTAATCCTAAACGAGCACTGATATGGTCAGAGCGTTGACCCCCGACACCATAATTAAGCACTGTTAGTTTAGTTAACTCTGCCAGTGGCTCACGATAGTTATTATTTTTACCGCCATTCGTCAGTGAGTCTCCAATTGCAAGGATGCTTAGTTGCGGTGAGTTGAGTCTTGTATCGGCGATATTAGGATGAGATGTTGAACAAGCCTGCAACAGCCATATCAGAGACAACCATAAAACACGCATATTCATTTCCTCTTTAAGGCAAACTTACGCCTACATCACTTCCTTTTGCAGGTGCTTGGGTCGCTATATCCACTGCATTACCTGCCACTTTAAGCACATAACGCAATTCATCATCGGTCATTACATACGGCGGCATCACATACACGGTATTACCAATAGGGCGTAATAACACGCCTTGTTCTAATGCAGCTTGAAATACCTGCAAACCACGACGCTCACGCCAATCAAACGGTGTTTTGCTTGCTTTGTCTTGCACCAAATCAAACGCGCAAATCGTGCCTGTTTGCCGAATATTGACAATATGAGCATGATTTTTTAACGGCTCTAAGGCTTTTTGGCAAACGTGATGAATTTGCTGCTGGCGTTGTAATTGTGGGTCAAGGGCAAATAGTTCTAAAGAAGCTAAAGCGGCTCTTGCCGCTAAAGGATTGCCTGTAAAACTATGCGAATGTAAAAAACCTTTGAGCGTAGAGTAAGGATGGTAAAAGCCTTGATAAATAGCTTCAGTGGTTAACACCACCGACATGGGTAAATAACCTGCGGTTAAGGCTTTGGATAAACACAAAAAATCAGGGCGAATATTGGCGTGCTCACACGCAAAAAAACGACCTGTACGGGCAAAACCAACGGCAATTTCATCAGCAATTAAATGAACGCCATAGTTGTCACAAGCGGCGCGTAATAACTGTAAATAGACAGGATGATACATTTTCATGCCTGCCGCACCTTGAATTAACGGCTCAACAATCACCGCACAAATTTCGCTGTGTTTTTCAATTAGCAGTTGTTCAAGCACGTTAAATTGTTGTCGGGCAAGGGCTTCGGCTGTCATGCCCTCTGGCGCTTGTGTCCAATCTGGCGATGGCACACGGTAATGTTGGGTGAGTAGTGGGGCGTAGGTTTCGGAAAACAGAGGAATATCAGTCACGGCTAATGCGCCAAGCGTTTCACCATGATAGCTACCTTGCAAGGACACAAAACGTGTTTTTTGTTTTTCACCTTGATTATGCCAATAGTGCATACTCATTTTTAAGGCAACTTCAACAGCCGCCGAGCCATTATCAGCAAAAAAACAACGGCTTAAACCTTGTGGTGCAAGGGCAACGAGTTTTTCGGCTAATTCAATGATAGGTTCATGGCTAAAACCTGCCAAAATCACATGCTCAAGTGTATCTAATTGCTGTTTGATGGCTTGATTGATATGAGGATGCGCGTGTCCCCAAATATTGACCCACCACGAGCTAATCGCATCAATATAACGTTTACCCTCAAAATCTTCTAACCAAATACCTTGCGCTTTGGCAATTGGGACTAAAGGAATGTGTTCGTGGTCGTGCATTTGGGTACAAGGGTGCCACAAGACCGCTAAATCACGTTGCATTAGTTGTTGGTTAGTCATTGTTTTTGCCTCGTAAAATCAACGAGGCATTATAGACAGGTTTTGTAAAGGTAGCGGAAATTTGTTTGGTTTCGACTTCGCTCAATCACCATGGCTTTGCTCCCTGAGCGTAGTCGAAGGGCAACCATTTTAGATTTGGTATCCTGAGCGAAGTCGAAAGCTAAGCTAAGCCTTATCCCCCAAATATTTAGCTTTAAGTTTATCTACCATAGATTGGCTATTGTGTTGCCAAGGATGAAAGTCTTTGCGGTAGTACTTAAAATAACTGGGAATCATTTTTCTAAAAATACCTTTTGTTCCCCAATAATAATTAATGCCTTTTGCCCACATTTTAACGTCACCTTGACGCCCCGATTCTCGCATCAAGGTGATAAAGTCATAAGTCGAAAAGCCTAAAAACATCACGGTACAAATCGCCATTTGTGATAAGCGAATCCACTCATTATTGACAGTGGCTTTATAGACATCAAAAGCCACTGCTTTGTGTTCGGTTTCTTCAATGGCATGCCACGCCCATAACGGCGCTAAACGGGCGTCCATTTTGTCTAACTCATTGCTGTTAAATAAGTATTCTTCGGCCATTAATGCGGTAAAGTGCTCAACAGCGGCCGTATGAGCCAATTGACGGGCAGGGCTTAAATAGGTTTTATACCATTTCATCGCAAAGGCAACATTACGGTCAATACGGTCAATTGAATAGCCATGTTTAATCATTAAGTCATTTAATACTTCGTGTTCTTTGGAGTGATGGGCTTCTTGGCCAATAAAGGCGCGAACGGCTTGGCGTAATTCGGGGTCTTTAATTTGGTCTTGAAAATGACGGATGGAATGAATAAAAAAGTGTTCACCTGCGGGAAATCCACCGGATAATGCGGATAGTAGTAAGGTTTTGAAAGGGTCGTTATCATACCAAAATTCGGGAATATCGTTGAGGGCAAAATCCATTTGACGCACTTTTAAATCGTGATGATGACCAGCATGGGTTTGGGTCAATGCGGGGTTAATTGCAGCAGTCATGGCACACCTCTTAGTTAAAATCAGCATACTGAGCAAAGTTGAAGTGTGGTTACTGAGCGGAGTCGAAGTAGGCTTCGACTTCGTGCAGCCGCCGTTATCACATTTGCTCATGGAGCATATTATGGCTTAAGCATAATTGCCTTTCTGGTGAAATCGTGAGACGCTACGCGGACAAGTCACTTATCATTGGTGGCCAGCATGAGCCAAATTACCTATCCAAAAGAACAAACACTATATGCGCATTTGCCAGTCACTTATCCTGCGATTTATTTACAAATTGCGGAAGAGCGCGGGGTGAGCCAAGCGCAAGTATTAGCGCATGCACAGCTTAATCCACAACTCTTTGCTCAAACAACGGGGCGTGTTTCCAGCCAAGACTATGAAAAATTAGTGACGGCGGTCATCGCCTTAGTGGGTAATAATGGCTTAGGTTTAGAGGTTGGTGCGCGCCAACCCCTGACCGCACACGGGAGTTTAGGCTATGCCTTAATGTCGGCGGCAACAATTGCTGATGCGATGTATATTTTACAGCGTTTTTGGCATGTGCGTGGTCGTGGGGTGAATTTACGTTATATTGACGACCCACATTGTGTGGTATTTTCAATTTACTGTCAGTACCCCATGCCTCCCGAGGTCGAAAAAGTGTTGTTGGAGGCTGTACTATCGGGCATTTATTATGGCCTAAAGTTTTTATTAGCGGGTGAAAACTTAGACGCAGAGCTGCATTTTGCCATGCCTGAGCCTGACTACTTAACACAAGTGTCACATTTGGCATTACCTACCTTATGTTATGAGCAAGCGGTGACCCAACTGAGAGTGCCTAAAGCGGTACTGCACTATCCTATTAAAACCGCTAATCCCGAAGCCTTGACCTTAGCGATTGCCCAATGTGAACGAGAATTAGCCCTGTTGCCAACGATGCAACAAGATATGGTGATGATAGTCAAAAACTTATTACAACATCACACGCAAGGGTATTTGACGCCCGAACAAATTGCCGAGCGTTTACATCTCTCAGAGCGGAGTTTACGCCGTCATTTACAACATCAAGGGACGAGCTATCAACAATTAGTAGAAGCTGCTCGTCAGCGCGATGCACAACAATTATTACGCCAAACACAGGCGGATATTCAACAGATTGCTCAACGCTTAGGTTATAACAACCCCGCTAATTTTACCCGTGCTTTTAAGCAGTGGACAGGACAAACACCCACAGAGTTTAGAGCGCGTTTACGTAGGATGTTGCACCACGACTAAACGGTGCCACACAAAAGCACCCACACCGCAGACCATCAGGATGCTGAGTAAAGGCAAGGCACTGTCGCTATGAAATAGGCCTAATAACACCCCGATGGTACTTGCAAGACCAAATTGTAAGACGCCCATTAATGCAGAAGCTGTGCCTGCTTGATGACCTTGATGTGCCATTGCGGCAGCCCCTGCATTAGGTGAAATAAAGCCTAAGCTGACGATATAACTAAAAAAGCCGAATAATAACAGCCATAAGCCATCAAAACCCATCAAAGCCGCTAAGCACAGTAGGGTACTGACTGTTGCAGGAATCCACAACGCCAAGTGTAAAATGCGTAGCATGTTATATTCTTGTCGTAATAACCACGCATTGAGTTGGCTCGCCGCGATAAAACCAAAGGCATTGGTGCCAAACATCAGGCTGTATTGTTGTGGTGATAATCCTTGTAATTCGATAAACACATGGGGTGAACCTGCAATATAAGCAAACATGCCAGAAAAGGCTAAACCACTGGATAGGGTGTAACCGATAAATGTTTTATCGCGTAGCAAATGCCAGTAGCTATTAAACACCTTACGTAGTGCCAGTGAGGCAAAAGGCCCTTTATGACTTTCAGGAATCAATATTAAAATGGCAGTCAAACATACTAAGGCAAACCCAGCTTTGAAATAAAAAATACTGTGCCAACCCCATGCCGTTAAAAAATAACTCCCTGCCATCGGGGCTAAAATGGGGGCTAAGCCCATCACCAATATCAGCATAGAAAAGGCTTGTGCCGCTTGGCTAGGCTGACAACGGTCACGAACAATCGCACGGGCAATCACCATCCCCGAGCAGCCACCAAAACCTTGTAAAAAGCGATAGATAATTAGCTCGTGCATATTGTGTGCTTGACTCGCCGCCAATGCCGAGACCATAAAAATACTCAGCCCGATGATTAAAGGGGCTTTACGGCCAAAGCGGTCACTGAGTGAACCATACAATACTTGACCAATGGCCATGCCAATAAAAAAGCTCGCTAAACTTAATTGCGCGCCTTGACCTAGTTCTTGCTCTAGCGTGGGAAAGCTGGGCAAATACATATCAATAGAGAGCGGGCCAATGGCGGTTAATGCGCCTAATAATATGAGCCAAGGCTCAAATTTTAGCCGTGTCTGACTAGACATAGGTATCTCAATATTAAGAATCTAAGCTATCAAGCGACATATCCCAAAATTCAGGACGTGGTGGGCGAGTTTCGACATTGCCTTTGGTTTTCAAATGACCTGCCATGACCTTACACCATACGCGCACATAATGCTCGATGACTTTTTCGTTAAATACCAAGTGTTTATCCATCGCCATGCCGCGCAATAACCATTGGGTCAAAATCATTAAATGACGCACATTGTCTTTATTGGATTTGGGTTCTAAATAATGTTCGGCTGCTGCGCCAACCGTACTAAATGCCGAAATCCACAATTTTTGTAGCATTGTTGCTAATTCTTGGTCACGACGGCTTGCCACAATCAACTCTAAAATCACGGTATTTTCCGATGCCCCAAATACTTGTTTCCAAGAGGTCATAATCAATTCGGTGAGTTTATCTTCAGATTCGCCAATGCCTGCCATTGCCACACCAAGCTGCACATAGAAACGACGCATTAAGTGTTCGGCAGCGGCAGCAATTAAGGCCGCTTTAGAAGGGAAGTGATGCACAGGAGCACCCCGAGATACCTGTGCGGCCTCGACAATTTTGGTGACAGTAGTGCCTGCATAACCGTCAACCTCTAAACATTTGAGTGTCGCTTCGATTAAACGAATACGCATAGCCTCGCTACGTTCAGCTTGTGTGCGGCGCGTTTTTTTATGAGAGTCTAAAGGACTCGATACGGTGTTTTCGGTCATAGCATCAATAAATCAAAAATAAAAAGGTTGCAGGGACTGCCAAGGTTAGTTGTGTTTTATTCTCACAAACAAGGTCTCAACAGCACCTAGAGTCACAATACAGTTTTAAGATGTGGTTATGGACTTCATGGATGACGGATATTGTAATCTTCTTCTACTATTTAAGCAGCTTGTGCTTGCTATTACAGTAGTCAGCTTTCGCATAAATAACAACTCTTGCCGTAATTTAGTGCGAGTTTATTAGCAAATCACAATTTTCCTGCGTTGACATCTTGACGAACCGCCATAGTTCTTGCTATTTATAAACATATTGTACGTCCGTATTGTAAATTGAGAGTGACACATGAGCAAGCTACATATTCCCGACCAAATCGCCCCCATGATTCCACGCACATTATTTAACAGTGACCACGAGGCATTTCGTAAAACTGCCCGTCGTTTCTTTGAAGAAGAAATTGCGCCCTATCATGAGAAGTGGGAAGAACAACAACATTTAGACCGTGATTTATGGAATAAAGCAGGGGCTTTAGGTTTGTTATGCCCAACCATGCCCGAAGAGTATGGTGGGTCTGGTGTTGACCGTTTATATAGCGTCATCATGATGGAAGAGCAAGCCCGTGTGGGTGACTCTGCCTCGGGGTTCTCTTTGCATTCTGATATCGTCGCTAACTACATCAATAACTTTGGTAACGAAGCACAAAAACAAGCATGGTTACCCAAAATGGCTTCTGGCGAAGTCGTGTCTGCGATTGCCATGACCGAACCTGGTACAGGCTCAGACTTACAAGCGGTACAAACGCGTGCCATTGATATGGGCGACCACTATGTCTTAAACGGCTCTAAAATCTTTATCACTAACGGTTATTTGTGTGATATGGCGGTCGTTGTTGCCAAAACAGGTACAAGCGAAAAAGGCGCACAAAATATCTCTCTATTGATTGTGGATGCCCATAGCGAAGGCTTTAGCAAAGGCAGACCCTTAAAGAAAGTCGGCATGAAAGGCCAAGATACCTGTGAGTTATTCTTTAATAACGTGAAAGTGCCTAAAGAAAACTTGTTGGGTATGGAAGGCATGGGCTTCATCATGTTAATGAAAGAGTTAGCATGGGAACGCATGATGATTGCCATTATGTGTGCCGCAGGGGCAGAGGGCGCATTAGCACAAACCGTCGACTATGTAAAAAACCGTAAAGTATTCGGTAAACCCGTTGCGGCTTACCAAAATACGCGCTTCAAGTTGGCTGAATTACGTTCTGAAGCACAAATTGCCCGTGTCTTTGTTGACCGTTGTATTGAGCAAGTACTTAAACATGAACTCAGTGTCGAAGCAGCCTGTGCCGCGAAATATTGGGTCTCTGACTTATTAAGCAAAGTCGTTGATGAGTGTGTGCAATTACATGGTGGTTATGGCTTTATGCTCGAATACCCCATTGCACGTGCCTACATTGATACCCGTGCCAACCGTATTTATGGTGGCACCAATGAAATTATGAAAGAGTTAATTTCGCGTAGTATTTAATAGCATCTGAGGACGTAGGCAGGCCAGCAAAATGAGTCTGCCAATCCTATGTAAAGATGCTATGTCCGTGTCGATATACAGTGATGGCAGTTATCAGTGTATGCAAGACCTGAGTACAGGGAACGGAAATAGCGGTATTTCAGTCTTGAATGGCGTTGTTTTGGTGGTTTAACAACGCTGTTCCCTTATTCTGTAGCACCATCGTGTGTTACAGAATAAGGCACTCAGCCTGACACTTTTTTGACAAACTCAGATTTGAGTTTCATTGCACCAATACCCTCAATTTTACAATCAATATCGTGGTCGCCATCGACTAAACGAATATTTTTGACTTTTGTCCCCACTTTAACAACTAACGAAGAGCCTTTAACTTTTAGGTCTTTAATCACAGTCACGGTATCTCCATCACTGAGAACATTGCCGTTTGCATCTTTAATGACACGATTATCTTCGCTTGGTGCCGTCGTTTTTGGCCATTCATGGCTGCATTCTGGGCAAAGATAACAATCGCCATCTTCATAGCTATAACTTGATTGGCATTTCGGACAGTTAGGTAAATCGCTCATAAATATCCTAGAAAATTGCCCTTCGACCCTTCGGCTGGTTCAGGTCGCATTTCAGCGTTGACTGAGCGGAGTCGAAGTCAGAAAAGTAGGGCGGGTTATTAAATCACTAAATTTGCTTATGGTTAGACTCCGCTCACCCTACGTAAACAATAAACGTTTAAGCTAAATCTAATAATTGGCACAAGCGAGTAGTTGGCTCGGCTTGATTCATGGTGTAAAAGTGTAAACTTGGTGCACCGCCTTGCAATAAGGTTTCACATAACTTGGCCACAACGTCTTCACCAAAGGCTTTGATGCTTGCGCTATCGTCGCCATACGCGGCTAATTGTTTACGAATCCAACGTGGAATATCAGCACCACAACCATCGGCAAAACGAATTAAATTGCTGGCGTTGGTGATAGGCATAATACCCGGTACGATGGGAATGGTAACGCCTGCTTTACGTACTTTTTCGACAAAGTAAAAATAGGCATCGGCATTAAAGAAAAATTGGGTAATCGCGCTATTTGCACCTGCATTGACTTTGGCAATAAAATTCTTAACATCACTGTCAAAATCATAAGATTGTGGGTGCATTTCGGGGTAGGCTGCGACTTCAATATGAAAGTGGTCGCCTGTTTCTTGACGCACAAACTCGACCAAATCACGCGCATAAGGCAGTTCACCTAAGCCCATTTGGCCTGAGGGCAAATCACCACGTAAGGCCACTAAATGTTTAATGCCTTGATTTTTATAACGATGTAACAGCTCAGCAATTTCGCTTTTGTTGTCACCAATGCACGACAAGTGTGGCGCAACGGGAATGGGGGCAGCTTGTTGAATATTGTCAACAATCGACAAGGTACGTTCACGCGTAGAGCCACCTGCACCATAAGTCACCGAAAAATAGGCAGGATTTAAGGTGGCTAAACGTTGATGAACGTGTAAGAGTTTTTGTGTGCCTTCTTCGGTTTTTGTTGGAAAAAACTCGAAGCTAATAGGAATTTGACGAGGCATGACAATCGGCCATCCTAAAATAAGTAGTCCGTATGCAATACGGGTTAGCGTGGTTATTTTCCCGTATTTCGCTAGGCTACATACAGGCTACTCACTCCCCCTTAAAAAGCAAGGAGGAGGAGCTAAGGCTATTTAGTACTTATAACTTTCTGGCTTATAAGGCCCATCCACAGAGACACCAATATATTCGGCTTGCGCGGGCGTTAATTTGGTTAACACGCCACCAAAACCTGCCACCATGGCTGCGGCGACTTCTTCGTCAAGTTTCTTTGGTAAAACTTCAACTTTGAGCATACGCTCTTGTGCAGCAGGTGAGTGGTCGGCAAACTTTTGTTCATACAAATACATTTGGCCTAACACTTGGTTAGCAAAAGAACCATCCATGATACGAGATGGGTGACCTGTGGCATTGCCTAAGTTCACTAAGCGACCTTCGGATAATAAAATGAGGTAGTTACTATCAGTGGCATCAACGGTGCTATTTTTAGCAGTACGATAGACTTTGTGTACTTGGGGTTTAACTTCTTCCCAGTGCCAGTTCGTACGCATGTAAGCCGTATCAATTTCGGTGTCAAAATGGCCAATATTACAGACTACTGCACCGTTTTTGAGGTTGCGTAACATCGCCGCATCACATACGTTGGTGTTACCCGTCGTAGTCACTAATAGGTCGGTTTCGCCTAATAAGGTTTTGTTAATGTCTGCATCTAAACCTGTGTTGTTGCCATCAATATAAGGCGAAACGACTTCATAACCATCCATACAGGCTTGCATGGCACAGATGGGGTCGATTTCGGTCACACGTACAATCATGCCTTCTTGACGTAAGGATTGAGCAGAGCCTTTACCCACATCACCGTAACCAATCACTAAAGCACGACGACCCGCCATGAGCATATCGGTACCGCGTTTAATGGCATCATTTAAGGAATGGCGACAGCCGTATTTGTTGTCGTTTTTAGCTTTAGTCACCGAGTCATTGACGTTAATCGCAGGCACTTTTAATGTGCCTTTTTTCCACATTTCAATTAAACGATGTACGCCTGTGGTGGTTTCTTCGGTAATACCATGAATGCTTTTTAACATGTCTGGATATTTTTGGTGCACGATATAGGTCACGTCACCGCCATCATCCAAAATCATGTTGGCATCCCAAGGCTTACCATCTTTGAGAATCGTTTGCTCGATACACCACCAAAACTCTTCTTCGGTTTCGCCTTTCCATGCAAAGACAGGAATGCCCACCGCAGCAATTGCTGCAGCCGCTTGGTCTTGTGTGGAGAAAATATTGCAAGATGACCAGCGAACTTCTGCCCCTAAATCAATTAAGGTTTCGATTAATACGGCAGTTTGAATAGTCATGTGGATACAGCCGATAATTTTTGCACCTGCTAACGGTTTGCTGGCAGCATACTTGCGGCGTAAACCCATTAAAGCAGGCATTTCGGCTTCGGCGAGAATGATTTCTTTACGACCCCAAGCGGCTAAAGAAATATCGGCAACTTTATAGTCGCCAACGGATGTCATTGCAGTCATGACAGACTCCTATGGTATAGAGGTGGGTGACGTTGGCAACTATATGTGTACTATTGAGCCTAGCAGTTTTTTAACTGGTGCAGCACCCCTCAATAGTGGCTGAGGATTCTAGCGATAATTATGAAACAACGCAATCAATCAAAAACGAAGGCTGTCCAACAAGCTATTATCCGTATGGGTGAGCATGCAGACGGGGGCTAAGCCCCCTATTGGGTATGAGTGACAGGCTGTCGTTATTATCTTAGCTACAGCTCTGTGACCCATGAGTTATTATTGTAAGGCAGGCAGTCGTTGTTGATAGCGTAGCGGTAAACGCTGCACCACAGCGGAACGTGTTTGATGCCAAAAAATAGAAAGTACCAACAAGAGACCACCAATACTGACGCTAGCAATCGCAAAACTCATATCCAGTCCGCCATACAGTTTTAGGATACGTGTCAGGGCATATAATACATATAACAAGGCAGATAGCATTAAAGCTCGACGGTCGACGGCCAAAGAAATTAAGCCTAACACGCCATACAACAATAAAACCAAACTGATTTCTAAGAGACCACTGTTTTTGTCAAAAATACCAATTAAGGTAAAAATAGGGTGTACAATCAAAGGTGCTGCGAGTAAATGCAGCCAAAATGCGACATCTGATTTACGAGTTTGGCGATAACGGTCTTGGCTATCCCACCACATGGCATAGATAAAGCTGCTTATCCCTCCTAAAAAAAAGAGGGGAATGAGGAACGGCTTTAGGCTGGGTTCTTCGGTCATAAAACTAATTATAGCAAGCAAGACAAAAGCAACGGCGGTCGCCACCGTAATGGGGACTTGGAAGCGTCGCCAGTGTAGATAACTGGCCAACAGGGTGACGACTGCCGCCAACAGTAATACGCTCGGATAAGGGATAACATAAGCGAGTAAGCTATTGCTTAGCCAAAAGACTCCGCCAATAAAACTGACCAATAAAACGATTGCAGGTAAGGCTAAGCGACGTTTACGGACAAAGGATTCGGCCAATAACCAAGAACTTATCAACATAAAACTGGCGCCCATTAAGGGGGTAATGAGATTACCCAACCAACTCATAGAGCCAACAAATAACATGGCGGCAATGGCAACAAAAATATCATTAAAGCCTGAAAGCAACCGAAAATGCTCTTCGTCATTTAGCTGACTTTGACGTTGTCGCGTGATAAATTGCCTAAACGCCTGTACAGATTCTGTGCTTAATACCTTTGCTGCGACAGCAGCGTCTAGGTCTTCATCGTTATACACAGTGGTAGCTCTCCTCTCTATGATGACGGCTATGCTAACGAAAGTTTGGGGCAGATGTTGTGTGTTTTTGATGAAGTTTTACCAAACGCAGCCTATCTAAATAAGGCTTGGGAGGCTGGCGTTTGTTTTGATAACATAGATGACTCTAAAAACACATTGAGAGATGTCTTTGAACTACGTGGACGTAATTATTATAGGTGGCGGTGCGTCGGGATTAATGTGTGCAGCCAGTGCCGCGCAGCGTGGCCGTCGCGTGTTGGTGTTAGATAGCAGTAATAAAGTCGGTAAAAAGATTTTAATGTCAGGCGGTGGCCGTTGTAATTTTACCAATTTATTTGTTGAAGCCAGTAACTACTTATCTGCCAATCCGCACTTTTGTATTTCTGCACTCAATCGTTACACTCAATGGGATTTTATTGCACTGGTTGAAAAACACCGTATTGCTTATCACGAGCGTAAACATGGCCAGTTATTTTGTAATGACTCGGCTAAAGATATTTTGAACATGTTGTTAGCCGAATGTGAACGTACTCAACACGTGACCATTCAAACCCATTGTCAAATTGAAAAAATTAGCCCAGTCAATGATGCTGAGCATCGTTTTCATCTAAATACCAGTAAAGGTCAATTTGCTTGTCAGTCGTTAGTGATTGCGACAGGTGGTTTGTCGATTCCCACGATGGGGGCGAGTGCTTTTGGTTATGAAATGGCTAAACAATTTGGTCATTCTGTATTACCAACCCGCGCAGGTTTAGTGCCATTTACCTTTACTGATAACATCAAAGCAGTGACAGAGCGTTTATCGGGCTTAGCCTTAGATGTGACCATGACCGCCAAAGACAACACCAGTTTTAACGAAAATTTGTTATTTACCCATCGGGGCTTAAGCGGGCCTGTTGCTTTGCAATTATCCAACTATTGGCAATTAGGTGAGGCGGTAGCAGTGAATTTATTGCCCCAATTAGAAATGAATAATTGGCTAAAAGAACAAAAACAGCAACATCCTAAATCCTTATTACGTACACAGTTAACCCCGCTATTAAGTAAAAATTTGGTACTGGAGTTACAAAACTTACATTGGCCAAGTTACGCCGAAA
This sequence comes from Agitococcus lubricus, assembly GCF_003051055.1. GTDB lineage: Bacteria > Pseudomonadota > Gammaproteobacteria > Pseudomonadales > Moraxellaceae > Agitococcus > Agitococcus lubricus. Next base: position 155,666 of record NZ_QAON01000002.1, on the reverse strand, counting down.
CGCCATTGGCTGAAATACCTGATAATGTCTTGTTAACCGTAGCTGATGCCTTGCAAGCATGGCAGTTAAAGCCATCAGGCACAGAAGGGTATCGCACCGCAGAAGTGACTTTAGGTGGCGTGGATACACGCGAGTTATCGTCTAAAACGATGGAAAGTAAAAAGCAAAAAGGCTTGTATTTTATTGGCGAGGTCGTAGACGTGACTGGCTGGTTAGGGGGGTTTAACTTTCAGTGGGCATGGTCGTCGGGGGTAGCGGCAGGGGAGTTTGTGTGATATGGGGCGAGAAAATGACCTAGGCTGAGCATTTTGCTCAGAAAAGATTTTTTCGTTGGTTGCCCTTCGACTTCGCTCAGGGAACGGAGTCGAGGGGGTTGAGCGCTGGTAACTGAGCGCAGCCGAAGTGAATCGGAGCCTACTTCAATTCAGCCGAGCTTTTATTTAATACTCTACGCGCCACAATCAACAATTGAATTTGTTGTGTGCCTTCAAAAATGTCCAAAATTTTTGAATCACGTGACCATTTTTCTAACAGCTCATCTTCGCTATAACCTAATGCACCGCACAACTCGACACATTTTAAGGTTACTTCGTTAGCTACACGACCTGCTTTTGCTTTAGCAATAGACGCTTCTTTGGAGTTAGGGATTTTGTTATCCGCTAACCAAGCTGCTTTAAGCGTTAACAAACGAGCGGCTTCCCATTCGGCTTCTAAACGATTTAAGGTGGCTTCGGCAAACGAGGCTTGCATGGGTTGTGCGCTGTAGTTAACCGACAAACTGTCTTTTAATAATTCACGCGTGCGGTCTAAAGAGGCTTTTGCGACACCAATCGCCATCGCTGCTACTAAAGGACGTGTATTGTCAAAGGTTTGCATGACCCCCGCAAAACCTTTTTGTACATCGACTTCGGGTGTACCCAACAAATTAGCGGCAGGCACACGGCAGTTCGTAAAGGTGATTGCTGCGGTGTCGGAGGCTTTAATACCGAGCTTTTTCTCTAAACGGGTGACTTGCATACCTTCTGTGCCATGTTGCACAACAAAGGATTTAATGGCTGCACGACCTAAGTTTTTGTCTAAGGTTGCCCAAACCACCACGCTATCGGCACGCGCACCAGAAGTCACATAAATTTTTTCACCATTTAGCACATAATGGTCGCCATCTTTGGTGGCCGTAGTGCGAATGGCTGCCGAGTCAGAACCACAGTTGGGTTCAGTAATGGCCATCGCTGCCCACGTGCCTTTGAAGCGTTTGAGTTGTTCTTCATTGGCAACCGCAGCAATGGCGGCATTACCCAAACCTTGACGTGGCATGGCTAACAATAAACCCACATCGCCCCAGCACATTTCAATAATGCCTAAGGCCGCCGACATATTAGAGCCATTTTTAACGCCAGAACCACTGCTGCTAGTGCCAGAGCCTGTGCTACTTGCGCCTACTGCATCAGGTGAACCTTCGTTCATGCCATCTAATAAAGAAGCAAGCATATCCAATTCTTTAGGATACTCATGTTCGGCTTTATCGTATTTGCGCGAAATAGGACGTAATACATTAACCGCCACTTGATGCGCTTGTTCGACCAACATATTAAATTTTTTCGGATTTTCTAAATACATGATTTTGCTCCTTATAATTATAAATGTAAGCCACTGTGCATGACAGCTAAACAACGCATATCACGATACCAACGCTCGACGGGATGTTCTTTGGTAAAACCATGACCACCCAATAATTGCACGGCATCTGTACCCAATTTCATGGCTTTTTCGGCACATAAAATCTTGGCTAAATAGGCTTCACGGTGAAACTCTTTGCCTTGCTCAGCCAAGGCACAGGCGCGCCAAACCATTAACCGCATGGCTTCTAATTCAATAGCAATATCTGCCACCATAAACGCCACACTTTGACGATGGCTAATGGGTTCGCCAAAGGCTTCACGTTCGTTTACATAAGGCACTAAATAATCCAAAATCGCTTGACCACAACCCACGGCTAATGCACACCACGCCAAACTACCCAAGTCTAAAAAGGCTTGATAATCAAAGGTGGCAGGTAAACGGTTGGTCGCAGGAATACGTACTTCTTTTAAGTGTAAGGTTTTGGTTGCGGCGGCTTTGATGCCCATGGCTGAACCATCACTTAGGCTTAAACCTGCCGTGCCACTTTCAACAATAAATAGGGCAGGCGTGCCCTCAGCATCTGCTGCGACAATAAACAGCTCAGCATCTGCACCTGTTAATACTAAGGCTTTTTCGCCATTGAGTAGATAGTCGCTGCCGACTAACTTAGCACTGGTGTTGAGTTTGTTAGGGTCAAATAAGGGCGTTTTTTCAACTACCGCTAACGCTGCTTCGGGTGGGTTTTCGCTCGCAAAAGCCCGCAAATAACGTTCTTGTTGTTCGGAACTGCCCCAACGTGCCAAGGTATTAGCAACACTCACCGAGCTATATAAAGCGGCTGCAATACCCATGTCACCATAGCCTAAATCTTCTAAAATCAGCATTTGGGTGGTGGTGTTATCTTCGGTAGCCATGCCGCCTAAGGCTTCGGGTACTGCGTAATACATTAAGCCTAATTCTTTGGCTTGAGCAAGCAGCTCGGCAGGCACAGCAGCATTGGCATCACTGTCATGTGCGGCTGGACGAATCATTTCTTTGGCAAACATGGTCAAGCTGTCACGAATCATTTGTTGTTCGTCAGACAGGCTTAAGTCAAACACGCCTTTGGCCGCACTCGACACTAAACGTGTGGCTTGATTGCTAGATTTACCCGAACTCGCAAATTGGCGGCTGACTTTGGTCATCACCTTAAAGCCCGTTTTGCTGCCTTGATAAAGTATTTTTTCGATGGGTTTACGCAGCTTTAATTTGTCTGGCCAGTCGCTGCTGGCAATTTGATTCAGAATGGCTAAGCCTACGCCTTGCGCTTGCCCCATAAATGTCGTCATTGTTTTTCCCCTCTTGTTGTTGAACGATACCCTGTGAGAGTTAGTGCTAAACGAATGATACGTTTGCCATAATCTCATCGGGTGTTTGGGTCTAAAATTGGGACTGAAATAGTCACTGATAGCCTGATATTGACAATAGCGAGCGTGAGAATCATTCGCTTTGCTGACAATTTATGCGACAGAAAAGTCAATGTTTGGGGTCTGTAGGTAATCGTGAGGCGACAGGTGAGTGATGTAAATGGTGATGACTCTTGAGGGTCATTAATAGGCTTAAACGCTGGATTTCTAAGCTGCCTGTGCGGCAGTGAACATATCACAAATAGGTTGTGAGACTTTACCGTATTTCTAAGCTGCCTGTGCGGCAGTGAACGTACTTTAGCCGACCAGTTTGCAACGGCAGTTTTTCTAAGCTGCCTGTGCGGCAGTGAACGGGGTAAAATTTGCCCGTGCTGGTTGATAGTTTTTCTAAGCTGCCTGTGCGGCAGTGAACGCTACAGACGGCATAGCTTCTGCAATCTTTTGTTTCTAAGCTGCCTGTGCGGCAGTGAACAAATGGCGTATTATCAGGTTTGCCGATTGGCGTTTCTAAGCTGCCTGTGCGGCAGTGAACGACTTCAAAGACCTAACCGTCGCATCATTGACTTTCTAAGCTGCCTGTGCGGCAGTGAACAGGGCATCCAACGACAATGAGGAATCGGTGACTTTCTAAGCTGCCTGTGCGGCAGTGAACGTACCATGTCGGCTACTTCGGGCGGCTGGCCATTTCTAAGCTGCCTGTGCGGCAGTGAACCTGACTGGTTAAAAGCAATAGCACTTCAATAATTTCTAAGCTGCCTGTGCGGCAGTGAACACTCTAGTCGGCTGTTGGTGTGGGATATTGAGTTTCTAAGCTGCCTGTGCGGCAGTGAACGCACTACAAGAATTTAACTATGGACGAGTTAATTTCTAAGCTGCCTGTGCGGCAGTGAACATGCTAGAAATGAATTATGGCAAAAACTTGAATTTCTAAGCTGCCTGTGCGGCAGTGAACAAAATTAACCGATGATGATGTTAATCATATTATTTCTAAGCTGCCTGTGCGGCAGTGAACTGCAAGTTTCGTGTTTATTCATTTTCTTGGCTTTTTCTAAGCTGCCTGTGCGGCAGTGAACGCAAGACATCACTAAGTATCATTTGCTTGAGTTTTCTAAGCTGCCTGTGCGGCAGTGAACCCATTCAGACCAATACGATTAAGTCGGCATTTTTTCTAAGCTGCCTGTGCGGCAGTGAACAATCAAAGGATGGCCAAAAAGTCACGCTAAGATTTCTAAGCTGCCTGTGCGGCAGTGAACGTAAAGCGATGTTGGGTGGCGCAGGTGTGGCTTTTCTAAGCTGCCTGTGCGGCAGTGAACCGTACCCATGTTGTCCACGGCCATAAATCGTTTTTCTAAGCTGCCTGTGCGGCAGTGAACGCTAAAAAAATCATGGTTGATGGACAGTTAAATTTTCTAAGCTGCCTGTGCGGCAGTGAACAAACAATAACTGAGAATGGAACAATTCTTGGTTTTCTAAGCTGCCTGTGCGGCAGTGAACTCATCAATTCGTTGCTGCTTGGTCATTTTAATTTTCTAAGCTGCCTGTGCGGCAGTGAACTAGGTAGTGATGTTGTGGTGAATGATTTAGCATTTCTAAGCTGCCTGTGCGGCAGTGAACTGTCGCTCGATGAAATCTGAGTCTATTAAACTTTTCTAAGCTGCCTGTGCGGCAGTGAACGGGAAGAAAATTCCAACGCTTTAGATTCTACGTTTCTAAGCTGCCTGTGCGGCAGTGAACTGGCCGCGCCTGTGCAAGGATATGGATGTTTTTTTCTAAGCTGCCTGTGCGGCAGTGAACTGTCCAGCCTGCTCAATAGTTTTGAAAACATCTTTCTAAGCTGCCTGTGCGGCAGTGAACAAGCCCATGCGGTTGTTCACCCGAGTCGGCGCTTTCTAAGCTGCCTGTGCGGCAGTGAACTTGATTGGTAATTTGCTTAACAACAACAGGAATTTCTAAGCTGCCTGTGCGGCAGTGAACGCTTTGGTGAAGAAGGTAATCCAAGTATAGGCTTTCTAAGCTGCCTGTGCGGCAGTGAACGATAACTTTTTAACAAGTTTCGGTAATATTTTTTTCTAAGCTGCCTGTGCGGCAGTGAACATCTGAATATAAAGATGGTCTTGCAGGCATATTTTCTAAGCTGCCTGTGCGGCAGTGAACCTTGGATGTAACCGACGTAATGGCGGCCACGCTTTCTAAGCTGCCTGTGCGGCAGTGAACCCGCCAAACGTCGCAACAAAGCTCGCCATTGATTTCTAAGCTGCCTGTGCGGCAGTGAACACATGGTATTGCCCGCATGGTCGAGTGGTCAATTTCTAAGCTGCCTGTGCGGCAGTGAACTGATAGCTAATGCCATACCGCCGACAATCATTTTTCTAAGCTGCCTGTGCGGCAGTGAACTTGCGGTTGACCAGTCGCCAAATTGCTCAGTTTTTCTAAGCTGCCTGTGCGGCAGTGAACCATAGTTTAAAAAATATTACTAACAACAAAAATTTCTAAGCTGCCTGTGCGGCAGTGAACTAAACGGGGAGTCAATTTGCACACCACAGAAATTTCTAAGCTGCCTGTGCGGCAGTGAACTTTTACTCGGTTAAATAATGCGCCTTGTTCTTTTTCTAAGCTGCCTGTGCGGCAGTGAACGTCGGGTGGTTGCCTGAAAAGATGCGCCTTGATTTCTAAGCTGCCTGTGCGGCAGTGAACGTTATTTTTTTTGGCCTTGTTTGCTTTATGGCTTTCTAAGCTGCCTGTGCGGCAGTGAACAAGCAGCCTTAAAACGCGCATCATCTAGTGTTTTTCTAAGCTGCCTGTGCGGCAGTGAACAGATTATTGTTAATAATTCATCGCCACAAATATTTCTAAGCTGCCTGTGCGGCAGTGAACGGGATGGAAGTCCTAATGACAGGCCGTCAACTTTTCTAAGCTGCCTGTGCGGCAGTGAACAAAAGGTAAACAATCAGAAGCTCAAAAGTTATTTTCTAAGCTGCCTGTGCGGCAGTGAACATGTAATTTAATCGCCATCGTAACAACCGCATTTTCTAAGCTGCCTGTGCGGCAGTGAACGCAACATCTTAATGATTACAGGTGTTCGTCAATTTCTAAGCTGCCTGTGCGGCAGTGAACCATACGCGCCAATGTAATAAAGGGGCTAGTGTTTTCTAAGCTGCCTGTGCGGCAGTGAACTTAGAAATAATAATCCAGGCAATATTCAATATTTTCTAAGCTGCCTGTGCGGCAGTGAACGGAGTAGAGTTGCAAGCTGTTTGCTTGGTATGTTTCTAAGCTGCCTGTGCGGCAGTGAACTTATGATTCGCTTGTTAAATTAGGCTATTCAATTTCTAAGCTGCCTGTGCGGCAGTGAACGCAAATGCAAGTTTGGCTCATTTGATTTCATGTTTCTAAGCTGCCTGTGCGGCAGTGAACACAAGACAAAAAAGACGTTGAAGATATTTTAATTTCTAAGCTGCCTGTGCGGCAGTGAACGATGACGTTTTAGAAGTGGCCGATTTTATCGATTTCTAAGCTGCCTGTGCGGCAGTGAACGGTTGGCAATCTTTTTCAAAGCCTGAAACAATTTTCTAAGCTGCCTGTGCGGCAGTGAACTTGGTGGCGCAGGATTAGCAGGGTATGGCTTATTTCTAAGCTGCCTGTGCGGCAGTGAACAAAAGTTTGTCATATCCGTTGCGGTTTGCCCTTTTCTAAGCTGCCTGTGCGGCAGTGAACACTTATACAATCGGTGATGCCATTGAGGATATTTTCTAAGCTGCCTGTGCGGCAGTGAACAATCAACGCCGCAAACTGCCGTCGCGCCTGATTTTCTAAGCTGCCTGTGCGGCAGTGAACGTGACTACGTGGGCAATATGACGGATAGGGACTTTCTAAGCTGCCTGTGCGGCAGTGAACTGTAAAATTAACACAAAAAATTAAGTTACAACAATAACTTAGTCCATTTTTTATCGGTTTGACCCAATAAAATTGTCACTGTTGTAACTTATTGATTTTATTATATTGTTAAAGAGCATTAAAAAACTTGGGTTAAAATTCGGGTACAGTGACAGTTTTGCTAAGTCCGTATGTGCCAAATTTACCCATGCTTGCCTCATCGGTGAGCGTTTTTTTAATATGTAACTTAAAGATATGCTGACCACTCAAACTTTTTAAGCTAATAAACGGCTCAATCAGTGGCGGATAAACATGGTCTTTAAAGTGAGTCGCTGCCTCTGTAATGCTAATGTTGCGCCGTTGTGCCTGATGCAAAATACGTTTTTCAACACTGTCTTTAGGTACGGCACGACTATAAATTGCATAGCTAATATTATTAGGCGTTTCTCGTGGGGTAGTGATATGCACATAATCGCTCAACCGTGCCAACCATTGATTAAGATTGAGTTGTTCTAGCTCTTGTGTGGAATGGGCAAAAATACGCAATTTATCACCCAAAAAACCAATGTCTTTATCAGAGCTTAAGCGATAGCGAGGAAAAGACACGCCATAAACTATCTTTTCTTGACTATCTTTTTGCTCAACAAAAGCAAGGTGTAGTTGGGTATAGAGTTTTGACCAAAGAAAATACACCGAAGTATCTTCATTAGGCAAAAGGGTTAGTTCGAGATAATATTGCATCATTTATCACTCTCGCCAAAGACCCCACCGCGTATTAAAACCGCCATCACATAGTGTTGTTGTTCAATATCAGGCACTTTATTGGCATTGACCCAATCGTCAAAAATATTATAAAAGTCTTTCTTTTCAGATGGTTGGCGATAGGCTTTACCTTCCGAAGTCACAGAGCCATAGGGTTCAATCGCAATCGGTTTAGTTGCATCAGGATACCAAGTATCAATGGTACGCAAAGCATTACCAATTTTTTGTGAGTGAATACCTGCTTCTTTGTCTTTAATGGCATATAAGGTTTTACTTTTTTTACCTTTAGTATTAGTAGTATCAAGAATTAACTCTTGTGATGGATAAACTTCTTGTCCTTCACCTAAACGCGCAAAACCTGTGATACGTAATAACACATGTTCATTCCCATTTAGACCAGCTTGAATCCACTGCGACAATTGAAGTAAAGAAGATTCTTGTTGCGGATGAACGGTAACCTGATTTAGACGATTTGCTAAGGCATCAAAACTTAATTTTTCTACTGGTTTACCATCAATGATACGCTCAACATTAATATTAACATTTTCAGCACCAATACGATTGCGCCATAAAAAACGACCATTGGCAAGATTACTCGCATAACGTTTGGCTAACTCCTCAAATTGAGTTTGTGATTTATAGCCTGATACAGCATTTTTTAGACGCTCGGCAAAACTTTCATCATTACAGGCAGACGGTTCACCCACATTCGGTAATACACGTAAGGTGAAAGTCACTGCAACGGTATCCGTGCCTTGAGGCAGTGCAGCAATATCTACCGTTTGTAAATTGGCTTTTTCTACAGCCGCATTAATATAAGCAGGGTCAACTTCTTTACTGTTTTTTGGACGATTAGAAATTGTCCCACGTACCGATTTTTCCTCAATTTTAATAGCTGTTGAGCCAGCACCTTGTTGAATATCAGTCCAATTTACCGCAGTCATACGCCCATCAGAAGGGTCTAAATGACGGTTAAAGGATAATACTGATGCGGTTTTGATTTTTGTTGATGTTTTAGTAGCCATGATTAAATTGCCTCGTCTTCTGAGTTTGGATAATGGTCAAATGATTCTTCTTCAAAATCATCGAATGTCGTTTGAGTGTTTTGTTTTTGTGCAAAGGGTTGGAGTAGTTCATATACGCCATCTTTAGGGGAGGGGTTATATGTCCAAAGAGTGCGAGTTAAGTCTTCAATGCGATGAGGACTTTGCCATTCGCCTAAACTCAATAGAGTCTCAACAAAAGTGGCTGGATATTGATTGTCACGTAAACCAGTGATTGTGCCTTTGTCTTGAAGCTCTATTAAAGCCGCATAACCAATCGGAATAGGTACAAGCCAGCCTTGTAAATGCTTAGGGCGAGGACGAACTTGCCAATCACCTTGTTGCTCACCATTGGCTGTTGATTCTTGGCTTGACACACTGTTTAAATTGAGACGGCTAATATCAAGCAAAGTGTCTAATACAGTAGGCGCGTGTCCTTGTGTTTCTAAGTACGATGAGTATTGGCTTAACCATGTTTGATGTGCGATTAACACGTCATGTCGATGAATTAATGCAAAACTTGGCAATAAATAACGACTCAAAGTTTTAGTCTTTTTAGCGGCCTCAGCTAATGACCAATTAACCAGTTTAGCTTTGATACGTTGATGGGGAAAAACAGCACCACCTGCCAAGCGCATACCATAAACAAGATGATTTAAGTGTTTAATAAGTTGTTGGCTTTGTACATTTAAGTCATCATCATTAGCAGATAAATGTTGCTCTAAATCGTCACCACTTAAACCAATAATTAAGCTGACTTCCATGTGGCCTTTACCTTCTTCGACCATTGCTGGCGTAGAACCATCGGCCTCTAAAGGATGTCGTGCTAAATTGAGTTGATAAGGGGCATAACGATAGTCGCTACTTTTAGTGATTTGAGGGCTAAATTGATGACAAATAATGCCAACACCACAACAATCAATCTGATGATAGCCATCTAATTGATTTAATTTACATTGTAAAGCATGGCTAAAGCCCGTAAATGCACTGGGTGCAGGAAAGCCCCACGTTAAATGACTACTAATAATCGAAACGTTTTCGACTTGCAAACGTACAAGATATAGTGCTTTTGGATAGGAGTAACTCATTTATGCAAACTCCTCCTTAAGTAGTTGTAATTTATCGCGTAATGCCAGTGACCATACACGCGCTTCGTTATCATCTAAATCAGGTAATTTAGCTTGTGTGGTCAAAATTTTATTTAGCCAACGTCCAAAGTTATAACCCACTTCGCTATGCCAATCACGTTCGCGGTAAGCCTGTAACCATTCTTGCTCCTCATTGCTTAGATGATCTTCTTTATCAAAAAGTTGTTCACGATAAGCACGATCTAGCCAAAAACTCTCGGCACGATTAAATTGACGGTTTGGCTCAATCGTCCATCCCGAGGTTGCACTTTGTTGGAGTTCAAAACTCATATCAATCACACAATCAACAAGTTGCTCAACCAATCCATCTCGTTTGGTGCGAAATTCAATGTTATTCCGATCATATTCATGACGATACATATAAACGATGGATTTTAAAATCGGTTTAACATCTTTACGGTTACTTAAATAGGCAGTAAATACTGAACCTGATTTGGGCAACTCAACCACTTGTCCTTGCCAAACAGGGGGTAAAGAGGGCAGTAACCACATTGAGCCACGGCGATCACTATTAAGCTGAGAGATATTTTGTGGTTTTGAGCCACCGTAGTTTTGTACCAATAAATTGGGATATTCTCGGCCTTCTTGTGAATGGTGCAGTTTCTTAAATCGTGCTTCACGGATAGTTTTGCTTTGTTCACCAAAACGATCATTTGAAAGTTGCTGATAGGTACGGTGTACCAAAGCACTGGGGTATAAAAGCACTAAGATATGATAGTCATCGGCTTTAACAGGAAAATACACTTGTTTAGATAAACGTCCTGCATTTAACACGCTCGGAATTTGACTAAAAGCCAAAAAACGTTGATAGCGAATTTGTGCTTGTGTTGAATCGGTTGCTAAGGCCGCAATAAAGTCGCCATCCGCTTTTAATAAACGTTCAAGTAATGAAAGATGATTAAATTTTTGTCGTAATAATTTAAACACATCTAAAGCAGCCGCATCACCAACTACATCAGCATCAAGAGCGATAGCTTGTGAGCCAACAAAATCATGAGTTTTATTGGCTGTTGTATAAAACATGGCAGAGGCTTTGGAGCTGGGATGATGTTGTTTGGGCGTATGTGTGGCTAAACGTAAACGCTGTACACGTAAACTGGCATCTTCTAGCCATGTTTCAGGCTGATATTTAGCCAGTAACTTTTCACGCTCAGCAAAATCATCGTCTTTGAGTTTTTCCAACTTTTCATCTAATCGACCTTGAATGTATTGCTCTATCAAAGCGCGAATGGTGGGGGGAGGAGAGTCTTTAATACTCTCTGTTTCATTGATCATGGTTTATCCTGAGTTTTTACAAAGTAAATGCTTTTTTTAAAGTTTGTATTTGTTATCATTTACAGCAGTTTAACTACCGTAAATGATACAAGACGCAAATTGACTAGACCCTTCTAGGCAAATGTGTGCCAAGCATCGTTTCCTCCTTCCCCTTTTGGGGTGATGTGATGATCGTGGTAGATCGTGGTTAAACTAAGATTGAGGGCGGCAATCCCTCAATCGACTTAAATTTTATTAAAGTTAATTCAGAATGTAAGCTGGATAACTGTTATTATTCAATCATGAGTTCTAGTTCTTGACAAGAGCTCTTTTTGTGTTTTTGTAGATTTAGAATTTTTTTCAATCTGCACACCTACTGTACAAGTAGCTTAGAAAAGCTTTCATGCTGAATTTACTTATTAGTTCACTACCGCACAGGTAGCTTAATTTAGGGAGTTACTCCCTAATAAACCCAAGAAAATCATGGTAGAGCCATTTTTTTTGCTCTGCCAATTTGGGTAAATTGACAGTCAAATAACGGGCGCAATTCTCTAACCAACTGCGTTCTGACGAAATTGTATCCAAATATTTCAGTAAGGCAGCATTTGGTTTTTGATTAGGCCAACACTGAATTTGTGGATTTTCGGCTAACGTAAGGGCTTTGACTAAACTCTCAACTAACAACCAATTACCTGTACTTTGATTATATTGGTACAGTTTTAAGGGTTGTTCTTCATCCTCAGCACGTAATGCAGTTAAACTTTCGCCTTGTGAAGCTCTAAAACAACTCAATGTTTGTAAAATACCTGTGTAATGAATCGGTGTATGCCAAAAACTATAAGCAGAAAATTTAATCGGTGACGCATCCGTTAAACGCATTTCAGAGTAAATGCCTCGACCCAATAAAATATGATTCATTCGGTCATGTTCTAAATCAACTAAACGAGGATAACCATGCGTTTCATAGAATGATTTTGGATAATTTGCAGGTGATGGCTCTATCAATCTGGAAATTGAATCTAATTGCTTAAAATGTTTGTTATCCAATAAGCCAGCATTTTTGGCTTCGTCTTTTCCTCTCAAAAAATGACGATTTTCTTTAAATTTGAATCCTTCGGCTTCAAATCCGGGACGTGAAAAACATGCCTTTTGAGGATGTTTATAATGACGAATATTACTTTCCATAATAAAAATATTTGCTTGATGATAAGGCTCAACACGATGTCGCCGTGTTCGCCCCGAAGCCTGAATAATTGAACGCATGGATGAGGGTTCAATAATCATCCAATCATAATCATGGTCGCGGCCAACCTCACAAACTGGCGAAGCCAAAATTAAAATAATTTGCTGTTGTTCGGGAAATTTTTGCAGCCATCCTTGTATCAATGGATGGTCGTGTGGTTGTTGTCCTTGATTACGATTTAAAATTTCATCCAAATATTTTTCAATATTGGCACGTATTAATAAGGGAAAACGTGAATGATAAACACATAAATGAATACGTGTATCTGGTGCAATTTTTTGTTTTAACAACTCTTGGCTGATGGCTGCCATTGGATCAATATTGGCAAATCTTACTAAACCTACACTATATTGTTTTGCTGTTTTGGGGTCAGTAATCGCATTCAGTTGATGGGCTTTAAGGCTGGTTTCTAAGATAGATTGGCTAAAAATAGTTTGCCATTTTTCAGTGGGTAAAATCTGTCTAGGTAGGTCGACCCATTCTAAACTACGTCTTTGATTAGCTTTGGCTTGTTCATGTAAATAAGCTACGCGTTTTTTAGTAAATTGTTGATGTGCTTTTTCAAAAACAGGATTGGCTTGTGAGTTATTAATGCTGTTGTCACAGGGAATAACTTGATGACAAATACTTTTTTCATTTTCATCAAACCATGCTGCAATAATCGGCTGATTCACTTGGGTACGATGTTGATTATAAAATTTTCGCCCTGAACTATATGCCAAATATAAACCATTGATTTCAGCAGGCATTAAGGTTGCCGAAGATAGTAAAACACGACTACCCAACAAACCTGCCCAATACACTAAACGTGTCAGTGCATAATAATCATCGGGTGAAAAGTCGTCAGGTTCATCAAAGACTAAATCCGAAGACATTAAACGCAACATGGGGGCAATTTGTCGTCCGCCGCGTGTACTTTCGGTTGCAGGAATTAAATGGTCAATGGTGCAACACAAAATAGGACTCATCAGTAGTTTTTTGACTTGATGATTGTCTTTTAACCATTTATGTAATAGGTGGTCTGGAGGCAAAATGCCTGCAAAATCAAGCTCAGTTTCCTCAAAATCAATATCAAGGTCTGCCTCAAATAAACCTGATAAGGATTCTGAACCTATTATTTCAGCCAATTCAGCATTTTTTGTCGGGTCAATCAGTGTTGTATCTGCAAATAGATGTTCAGAGCTAGTTTGACTATATTGTTCAAATAACTCTTTAACAGCACCACCACCCACCATAATGGCTAGGTCACTGGTATCTAAATTGAGTTTTTGGCGTAAGGCTTTACCTGTTTGTAAAGTTAAAGTGCGTAAGCCTAAAGCGATATTAAACCTTGCGCCTTTTTCAGTATCAGCTAAACCGTACATAATTCGCGTATTGGCTAAGGTTTTGCCGCGTCCTGTTGAGGCTAAGTTGACACCAAAAAATCCATGATGAGGATAGTTTTTTTGAATGATACAAGCCTCTTGATAAGATTTATCTTGCCAATAATAAATAGGATTACTATTTTTGCCTTCTAAGGCCTTTTGAGGAGGTAATCGACTAAATAAAGCGTCAAGGCGTGTTAAAGCCCCCATAAGTTGACGTACTGAATCACTGACACCAACTAAATGGTCATCTAAGGGCTGTTTTAATTCACCAAATTTATTAGTGTTGGCATAACATGAATATGTCGAGTCATGCCATTTAGGTGTTGGTTCACAACTAGAATAATAATGGTCGGATAGCATTAATACTAATCGAGAAATATGGCTTAAATAGGGATCAGACAGGCTCGGTAGGGCTTGAGCGGCCAATAATGATTTGAGTTTTGCTGCACATTTATTAACTTCTTTACACCATGTTTGACTATTAAATGGAATATCTTTAGAGTTAATTTGCCAACATTGTTTTATATCTTTTTCTTGATTTTTATCAGTAACATCATATTGTCGGGGATAACACCATTTAAAATTTAGGTCTTCTAAGACGGTTGCAAATTTTGAGGCTCGATAGTCTTTATCTTGTGTTTTATCAGCATCAGATGTTTTATATTTTGCTAATAGCGTGTCGGGTATTGGTAAACGATGATGCGAAACAATCAGCCATGCAACGACTTTGGCAATTTCAGGTAGATTTTTAAACGGTGATGAGGAAGGGAGAGTAGGATGATCTTTTATTATAGTATCTAACCATAAATAATCATTATTTTGTGGGGATAATATAGCTAATTTTTCAATCCATGCATTATCCTCATAACCACAAGAGGTGACAAAAGCTTCAAATAGACGTAATGAAATCCATTCGTGCCGAAATGGGTCAGCAATCGGTTTTTTACTATGTTTGGCATTGACTAATTTTTTGGCAAAAAAAGGATTAATCTTGCCAAAATCATGAAATAAAGCAGCGATGCGACTCAGCGTGGTAATTAACGGGGCAGTTTGCCAATTTGCATCACAATCGTCTATTTTTAGAGCTTTGCTTGTGCTATTCACAGGCACAACCCCATCCTTATTAAACTTATTTCTATTTCCTACAATCCACACCAATTCACTACGCAAACGTGAGCGTTGTCGATGACAAGCAACGGCAGTGTTTTTAGTCACGGTTTTTCTTAATAATTGTTTAACAGCCAGTAAGCCATCTTCGGTAATCACCGTTTGCCACGTGTTATCACCAATACGATTAGCAAAGGCGTCCAATACACGGCGAGTACGGTTGATAGCTTTTTTGTCACATTGACTAATAAAGGTGACAATCATGGTTAATCCTTAATGCCTATAGCCGCTTGTTTAACCTGCTCAAACATAAAATCCAACGCCTTATGCTCAGTAAACTTTTGCAAAATTTGCTGTCTAAACTCTTGTTCGGTGGCTTTTTCTTTGGCACAAATAAAAGCGTAGGGCAGTACAATCGCATCTTTAATCAAATCGGCAACATCAAACACCAACGCACCACGGCGCGTTTTACCGTGCATCACCGCAAAGCCATGTGGAGTCCCCAAAACCCATAACGTCGTGGCAGCCAAACCATAGGCCAAATAATTACCATGATTTAAAAAATCATTAGCCAAATCGCCTTGTTCGGGGTTACGCTCAAACGTTAATTTGCAACGTGTGGCAGCAATTTTATAAAGCTGTTTGGTGGTTTGTGCCTCAGCCAACAACAAGTCGCCTACTTTATCTAGCACAGGAATTTTTTTAGCAAAACCCGATAAAGCGTGTTCAATATCCGCATCATCAACATAAAAACCGTTATCTTTTAAGTCTTTATCTTTGCTCCATACATGACGCATATAATCAATTCGAGATTGTTGAAAAGTTCTGGCAACAGCCAAACGTTTATCGGCATCAAACCAAAAACTTAACCAGCCTTGTACATATTCCGTAGGGCGATATTCACTTTGTGGCGTAAGCCATTCTATTTCTGCCCCTGCAAATAACGGTGTACCACCCCCGCCACAAAAACCAACCAAAACACCTGCACTGCATAACATGCGCATAGCCGCTTGGGTAATGGATGTGCCTGTGCCTAATAAAATCACCGTAGTATTGGCAATAGGGATATTCCAATAGTAGTTTTCGTCTTTGCCTTCGGTTAAATACAAAACACGGCCATCTTTTTGCATCACTCGACAATGCTCTAAGTAATACAAATTGGCACGTTTTGAATGCAAAATGGCTTTAAGAGAGGAGGGAGAAAGGTCATCCATGATGTGACTCCATGTGTGCTTGCAGCTTAATGAAAGGGTCAGGATGTTGGCAATAACATCACAAGACGATAGAGTTAGCAATGTTAATTTGATGATTTACTCGTTAACGCGTTAAGTTATGTCGTTATAAACTTCCTTTACGTCTGTATGCCGTATTCCTCAAAATAAAGTACAAAAAGCCATCATCAGCGCGTATCATTCGCCCCATTTCAACCATCATGATTTATGTTTTAAATACATAAATCCTAGAAAAGTTTTAAGCTTATGAGTGGATTAAATAAGGTGTGTACGACTATCGACACACTCAACAAAACAGTGGGACGTGTGGTGGCATGGCTAATTTTAGCCACCGTCTTATTATCAGTGTTTACCGCTGTCGGACGTAAATTTGCCTTTGGTTCTAATGGTTTTTTAGAAGGGCAATGGTACTTATTTTCGGCAGTATTCTTATTGGGCGCAGCCTATACCTTGCAAGCAGACCAACATGTGCGTGTTGATGTATTGTCTAAACGCTGGTCGGCTAAAACCCGTGCTTGGATTGATATTGCAGGTCATGTCTTGTTTTTATTGCCTGTTGCTGTCGGTTTGGCGTGGTTGGGTTGGCACGATTTTATCCAAGTTTGGCAACACAACGAAATGTCTGCCGATGCAGGGGGCTTACCCCGTTGGCCTGTTAAACTACTGATTCCTTTTGGTTTTGTGTTGCTGATTTTGCAAGTGATTAGCGAAATTGGCAAACGTATAACCATATTAAAACATGGAGAGCGAGCATGACAGGTGATTGGGGTTGGCTCGCGCCGTTAATGTTTTTGAGCTTATTTTTATTGTTATTAACTGGCTATCCTGTGGCGTTTGTTTTGGCGGCAGTTGGCCTGATTTTTGGGGCGATAGGCGTGTTGGTGGGCGCATTGCCCATCGAATTGGTGCAAGCTGTGCCAGAACGCTTATTTGGCATTATGCGTAATGAAACGCTGATGGCGATTCCATTTTTTACCTTAATGGGACTGATTTTAGAAAAGAGTCAATTAGCCGAAGATTTACTGGATGCCATTAATCAACTCTTTGGTCGTTTGCGTGGTGGTTTAGCTTTTGCGGTGATTTTAGTCGGCGCATTATTAGCAGCAACCACAGGTGTTGTCGCCGCCAGCGTGATGGCGATGGGCTTGATTTCTTTACCGATGATGATGCGTCAAGGTTATTCACCTGCCATTTCCAGTGGCGTGATTATGGCATCTGGCACATTGGCACAAATTATTCCGCCTTCTTTAGTGTTAATTGTCTTGGCGGATACCTTAACGGTGCCTGTTGGCGATATGTATTTAGGGGCAATGTATCCGAGTTTGGCCTTAGTGGCCTTATTTGCGCTGTTTATTGGTGGTTTAGCGATTATCAAACCTGAGTTATTACCCGCCCAACAACAAACACGCCAAGCCATTCAATGGCGTAAATTATTAGCCGCTTTAGTGCCGCCCTTAGTGTTAATTTTTTTGGTGTTAGGGACAATTTTTATTGGTTTAGCCACCCCAACCGAAGCAGGGGCAATGGGTGCAGCAGGCGCATTAGTCTTAGCCTTAGTCAAACGCCGTTTAAGTGCCTCTTTACTGCATCAAGCCTTAGATAACACCGCCAAATTAACCTCTTTTGTGATGTTTATTTTGGTCGGTTCGAGCTTGTTTGCGTTGGTGTTTAGAGCCTTAAATGGTGATGTTTGGGTTGAGCATTTATTTGATAAGTTACCCGCAGGCGAAATAGCCTTTTTATTAGTGGTTAACTTAATGGTCTTTGGTTTAGGCATGTTTTTAGACTTTTTTGAGATTGTCTTTATTGTGGTGCCGTTATTAGTACCAATCATCCATAAACTTAATATCGACCCTGTGTGGTTTGGCGTGTTGTTGGCCATGAACTTACAAACCTCCTTTTTAACGCCGCCGTTTGGTTTTTCGCTGTTTTATTTACGCAGTGTTGCACCCAAAGAGCTTAATACCAGTCATTTATACAAAGGTGCAGTGCCGTTTATTGTGTTGCAGTTAGTCATGGTAGTGGTGTTGATGATGTATCCCGAATTAGTGCGCCATGAATCTAGCGAAAGCACCACCTTTAACAATAGCCAAGATTTGTCTGATGTCGGTGGCCAAGCAGCCAGTGCCGATGAAGCTATCCGTTTAATGCAAGAAATTGCCAAAGAATATCAGGGTAAATAATCATGCAACGTCGTCAAGCCTTACAAAAAATTGCTGCTTTGGGCGCAGCCACTGCGACAACCGCCAGTTTTGCCGCTCCTGCGGTCATTACACAACCTGCCGTACAATGGCGTTTAGCCTCTAGTTTTCCTAAAAGTTTAGACACCATTTATGGTGCAGGCGAAATGCTCTCTAAACGTGTGGCACAGTTAACCGATGGTAAATTTCAAATTCGCGTGTTTGCAGGCGGAGAATTAGTTCCGGGTTTACAAGTCTTAGATTCGGTCAGTAATGGTACGGTCGAATGTGGCCACACCGCAGGTTATTACTATGTGGGCAAAAGCAAAGCCTTTGCCTTTGATACCTGTTTGCCTTTTGGTTTAACCGCACGTCAGCAAAACGCATGGTATTCACAAGCAGGTGGCCAACAATTATTGGGTGAGTTATTTAAGCAATATAACATTGTTAATTTTGCAGGTGGCAATACAGGCGCGCAAATGGGCGGTTGGTTTAGAAAACCCGTCAATAGCCTTAAAGAATTACAAGGCATCAAAATGCGTATTCCAGGGATTGGTGGCGAAATCATGTCGCGTTTGGGCGTGATTCCCCAAACCATTGCAGGGGCAGATATTTATCCTGCGTTAGAGCGTGGTGCGATTGATGCTAGTGAATGGGTTGGGCCTTACGATGATGAAAAGTTAGGTTTATATAAAGTGGCCAAACATTATTACTTTCCAGGTTGGTGGGAAGCAGGGCCACAGTTAAGTTTTTATGTCAATCAGAGTGCATGGGCAAAATTGCCTAAAGCATGGCAATCGGCGTTTGAAGTGGCAACGATGGAGGCTAATCAAATGATGTTAGCCGCTTATGATGCGCGTAATCCGCAAGCCCTCATTCGGTTAATGAATCAACATGGGGTGGTGTTGCATCGTTACCCTGATGATGTCATGCAAGCAGGGCAAAAAGCTGCTTTTGCGTTATATGATGAGTTATCCGCCGCCGACCCGATGTTTAAAAAGATTTATGCTTCTTGGAAAGACTTTAGACGTTTAAGTCAGGGTTGGACAAACTTGGCCGAAACCTCGTTAGAGAATTTTATGTATAAGAGTGCGAAGTGAGTTTATGATATTCGTAGCCTGTGTGAAGTGCAACGTAACACAGGAAGAATGCTTTAACAGGTGTAGTGTGGGTTGAGGAACGAAACCCACGATAATTAAACGCTCATTGTGGGTTTCCTGCGTCAACCCACGCTATTGGTGATAATCAGGTGTATTGTGATTGATAATCTAAAAATACAAAATTTTCGTTTATTTGAATCTTTAGAGATTCAAGGTATCAAACGAGTGAATTTAATTGTAGGCAAAAATAATGCAGGTAAAAGTGCGTTGTTAGAGGCTTTGCAGTTGTATTTTTCGGGATTTTCTTTAGATGTGATGTATGAAATTTTGTTGAGAAGACAAGAAAATATTAAAGTTAAATCAAATGAATATATATTGAATAATCCGTTAAAAAGCTTTTTCAAAAATTATACATTAGCAATTGGCCATGATTTTCAAGTTAGTATTTCTACTAATCATTATAGTTATTTGATGAAAATTATGATTGAGGGGAATAAAAAATACACCCCATTGAATATGGATAATCTTGACAGATTAAATGATGGAAATGTAGGAGTTGTTGTTTCAACCTATAGTAGAAATAAAGAAATAGCCAGTAAATTTATACAATTAGATAAGCCATTATCTAGTTTATATAATCAAGAAAATATCCAAAAATTAATAGGGGCTTATAATACAATAGCAATAATAAAAAGCGTTAAGTTTGTTGCTGCAAATGGATTAAATGATTTAGAAACGGCACAGTTATGGGATAGTATTAGCTTGACCTCTGCACAAGATGATGTGATTAAAGCTTTTCATATTATTGAACCTAAACTCACGGGTTTAAGCTTTGTTGCGGCTGATAGTGAAACAAATAGCCGAATCCCGATTATAAAACTTAGAGATATGCCCGAACCCATTCCATTAAAAAGTTTAGGTGATGGCATGACACGGTTATTTCATTTAATTTTGTCCTTAGTTACCGCTAAAGATGGCGTATTGCTGATTGATGAGTTTGAAAATGGTTTGCATTGGAGTACCCAAAGCAAAGCATGGCAGTTAATTTTTACTTTAGCCGAACAATGGAATGTACAAGTATTTTGTACCACGCATAGTAAAGACTGTATTAATGGTTTTGAAGAAATTTGGACGCAATATCCACAAGATGCGGCATTTTTTAGGTTATATCGTAAAGATAATCAAAGCTACATCAAAACCTATGATTTAGAGATGTTGTCAGATGCTATTGAAACAGAAACGGAAGTTAGATGATGTCTAAAAAGCCATTTAAGGATGATAAAGCTAATAAGTTGTTATTATTGGAAGGCATTAATGATTGTCATGTCGTAGCCGCTTTATGTGAAGCTCATAAATTGCCACAAGTATTCAAAATTTATGATGCAGGTGGTTGTGAAGATGTTTTAGTCAAATTAATGGCATTAATTGATGCGGCTGATGGTGTTCAAGATATTAATACGATTGGTATTGTATTAGATGCTGATGATAATTTAATGAGTACATGGCAATCTGTTATTGATAACTTGGCTAAGAAAGACTATCTCATACAAAGTGAATTAAATAAAAATGGGACGATTTTAATCCAACAAGGAAGGCCAACGATTGGTATTTGGCTTATGCCGAATAATCAAATCAACGGTATGTTAGAGGATTTTTGTCAAATATTATTAGATAATCCTGTCGCATTAAGTTTTATTGAGCAATGCCTTAATCAAGCCAAAACACAAAAAATCGCTACGTTTAAAGACGTACATCGTGCAAAAGCGATTATACACACCTATTTAGCATGGCAAGACGAACTTGCTAAACCGTTAGGCCAAGCAATTACCGCTAAAATTCTTAATCCTAATCATCAACTTGCGTTAACTTTCAAAGATTGGTTGTTAGACTTGTTTGGAGGCAACCATGCTTCACCCTGATATTGCTGCCTTGTTGCCTGCTTTTCAAGGCAAAGTCTCTTGGTCAGAGATTCCCTTAGTGTCATTACGCAAGTCTTTATTGCGTAATATGGCTGCGTTGGATATGGCCAAAATTGAGTTGGCCGCCATTGAAAACACAACAGTCAGCAACTCAGGATACGAAATTCCTGTGCGTGTCTATCGCCCAAGTTTAGCGCAAGATTTGCCTATTGTTGTGTATTTGCATGGTGGCGGTTGGGTAACGTTTAATGTTGATAGTCATGATAGCTTTTGCCGCTATTTAGCTTTACATAGTCAAAGTATTGTGGTGGCAGTGGATTATCGTCTTGCACCCGAACATAAATTTCCTGCTGCTTTAGAGGATGTGTTAGCGGTGTTGGCATGGTTGCCACAACAAGTTCAACAATGGCAAGCAGACAGCCAAAAGATTGCTATTGCGGGTGATAGTGCAGGGGCAAATTTGGCCACAGTGGCGTGTTATTTAACGCAAGGGCAAGCCATTCAGCCCAAATTACAATGTTTGATTTATCCTGTTGTCGATACCACACAAGAGCGTGAGTCGTTTAGTTTGTTTGCCGAAGGCTATATGCTTGAGCGGCAACATATGCTTTTTTTTATTAATCATTATCTTAATCATGCCGATGAACGCCAAGATGTGCGTGTGTCGCCTTTGTTGATGACTGATAAACGTCATCAACCACCAGCCTTGGTGTTTATCGCAGGTTTTGACCCGTTGCGAGATGAAGGATCGGCCTATGCTCAAGCCTTAGAACAGGCAGGTGTAAGCGTTGAATATCATTGTTTTGATGATTTAATTCATGGCTTTTTGCAATTAGGGAAAATTCCAGTCGCTGCCCAAGCAATTGATATGATTGCTAAAAAACTAGCGGAGAGTTGGGAAAAAATATAATCATAGCAAACAATCAGTTTTATAAATGTACATATCTTTTTTGGTGACCAAATGGAGTGTTTGATTTTTATTGGTATTCAAGCGAGTGGTAAAACAACATTTTATCAGCAGAAGTTTTTATTTACACATGTACATATTTCTTTAGATTTATTAAAAACACGCCATCGTCAGCAACGTTTTATTGAGTTGTGTTTACAGACGCAACAACGTTTTGTAATTGATAATACTAATCCGACTATGACTGAACGGACGAATTATATTGCTTTGGCCAAAGCTCATAAATTCGTGGTAAGTGCTTATTATTTTGTACCAGATGTCGGGCGAGCATTGGTGTATAACCAGCAGCGACCAACACAACGTTGTGTGCCTGACGTAGCCATTAAAGGAACAAAAAAGAGCTTACAAGAGCCTAGTTTTGAAGAAGGATTTGATCAAATATTTTATGTCTATCATAATGATACAGGTGGTTTTATTGTGCAGGAGCAAATAAAAGATGCGATTTGATGAATTAGATAATCGGATGAGAGTCTATGAGACAGCACATGATTTATGTGTATTACCCAATATGTTTATGGTTGCGCGTATTGATGGTCGAGGTTTTACGCGTTTAACTAAAGAAGTTTGTCAATTTGAAGCACCGTTTGATATTCGTTTTAGAGATATGATGGCAGCAACAACAGCACATTTGATGGATTGTGGTTTTCCTGTCATTTATGGATATAGTCAAAGTGATGAAATATCGTTACTACTACATCGCGATAGTGAAGTGTTTAAGCGAAAGCTACGTAAATATGATTCGATTTTGGCAGGTGAGGCCAGTGCTAAGTTTTCGTTATTATTAGGAAAAATAGGCGCATTTGATTGTCGAATTTGTCAGTTACCAACACCTGAGCTCGTGGTTGATTATTTTTTATGGCGGCAAGAAGATGCACATCGAAATGCTTTAAATGCCCATTGCTATTGGAGCTTACGCCAATCAGGTACTCATGCACGACAAGCAGCGAGTCAATTGAGTCGTTTATCTGTTGCAGAAAAGCATGAACTGCTATTTAGTGACTTTGGTAAAAACTTTAATGATTTGCCAAGTTGGCAAAAACGTGGGATGGGGTTATATACCGAAGTATATAACAAGGAAGGACGTAATTTAAAAACTGGTGAAACAACTATTACCGAGCGTAAACGCTTAAAAACGGATTTTGAATTACCTTTAAAAGAAGAGTATGCCATGTTTATACAAAATATCTTAATCAAGCATCATGCAGATATTGTTTTCTAACGTTATAACAACTCAATCGACTTGTATTAGATGTAGTGTGGGTTGAGAAACGAAACCCACGATAATTAAACGCGGATTGTGGGGCGGCTGATTTCTGTCCGTTTAGCCTTACGCCCAAAGTGATATAATTTCCACCATATCAGCGTAAATCTCAGTATGTTCAATATGTCATTAATAAAAACGGCCTATTGAACACACACAACCTCATCGTAAGCACATAGCACACATCTCACCAGCAAGTGTAGCCCGTATGGAGCATCGCGAAATACGGGATTAAATGCTTTTCAAAACAATTTCTTATGACTGAATACTGACACTACTATTCTCACTTCATTACAAGTACGCATCTCACCAGTTTTACAATTTACACCTAAGCAACTACTTAAAAACTGGCGCATTACCCAGCTTTGTTTTAGAATCCTTACTTAGTAATACTTTTAGTAGGCATTAATATGCAAACATCTACCACCGTTACCAGTAAAGGCCAAGTCACCATTCCTAAAGCCGTTAGACAACAATTGGGCATTTGCCAAGGTAGTCAAATTGAGTTTGTAATGGTTGATAACCATGTTGAATTGCGTGTGATTAACAATCCAACGCCTATTGTGCAAAGTGGTTTTGGCTTATTAAAAAGTCAAAAATCACCCATACCCAATGATTTTGATGTGTCTATCTTGGCGCAAAAACCATGAACGGTTTAGATACTAACATATTGGCACGATATTATATTGAAGATGCAGGCGATAGTGAAAGCCTTAAACAACGCCTATTAGCCCAAAAAATTATCGAGGCAGGTACGCCATTAATGGTGTGTAAAACGGTTATTTTAGAATTTGAATGGGTAATGCGTGGTTATTATCAATTTTCGGCACAAGCAATTAGCACCGTATTTAATCATCTATTAAGCCTCAGCCATGTGCAAATAGAAGATAGAGACCTTGTGCAAAAAGCTGTTACCTATTATCTGACAGGCTTAGATTTTGCCGATGCTTTGCATCATGTGAGTTATCAAGCGTGTACCCAAATGCTCAGTTTTGATGACCGCCGTTTTGCGCGTAAAGTCAAAAAAAAGGCCTTATTGCCGCCAGTGATTGTGCCAAAATAATCCATATTAAATATAGGGTCTGTTGACGTTTTGCGTGTGAGCTGCGTTGCTGATAAAAATTGACTCAGACAAGGCACAAAACGAAGCTAATAGTTATTCTATTGGCAAGTTTTGTAACGCAGTATGAGCCAATTTTTAACGCAACCCGAAGGGAAAGAGCTATTTTTTGAGGCTACTTTGTTGTTCATCGCTTATTTGGAATAACCAAACCACGCGATTCACGCCGCGTATCCTCTAAAAAATAGCGTCTTTCGCAACCACAATCAAAACGTCAACAGACCCTATTCATCAAAAAACCTGTATTTCGCTATGCTGCATACAGGCTACTGCTATTTACATAATTGTTAGGACCTCTCATGGAAATTAAAGTCAATTTTCTTGACAAACTTCGACTCGAAGCAAAGTTTGATGACTTCACGGTAATCGCCGACCAACCGATTCGATACAAAGGTGATGGTTCTGCCCCCGGCCCATTTGATTACTTTTTAGCTTCGTCAGCGTTGTGTGCTGCATATTTTGTTAAGTTGTACTGCCAAACGCGCAACATTTCCACCGATAACATTCGTCTGTCGCAAAACAACATTGTTGACCCCGAAAATCGCTATAAACAAATTTTTAAGATTCAAGTCGAACTTCCTGCCGATATTTCAGACAAAGACCGACAAGGCATTTTGCGTTCAATCGACCGTTGTACCGTTAAAAAAGTGGTACAAACCCTACCTGATTTTGTTATTGAAGACGTTGAAAGTATTGATGCCGATGCGCAAGCCTTGTTAATGCCCAATCTAACATCCAAAAATAATACCTATATTTTGGGCAAAGACTTACCACTAGAACAAACCATTGCCAATATGTCGAGCATTATGGCTAATTTGGGCATGAAAATAGAAATCGCCTCGTGGCGTAATATTGTGCCTAATGTTTGGTCGTTGCATATTCGGGATGCCCATTCGCCCATGTGTTTTACCAACGGTAAAGGCGCAAGCAAAGAAAGTGCCTTGGCCTCGGCCTTGGGCGAATTTATTGAACGACTCAACTGCAACTTTTTCTATCACGGCCAGTTTTGGGGTGAAGAAATCGCCAATGCTGATTTTGTCCATCATCCCGATGAAAAATGGTTTAAGCCAGCCCTTAGAAATCGTTTACCCAGAGAAATTTTAGACGAGTATTGCCGCGAAATTTATAACCCTGATGGCGAATTACGCGCCTCACATTTGTATGACACTAATTCGGGTAATGTCAAACGTGGCATTTGTTGTTTGCCTTTTGTGCGTCAATCGGATGGCGAAGTGGTGTATTTTCCGTCTAATTTGATTGAAAACTTATTTTTAAGTAATGGCATGAGTGCAGGCAATACCATTGCGGAAGCACAAGTGCAGTGTTTATCGGAAATTTTTGAACGGGCAGTAAAACGCGAAATTTTAGAAGGGGAGATGGCCTTACCCGATGTGCCACAAGCCGTATTGGCTAAATATCCGCAGATTGTGGCAGGTATCAAAGGCTTAGAAGAGCAGGGCTTTCCCGTGTTAGTCAAAGATGCGTCAATGGGTGGTAAATATCCGGTGATGTGTGTGACCTTGATGAACCCACGCACAGGCGGCGTGTTTGCCTCATTTGGCTCACATCCCAGTTTTGAAGTCGCCTTAGAACGTAGTTTAACCGAGTTATTGCAAGGGCGTAGTTTTGAAGGTTTAAATGACTTGCCTCGACCTACCTTTCAAAGCAATGCGGTTACTGAACCCAATAATTTTGTCGAGCATTTTATTGATTCGAGTGGTTTGGTGTCGTGGCGGTTTTTTAGTGCCAAGGCTAATTTTGAGTTTGTCGAGTGGGATTTTAGCAGTCAAGGTCAGAACGCTAATGTTGAGGAAGCGGCTACCTTGTTTGGCATTCTCAAAGACTTGGGTAAAGAAGTGTATATGGCCGTTTATACCGAATTGGGCGCACCTGCTTGCCGTATTTTAGTGCCCAATTATTCCGAAATTTATCCTGTTGAAGATTTGATTTGGGATAACACCAATAAAGCCTTGTTGTTCCGTGAAGATATTTTAAATTTACATCGTTTAGATGATAACAAGCTAGCTAAATTACTTGAGCGTTTAGAAGAAAGTGATTTGGATGATTACACCGATATTGTCACCTTAATTGGCATCGAGTTTGACGACAACACCCCGTGGGGACAATTAACCCTTTTAGAATTAAAGCTATTGATTCATTTAGCTTTACAGCAGTTTTCTGAAGCCAAAGAGTTAGTTGAACGCTTTTTGCAATACAACACCAACACCATTGACCGTGGTTTGTTTTATCAATGTATGAATGTGGTGTTAGAGGTGATGTTAGATGACGATTTAACATTAGACGATTATCTGTTTAATTTTAGACGAATGTTTGGCGATGAAAAAATGGATGCCGTACTTGGCTCGGTGAATGGCACTGTACGTTTTTATGGTTTAACACCGACTAGTATGAAATTAGAAGGCTTAGACCGACATCAACGCCTAATTGATAATTATAAAAAATTGCATAGTGCGAGAGCGAGGATAGCGGCAAATCGTGGCTAATGTGGATTGAGATACGAAACCCACCATGTATTAACCAAATCAATGCGCGACGGGTTTCATGCCTCAACCTATCCTACGCTTGCTAGCAAGTAGCCCATACACAACGCAGCGACATATGGGCTTTATCTTTTAAACAGACTACTGTTCTACAGGCATTAAAATTTCATTACGTCTAAAAAACCACGGTGTAAAGGGCGCATTATATCTAGCCCAAATGGCTTCACCTGTTGTCTTAACGGATTGTTGTTTAATCCACGCCTCAAGTTGTTGTTTATGATGATTATAGCTTTTTTGACTCCAAAAGCCCGAGTAGCGAATCGCTGCGACATAATGCTCAGGCACTTGTCTTAATATAACTTGACTATCTTTCGGTTTGGGTAAGGTGTCTAAGGTATAGGAAGCAGGCATCGTAAAACTAACGACCCAATTGTTGCCTGATGGTTGTTGACCCACAGGCACCGTCATCGCAATTTTTTCACCTTTTGCTGCTTGCGAAACAGGTGTGGTCATGGCAATGTCTTGACGTGCTTCATTGTGGCCAGAAATATAGTTAAATAAGCGTCTAAAGGCCTTATTGCCTGCCTCTTCAAAGTCACTTTCTACCACTGTTTCAGCCACAATATGAGGCGCATACTGGCGTAACTCCAACGCACCTTCTTTTTTCAAAACCGTGTATTTAGCTTCTTCAATCGCCAAGGCTTGTTTTCCTAATAAGGTTAAAAACAGTACTAAAGTTAGCTGCCTTAAATATAAGCTCATCATCAATGCCCCTTATGTGAATCCCAATCCCATACGCTTCATGAGATATACCAGTAACAACAATCGGTCGGTGGATTAAAACGGCAATATAGCGTGACAGTCGTGTGCAAGAGAATTTTACAAATTCATTGGTTAACAAATTTCTATCAAAATAATCTGTTCAAGAGTGACGGGTATTACAGCCTTTATCAGTGGCGGCTCGCATAAACAATAGGATTGGAACTCAAAAAATGTATTGACTGACAGAACGATATACAGCGACGGTTTTGGTTAAAATGTATTTTTGCTGCTTACTTCTTGTCAATATGGGGGAGGGGTTGGTATAAATTGATACGGACAGACAAAAAATGTCTTAAAAAACCCGTTAGCATGATTAAAATATCACAATGCCGTTATAACACACTCAGTCAGCAACCACAGACCAGAGAACAAACACATGAATCATTCCTTACAAGTTTATTCAACACTGAGCAAGATTTTTCCTTCCTCTAAATACATCCATAAAGTTTTCTTAGTAGGCTTTCTGTCTGTACACGTACCCCTAGTGGCAGGACTCATCTTCTTATTAATGACCGCCCAAAGTAATCCTTGGCACTTACTTGGTGTTGTGTTGTTGGCAACCTTGGCAGGGACTTGTTTGGCGTTTTGGCTGCTTTGGCATTTATTACAGCCTGTGATTTTGGCACGTTTAGCGCTAAACGACTTTCTTATTTTAGATAAAATACCCGAGCTACCTTTATGTTATACCGATGAAGTCGGCGCATTGATGAAGGATATAGTCTTGGTTGCTAATGGTCTAGATATTAAACAAATGGAGTTAAACCATAGCCGTACGTCGGCAACTAAGGTCTAACAAAGTATATCCTCGTGGTGGATTGGTGTAGGTATTGACTAATTTTATCTTAGAGCCAAACTATCGATATGCGCTGTTTTGAGCGTCACGCTGATGTTTTTTACTCTGCAAAAATAGGATGCCGAGCGCTACACAAAAACATCAGCAGCGCCTATAGACACCGAGTTATTTCCAATGCGTATATTTTTTGTATGATTTATTTTGTGACAAATATCACAAAATAAACATTTACTTTTTCTATCGTTAAAAACGACCGTCTGTCTGATGGCTGCTCTTGCCCAGTCATCGCTTTGAGCATAGGCTCTCTAGAAATAATGAGTCTAATTTCTTTATGGCAATCTAATATTGCTAGGAGAGATAAAAAATGCCAGATAAATATACCCTTCGTCTCGTCTCTCCAAATCCCCATGACCAGTTAGTGATGAAGTCTTTAATGGGGATTTTAGGACAGCGTGCGTGTAAAAATTGGTCTTACGCAGAAGATAATTTTAATGCAGATGTTGTGATTGTTGATGTAGATAACGAATACCCCGATATTACAATGCTGCAAAAAAATAATCATTGCCATACCATCGTGTCGTTTAGCGAAACAGCACGTTACGTGCCGCAGATGCGTTTTTCCTTGTCTAAACCGCTCCGCGCCAAAGATATATTGGTGTTATTGAGCGATATTGAGCGTATATTGGTCATACCAACGCCTGTCGCGCTCACGACGACCATTCCTGAAAAAGTGACTACACAGACTGTACAAACGCGTCTTAGCTATTCAGGTGCCTTAGACCAGTTGTTGCGTGCGGCTAAACAACATCAGGGAGAAATTGTAGAGGTCAATTTAGGTCATCAGTTTTTATATTTAGATAATCGTCGTAAAAAAATATTTGTGAATGGTGTGTTTTCGGTTTCGCAACTGACAGAAAAGCAAATGGTTTATCGTACGACGGATAAAGTCCCGTTTACGGCGCTTGAGTCCTTGACGTTCACAGATATTTTTTATGAGCTGACCTTATCACAATCATCGGCAACCCTAGCAAGTGACTTATCTGCAACTGACGAGTTTACGATTAAACAGTGGCCGAATATGGCCAACTCGCGTCATGCTAAACATATGATTCGTATGGCAGCTTATTTTTCTAAACAAAAAGCAAGCATCAATAAAGCGGCACAGGATTTAGCCTTAGAGCTTAATGCGATTATTGGTTTTATTAATGCAGTACACAGTCAAGACCTGTTAGTGTCTCATCCTATGATGCCCTTATCCAATACTACCATCTCCGATACCCGCTTTGGGCATAGTGTGAATGCTCAAGAGCCTGTAGTCGCCAAAACGGCATCAGGTTTAGGGGGATTATTTGGTCGTATTCGTCAAAAATTAGGGATATGAACAAAACCAACGTGGGTTCAGCGATAGAACCCACGAGGGGTGATTAATCATCATAATTAAATGTAGTTGAAATTAATCTCGACTACCATGCACTAAATCTTCGACTCTGACAGGAAAGTGACCTAGTTTGCGGTCGGCAAAAAAGTAGCGTAACGTACGTTTAATGCTGGCAAAGGCTAAATCATCCCAAGGAATAGACTCTTCATCAAACAAGCCTGCTTCAATACTTTCTTCACCTACACCAAATTGACCATCAATTATTTCACCCCGATACATCATATAGACTTGGCTGATTTGTGGAATGTTAAAGACACAATACAACTCGCCAATCTTGACTTTGGCATGCGCTTCTTCCCATGTTTCACGCGCCGCGCCTTCTTGGGTAGTTTCTAAGTTTTCCATAAAGCCCGCAGGTAATGTCCACAAACCATAACGCGGTTCTATACCGCGTTTGCATAACAACACTTTGTCTTGCCATGTCGGTAAACAGCCGCAAATAATATGTGGGTTTTGATAGTGAATGGTTTCGCAACTTTCACAGACATAACGCAAACGACTATCACCTTGGGGAATTTTTTGTACAACAGGATGGCCACAAGCACTACAAAATTTCATTATCGTTTTCCAAGACATCGTTAAATGGGGACACTCGCACACGCGCATAACAGATAGACGAATCTTATGCGTTGGTTCATGACAATCATCGCATCGTATACTATAAATAGTCGATACCTCTCACAAGAAAAGGCTTGTCTCTAACGCTATTTACCCCGTAGTATCAACAGATAATTATAGTTAGTACATACGTCCCATGTTACAGCAATTACTTGCCCGTTTGCCTCAGGATAATCAGACTGCCTCAGCAGATGCGGCTGTGTTAATGGCGATGACGCGTGAAGATATTCCGCGCCTCATTCTTACCCAACGCGCAGCGCACTTAAACAGTCACGCGAGCGAGGTCGCTTTTCCAGGGGGTAAGCGGGATAAAACCGATAGCTCGCTTATTTATACCGCATTACGCGAAGCACAAGAAGAAATTGCCCTCAACCCACAAGATGTAGACGTCGTGGGAGAGTTGGGTATTTTTACCTCTCGTGTCGGGGTGAAGGTAAAACCCATTATTGGTTTATTAGATAACATGCCAACCCTGACGGCAAGCCCTGACGAAATAGACAGTATTTTTACCGTGCCTTTAGACGTTTTTCTGCAACAAAAACCTAATTATCAGCATAAAATTAAATACATGGGACTGAGTATTCCAGTGCCCAGTTTTAATTATCAAGGGTATGTCATTTGGGGCTTAACAGGATTTATGATTGTTGAGTTTATGCGCCGTGTTTATGATGCCGATATTGATTGGCGTTGGCCGAACCCCTTAAAGCGGTAGCAAGTTTTCCCTTTGGTAGCTCCTCTCCCTTATTAAGGGGGAGGTTGGGAGGGGTTATATAATTAACCCCACCCTAACCCGCCCCTAAATTAGGGGAGGGGAAATAGGTTATAATGAGAGTAATAAAATGATTTACAGTTTAGGTGACCGCCAATTACAAACCCATGGCGACTATTGGATTGCCGACAATGCCACGGTCATTGGTTCTGTTGTGTTGGCAAACAATGCGAGCATTTGGTTTAATGTCGTGATTCGTGCCGATAACGACATAATCTGTATTGGCGAAAACAGTAATATCCAAGATGGTTCCGTCTTACATACCGACAGCGGTGTACCATTAACGATTGGCAATAATGTCACCGTTGGCCATAAAGCCATGCTACATGGCTGTACTATTGGCGATAATACCTTAATTGGCATTAATGCAGTGGTGCTAAATCATGCCAAAATTGGTAAAAACTGTATCATTGGCGCGAATGCTTTAGTGACAGAACGCCAAGAAATTCCAGATAATTCTTTAGTCATGGGGTCACCAGCAAAAGTGGTCAAAACCATTTCCGAAGGTCAGGCGATGATGTTACAAATGAGCGCCTTACACTACGTCGAAAACTTCAAACGTTATCAAACACAGCTTAAACCTATTTTATAATCTTATGTCTAAATACCAAGCCTTAGCACTAAAAACGCGTATCTTAGCGGCGCTGACTGCCCCTTCAGAATATCTTGCGCATGCACCAGATAACTTCTTAAAAGCCTTTCAACGTGCAGGAGTGAATCCCTTATTGGGGCGTATCTTATTTGGAAAAAGTGAAACGATGGCGCGCGTAGTGCAGCATCAAGTGCCTTGTGATGTGGGTAGTGTCACAGTACGTTGTTATTATCCTAATCTAGCCACCGATTTACCTGTGATTTTGTTTTTTCATGCGGGTGGTTGGGTGATTGGCAATTTAGAAACCCATGATGCGTTATGCCGTCGCATTGCAAAACAAACCGATTGTTTAGTGGTGTCGGTAGATTATGCCTTAGCGCCGTGGGTGAAATTTCCTGTGCCTGTTTTACAGTGCGAAGCGGTATTACATTGGGTCATCACCCATGCGGCTCAGTTACAGGCGAATAGTCAAAAAATGATCGTGATGGGCGATAGCGCAGGGGGTAATCT
Organism: Agitococcus lubricus; assembly: GCF_003051055.1. GTDB lineage: Bacteria > Pseudomonadota > Gammaproteobacteria > Pseudomonadales > Moraxellaceae > Agitococcus > Agitococcus lubricus. Next base: position 123,021 of record NZ_QAON01000002.1, on the reverse strand, counting down.
ATCCGCAGTATTAGCCCGAAAATACCGTCAACAATTATGCGGCCAAGTGCTGGTTTATCCTGTATTAGATGCCACTTTAACCCGTGAGAGCGTGAAGCAGTACCCTGATGCACCTGTCTTAAGCCAAAAGATGATGCAGTTTTTTGTGGATTGTTATATTCGTCAAGATGCCGATAAATATGATGAACAAGTGTCACCCTTATTTAGTACGGATTTTGCGAATTTGCCACCCTGTTTAATGATTACAGGGGAGTTTGATATTTTACGTGAGGATGGCTTTGCCTATGTGCAAAAGCTCAAGGCGGCAGGTAATCACACCCAACATGAACATTATCCTGATATTCATGGCTTTTTAAGTTTACCGTATTTGTGCGATTCAACGCATGAGGCTATGGCGGCTGTAGTGACCTTTATTAAACAAAGGATGAGCTAAATTCGCATCTATTAACGCCGCTCAGAATGGCTCTGAGCGGCACCGAAGCTACGCTTCCTCTAAAACCTGTTTTTTAATTTTGGCAGCCTTAATCGTATTGTCACGGATTTGCATCACCTCAATATAAAAACTTTCCAAACGTAAGCCAACAATTCCATCAGGAATCGTTTCCAATTGTTCTAAAATTAAGCCACTTAAGGTTTTTGCGCCATCGGTTGGTAGTTGCCAGTGCATGGAGCGGTTAATATCGCGAATACTGAGGCCGCCATCCATCATAAAATAACCGTCACTGTGCGGTAAAATGTCTTGGTGATTTTCGGCAATGTTGGTCGTAAATTCACCGACGATTTCTTCTAAAATATCTTCTAAAGTAACAATACCTTGTACATCGCCATACTCATCAACGACTAAGCCCAAACGCCGCTTTTGTTTTTGAAACTGTAAGAGTTGTGCCTGTAGGGGTGTGCTTTCGGGGACATAATACGGCTCGCGTACATATTGCATAATGTCGGTTTTACTCAGGTTATCTTGACCCAAAAACCGTGTTGCATTACGTACATGCAAAATCCCTAAAATTTGATTAAGCTCCCCTTTATACACGGGTAAGCGGGTATGATGTGTGCCGCGTAAAATATCAATAATATCGTCAATGTCATCATCCAAGTTAATGCCAACCACTTCCTGACGGGGAATCATAATGTCATTGACGGTGATGTTATCGAGCTCCAATATGCCTAATAACATATTACGGTGTTTAGCGGGCAAAAATACATCTTGTAAAATGGTATGTAGTTCTTCACGAGTGAGTTTGTCTTTTTTATCGCTCCCCATGCGATTAAGACGAAAGAGTGCATTCGTGACTAAGTTTAATAACCAGACGGCGGGGTACAATACCTTTAATAAACTCGGTAGAAAAAAAGCGGCAATATAGGCAACACGTTCGGGATGATTGGCAGCAAAGGTTTTGGGGCCAACTTCACCAAACACTAATAAGACAAAAGTCAGTACCCCTGCGGCAACACCAACACTGGTATCGTTAGAAATGCCATAACGCTGTGCTAGTGTTTGCCCAATAATAGTGGCAATCGTAGCCGCTAAGGTGTTAACGGTATTATTACCAACTAAGATAACACCAATTAAGCGGTCGGGTTGGCTGAGTAAACTCAGAATACGTTGTGCATTTTTATCACCTAGTTTGGCTTTGTGTTTAAGCCGATAACGGTTACAGGTCATAACGCCTGTTTCAGAAGCGGAGAAAAATGCAGAACCACAGATAAAAACTACAAGCAGGGCAAAAAGTAAGCCCAAATTGGCATCGTCCAAGAGCGTGAACCTTAATAATAGCAGACCACTTTATTAAAAAGCAGATACTTAAAAAGTCAATCTATAGCGATACTTAAATTGTTTAGACTTTTTGCAAAACTAGCTCAAGTACCACTTTTGTGCCATAAAACCCAAATATTAATACCAAAAAACCTGCTAAGGTAAAACGGATAGCACGTTGACCACGCCAACCATAGACATAATGTCCCAGTAATAATGTGCCAAAAATAGTCCATGCCAGTAGGGTTAAAATGGTTTTATGTACCACATGCTGAGCAAACATATTATCAAGACTCATAAAACCACTGGCAATGGCTAGAGATAACAAACCAAAACCTACCGCAATAAAGTCAAATAAAACCGATTCCATGGTTTGTAGGGGGGGCATAATCGTCAAAATAGTGCGTGATTTACTCCGATGTTTGAGCGATTTATTTTGTATCACTAATAGCAGCGCATGTAGACCTGCCATGAACAATACGCTGTAAGCAAAAATAGATAAGATGATATGGCCTTCGGCGCCGCGTGGTAAGTTAGTTAAGGCCTGATAAGGGGCATGAAATAAGATGGACGATAATAAGCCCAGCGCAGCAGTGGGGTAGGCAAATAAGACACCGACAATGAGTGGTCTATAACTATTAACACCGATATGAATACAGGCAGTTATCCAGCCGACCAGTGATAAGATATTAAAAAAGCCTAAATCAATGCCATGACTGGAATAGACCTGCTCAAGCACATGATAGCCATGCGCAGGCAATGCCAAACTGCCAAGGCTGAGAATCCAAATTTTGGAAGGCGGCCGTTTTTTGGCCAATGCAAAGCCCAAAAGTCCACAGGCGAGCAAATAGCAAACGATAGCGAAAATTCCTGCAAGTTGAACTAGCATAGTCCTAAAAACCACAGTCAACAAAAATAAGAGGGTCGATTATAACGGCTTTTTTAACACAAACGGTGATTTGCAGTAGCAGAGAATCGTCATTTTTTCTATCCTTAGTGGTATTATTAAAAGATGCTAATTTGGCCGCACTACATACGCCGTAGCGCCCAACCAAATATTTATCTTAAAACAGGCCAACGCTATGTTTTAACGGCCAATCTGTTTAACACTTAAAAAAGCGATACATCATGTTTGATAATTTAACCGAACGTCTCACCCAGAGCCTGCGTAATGTGACAGGCACAGGCACTCTGACCGAAGATAATATTAAGGATACCCTGCGCGAAGTGCGGATGGCGTTATTAGAGGCCGATGTTGCTTTGCCCGTTGTTAAAGAGTTTATTGAGCGTATTCGTAGCCAAGCACTCGGCCAAGAGGTCATGCAAGCCTTATCACCAGGTCAGGCCTTTGTAAAATTAGTGTTTGATGAACTTGTTAAAACCATGGGTGAGGCCAATGAAAGCCTAAATTTACACACCGCACCGCCTGCTGTGGTGCTAATGGCAGGTTTACAAGGCGCAGGTAAAACAACAACGGTTGCTAAGTTAGCCAAGTATTTACAAGAGCGTCACAAGAAAAAAGTATTGGTGGTGTCGTGTGATATTTATCGTCCCGCCGCAATTAAACAATTAGAAACGGTAGCAGCCGATGTTGGAGCGGGATTTTTTCCATCCCATAAAGACCAAGACCCAATTGCTATTGCACAAGCCGCAATTGCTGAAGCTAAACTGAAATTTTTTGATGTCTTAATCGTGGATACCGCAGGTCGCTTGCACGTTGATGCAGACATGATGGCCGAAATTCAAGGCTTACATGCCGCGATTAACCCCATCGAGACTTTATTTGTGGTGGATGCCATGACGGGTCAAGATGCGGCAAATACAGCCAAAGCCTTTAATGATGCCTTGCCATTAACGGGTGTGATATTAACCAAAATGGACGGGGATGCACGCGGTGGTGCAGCTTTGTCGGTGCGTACGATTACAGGCAAACCCGTCAAGTTTATGGGTATGGGTGAAAAAACCGATGCTCTAGAGCCATTCCATCCTGACCGTATTGCCCAACGTATCTTGGGCATGGGCGATGTTTTGTCGTTAGTCGAAGAAGTTGAGCGCAAAATCGACAAAGAAAAATCGGAAAAAATTGCTAAAAAACTGCGTAAAGGGGGCGGTTTCAATTTAGAAGATTTGTTGGTTCAATTTCAACAAATGAAAGCAATGGGTGGCATGGCAGGTTTCTTAGATAAATTACCTGGCATGAGTGGTTCACAGTTACAACAAGTGACTTCTTCAGGTGCGCCTGAAAAAATGATGAAACAAATGGAAGCCATTATTCAATCCATGACACCATTAGAACGTCATAAGCCCGATGTGATTAACGGCTCACGCAAGCGTCGTATTGCCGCAGGTGCAGGTGTACAAATTCAAGATGTTAACCGTTTGCTCAAACAACATGCGCAAATGGAAAAAATGATGAAGAAGTTATCGACACCATCGGGTATTACCAAAATGATTCGTGGCTTAAAAGGCATGCAAAATAAATTTGCTAATCAAATGCCTGCCGATGGCCAACTCCCCCCCAATATGAATGCCGCTGATTTGGCAAAAATGATGGGAAAGGTGCCTAAAAAATGACGTGGAGTCGTTTATGTGCCAACCTGAGTTTTTGGTTGGCACTGCCTGCGGCCAGTTACGGCCTGCATCATTATGCAGGCCTAGAATGGTTAATTGCGATTCCAATCGCAATTGCGATTGCAGGCTCTTGTGCCTCCACAGTGGCTTTATTGCTCAGTCGTTTTAACTAAATGCGCTGTTATCATCTGTACGTAACGCGTCCGCATGTGGTTTTAGTCTAAGGGAGTAGGCGCTGCTTTTTCGCGCGGTAAGCACAACAATAACGCAATAAAAATCAACATCATGCCAATAATGGCCAAACGGTCAGGTCGCTCGTCCCATAACAACCATGCCCATAGTCCTGCAAAGATAATGGCTAAATAATTGGCAGGGCCAATTTTACCCGCAGGCGCATAACCATAGGCTTTAGAAAGGCAAACCTGACTCAAGGTGGCTAATGTGCCTGCGCCTATCACATACCCTAATTCATGTAAACTCAGTAATCGCCACGACCAATACATAGGAATGGCCGAAATGACAGTGCTGATAAGGCAAAAATAAAAGACAATTCGGGTGGCAGGTTCGGTTTGTGTTAACGCCCGTACGGTCACAAACGCCATGGCGGCTAAAAAGCTAGAGCTCAGACCCACTAAACTTAACCAATTAAACAAACCTTCATTCGGCTTGGAGACTAACATGACACCCAAAAGTCCAATCCCTGCCGCTAAAAGCATCCAGCCACTGATACGTTCTTTGAGAAATAACCACGCGACCAACGGAATAAACACAGGCGAAGAATAGGTAAATACCATGGCATTAGAGAGCGGCAGATGAGCGATGGCATAAAAAAAGCCATACATTGCAATTAATCCGACAATCGCTCGCCATGCATGCATATAAAATTTGTCAGTCTTAAAAAAAGATGCGCCTTGCAGTAGGGCAAATGGTAATAATAGTAAAGTACCCGTCAGGTTGCGCATAAACACAATGGTCGTATTATCGACCGAATGAGAGGCCAAACGGATTAAAACGCCCATGGTGGAAAAGAGCAATGCCGATATACTGAGCAAAGCCAAACCTTTGACTAAAGACTGAGAGCGCATAAAAACAAAGTGGCTAGGGAGAAGAGGCATGATTATGCCATACTATCAGTCATACTTTGCCCTGATTTAGCGACATCAGTCTCAATATATAGGGTCTGTTGACGTTTTGATTGTGGTTGCGAAAGAGACTATTTTTTAGAGGATACGAGGCGTGAATCGCGTAGTTTGGTTATTCCAAATCAGCGACGAACAACAAAGTAGCCTCAAAAAATAGCTCTTTCCCTGTGGGTTGCGTTAAAAATTGACTCATTCTACGTGACAAAACTGGCCAATAGAACGACTATTAACTGCGTTTTGTGCCTTGCCTGAGGCAATTTTTATCAGCAACGCGGCTCACACGCAAAACGTCAACAGACCCTAGGGTTTAAGGCTGTTTGAGTTGCGCCTCTAATTCTTTAATTTGTTGTTCTTTGAGACGAATGATTTCATTACTGTCTTGCAGTTGTGAATCTAGACTCTTTTTGCGTTCAGCGAGTTGTTGTTGGTCTTCGCTTAAACGGTCTAACTCTTCGCCCGCCAGTCCTTTGACTTGCTGAGGTGCAACCGTGGGCGTGCTGATATCGGTGGTGGCTGTTGGCGTCTGTGTCTCTGGCTTTGAAGACTCTGTCGTTTGTGTTGGCTGCGTCGTGGGTGGACAAACAACGGCAGGTTGAGATTGTGTCATTAATACCGTGCTAATACTGGCAGTAGCCACAATACCACCCAGCACAAAACCTAATGCGCCAATGATTAAATGCTCACGATTTAGCATGACATCCCCTTGGGTTATACACAACATACTTCAGTGACATGACATGAAGTTGACTATCTGTCTTTGTCTATAAAACAAATGCTAGATAGTCATGTGGTTAATTTTTTTCCGTGGGGCATGCTCGCTAAGTCTCGTGGCGCTGTCAATTATTTCTGTCGACAAAACACAAAAAATCTGGATTTTGTGAAAAAAAGGGGCTTTCCTGTGCCTGTAAGCCACCTCAAACTAATGTGCGCCTTGCATTTGAAAATCTGCCATTCGACCTTTGAGCCCAGATTGGAGCACATATCGGATATATTGCCGTCCTAATTCTGCACTGGTGGTTTTGGCCAAACGGGTACTGCGGCTGGCTGCATAAACCATCGTTTTAACGACAGGTAACAGATGTCGCTCTGGGTATAATTTGAAACCTAAGCCTTCTACCAAATCTTGGTCTGGAATGACGATACTACCCAATACCCCTAATTCGCGCCTTGGTAAAAAGAAAGGCGGCTGGCTGGCAAACGAATTGGCTAAAGTGTCGGTCAATAAACGGCCACAATCATCGGGCGCACATAAGACTGTCTTTAATTGCGCATATAAACGGGCATCGTGTTCTGGACTGTCACTGAGTAGGGCGTTGGGCACACCCATGAGATGATTGGAATAACGCCATAGGTGATGATAGGCACGACGGTCATCGTCGCTGATATATACGCCAAGCCGTTCTAAACCCACCAGCACCACGTGGCTAAAGCCACAGGCCACCCATGCCATCTCGGCTTGATTGATGGCTAAGGGAAGTTGTAATCCTTGTTCGGCATCTTTGATGGCAACATGACGACGTACAAAGGTATGTAGTAAGCGTACACGCAGCACCGAATTAAAGCCAACCTGATTGACCCTGAGGCCATCTTTGGCCAATACATCACCCACCATAGACCCTGTTTCATATAGTCGACGAATCGCATCTTGTTCTAAGCGTTTGGTCGAAGCTAATACGCGAGCAATATTGGGGACAGCATAGGTTAAGGGTAATGCGCCTAAGGCAAAAGCGACGAGTGCTACAGGCGCTGCCCGTAAAAATACTTGTGCGCCTTGTTCTATGGCTGCCCAATTGACCCAATCAGGCACATCACAGACCTCATGATATAAAGCCTGACATTCTGGATTACCAATAGCCGCCTGTTGCTGTACCAGTTGCCAAATATTGCTTGCACGTAATTTATGTTGATATAAATAATCGACGACCTTATCGGCCAACGGGTCACCTATTTTTTCAAAAGCCAGAATGTCGGCACGCGTAGGAATAGACATCATATCATCCTCAGTGAATAACCATAATTTTTATATGGCTTTTGGCTATCAAGAAGTCGTATATAGCAATAAAGCATCATTTGATTTGGTACTTTCGTACCAATATAGTGGATAAATAGTCAACAAGCAAGTGCTTGGTATGTTCTTTTTATCGTGTTGTGGCTTAGAGGGAGACAGATGCAGGAGATGGAGGAAATAAAAAGAGCGGTATTAAACCGCTCTTTTGGCTGCATGTTTGAGGTTGACTTACCAAGTCAACGCACCACCAACCTGATACTCAGTCACTCGCGTTTCAAAGAAATTTTTCTCTTTGCGTAAATCCATAATCTCACTCATCCACGGGAATGGATTTTTAACGCCAGCAAACTGCTCAGGTAAACCTAATTGAGTTAAACGGCGGTTGGCAATAAACTGTAAATATTCTTCCATCATGGCTGCATTCATGCCCAATACGCCACGCGGCATGGTGTCACGCGCATATTCAATTTCTAATTGTGTGCCCTCCAAAATCATTTGAATGACTTCTTGTTGGAAAGCGGCCGACCACAAATGTGGGTTTTCGATTTTGATTTGGTTGATAACATCAATACCAAAATTAAGGTGCATTGACTCATCACGCAAAATGTATTGGAATTGCTCGGCAACGCCTGTCATTTTGTTGCGACGACCCATACTTAAAATTTGGGTAAAACCACAATAGAAGAAAATACCTTCGGTCACGCCATAAAAACCAATTAAATTGCGTAATAATTCTTGGTCAGCTTCGACTGTGCCTGTGGTAAAAGTCGGATTAGATAAAGCATGCGTATGACTAATACTCCAAGCGGCTTTTTTGGCCACAGATGGCACTTCACGATACATATTAAACACTTCGCCTTCGTCCATACCCAATGACTGAATACAGTATTGGTAAGCATGGGTGTGAATCGCTTCTTCAAAGGCTTGGCGCAATAAATATTGGCGGCATTCTGGGTTGGTAATTAAACGGTAAACCGCTAAAACCAAGTTATTTGCCACTAAGCTATCAGCCGTCGAAAAATAACCCAAAGAACGCATGACAATTAAACGCTCGTCATCGGTTAGACCTTCGGGGCTTTTCCAAAGAGCAATGTCTTTGGTCATGTTAATTTCTTGTGGCATCCAGTGGTTAGCGCAACCATCTAAATATTTTTGCCATGCCCAGTCGTACTTAAACGGCACGAGTTGGTTAAGGTCGGCTTTACAGTTAATCATGCGCTTATCGTCAACTTGAATACGCGCTGCGCCCATTTCTAAGTCTTCTAAACCGACAGCCACATCTAAATTGGCAAGAGCTGCGTTTGCTCGGTCAAGGGCAGTTGTGGTTGTGATGGGCTGAGTTGGTGCCATTGCTGGCGACGGAGTAGTTGGCTTCTGCGAAACTGTTTGTGCAGGAGTTGCTGGCGTTGCAGGTGCTTTAGCTTTAGGCTTTTCTTCTGCATAAAAATCATCCCAGTTTAACATGGTGGTTCTCGCTACAAATTTACAATCTTGTAGGCTTATGACAATTCATAAGCCTGAAATTTTTATTTCTGTGGGCAACCATTAACCACAGAGCTTAATAGGCTTACTGACAAGCCTCACAATCAGGATTATCAATACTACAAGCTAATGGTACGGGTGCAGCTTCTACAAAAGCAGACTCTTCATGTACGACTTGTACTTGTGCTTTAACCGCATTTAATGCGCCATCACTAATGGTCGATTTTTCAGCAGCCGTTGCCCCAATCGCACGGAGGTAATAGGTGGTTTTTAAGCCACGATACCAAGCCATACGATAAGTCACATCCAACTTTTTGCCCGATGCGTGGCTAATGTACAAGTTTAAGGATTGTGCTTGGTCAATCCATTTTTGACGACGGCTCGCCGATTCCACCATCCAACGCGGTTCAACTTCAAAGGCCGTAGCAAACAAGGCTTTTAAGTCTTCTGGAATACGTTCAATATTTTGTACCGAACCATCATAGTATTTTAAGTCATTAACCATGACCGCATCCCACAAACCACGCTCTTTTAAGGCATTAACCAAGTAAGGGTTAACGACGGTAAATTCGCCCGATAAGTTCGATTTAACGTACAAGTTTTGATAAGTTGGCTCAATAGATTGTGCCACACCACAAATATTAGAAATGGTGGCGGTGGGGGCAATCGCCATGACGTTGGAGTTACGCATACCTTGCGTTTGTACTTTGGCGCGTAAACTTGCCCAATCTAAAGTTTGACTGGTATCCACTTGAATATAACGTTCGCCACGGTTATCAATCACTTTTTGTAAAGAATCGATAGGTAATATGCCTTGACTCCATAAAGAGCCATCAAAGGTGCTGTAGCTACCACGCTCTTTAGCTAATTCCGAAGAAGCGGCAATGGCAAAATAACTAATCACTTCCATCGACTTATCAGCAAACTCAACCGCAGCATCAGAAGAGTAGGGCGTATTTAAGATATACAAAGCATCTTGGAAGCCCATAATCCCCAAGCCGACAGGACGATGACGGAAGTTAGAGTTTTTTGCTTGTGGCACGGCATAGTAGTTAATGTCGATGACGTTATCGAGCATACGCACGGCGGTTTTAACGGTACGTTCTAGTTTGGCCACATCTAAACCATTGGCGGTAACATGGTTAACAAGGTTGATAGAACCTAAGTTACACACGGCAATTTCGTCTTGACTGGTGTTGAGCGTAATCTCGGTACACAAGTTAGATGAATGAACCACGCCGACGTGTTGTTGAGGTGAGCGTAAGTTACACACATCCTTGAAGGTAATCCACGGATGACCTGTTTCAAACAACATGGATAACATTTTGCGCCACAAGTCTTGAGCCTTGATTTTTTTGTGTAGCTTCATTTGACCTTGTGCAGCCAACTGTTCGTAGTGTTGATAACGCTCGGCAAAGGCAGTGCCATACAAATCGTGTAAATCGGGTACATCTGAAGGCGAGAACAATGTCCAATCACCATCATCAAATACACGTTGCATAAACAAGTCAGGTACCCAGTTAGCGGTATTCATGTCATGGGTACGGCGGCGGTCATCACCGGTGTTTTTACGTAACTCTAAAAATTCTTCAATGTCTAAGTGCCATGTTTCGAGATAAGCACAGACAGCCCCCTTTCTTTTTCCTCCCTGATTCACTGCCACAGCCGTATCGTTAGCGACTTTTAAGAACGGCACAACCCCTTGAGACTTACCGTTTGTGCCTTTGATGTATGCCCCTAAAGCACGTACAGGTGTCCAGTCATTGCCTAAACCACCAGCCCATTTCGATAACATGGCATTGTCACGAATCGCATCATAAATGCCATATAAGTCATCAGGGACAGTGGTTAAATAACAGCTTGATAATTGCGGACGTAATGTGCCTGCATTAAACAGAGTAGGCGTAGAGGCCATATAATCAAAGCTAGAGAGCAATTGATAAAATTCAATCGCCCGTGCTTCTTTATCGGCTTCGTTCATCGCCAAACCCATCGCCACACGCATAAAAAACAATTGTGGCAACTCAAAACGCACTTCGTTGCTATGAATAAAATAACGGTCGTAAAGGGTTTGTAAGCCTAAATAGGTAAACTGAAAATCACGCATTGGTTCAATGGCATCGGCAATACGTGCTAAGTCATACTTTAACAAATCGGGATGTAATAACTCTAATTCCACACCACGCTTCAAATAAGCAGGCAAGGCTTGAGGATAAAATTCCATCATGTCGGTTTGAGTGGCTTTGTCTGCCAAACCCAAAAAGCTCAAGGCCTCGCTGCGTAGCTGGTCTAACAATAAGCGGGCAGTGACATAGGTGTAATTTGGCTCTTGTTCAATATGTACCCGCGCACACATCACCATCGTGGTACATAAATCACTTTCTTGTACCCCGTCATATAAATTCTTTAAGGTTTCATCGACAATCGCTTGAGCATTAACCCCTGTTAAGCCTTCACAAGCGCTGGTCACTAAGGCTTCTAAACGGCCTAAATCCAACGGCTGACGTGTGCCATCACCCAAAGTGACTGTTAATGTGGGATGGCTTTTGGTGATGCCTGCATCACGCAAGCGTGCACGCTCATCACGATAAATCACATAAGAACGCGCTACTTTTTGCTCGCCTGCACGCATTAAGGCTAATTCAACTTGGTCTTGAATTTCTTCAATATGAACCGTACCGCCACTGGGCATACGACGCTTAAAGGTATTAGAAACGGCATCTGTTAATAAGGCCACTTGCTGATGCACACGGCTTGAGTCGGCAGCAGAGCCGCCTTCAACGGCTAAAAAGGCTTTGCTGATGGCGATCGCAATTTTACCTGAGTCATAATTGACCAGCGTGCCATTACGTTTAATCACCCGTAATTGGCCTGGTGCCGTCGTTAAAACATCGGTGGACTCAAATGAGCGTTGTGCAGAAATAGTCATATAAGCTCCCAGCAGCTTTTTAAGCAACAAAAAGTCTCTCACTACAGCAAAGAACGCTATAGTAGGGGACAAGTTAATTGATTAGTATCGTGTGAAAGGATGAGTAAAAACACAATCTATTGTGTGTCTTATGTTCTTGAGCCACAAGATAAGCCGTTTTAATAAAATATGCAAGTGGTCAAAACTGTGGATAACGTGTGTCGATAAATACAGCAATCGCTCAAGATAATAAGCGATTCAAGGCGTTGCGTTATTTTATACTGTGGATAAGTCTTTGGTGAGGGAATGTAAAAAAATATATCTGTTTTTTAGTCTTGACATCATTTTAGTGGTGTGTTCGTAACTAAGTGATGTTTGGCACTTTGTAACTGACGCAGAATTCACTATGATGAACAATGTACGTTATGGTACAGGCTTGTTGAACAGAATCAATCGCGATATTCGTGCTATAAAAGTGGATATTCGTCGTTTAGCGCTTGGTGTAAGCGCTCAGAACGTGTATCACACGAAAGTCTGTACAATAACTTCGGCCTCGGCCAGTAAATGACGTAGTCAACTTTAATTGAAAATAGTACTAGGAAAGCATTATGAGCCACCAAGAAGAACGGCTACCCCGTATTCTCATTGTTGAAGACGATGAGCGTTTAGCAACCTTGACTCAAGAATATTTAATTCGTAATGGTTTGGAAGTTGGTATCGAAACCGATGGTAACCGTGCGATTCGCCGTATTGTCGCTGAGCAGCCTGATTTAGTGGTATTGGATGTGATGTTACCGGGTGCTGATGGTTTGACGGTATGTCGTGAGGTGCGCCCACATTATCATCATCCGATTTTGATGCTAACGGCACGTACTGACGATATGGATCAGGTCTTAGGTTTAGAAATGGGTGCAGATGACTACGTTGCTAAACCCGCACAGCCACGCGTCTTATTAGCGCGTATTCGTGCCCTGTTGCGTCGTTCAGATAAAATTATTGATGAAGATTTACCACAACGTTTAGAGTTCGACGACTTAGTGATTGACAATGGCGGTCGTTCCGTCATGTTAAAAAATGAACCTGTCGAATTTACCAGCGCTGAATACGATTTATTATGGTTATTAGCGTCTAATGCAGGCCGTATTTTATCGCGCGAAGATATTTTCGAGCGTCTGCGCGGCATTGAATATGATGGTCAAGACCGCTCCATTGATGTGCGTATTTCGCGTATTCGTCCCAAAATTGGTGATGACCCCGATAATCCTAAACGCATTAAAACCGTACGTAGTAAAGGTTATTTGTTTGTCAAAGAATCTTTAGGTAGCTAATGCCACTACGTCTTCCTATTCCGAGCAGTATTTTTGTTCGACTCTATGGCGGCCTCTTATTAGTGATGAGTTTGGTCGCCTTTTGCACGTATTTACTCTTGCAAGTGGTTAATGATTATCGAGCGGCAGAATACCGCGAAAATATGGCAACAGGGTTTTTTAGGCTGATAGCCATTGGCATAGAACGTCAACCAGAAGGCAGCTTACGCCAAGCATGGTTAGAAGAAGCCAGTGCACTGATGGATACCAAAATCACCTTAGTCAATGCGCAACTTGCAGGTTTTGACGATGGCGAACTAGAAAAGCTGCAACATGGCCGTGCCGTTGTTAGGCTCAATCTACAAAAAAACTATGCCGATATCTTTAGTCAGGTTTCGTCTACACGGGATGTGTATGTACAAACACGGATGAGTAAAGTCTCCGAACAACAAGCTAAAGCAATGGCAATCTTTTTGTTAGATGATTTAGAGCATTATCGTGGCCGTGAACATGAGCGTTTGCGTGAACTACAGACTTACTTTCCTTTTCCGATTGAGTTAATCCCCCTCGATAAAAGTGGTTTAGAGCCAGACCAGCGCGCCCGTATTAAACGCAATGAAGTGGTGTTGGCGCTTAAAGAGGGTGGTGTTGCACATAACTCGTCGATTCGTATTATTGCCCCAACAGGCATGATTGGTACGGTGTTAATCATGGGGCCGATGTACCTCTTTGATTGGATGCCTGTGCAGTTACTCATCATCATTTCCTTAATGAGTTTATTGGTGATTACGACGGCCGCTTATTTCTTAATTCATCCCTTAGAAAAGAAAATCAAGGCCGTAGAAGGCGCGGCACGACGTATTGGTGGCGGCGATTTAAGTGCCCGTGCCGCCGTACATGGCTATGATGAAGTCAGTCAATTGGCCTATGCTTTTAATAGTATGGCAGAACATATTCAGCGGTTGATTGACTCACAACGCGAGTTAACACGCGCGGTCTCTCATGAATTAAGAACGCCCGTTGCCCGTATTCGTTTTGGTATGGAAATGTTAGCCGATACGGATGATGCAGATGACCGCTATAAACAGTTGACCCATTTAGACAATGATATAGATGAGTTAAACAAACTGATTGATGAAATATTAACCTATGCCAAATTAGAGCAGGGTATTCCTGTCTTAAATTTTGAGACCATAGATTTAGGCGGCTTACTGCAGCAGGTAGCCAAAGAAACAGAGGCGCTAGGTGTAAAAGCGACGATTACTACGCATTTGCCACCAGAAGGCACAGTGGCAGAAGCAGAGCATCGTTATTTACATCGGGTATTACAAAACCTTGCGGGGAATGCGACACGTTATGCGAAAACAGAAATCGCATTAAGCGCAGGTGTTTATGACAACTATGCTTATATTGCTGTTGAAGATGATGGTGATGGCATTCCCGAAAAGGATAGAGAGCGTGTCTTTCAACCGTTTACACGCTTAGATGACAGTCGTACACGTGCGTCTGGAGGATATGGTCTAGGCTTATCTATTGTGTCAAGAATTGCTTTTTGGTTTGGTGGCAATATTAAAGTAGAGGAAAGCCCACGTTTAGGTGGGGCTAAATTTGTGATGACATGGCCGATTAAGCAAAAACACCGCACAACACGTAGTTTTGTGAATCATAAAACATAAGTCTGCTGATTTTCTGAGTAAGGATATTTACAGACATACACGCTGCAACGTAGCGTAACATCCGAGTAACATTTGGCAGACAACCTAACTACAGAAGATTTTTAAGAAATCTTGCATACTAAATCCAGCAGTTAAAGTGTATCTCTCCTTAAATGCTAGGTTGAACCCCTGTTAAGCCCACGTCATGTGGGCTTTTTTTTGTTTCAAATATTAGGGGCTGTTGCTGTTAAAGTAGTGCGTAGTCGGCATAAAGCCAGTCCTTGCAACGCACCGCATCGACGTGAGTGTATTTTTCAGTATCAAACGGTTGGAGCACGAACTGGTAGGCGATAATCGTGTAACATCTTACACATATGCAGAAGATTGAGAAGGGCAGCTATGCACCGTGATGTGTGCATAGCGCACTGATTTACATAGAGGATTGTAAATAGTTTTGAATACCGAGCTTTTGAATTAACTCTAATTGGGTTTCAATCCAATCAATGTGCTCTTCTTCACTTTCTAAAATAGCGACAAATAACTCACGCGATACATAATCACCGACTTTTTCGCAATGGGTGATGGCGTCTTTTAAGTCTGGGTGGGCTAAGTGCTCTAGTTTGAGGTCGGCACGTAAGATTTCTTCTACGTTTTCGCCAATATAAATCTTATTCAAATGTTGTAGATTCGGTAAACCTTCCAAAAATAAGATGCGGTCTATTAATTTGTCCGCATGTTTCATTTCATCAATCGATTCCATATATTCATGTTGGCCTAATTTTTCTAAGCCCCAACTTTTTAACATACGGGCATGTAAAAAATACTGATTAATGGCGGTTAGCTCATTGGTTAGGGCTTTGTTGAGGTAAGCAATAACTTGGATATCACCTTTCATGAATATGTGCTCCAGAAAAAAAGAGGGGGCTATAAAGGTCGACAATTGACTCTGTGGCAGTATGGGACAATATCCGCCCATTACTCCGCATGAAGTCATGGGGCATACAGTACTAGCATAGCGTGCTAAGTCAGTGATAATAAAGGAATGATAGCCAAAAGCGCTCAACAAAGACGACGAAAACCGTGGTGGAAATGTAACTAATTCACGGATACGCAAATTTAAGTGGGAGTCTAAAAAGGAATGCGTATCATTTAGGCAGCTTGTGAGGTATGCGGTGCTAACTCAATGAGCGTGGCATTGATAAGCTCGCGGGTTTCGGGCACACAACGGCCACAGGTCGTGCCTGTTTGTAGGCAGTCGCGCACTTCACGATAAGAACAGCAACCCGCTTCGACGGCTTGTTTAATTTGTTTATCCGTAACCGCGTGACAGACACAAACGAACATAGATGTACTCATCAACATAAATACTAATGAGAATAATTATCAGTTAATAGTGGTTAAATGTCAAGCAGTGTTGTATGAGAAAAAACTAAATAGGGAGATGGGGGTGGCTCTGTGATAGCGAGTTTTGCCTCACGAAACAGTTTTACTGGCTTTTGCCAAAAACTAACGTCAGTCCCGCGGAGGGCGGCTGTTATACCGTCTTGAGATGATTTCTACCAGATTTTCAGTAAATTAACATTTTTTATCCCGAACTCGGGTTAAATAAGACAACACAGAAAATGTGTAGACATAAAAAAACCCGCCTGTAGCGGGTTTTTATCAAATCATAACTTAAAACACTTAAGCCATGGCTTTGATATGTGCATTCAAGCGGCTCTTATGACGAGCAGCTTTATTTTTGTGGATGATACCTTTATCAGCCATACGGTCAACCACTGGAACAGCAGCAGTGTAAGCAGCGCTTGCAGCAGCTTTGTCGCCAGCCGCAATGGCGTTTACAACTTTCTTGAGATAAGTACGCACCATGGAACGTAAACTCGCATTGTGTTTACGTTGTTTTTCGTTTTGGCGCGCACGCTTTTTGGCTTGTGCAGAATTGGCCACGGTGGCACTCCTATAAAATCAGTTAAATATGGTGAATCACAGCACTAAATACGAGAGGGCGTCGACAACCAGCGCGACACAAAGGCTAAGTATATAGTCAGCCGTCTTCACTCAAAATTAGGCGTGCGATTTTGCCCACCATCGACGATTAAGTCAAGCTGATTACGGATTTTTAGTGTATTTTGCCGTAGTTATTCGTTAACATCAGCGCCTTTCAGTTTATGTAATGACAGATTCATGGCTAATTCAACCCCTCCCGTTTCTGACAATACGCCCCAAAAGGTCAAAAGTGGGCTATGGCGCTCTACGTTAGTCGTCAGTGCGATGACGATGTTGTCGCGTATTATGGGACTTGTCCGTGATATGGTACTGATGAATACCTTTGGCGCGGATAAGCTGATGGATGCCTTTTTAGTGGCATTCAAAATTCCTAACTTTTTACGGCGTTTGTTTGCTGAAGGTGCGTTTGCCCAAGCCTTTGTGCCAGTTTTGTCCGAATACAAAACCCAAAAAGGGGACGATGCCGTTCGCGAGCTAGTCAGTAAAACGGCGGGGTCTTTATCTCTAATTCTATTATTGATTTCAATTGTTGCGGTGGTTGCGGCACCCCTGATTATGTGGGTCTTCGCGCCAGGTTTTAAGGATGACCCTGAGAAGTTTAATCTAGCGGCAGACATGCTGCGTATTACCTTTCCTTACTTGTTATTAATTTCATTAACAGCATTTGCGGGCGGTATTTTGAACAGTTATGGGGCGTTCGCACTATCTTCGTTTACTCCCGTGTTACTGAATTTGATTATGATTGGTAGCGCCTTGTTTGCAGCTCCGTATTTTGATATTCCCGTCATGGCCTTAGCATGGGGAGTATTATTGGCTGGCGTTGCCCAATTAGCCTTTCAAATTCCTTCTTTATACAATATTGGCATGTTGCCCCGATTTAGGGTCGATTTTGCAGATGAAGGGGTAAAAAAGATTTTCACCCTGATGCTGCCTGCTTTATTTGGCGTATCAGTCAGTCAAATCAATTTGTTGCTCGATACGATTTTGGCCTCGTTTTTGGTTTCTGGGTCTGTTTCTTGGTTGTACACCGCCGAGCGTTTAACAGAGTTACCACTTGGTTTAATTGGTATTGCGGTAGCCACCGTTATTTTACCGTCTTTGTCGGCCAAACATGCTGAAAAGTCAGATACTGAATTTAGAGCGATGTTGGATTGGGCACTACGAGTCATTGTCTTAGTGGGTGTCCCTGCTTCCTTAGCCATGCTGATTTTGGCTGAACCGATGATTGCCGCTTTATTTTATCACGGTAAATTCTCGCAGCATGATGTCGCTATGTCTGCTGCTGCTCTACAAGCCTTATCAGGCGGTATTTTAGCTTTTATGTTAATCAAGGTGTTTGCACCAGGTTATTATGCGCGTCAAGATACCAAAACGCCCGTCAAAATAGGCATTATTGCGATGGTCAGTAATATGGTATTTAACTTGATGTTAGTATGGCACTTTAAGCATGTGGGATTGGCGTTAGCAAGCACGCTGTCGGCACTCTTAAATGCAGGCCTGCTCTATTGGGGATTACACAAAAAAGGGGTTTATCGTTTAGAACGGCATTGGTTAGCATTAGGCGGTCGCTATTTGGTCGCTAATACGGCGATGGTGAGTGTCTTGTTGTTTATTACGCCGCCATTAAATTATTGGCTAACGGCTGATTGGCTATACAAAATCGGCTATTTATTGGTTATTTGTATGGCAGGTATTGTGACCTATTTATTGGTACTCACCCTCGTCGGCTTTAAGTGGCGAGAGTTAAGGCATTGAACTTGATATCTATCTGTACAATAATAAGAACATGTACGTTATAGAATAGTAGGACTGACGCATTTCACTGAAATTAGCGCGTTTTGTGAACATAAAATCGTTACTTCGACTACGCTCAGTAACCATGAAAACGATTGAAGTGTGAACAAATAAGCGATAACCGCGTAAGACCTAAATAAACAGGAGTAGCAATATATGCACACCATGAGTTATACCGCATTACGCAATCACTTAGCGGATGCGCTAGATAAAGTGAATGATGACCATGTGCCGATGTTGATTACTCGTCAAAATGGCAAACCTGCGGTATTGATGTCTTTAGAAGACTTTCAGGCTTATGAAGCAACCGCCTATTTGATGGCTAGCCCTAAAAATGCCCAACGGTTAAATCAGGCTATTGTAGAAATTGAAGCTAATCACATTATCCATAAAGAGTTATTAGACGAATGATGTTGGCATGGGCAAGCACCGCATGGGAAGATTATTTGTATTGGCAACAGCAAGATAAACAAATGCTAAAGCGCATTAACTTGTTGATTAAAGACATTCAGCGACAGCCGTTTGTAGGCATTGGTGATCCTGAGCCATTACGTCATCATTGGTCTGGTTATTGGTCTAGGCGTATCGATAAAGAACATCGTTTGGTTTATAAAGCCACTGATGACTTGTTGATTATTGCTCAGTGTCGTTATCATTATTAAGTGAGAAATGTATTTTGCGACAGATATTTGTAGCCTGTATGCAGCGTAGCGAAATACAGGGAAAACAAAACCTTATAATTTATAATCTTATGTTAAGCTCTAGTTTACACAGACTACTAATAATGATTTCTAAAGATTGATATTAGTTTAAATGACAAATCTTCAATGCTATGTAAGTAAGATATTTACTAATCAATGGGCTGATGAACTACAAACCATATACCTCCATTGAATTATTTGCAGGCGCAGGTGGTTTAGCTTTAGGTTTAGAAAAAGCAGGATTTGAAGCAATTTTATTAAATGAGTTTGATAAACATGCTTGTGCAACTTTACGAGCCAATCGGCCAAATTGGCATGTTGTTGAAGCCAGTATTTGTGATGTAGATTTTAGTACTTATTGTGGCAAAGTCGATTTTTTGTCAGGTGGTTTTTCCTGTCAGGCTTTTTCTGATGCAGGTAACAAACAAGGTTTTGATGATATACGCGGTACATTGTTTTTTGAGTTTGCTCGCGCCATTAAAGAAGTACAACCTAAAGTGTTTTTAGGTGAAAACGTGCGTGGCTTACTAAACCATGAGAATGGTCGGACTTTAGCTACTATCAAAAACACTATTGCGGAGTTAGGTTATACTTTAGTGCCGCCACAAGTATTAAAAGCGATGCATTTTCAAGTGCCACAAAAGCGAGAGCGTTTGTTTTTGAGTGGCGGTGCGTAATGATTTAGCGGCATATATGGATTATCAATGGCCAGCTCAGTATCACTGAGTAATGACTATGCGTGATGCGATGTTTAAGGGTGAGCTGTATGATTGTGATGTGCCTGAATCACAAGGACAGCTTTATCCAGCGCGTAAAAAAGCCGTCTTAGAGCTCGTGCCTCAAGGTGAATATTGGCGTGATTTGCCTGATGATATTCAAAGAGAATACATGAAAGGCAGTTATTTTTTAGGTGGTGGTAAAACAGGTATGGCGAGACGCTTAGCGTGGGACGAACCCAGTTTAACTTTAACTTGCGCGCCTGCACAAAACCAAACTGAGCGATGTCATCCTGAGCAAACACGGCCATTAACGGTGCGAGAATATGCCCGTATCCAAACCTTTCCTGATGATTGGCAATTTATGGGCGCAATGTCGCAACAGTATAAGCAAATAGGCAATGCTGTACCTGTTAATTTGGCCTATGCCATGGGACGCAGTTTGGTTCGTTTACTTAATCAATTAGAGACCATTAAACAATCTCGGGCGTGTGCTTAAAAATGACCCAACTTATCCGACATTGGCAAACATTATCCCATCTTTTATTACCACCCAGTGTGGTGACGATTGGTAATTTTGATGGGGTACATGCTGGGCATCAAGTCATTTTGCAACGCGTCTTAGACATTAGTCGTCAGAAAAACTTAGCCAGTGTCGCCATGTATTTTGAGCCACAGCCTCAAGAGTTTTTTCAAGGAAAAAATGCGCCAGCACGATTAATGGATTGGCGTGACAAATTTGAAGCCTTACGTGATTTAGGCATTGATTACGTATTGGTGATTCGTTTTGATACGGCATTTCGTGGCTTAACCGCACAAAAGTTTATTGAGCAAGTGTTGCAACCGCTAAACTGTCAACATTTAGTGGTGGGTGATGATTTTCGTTTTGGCTGTGACCGTTCAGGTGATTTTGCTTTTTTACAGCAACAAGCGTTTGTGGTGGAAAATACCCCAACAGTCGCCAAAGATTGTTTACGCATTAGTTCGACACGGATTCGCCAAGCCATTCAAGAATCCGATTTTGATTTAGCCGCGCAATTATTAGGTCGCCCCTATATGATTGCAGGTCATATTAAGCATGGTGACAAAATTGGTCGAACCCTTGATTTCCCAACGGCTAATGTGGGTTTAAATCGCCATGTTTCACCTGTTGCGGGCATTTATGCCGTAAAAGTATGGGGCTTAACTCCAGAGCCTTTATTGGGTGCAGCCAATGTTGGAACGCGCCCCGCGGTGGGTGGCAAAGAAAACCGCATTGAAGTGCATATTTTGGATTTTAACGGCGATATTTATGGTCGCCGAATACGTGTGCAGTTTTGTCACAAACTGCGTAATGAAACAAACTTTCCTTCTTTAGAAGCATTAAAACAAGCGATTGCTAATGATGTATTGGCAACACGCAGCTATTTTGAGTTATAGGGCTTATTCTCTGCATCATAATTTTGGATTGATGCCGTATGAAACAAGCTAAGTCCCAAATATAGGATTGATAAAAGATGACTGTTGATTATAAAAGCACGCTAAATTTGCCCGAAACGGCATTTGCGATGAAAGCTGATTTAGCCAAGCGTGAGCCAAATTGGGTAAAGGATTGGCAAGAAAACAAGTTATATCAAAAGATTCGTCAAGCACGTGCTGGTCGTCCGCAATTTATTTTGCACGATGGTCCTCCCTATGCCAATGGTAATATTCATATTGGTCATTCGGTTAATAAAATTCTCAAAGATATTATTATCAAATCCAAAACCTTAGCAGGCTTTGACGCGCCCTATGTGCCAGGTTGGGATTGTCATGGCCTGCCTATCGAACTTAATGTCGAAAAGAAATTTGGTAAAGCAGGGCATAAAGTGTCTGCCAAAGAGTTTCGTCAACATTGTCGTGACTTTGCCATTGGCCATGTTGAAAACCAAAAAGCTGACTTTCAGCGTTTAGGCGTGTTGGGGGATTGGGATAATCCTTACTTGACCATGAATTTTCAACAAGAAGCGGACATTATTCGTAGCTTAGGCAAAATTGCCGCCAATGGCCATTTGCATCAAGGTTTAAAACCTGTGCATTGGTGTATGGATTGTGGCTCTGCCTTGGCCGAAGCTGAAGTGGAATATGAAGATAAACAATCTCATGCGGTTGATGTCGCATTTGCTGTACAAGATGTTGCAGACTTTGCGAAACGTGCCAATTTGGCCAACGTACCTGCTGCGGTGGATTTTGTTATTTGGACAACCACACCTTGGACGTTGCCTGCTAACCAAGCGGTCAGTTTGCATCCTGAGTTAATCTATGTTGTGGTACAAGCGACTATTGAACAACAAACGCGTGTTTTAGTGTTAGCTCAAGCCTTGTATGAAGCGACATTGGCACGTTATCAAGCAGAAGATATTCACGTGTTGGCTGAAGTTGCAGGTGCAGCTTTTGAGCATGTTGCCTTACAACACCCATTTTATGAACGTACTGTGCCTGTGATTGTGGGTGAACATGTGACGGCTGATGCAGGGACAGGCGCGGTACATACGGCACCTGGTCATGGCCATGATGACTTTGTGGTGGGCAAAAAATATAACTTAAAAGTGGATAACCCTGTTGATAATAATGGCGTGTTTTTGCCCAATACACCCTTGTTTGCAGGTATGCACGTTAACAAGGCCAATGAGCCAATCATTGAAACGCTAAAAGCCAATAACCGTTTATTAGCGCACGTTAAAATCAAACACAGTTACCCACATTGCTGGCGACATAAAACACCCATTATTTTCCGTGCAACGCCACAATGGTTTATTAGCATGGAACAAAAAGGCTTACGTGATGCAGCGATGCAAGCGATTGACGAAGTACAATGGTTGCCCAATTGGGGTAAGGCGCGTATTGTATCCATGATGCAAGGTCGTCCTGATTGGTGTATTTCACGTCAACGGACGTGGGGTGTACCAATTGCTTTATTTGTCCATAAAATCACAGGCGAATTACACCCACAAACCATCGACTTAATCGAGAAGGTTGCGCTTGAAGTTGAAAAAGCAGGTATCGACGCATGGTGGGATATGGATGCGGCGGTTTTATTAGGCGCAGAAGCAGAAAATTACCTAAAAGTCACTGATACCTTAGATGTATGGTTTGATTCTGGTGTAACACATTCTTGTGTCTTAACTCGTCCAGATTTGCGTTATCCTGCCGATTTATATCTAGAAGGTTCCGACCAACATCGTGGCTGGTTTCAATCGTCTTTATTGACTGCTTTAGCCGCGAATGGTGATAAGCCATTTAAAACGGTATTAACGCATGGTTTTACGGTGGATGAAAAAGGCCACAAAATGTCTAAATCTTTGGGTAATGTGGTGTCACCACAAGACATTATGAAAACGCTTGGTGCAGACATTATTCGTTTATGGGTGGCTGCCACCGACTACAGTGGTGAAATGTCTGTTTCTAAAGTCATTTTAGAACGGATGAGTGATGCTTATCGCCGTATTCGTAACACCATGCGCTTCTTATTAGCCAATTTAGCAGGTTTTGACCCTGCACAACATCTTGTGCCAACCAATGACATGTTGGCTTTAGACCGTTGGGTAGTGGATAAAGCCGCACAAGTGCAAACCGACATTATTGCCGCTTATGAGGCTTATGAGTTTCATAGTATTTATCATAAGCTACATAACTTCTGTTCTTTAGATTTAGGCAGTTTTTACCTAGACATTATTAAAGACCGTCAGTACACCACGCAAGCCAACTCTTTGGCACGTCGCTCCGCTCAAACGGCTCTGTATCATATCATTCAAGCCTTAGTGCGTTGGTGTGCACCCATTTTGAGTTTTACCTCGCATGAAATTTGGCAAGAAATTCCACAAGCAGGTGCGGAATCAGTGTTTTTGACCGAATGGTATCAAGGTTTAGCGACTTTACCCGAAGACGACAGCCAACCCATGTTGACTCGTGCTTATTGGCAACAGGTGATGGCCGTAAAAACGGCGGTTAATAAAGAAATCGAAGAAGCACGTACTCGCAAAGAAGTTGGTTCGGGCTTATCTGCCGAAGTGACTTTATATGTTGTACCCGAGTTAAAAGCCCGTCTAGCGTTACTAGGTGATGAGTTACGTTTTGTTCTCATCACTTCGTCGGCTAAATTGTCCGACCAAAATGGTGAAGGGCAAGCGACTGATGTAGTAGGCTTAAACGTTAAAGTGACTCCATCAACACATACCAAGTGTGTACGTTGTTGGCATTATCGTGCTGATGTCGGTAGTCATGCCGAACATCCAGAAGTTTGTGTGCGTTGCGTAGAAAACGTAGCAGGGCAGGGCGAGGTTCGACATTTTGCCTAAGCCATAAAGCCCTCAACGGAGGGCTTTATGTTGAAAACTCATTGTTTCATTAGGCTTTAGTTGTGCTTCTCTCCCCCTGAGGGAGAGGGGTGGGGTGAGAGCAATCAGCTCTACGGCGAGAGAACATTACGTAATGTCATCTTTACATTTAAAAAACTTAACTTGGTTGATGTTAAGTATTATCATTATCGTTATCGACCAAGTGACGAAAGTCTATTTTAATCAAACATTACAATTAGGCCAATCGATTGAGTTGTTGCCTGTCTTAAACTGGACACTCGCTTATAACTATGGCGCAGCCTTTAGCTTTTTACATGATGCGGGCGGTTGGCAGCGTTGGTTTTTTGCAGGCATAGCCGTTGTGGTGAGTTTAGGTTTGACAATTTGGTTAATAAAATTAGAAAAAAATGCAAAATTTCTAGCCTTTGCCATTGCCTTATTATTAGGCGGAGCAGTGGGTAACTTATATGACCGTATGGCTTATGGTTATGTCATTGATTTTATTCATGTCTTTTATCAGACATGGCATTTTCCGATTTTTAATATTGCAGATTGTGCGATTACCATTGGCGCAGTGATGTTGATGATAGATTCTTTATTTTTTGAGCAAAAACGACAGGTATCGGCACCATGACAGAAGATATTCAACGTATTGGCGCAAATAAAGTCGTGACCCTGCATTTTGCCGTGTGTTTGGCTAATGGCCAACTCTTAGATACCACGCGTGAGCGTGAGCAGCCTGTCAGTTTTACCGTTGGCGATGGCAGTTTATTAGACGGCTTCGAAAAAGCCATTTTTGGCTTAAAAGCAGGCGATAAACGTTCTATTTTTATTGAAGCTAAAAACGGCTTTGGTGAGTGGCAAGAAGGCAATGTCCAAATGTTTGACAAGAACTTATTTGCAGATGAATTAACTGTGGGGTTAGTGGTGTCATTTGCTGATAAGAGCAAAGCCGAACTAGCAGGTGTCGTGAAAGAAATCACAGAAACAAGCGTGATAGTAGACTTTAATCACCCTTTAGCCAGTAGAGACTTGCTTTTTGAAGTCGACATCATTAGTGTGCGAGATATTAGTGAACAACCATTCACTCTTAAGTGATAGAGAGACGTCATGGAAATAAATTTAGCTAATCCTCGTGGTTTTTGTGCAGGTGTAGATCGAGCGATAGCGATTGTCAATCGAGCATTAGAGGTCTTTGGTCGACCCATTTATGTTCGCCATGAAGTTGTACACAATAAATTTGTGGTTGATGATTTACGTCAACGCGGTGCAGTGTTTGTTGATGAGCTGACACAAGTACCCGATGATGCGATTGTTATCTTTAGTGCACACGGGGTTTCTAAAGCAGTACAAGATGAAGCAAGTGAGCGTGGACTTAAAGTGTTTGATGCGACTTGTCCCTTAGTGACCAAAGTACATATGGAGGTCACGCGTTATGCACGTACAGGTGTCGAAGCCATTTTAATTGGCCATGCAGGACATCCCGAAGTTGAAGGCACCATGGGGCAATATGATACCCAATTCGGTGGTCGTATTTATTTGGTTGAGGATGAAAAAGACGTCGCAAATTTAACCGTCAATAATCCCAGTTTGTTAGCTTTTGTTACACAAACCACCTTGTCTGTTGACGATACAGCACGTGTGATTGATGCCTTAAGAGCAAAATTCCCGCTGATTCAAGGGCCGCGTAAAGACGATATTTGTTATGCGACGCAAAATAGACAAGATGCGGTCAAGACCTTAGCAGAGCAGTGTGATGTGGTTCTCGTTGTCGGTTCGCCTAATTCTTCTAATTCAAATCGCTTGCGTGAATTAGCAGAGCGAATGGGGAAAAAATCGTATCTTATTGATAATGCAGAACAATTAAATAAAGAATGGTTTGGTGCACAGACAAAAGTCGGTTTGACAGCAGGTGCCTCAGCACCTGAAGTCCTGATTCAACAAGTCGTGCAACGTTTACAACAATGGGGCGGTCAGACCCCACAAGAAATCACAGGAAGGGAAGAAAATGTGGTCTTTTCAATGCCTAAAGAGTTGCGTATCCCTACTGCAAATTTGTAACAATATATTTTGTAAAAACTCTTGGTCTAACAAAAAATGCCGATTGTCGTAGCGCGCTTGTGTCTACTACAAAGCAGGCCTAATGTTGATAATAAGTCATATATAACCCTCTAAATGGGCACTTCTACCATGCAGTATAACAAAGGTTTTACGATTATTGAGTTAATGGTTACGCTCACCATAGCCGTAATTATACTGACTATGGCTGTACCGATGACGCAAACGATACAAGCGAATGCCCGTGTTAGAAGTGTAGCATCAGATTTTGCCTCTTCATTAGCAGATGCCAGAGCAAAAGCCTTGTTAGAGCATAGAGATATCTCTTTTGTTGCCATTAGTCCTGGTGATATCAATAACCTGTGGGGTGCAGGTGGGTGGCGTGCAACACAAGTTATTAATGGCACAGTCACTACCGTCTTTGAGAACCGCGCTATTCCTAGTACGGTATCAATAGCCCCTTCTCAAAATCTCAACACGTTTCTATTTGATAATGTGACGGGTGCTGTCAAAAATGCGGCAGGGGCACCTGTAAATATCAATTTCACCATTTGTGATGGCAATGTGGATGATGAAACAGGCAGCATCATTAACCTGACGAGTACGGGACGTATTATTGTGCGCCGTGACACCACAAACACGGTTTGCCTATAAGGGGGATAACAATGAAAAAAATGAGAAGCTTATCCCGTCAACGAGGCGTAGGTATGCCCGAAATTTTAGTGGCTTTGCTTTTGTTGGGTATCACTGTGATGGGCTTTGCGGCATTGCAAATACGTTCTTTAGGCACAACCAATGAGGCTATGTACCGCTCACAAGCAATGGCTTTAGCGCAAGATTTAGCAGAAAAAGTCATGGCAAATCAACAAGGTGTTGCAACGTACAATGCCGCTTGGAATCCTTTAGCCGTTGCGGCTAATTTGTGTGAAACGAATAATTGTACGCCTGCACAAATGGCTCAATATGATATTCGTAATGCCGTCGAAGTGGCTGCCAGAACACTACCCAATGGTCGAATTGGTATGGCAGCATGCCCATTAGCCAATAACCGTTGTCTTTATGTCGCTTGGAACGATACGACACCTACTGTTGGTAATGGTGTCAATGATTGTTCGTTGACTACAGGTCTTTATAGGTTAGGGGCAGATTGTGTGATGCTGGAGATTTACTAATGAGTACCATATTCAAAAAAAATCACGGTTTTACACTGGTTGAGCTGATGTTGTCGATGACACTGGGCTTAGTCATTGTATTGGCAGCGACACAACTATTCGTCACCAATCAGCAAAGTTTTGCCTTACAACGCGGTTTAGGCGATATCAATGAAAATAGCCGTTTGGGTACAGGCTTTATCATGCGTAGTGTGCAGGGAGCGCAGTACATTCCTGCCATTATGGATACCCAATACAGG
Source organism: Agitococcus lubricus (assembly GCF_003051055.1). Lineage (GTDB taxonomy): Bacteria > Pseudomonadota > Gammaproteobacteria > Pseudomonadales > Moraxellaceae > Agitococcus > Agitococcus lubricus. The sequence continues at coordinate 95,189 of NZ_QAON01000002.1, read as the reverse complement.
ACGCGTTGGACAGGTATTGTCACTAATACTACAGAATTACCCACAGCAACCGCAGCCCAAATTACAGGCGATGGTTTATCTGCTGTCGGTATAGCAACCAATAGCGACCAATTAGTCGTACAGCGTTATGCGGATAACCAAGCCCGTGATTGTGAAGGAAACAATGTTGCTGGTGGACGCTATATCGTTGAGCGATTCTTTTTGCGTGCTGACCCTTTAACGGGCGTCGCCTCGGCATTAGCCTGCGATGCTGGCTCACACGATGGTGGAACATTGACTAATTATGGGGATAACGGCGTTATTTTATTGCCTGCGGTTGATAACTTTCAAATTTTATTGGGTGTCGCCACCGTAGGTGCAACTAACGCCGCGGTTGTTCAGCGTTATGTTACGCCTACACAATATGCCGCATTAGGAAATCCGCAAATCTTAGCGGTCAAAATGGCTTTAATGATTACCTCTTTAGACCAAACAGGTGGGTTAGGACAACCCGCTGTGCCTCAGCCTGTTGCCGTACTCAATCAAAATATTACGCCGCCACGTGACAGTAGAATTAGACGTGTTTATGAAAATACGGTCTTATTAAGAAATGTAGCCCAATTCTGTGACCCTGCTGATGCTAGTCAGATATGTTGAGGTAAATATGTATACAAATTTGCACAATAAGTCTACGCAGCGTGGTGCCGCATTAATTACAGTCTTGATTATCTTAGTGGTGATTACCATTCTAGGTATTTCCGCTATGCGTATGAGTCTTTCCAATCTATCGATTGCGACAAATAGCCAAGTCACCGCACTTTTATTTCGTTCAAGTGATATGGGGATAGACGCTGTTGAAAAAGCGATTGGTGTGACAGGTGCATCAATTAGAACAGCAATTTCAGACCCTAATGGTGTTTTGTGGAAAGCCTTGAATAATCAATCATTCTCAGACCAAGAAGCGGTCTACTGTTTGACCCGTAAAACGGGCGTTGTCACCGCAATTCCTAACTTAAAAACAGGCGTATGCCAGACTTCGGGCACCGATTATGTCAGTGCACGTAATATTGTGTCTACACAAGTAGGTATCTCTGGCAGCTTTCGTCCATTTGAAGGGGCAGATTTAGGTGTCAATGCGGATGGTAATCCCAACGGAGGGTATTATGTGGTAGTGACCTCCACATCTGTACTACCCAATTTTGGCTCCGCCACTAAAAGCGCGATTGATAATTGTTTACAAGCGCCAAATGACGAGTTTGCACCTGGTGTATCAGACCCTTCAGAAATTGATACAGTGACAGACTGCCTGACAGACCAAGGTGCTGTCTTTAAGACCACCCGTCAAGAATATTTATTGGTTGACCAAAATAACTAACATCCACAATCTGCTTATACCATGTCGTTACAGATGTATAACGGAGGGAAATGTCAATGAAGAATTACTCTAAACCCCAGCCTGCTAAGTTACTATCATCGTTACTGGCCTTTAGTTATATGAGTTTGGTTTTTGTCCCTGCATATGCCAGTGATACAGAGGTATACACACGCCAAAACGCAAATATTGAGCGTTCTCCTACCTTGATGATGATGTTTGACACTTCGGGTAGTATGGCTCAGTGTGTACAAAATGAAGGCAGTCCCAATGCTTCTTACCCTTCCTCAGGGGGATGTGTTTTAGCAGACGGGCGTATGACGACCTTGAAACGCTCAATGGATAAAATTTTGAATGGCGGCGGCGGTGTGACACCCGCACCAGGCTTCCTGCGTATGGGACTATCTCGTTATGCGCAAAATGGTGCTGGCGGATGGGTGATTTATCCTGCACGCCCCTTAGATGCAGCCGTAGAAATTAACCCATCAGGTTCGGTTAATAATACAGGCGCGACATCACCTGTCTCCGCAAAAACAGATGCTGAAGAAGCAACAGGTACCATCACAGGGACTGTAGACCTGACTGTGGGGGCAAAGAGTGGTCAAAATCAGGCGGTGGGTTTGTACTTTGGTGATGTGCGTTTACCCAAAGGCGCTATTGTCTCCAGTGCAACATTACAACTGACGGCTAAACAATCGGATATTTTGTTGTCGACATGGCAAGTCAGCGTGCAAGATACAGGTAACGCCCCCGATTTTACCAGTACGTCAATTGCCTCGCGCAGTTATTATAACGACCCGAGTATCAGTAATTTTGTGCCACCTGCATGGACAGCCAATACCTCTGTGACCATTAATGTCGGGGGCTTAGTACAATATATTGCTAATCGTAGTGATTGGTGCGGCGGTAACGGTATGATGTTCCGTTTACGTGACATTGGCACTTTGCCAGCGACACGTGTCGCTTACTCTTATAAGGGCGCAAATAATATTTCTAAACCAGAATATGCCCCAAAACTGACCATTAACTATACGATTGACCCCAGTTTATCATCGAGTTGTATGAAAAATGTCACGTCAACGCGTGTGTATGGTATCAAGTTACCCGCCGATGATGCGATTTGGACATCAACATCAGGGTCAACGAATGGCACTACCTTGCAATATAACCGTGTCAACTCTTCTCCTGCTTTGCGTAACAATGCAGGTTTTCGATTTAATGGCTTAGAAATTCCGCAAGGTGCAACCATTAACAGCGCAACCTTACGTGCAACCTCTGCAACAACTATTGCATCAGGTATCAGACCGACCGAAGTTCATGTGTTTGATAGTAATAATCTGAATGCATTTTGTGCTGCGACGACCTGTACAACCACCGAGGTGAATGCCTTAAATGCCTTACCCGTTGTTACCAGCCCGAGTTCCGCAGTGACAACCTTTACACCTTCTGGTTTAGTCAGTGGTTCGACCGTTGTAGGTGCAACTAATAATAATGATGTACTGACAATCAATGTAACGGATGCGGTACAGTCTATTGTCAATAAACCGACATGGGCAGTAGGCAATGCCCTTGGTTTTAGAATGCGTAATACTTCTACGTCAACATCCAATTCGAGTAATGCCACTTTTTACGCACGTGATAACAGTGCGTCCTCAAAGTCAATGTTATTGACGGTGACGTGGACAGTACCTGAATTAAACGATTTACGCGTATTACAAACCGTTCGTGAGCAATTGCATGAAGCCATTCAGGCACTAGACATTCCCAGTGCAACCCCGTTAGCAGGTTCTTATGCGGAAACGGCACGTTATATGTTTGGTATGACGTCACATACCTCAGCACAAACGCCTGATGTGCGTACCTTAAATGATGCAGGCACCTCCTACAAAACGCCTGTAAATGCACAAAATCAATGTGCGGGTAACTACATCTTCTTATTAACAGACGGTCAGCCCAATGGTTTAGGGGGAGCAGATAGTAGCGTACCACAAATTACGGGCGATGCCTCATGTTCGGCAACCAATGCCACGTTTGATGCCGCCAATATTGCGGGTACTTCGTCAAAAACAGACTGGCGCTGCATGATGTATTTAGCACGTTACGCCAAACTCACCAATAATCGTGTCAATAGTCCTATACGCACCAACACCGTTATTTTTGGCCCTGAGGGAACAAATGGTGTCACAGGTGCTAATATGGCAAAAGTCGCTAGTTTAGGGGATGGTAAATACTATCAAGCCACGGATGAGAACAAACTAATCACGGCTATTTTAGAAACGATTTCTTCCGCCATCGATTTTAGTGGTTCTATCTCAGCACCTGGCGTGGCAGTCAACCAATATAACCGTCTTAATAGTTTGAATCAGTTATATTATCTGTTGTTCGAGCCTGTGCCACAACGCGTGCGTTGGGATGGTAACTTAAAGCGTTATAAATTGTCGTTTGATACAGGCGAGGTACAAGATGCGAATTCAGAGGATGCGATAGATAGTGACGGCATGTTCAAAAAAACCAGCCAAAGCTTTTGGAGTGCAGCAGACGATGGTGGTTCTGTATTATCGGGTGGGGCTGCCGAACAGCTGCCTAATCCAGAAAGCCGTAATATGTATACCTATACGGGGAGTTTGCCAACCACATACACCTTGCCCTTGCAAAAAATTGACTTAACTAACGCCGAGTTTAACGCCTCTGCTAAGTCAATCATGAATATCAGTGATGATAATCTCTATAAAAATCTGATGAATTGGTATAAAGGTTATGCCATTACTGATTTAGAAAATGGCTTAGTTTCTGTTTCTGCAAGCACAGCGTTACGCAGAGAGTTGGGAGCAGGTTTACATTCACAACCCATTTTAGTGAACTATGGTTTCTCCGGTTCTAATCCGTCAGATACATCGCAACAAAAGAATATTATTTTCTTTAGTACCACAGAAGGTACGCTCCATGCGATTAATGCGAATACAGGGGTAGAACAGTTCGCCTTTATTCCAGGTGAAAAGTTAGCTACCTTAAAACAGCAGTTTGATAATCCGTCAGGTGTTGCATTGCCAGAGTTTGGTATGGATTTGACGTGGACAGTATGGCGTCAAGATGTGAATGGTGATGGGCAAATTGGCTCAGGTGATAAAGTCTATTTATATGGCGGTATGCGCATGGGGGGGAATAACTACTATGCCTTAGACTTGACCGATATTACCAAACCTAAACTGCTCTTTAGTATTAAAGGTGGCGTAGGGGCATACGCTAATTTGGGACAAACATGGTCTCAACCTGTCGTGGGTAATGTGAAAATTAACAATCAAGTAAAAACTGTACTGGTGTTTGCAGGCGGCTACGATGAGCGCCATGAAACAGAGAATACGCTTTTTACAGGTGCAGACAAAGGCAATCAAATCTATATTATTGATGCACAAACGGGGCAACTCTATTGGTCTGCCAGTGGTAATACCACAGATTCACCCACTAAATATGTGACTGAAATGCAATATTCAATGCCCAGTGAACCTAAGTTAATTGACTTTAACTCCGATGGTTTGGTTGACAACATTTATATCGGTGATTTAGGTGGGCAAGTCTTTCGTTTAGATATCAATAATAAAACCACCACTAATACGGGCTTAGTCAAGCGCGTCAAAGTACTGGCTAAATTAGGTCAAACGGCTGCATCAGGCTTAGGTGCGACAGACCAACGTCGTTTCTATAATGCAGCTACAGTAGCCTTATATCGTGATAACGCCACGCCGCCAGCACCGTTTTTAGCGGTCGGTATAGGGTCGGGTTATCAGAGCCATCCGCTGAATGTGACAACCCAAGATAGATTCCACGTTATCTTTGATTATGATGCCCCAAGAGCAGACTTGCTGACTTTGGCAGAAAATAGTGCTTCACTACAGGCGACAGCAACACCAAATGACTTAGCACTATTATCCTCCGATTTGACTGCAACCGCTGGTGCTAATGTTACAGGTAAAAAAGGCTGGTATATGAATCTACCAGACGCAGGTGAAAAGAACTTATCCAGTGCGCTGATTTTTGCTTTGCAAACAGCAGACCAAAAAACCGAAAGCCGAATTGTCTTTAACACCTATGTGCCTTCTAACCAAAATAATAGTTGTAGTGCGGTAACGGGTAGAACAAAGTTGTACATTATGTGTATGCCCTACGGTAAATTATGCAGTGATCAAACAACCCGCGTTCGTGATAATTTACTCTTGGGCTTAAGTGGTGATTCCCAGTTATTGATTGGTAAAGATGCGTCCAATCAAAGCCGAGTTGTGATTTTAACGGGTAATCAAGGGACAGGAAAAAATTTGAATGACAGTCCGAGTGTCACGAATAATCCGCATTCTCGCAAGATTCGTTGGCAAGAGGTTCAGCGTAATCCTCAGGTTAACCCCTAGTAATGACAGAGAGGCTTAGGCCTCTCTTGGAGTATGAAATAATGAAAAAAATGACTGGTTTTACTTTGATGGAATTAATGACGGGTCTAGCGATTGTGGCTATTTTATTGTCCATTGCTATCCCAAGTTATCAGGAATATACCACACGTAATAATCGTGGTGCGGTACAATCAGAAATGCTCCAAATTGCTTCATTTTTAGAGCGTTATAAAGCACAGCAATTGACGTATCAAGGCGCTACATTGCCTGCATTATATGGCTCCTTAACTTATCCTAAAGCGGGTGGCTCGGTGTTATATAATTTTACTTTAACCATTTCAGCGAATGCGACGTCTTGGGAGTTGGCAGCAGTACCCGCATCTGGTTCGCAGCAAACGGGTGACGGTGCACTCAAATTGGATAGCCAAGGCCGTCGTTGTTGGAATAAAGGCAGTGATATTGCGGCTTCATGTAACTTAGCGAATCCTCAACAAGCATGGAGTGTCCGTTAATCAGGACAGGAAATGGGCATGCCTGAGCTAGTCTCATGTATGCCATCCCCATTTCTATCGCGAGAAAAACGTACACGCCCGCCACGACTAATAATAACCTGCCGACTAAATTCAGCTTCCCCATCATGTCGACAAAATGTGAAAGTACCATTGCTCGCATACGTCATACCAAAACTTTCGATGATTAGGCGAGGACCGCTAAACCCCTGCCATGAGAGTCGGTGAGGCTGTAGAATCAAAGGTTCAAATTTAAGCAGCTTGTCTTCCCCATCCGCTAAGCCATTTCTATTTCTATCCTCTAAAACAAGTACCCCCGTTGACCAATCGTTATCACAATGATAGCTATCACTACTACCACATAAAGTGACATTGATATGATTGTTGAACGCGTAACTTTTAGCAGATTGTACAAGGCTAGATAATTGATACATTACGAGTTGGGCTTGTACTTGCTTGATTAACGAGGATAAATAATAACTGCCCCATAATAAGATGATACTAAAAATGACGAGTGATATCATGAGTTCAAATAGCGTAAAGCCACGATGCTTCATGGTAAAATCCCTTTTTGTGTAGAAAAACGTCCTTGTAAAGCATGGTGACTAACATGCGTTACTGGTGTAAAGAGTAAATGTTAATAAGATAGTTGACTAGTAGATAAACAAAAAAATACTGAGGTATTATGCGTGTATTAGTAGTAGGTGGCGGTATTATTGGCCTGTTAAGTGCGTTCTATTTGCAAAAGGCAGGCTGTCAAGTGCTGTTGCTAGATAAACAGAACTTAGGCACAGAAGCATCATGGGCGGGCGGGGGGATTATTTCTCCCTTGTATCCTTGGCGTTACCCGCCAGCAGTGACAACGCTTGCACAACAAGCACAGGCTGCCTATCCAACTTTACAAAAAGAACTATTGCAACTAACGGGTATTGATATTGAGTTAAATACTTGTGGTCTGTTAATGGTAGAGCCAAATGATGCCAGAGATGCGTTGGTATGGGCTAAATACTATCAACAACCTATAGAAGTATTAAGCCCACTGGAGTTGCGCCGTTTAGCGCCTGTGATTAATAATTTTCAATCAGGTGTTTTGTTGCCACATATCGCTAATGTTCGTAATCCTCGACTATTACAAGCACTAATAAAAGCGGTCAATTTAATGGGCGTCCAAGTTATTAGTCATCGTATAGTTGAGCAATGGGAAGTCAAACAACAACGTGTATTAGCTGTACAGATTGATAAAAAGCGCTACGAGGTTGACCATGTATTAATTGCGGCAGGAGCTTGGACAAATCATCTACTGACGCCATTTAACTACAGTTTGCCTATCAAACCCATCAAAGGGCAAATGTTGTTGTATAAATTACCCACACAAGTGTTAAATAAAATGATATTGCATCAAGGTCACTATTTGATTCCACGTTTGGATGGTCATATCTTGTGTGGTTCTACCTTAGAAGATGTGGGTTTTGATAAAATGCCATCTTTAGTAGCACGTGAGACCCTACAACAGTCTGCTGAGCGTATGATGCCGTCATTGGCAGAACATAAACCCATTAAACAGTGGGCTGGCCTGCGGCCTGCTTCGCCTAATGGCATTCCTTTTATTGGTCATGTCCCGCATTGGCAAAATGTGTCAGTCAATGCAGGACAGTTTCGTAATGGTTTGGTATTAGCCCCAGCATCAGCACAACTGATTAGCCAACTGATTACCCAACAGTCAACAACGGTAGATGCGAGTCCTTATCAATTATTATGAGTTCTCATCTTCGTCATTACCATCATCCAGTCCTAATTTTTTCAGACGATAGCGTAAAGAACGAAAGGTCATACCTAATTTTTTGGCGGCGGCGGTGCGGTTCCAACGTGTATCATCTAAGGCTTTGATAATCATGTTCTTTTCTATATTGAGTAAGTAATCTTCTAGGGAGTCACTTTCATTAGGTGTCGGAATGGCATATAAATGAGGCTGTGATAATTGGCTTTGCGTATGCTCTGGCAGTTGTAAGTGGTCGGGTAATATTTCTTGGCCTTCACACAGGGTCAGTGCCCGTTCTAAAATATTTTGTAGCTCACGAACATTACCTGGAAAACTATAATGTTTGAGTGCTTGTTGTGTTTTAGGATGTAGTTTGGGTTGGGTTAAGCCCCAATCGTCACTGAGTTTGGCTAAAAAGCTATTGGCCAGTTCAATGATATCGTCGCCTCGGTCACGTAACGGAGGAATACGCGCTTGAATGACATTGATGCGATAAAATAAATCCTGTCTAAAACGTCCTTCTGCAACCTCGATGGCTAAATCTTTATGTGTTGCGCTTAATAAACGAATATTGACCGCAATTTCCTTCGCAGCCCCAATTGGACGTACGGTTTTTTCTTGAATAGCGCGTAGTAATTTTACTTGCATCGTCAAGGGTAAATCAGCCACTTCATCTAAGAATAATGTCCCTTCATTAGCCACCTGAAATAGCCCTAGTTTATCTTCAGTAGCGCCTGTAAAACTGCCTTTTTTATGGCCAAAAAACTCGCTTTCCATCAGTTCGGAGGGAATTGCGCCACAATTGACGGGAATAAACGGTTTTTCTGCACGAGGGCCTAAGTCGTGAATTAATCGGGCAACGACTTCTTTGCCTGTGCCTGATTCACCGCTGATATACACAGGCGCTTGACTACGCGCTAATTTACGAATGGTCGTGCGTAATTCATTCATAATGTCTGAGGAACCCAGTAAGCGTCGGTCATCATTCTGCGCAGTGACGGGTTTACTCACTTTGACTGCATTACGAATTAAATCGCGTAAGCGACTCAATTCGATGGGTTTAGAAACAAAATCAAACGCGCCTGCTTTGAGTACCGTAACGGCCATATCCATACTGCCATAGGCAGTAATCACCGCAACGGGAATGTGTGGATAGTGTTTTTGAATGGCTTGTACGATTTCTAAACCACTACCATCGGGGAGGTGCATATCGGTTAAACATAATTGAAATTTTTCTTTTTTTAATAAGGCTAAGGCACTATCAACGCCATCGGCGCTACGGCATTCAATATCCATTCTCTCTAAAGTAATTTCTAAGAGTTCACGAATATCTGGTTCATCATCAATAATTAAAGCCAATGTTTTCATGTTTAGATTAACCGATTAGGATGTGAAAAAGTAATGCGAAAACAAGCACCAACAGTTTGTGGGATATAATCCAAATGCGCTTGATTAGCTTCACACAGTTCGCGAGAGAGATAAAGTCCTAAGCCTGTCCCTGTTTTTTCTGTGGTAAAAAAAGGCTCAAATAAATTTCGTTGTTGCTCTATAGAAACACCAGGCCCAAAATCATAAACTTCTAAATAAGGAAGACTATTAATGTCATCTGTATTAGCAATAATTTTAACGGTGTTATTATTGTTTTTTTTGCTGTAATATAAGCCATTTGTAATCATATTGTTGAGTATTTGATATAAATGGTCTGTATCAAAACGAATCATTAATTCATCAGGGCATTCTATAATCAACTCGTTATCTTGTAGACTTGACTGAAACTCATCAAAAAAGTCAGATAACCATGATTTAAGATTTAATAATTGTGGAGAGGATTTTTGTCGGCGCGATAATTGTAAAACCTTTTCAACAATATTATTTACCCGAATACAATGTTGACTGACAATCGTTAATAAGCGTCGGTCAGCCCCCCGAATATCTTCTGACTCTTCTAATAGTTGCGCCGCGTGGCTAATAGCCCCTAAGGGATTACGAATTTCATGGGCAATACTGGCTGTCAAACGACCTAAAGAGGCTAGTTTAAGCTGTTGTGCTTTTTGTGCCATTTGAGCCGTATTTTCCAGAAAAATCAAGGTTCTGGCGTGTTTTTGGTCATGTCCAAGTTGCATGTAAGAGACATTAATTTCTGGATATCCAGGTTGGTTTTTGAAGACTAAAGGCCGCATCATTAAATTTTGACGCCATGCCAATAAGCCAGCGTCAATAGTACTGGATAAATCTTTTAGGGCAATGCCAATAAAGGTATGCCCTAAACCCAATAAGTGTCTGGATGCAGCATTAAATAATAATAATTGTCGTTCTTCATTCACCACCAAAATGCCTGTGTGCATACGGTCAATAATTTGCTCATTTAGCCGTTGTAAGTTTTCTACCTCAATAGAGCGTTGTAGTGCTAGCGCTTCCATTTGGCGAAAGCGGTGGCTAATTAACTGACTAAAAAGTGCAACAGCAAAAAAACTAAGGCCTAATAACGAGGCTTGGCCGATATTCACGGAGCTGAAACTTTGCGAGGTCGTTAATATAAAATAGAACTGTTCATATAAGACGGCTAATGCGGCAACGGCAGCAATCATGGGGCCTTGTTTGCCGGGTAATAAAATATTACCAGCGGCAACCATCACTAAATACAGCATACTCAGTTGTGGCGTAGGGCCACCGTTTGCATGCATTACTAAAGTAATCGCTAAAATATCAATAATAATAAAAATAAAGGCCTGTAATCGAGAGTGCGTTTTTATTTTCTGATTAATAATCAAACTTACGCAGGTTAAGGCTAAATATAAAATGCTAGAATATAAAAAAAGTTTTGGATTTTCAAAACCCAACAGGGGTGAGCTTGGTGATAAAGTAAATAAACTCAATAATAAACTGGCTAACACTAAACGATAATAGACATAAACGCGTAATAAACGCCAATCATCGTGACTTTCTGGGAAATGTGTTTTTGTTGTCATGATTTATGTTGTAAAAAAAGGTCTCGATGAGCCTCGCTACAAAAAATATAGCCTTGTGACTGTGTACTTTCACCCTCTGGAATATGAACGCCACAATAAGCACACTTTTTCATCAATTGATTGGGCGTCTCTATGCTAGAGGGACTGGCTTTATTTTGCAATGCGCGTTTAATCGTTATATAAACAAACCAAATAATAGCCGCAATAATAATAAGACGTAATATTCCCATTGCCTGACACCTATGGTCGTTGAGTGTTTGGGTAGTCTAAGTAAAAACAAGGCATTTTAGTAGAGAGCTGTTGTATTTTGTTTTTAATGCTCAGTAAGGCCATGATGGTCAACACAAATAGCCCTCTTTTTTATCCTTATGTGGCAATAGCTGTCTGTTTTTTGGGCGTTGATGCGAGAAAATTAAGGATTATTCAGTTAAATAAGCGATAATCACGCGTAGCCTAAAAGCAAGCACAATACCGTGCTTGTTTCAATTCATAGCCCCTGTGGAATCGATATGAGTGTGCGTATTGCGGTCGTCCAAGCTAATTTTATCGTGGGTGATATTGTCCATAACACCCAATTAGTCAGCCAATTTGCAGCGCAAGCAAAGGGGCAAGGTGCGCAAATTTTATTGTGTCCAGAATTATGTTTAACAGGCTATCCTCCCGAAGACTTATTATTACGGCCTAGTTTGGCTGTGCGTATCGCGCAAGCCCTCGCACAGCTCGCCACGATTCGTGATATTTTGTTGGTTGTGGGCTATCCCAAAGCTATCGATGGGGTACTCTATAATATGGCAGGCGCATGGTTCAACGGACAGTGCTTGGCTGAGTATGCCAAACAAAAACTACCAAACTATCAAGTGTTTGATGAAAAACGCTATTTTAGTGCAGGGCATCAGTCAGGTGTTTTTAGCTTTGCAGGGGTGCAGATTGGTTTAAGTGTTTGTGAGGATATTTGGCATCCAGAGCCGCTGGCACAAGCTAAACAAGAGGGTGCACAGTTAATTCTCAATCTGAATGCATCACCCTTTCATTTGAATAAACAAGCAGAACGAATTGCCGTCGTTAAGCAACGTGCACTTGAGACGCAATTGCCCATTGTTTATGCCAATTTATTGGGCGGTCAAGATGAGTTGGTGTTTGACGGTGGTTCTTTTGCGGTCAATGCAAATGGTGAGGTGGCCTACGAAGCCGCTTTATTTGAAGAGTCCTTGATGTATTTGGATTATGACCACGGGTTTAGTGTGCAGCCGCGTGCGCCTGTATTGACAGAAGAGGCCGCGGCTTATCAGGCTTTGGTACTAGGTGTGCGTGATTATGTCAATAAATGTGGTTTTAAGGGGGTCATATTAGGCTTGTCAGGAGGGATAGATTCGGCCTTAGTATTGGCAATTGCCGTCGATGCTTTGGGGGCAGAGCGTGTCAATGCTGTCATGATGCCTTATCATTACACCTCCCAAATGAGTTTAGAAGACGCCGCTGCCGAGGCGAATACCTTAGGCGTCAATTACAGTGTGATAGAAATAGCGCCTGCGGTACACAGTTTTAGTCAGTTATTAGCGCCCCATTTTGCAGGTTTAGCCAAAGACAAAACCGAAGAAAATTTACAAGCACGTAGTCGTGGCGTTTTATTAATGGCCATATCCAACAAAAAAGGTTGGTTAGTGTTAACCACAGGCAACAAGTCCGAAATGGCCGTTGGTTATGCCACCCTGTATGGTGATATGGCTGGCGGTTTTGATGTGTTAAAGGATGTACCCAAAACCTTAGTGTTTCGTTTGGCAGCCTATCGTAATCAAGTTGCTGGTATGGCGGTGATTCCTCAACGCGTGATTGACCGTCCACCTTCAGCAGAATTAGCGCCCGACCAAAAAGATGAAGACAGTTTGCCGCCTTATGCCATTTTAGATGCCATTTTAGCGTTATATATTGAGCACGATTACAGTGCTGAGGCCATTATTGGTGAAGGTTTTGACCGAGAGACGGTATATAAAGTCTTAAAAATGGTCGACTTTAATGAATATAAGCGTCGGCAAGCGGCGATTGGCCCACGAATCACCCAACGAGGATTTGGTCGAGACCGACGTTATCCGTTGGTAAACGGTTGGAAAGTAGGGATTTAGTCTAGAGGCTGTTGATGTTTTGTGTGTGAGCCGCGTTGCTGATAAAAATAGCTTCTTTCGCAACCACAATCAAAATGCCAACAGACCCTATTCTTGCTCTCGCTGTTTGGGAGAACAAGGACCCTCAGCATATTAGTCTTCAGTTTTAGAAAACCATCCTAAGACACCGCGTTTTTGTCGAGGGTCAACGGGGACTCGAATGACCACCGTGGCAGATAATTGGTCGTGCCAAGCTAAGCCACGTCCATTCACCCATGACCATAAATAATTGCCGACAAAACCAAATAGGATACTTAGGGCAAATGCTCCCGCGCTGTGATATAAAAAACTGGCTGCTAAACCACAAAAGGTCGGCAGAATCATTGCCGCTGCACAACGGCCTGCCGCATCCCCCCACGATAATAATTGTCCGTTAGGTTTAATGACTTTCAGTCGCCATGTTTGCATACCCAGCGTTTGACCATTCTTGCGCCAAAAATAGCCATAAAATAACCATGTCATGACCACCATTGCAGGAAATAAGACTAGGCTTCTAAACCAATCAGGTAAGACGACAGTTTGATTGTTGGTAGACATATCAGACGGTGTTGCTATCACCACGAGAACGACGGCGACAATCGCATTAAGTGCCACAATTAATAAGCCATCATAAATGACGGCTGCAAGGCGAACCCCCGCACGAGCTAAAGGAATACTCTCTGTTTGTGCTGTAGGAGTTTGGGTTGGAGAGGGATGTTTTTTGGGCATAATGATGACCACAAGGAGATAATGAATAGTTGCAATGGATAAGTAGTCTAAAGCATCTGTCAGTTAGAGGTGCGGATGTTTTCAATTGGCTTTAACGCAATCCTATGCCAATCAGAGAGAATTAGCATGAGTATTAAAAAAGTAGAAACAGCCTTAGCGCTAAACGCCGAGCACGACCTAAATGATAACTTAAAAATAGCATGCGTTCCCGATAGTAGCTCCAAACAACTTGCATTTAAGGCCAAGTAAACAAGATTTACAGTACAAATGATAGCAAATGTTTTAGGCTTAAAAACCTAGTGTCGGTTGACGCTTGGCGTGTGAGGCGCGTTGCTGATAAAAATTGCCTCAGACAAGGCACAAAACGCAGCGAATAGTGAGTCTATTGGCCAGTTTTGTCACACCGTATGAGGTAATTTTTAACGTAACCCAAAGGGAAAGAACGATTTTTTGACGCTACGTTGTTGTTCATCGCTTAGTTGGAATCACCCAATCACGCGATTCACGCCGTATATCCTCTAAAAAACTTCTTTCGCAACCACCATCAAAACATCAATAGCCCCTACACAAGTATATTAATAGCAGGAATCATAGTCACGGTGACTAGGCAAAAGTGTTATTATCTATCGCTAAAAATAGTCTGAGATTCTCCCATGAGCTTTGTCCATTTGCGCTTACACAGTGAATTTTCCTTGGTAGATTCTATCGTACGCATTGGTGATGCCGTCAAAGCGTGTCAAAAAGCCCATATGCCTGCTTTGGCGTTGACGGATTTAAGTAATTTTTATGGCTTGGTAAAGTTTTATAAGGCTGCACAAGCTAAGGGTGTCAAGCCGATTTTTGGTGCAGATTTATGGGTGGCCGAAGACAATGGCAATCATTATCTCGTCACTGTTTTGGCAATGAATGAAAAAGGCTATTTTAATTTAATTGAGGTGATTTCCCAAAGTTTTATTCAGGGACAGCAATTAGGTAAAGCCATTGTGCAACGGCAATGGTTGGAGCAAAACCACGCAGGCTTAATCGTTTTATTAGGTAAACAAAGTTATATCGGTTCGTTATTATTAGGCGCAGATGCCAGTTCGGCTATTCCTGTGTTGCAGCAGTGGCAAAGCATTTTTCAAGATAGACTGTATTTAGAATTACAACGCACAGGTCGTACAGGTGACGAAGCCTTTGTTCATGCCGCAGTTGATTTGGCAACAAAAACCGATTGCCCTGTGGTAGCGACTAATGATGTACGCTTTTTAACGCCCGATGACTTTGAGGCGCATGAAGTACGGGTATGTATTGCTCAAGGGTATGTCTTGGGTGACCCTAAACGTCCACGCGATTACAGTGCCGAGCAGTATCTAAAAACCTCTGAACAAATGATGGACTTGTTTAGTGATATTCCAGAAGCCATTGAAAATACGCTAGAAATTGCCAAACGTTGTTCGGTGGGTTTACGTTTAGGTAAAAGCTTTTTGCCTAATTATCCCATTCCCGAAGGCATGACCATGGATGAATTTTTCATCCAAATTTCGCGCGAAGGTTTAGAGGAGCGTTTACTTAGTCTATTAGATAAAAATCAGCCAGACTACGATAAACAATACAAAATTTATCATGACCGCTTAGACTTTGAGTTAAAAATTATCAATCAAATGGGTTTCCCTGGTTACTTTTTGATTGTGATGGACTTTATTGCATGGGCAAAAAATAACGGTGTGCCTGTTGGGCCGGGTCGTGGTTCGGGCGCAGGTTCTTTGGTGGCCTATTCGTTAAAAATTACCGACTTAGACCCGTTAAAATATGATTTGCTCTTTGAGCGTTTTTTGAATCCAGAACGGGTGTCGATGCCTGACTTTGATATCGACTTTTGTATGGATGGTCGAGACCGCGTGATTGATTATGTGGCCAATCACTATGGTCGCGAGGCGGTTTCGCAAATTATTACTTTTGGTACGATGGCTGCCAAAGCGGTGGTGCGAGATGTTGCGAGAGTGCAAAGTAAATCGTATGGTTTGGCCGATAGAATTTCTAAATTAATTCCTAAAACACCGGGGATTTCACTCGAAGAAGCGCGTAAAGAAGAGGCCTTGCTCAATGATTTGTTAAGTAATCCTACCGAGCGTGATTATGAGGATGCCAACGAAATTTGGGAAATGGCACTCAAACTCGAAGGCATTACCCGAGGTGTGGGTAAACACGCGGGTGGTGTATTGATTGCACCTGGTAAGTTGACCAATTTTACCGCTGTGTATTGTGATGAAGAAGGAAAGTGGGTTAGTCAGTTTGATAAAGATGACGTTGAACAGGTTGGCTTAGTCAAGTTCGACTTTTTGGGTTTGCGTACTTTAACGATTATTGATTGGGCGTTGGTGCATATTAATGCGAAACGCCAAGCCCTTGGCCAAGAGCCATTGGATATTAATAATATTCCCTTAGATGACTATAAAACCTATCAATTATTACAAGAGGGGCGTACTACCGCTGTGTTTCAGTTGGAATCGCGCGGCATGAAAGAGCTGTTAAAAAAGCTTAAACCCTCTTGTTTTGAAGATATTATCGCCTTGGTGGCTTTGTATCGACCTGGTCCCTTGGAATCGGGCATGGTTGATGACTTCTGTAACCGTAAACATGGTCGCGCGAAGGTAGCGTATCCTGACGAAACGTATCAACATGATTGTTTAGAGCCTATCTTAAAACCGACCTATGGCGTTATTGTTTATCAAGAACAGGTCATGCAAATTGCTCAGGAAATGGCAGGATACTCGCTCGGTGGCGCGGATATGTTGCGTCGAGCGATGGGTAAAAAGAAACCTGAAGAAATGGCCAAAGAGCGCGTTAAATTTATGGCAGGGGCAACAGGCAAAGGCATTGATGCCGACCTTGCGGGTCATATCTTTGATTTGATGGAAAAATTTGCCGGTTATGGTTTTAACAAATCGCACTCGGCAGCTTATGCTTTAGTGTCTTATCAAACCGCATGGCTAAAACAACATTATCCTGCCGAATTTATGGCAGCGGTACTTTCTGCCGAGATGCACAACACCGACAATGTGGTGGTGTTTATTGAAGAATGTCGCACCATGGGGCTGCCGATTGTCTCACCCGATGTCAATCATTCTAATTATAAATTTGTGCCACTTAACGAAACCATTGTGTATGGTTTAGGCGCAATTAAAGGTGTGGGTGAAGGGCCAATTGAGTCGATTATTGCCGCTCGTAAAGAGGGTGACTTTAAGGATTTATTTGATTTTTGTCGGCGTATTGATTTGCGTAAAGCCAATAAGCGAACCCTTGAAGCGTTGATTAAAGCAGGGGCAATGGACAACATGAGTGGTGTCCATCGTGCCTCAATTATGGCCACCTTGAGCGAAGCAGTTAAAGCGGCGGAACAGCAAAATCGTAATCAAAATGCAGGGATGATGGACTTGTTTGGTGAAGTGGTTGAAGCAACTCCCAATAATCAATATCTCTCGGCGTTAGTGTGGACAGATGACGAACGTTTACAAGGTGAAAAAGACACCCTTGGCTTATATTTAACAGGTCATCCCATCGACCAATATTATGATGAGTTAAAACGTCATGTTGCCTGTAAATTGTGTGATTTGCAGCCAACTCGTCGTGGTCAAAGTATCACCATCACAGGCTTGATTATGGATGTACGCATCTTTAAAGGGCCGCGTGGTACACGCGCCATTTTATTATTAGATGACCGTAGTGGTCGGGTGGAAGCCAGTGTCTTTGGTGAATTATACGAACAAGTTAAACAGTTGTTAGTCGTTGATAATGTCATTATTTTAGAGGCCGAAGTGAGCCCTGATGAATTTAAAGGGGGGTTACGAGTCACAGGCAAAAAAGCCTATTCCCTCACCGAAGCGCGTATCAATTCGATTCGTGCCTTAGAGTTAAATGTAGACGTAGCAACCTTAGCAGGTCAGGCAATTCCTGAGCTTAAACAGCTTTTTGCCCGCTTTTTACCAACAAATGAGCAAAAAAGCATCAATATAGCGTTGCGCTGTCAACATCCAAGTGCGACAGCCGTGTTACAGTGTGGCGAAAATTGGCGAGTTTATCCGCACGATGATTTAATCAAACGACTAAAGCAAGTATATGGTACACAGGCAGTGCGTTTAGTGTATTAGCAGGGTGATGCTTAGAGAGTCCTTGTCTACTATGTGAGACAATACGTGAGCAAGGATTTTAGATATTAATTGGAAGACGAACATGAACCCAAACTATTTGGATTTTGAACAACCCATCGCCGAATTAGAAGGCCAAATTCAAGGTTTACAAGTTTTAGCGAATAGTAATAGCACATTACAGTTGGGCGATGAAATTCGACGTTTAGAACAAAAAAGTTTGTCGTTGACAGAGGAAATTTTTGCCAACTTAAATGCCGCACAGGTCACGCAATTAGCCCGTCATCCTAAGCGTCCTTATACCTTAGATTATATTTCCCATATTTTTACGGATTTTGATGAGTTACATGGCGACCGTAGCTTTAGAGATGACCCCTCTATTGTCGGTGGTTTAGCCCGTTTTCAAGGCGAGCCTGTCATGGTCATTGGCCATCAAAAAGGTCGTGATGTACGTGAACGCGCACGTCGTAATTTTGGGATGCCCAACCCTGAAGGTTATCGTAAAGCCTTGCGCTTAATGGAAATGGCCGAGCGTTTTAAGTTACCCATTTTTAGCTTTATTGATACGCCAGGTGCCTATCCGGGTATTGAAGCCGAAGAACGTGGTCAAAGTGAAGCCATTGCCCGTAATTTAGCCGTGATGTCGCGCTTAAAAGTCCCCATCATTTGTACTGTCATTGGCGAAGGTGGGTCGGGTGGTGCGTTAGCGATTGGTGTGGGTGATGCCTTAATTATGTTGCAGTACAGCATCTATTCGGTCATTTCACCCGAAGGTTGTGCGGCCATTTTATGGAAAACACCTGAAAAAGCAGGTGCTGCCGCAGAAGCGATGGGTTTAACCGCACAACGGCTGAATGAGTTAGGGTTTGTTGATGAGTTAATTCCAGAACCTTTAGGCGGTGCACACCGCGACACCATTTTGATGGCCGAAACCTTGCGAAAGTCTTTAGCCAAGCAACTTAAACGCTTACGAAGTTTAGACAGCCAAGTATTATGTGAACGGCGTTTACAGCGTATCATGAGTTATGGGGTGTTATAGACCCCTTCTGAGTTTATGCGCCAAGTATCCCCTGTGAGGTGTGTGTTGCCGTGTTATTGTCGGTACTGAGTCAATTTTTATTGACGCATTTAACGGCTGCGCATCAACGTTTAGTCGTTGCGTATAGTGGCGGAGTGGACTCGCATGTGTTGTTAGACGCCTTAGTGCAATTACAGTCTATACATCAACGTTCTTTGCTAGCCGTACACGTTCATCATGGTTTGAGTCAATATGCCGATAATTGGGCAGCGCACGTGCAAACAACGGCGGCGGCTTATGGCGTGCCATGCTGTATAAAATACATCACCGTCAACTCACATGCCAGCCTTGAGGCCTGCGCGCGTGAGGCGCGTTATCATGCCATCAATCAAGAGCTACAAACAGGCGACGTTTTGTTACTCGCCCATCATCAACAAGACCAAGCCGAAACCCTGTTATTGCGCTTATGCCGTGGTACGGGAGTAACAGGCTTAAAAGCCATGTCGGCTGTCAGCCCTGTACCTTATCAGTCTGCGCTGATGAAGGCATGGCGACCCTTGTTAACGCTGACTAAGGGCGACATCCTTGCCTATGCACAGGCGCAACAACTGTCTTGGATTGAGGACGAGTCAAACGGTCATCTTCGCTTTGACCGTAACTTTTTACGCCAACAAGTATTTCCTATACTCCGTGCACGTTGGCCTCATATTGATGCACGTTTGACACAAACCAGTCGTTTAATGGCAGAAGCTGATGCCTTATTAAACGAAATGGCTGCCGCAGATTATCAGCACGCCCTAGATGACACACAACAAGCCTTAGTCATAGAACGTCTACAGCCCATGAGTCGTGCTCGTCGGCATCAGTTATTCCGATATTGGCTAAAACAATTAGCCCTAAACATCCCTGATTACGCAGACATTGAACGTATATGGACAGAGGTATGTTTAGCCAAAGCAGATGCACAGCCATTATTGGCATGGGCGGGTGTGGAGATACGTCGTTATCGGCAACATCTCTTTGCGATGTCGCCGTTAAAGCCCTTTAATCGTCGTCAGGAATACCCGTGGTTGGATAAAAATCAACCCTTAATGTTGGCTTGTGGTCAGACACTCAGTCCCCAACTCGCGCAACAGGGGATTAGACCAGAGTTATGGCAAACAGGAGCGCTTTGTGTGCGTTATCGGCAGGGGGGCGAAAAAATACAGCCAGTGGGTCGACATTGTCATCATGACTTAAAAAAACTACTACAAGCCAGTGCCATTCCACCGTGGCAGCGCGATAGATTGCTATTATTATATATTAACCAACAACTGGCGGCAGTGATTGGCTATTGGGTCGCTGTTGAGTTTGCCGCAGAACAGCCCTTAATGATGAAGGAATAAAATTGTGTTTAAACAAGGTCTTTTAATGTGCACGTTGGTGCTGTGGCTAAGTGCCTGTACCAGTCAACAGCCAGACCCTCGCTTTCAAAAAACGCCGCCACTACCGATACTGGTTGAGCCTGTCACTCAGCAGCCCGTTGAACCGCAAGCACTCATCGCCTTAGAAGATAGAATCTGGCAGTTAGTCGCGCTCACTAAAAGTGTCAATGCCAATCACATTCAAGACGGTGCTTTTTTAAGTTTTCAGTCGGCTAATCAGCAATTAAAAGGCAGTACAGGCTGTAATCGTTTAATGGGGACGTATGAGCGACATCAACAACAACTGCGTATGTTAGAAATTGCCAGTACTAAAAAGTTTTGTCCTAGTGGCGGTATTGTCCAAGAAGCCATATTTATTCAAGCGCTCAATGACACCCGTTTTTGGCAAATCGAGCAACAGCATCTCTACTTATTAGATGAACAAAAACAAAAACTCGCTATTTTTGAGCTGCGTTAGATTGTTCTTTTTTAAGAAACAATCATTGTAGTAATGATGAGCTACTGGCAACTTAAACGCTGTATTAACATCACGTCATCACCACAGTGTCTCTAGCCTGTTGATGTGTTAAGAGACGGTTTTGCGGGAGTTATATCATGACCAGTGTTCGCCAAATTCGACATCTTGTGCGTGGCCAAGCCACTAGCGATGGCGCAGGGGTAAAATTAACCCGCGTCATTGGTACACAACAGTTACCACAAATCGACCCTTTTTTGATGTTAGATGAATTCCGTTCTGACGATGCAAATGATTATATTGCGGGTTTTCCTGAACATCCTCATCGCGGCTTTGAAACCGTGACCTATATGTTAGCAGGTAAAATGCGTCATCAAGATAATCAGGGCAATGTTGGCTTATTAGAAGCAGGCAGTGTGCAATGGATGACTGCGGGACGTGGCATTGTTCATTCAGAAATGCCAGAGCAAGAAAATGGTTTAATGTGGGGCTTTCAGTTATGGGTAAATTTACCCGCTAAAGACAAAATGACCGCTCCTCGTTATCAGGATATTCCACCGCAAGCGATTCCTGAAATACCGTATCAAGGACATCACGTGCGTGTGATTGCAGGACAATTAGCAGGGGCCATAGGGCCTGTACAAGCCGAAGCAATCCATGCGATTTATTGGGATATTCATTTGGCGACTGGCTCGTTTAATGCGCCTTTACCCTCAACGCACCAAGCCTTTATTTATGTTTATCAAGGCAGTGTCAGCGTAGAGGGGCGACAGGTAGAGCGTGGACAATTAGCCTTATTGTCTGAAGGCGAACAGATACGCATAGACGCGCAGACAGATGCACGTTTATTGCTGATTGCAGGGCAAGCGATTCGTGAGCCAGTTGCACGTTATGGCCCGTTTGTGATGAATACGCAAGCTGAAATCATGCAGGCGTTTGCCGACTATAGAAATGGGAATTTTTGATGTGTCACACACTGAAGGTAACTTGATATGAATTTATCCTGTTATTTCTGTGAGTGAGGACTTAGGCGTTTAAGGTCACTATTGACTCAACATCATGATAAAGTGTGTTGGGTGGATAAAACGCTAAGTCCTTCTATCTAGTCATGGCTTACTTATTTTTAGGCACCCATGCCCAGACCATTTCGCACTGAATGGGTTCATTGCCACTTTCGTCGGTTACTGTGACGGGGACTAAAATTTCGCCTTTGGCTTCTTGGTGAATACGCGCAATATCGGCTGCATCTAAGGTGGCTACGGCACGCATATCGCCTTTGGTACGTCTGTGATAATCGACTTTGAGGCTTTTGATAAGCGGTAGTTTATCGTCAGGTAAGTTGATTCCAACGACAAAACCTGTGGCAGTTTCGGCTAATAACGCCATGGCAGCGGCATGTACGCCGTTGATGTGATTTTGAACTTTCTTTTGATTGCGAATACTGACAATCACCCGTTGAGAAGAAATTTCTTCATAGAGTAAGCCTGACGTCCCGACATAGGGCACAACTTTGCCAAGAATCTTAGACAGGACAGTAGCGCGAATATTGGCAGGCAACCATTGCGAAGAGTCTACAATACGTTTCAGTTGATTAGACATGTTTAATCCTTGAAGTTGTTGAACTGTAGCGGAAGACCGAGCTTTTGCTCGCGTAATAAATTCATCACGGCTTGCAAGGTATCTTTTTTCTTGTCTGTGACGCGCACTTTTTCGCCTTGAATGCTTGCTTGGGCTTTTATACCAGATTCTTTAATAATCTTAACCATTTTTTTGGCGGTATCACTGTCTAAACCATCTTTGAGTTTCACTGTTTGATGCATTTCTTTGCCTGAAGCCGTCATTTTTTGGGCATCTAAACATTGCGCATCAATTTTGCGTTTTAAGCAATGTAGCTCCAACATGGCATATACTTGTTCGACCTGAAAGTCAGATTCGGCAATGATTTTGATTTCTTTGTTTTTTTCATTGAGTTCAACTTTGACATTGGCACCACGAAAATCAAAACGGGTTTGAATTTCTTTGTTGGTGTTGGCAACCGCATGATTTACTTCATACATTTCGAGCTCAGAAACAACATCAAAAGAAGGCATAGTCCACCTCATGCTAAAAATGGCAGAATAGTAGCACTTTTTTGCCCGTCACCCTAGCGATGCTGAATTTTTTAGCGCTAAGGTGTCCATCATCATGCCTTTTATTGGCAAACGACTAGAGGTCTGTATGGCGTTAAAATATCAAATTATTCCTGTCACTCCCTTTGTACAAAACTGTACGCTCTTGTGGTGTGATGAAACGATGCAAGGCACGTTGGTTGATGCAGGGGGAGACATGAATAAACTCATCACTGCCGTTGAGCAAGCAGGGGTGAAGATTGTGAAGTTACTGCTGACACACGGTCATTTAGACCATGTCGGTGCTGCAACAAAATTAGCACAGCACTTTGCCGTCGATATTGAAGGCCCACACCAAGAAGAAAAATTTTGGTTAGATATGTTGCCGCAACAAGCCATGATGTTTCAATTTCCACCTGCCCAACCGTTTTTACCACAACGTTGGCTGACTCAGAATGATACAGTGCAAGTAGGCAATTTGAGTTTAGAGGTTCGTTTTTGTCCTGGTCATACACCTGGTCATGTCGTCTTTATTCATCATGACAGTAAATTAGCCATTGTGGGGGATGTCTTATTTAAGGATGGTATTGGTCGTACCGACTTTCCACGTGGGGATTATCAAACGCTTATCCATTCCATTCAGCAACAATTGTTTAGTTTGCCTGACGACTATCAATTTATTGCAGGTCATGGTGCGATGTCGACGATTGGACGCGAAAAGCAATCCAATCCCTTCGTAGGTAAATTTGGCTAGTTGGTACTGGTTTGTCTGAGTGGGGGAGGTCGAGAGTATTTGCCTATTCGTATACTCTCGACCAACGAGATGTCTATTTTTTGATAATCGTTGGGCTAGTGAAATAAGTTTTAATAGCCGCGCTAATCGCGTCAGCGGCAGTTTTGTTGTACTGATAATAGTAGCTTGGAGCTTCGGTAAAATTGACTGTTTCGGCGGGTAAGTAGTCGGCAGCGTAGACTTGACCGTTATAACTGACGACACATTGTTGACTTGCGCTCAGACAAGACACGCCATATCCTCCCCAAACAAAATCATCAAAACTTTGGCCTGCGTGCATCAACTTCCAACTGGCAATCGAGCTGTAACGGCTACTACTTTCATCAAACTCTATGGTGGCTTCTTGTGTGGTATAACCTGTCAAATACACACCCAAAGAGCCAGTCGGCATTTTTAAGCCACTGGCTTTGAGTTTTGCTAAATTCGGGTCATCGTCAAAATAATCGTCTGCAATCACATCAGCAATTAATTGGTTGTCGAATTTGACTGTTTGATAGCGCAGGGTCAAGATAGCTTTATTCGTCACATTATCGGTGTTAAAAGGCGTGACACTAAAATTATTCGCATTGATATTTGTCAGAAAGTGTGATGGATACGTGGCTGTCGCAGTTGCAGCGGCAGGTGTTATCAATAGTTTAGTGCTAGTTAAGGTATAGCTTTGTACAGCGGCGGTCGTTGTGCCAACTAGCGTAACAGGTGTCGTGCTAATAATGCCACTTTTCGTAGTTATCGTATCCATGGATGTTTGATAGCTAAAGCGTGTCTCGCTGGCCGTCTCAGCACGACTGGGATTGACCTCTAATGAGTAACCAATATCTTGATAGAGAGTAAAAGAGGCGCTAGTCACTTGACTGTTATCACTGTCTCCTCCGCAGCCTACAAGTAAACCCATGAATGTGCTGAGTAGTGAAATTCTTAAAAAGGGAGACATATTGCGTCCTTAAAGGTTGATGATAGAAAAATTGATGATAAAGTAACAAAAAAGCGATGGTCTTGATAGCTCAGGCTTATCGATATAGCCTATGTCAGAACGGTGACACATAGATAAAAATAGGTAAATAATCGAATCAATCCCACGTATTTTAGACAGAATTTATAGTGTTAGGCAAAAATTAAGGGACGTTGCGGCCAGTCAGCCGCAACTATATGGGGGTTTAGGTTTATTTCTGGCTCAAATTATCATCGCACATGCCTTAAAGCACGGAGTCCTCCACGAGGGTAACTAGTTCATAACCGACCATCACGGTATGGCCAGTCTGACAATGAATAGCAAAGACCTTAGCATCACAAGGTGCATAGACTGTAAACTCCATTTTCATGGATTCAATAATGACCAAGGCATCGCCTTTGTTAACCTTATCCCCCGTATTAACTAAAACCTGCCAGACATTACCCGCGACTTTGTTATAAACACTGATCGCATCAGCAGGGCGCTCTTGTGCGTTGTGTGAGCTGAGTTGTGTTTGCGCTTGCTCCTCGTAATGGGCTTGTCCTGTTGCTAACCAGCGTTCATATTCCGCATCAAACGCGCTTTGTTGTTGTTGCTTATGTTGTTGAATGCTTTCAGCATTCGTTTTTAGAAATTGTTGATAGTCGCTGAGTTTGAATACGGTATGTTCAATTTTAAGCGGATAATTACCGAGTGGAAAGTCACGACGAATATCCTGAAGCTGGTCATGACTGACAGGGTAAAAACGAATTTGGTCAAAAAAGCGTAATAACCACGGCTTATCTGCGCTAAATAAGTCGGTTTGGCGATAACGATTCCACATTTGTAAGGTTCGGCCAACAAATTGATAACCGCCAGGCCCTTCCATGCCGTACACACATAAATAAGCACCGCCGATACCAACCGCATTTTCGGGTGTCCATGTGCGTGCAGGGTTATATTTAGTGGTGACTAAACGGTGGCGTGGGTCAATTGGGGTAGCAACAGGCGCGCCTAAATACACGTCGCCTAAGCCCATCACTAAATAATGGGCGGAAAAAACGATATCTTTTACCTGCTCTATATGGTCTAAGCCATTGATACGGCGTATAAACTCAATATTACTTGGACACCAAGGTGCATCTTTTCGCACCGATTGCATATATTTTTCGATGGCTAATTGAGTCGAACTATCATCCCACGATAAAGGTAAATGAATAATCCGTGACGGGACTGCGATATCTGAGCTGTCATCTAATTCGGCTTCAGCCTGTTTGAGGTGTGCTAACAGGGTCGCGCGCGAAAGTTGTTGGCTATCAAAATGAATTTGTAGAGAACGAATACCTGGGGTTAGGTCAATAATACCCGTCCATGCCTGTGCTTCAATCCAACTGACTAAGGCGTGTACCCGTAGTCTTAAGGCAATATCCAGTACTAAATCACCGTATTCAATTAAGAGATACTCGTCGCCCGCTTGTCGATAAACAACCTTGACCTTATCCACTTCAGCCGCTAATTCAAACAAAATAGGGGACGCCAAGGCACAGGCGTGGAGTGAGGAATGATAGGCTGTATAGATGTCTGTCAATGCTGCAATTTGTTGCTGTTTTAAGGTCTCTGCCTGTGCATAATCAATGGGGATAAAACGAATGGTATCGCCTGCCCGTAGTTGACCTAATTTCCATAATTCAGCAGAGACCACAACTGCTGGGCAAACAAAACCGCCTAAACTCGGGCCATCAGGCCCTAAAATGACGGGCATATCGCCTGTAAAATCAATCGCCCCAATAGCATAGGCATTATCATGAATATTGGAGGGATGTAGACCCGCTTCACCGCCATCACGTCGTGCCCATTGGGGTTTAGGGCCTATCAGCCTCACGCCTGTACGACTCGAATTATAATGCACTTGCCAATCGGTATTAAAAAACTGGGTTATATCTTCAGTCGTAAAAAAGTCAGGTGCACCGTGTGGGCCGTATAACACCCCAATCTGCCAATGATGGCCAAATTGAGGGATATCTGCATGCGCTAATGCACTCTTGTTATCGGATGAGCTATGGTCATGGCCAATCGTCAATACATCGCCTAATGCCAAACAACGTCCTGCATGGCCACCAAATTGTCCTAAGGTAAAGGTTGACCGACTCCCTAAATAACGAGGAACGTCAATGCCACCTTGTATAGCAAGATAAATACGCGAGCCTGTGTCTTGTGCTGCACCGATTTTAAGTACACTCCCTGCACGAATAGTGAGCGCTTGCCACATGGGCACGGCTTGCTCATCGACCCAAACGGTGGTGGGTGCGCCAGTCACGGCAAATACGCTATCACAATTAAAACGGAGTGTTGGTGCGGTGATAGTACATTCAAGACCAGCCGCACACGCTAAGTTCCCCACAAGTTCATTGGCGATACGAAAACTTAAATCATCCATCGGTCCTGATGGGGGTACACCTACCGACCAATAACCTAAACGTGCAGGGTAATCTTGGACAGTGGTTTGTAGCCCTGCTTCTAGCACGTCTAGGGTGCGTGGTTGATAAGTAAACTGTGTCAAATAGCGGGTGGTTTGTTGTCCTGCAATAAAGGTGTTATCGGCAAGAATTTGTTTGAGATAGGCTAAATTAGTTTCGATGCCTGCCAGTCGCGTGTGCTGGAGTGCGTCCTGTAATTGCTGCAAGGCTTCGCTGCGTGTAGGCGCATGCACAATAATTTTAGCCAGCATGGGGTCATAAAACGGCGGAACTTCACTGCCGCTTTCTAACCATGTTTCGACGCGGCAATTCGTTGGCCAAGCCACATGGCTTAATAAACCTGCGGAGGGTTGAAAGTTTTGGTTGGGGTCTTCGGCATAAACGCGGACTTGAATAGATGTACCCTGTGCTTGTACACGCAGACTCTCTAGCGGTGGTAATTGACCTGCGGCCAGTAAAATCATCCAAGCGACTAGGTCAATTTGACAGACTTCTTCGGTAATCCCGTGTTCGACTTGTAAACGGGTATTCATTTCCAAAAAGTAAAATTGATTATCACGGCAGTCATAAACAAACTCGACCGTCCCCGCCGATTGATAATTGACCGCTTTTGCTAAACGAACAGCCGTTGCCAATAAGGCTTGGCGTGTTGTTTCATCTAAGTGAGGGGCAGGGGTTTCTTCAATCACTTTTTGGTTACGACGCTGAACTGAGCAATCACGCTCACCTAAAGCAATCACTTGTCCTTGTCCATCGCCAAAAATTTGTACTTCAATATGACGGGCATCCGCAACGTACTTTTCTAGATAAATGCCTGCCTCTTTGAAGTTGGCACTGGCAAGACGAGTGACAGAGGCATAAGCCTCGATGAGTTCTTCGGTTTGCCACACTAAACGCATACCAATTCCACCCCCCCCTGCGGTGCTTTTGAGCATCACAGGGTAGCCAATGGCCTGCGCTGCATCTAAGGCCTCATCGACATTTGCTAATAAGCCTGTGCCTGCCAGTAGAGGTACGTCGTGTGCTTTGGCTAAGGCGCGTGCGGTATGCTTGAGGCCAAATGCGCGCATTTGTGCAGGTGTAGGCCCAATAAATATCAGATTGGCTTGCGCGCAGGCGTCAGCAAAGTCTGCATTTTCAGAGAGAAAACCGTATCCTGCATGAATCGCTTGCGCACCCGTTTGTTGAGCGGCAGCTAATATTTTATCAATACATAAATAACTATCGCTGGCAGCAGTGCCTCCAAGGGCAATGGCTTCATCGGCCATACGTACATGTAAAGAGTGGGCATCGGCCTCAGAATAGACCGCCACAGAGGCAATCTGTAGTTGTTTTAAGGTACGAATAATCCGACAAGCAATCGCACCGCGATTGGCAATCAATACTTTAGTCAACATAGTCTGCTTCCGTGGGTCGTCCCACTGATAATCGTTGGCGATGATGCACAAGCGATAACCCCCAAAGGTCGTCCAAAGGGGGACGTGAAGTGTGTTAATCCCAAATCAATAATTGGATAGGGGTAGGGTTATAAGCATTACATGGATTATTGAGCTGTGGACAATTTGAAATTAAAACCACGACATCCATCTCAGCCACTAAATCTACATATTTGCCTGCGGCCGAAATGCCGTCCGCAAACTGTAAGTGGCCGTCTGTACTGACAGGCACATTCATAAAAAAGTTGATGTTACTGCTGATGTCACGTTTGCTCAGGCCAAGCGCTATACTGTAGGGGTGATGGGTGAGGGCATACATAAAGTTGTCACGACAACTGTGCATGTGTCGTTTATCAATACTATAACGTACACAATTACTCTCAGCGGCACATGCGCCACCCAAGGTATCATGACGACCACAATTATCTTCGACAATATGCAGCATGACATTGCCTTGATTACTATAGAGTTTAGAGCCTGTACTTAAATAGAGTTGTTGTTGACGGCTAATGGTGTCGCTGGCACTGTAGCGTTCACTGCTATCATGGGCATTGTAAAACAAGGTGTCGACAGCTTGATTGCCTTCTAAATCTAAAATTCTAAAGCGTTGCCCCCGTTTCACCTTGCCCATCCAAGGTTCACCTGCGGGGCAAGTTTCTATGAGTACTGCATCTTCGGGTAAATAACGCATTTATTTCGCTCCTGCATAATAACGCTCAGTGAGCACAAAACCGCGAGTATTTTGAGAGCAGTGTTGACGGCAGAGGTCATCCGCCGCAACAGGGTCGGCTACATAAGCCGTGAGTAATATAGGTTTGGGGGCGTAGTATGCTTGGTCTGATAAAGGATGTGGTGCTGTTGAGAGTGCCACTAAGGTATTCATTTCAAAGCGCAAAGCGACAGAGCTACCTGCGACACTGTGTTGGGCATGATAATGCAATTTGCCCGTCGTATCGGGGCTAACCTTACTAAAAAAATTAATATTAGGTACGAGGTCGCGTAAACCTAAGCCATATTTGGCTAATTCTATCAGTAAACTATCTTGGCCGTTTTGATACATGTCATTACGAGCCTGTCCAAAACGCATATCGCCATAACGCGCTGTTATTTGGCTGGCGGTCGATAAACCACAAAAGGTGTCATGCCAACCCACACTATCGTCAATAATCGAACAAAAAATGCGTCCCATATCCGAATAACAGACATGGCCTTTACTCAAAAATGCAGTGTGTTGCGCTTTGAGGGTATCGGCCATATTATAGCGTTCAAGTTTATCTTCAGGGTTATAAAACAGGGTGGCCACATTCGCGCCGCCTTCAACATCGGTGAGCTTGAGTACGACGCCACGTCTAATAAGGCCAGACCAATGATGGCCAGCAGGAATTAATTCTTGCCATAAAATGGCGGATGTTGTCATAAAAAGCTCCTACATCGGTACCGAGGTGTTGGTGAGTTGCTGCAATAAGTCGAAATCGGTTTTCATGCCTGATGTTTCACGGATACGGTCTAAAATTTGCCGTTTGAGTTGTAAAAACTCAGGGCTATGCTTCATGTCTTGGTGTCGTTCGGCGGGTAGAGGCACCTCATAAATGCTGTCGATACGACCTGGTCGTGGCGCCATTAATACCACCCGATTACCTAAATAAATCCCTTCTTCGACATCGTGCGTGACAAAAATTATGGTCGTTTTTTCGAGCTTAAATACATGCCGAATTAAATCGTGCATGACCTCACGAGTTTGTGCATCTAAAGCACCAAACGGCTCATCCATCAGTAAAATATCAGGTTTAGCCATCAACGCTCTAGCAATCGCAACACGTTGCTGCATACCGCCAGAGAGCTGATTAGGATAGGCATGCTCGACAGCAGAAAGTCCCATCAGTCGAATCAAGGCATCGGTACGGCCAGAAGCGGCTTCGACATCGGCTTGGCTACAATCGTCTGTATGCGCTTGTAAGCGACGGCAAAAACGAATGTTATCGCGTACGCCTAACCAGGGGTATAGACTGTAGTGCTGAAACACCATCGCTCTATCAATGCCTGCACCTTGAATGGCTTGGCCATTGACTAAAACATCTCCTGCATTATGTTGTTCTAAACCGCCAATAATGCGGAGCAATGTCGATTTTCCGCAGCCAGACGCACCAACAAAGGTAATAAATTCATTGGCTTGAATAGCCAGTTCGATATCTTTGAGTGCTTGCGTTTGTTGTTTGCCTTCACCAAAAAATTTTTGCAAATCACGAATCACTATTTTGGGCTGAGTCATGGTTAGCCTCGTAAATAAAGCCACGGAAAGGCTTTGCGATGTAGCGCTCTAAAAAGTTGGTCGGTCAATAAACCAATCAAGCCAATCAACAACATACTGGCAAAAATCTTATCGGTTTGTAAAAAGCGTTGTGCCTTCAAAATGGCATAACCTAGTCCTGAGTTGGCAGCAACCAATTCAGCAACGACTAAATAAGTCCATGCCCAGCCCATGGTCACCCGTAAAGTGTCCATCAGAGCAGGTTTGGCGGAGGGAAAAATCACCAAGCGAATCATTTCTTCGCGGTTTGCACCCATCGTTTGTGCGGCTTCAATTTGTGCCATCGGAACACGACGCACATCTTCAGCCACCATGAGTACCATTTGAAAAAATGTCCCAATAAAAATGATGGCGATTTTGGAGGACTCATCAATACCTATCCACAACATCACTAAGGGAATAAATGCCACCGCAGGCATATAGCGAATAAAGTCGGTGAGAGGCTCTAAAAATGCCTGCACCGATTTATAACTGCCAATCAATAAGCCCAAGGGCACAGCAATGGCGGCGGATAACATAAAACCAGCCATCACCCGATAAACGCTGATAGTAATATCTGTCCATAAACCATCTTCTTGCCACCATGTGATGAGTCGGGTAATAACACTCCACGGCTTGGGTAAAAATAATTCATCGCTGCTATTGAGAGTAAAAAACCACCAAACACAGAACGGCAACAGTAAGCCGATACTTGCGAGTAGCCAATAATGACGGCGGCTTAAGTGGCCACGAATGGTCCAGAGTGGAGAAGACGCAGAAATCAATTTCATCGGGCGACTCGCTGTATCAAGAGCTTATTTTTTTAAGGCATCGGCGACAATAGAACCATCTAAGCCATTGGCAAAGGTGGGTGCTTTGTCAATCAGTTTGTTATTGACGAGGAATTGGCTAATGGTCGGTGAAACTGCGAGTAAAGATTGTGGGTTACTGGCTGCAGCAAACGCTGCTTGATTGGCAGTCGCGTCAAAAAAACGAGTGCCTGGCAAAAAGACTTTGTATTGCTCGGGGGGTAAGCCGACAACTTTAGCCATGATTTTGGCGGCTTCATCGGGCTTTTGCTGAATAAACGCAACCGTATCAAACCATGCTTTGGCCATACCTACTAAGTCTTTACGTTTATTTTTAATGGCTTTATCTTGAGCGACCAATAAATCAGGCACTAAACCGGGCATGTCTTTGGACGTAAATAAGGCGCGACCTTTTTTAGATTTTTCGATTTGAGAGACCCAAGGGTTCCAAACCACTGCTGCGTCAACACGACCTGCCATAAATGCCGCCGCTGCATCCGCAGCCGCCAAGTTGACGATTTTGACATCCGTCATTTTGAGATTGTGTTTGCTGAGTGCCGTCACCAGCACAAAATGAGAGATACTAAATTGCTCAAGGGCGATTTTTTTACCTTTTAAGTCAGCAAAACTTTTAATATTGGCACCCACCATTAAGGCATCATTACCCGCAGAATTGTCATTAACCAATACTGCTTTAATAGGCACACCTTTGGCGAGGGGGCCAAGCGTGTCAGACCATGTTTGTGAGTTAGCATCTAATTGGCCTGAAGAAAGTGCAGCAATAGAGTCAGTGTAGTTAGGGAACCAAACTAATTTGACATCGGCACCGTATTTTTTGAAATAACCTTGTTGTTCGGCAATATACCAAGCAACCCAGCCTGGCCAATCACTGACGCCAACTTTGACTTCGGCATGGGCAATCGTACTGGTAATACCCGCCGTTAGCGTAATTCCCGCCCCTAAACCAGCAGCGATAGCAATAACACGGGTAATGTGGGTGAGAGCAGTCGTGAGACGAGACATAAGCAAACTCCTAACGGCAAAAGTAAGGGAGAGCGCGCCGAGCGCGACAGATTTCTCCCGGGCTTTTATCCCGCCGTGGAGCTAACACTTATTTCTCCAAGTGTAGCCGATTGCTCTCGGACCAGTCATGAGTTGAATCATCGGAACCCTAGCAATCATCTCTGAAAAGCGCCTAAAGCGCTCTCGATAAGACAAATAGAGCATGAACTATGCCAAGACAAAGTTTGATATGTTGTTTTTTAGGTAAAACAATGATTTATAGGCAATTTATTTTACTTTTTTGCAAAAAGAAAACAGAAGATTAAGGGCATTGGCTAGAGGAGGCGAGGAGAGTAGTCACGGTGTGCACAATATTGAGGCAGTTTATTGTCCGTCGAAGGGGTTGGGGTGCGTAAAGCACACACCCAACAAACCCACTCAAATACACTTGCAAGTCTTCATCAAGCAAGCGGGGGATTTTCTTTAAAGTAATCTTCCTCCCATTTTTTGCGTGCGGCAATCGCCTTTTGTTTCGCTTCTTCTTCCCCGTATTTACGAATCGAATAACACGCTGTTTTTGTTTTACCACCTGCTGTCCACCAAGCCTGCCAATGGGCATAGGGTGCACCGCGTTTAATACCTTCGGCTCGGCTGACGCCAACAACACCGCTAGTATTACGAGTGGTTAATTTACCTACTTTACTATCAGGAGGCATTTTGGCATCTAACTCATGAAAATACGCTTCTGCGGCTTCCCATGCTTTGTCTGCACCACCATGTTTTTTATCAGAAAAAAACTTGGCATAAATGACACCGCGCCATCTAATACGGACGTAGTAGCCGTAATTGCTTTTAGATGGTTGATCTATACGACAGATACCCATAACTATTGCTCATCAAACATATGGGGCAACTGCTCACCATGGTGGTGTTGTTATACATGTGTGTGACGATATCTAGCATGATAAAGCAGCCAAAAGTGGCAACTAAACCTACCGAATCATTTACCCATGACAACAAGATAGATTTACCCACATTCACCCAAATAACATGGTTACATGGTGATAAATTTATCTTAAATAGCAGCGGCCCTTATAACAAGAACGATTTCTAAACAGTATCTGGTTTAAGCGAAGCGAATCATGAGGTAAATGCTGGATGTTGCCGAGCACGTTAACTCATGCGTACTTTGCCAAACCTTCCTTGCTAGAATGCCGTGCCATTCTTGGCTACATCGTATTGATTCCACCCTCACGATGATTAAGCAAACGTCATGTTTGTTCCTGTGCAAACTTATGTAGTACGGCTTAATGCGTTTGAGCTAGTACGGCTCACTCGTATTGTGTATGCACACGCGCGCACCACCTAAGCCTGACCGTAAACACTGTAAAAATAGATACAGTGTGATTCCGTTTACATTCGCTATCATAAAAATATGCTAGCGACTAGCACATTGTACATGAAAACTGAATAGTTAACAGCTATATAACAAGCGGATTGCAGGAGGGTATAACAAATATCATACGGGTGTGATAACAGTAACAAAATGCGTAAAGAAGTGTGGGTGCAGTCCAACACAAGATGAGCTAAACTAAACTTTACACTGTCAAGTCATTGTCTGATTATGCTTTTACGGTATGAACATGTCTGTTAAGAATTCATTGAGCCATCAGCCCCGTCCACCCTATCATCATGGTGATTTGGCGCGTGCCTTATTAAAAGCAGCAGATGCTATTATAGAAGAAGAAGGCTTAGAGGCCTTTACCTTACGGTCGTGTGCGCGTAAGGCGGGGGTTTCCCATGCGGCACCTGCACACCATTTCAAAGATAGAGCAGGTTTATTATCGGCTTATGCCGCGAGTATTTTTCGCGATATGACGGTCAGCATGCAAGAGCAAATCGCTTTAGCGGGTGATGATGGCCATGCACAACTTAAAGCAGTGGGCTTGGCATATATTCGTTTTGCATTAGAGCGGCCTGGTGCTTTTCGTTTGGTTTTTCGTTGTGAGGCACTTGCGCAAAATTGCCCAGAAATGAAAGAAGCGGGGGATGCCTGTTTTCAATTATTAGTGGATGTGATTCAGTCACTTATTCCTACCGCCAATAAAGAAGAAGTCCTACTCTACACGACGCTTGCATGGAGTATTGTGCATGGCTTTTCTACATTATGGTTAGAGGGTAATTTAGCGCATATGCTTACAGGCAAAAGCATGAACCTAGAGGTTCATGCTGAGGGCATGGCACAACAAATTTTATCGTTGGTTAGGCCTGCATTTGCGCCGAGTTCAGTGCTAGACGTTTAACACCCATGGTATTCGGTGTGTAATGGGGAGGTTTGAGATAAACCGCTTTATTACCACCTTCGGCCTGTGCTTGTATCAAGGCACGTTCTACACGCTCTAGTAGGCTGACAACATTATCATTCGGATTATATTGAGTGATGCCAATACTTAAAGTGGTTTTGACGCCTTTTAACTCTTGGCTCAAGATAGAGTTTTCAATATTCATACGTAAGGCTTCAGCAATGATTTGTGCTTTTTCGCCATGACATTTATTGAGGGTGATTAAGAATTTGTCATCACTCCAACGGCAACCCACATCAGAGGCACGAATGGAGTTTTTAATCAAACTCCCCATTTGTTTGATAATGCGTTCACCTAGTTCATGGCCATACTGATGACTGATGGTTCTAAATAAATCAATATCAATAAAAATTAAAGAGACAGGAATTTGATTGCGTTGCGCGTTGGCCAAAATATGATTGATGATAATGTCAAAGCTATAACGATTAGCGAGGCCTGTTAAGGTGTCGGATATCGCCATGGAGGCCAGTTTTTGCTTGAGTTGCCATTGATAACGGTTAATGGCAATGTGTGTGAGCCCCACGATAGCCAGTGTGACAAATAAACAAATAAACAAATTCAAATAAAAAGCATTACGTACATTGGCTAAGGCTTCATCTTCGCTGGTGTCAACAAATAATAACCAATTTAGATTAGGCAGGTGACGAACTGTTAACAGATAACGTTCACCCTGATAATCGTATTCATAAGAGCCACGTTGGCTAGACGTAATTTGACCCGCAATTTGGCGCAAGCCTTCTAATTGGTAAATATCCGCAGATTTACGAATACCATCATCGCGTGTTGAAGCAATGACATGACCTTCTAAATCAACAAAATAAATATTATGGTTATACGCTTTTTTGTACAAGTTTAAGATAGAGTTGAGCTTCTCGCGGTCTAAACCATAATCCACCGCATTTAAGTATTTGCGCTGATAAGCGGTTGGATTAGCATTTAATAAAATGCCTAAACTGTCGTCTTGCAAGTCAGAAGCAACCGTTGTTGCAATCAACGGTAATTCTTTTTTGACCAGTGCGTTATGAATGGATACTTTAGCCACACTATAGCTAATCAGTAATGCAATTAAAAAAGATAAACCAATAGCAATGCTTAACGTGAGAGTGAGTTTACGTTTGAGCTCTAAGAATTGTTCCATCATATTGTCCTTATTGAGCGGTTAGCCAAAGGGGCTAGTAAAAGGACTTACGCAAGACAGCACCACAAACGGATTTAGTTATTAAAATGTGGGCGAGTTTAAAATAAGAGTAATCTGCATAATTCCTAGTGTGGCGAGATAATAGCCGAATTTTGAAAAAAACAAATAGCCTTTTGTCGGACTGTGTGGCAAGAAGACGCCTAGAAATATGTCAAAATGTGTCTGCTAAACGCAGCGCCTATGTTGCTGCTGAGTCTAGAAGTTATTGAGGTTTTGAGGGGCTTTGTACACAGGGCTGTTATGGCTAAGGTTGTACATACACCAATACTCAATCATATTTCATGATGCTGCAAAAGAAACATCAATCAGGTGAAAATTAACGGTTTGTTGCTAAAAGGTAAGATAGATATGCGCCAGTTCAAAGGTTTGTTGGTCATGGTTGTGTTGTTGACGGCCTGTCAAGCGCCTCAACCCTTAGTTGCTCCGCCCAATAATCCCAACCCCATTCAATTACCGACGGTGGATAGTTCGGTTATCAATGTGCCTATTAGCATTGATTTAGAAGCGGTGCGTAGTGAAGCGCTCAAAAAAATCCCCAAGCCTCTCACGGCAGGCACCATGACACAGGTACTCACCATAGCCAACACCCCTTTACCTGTAGAGTCTGATATTAGCCACAAGGTCACTTTGAAAGATTTGAAGCTCAGTGTGACGGGGCAAGATTTTATTGCTAGTACGCAACTCGACTTTTCGATTGAAACCAAAACCCGTGCTTCTTTTTTGAATATGGGAGGTATTAGTTGTGGCATTGGTGAGGAACTGCCACGTATTGAGTTTACCTTACCTGGTAAGCTGTATTGGACAGTGGGAGGCGATTTAGCCATTCAGGCAGGGCAATGGCAAGTCAAATGGTTAAAGCCGTGTAACATTACGGCATTTAAGTTTAATGTTGAAAAGTTACTTAATTTACCCGTTGTGCGAGATAAAGTACAAACAGCCATCAATGACAATATCAACAGTTCCTTAAAACAGCTTGGCTTAAAAGCGATGTTGACTAAAACATGGCCACAAATTAACGAGCCTAAACAACTTGAGAAAGACGTTTGGCTATTACTACAGCCCGAAAAAATTGGATTGGCAGATATTGTTGGCACAGGCCGTTATGTCAAAACCAGTGTCAGTGTCAGTGCCAGACCACAAGTGCTAACGGGTGCAAAACCCACTGTGACCTTACCACCATTACCGCAGCCCCAGCGTTTAATTAGTAGTAACGATAGCTTTCATTTGGCCTTGCGTGGCGACATTGGTTTAGAGACGGCCAATCGTTTATTAAACGAAAAATTAGCCAATAAACCATTTGATGCGGGTGGGAAACAAGTCCTTATCAATAGTATTCGTTTGTATGGCAGTGGCGACAAAGCGGTGTTAGGTTTACGATTGCAGCAGCCCATTAACGGTGAAATTTATTTATTAGCGCGTCCTGTATTGGATATTGCTAATAATGAGTTACGTTTGGAGCAAGTAGAGTTTGAGTTGTCTACGACCAGTTTATTGGCAAAATCTGCCAATTGGATGCTACATGGCACTTTCAAAAATCTTATTGCAGAAAAAGCACGCTTCAATTTTGATAAAGACTTGTCTGATACGTTGAAAGACTTTAAGGATTATCACCAAGATTTGGGTTATGGTGTGGTCTTAAAAGCCCAAATTGGTAGTGTCAGACCGCAAGGTGTATTTTTTACGCCCACTGACATCAAAGCCTTTGTTGTGATTGATGGTAAATTAGCTTTAGACATGACGGGCAATCCTGTTCCCGTTAAAACCCCCTGAAGCGAGTACTGGCGAGGGCTTAGTTGAATGTACGTCTTGATAAATAGACAGGTCAACTAGCAGATGTGAAGAGGCATATCGACTAGCAGAAAGCGAGTTTAGTCGTTTTCTGCTTCAATATGGGCAGGCGCTTCGGCGAGTGGGATAGTATATTGCTCGCTTGCCCATGCGCCTAAGTCAATTAATTTGCAGCGTTCGCTGCAAAAAGGACGAGAAGGATTGTTCTGCCAAGTCGTGACTTGTCCACAACGGCGACAATTCAAGATTAACGGAGTAGCGTGGTCAGTCATAGTCTATGGCTACACAAGATAAAAATGATAAACCGTTTAGAGAATATTGATGTTTTGCCTGAGAGTCAATTTTTAATGCAACCCCCTTGTAAACGTCAATCCACGTTAATACGTCCCTGTTTTAAGGGTAAATCGTCCAGTTTGAGCAATGAGCTTTTGGCATCAATGGCTTGAAATCTCACTGTACCAAGCAGGGTATACCAGATGCACGTGTAGATATGTAAAAAGGAGCGTAGAAGATGGAAAAAATAAGTGCAAAAACCACCGAACTAGGTAAAGGCATGATGATTCGGCGATTATTGCCGACTAAAAAGCGACGCATGATTGGGGCATGGTGTTTTTTAGACCATATTGCGCCTACACAATTAGATGAGCAAGGCATGCGTGTTGGCCCACATCCGCATACAGGGCTGCAAACCTTTACATGGATGATTGAAGGT
This sequence comes from Agitococcus lubricus, assembly GCF_003051055.1. Lineage (GTDB taxonomy): Bacteria > Pseudomonadota > Gammaproteobacteria > Pseudomonadales > Moraxellaceae > Agitococcus > Agitococcus lubricus. The sequence continues at coordinate 56,431 of NZ_QAON01000002.1, read as the reverse complement.
GAAATTTTACATCGTGACAGTTTAGGTTATCAGCAACGTATTCAGCCCAAACAGGTGAATCTAATGACCGCGGGGCGGGGCATTAGCCACTCCGAAGAGTCACCGATACCACATACGGGCAGATTACATGCCGCGCAATTATGGATTGCCTTACCCGAAGCCTATCGCCATTGCTCCCCTGATTTTCAACATTACCCTCATCTGCCATCTACTGACTATCAGGGCTATGAGTTGACGGTATTAGTGGGGAGTTATCAAACGCTGCATGCGCCAACACAGGTATATAGCCCCTTAATAGCCTTAGACATTCGACATCAGCATGCGGGCAGCGGTGAGATAGCACTACGGTCTGATTTTGAATATGGTCTAATCGTCTTGTCGGGCGAGGCAACAGTAGCAGAACAGCAGATGGGTGTTGGCGATTTATTGGTGTTTGAGGCAGGCGAATTACATCAGCTTCCCATTCGTCAGCAAGAGGCTTGTCACTTATTGCTCATCGGGGGACAACCTTTTACAGAAAATATCGTCTTATGGTGGAATTTTATTGCGCGGCAGTCCGCCGAAATTGAGGGTTTTGTGAACAGTTGGAATCAAGGGCAGGACTTTGGTGAGGTCAAGGGCTATCAAGGCGAGCGTTTAATTGCGCCTGAGTTGAGTCCTGCTATACAGCTAAAAGCATCATCCTAGTTGTCGGCTAAGTTCCAGATAGCGCTGATGACAAGCCTGTAATTGTTGGTATAAGGCTTGAATGTCGCCATTATTGATGACGACATCATCGGCACGTTGACAACGCTCGGCACGCCCAAGCTGCACAGACATAATTTGTGCTATCTGACTGGGGCTGACATTGTCGCGTGCTGCCGCACGTTCTTGTTGTAGATTTTCGCTACTATCAATGACGAGGGTGCGATGGGTAAATTGATATTGACCGCTTTCAAACAACAAAGGCGAGACAAGGAGCGTGTAGGGTGACTGGCTGGCAAAGAGTTGTTGCTGAATAGCTTGACGGATAGCAGGGTGAGTAATCGCTTCTAAGGCCTGACGTTGGCTAGCATCGTTAAAAACTAACTGCCGTAAATAGACACGATTGAGTGAGCCGTCAGCTTGTAAAACGGCGTCACCAAAGTGCGCATGAATTGCAGCTAAGGCAGGCTGTCCAACCATCACCACTTCACGGGCAACGATATCCGCATCAACCACCGTGATACCTAGCGTGGCTAAGTAGTTACTTGCAACTGTTTTACCACTGCCAATGCCGCCTGTTAATCCAACAACATACATGTGTTTTGACGTCCTTAGTGTTGCCACTTGGCTAAGTACCAATCAATAATGTCTGTACCCCCAAATAAGGCGATTAACCCTGCAATGGCTAAATACGGGCCAAAAGCAAAGGGGGCACTTTCTTTACGAATGATGGCATAAACGCCACCGATAATTGCGCCCACAACGGAAGATAATAAAATAATCAACGGTAATTGTGTTGGGCCAAGCCATGCACCTAACGCGGCTAATAATTTGAAGTCACCATATCCCATGCCTTCCTTGCCAGTCACCAGTTTGAATAGCCAGTAAACACTCCATAACGATAAATAGCCCAGCATTGCCCCAACGACGGCTTGTGAAATAGGCACCCAAATACCAAATAAATTGACTAACAAACCAAGCCATAACAAAGCTAAGGTAATGTCGTCAGGGAGAAGTTGCGTATCAAAATCTATCATGGTCAAGGCAATAACTGCCCAAACCAATAATAACGCTGTCAGCATTTTGGCTGTAGGGCCGAGTATGATAAAGGTCATCACAGACAATAGCCCCGTCGCTAATTCGACTAAGGGGTAACGTATCGAAATAGGGCTATGACATTCGCTGCATTGACCACGTAAAAATAACCAGCTAAATACGGGAATATTTTCTAGGGCTGTAATTTGATGACCACAATGGGGACAGCGTGAGGCGGGGGTGGCTAGGTTAAACGTGTCTGTTGTTTCTGTTTCGGCTTGATTTAAGCAGGCTAGGGCATCTTTTCGCCATGCCCGCTCTAACATCACAGGCAATCTGTAAATCACCACATTCAAAAAACTACCTATGCATAAGCCGAGGCAGAAAATAATACCCCCTGCAAGCAGGGGGTTGGCTGACATAAATAACATCATCATGCTTATACTACAGAGCCCATTTGGAAGATTGGCAAGTACATCGCAATAATCAAACCACCAATCAAGACACCTAATACCGCCATAATCAACGGCTCCATCATACTGGTTAAACCGTCTACTGCGTTATCGACTTCGTTTTCAAAGTGAGTGGCCACTTTTTCAAGCATGGCGTCTAAGGCACCAGATTCTTCACCAATCGCAACCATTTGGAGTGCCATTGAAGGAAAAATGCCCGATTGGCGCATCGCAAAGCCCAGTTGTTGGCCTGTCGCGACTTCTTCTTTGATTTTAAGTACGGCATTGCGGTAGACCACATTCCCTGTTGCACCCGCACACGACACCAGTGCATCAATCAGTGGTACACCCGCGGCAAAAGTTGTTGCCAATGTACGAGAAAAACGAGCAACTGTAGATTTATAAACTAAGTCGCCAACGATGGGAGCTTTGAGGGCTAATCGGTCTAAGCCATTTTGGAAGGCAACACTGCGTTTTTTAACCTCACTAAATGCGCCGATGGTCATCAACACAGAGGCAAGGGCAATAAACCACCATTCTTGCATCCATTTAGACATGTTAACAACCATTTGTGTAAATGCAGGTAGTTCGGCACCAAAACTGTTAAACATATCTTGGAAGACAGGAACAACTTTTAATAATAAGATTGCAGTCACGATAATGGCGACAATAATAACGGAAATGGGGTATTTGAGCGCTTTTTTGATTTTTTGCTTTAAGAGTTCGCTTTTTTCTTTGTATTGCGCAACCCTGTCAAGCATAGTTTCTAGCGCACCTGATTGTTCACCGGATTCGACAAGACTACAAAATAAGCTATCAAAATAAGCAGGATATTTTTTGAGCGAGCCTGCAAAACTGTTGCCGCCTTCAACATCACTTTTAATGCCCAACACCACATCACGCATGGATTGGTTATCTAAGCCTTCGGCCACAATTTCAAAAGATTGTACTAAGGGCACACCCGCTTTCATCATGGTCGCTAATTGACGTGTAAAAATGGCAATATCCATCGGTGTGATTTTGCTTTTACGTTTCCCACTAAAGAGGCTTTTAGATTTTTTATAGATTTTTTGAACGTTAATGCCTTGCTTACGTAGTTGCGCTTTGGCCAAAGCAATATTAGTACCAGAGATTTCACCCTTAGTTTTTTGACCCTTACGGTCTAAACCTTCATAAGCAAAAGTTAATGTTGCTTCTGGTTTTTTTGTTGCCATAATCCGTCATACTCATTATATGAAAGCTTTGCTTTCTTTATTAGACAAAAGCCCACTGTAATAGTAGTAAGCATTCTAACGCGATTATTGTTATTCCGCACCAGTCACACGATTTATTTCTTGCAAACTGGTGAGTCCTGCCATGACTTTTACTAAGCCCGAGCGTCGTAAGTCTGGATAACCTTCTTCGCGCGCTGCATCGGCAATTTGAATGGAGTTGCCTTCTTCCATAATGATACGGGCAATTTTGGGCGTCACTTTCATGACTTCATAGACCCCTAAACGGCCTTTGTATCCTTCGCGACATTGGTCACAACCCACAGGTTGGTAAATAGTAAAGCCTGTTGCAATGTCTTGTTCGGTAAAGCCCATTTCTAAAAGACTGACTTTGGGAATTTCAATCGGCTTTTTACACGCACCACACAGTCGACGAGCCAAACGTTGGGCAATAACTAAGTTTACAGAAGTCGCAATGTTAAACGAAGGGACGCCCATATTCCGTAAACGAGTTAGCGTTTCTGGTGCACTGTTGGTGTGTAAAGTTGACATCACCATGTGACCCGTTTGTGCGGCTTTAACGGCAATTTCTGCGGTTTCAAGGTCACGAATCTCACCCAACATAATGACGTCAGGGTCTTGACGCAAGAAGGCTTTCAGGGCACTCGCAAAGGTTAAACCGACCTTGTTATTGACGTTAACTTGGTTAATCCCTTCTAAGTTAATTTCAACTGGGTCTTCGGCAGTTGAAATATTCGTTTCTTGCGTGTTAAGAATATTCAGACCAGTATACAAAGACACCGTTTTACCAGAGCCTGTTGGCCCTGTAATCAGTAACATGCCTTGTGGTTTTTCGAGGGCATCCATAAACAAACGTTTTTGTTCGGGCTCATAGCCCAACATATCAATGCCAAGCATCGCGCTAGATGGGTCTAGAATACGCAAACACAGTTTTTCGCCAAACAGGGTAGGCAAGGAGTTGACACGAAAGTCGATGGCTTTGGTTTTGGAGAGTTTGAGTTTAATACGGCCATCTTGAGGGATACGTCGTTCGGAAATATCCATTTGCGACATAACTTTAAGACGAGCAGCGAGTTTGCCTGCCAGTTGAATGGGCGGGCGGGTGAACTCACGTAACACTCCGTCAACACGGAAGCGAATACGATACGCTTTTTCATACGGCTCAAAATGTAAGTCCGACGCCCCCATTTTAATCGCATCAAGTAGGATTTTATTAATATATTTAACAATTGGCGCATCATCTTCAGACGGTGTGCCTGAATCTTTATTATCGGAATCTTCGTCCCCACCTGAGATGTCAATATTTTCTAAGTCGTCATCTAAGCCTTCTAAGGCTTTGTTGCCACTCCCTTCTAAGACTTTTTCTATGAGCTTGACTAAGCGGTCTTCTTCAACAACGACGGTTTCAATACTCAGACCTGTATTAAAACGAATGGCATCAATCGCATCTAAACGGGTCGGGTCACCCATCGCCACAAAGAGACGTTTACCACGTTTGAAAATAGGTAAAGCATTGTATTGACGTACAATTTTTTCATCAATATGTTCTTTGGGTATTGTTTCGAGTTCGATGTTTTCAAGGTCGAGTAGCGGATCACCAAACTCGTCTGCCATCAGCCAAGCGACTTGGGGGGCTTTGGCAATTTTATTATTCACTAAATAGCTAATGAGCGAGATTTGCTCTCGTTGTGACTCAACTAAAGCCTTTTGCATGATGGTGGCATCAACTACACCTTCGTTGACCAGACGTTTTGCTAGTCCACCAAAGGAAATGGTATTTGCTGGAGGAGTCGCCATGTTTTAATGCCCGTGTTTATGTAGATTTTGAGTGATGCAACACTCGGTGTTATCTGTACCTAGTATCATAGGTGGTTGTAGATAAAAATTCTATGGTGCAGAGTTATTACTCCGTCTAGTTTTTGATTAAGAGTGACTGCTAAGGTTTTGGAATATAAATCAAAAATTGTAGAGCGCAAAGTGTTTTAACGAGGCTTTTTATGCCCAGTTGACGTATGATGGCTAAATATTGCTAAGAAGCAGGCTTAGTATTAGTCTATCTATAGTCTGTCAAACAAGGATGATGACAAATGAAGTGGATATTCCTTTATCTTTTTTTATCGTTAGCGGTGTTCGCGAATGCGAATGATGACTTACTCTGCCCAGTAGACACGCCGTCTATCAAAATAAATATTAATACCGCAACGCCTGAGCAGTTGATGCAGCTCAAAGGGATTGGTAAAGCCAAAGCCGCCGCGATTATTGCATGGCGTGAGCAAAACGGGGCATTTACGTCCTTAGCCGATGTGGATGAGGTCAAAGGGATAGGGGCAGCCTTCTTAGAAAAAAATAAGGATGTGATTGTGTTTGATGATAAATAGGCGCATCCGTGCACCATGAGTGAGATTAGGCGGGGCTAGCGACAAAATCTGGCATTTTGTTTTCTAAACCTTGTTGGCGTTTTTGTTGTTCTTCACGGGCATTGGCCTCAAGCTTTTCAAAGGCACGTGGGACATAACGTCGTGCTAAGGCATTGAGTTTATTTTCAATCACGGTGGGCAATTTAATGCCTAATGGATTGGACTCTTGTAAGTCGGGTGACGAAATGACGCGTGTCCCCATAATATAGTCGAACCACGGCTTGGTAACGCACCAATTCGCATCTTGATTCGTATTCATGTGGTGGTCAAAGTGCCAAGGAATTTTTTTCTTTCCCCATTCGGGGTCAAGATGTGATTGGCTGTGTACATGCCAATAGTTCCATGCACAATAATAGGTGGTTAACGTAAAAAACGGTGCGACAGGTAAGGCCAATGTGGTTAAAGCGCATAGCTGAAATAGTGCTTTTTTTTCTGCTACCGCATCTTCATTACGGGTATCACCATATAACGCATCATCACGATATTTACTCAAGCGCACTTGTTTATGATGTGCCCAATGGCGTTTCATAAATGGCGGCGAGATGGACTTACGACCACCGCCTTCTTGAGGAACCCCATGAAGGGCGTATTTATGTAAATACCACTCTACGCCATTAGCCGCTAATAGTGCAATCGGAATACCAATCATAATCGTGACCTCAAAAATCAGATGTCTTATTGCCGAAAACGTACGGACATAAAACCTAATAGGGCTGCTTTCTGAATGCCACAAGAGGCGCAGTAAGCCAGCTAACTATAATGCAGTATAGAGGATTATGGCGTTGCTACTTGACATTTGGTGACATTGGTTTTTGACAGTCTGTGCCATTTTCTACACCTGATTTTTAGGGGCTATTGGTGTCGTCATAAACAACATACCCATATCACCTATCATGTTATGATGAGGTGTCATCTGCGATAAGGGAAAGAACGACAACATCTGCGGATGTGTGAGTATTTCTCAATACGGATAAAAGAGATTGATATGGTGTTTTCTCCGATTGCTACACGTGCAGTATTATTGCCGCTAGACCTCTCATTAACAGTGCCTCAAACGGGCGCAATAGCCGATTATTGTCGATTTTATCAGTTAGATTTTGAGTCATATTTACCGAATATTCATCATGCCTGTGGTTGGCATCACGCGGCAGGCTATCAGATATTGACCCATGTTTTTCGACCTATAAACGCGCGCGGGACGGTGTTTATTGTGCATGGTTATTTAGAACACAGTGGCTTATATCGGCATGTTGTGCCCGTTATGCTAAAAGCAGGGTATGCCGTGGTCATTTACGATTTACCCGGTCATGGTTTGTCGTCGGGTGTGCGTGCCAGTATTCGTGATTTTGCTGAGTATCAAACGATATTAGCGAGTGTGCTGAGTACACTCAGTGCACAACTTCCTACACCTTACTTAGGTTTAGGGCAGAGTACGGGGGCAGCGATTTTAATGGATTATGCGTTATCCGCAAAACAAAGCCCCTATTTTGACCGTTTATGTTTGCTCGCACCTTTAGTGTATCCCGCGCGAATGCAGGCCTTGCAAATGCAGTTTGCTTTTTGGTGGTTTAGTGCCACCCGTAGTGGTTTACCCAGAGCGTTTCGTAAGAATACGCAGGATACGAATTTTCTCCGTTTTATGCGTGACGAAGACCCTTTGCAAGCCCGATGGATTCCTGTGTCATGGTTAATTGCGCTCAAACACTGGATAAAACATATTCATTTACAGTCACCGAGTCGATTGCCTGTGTGGTTAGTGCAGGGAGGGCAAGATAGAACCGTAAATGGGACTTACAACACACAGTTTATTCAGCAGCATTTTAATGTGCAGCACTTTTTATGGTTGCCTGAAGCGGGACATCAGTTAGCCAACGAGCAAACCGCGATTCGTCAACGCGTTTTAGACATATTGGCGGAATTTTTACAGTCACCCCAGTAAATATGATACATAGAGACGATGTTGATAAAGTATTAGGCTTGGATAGCCGTTTTAGGAGGATGAGCAGTGACACATACGTGGCGTTTTTTTCGTAGCAGTGGCTTTGATCAAGTGATGATTGACACAGTAAGCGATTTAGAAAATCTCAAAGACTTAGATAAAAAATTATGGACAGCCTTGGCATGTCCAACCAAAGGTTTAGAGTTAGACGCACGGACTTTAACGTATATTGATACAGATGGCGATGGTCGAATTCGTGAGCCAGAACTATTAGCGGCGATTGATTGGACATTGGCGCATTTAGCTGACAAAGAGGTGTTGTTTCAACCTGCGGGTTTAACCTTAGCGGCGATTGATGGTCAACATCCTGACGGTGCAAAAATTTTAGCCGCAGCACAACAACTATTACAACGCTTAGGTAAAGCAAATGCTGACGCTATTTGCAGCGAAGATACCCAAGATTTAGGTAAAATGTTTCCTGCCAATCAGGTTAACGGCGACGGTTTAATTCCAGCCGCCTTAACGTCTGAGCCAGCCTTAGCAGAAACCATCAACGATATTATCGTCACTTTAGGCAGTGAAACCGACCGTAGTGGCGAACCCGCGGTATCTGCCGAAAAAATCAAACAATTTTTTGCCGATATACGTGTCGTCAATGCATGGGAAGCGCAAATGACAGACGCAATCAGCCCCTTTGGGCAGCACACGGCCAGTGCCTATGACGCTTTTAAGGCAGTTGCGGCCAAAATTGATGATTATTTTGTGCGAACACAATTAGCTGCCTTTGATGATAAAGCGACTACTGCCTTAAATGCGTCCGATACCCAGTTTTTGGCTCTAGCTGGACAATTGTTAGCCTTAAACAATGCGGACACCCAAAGTCTGCCATTAGCCAAAATTACCGAGCATGCCGTACTAAAACTAAAACACGGTATTAATCCCGCTTGGCAAGTGGCGATATCACAATTTAGGGAGCAAGTTCTAGGCTTAGACCTCGACGAATTAACGGCAAATCATTGGGTACAAATTAAAGCCAGTTTTGTCGCCTATCAAACATGGCTAGCAGCCAAACCATCCTTAGCCGTTGCCACTTTAGATACGGCCAAACGACAACACTTAGCCAACGGGTTAATTGAGCAGTCGTTATTAACCTTAGTGGAGGACGACTTACAGGTTGCCGATGCGGCTAATGCCTTAGTGGAGTTGGATAAATTAGTCCGTTATCAAGCGAATTTAGTGACCTTAGTCAATAATTTTATCTCATTTAGTGATTTTTATAGCCGTAAAGAAAAGGCGATTTTTCAAGCAGGGACATTATTTATTGATGGACGTGCGTGTGATTTAACGGTGCGCGTGAATGATATGGGCAAACATGCGACCATGGCAGGCTTGAGTAATACCTATTTGGTGTATTGTGATTGCACGCGCAAGGGCAGTCCTGAAAAAATGACCATTGTGGCTGCGGTAACGGCGGGTGAAGCAGGCAATTTGATGGTTGGCCGTAATGGCGTATTTTATGACCGATTAGGTAATGATTGGGACGCCACTGTCGTTAAGCTCATTGAAAATGCGATTAGTGTGAACGAAGCATTTTGGACACCGTATCGTCGTTTGGGGCGCATGGTCAGTAATCAATTACAAAAAATGGCATCCGAACAAGATAAAGCCATTGAAACGAAAACCTCAGAAAATATCACCGCAGGCATAGGAAAAGTGCAAGAAGCAGCGAAAACACCTGTAGATGCTACCAAACCAACCTCGCCGCCAGTACCTTTTGATGTCGCGAAGTTTGCAGGTATTTTTGCGGCAATGGGTTTGGCTGTGGGAGCTATTGCTACCGCGATTGCCTCCGTCGTCTCGGGTTTTATGGCCTTAATTTGGTGGCAAATGCCGTTAGCCATTTCGGGGTTATTATTGATGATTTCGGGGCCATCAATGATTATGGCATGGTTCAAATTGCGTCAGCGTAATTTATCGCCGATTTTAGATGCCAATGGTTGGGCAGTGAACAGTAGTGCAAAAGTGAATATTGCCTTTGGTGAAAGTTTGACGATGTTGGCAACTTTACCCAAAGGCGCACAACGCAGTCTAAAAGACCCCTTTGCTTGACGCAGCTTTTGATTCCGCTCAAGGAACGACTCCGCGTTAGCTGAGCGGAGTCGTGTTGGCTGAGCGGTGGTTACTGAGCGCAGCCGAAGTGAGTCGAAGCCATAGGCTACTCGTGATGATAACTCGTCACTAAGTCGACTTCGTTTTTAGAACCTAAAATCACAGGCACGCGTTGATGTAGACCTGTGGGTTGGAGGTCTAAGATACGCTCACGACCAGTTGTCGATGCGCCACCTGCTTGTTCCACAATAAAGCTCATCGGGTTGGCTTCGTACATTAAGCGTAACTTGCCAGCTTTGCTGGGGTCTTTGAGGTCGTAGGGATACATAAAAATACCACCCCGCGTTAAGATGCGATGCACATCAGCCACCATAGAGGCGACCCAACGCATATTAAAATCTTTGCCACGAACACTGGTTTTACCTGCCACCATTTCGTCTACATAGCGACGAACAGGTGACTCCCAAAAACGCATGTTCGACATGTTAATAGCAAATTCTTTGGTGTCCGTAGGAATGGTCATCCCACGTTGGGTTAACACAAACTCACCAATCTCGCGGTCTAAGGTAAAACAATCAACGCCATTGCCTAACGTTAAGACTAATAGTGTAGAAGGCCCATAAACGGCGTAACCTGCGCAAACTTGTTGGCTACCTGCTTGTAAAAAATCTGCGGTAGTAATGACGCTTTGTGCTGTTAACGGTTTTTTCAAAATCGAAAAAATAGTCCCTACCGATACGTTAACATCAATGTTCGATGAGCCGTCTAAGGGGTCAAATAACATTAAATAGTCACCCAACGGTGTACCATCAGGTAGAGGAAAAATATCATCCATTTCTTCAGAGGCTAAGCCTGCAATACTGCCAGAGTTTACGCCTGCGGCGAGGACAATATCATTGGATATCACATCCAGTTTTTTTTGTTCTTCCCCTTGAATATTGTCAGAGCCTGCTTGCCCCAAAATACCCGCTAAAGCACCTTTACCAATCGCGGCACTAATGGATTTACAAGCCACACTGACTTGTAGCAATAGGTGTTGTAATGGTACAGAAACTTGCGCTTGCGCTAAGTATTGATTCAACGTCGGTGCGGACATAAGCACTCCATAAAAATCTAAAAGGTAAGACGACCCTAGCTGTGCTAAGGTCTTGAGGTAGATTGTACGAGATGTGACGGCTAATTACATGCCCAATAAGCCCGTTTTGCCTGTTTTACGAATTTCTTGCTCGTCTTGCCACTCAATCAATCCTGTTTTGAGGTTCATGAGTTTCAGCGTAAATTTATAATAGACATCGCGCGTTTTGGTAAATTTACTGGTAATACTGCCCGTACCGCCTGCTTCTTTGTAAATAGCACTCAGGTTGCCATAAAACATATATTCCGCACCAATCATTTGGCCAAAGGCAATCGCCGTTTTGCTATTGGCTAATTCATCGGCATTTTGAAACTTTAACTCACTGCGTGCTGACTCTACGCGTGAACGGTCAACTAAACGTACTTTGCCAGATTGCAGCATTTTGGTGGTCATACTGTCTAAAATGGATTCGGTATCAATATGCTCGTCAGTTTTGTTAGCAATGCGCTCCACAAAAATAACAGGACGCTTACTGCCTGCGTTAGCTTCAGCAATCACAGGGGAAGTGAGTAGAGATTCGGTCATTTTTTTGGCAGTCATTTGTAAATCGGTCGAGCCAAACCGTTCGGTGACTGTTTCGGTGGCGGTAGCATCACCGTATTTAACGCTGGCACAACCGCTAAGGCCAATCACAAGTGCTGCAATCATTAACTGATGAGATTTCATAAACGGACTCCTACAGTGGCCAACTTGCCACATAAACATGATTGTTTGTTTTGACCACTCGTACGAGGGTGATTTGTTGTGGGTTGACAGTAATCGAGGTATTGAGTGTGGGACTCAACGTTAATGGGTATTGTCCTGCACTTAACTGAATGCGTGCCACCTGACATGAGCGCGGTAAGGTGAGCCAGCTCCGTAAGTCGGCATTTTCACTCAAAATATTATAGGCACTGACCAATAAACCTAACACAGCGCCGCCTTTATCATTGGCTTCTTGTTGAAGTTTATGTTTGGTTTGTGCGCGTAGGGTTTGTCTGACTAGTAAGCTAGGAATTTGTTCTTTAAGCGCATAAGCAGCCAGACTTTGCGTATCTGCCAATAATTGGCTATCAAGGGACTGGTGATTGAGACTGAAGCTCAGCGGCTCAGTCGCTTGCCATGCTTGTTTGTAATAGGGAAAAGCTAACACATACCAACTTTGTGGCCACGGAAAGGGTAAAAAGATTTCTTCTTTGGCAGGTACAAACCCTTCTTCATACAATACCACAACCGTCCCTGTATTAGCGGGAAGGTTAGCCGTTAATGGCTTGAGGTTAAAGCGTTTTAACTCGTCGGTACGCTGTAAACGCGTCGCTAAGCGAGCGACATCTTGCTGTACAAAACGGTTATTTGGCGCGATGGAGAGGGCGCGTTTGTAGTCAATATAAGCATCATCAAGTTGGCCTGTGGCTTCATACAATAAGGCCGCTAAATAAAAACTATAGGCGTTTTCGGTGCTGGAATTGACGCGTTGTGCCAGCTCATAGGTCGAGCCTAGGCGTTGTTGGTAAGTGCTATTAGCGTCGTTGGATAACTCAGACGGAGGGGGAGGCGCTTGTTTATCGCGTGCCTTATCTTGAAAAAATTGTGCTCGACGCATTTCTACTAAGGCGGCACTCTTATCACCTTGCGCAATGTAGTTAAAGGCTTGAAATTGATGTGCAAAGATGCGTTCGAATAAATTACCCTGATAGGGAATCAGATTGTCATTACTGACCAGTGCGCTACTTTGTTCTAGTCCCGAACTCAAAGATAGGGTCGCGCGTTGGTCTAAGTCGTCAAACTGTTGTAAGGCTTGCTTAAACTGTTGCTCACTGAGCGCATAATTGCCTGCTAATTGATAGAGTCGACCTTGTTCTAAGTGTGCCAGTAGCGCATCTTTGCCTTTGAGTTGTTTACTACTGCTTTTGATGGCGCTGTCTATTTGAGCTTGGCTGAGAGCCTGTTGATACTGGAGGGCGCGCGCAGGATACGGCATAAAAACGCTATTGCTGGTACACGCCGATAGTGTCAGCAGCAGACAACAATAGCTAAAGCAACGAATCCAGAACATAATATTTTTGCTAAACATAAAATGGACATATGAGTAGGGGCTGTTGAGGTTTTGATTGCGGCTCACACGCAAAGCGTCAACAGGCCTTACAGTGTATCTTGCTGATTGACAAAATACACGGCAAAAACGTATGGCTTTCGCAATCCTTCGCTACGCATAGCAGTGGTTAAGGATTGTTAGCTTTCCATTGTTTATAGGCTTTAGACTTAAACAATTCTTTGTATTCGACACTGCTTAAGAAGCTAGTATCATTTAAGTCGATATAAAAGCGTTTTTTTAGCACGTCCAAGACAATCAAGCTATCTTCGTAACGGCCTTGTTTGACCCATTGTTTCAATAAATTCCAATAAATCAAATCGTAGCCATCATCTCGCTTGAGAGCAGACGCTAGATGATTTAAATGGATAGGGTTATCTTGCTTCAAGATACTCAGACTTAAACGGACAATGTCTAAACTGGGGTGATAACCAAAAGTTTTCTCAATCACTTCTAAGTTTTGTAAGGCTTCTTGAAACATGGCTCGTTGTGTATACAAGTTCACGAGCAAATATGACGGTGTATCATGAGGGATGACCGTGGATAACTGAGTCAATACTTGCTGGTAAACGGTCTCGTCATTATCAATGGCATTAATCATCATCTGTAAAAATAACTTATTAGCCTGTTGTTTTGGTGGGAGTTTTTCATATGCCTGAAAAATATGTTTGGCATTACGCTCTTTGAGGGCTGTTAAAAACTGATAGAGTGGGTCAAACTCATAATGAGGCGTTTCTAATTTTTCGGCTAAAAACGTTAAAAATAATTCGGGGACATCCTCACGATAGGCATCACGATACGATAAAAATAAATTAGAGTCTTGAATATCACTAATGCTATATCGCTGGTCTTTATATTCTAAGGTTAATAAGAGGGCGTAAGAAATATAATCATTATCATTAAAGGGGTCGCCCATCATGGCACAATAAGCGCGTTGCTCATTAATAGGCGTAAATAATGTCTTTTTCCATGTGGGGGCAAAACGGTCTAGACTTGGGGTAAGCTGTTTTTTGATGCCACGGCTAAAAGCACGAATAAAATCGGATTTAAACTCGGTTAATTCACGTAAGTTAGTACGTAAGTCGGAAGACTCTTTTTTGTCGGCATTTGTTGGTAGCGTTTCTAAGCCTAATATGGACGGATTGATTGGCTTTAATTGCGTGTTGAGTCGAATACTTTGCGGCGTTGACGATTGTTCAATGCTGGGTATTTGTAAATTCTTGGCACTGACATTCGTATTATCAATAAAATCTTGTTCAAATTGGTCAAATGCAACCCGACTTAATAAAAAATCAGGGTTTTTCTTATTGGTTTCGCTCACTAAGTCCAAGCAAAAATCATGTAAACTGTAAGTGCTAAATAGTTTGTCCTGACTTAAGGCGGCGTATGCAGGTACACTACTACATATACAAGCGATAGCTAAGATAAAAGGTTTCAACATAACTATTTACTGTTCTCTAGTTTATTTTGTAGTTTAAGAATGTCGGTATAGCCATTATTTTCTGGCGTTGGGAAGAATATACTGTATTCCCATTGTTTTTTGGTTTCCCGCACATCTTTACTAAACTCTTTGAAGTCTTTTGCTTCGACCATGTTATTTTTAATCACTAGCTCAGAGTGGTTATAATAAGTTTTATCGTAATAACGGTCTAAACTATTAAAACTCAAATTGGGATTATCTATCGAACTGACTTTGCCATCAAAATTCAGTTTAACATCACTGGGTAGATGTAAATAAATACGGCTGCTAATCGTTCTCGGTGCAGGCAGTGCAAGCGGGCTAGTGCGAATCATCGCTTGTGGTACTGAGATTTGGTCGCTAAAAGCCGTTAAAATAATAGGTGCTTTGAAGATAGGCTTATTTTTGTTGGTCTCTGTTTGCCAAAAATTATCCAGTTGGTAATACTCCCGAATAATAAAACGGTTATTGATTTTGTCGTCTTCATATTCTAAAGGTTTGACAATACTTAAATCGTCGTGGAAGTGGCTATAAAAATTAGCAAACGCCTTACGTACTTCGGTAGGGCTACGATTAGAAAAATATTCGCGTTGAGATTCGGCCGAGTTGCCATATAACGTGGTCGTAATGTGATAGTCCACAGTGCCCTTAAAGTCTTTAGCGTAAAAATGTTCTTCTACTTCAAATGAGGTTTTGGGGCTGAGTTCTTCGTACATCGTGATAAGTTTTTTGCTGGGATGACCAATCACTAAGGCAACACCAAAGTCTTGAGTACCAATTTTGTCTAGCGACCCTGCTTGATAACGGCGTGTACCATCTAACCAATAATGTTTACCATTAAATTCGACATAGGTAATCACATGGTTAAATAAACCAGGACTAGGAATTTCTTGGGCGATACCCTTTTGAAATTGTGTAGAAACTAAGGCAGGTAGCGCCGTGATGCCATGTTGTTGTAAGAGTTTGCTCAGTAGTAGCGCTTTATCTTTGCAGTCGCCATAGCGATTTTGTAATACTTCACTGGGGCTATGCGGTTTGTGTGAGTTTTCGCCAAACTCCAGACCTAAGTAACGAATCTCGTTTTGGACAAAAAATAGGGCATTACTGATAAACTCAGCCTTATCTTTGCTTTTGCTGGCTAATTGTTGATAGGTACTCTCAAAAATGGGCGTAGACTTAATGGGCATGTTGTATAAGGCTTGAGCCCATTGGTCGACATCTGCCCATGATTCGTATTGTGAGTATTCTAACCAGCTATACGCAGAGAACCATGCGGGTGTCGCTTCTTCGGCATTGATGGCACTGACCTTTTGCTCAAAGACACTGTATTCATTGACCGTAGGACTCGTTGTTTTACGCAACTGTACTTTCGTGTTATTAAACAAACTCACCTCGGTCGATTTTTTGGGGTCTGTTAATAAACGTACTGACAGTGTGCCAACGTCTAAAGGCATGTCTAAAGGTAAAAAACCAAAGCGTTTATTGGCAAAAATAGGATTACTACCCAGCACAGAATAACTGTAGTCAATGATATCGCCAACACGTACATCATCTAAAATCACAATAGCCGTTGCTTGGCCATCTTGAATCCCTTCAAATAACTGCTCTTCGCGGTGAATGACGCGTACTTTAGCCGTATTGGTAATATCACGAGCCTTATTGTCGCGTTTGATGATAATTTGATGAATATGTAATTGTTCAAAAGCAGGGTTGAAACTGAGTTTTAACTCGGATATTTGCTCTAAGCCAACAGTCGTCAGTGGTGAGATAACGCGATGACGGTACTGTTGCAAGCCTTGCAGGGTATTAACTTGGTCATCCATTAACACATAGTCTAGTGCTTGCTGTTGTGGGCTATGCTCGGTTGTTTTGTAGTCTATCGTTTTCACCCACGTTGGCGTGGGGGTGATTTTATATTCAGACTTTGTATTAGCGGCACTGTGAGCGATACTATGGGTGAGTAACAGCCAACAAAAAATGAGACGAGCAATAAACATCATATCCGTGATAACTGTGAGTAATGTAGGTAGTTGCCATCATAGCAAAAAAAAAGCTAAAGACTTAGCCTCTTGAAAGCGAATTTGCGCTTTCCTTATTAATTTAATGAGTGAATATGTCAACGGCCCCTAGTATAAAGAGGCCATCAATTTACATAATAAGCAAACGAATTGTGGATGTAAATTAGTGAGTAAGCATCCTCATATCCATCCCACCAATCAAAATCCAACCCCCAATGACTGCAAAAATAAGCGCCGCGACACCATGAATCCACGCGAGGGGTAGCTTTTGGGCAAAATGATTGCCTAGATACACAGCAGGGACATTGGCAAGCATCATCCCCAGTGTTGTTCCTATAATGACCCAAACAAAGTCTTGGGCATAATTTGCACTCAGGGCAACGGTAGCAATTTGGGTTTTATCCCCCATTTCGGCTAAAAAAAACGCTATCAAGGTTGTGCCAAAGACGCCAAAACGTGGACTTTGTGCCATGTTATCCTCTAACTTGTCGGGTATTAGCATCCATGCGGCCATGGCAATAAAACCTAAGCCTAGCAACCAACGTAAACTATCAGTACCTATAAGTTGTGTCAGCCATACACCCAATGCACCTGCACCCGCATGATTAATAATGGTTGCGACAAAAATACCCGCAATAATGGGGAGAGGTTGACGAAAACGTGCGGCAAGTAAAAATGCTAAGAGTTGGGTTTTATCACCCATTTCGGCAAGTGCGACAAGAATGGTTGCAAGCACAAATGCATACATAACAAGCTCCAAGTCGGCGAATATCCATGACTCAACGCATCTGGCCGACTTGAACAGATGGTTAAATCAATGGTCTCGCCAAGCAATGTGTTATGATACATCTGCCGTGTACACCATGTTCTGTGGAACAACTGTGTTGATGTACACTTGTTGAAAAATCAACAACGACTACTCCCCAAAGACAGGGTCAGGCTTAACGTATCTTAAGCCTTGAGTGGGGTAGAGTATAGCAGAAGGCAGTGCCGTCTGTCATGCGCTGTCGTTCAGAGGCGAAGGTGCTGCTTGTTAGATAAAGCGCATAGAAAGGTCAATCGCCTGTAAATCTTTAGTAATCGCGCCCATCGAAATAAAATCGACGCCTGTATCGGCAACAACACGGAGTGTGTCTTTTGTAATATTACCCGAAGCCTCTAACTTGGCTCGGCCTGCTGTATGTAATACCGCTTTACGCATATCGTCCAAACTGAAGTTATCCAACATAATAATGTCTGCCCCTGCCTCTAAGGCTTGGTCTAATTCGATAAAGTTTTCGACTTCAACTTCGACGGGTTTGTCGTCTGCAATCTGCCGTGCCGCGCGTACGGCTGCCCCAATACTGCCAGCCGCCATGATATGATTTTCTTTAATTAAAAACGCATCAAATAAGCCTAAACGATGATTTTTCCCACCGCCAACTCCCACCGCATATTTTTGAGCAATCCGTAAACAAGGTAAAGTTTTTCGGGTATCTAAGAGTTGTGTCTTACTACCAGCTAACAAACCAACAAGCTCATGGACTTTGGTTGCTGTCCCCGAAAGGGTTTGAATAAAATTCAATGCAGGGCGTTCGCCTGTTAATAAACTACGCGCATTACCTGATAAACGTAAAAATGCGCTATTAGCAGTCAAAAAAGTACCTTCAGGGACTAACCATTCCACCGACACTTGCGGGTCGACTTGTTGAAACAAGGCATCCACCCAAGGTTGACCCGCTAAGACCATCGGCTCACGGGTAATCACGCGTGCGGTTGCTGTTTGCTCTGCGGGAATGAGTAATGCAGTCACATCACCTGTACCTATATCTTCACTGAGGGCAAAACGAATATTGGACTGTATGGCTTCGGTTAATAAAGAGTTTGGAATCATAAAAGCTAACTAAATAAATGGTAGATTAAGTCAAGGCAAGTATGGTATGACTAAGGCCTATGGATGCCGATATGCAATTTAGTCATTCCTAAGTTTAGGCTTGCTGCCATTATAGGCGATTCATCACAGATAAGTCATGGTATGCGTGTTATGCTAAAAAAGTAATTGCAGTCTGAATTGCCGAACGAAATATAAAAAACGTGACCGAGTTGTAAATAATCCTACGAAAATATCATGACATGTATTTAATTGTAACGTATAGACGGTTAAAGTTAGTGAACTGATAAGAATAGAGAAAACGTCCGCAAAAGAAGGGGTGCGTGAGTCGGATGTCGAAAGTGTCCGTGTAGCAATGCACGACGTTTTTGCGAATTAAATAAGGAAAGATAAGTCGATAGTACTTATCCATAATACGAAAAAAGCCCAATAGTTAGGCATAAACAACTGTAACGAGATAAAGGTCTGGATTGTGCGCAAGTCTTCTGCATCAGTCACTCAGCCACATGACCTCGCTTAATACAGTGTCAGTATGGCTATTGTTACGGCATGGTAAAAATTGCATTAGTCAGGAAAGAGCCCAATGAATAATCCACAAAAGCTTCCTGCGGTCTTGGAAGGCTTACGTGTCAACATACAAGCACGCTTAGATGCCTCTCTCAAAAACATGATTAACCGATTGGAAGAAATCATCTACCAATGGTGTCAAGGCTTGAGTGACGCCGAACAGCAGCGTTATATGGATATTATCATTGAGTTTCGTCGCCATCGTGCTCAGATTGAATTAGACGTCAGTCGCAGTGTGGCTAATAGCTTTTTACAGCTTCCTAATTTAACCCAAGTGTCTGAAACCAGTAAAAAAGCCTCGGGTTTTGATAAGTTCGATTTTGAGTCTTTGTCTTTGGTTGATACTGAAGATATGGAAATTACTATCACCATTGATAGTATGGTGGCACGTACCCGTCTGGACTATGCTAATTTATATAATTTACTGCGCCAGCGCTTTCAGCATTTAATGCCGAATGTCAATTTGACCGACAAAAACTTTCCCCTCGACACAGGCGCATTAGCGGGGCATTTTCAAACGGCAATCAAGCATTTAGCCTTAGGCGTCACACAAAAAGTCGTTATCTTACGTGTGTTTCAGCAAGAGTTTTTAGTGCAACTGTGGCCTATTTTGGAAGAGGCTAATCATATTTTGGTGGATGGTGGCGTATTGCCCGACCTTAAAGCAAGCTTTGGCGGCAAAAAAGGCGAAAGTGACTATGACGAGGTCATGGCACAAAAAGAAAAAGAAAAAGCCGAACAAGCGAATAAAAAAGATGAACCAGAAACCAAACTAGATACAGAGGATATTTTTTCATTTTTACGCGATGTGCATAGCATTGGTAAAAGCGGCTCATCTGCCGATGGCTTACCTATTCCTCCCAACACGAACGAAGCGGCCGTAACAGGCGCAACCTATCATGGTGGCCAGTATGTGGGCGGTGGTGGTGTGGGTTTGTTATCGGCATCCGCGGTAGGCGGTAGTGTGGCTGCTGTGCCCATTGTACCTGAAAATATCGCGGCAACCGCACAAGTACAGGCCTTAGCGACGGAGCAATTGGTATCTTTATTATCCAAACTGCAAGAGTCGCAGCCTAAAGCAAAATTGGTAGAAGACGACTCCTCGCCGACCGTGACCGAAGTCCGTGGGGGTATTCGTAAAAGTCTTAAGTCCGATGAAAAAACCGTAGAGGCGGTCAAGCAGGCCGATGAAGACGTCATCAACTTAGTGTCTATGCTGTTTGACTTTATTTTAGATGATGACGACTTGCCTACAGCAATGAAAGCCTTATTAGGTCGTCTACAAATTCCCTTATTAAAAGTAGCGATTATTGACAAATCGTTCTTCAATGCCGAAAAACATAAAGCACGTCAACTGCTTAACTTATTAGCTAAAGCAGGGATTGGTTGGAATCAAAAAGACCCTGGCGGGGATGCCCTCTATACCAAAATTGAAGAAGTGGTTTTCCGAATTCTCAATGAGTTTATTTCTGACCTCAGTATTTTTGATGAGTTACTCAGTGACTTTAGTAGTTTTTATGACCAACAACAAAAACGTACGGAGTCCATTGATAAACGCACCCGTGAAGCGGAAGAAGGACGTGCGCGTGCCGATATGGCCAGAGCGATGGTGCAACAAACCTTAAATCGACGCTTAACAGGGCGCCAACTCCCACTGGTAGTGGTTAAGCTGTTGCAAGAAGGTTGGAAACATGTTTTATATATTAATTGCTTAAAAGAGGGGACAGAGTCTGAGCCGTGGAAACAAGCTGTCAAAGTCGTGGATGCGGTGGTTTGGAGTGTAGTGCCTCAACCTAGCCCCGACTGGGTGGCTCGACTTAAAAATGTGTCTCCCAAACTGATGAATAGTTTGAAAAAGGGCTTAGCGGCAGTTAATTATGATGCGTTGGCCACCGAGACCTTATTGCGTGAATTGGCTCAAATACATAATGAATTAATTGTGGGTCGAGAGATGCCAACCGTGACCGTCTTAGACCCCGAGGCAGCCCGAACCGATGCCCCTAGCTCGGGTGTGGTCAATGCTGACCAAATCAACGCCAATAATATAGATACCAAAGCCGTTGTCTTGCCAAGTGATAGTTTACAACCTGTCGTATCCGAAACATTACCGAGCGACAACGAACATGTGCAAAAAGTCAATCAGTTGAATGTGGGGAGTTGGGTAGAATTTATTCAAACCGATAGACGTGACCGTCACAAATTAGTGGCGCGTATCCGCTCGGTGGATAAACTGATTTTTGCGAATCGTCGAGGGATTAAAGTGGCAGAGATGACCGCCATGAAGTTGGCCGTAGATATGAGTCAAGGCCGTGCCCGTATTATCGAAGAGGCACAAGTACTAGACCGTGCCTTAGAGTCAGTCATTGGCAATTTACGTACCTTGGGCGAACAAGCCAAGCAACAAAACTGATGAATCATATGGACTTTTATGTGGATGACGAAGGTTGGTTATGGCCAGCCCGTCATTGCCCATCACCTAATTTTAACCAACGGCCATCAACTCCAATTTCTCTTGTGGTTGTGCATAATATCAGTTTGCCCCCTAAGCAATTTGGTGGGGCGTATATTGAGCAACTATTCACCAATTGTTTAGACCCACAAGCACACCCCTATTTTGCTGAAATCGCGCATTTGCGTGTATCTGCCCACTTGTTAATCCGACGACAGGGTGAAGTCATACAGTTTGTCCCGTTTAGTGCCCGTGCTTGGCACGCAGGGCAATCACGTTATCAAACACGCGATAACTGTAATGATTTTTCTATTGGAATTGAATTAGAAGGTGCTGATGATATTGCTTACGAAGCCATACAATATCGTCAACTTGCTGATATTATCTGTGTGCTAAAACATACCTATCCTGCGATTGAAGACCATATTACAGGTCATTCAGATATTGCACCTGAACGTAAAACAGACCCTGGCTCGGCTTTTGATTGGGCATTATTGCACGATTATTTGCGCGCTTAGGACTTGTGTATCAAACAATAACCTGCGATGTATGCATAGTCCTTAAAGCGTGCCAGTACAATAGGGACGGAAAAAATGAGCTAATATCATGGGTTGAAGCGTGGTACGGGAGAAAAACCATGAAGTTGTTGTTGATCTTGTTAGCGTTAGCGTGCCGAGAACTCGTGACTGTAGAGTGGCGAGATATACTCACGCAACCCGCACGTCAGTGGTGTCAACGTATGATGACATGGGGATTGAATAAGCAATTCAGTGCCAATCTTATTTTACTCTTGATATTGGCTATGCCCGTCATGTTGGTAGCGGTAGCCTTAGTCATTGCAAATCAATTAGATAGCTCATGGTTATTGTATGGTTTATTAGCGTTCACGCTTATCCCTATTTTTTCGGATAGAGAGCTACCTACTGTGACCCAACTCTACCGTCAGCAATGGTTACAACACGATATGCTTGCTGATGCAGAGTCTAGTATTCACCATGCTAAACAACATTTATTAAAGGCCTACTTAGAAGAACTAGTCACGCCTGTCTTTTGGCTATTGATATTGGGTTATATGGGATTGCTTGTCGTACTCAGTTATTATTTGGTGCGTGTAAGTCGTCGATTAGCAAGTAACCGTTGGCTGAGTGAACGTACTGACCATGTGTTGTGGTACATAGATTTTATCCCCAGTCGTGCCTTTGCCTTAACCTTTGCCTTAGCAGGGCGTTTTGTCGAAACATGGCAATACGTTGTGGGGCAGGCCAAAAATACAGCACTTAGCCCCGTGGCGTTTTTAGTGGAGGCAGCTTCGCAAGCGGAAGCCTCAGAGTCGCAAAGCATCGCGGTGGAGTCGATGCGCGCCGTGGCAACATTGGCAGCATATGAGTCTTTGTGCTATCGCAGTATGTTGATTTGGCTAGTTTTATTATCTTTGCATTGGATTTTATAAGGTGTATAAGCTCTCCACCTTGAACCTAAGGCTGAAGCACGATAAAAAACGAAGAGTTGAGATTGGCCTTAGAAACATTAATAATCTGATGCGTACTTATGGTGATTGATGCAGATAGCTAGAACTTTAACAACCTACCTTTCTATTCCCCTTCCAATGGTAAAACACCAAGTAACATGCCAATAATATGGCTGACCCCACTGTCACTAAAATGACACCTAACGTTCG
Source organism: Agitococcus lubricus (assembly GCF_003051055.1). GTDB lineage: Bacteria > Pseudomonadota > Gammaproteobacteria > Pseudomonadales > Moraxellaceae > Agitococcus > Agitococcus lubricus. The sequence continues at coordinate 33,316 of NZ_QAON01000002.1, read as the reverse complement.
ATATAAATCAGGAAGCGAGCTATGAAAACTAACCATCAAAAAAGGTGAAAGTGAAATGAGTGCAGAAATAGTGCCACGAACAATCCATTTTCTCTTGACTATTTTATTACCAATCCAACTAAGCCCCATATAAAAATAAATTAGCCAAGCGTATATACTTGAAAATAAGCACAAAATACCATAGCAAGTTTCAAAGAAGCCACAAGGTTTTGGCGTCATTGTAAATACAGGACTCCCATAACAATCGCCTAATGCCGTCAGGAACAAGAGAGGCGCCAATAGTCCTAAACATGAACCTCCAGTACACACGATGAATATAATTTTTTTTAGTAAGTCTTTCATATGGGGTTTCAGTCTATCTGAGGACTATACGCCTAAGGTGCAAGCACTCACAATAATACACAAGCACTCAGTCATCAATTAACCTAAAAATGCTACTTATAACCTGAGTTTGGGATAAAAATATGTGAATTTCTTGAATGTTATGTAGAAATTATCTCAAGATCGTATGACAGCCGTCTTTCGTGGGACTGACTTTGGTTTCGACCAAAGACTACCTATCAGTAATACCTCAGTAGCGTTATCGCAAAAAAGATAACCCCTTAAATTTTTTAATGACATGCATGGATAATCTCACCCTGCTTAATGCGGAATATGCCAAACCAGCCCTGTATAAACCTGTGTATGACTAAAGCTAATCGGCGGTTGGTAGTAAGTTTCTGCAAAACCATTACCGTAATTGATGACAGTGGCTCGTGTACTGTCTTGATAGCTATGTTTTAGATAGGCACCTTCAACAAACCAAGATAATTCATTAGACAAACGAACGTGATAAGCCATGCCATAAGCGCGTGCTTTGGCTTTTTTTAAGCGCAAACTAAAATCTTCGGTGACACGACTATCTACATCCGAACGAGCATAAGCTGGCATTAACCATTCTAACCAGATAGACACCTGATGCGGATTCTGACTGGGGGTACTCAAACGTAAGCCTGACTTGGCAAATAGCTCGGTATAGGTTTCGGTTGCGCCTGCAATGTTATCTTTGTTCGCCACATCACGAATGGTTTGTTGTAGATTGCCGCCGACATACCATTCTAAGGTAGGATGTATCAAATAACCTAAGCTGGCTTGGCCTTGTGTGATGGTATGCGTGGTATCAGTTTGGTGGGGAATGCCAGACTGTGTGTGTCCATCATAGTCAATTTCGCCGTAACTTTGCTGACCTTCTAAGCGTAGGCGCAGCTTATCTTGAGGCCAAATCAGGCCAAAATGCGCACTCAGCAGGGTGCCGTCTTCGTTGACTAAGCGTTGCTGGGTGGCGGGATGCGTTTCAACCAAGGTGAATTGCTGAGTCCCTATCCCCAAAAAGACGTCACTCGCCGCAAAACTCATTGAGCTGTATATAAGATGAGCAAACAGTAAACTGTGTCGTAAAAATGCGATATTTTTTGTCAAGATTGTGTCAACTTAAAGCAAGGTAAAGCGTTAATAGACTTAGGGTGAATGTAAACACGCGCGTGTTGAGACAGTATCTTATCCCTAAGTGTATGGTTTAACCGATTCTAAACAGCCATCATTGACGATGGTGGACAGTAAAAATATAGCAAGGAGAATATCATGTCATCTCGTATCATAAAATATAGCCCCCTCGTTTTGGCACTGAGTTTAGCCGCCTGTGGCGGTGGTAGTGACGATAGTAACCCCTCATCAGGGACGACACAAAATCTAACGACCGCTATTAGTACCGCGAATCAGTCTATGGTTGCAGCGGAGGTGACGAGTAATGCACTCAATTTTAGTCGTAGTACCTTAGGGGACATTAGTAGTGCGACATTTGCTGTAGCACAAGATAATCAGGGCGCAGAGACCTTAAATTTACGCGTATTGTTGACCGATATTCGTCAAATCATGCGTGACAGTGCACAGGCTACCACGCCACAAGTGTTGGCGGCTGCGGTGAGTCTAGATGAGAACTGTGCGATTAGTGGCAAAAAGAATTCCTCTTATGATGATAAGAATGGCAATCAAGCGTGGGATGTCACCGAATCTGGTACGGTAACTTTTACTAATTGTGTGATGCAGTCAGGTGGCGTGACCTTAAATGGAGCGGTTAAAGATGAGTGGCTTGCGGAGAGTCTGACCAGTACTACCGATAAATTTACCTTTGTTAATCTAAAAGCCAGTCTGAATAGCGTGAGCACCGAATTGGTCTCGGGGGTGGTTTCTTATACAGAAACCACCACGGGTAATCTACAAAATAGTACCTTACAAAGTACAGACCGTTATGTCACCACCGACTTAAAGGTAAAAGCTACACAAAACGCCAAAACTGAAAATTTTACACTCAACGAAGATATCAGTTTATCGCAAAGCTCTCCCAACTTAAATTTACTCACCATCACAGGCAGTGGAGTGATTAGCTCGGATAATCAACACATTAATGGTTCGATTAAATTTGATATTACCACACCGATTGTCATGGACACGACAGCTAATCCAGTCACGGTCAGTGCAGGGCAAATGACAATTAGTGGTAGCGGTGGTACAGCTTTGTATTTGAGTTTTGCAACCCCCTCTACAGGGCAAGTGACCTTACAGCTCAAAAAAGACGGGGCGAATGTGGGGGCGGGTCAGGTGATTGATGTACAAACACTGTTGGCAGGTGTCAATGCTGTCGTTGAACAGCAGCAAGCTCAATAAATGACCTGATTACCCCCTATAGAGCCACATTTTGTGGCTCTTTTTTTGTTTAAAGATTGCCTAAACCTGCATAATCATTATAAAACGGATAGCAGCCATTACAACGAATAAAGCGCGACATCAAATATCACTCAATCAGTCATGCTGTCCAGTTTTAACACAGACAAATTTTAATATGACTGTTAAATACTACAAAGCGTATAAACGAGGTCAATGGTGACTCCTTTGACACTGTGCGAGCCTCATTCCCTCTAAAAATCATGGAGATAACGAATGCGTGTAGAAAAAATTTATAATGATACTGACCCCCTAGAAACCCAAGAATGGTTAGAAGCCTTTGAAAGTATGGTCAATGAAGGCGGCACAGAGCGGGCTAAATTCATTTTGCAGGCTTTAACTGCCCATGCGCATCGTTTTGGGGTACAACTATCGCGCTTAAATACGCCGTATCTTAACACCATTCCGCCCCACGAAGAGCCGATGCTGGCAGGCGACCCTTATATGGAGCGTCGTATCCGTTCTTTGATTCGTTGGAATGCCTTGGCAATCGTCATGCGTGCGAATGACAATGACGATGAGTTAGGCGGCCATATTGCCACTTTTGCCTCCAGTGCCACTTTATATGATATTGGTTTTAATCACTTTTTTAGAGCACCTAATGCCAGCTTTGGTGGCGACTTGATTTATTACCAAGGCCATTCTGCACCAGGTATTTATGCACGTTCTTTTTTAGAAGGACGCATTAGCGAAGCACAATTAGAAAACTTTAGACGTGAAGTTGATGGTAAGGGCTTGTCGAGTTATCCACATCCGTGGTTGATGCCCGATTATTGGCAATTTCCTACGGTGTCTATGGGCTTGGGGCCTATCATGGCCATCTACCAAGCACACGTCATGAAATACTTAAGTAACCGTGAGTTAACCTTAGACCAGCCACGTAAGGTGTGGGCATTTTTGGGCGATGGAGAAATGGATGAGCCTGAGTCTTTAGGTGCGATTGCGTTAGCGGGACGAGAAAAATTAGACAATTTGATTTTTGTCATTAACTGTAATTTACAGCGTTTAGATGGGCCTGTACGCGGTAATGGTAAAATTATTCAAGAACTCGAATCTGTGTTTCGAGGCGCGGGTTGGAATGTGATTAAAGTGGTATGGGGACGGAAATGGGACCCTCTGTTGGCTCAAGATAAAAGCGGTGTCTTAAAACAACGCATGGAGGAATGTGTCGATGGTGAATATCAAGCCTTTAAGACACACGGTGGCGATTACACGCGCCAGCATTTTTTTGGCAAATACCCCGAATTAAAAGCGATGGTAGAGCACTTGAGTGATGAAGGAATTTATCAGCTCAATCGCGGGGGACATGACCCTTACAAAGTCTATGCGGCTTATGCCAAAGCAATGGCTCACAAAGGGCAACCTACGGTTATTTTAGCTAAAACAGTCAAAGGGTATGGCACAGGTGCGGGCGAAGCAGTCAACAAAACGCATCAGCTAAAAAAATTAGATATTGATTCACTCAAAGCGTTTAGAGACCGTTTTGATATGCCATTTACTGACGAAGAGTTGGCAAAAGTCCCGTTTTATAAACCCGCAGATAATAGCCCCGAATTACGGTATATGCATGAGCGACGTAAAAAGCTCGGTGGCTATTTGCCAACACGCCAAAATAGCCCGCAATCGTTGGTGATTCCTGAGTTAGATGTATTTGCGCCCGTATTACAAGGCTCAGAGCGTGCTATTTCGACAACGATGGCCTTTGTGCGCTTACTGAATATCTTGATTAAACAGGCGGATATTGGCGAGCGGGTTGTCCCCATTGTCCCTGACGAAGCACGTACCTTTGGTATGGAAGGGATGTTTAGACAAATGGGTATTTACTCGCATGTGGGACAGCTATATACCCCAGAAGATTCAAACCAAATGATGTATTACAAGGAGGATAAAAAAGGCCGTATGTTGGAAGAGGGCATTAACGAAGCAGGCGCAATGAGTGCATGGATTGCTGTAGGGACGTCGTACTGCATGCACAACTTACCGATGATTCCTTTTTATATTTTTTATTCTATGTTTGGTTTTCAGCGTATTGGCGATTTGGCATGGGCAGCGGGAGATATCCAAGCACAAGGCTTTTTATTGGGGGCGACCAGTGGTCGTACGACCTTAAATGGTGAAGGCTTGCAACACCAAGACGGACATTCACACTTGTTAGCCAGTACCATTCCCAATTGTGTAGCCTATGACCCTTGTTATGCCTATGAATTGGCGGTGATTATTCATCATGGCTTACAGCGTATGTATGCCCAAGGCGAACGGGTGTTTTATTACCTCACCACCATGAATGAAAACTACAGTCATCCTCCTATGCCCGCAGGTGTTGAAGAGGGTATTCGTCGTGGTATGTATCTCTTAAAACCCGCTCCTCAAGGTCACGGTCATGAAGTACAACTCTTAGGTTCTGGTGTTATTTTGCGTGAGGTTGAAGCCGCAGCCGAGTTATTGCTGAATGTGTATGGCATTCGTGCGGCCGTGTGGAGTGTCACCAGTTTTAATGAATTACGTAAAGAGGCCTTAGCCTGTGAGCATTGGAATCATTTGCACCCCTTAGAAACACCCAAAGTAGCATGGGTGACACAGCAATTACGGGCGGTAAAGGGTGCGATTGTCGCCGCCAGTGATTATATGCGTATAGTGTCCGAGCAAATCCGCGCCTTTTTACCACAAGGCTTGCCCTATATCACACTGGGTACAGATGGTTTTGGTCGTTCAGATAGCCGAGACAAGTTGCGTGAGCATTTCCAAGTTAATCGCTATTTTATTGCCATTGCCGCACTGAATGCCTTAGCAGAAGACGGTGTCATTGGTCGTAGTGTCGTGCAAGATGCCTTAGAGCGTTTTGCGATTGACGCTGAAAAACCATTTTCCCTATCGGTCTAAGGAGAGAAAACCATGTTAGAACGTGTACTCACTCCCGATTTAGGGACAGACCTTGCAGAAGTGATTGAACTCTTAGTGCAGGTCGGGCAGCAGGTCAGTGTAGATACTCCCCTAGTTACCTTAGAGTCGGCCAAAGCCAGTATGGAAGTCCCCAGCCCATTGGCGGGGACTATTCGTACTATTCATGTCAAGATAGGTTCAAAAGTGGGTGAAGGCGTATTGTTGTTTGAACTAGAAACAAACACCGCTGTCCCTGAATCTATGCTAACGCAAACAACGCCGAGTCATAGTCCCTTAGTGTATACCCCTGTCGATGAGCCCGTACCCGCCCCACCAACACAAGCCTTGACTCCAGTCTTTGCGCCCGATATTGGTAGCGACAGTGCGGATGTGATTGAGTTATTAGTGTCTGTAGGTCAAGAAATTAACCTAGATACCCCGATTGTCACCCTAGAGTCGGCCAAAGCCAGTATGGAAGTCCCTAGCCCTGTCGCAGGACGTGTTGAAAAAATGCATGTGGCAGTCGGCGCTAAAGTGAGTCAAGGGACATTGTTGCTGAGTGTGTTAACAGCCTCCGCTAACGTAGCTAAGTTAGTTGATATCTCTACCACAGGGGAGCTACCCTCAACACCAGCACCAGCACCAGCACCAGCACCAGCACCAGCACCAGCACCAGCACCAACACCAGAATTACAAGTCAATCAAAAGCCTGCCTATTGCGGACCCGCTGTTCGTCGTTTGGCGCGTGAGTTAGGGGTGGATTTGACCAAGATACAAGGCAGTGCGGCCAAGGGTCGTATTATTAAAGAAGATATCCACCAGTTTGTAAAACAGCAATTAACCACACCACAGACTATCCATCCTGCACCTGTGATGACACAAAGCGCTTTCCCCGAACTCCCCGCGATTGATTTTAGCAAATGGGGCGATATTGAGTTGCAGCCACTCACGAAGATTCAAAAGCTCTCAGCTAAAAATCTACATCGTGCATGGTTACATATTCCTCATGTCACCCAGTTTGATGAGGCCGATATTACCGATTTAGAAGCCTTTAGAGTCAGCCAAAAAGATAGCTTAAAAACACAAGGCATTAACCTGACACTATTGGCTTTTTTGGTCAAGGCCTGTGCCCACGTCTTACAAGACTATCCTAAATTTAATGCCTCACTCAGTTTGGATGGTGAGTCGATTATTCTCAAAAAGTATATTCATATTGGGGTAGCAGTAGATACCCCCAATGGTTTAGTCGTGCCTGTGATTCGGGATGCTAATCAAAAATCCATCTCACAGATTGCCAAAGCACTTGCGGAGCTGTCGAGCAAAGCCAGAGAGAAAAAACTGAGTCCTCAAGAAATGCAAGGGGCAACCTTTAGTATTTCTTCATTAGGGGGGATTGGCGGAACGGCCTTTACCCCGATTGTCAATTGGCCTGAAGTTGCGATTTTAGGAGTCTCTAAATCGACACTCAAGCCCATATGGCAAGATGAACGCTTTGAACCAAGACTGATGTTGCCGCTCGCGTTATCGTATGACCATCGAGTGATTGATGGTGCAGATGGGGCGCGTTTTATTACACGGCTTAGCCAAATCCTGACCGATATACGAAGGGTATTGTTGTAGCGATAAACGGAATTGAACTCCATTATACTTGTTGTTAGCATAATGTCCTATGAGCTAGGTACTCTGTCGACAATGACAGAGTGCCTGCGGATAAAATAAATCTTTCATAGGATGGAATAACATGACGGTTCATCAAGGTACTCCCAATAATGATGTGTTGACCAGTACAGCCAATGGCGATGTATTAAATGGCGAACAAGGCAACGACTTATATGTCATTAAACATACTGATGTCACGATGTTTGAGCTTAGCGAAGAGAATGGCGTAAATTGGGGGACAGATACGCTGTCATATCAATATTATTCAGAAAGTCCTTTATTCCTCAATCTCACTTACGAGTTTTCATTTGCCGAAAATGTCATCGGTACGGCATTCAATGACTCCATAATAGGTAATTATAAAGCGAATGTCTTAAACGGTGGTCGTGGTGCAGATACCATGATTGGTGGGGCGGGCAACGATACTTATTATATTGATGATGTGGGTGACGTGGTTCATGAAGAGCTGACAACCGTTGAGTATGACCCAGTCTTGATGGGTGTCTTTGAGAGCGGTGTAGATACCGTCTCTTATACCTATTATCAGCCTTTAGACGGCATGGGCATCTCCGTTAATTTGACAACAGGTTATACCAGTGTAGGTTCTAATAATTTACATGCCTTTGAAAATGTAACAGGTACGCGATTGGATGATATCTTGGTGGGTAATGACCGTGACAATATTCTCAATGGTGGCAAAGGCAGAGACACCATGGTTGGTGGTGCAGGTAATGATACTTACTATATTGACCATCTCGAGGATGAAGTCATTGAGCAAGCCACTGAACTAGAATTTACGACAGGTAGATACGTCGATGGCGGTAACGATACGGTTTCTTTTGCCAATTATCAGACAGACATAGGTTTACATATCAATTTGATGACAGGCTATTATGTCGGTTACAGTAATTTAGAGCATATCGAAAATCTCACAGGCACAACGGCTAACGATGAGCTGATAGGCAATGATAAAAATAATATCTTAAATGGGGGGCGTGGTGCCGATACGATGGCGGGTGGCTTAGGTAACGATACCTATTACATAGACCATACTGGAGACCTCGTACTTGAGCAGATAACGGTGGTAGATTCGGTCACTGGCGAGTTTGTAGAGGCTGGTAATGACACGGTGTCTTTTGCAAATTATCAGCCATTAACTTACGAAGGTATACGGGTTGACTTAACGACGGGTTATAGCAGCTTAGGGGTGAGTGACCTGCGTGCTATTGAAAACCTTACAGGTACCAACAAAAATGATGAATTAATTGGGAATCGTAAAGATAACATCCTAAATGGTGGCCAAGGTTCGGATACGCTGTCGGGTGGTTTAGGCAATGATACGTATTATATTGATAGTTTTTCAGATTTTATCACCGAACAAGCGTTTGCTATTGATGAAGTGACGGGTGCAGTCGTAGATGCTGGCAATGATACCGTCTCCTTTGCTAACTATAAACTGATTGGGCGGGGAGTACGGGTTGACCTAGTGGCAGGCTACTCAAGCATAGGCTCTGGTGATTTTATAAATATTGAGAATGTGACAGGTACAGCGGCTGACGATCACCTAAGAGGTAACGACAAAAATAATGTGCTTAATGGGGGACGTGGCGTAGATACGATGTTTGGTGGTTTGGGTAATGACACTTATTATATTGATAATATAAATGACCAAATTACGGATGTAGAAGATTATATTGACGGTATGGGAAGGTTATTACTCGATGGTGGCAACGATACCGTTTCCTTCGCAAATTATCAGGTTATATATGAATCTGGCATCGCTGTTGATTTAACAACAGGGTATTCAAGTGTCGGTGCAGGTGATTTTAGAAATATTGAAAACCTGATAGGTTCTACCGAGAATGATATATTGGTTGGTAATCAGAAAAGCAATATTTTGAATGGTGGCAAAGGCAAAGATACCATGGTTGGTGGTGCAGGCAACGATACTTACTATATCGATAACCGTGATGACATAGTAGATGAACAAGCCTCCTACATAGACCCCACGACAGGCAGACTATTGGATGGTGGCAACGATACCCTCTCTTTTGTGAATTATAGACCCGTTGGACATTATGGCGTGTTTGTGGACTTAATGAGTGGGCACTCATCTATCGGTTATAACGACTTTCGTCATATTGAAAATATTAATGGCAGTGCGGCTAACGACTATTTGCTTGGCAATCATAAGGCCAATGTCCTTAATGGCGGGGGCGGTGCCGACTTGATGGTAGGCGGTGCGGGGAATGACACCTATTATATCGACCATATTGCCGATGCGGTTGAAGAGTATGCGTCCTATACGGACCCAGTCACAGGTCGCATGTTAGAAGGCGGTAGTGATACGGTCTCTTTTGTCAATTATAAAGCCTTAACAAGACAAGGCGTACATATTGACCTTATGAGCGGTTATTCAAATGTTGGCCAAGTAGACTTTAGACAGATTGAAAATGTGACGGGCTCTCATGTCGATGACCAACTTATCGGTAATGATAAAGATAATGCCTTGAATGGTGGTCGTGGCGCAGACCTTATGGAAGGATGGTTAGGAAATGATACCTACTATATTGACAATAGATTTGATCAAATTATGGATGTCGAGGATTCTCTTGATGAGACAGGAAACGTGGTTATTGATGGGGGTAACGATACGGTTTCCTTTGCAAATTATATTCCGCTAGAGGGGTTTGGCGTTAGTGTTAATTTGATAACAGGTTACTCCAATATCGGGATGGGTGATTTTAGACATATTGAAAACCTGACAGGGACGCGTGCTGACGACCAACTCATAGCTAACCACAAAAATAATATTTTGAATGGTGGTCAAGGTGCAGATAGTATGGCAGGTGGTGCAGGCAATGACACCTACTACATTGATAATATAGCCGACTTTATAGACGAACAAGCCTCCTATATAGACACCATGACAGGTAATCTATTAAATGGCGGAGTAGATACAGTGTCTTTTGCTAACTACAAAAGCCTCACGGAGCAAGGTGTTTATATTAATTTGATAACAGGCAATGCTAATGTCGGCTATGGAAACTTTGAGCAGTTAGAGAATGTCACAGGTAGCAGCGCAAATGATGAGCTGATAGGTAACCACAAAAATAATATCCTCAACGGTGGTCGTGGTGCCGATACCATGAATGGCGGTGCAGGAAATGATACCTATTATATGGATAACATGCAGGATTTTGTTATAGAGCTAGACAGTTATACAGACCCCATGACAGGCCATTTGGTAGACGGTGGTATAGACACATTATCCTTTGCTAATTATAAGCCCATCACAGAGCATGGTATTACGGTAGCTTTAGCCGTGGGATATGCTGATTTTGGTTACGGAAACTTTCAGCATATAGAAAATGTAACTGGCACAATTGCCAATGATGAATTACTGGGTAGCCAGAAAAATAATGTCTTAAACGGGGGGCAAGGAAATGACCTCATCGAAGGTCAATGGGGACGAGATACACTCAATGGGGGGACAGGGAATGACCTTTATCTATTTACATCAGGTGACGGTATAGATGTGATTTCTGATGTAGATACCTTAGTAGACAATGTTGATACGCTGCAATTTATGGGTACAATTAATGCCAATCAACTATGGTTCAAACAAGTGGGCAATAGTTTAGAAGTGCGAGTCATTGGGACGACCGATAAAGTCACGATTAAGGACTGGTATCTAGGAGCGGCGTATCATATTGAAACTATTAGAAGTACCGAAGGACTTAGTCTGAGCCACTACCAAGTACAAAACTTAGTCGATGCTATGGCCAGTATGACACCACCGCCCATAGGCCAAACAGAGCTAACGACAGCGCAACATAGCCAGCTTGATATGGTGATAGCAGCCAGTTGGTCATAAGGTGTAAATAGTTCGTGTTATCAGCTAAAGAGCCCTTAATAAGGGCTCTTTTTTTATCGTATAGTCGCAAAAACGCTGCTGATTTGCCGTGGTAAATTATGCTATATAACGCACCTACACCATAGGTAGAGTATGATGATGAAAAAAAGAATAGTCGCCCTGAGTACATTGATTTTATTGTTAGGCTGTCAAGCAACGCCGCCTGTGAAAGCGCGCGTCTTTGGTGTGCAAACGCCGACGATGACGGGTAATGTTTATGCAGATGCGCCACCCACTTTAGAAAAAACCGTTTGGCGTTTACGTAATGTCGCTAAACACGCCTTAGTCCCTGCCGATAAAGACATCACGATTCGTTTAGAAAATGGCAAAGCATCAGGTTATGCGGGGTGTAATTTATTTAATGGCAGTTATCAATTTGATAATGAGCGTTTTGTCTTTCAGCGTTTAGCTGCATCAACACAGTTTTGTATGTTGACCAGTCCACAAGAAAAAATACTATTTAAATCGTTAGAAAAAGTCAGATTTTGGCGTATTGACCCGCAAACCTTATATTTGCAGCTTCTTGACCAGCATAAGTTAATTCTTGTTGAGTATGAAGCAAGTACTAAACGTCCTCCTTTACCCACAACACCCTGATGATAAAGTTTATAATAAAAATGCTATATAATGGTGCGAATTTTATTATTGCACTATTATGTGGCAATGTATCAGCCGAATATTTTATTTATAAAAATATATAATTAAGTATTATTTTCTTTTATGCTATCTTAAAATGATATTGTTATATCAAAGATATATAACAGGCGAATCACTTTTATAATTCTTCTCCCCAAAAATCATATTTTAATATGCTGATATATAATAGATGAGCATATTGACAACAATGAGAGTCACAGTCATGTTGAGTCAACCTTTATTTAATCATCAGAATCCTGTTATCAATGTGAGTGATTATGGCTACACCATTGATGGCGATTATGTCGAGCTGCGTGCCTTTATTCAAACTGTGGATAGCGACATTACGCCTGTGAGTTTGCAGCTCTGGGCAAGTACAGAGCCGTACGAACAAGGCGTTTTAACAGGCGTAAAAATTGCGGAGCTTGACTGTGGTTGTTTGAGTCCAACAACCGTAATCAAAGAAACAGTAGCCGCGGCTTTTCCTGCGGGACAATCTGCCTATTATGTTTATTTAGTAGTGACAGATGGCGTGCATGTTTTGAGCTGTTTGCCGTTTACGCAAATGGAGCATTTTGTTCAACCGACATTAATAGGCCAATTAACAACAACGGTCACCGAAAATGCTGTATCCGTTCATATCGAACAAATTCTTAACCCACGTGATGCGGATAACCTCAGTGGAACGCTAGTACTCGAGTTATGGTCACTCAGTGATGCCTATCAAGGTGGTGCATTTAATGGTGTGTCACTAGGAAGTGTTATCTTGGGAACGTTGGCAGGCCAGTCTTCTTGGTATGCAAATACCTGTAGTTTTGCATTAGATACACACACGGCTACGCGTGAGCATGTCGTGCTGATGCTGCGAGAGTGGACAGGGCAGGGCTATTTGACACGTGATTTCCGTGAAGTCAATCTGGCATCACCTGCCATAACGCAAGAGCCGATTGTGGACGCTGTTCCTGAAGAAGTTGTCCAAGTTGCTGTTTCTAGCCCCGCTAAACGGACTGTCACACGCCGTGCTGCTGTGAAGCCGAGTACAAATACGAGCAAACCATCAATCAACCAAGTTGTTGAGGCGCAGCTTGCCGCTGAAAAAGGGGTATCTAAACAGGTGGTGGCCAATATTTTGGCGGCACGTCCCTTTAAAAAGTGGGAAGAAATTGCCAAGTTAAAAGGGGTAGGCGAAAAAGTGCTTGCCAAACTCAAAGCAAGTTTTAGTTTAGAGTAACGCGCATGCAATACACTTTGGCAACCTTAATTTGAGCGTTGCCAAAGGACTTCTGTGCCCCCGTGTTCCCGCGCTAAGATGCGTGCAGCCACAAACAAGTAATCCGATAAACGATTCAAGTATTGTAAAGCCAGCGCTGAAACTTTCTCTTGTTGACTGAGGCTAAACACACGGCGTTCGGCACGACGGCAGACACTACGGGCAACGTGGCAAGTGCTGGCGGCTTTACCACCTGCGGGTAAAATAAAATCCTTTAATGGCGGTAAGTTTTCATTGAGTGTATCAATCGCTTGTTCTAAACGACTAATAGACGCTTCTTTGATTAGAATAAAATCAGGAATACATAATTCCCCGCCCAAATCAAACAGTTCATGTTGAATGTTAGATAAAGTATTTTGTAGTGCGTGGTCGTCACACAGTTCGGCACGTAACAAACCGATAAAACTATTTAGTTCGTCCACTGTGCCATAGGCTTCAACCCGTAAATTATCTTTTGCAACACGGCTACCATCCCCTAAACCTGTTGTGCCGTCATCACCTGTTTTGGTGTAAATTTTTGATAAACGATGTCCCATTATCCTGCTCTGTAAAGTCCCTCTATAGATTGTATAGAGGGATAGTGATAAAAAACTCAGCTAAGTGAGTTGTCTTCGCAATTAAAAGGCATAGCTCAAGCTGACACGATATTCACGGCCTGCAAGTGGATACACATTATAATTAACAGCACCCAAACTGACAGAACGCACACCATACTCATAATGGTCTTTATCATTCAGTATATTCAAAATACTTCCACTCACTTGCCACCCACGATAATCATAAGCTGTTTTAGCATCAAGCCGATGATATGACGGAATCTTGGTGTGAAAGTCATTGGTTTGGTCATTATCTAAATATTGTGAACCTGTATAAGTATCTGTTAATGATACGAATAAATCGGGGATAGGTTCAATATTCACACCAAGACTGGCTAAATGTTTAGCTACTAAGGGAAGGCTATTATTGGCATATATCCCTTCAGTGAAATAGGCCTTTTGTTGCGTATAACTCGCGTGTACGGCCAATTGAGGGAGCAACTGAACCCGCGTATAGACATTAATCCCTTTGCGCTTTGTCGGGTCAAGATTGTCATTGGTAAAGGTACTGGGGTCAAAATGAATTTCGTTGGTTAACTTTTGTTGATAGAGGGTCACTGTCGCAGTGCTACGTTGCGAATCAAACTTTAGAGATGCCTCCGTATTTTTGCCAATTTGAGGCAATAAAGGCGAAAACACCCGTTGGAAATTGCTGTCATATTCATAAACTTCGTCAACAGTGCCAAAACGTACACTGCGATTGCTGGCTAGCATGATGCTAAAACCATGCGTCAAATCTTGGCTTAAGCCAAACTCATACATTTCTTCGTCAAAACTTATCTCGCCACTCGGTGCGGCATTATCAAAAGTGCTTGCACCTTTCGCATTGCTATCAAAGTTATCAACTCCAGATTGTTTGACTTTACTTTTTCGTGCACCAAGGGTGAGAGTTGTACCCTTCAACTGACTGCTTTGTTGAACGTAGGCAGACTGTGTTTTAGAGTCAATCGTCACCGTATGAATAGCCTCAGTATTTGGGTTTAAGCCACGCAAAGAGACATACGCACTTTGCGACCAATCAACACCCGTTTGCAGCGTATGTTTAATACCACCCAAGGTATACTGGCTAAGCAAGCGTGGTGTAATACTGTCCGTTGTTAAACGGCTATCGACAAAGCGGTTATAAAGACCACCATAATCATAATCTTGATAAAAGCCGCGCGTCGTTTTATAACGATGGCTCGCATCAAAAATCAATTGGCTATTGCTAGTGATATGCGTTTTAATGCCTGTCCATACTTGATATTTGCTCTCGTCTGCATAATCGTTAGGCGTTGCCGTGTTTGTTGGCGCATCGTTTAACTCATTGACTCCTGTTGCAGGATTGATTTTTCTGACACCTGCAAGGCCAGAATCTGACTGACTGGCTTGGCTATTTAAAAACCATGTGACAGGCTTAAATTGCTGCTGAATATCTAGGCTGATACTGTCTTGGCGACTGGCAGAGTTATCACGGTAGCCTTTGCTTTCGGCATGTTTGCCATATAAAGTGACCGATTTTTCGCTATTGCTAATATCCGTTTGCGCTTCAATAGCACGGTAGTTAAAACTACCTGCCGTGGTTTGTATACGAGTTTGGTTTGCAGTGGCTTGTTTAGTAATAATATTAATCGTCCCACCTACCGCACCGTCACCATATAAAACAGAGCCACCACCAGCGACGACCTCAATACGTTCAATGTTAGCGAGGGCAATACCTGTTAAGTTGGCTGCTGTGAGGTCGACATCGTTTAAGCGACGACCATTGACCAACACCAATACATTCATATTAGAAGCAGCACCAAAACCTCTAAAATCTATAGAGCCTTCATTGAGGTTATTACTGAGCTTACTGATACTGATACTGGGTAATGTCGCGAGTAATTCAGTGATATTTTGCGCGGGCGATTGCTTAATATCGTCTTGGTCGATGACATAGACCGTATTCCCGATAGGGGTATTGCTTAAACGAGAAGCCGTCACAACCGTGGGGGCTAAGGTGTTTTCAGTCGCAAAGACAAAAGAAGAGCAGGCAGCAATACTAGCCGCCAATAAAGAACGAGTAAACATAGCTAACTCCGACTGTTTGGTTCCCCGCAAACAGCGTAAAAAGTCAAAAAGAAGACGACACATTTCACCTAGTCAAGATGCGTCATATACGCTTGGTAGTCGGTCTCCGGACTTCTGTGCTGATGTATTGATAGCCCTGCATGCAGATGCAGTGTGCCAAACATCGTCAATTTCACCTTCCCATCGTCAGACAGTGGTTAAGAAATTCACAAACACAGTTACCGTTGCGGGGGCAGTACTGGATTTACACCAGTTTCCCATTTGGGTCAGCAATGACACAAACCGTTATCAAACGGGCACTACGAAGCTGCGCGGATGGTATGAATAATTAAACAGATACGCAACAAAAAAGGCGCACATGGCGCCTTTTTTATCAGAGTTGACCGATTATCACAGTTTGAGATTGAGTTGTACGCCAACTAAATGGGCTTTACCACTGTATTCCGCACTGTAACTGAGAGGACCTACAGGCGAGATTTTACTGACATCTACAACGGCTGTTTTTTCCTTCAAGAACATATAGCCCACATCAATAGACATTTTTTCATTTAACAAATAGCTACCCCCAAGGCTGATAACAGTTCTGTCCTCGCTTGGCACACGTACACTGCGATGACCATCGCTGACGGGCGTTTTATCAATGCCTATGCCTCCGCGTAGGCTAATGTTTTTTTGCCATTGCCATTCTGCACCCACGCTATAAAATAAGGAGTTTTTCCAATCTAACTCCTCTTTAATTTCTGCTAAAGAGCCTGTTGCACCTTCATTTTTAATGACCAACTCTTTCAACGTATCCCATTGAGTGTAGCTTAAATCTAGATGTACACTCAGGTCGGGACGTAGTTGATGGCTCACTGAAAGGTCAATGTTGGCGGGTGTAGCAATATCAAGACTGGCATTATAGTAGTCAACTTTACCTTTGGTTGGTAAGTCGCGTACTTCGGTTGTCCCTGTCAGGTTGTATTTCGTTTTACTGCGATAGTCAAAGCCTACTTTGGTATGAGGTTGTACTTGCCATAAGACGCCAATATTGTAACTAAACGCGGTATCATTGCCCTCTACTTCAAGGGTAGGATTGCTGGTAGGGAGTGGGGCAATTGCCCCTGATAAAAAGCCATCAATACGGCTGACAGTCAGGCCTAAACCCACAGAAATATCCTTGTTGAGCTTATAAGCCGCGGTGGGTTGAATGGCAATCACGCGGACTTTACTTTTATCGCCAAACCAGCGGCCTTGAAACGCGTCTTCGTAGTTGGTAGCTAAACCAAAAGGAGCGTAGTTACCAATGCCCACCGTCAGTTGCTCGTTCAGTTGATGACTCATAAAACCAGAACCTACAGGCTGTGGTGGAATCATATCGCCATCGTTGGTGCCGTTATGTGAGCCTTGGGCATTTTTAATATCGGCGGGCGCATAAATATAGGTGACATTCCCTGCTAATTGTGTGCCTGCTAACTGAGTTAAACCCGCAGGGTTGGCATAGAGCGTGGTGGCATCACTTGCTGTTGAGGCGCGCCCAGCTTGCGCCATACCCATACTTTTAATGCTTTGTTCATTTAAGGCAAACCCTGCTGCCCATGTGTTTTGAGACAATGTGGCAATAGTACAAGCGAGTAAGGAGAGTCTGAACTTCATATTATTGTTCCTATTTCTTATTATGGATACAGTGACATACCTTATAACCATAGCGCAAAAATCTTAGTTACACAGTAGCTTGCTGTTGTGAGATTGTTACGATGAAGTAGTTTTTTGCACTTTTGTGCGTAACCATAAAAACAAAAATAAGGCAGGGACAATCGACAGTGTCGAAAAAATAAAAAAGCCAATATACCCCATACTACTGACCATAAAGCCAGATAAGCCGCCAATCAGTTTCCCTGGTAGGCTGACTAAGGAGCTGAAGAGTGCATATTGAGTGGCCGTATAGTGTTTGTTTACCAAAGAAGATAACCATGCCACAGCGGCTGTGCCCAAAAACCCCCCTGCAAAGTTTTCGCCGCCAATGACGCCAACAAAGACCTGTAGATTGGCAGGAAAGAGACTCAATAAAATAAATAATAGATTGCTCAGCCCCCCAACAATCATGCCTAAAAATAAGGTACGTTCTATCCCCCAACGTACCACACAGGCTCCGCCAACAAATGCCCCTGCAATCCCCACCCACACGCCAAATAGCTTAGACACCGTCCCAATTTCTGTTTTCGTAAAGCCACTGTCTAAATAAAAGGGGAGTGCCATGACCCCCAGCATTTGGTCGGAAATCTTAAATAAGCCCATAAATAGCAGTAGACCAATACCTAAACTGCCGCGATAACGAATAAAAAAATCCTTAAAAGGGCCAATCACCCCGTCTTTCATCATGACCCCAAACGAACGTGCAACCTGTACCTCACGTTCTGGTTCGCGTGCGCAATAAGTTGCCAACATCAATAAAATAACTAAACCTGCCATCAGTTGATAAATCACTGACCAAGCAATATGGTCAGCCAAAATTAAGGCCAATGCGCCTGATGCGAGCAGGGCAAAACGGTAGCCAAGCGTATAGGTAGCGGCTAATGCCCCTTGTGTTTCTGCGGGCGCAATTTCAATACGATAGGCATCGACGACAATGTCTTGAGTTGCCCCTGCAAATGCAGCTAAAAAAGTGACGGTGACAAACCAAAATAGAGCATGAGGGCTAATCCATGACATCGCCAATAGGCTTAGACACAAGAGTAATTGTGCACACAATAGCCAACTGCGGCGCTGTCCGAGGGTATGAAGAAAAGGAATCTTGATTTGGTCAACGAGGGGAGACCATAAAAACTTTAGGGAATAGGTGAGCGTGGCATAACTAATTAAGCCTATCATTTCTAAAGAAACATCACTCTCTTTTAACCATGCCGACAGTGTGCCACCCACTAATAAAAACGGTAAGCCCGACGTAAAACCAAAAAAGAACATCATGAGTGCCGCAGGCTGAGCAAATGCCTCTCTAAGGCTGTAAGAGCGATTTTCGGTAGTCATAAAAATAGACTCAGTAAAATAAATTGAACAGCAAAAGCATAACAGAGAATAACGACGCCTTGTGCTACTCTGCATCTAACTTTGGAGATGTGACTATGGCCTCATTAGAATGGCAACACATATTATTTGCGAGTTATGAAGGGGTACTGAGTACTCAATCTCAACAAATGATCGGTTATCCTTTTGGTTCGGTTGTCCCATTTTGTTTGGATAATCAAGGGCAGGTAGTGATTTTAATTTCTGAGCTTGCCCAACACACCAAAAATTTGAAAGCTGATGCTAAATGTTCCTTAATCATGATGGCAGAAGGCGACGACATTCAATCGGCTGCCCGTTTGACGGTGATTGGTGATGCCGAACCTGTAAACCGCGACGAAGTGGACGTAATAGCAGCGCGTTATTATCGCTACTTTCCGCAATCTCAAGACTTTCATCGAGTCCATGATTTTAGTTTTTGGCGCATTAAACCTGTGAAATACCGTTATATTGGTGGTTTTGGTCAAATACATTGGCTGCAACCACACCCCATATCCTCCCCCTTTAGTGCTGAGGTGGAGCAGGATATGATTCAGCACATGAATGAAGACCACGCGGATACTTTTCTTGATTATTGCCGTTTAGTGCAGGTGACGGTACCCGCGCATGCAGACTTGACAATGGTTAGTCTAAACCCTATGGGATTTCATCTACGCATGAATAAACGCATAGTATTTGTGCCCTTTCCTGAGGTAGTATCCACGCCCGCGCAGGTCAGGGCGGTATTAATAGCATTGTTAAAGCAAGCCCGCTCATTAAATACGGAATCCCTTGTGTAGAAATTGGGAGTAAATACACATGAAATTATTATTGGTGTTGATATTGCCTATTGCTGAGATTGTGGCCACCGTTTGGTATGCAAAATTAGTGGGTGGATGGATGCTGCTATTATGGTTAGTCATCGCTTTTTTTGTTGGCCGACAAATTATGCGCGGTGCAGCAAAAGAATTAAGCCCACAAATTCAACAAAACCAGCAAGGTAAAGCGCCTGACATCAATCAAGGCTTTTTATCGGCTATTTGCCAAGCCTTTGCAGGTATTTTATTTATTATTCCTGGTATAGTCACCGATGCCTTAGCCGTCTTATTGTTATTACCTCCCGTACAAAAGCGACTCGAAGGCCAAATGCAGAGCGCTATTCAAGCGCGTGGTGCAGGGTTTATGATGGGCGGTATGGGAGGCTTTGGCCAACAATCACCCTTTGGTCAATCTCCGTTTGGACAGTCACCTTTTGGCCGTTCACCATTTGACCAATCACAGGTATTTGATGGTGAGGCCCGCGAAGTACACCCAGACGAAGCCAAGCCACGCCTAGAAAAAAAAGATTAAGCGTAAGGGGGACTCCCCCCTATCGAAAAGCAAAAAAAAATTACTTTTCCCCTTGAAGCATCAAAAGCTATCCCCATTAACCCATCAGTCACAACATAAAGGCAAACACTTGTGTTTATGTTGATGAAATGCCCTAGCAATAGGGGATTTTTACTTAACATATCCCCTTTATGAGGGGATATCTGCAAAGACTAAACGGTTGCCCAATATCAACATGCAACGGTTCTTAGTCAAATAAATTGGTATTTAGAACGCATTCAGGAGCGCGAACAATGAAAATTCGTCCTTTACATGACCGTGTGGTGATTCGCCGCGAAGAGCAAGAAACCAAAACCGCTGGCGGTATCGTATTGCCGGGTTCTGCTGCTGAAAAACCTTCTCAAGGTGAAGTTATTGCGGTAGGTAACGGTCAAATCACTGAGTCTGGTGAAGTTCGTCCTTTAGATGTCAAAGTGGGCGATAAAGTCTTATTTGGTCAATATTCGGGTAGCACTGTCAAAGTTGACGGCGAAGAATTATTGATTATGAAAGAATCAGAAATTTTAGGCGTATTAGAAGCCTAATTTGCCACATGATTAGGGTTTAGATAATAAACCTTTCTTTGAGAAGTGCCTAAGCCCTAACAATTAAAGATATTTAGAAATTTTGAGGTTAGTCAAAAATGGCTGCTAAAGACGTAAAATTCGGTGACTCCGCTCGTCAAAAAATGATTAATGGCGTAAATGTATTAGCTGACGCTGTCAAAGTAACCTTAGGGCCTAAAGGCCGTAACGTGGTTATCGATAAATCCTTTGGTGCACCACACATCACTAAAGACGGTGTGTCAGTAGCCAAAGAAATCGAATTAAAAGACAAATTCGAAAACATGGGCGCACAGTTAGTTAAAGAAGTGGCTTCTAAAACTGCTGATGTGGCAGGTGACGGTACAACAACGGCAACCGTATTAGCGCAAGCTATTTTGAATGAAGGCTTAAAAGCCGTTGCTGCTGGTATGAATCCCATGGATTTGAAGCGCGGTATCGATAAAGCCGTACGTGCGGCTGTTGCTGAAATCAAAGCGATTTCTACCCCATGTACAGATAGCAAAGCGGTTGCTCAAGTAGGTTCTATCTCTGCTAACTCTGACACCACCATTGGTGATTTGATTGCTCAAGCGATGGATAAAGTGGGTAAAGAGGGCGTCATCACGGTTGAAGAAGGTTCTGGTTTTGAAGATACCTTAGAAGTGGTTGAAGGTATGCAGTTTGACCGCGGTTACATCAGCCCATACTTCATCAACAAACAAGATTCCATGACTGCTGAGTTAGACTCGCCATTTATTTTATTGGTTGATAAAAAAATCTCCAATATTCGTGAATTAATTCCTGTGTTAGAAGGTGTTGCCAAGTCTAGCAAGCCCTTATTATTAATTGCTGAAGACGTAGAAGGCGAAGCCTTAGCCACTTTAGTGGTTAATACCATGCGTGGTATTGTCAAAGTGTGTGCCGTTAAAGCTCCAGGTTTTGGCGACCGTCGTAAAGCCATGTTACAAGACATCGCTATCTTAACTGGTGGTCAAGTGATTGCCGAAGAAGTCGGTTTAAGTTTAGAAAAAGCCACCTTACAAGATTGTGGTCGTGCTAAAAAAGTTATCGTTTCTAAAGAAAACACCACAATTATTGATGGCGAAGGCCGTGCAGAAGAAATCGCTGCCCGTGTACAAACCATTCGTATTCAAATCGAAGAAGCCACTTCTGACTATGATAAAGAGAAGTTACAAGAGCGTGTGGCTAAACTCGCTGGTGGTGTAGCCGTAATCAAAGTCGGTGCTGCCACTGAAATCGAAATGAAAGAGAAAAAAGACCGTGTTGACGATGCCTTACACGCAACACGTGCGGCGGTAGAAGAAGGTGTAGTTGCTGGTGGCGGTGTCGCTTTAGTGCGCGCAGTACAAGCCATTAAAAACTTAACAGGTGACAATGCTGACCAAAACGCAGGCATCAACATTTTACGCCGTGCGATGGAAGCACCATTACGTCAAATCGTGTCGAACGCTGGCGAAGAGGCTTCTGTGATTGTTAACAAAGTCAAAGAAGGCACAGGTAACTACGGCTACAACGCCGCTTCTGGCGAATTTGGTGACATGATTGCCATGGGTATCTTAGACCCAGCTAAAGTATCGCGTTCTGCTTTAGAAAACGCGGCATCAGTTGCAGCGTTAATGTTGACCACCGAATGTATGATTACCGATGCACCAGATGACAAACCAGCACCTGCTGGCATGCCAGACGGCGGCATGGGTGGCATGGGCGGTATGATGTAAGGCCTTTTGCCCATCGCCTAGCAACATGCTACACTAAAGCCCACTTGCTGCTGTAAGTGGGCTTTTTTTATGTCCTTAGCCAATAAATGCAATTAAACATTGTCATAGGATGCCAGTTAATTGTGTTTTGTCGGAAAAATACACCACTTGTAGAAAATCAGTTTACAATTAGATTAAAATTGCATCACCAAAAGCCAATAAATTGGCCTAAACAATAAATAAAAAATGGGGTTGTTATGCGTTCACTATCCTTATTGCTCTTAGTTGCTACCTCAGCTACCGCCTCTGTGCCTGCAACGGCCGATACCTGTGGGGATTTAGCAGATAAATTTGCGGATGAAGATAAGCGTGAAAATATGACCATTGGTGAAATGGATGATTTACGTTTATGTGTAGGCGAGTGGATGCGTGACCAAGTTTTACAACGCAGTCGGGTCTCCAATAAACAACTAAGCGATGCTGCCTCCAATTTACCTACCGCGCAAACCTTACAAAAATAAATATATGCCCTCTGTATTGGTGAGAATATATGAGGGCTGTTGACCTATTTTAGATAATCTGTCCTGATGAACATCATAGTACACAAAGCACGTTATAACACGGTTTGAAGCAATCAGTTTTTGTGACTTTTGAAATGACGACTAGTGATATTGATGAAAGCCAAGTTGCGCGATGATTAGGGACTGTTGAGCTTTTGATTACGGCTCACAGGTAAAACGTTAACAGCTCTTAAGATAAACCCTGTCCATACAGAAAACCCATAGTTATTGTATTCTTCGTTCACCCTGAGCCTGTCGAAGGACTTTCTGCCAATCGTTCGATAGGCTCATCATGGGTGGGAGAATTTACTATGGTTTTCAAACTAGACGCGGTTTATCTGCTAAAAAATATATTTACAAGGCTCATGCATTCGACACCTGTGGCCAGTCGTTTTGATAAGTGATTGTCGCATGAGCTTGCCTATAGCTATGTGAGCAAACGTCAACAGACCTTATTATTTTAAAGTTTTTAATCAGTCAATCCTTAGATGTAGGCAGATAACACCCTTAGCTAAAGGTACGCATCACAAGACGTACAATCTGTTCAATATCTTCATCCGTCACAGGCTTAGCCAGTACTAACCATCGAAAGTAAAGTGGTGAGGCAGCGAACTCTAGTAAAAGTCGTGCATCAGTCCCTATAGCTAATTCCTTACGCTGAATCGCTTTCTCGACAATCTGAGCACTTGTGCTAAAACGCTCTTCCCAAAATTTAGTGTTAAGTGCTCTAATGGTTGGGTCATTGATGCCTCGGCTCATCAGTACCCGTAATAACTCGCTAGCAAATGGTGCTTTCAGTATGGTCACAATCGCCTTAAGTAATGCGGTTAAATCGTGTTGAAAATTCCCTGTATCGAATACGGGCACATCAATACGCATCCTCGCTAAGGCAACATCAAGAACTAACTCTGACTTTGTTGGCCAGCGCCGATAAATCGATGTTTTGTTCACACCCGCACGCTCCGCGATTTCTGGTATCTCCATAGCATCATAACCACGTTCTTCTAGCAGCGTTAATGTTGCGGCATGTACCGCAGCAATCAATTTTTCACCTCTTCCCTGAGAGGTTATTCGTTGAGGCAAGGTATTGTCTGTTGCCATTATCTTGCCATTCATCGGCAATCCCCTAAAAGATATTTACACAAACCCATAAAGCAACTATAGTTGCGATATAAAGCAACTATAGTTGCCATTTATACGAATAGCAAGTCTGGAGAGTCATCATGAAACTCAACATCACCACGATTATAAATGGACACGAAATACCTCGCACCCACATTTTGGACTGGGAAAAGCATAGAGCAAAAGTTGTTTTAAAAAAGTTAGGTGTTCAGCCCATAGGTGAGGATTTGGCAACGCTGCAAAGTCAGCTTATGGCTCGTAAACAAATGTTGGGTACAGATGGCCTGTTAAACAGATTACGCCTAGATTTAGCCTTATCTAGTCCAACTGCCGCCTTAACGGCATATCTTTCGAGGGGAGCTAGGCGTTTTAGTGTGACAGAGCTAGTCGTGTCATCTGGCACAGCCGAGCAGTTTGTTGATTGGTTTAATCAACGCGCTCAGATTAATGATGAGCAATCGATGATTGCTGCCACGCCTGACCATTACATCATTCGTACTGCTCCAGACGGCTCACAAGAGGTGATTGAAACCAATGGCGGTTCGCCACTGGCTGCACGTTTTTTTATTGATTATCAGGATTTATCCAGCCTGCGCTCAGCCGTTGAGCCAAGCTATCCACTACAAATTGCAGGTGTGGCAAAAACTAAGGGAGGCATGCCCATTGGTGGGGTACGTCATCAATTTCGTAATGAGGGTAATGGTTTTCGTGCGCGGCTATTAGTGGAATTTCCATTACTGATATTGCCACAGGTTATTTCTGGCCACCAATGGCATTTAGCAAGCGAGTTTAGTCATTGGATTGAAGCCGCTTTTGCCTGATTTTTTCACTATCTCCCCAACAGCTAGGAAATAAATATGAAAATATTCACGTTATTAAAAGACTCTATGACATCAGCCGCTATGATGGCAGGACTATTTCCTGTTTCGCCAACACAACAGGCCATCTTGCGCAGCCAAAGAGAGCAAGCGAGACAGGTATTATGTAGAGCAGGCGTGGCAGGTTTCAAAGCAGAAAATTCAGCAAAATGGGTGAATGTCAAACGTGATTGGCAAGGCAAGTTATATGTACAGATTGAGCACGACACAGTTCGAGGCTGTACACCAGCCATGATTCGTTGGTGGTTTGAAAATCTAGGCCAAAAAACAACGTGGGATGGTCAAGGTTTTAATGGCGCAGAAATTGCGTTTTATCACCTGTGGCATCATCGAGACCATGTTGCAGTCACACCATTAAATGGTAGTCATCATGGCTTTGCTGTGGGTAAAAAAACGCGCATTCAAGAACAATTCAACGACCATCACGAGCGTATCAGCGTAGAAGTAGTGACTGACCGTTTGGATGATGAAGAGTTTACCTTTACTGTCTATATTATGGGCATTAAGGTTTGTCGGATTGTACATCTCTACTCATCTGAAGCGGAGGGTAGTCGGTTTTATGCAGAGACGGAAGTTGGTTTCGACTTACCTGTGATTGGCTGGCTACTCAACTGGTTTGTGTTGCCATTCATTTATTCTAAAACGACTGCCGAACATTGGATTCGTCATAATATTGAAGAAACAGGTGCTTCAGAAGGCATTATTCCCCCCTTGTACCATCATTATCTAGGCAATAGGCCAACAACAGAGATATTGCCATGAACAATGAGCAACCTGATGATAAGCAAGAGAATATGTCAGGTAAACTCATCGCTCTTATGGCTGTTGCTTGTGGTCTTACCGTGGCTAATCTGTATTATGCACAGCCCTTAGTCAATGTGATTGCTCCCGATTTAGGCTTAGCTTCTTCACTGGCGAGTTTAATCGTTACCTTAACTCAACTGGGATATTGTGTAGGCCTGCTGTTGTTAGTGCCACTGGGTGATTTAATTGAGAACCGACAGCTAGTGATTAGCTCTTTAAGCATACTGATTGCCGCTTTGTTAGTAGCGTCTAGTGCTGTGACTTATAGCTCGTTCATGATAGCCATGACTGTCGTCGGACTCAGTGCTGTTGCGGTACAGATGCTTGTACCTATCGCAGCACATTTCGCTCCAGCAAAGCAACAAGGCCATATTGTGGGTTTAGTGATGAGTGGGTTATTTACGGGTATTATGCTGGCTAGACCCATCGCTAGCCTAATTACCGATACCTTTGGCTGGCGTGTACTGTATAGTGGCTCAGCTAGCATCATGGCCTTATTGGTATTGGCACTATTTTTTATGTTGCCCTCACGCCAACCCAAATCAATGTATAATTATCCGCAGCTTCTCCTATCTTTAGTCGATATTCTACGTCATACCCCTCTCTTGCGCTGGCGAGCCGCCTATCAGGCGGCACTCTTCGCGGCTTTTACGCTATTCTGGACGGCAGTTCCCATACTGTTGGCTAGCCCTATGTTTAACATATCGCAACGCGGTATCGCTTTATTTGCGCTGATTGGGGCAACAGGGGCATTCATCGCACCTATCGCGGGCATGCTTGCAGATCGTGGTTGGGGTCGTCTTGGCACAGTCGTCTCTTTATTGATGGTTTTAGTAGGTTTCTTACTGACCATCATGGGTGCTAAAGGTTCTATCGCTGCATTAGTCATAGCCGCCGTTTTAATTGATATGGGGGTGCAAGCCAATCTTGTTTTTGGTCAACGCATCTTATATGCCTTAGATGGCAGTCAGCGTAGTCGTCTCAATGGCCTATATATGTCGCTATTTTTTGTGGGGGGTGCATTAGGCTCTGCCATTGCAAGTTCACTTTACCTGCATGGAGGCTGGCTATTAGTTGCTGTAATGGGTGCGCTGTTCCCCTTGATAGCTTTAGTGCTTTTTTTCATAGAAAACGGCGGTTTTTGATCAAAAAACTAGTTCTTTTCCTTTGTGTTGCCTTATCAACAAACGCATTCTATGTAATAAAACTTGCTAATAGCACAACTATGCGCTACGTTTTTTGCCTTGTCTGAGGCGATTTTTATCAGCTACGCGACGCACACGCAAAACACCAATAGCCCCTAATGGTCTTATAAACACGACTATTTACTGATATTCTTATAACACCTGTTGATGTTGTGTATCCACCATCAGAAAACAAACTCTAGTCATGTTAGAGCTGTACCTATTTTAGACATATAACTCGTCCTTACGACACTATACTTATCCGCTATGAATGGGTAATGTGAGTGTAATGGCATAGCACACAATCTGTCCCTATGCCAAACCTCATCCGATGACTGCCATAGCCTCTGACTGTGGGCTTATAGAGAGATTGATAATGAATAAAGATAAATTAGTCATATTTGATACCACCATGCGTGATGGCGAGCAAAGTCCGGGTGCATCCATGACTTTAGAAGAAAAAGTGCGGATTGGTAAAGCCTTAGAACGCATGAAAGTTGATGTTATTGAAGCAGGTTTTGCCATTGCCAGTCATGGTGATTTTTTGGCGGTTAAAGCCGTTGCTGAAGCGGTCAAAGAGTCGCGGATTTGTTCGTTGGCGCGTGCTCGTGCAGAAGATATTGACCGCGCTGCCGAAGCCTTAAAAAATGCCAATGCCGCGCGGATTCATACTTTTATTGCGACTAGCCCGATTCACATGAAATACAAATTGCGTTTAGAGCCAGATGCAGTGGTTGAAAACGCAGTACGTGCGATTAAACATGCACGTAATTGGGTCGAAGATGTCGAGTTTTCTTGTGAAGATGCGGGTCGTTCTGAGTTAGATTTTTTATGTCGCATTATTGAAGCAGCCATTGATGCAGGTGCGCGTACCATTAATATTCCTGATACTGTCGGTTATGCCATTCCCCAGCAGTTTGGTGAGCTGATTCATAACATTATTAATCGTGTCCCTAATGCTGACAAAGCGATTTTTTCGGTACATTGCCATAATGATTTGGGTTTAGCGGTATCAAATTCTTTGGCTGCGGTGTTAAACGGTGCGCGTCAAGTGGAATGTACCATTAACGGTTTGGGTGAGCGTGCAGGCAATGCTGCTTTAGAAGAAGTGGTGATGGCCATTCGTACCCGTAGTGATTTATTTCCCGTCGAAACAGGTATTTATACCCCTGAAATTGTACCCACCTCACGTTTAGTGTCTGGTATTACAGGTTTTCCTGTGCAGCCTAATAAAGCGATTGTGGGGGCTAATGCGTTTGCCCATGAATCAGGTATTCATCAAGATGGGGTGTTAAAACACCGTGAAACTTACGAAATCATGCGTGCTGAGGATGTGGGCTGGAATGCCAACCGTATGGTTTTAGGTAAACATTCTGGTCGTGCCGCTTTCAAAGCCCGTTTAGAACAACTAGGCATTGATGCGGGTACAGATAATGCCTTTAATACGTTATTTATGCGCTTTAAGGAATTGGCTGACAAAAAACATGACATCTTTGATGAAGATTTACATGCGTTAGTCAGTGATAGCCAAAATGAAGTGGCTGAAACTTACAAACTCAATAGTTTAGAAGTCACCTCAAAAACAGGTACTAAACCTGAGGCAAAATTAACGCTGGTGGTTAATGGTCAAGAAAAGCAGGTGACAGCGATTGGTTCAGGCCCTGTGGATGCGACCTTTAGAGCCATTGAAGCAGTTGCCAATTCAGGCACAACCTTAGAGTTGTATTCGGTGAATGCGATTACCAGTGGCACAGATTCTCAAGGTGAAGTGACGGTGCGGTTGAATCAAGCAGGGCGGATTATTAATGGACATGGTGCGGACACCGACATTGTCATTGCCAGTGCAAAAGCCTATTTAGATGCGCTTAACTTGATGGTTGCTAACGTGGCTCGCGCTCATCCTCAAGAAGAAGATAATATTTAATTTATGAGCAATATTGCCGTTGAAGGCCGCCGCCAAGCCTATTTGGCGGCATTAGGTCTCCCATTGTGGACAGTCAGACCTGAAAGCCTATTGAGTCATCGTAGTCAAACACAAGATTTTGTTGCTTACGAATCGGAGTTGACG
This sequence comes from Agitococcus lubricus, assembly GCF_003051055.1. Lineage (GTDB taxonomy): Bacteria > Pseudomonadota > Gammaproteobacteria > Pseudomonadales > Moraxellaceae > Agitococcus > Agitococcus lubricus. Next base: position 4,282 of record NZ_QAON01000002.1, on the reverse strand, counting down.
TCTACAGAACCAGCATCTGATACGGCACCTGTATCACAGGCATTTGCTCCTGTTGACGTTTCTACGCCTGTAGTAGACAAGCCGAAGGCGGTTGTTGTCATGCCGCCGCATGCGGATTTTGAGCCACCGCTAGAGGCCTATGTCGATGACCCCGAATATCAGCAAGCGCAATTAGTCGACAGCTTTTTGAAAGCGGCTGTCCCTGAGCCAAACAAACCGCCTGTGACGCCAAACAATCCTGTGCTCGCAACAGCGGTAGAGCAACCGATACATTTTCGTTTTGGGGTTTATCCGTGTGGCGTTTGGCAGTTAATTGTCCCTAGACCGCAATTACTCAGTCCCAGCGAGATGCAATTATTAGCCAATATTCAGTTAGTCATGCAAACAGAGTCCGCAAGTCCATTGTTGTTTACGTGGCCAATGGTCAATAATTACGCACTGCCACGCCATAAACAGGCAGCTATAGAAGCACTCACCGCGTTTTTTAAGAATCAGGCTATCAGTGATAAAGGCTATATTGTGTTGGCAGACCATGAACAACAACTCCTAGAGGTATTACGTGCCAGTACGCCTAAGTCCATTCTGATGCACGCCAGTTTAAGTGCCTTATTGCAACAACCTTTAGATAAAAAAGCATTATGGTTAAGTCTGATTTCTTAGTATTACGCCCCATGACCGAAGCTGACCTGAACGCAGTGTATGCTATTGAAAAACAAGTGCAGTATGCACCGTGGTCAATCCCGTTATTTCAGGAAGGTTTGGGACGACATCTGTGTACAGTAGCAGAGTATCAACATCAGATTATTGGTTTTTCAGTCGTACAGTTTATTGTGGATGAAGCCCATTTGCTTAATATTGCCATCGACCCGCAATATCAAAAACGCGGGTTTGCTAAAGTGTTATTAGCTAAAGTCTTTGCACAAGCACAAGACAAAAACGCCAGTACCTTATTTTTAGAAGTCAGACAAAGCAATCAACGGGCATTAGCGATTTACCAAATGGCAGGTTTTAATGAAATTGGTCTGCGTAAAAACTACTACCCCAGTCCAAATGGCAAAGAGCATGCTGTGATTATGGCCTATATGCTTTTTTGACAAAGCAAGGTTTGCACCATCCTGTGCTATTGCAGTCTACAAAAAATCTGAGCTTTTCCAAAAAATAATAGTGGATAACTGTTGTAATAATGTTGTTTCACGTTAATCTATCAGTAGACCATCACGAACGAAGCTGCAGACTATGTGTAAGCACGCTGTACAATTCTACGAGCACGATACCTTTTTAGTGCGTGAAGCAGCGACGTTTATTTTAGCGAATTTACGTGAGGGCGCAGGGTGTTTAGTCATCATTAATGCGCGTCTACAGCCGCCACTATTAGAACAACTACAGTTATTAGAACCGCATAACTGGTCAGACTTAGCGGCTGGCTATCATGTGATTGATACCAAACAGGCTTTAGCTCATGTGATGGTCAATGAATGGCCAAACGAACAACAATTTCGGCAGTTTATACACCAACAAATACAATTGATACATGCCGTGACGTTATGTCCGATGAGTATGTTTGGCGATATGGTCGCTGAGCTTATCTCAGTAGGACGCCTTGATGCAGCGCTAGAATTAGAGCGTTTGTGGCAAGTTGTGGTTGAACAAGATAATATACGCTTGTTATGTGCGTATCCTGCACACATCGCCCAACAGTATCCCCACCTTTATCAGCAGCTATGTCAACAACATAGCCATGTATTAGTATCCGACATGAATAATTCGCTAGCAATCAGTCAAGGCGTTGATTTAATTAAGGAACATATTCCTGCCTCTATCAGTGAAGAAGCCTTGCAATTAGCCGCGATTGTGTATCGTTACGGTCACGAAGCGATTATGGTATGTGATGCCAACCATTATATTATGGCCATTAATCCCGCTTTTAGCGAAATTACAGGTTTTGCCGAACAAGAGATTATGGGGCAGTATGCGCAATCTTTATTTGTTGGCCAAACCGAATTAAATTATAGTCATGTACGAACGGCCTTAGCTGAACAAGGGCAATGGTTAGGGGAAATTTGGACTCGTCGTAAAAATGGCAGTCAGTTTATTGCCTCAGCCAATATCAATCGTATCGAACATCAGCAACAACAAGATCGATATATTATTTTGTTTTCGGATATTACCGAGAAAAAATTATCGGAAGAGTTGATTTGGAAACAAGCAAATTTTGATGTATTAACCGAACTGCCAAATCGTCGATTATTCAAAGACCGTTTAGACCAAGAAATTAAAAAATCACAACGAATAGACCAGTTTTTTGCTATTTTGTTTATTGATTTAGATAACTTCAAAGAAATCAATGACATGCTCGGTCATGATATGGGTGACCGTTTATTGCAAGAAGCAGCTCGTCGTTTGCAAGATTGCGTGCGTGAGTCGGATACGGTTGCCCGTTTAGGCGGTGATGAGTTTACGATTCTGCTGACGAATTTAGCACAGCAAGCGCATGTAGAAGACATTGCCCAAAAAGTATTGTCGCGAATCACTGAACCTTTCTATTTGGGGCATCAAGTCTTTTATTTGTCAGCCAGCATCGGCATTACTATTTATCCCTTTGACGCGATTGACAGTAAAAGTTTACTCAAAAATGCCGAACAAGCGATGTATGTTGCTAAAGACGATGGCCGCAATCGTTTTTGTTATTTTACCCGCAGCATGCAGTTACAAGCGCAAGAGCGTCTAAAATTACGTCATGATTTATATAATGCGTTAGAACAGCAACAAATACAGGCCTATTTTCAACCCATTGTTGAACTAAACACAGGACGCATTATTAAAGCCGAAGCCTTGATTCGTTGGCGACATCCCGAAAAAGGCATGATTTCACCCGCCTTATTTATTCCGATTGCCGAAGAGTCAGGCATGATTAAAAAGTTAGGCGATTGGATGTTTTATGAGTCGGCTATCCGCGCTCAATACTGGAGCCGACAATTAGGCTATCCCTTTCAAATCAGTGTCAATCGTTCGCCAGCACAATTTATTGCCGATGATAAAGACAGTCCTTGGTTAGACTATTTACAACAAAAAGGTATGTCTGGCCGTTGTATTGTGATTGAGATTACCGAAGGCTTGTTATTAAATGTCTCACCTCGTATTAAGCAGCAATTAGACGCCTATCGCCAAGCAGGGATTCAGGTATCGATTGATGACTTTGGCACAGGCTATTCGTCAATGGCCTACTTACAAAAACTACAAGTTGACTACTTAAAAATAGACCAGTCTTTTGTGCGAGAAATGGTTGATAATGCAGGCAGTCGCGCGATTGTTGAAGCGATGATTGTCATGGCGCATAAACTCGGCCTAAAAGTAGTCGCTGAAGGGGTAGAAACACTGGAGCAAAAACGGATGTTGATTGCCTCGGGTTGTGATTATGGGCAAGGGTATTTATTTTCGCCGCCTGTTCCACCCATCGAGTTTGAACGCTTATTACATATCAAATCTCGTCTCAACTAGCGGCTATCGCTTGCTTTTTGCGTCTATTTATAGGGCAATGTTATAATTTAGCCTACCTACTACCTCTCTTTTCTTTTAGCTAACGAGCAGCATTTATCCATGAGCCACGAACAACTCCTTAATGAAGTTAAGGTTAGAAGAACTTTCGCCATTATTTCCCACCCGAACTATTGACTCTGTAAAGTCCTGTATCAAGCCGTATCAAAAATTAAAATAAACCTATATTCTTCAATATCTAAAAAGACTTTTACCGTATCAAGCTGTATCATCCTAAAATAAGCTGTATCACTAAAAATGAGTACAAATATGTGTACAAAAATTTTATGGCACAGTCTTTTATTGATATTTTGTACACAGGTTGATTATGGCTCTTACAGATGTATGGCTTAAAGCTAATAACGGCAAATTACGTGATAAAACAGAGGAGGTTGCTGATCGTGATGCGATGAGTGTTAGATTGTCACCAAAGGGCAAGATTACCTATCAATTGCGTTATCGTATTCATGGAAAGCAACAGCGCATTGATATTGGTTCATACCCACTGATGTCTTTAAAAGATGCTAGGGCAGAGTCTCAAAGACTGCGTGCTATTCTTGAGGCTGGTAATGATCCTAAAGCTGCAAAGATGAAATCAGAGGTTGTTGTTTTAGAAGACACCATATCTAGTCTGTTCGACAAATGGTACAAATTGTAATGGTTTAATAGAACAGGACACTTTGATAGGTAGTATTTATACTGCAAGTAGAGGTGTTTATGAAAGCAACGAAGTCAATGAAAAAGCCGA
>NZ_QAON01000001.1 GCF_003051055.1 Agitococcus lubricus | reverse complement strand
CCATTTAAGGTATCCGCACCTAATCCCGCCGTCAGTACGTTATTCCCTGCATTACCTAATAACTGATTATTCAGGTCGTTGCCTGTCCCTTTGAGGTTGGCCACACCCAATAATTCTAAATTCTCAACCTGCCCTACTAAGGTATAGCTAATTGTCGCTTGTACCGTGTCTATGCCTTGCTCTGCCAGCTCTGTCACCACATCGCCAATACTATCCACCATATAAGTGTCGTTGCCTAAACCCCCCAACAAGGTATCGCTACCTTTAGCGCCGTTTAGTATGTTATTGCCACTATTACCTGTCAGTACATTATTTAGGCTGTTGCCTGTGCCATTGATTGAGTTAGTCCCTAATAAGGCTAAGTTTTCAACATAGCCCATGAGGGTATAGTTGACACTGGCTTGGATGGTATCTGTTCCTTGGCTGATTTGTTCAAGCACTTGGTCAGCGATATTATCTACCGTGTAAACATCATTCCCTAAGCCGCCCTCTAATACGTCTACTCCTGAGCCACCGTTTAAGGTATCGTTACCTGCTAAGCCTCTTAAGGTATCATTACCTGAACCACTCACTAAATTGTCATCGCCAGATGTGCCGACTAGCAACACACTATCAGTACTACCTTGAATATTGAATGTTAGTGTAGCTGTGCTACTGACTCCGCGTATATCTCTCACGGTATAAGTAAATACTTCGGTCACTGTTTGACCTGTTTCTAAAGCATCGGTATCGGCATCGTTGTTGTCTAAGGTATAAACGTAGCTACCATCAGCATTTAAGACTAAACTGCCATAAATGCCTAAAATGCTACTGCCTAGTACACCACCCGTAATGGCACTCACCGTTAATGCTTCGCCAAGTCCTAAGGCTAAATCAGCATCAGTGTCGTTAGTTAATACATTACCCGCGCTACTATTATCACCTGTATTAGTACCACCTGCTTCAAGCAATCCATCGCTGCTATTCGTATCGTTTATACCAACAGGTGCATCATTAATGGCATCTAATAACGAGACAATCACGCCGTTAAAACTTAAAAACTCTATATTGCTTAGACTATCTGTCCCTTCTATGCCTGTCACTGTGGCATTAAAGGCATTACCTGTGACAGTGTATTGTGACCAATTGCCTGCATAAATAGCCGTATCTTGGCTTCCTCCACCACTGAGTGTGTCATTACCTAATCCACCGTTAAATGTTGTATTACCACTATTCCCTGCAATGTAATTATTTAAAGCGTTGCCTGCGGCAGTCAAATTCGCATTGCCTGTTAAACGGAGATTTTCAACATGATTAATCTCCGCTAAAGAAAAGCTAACACTCGACTCAATAAAGTCTGTACCACCATTTGCCAATTCAATAATGGTGTCAGTGGTGCTATCTACATAATAAGTGTCGCTATCAGCTCCGCCAATTAAGGTATCTATACCCTCACCACCATCTAAACTATCAAACCCATAACCTCCCTCTAAGCTATTATTACCTGTATTGCCTTTGAGGGTATTACTAGAAAAATTACCTGTGGCGTTGATATTGGCATTGCCTGTTAAGGTGATGTGTTCAACATTCGACATGGTTGCTATAGAGAATGTGACACTCGACTCTACGGTGTCTTCTCCTTCATTGCTAAATTCGGTAATGGCGTCAGTCGTATTATCAACAATATATGTGTCATTGCCTGTGCCACCAATTAAAGTATCTATACCCTCACCACCCACTAAAGTATCTTTGCCTGCACCACCTGTTAAACTGTTGTTACCACTATTGCCTGTGAGCAAATTAGCAAGGCCATTGCCTGTACCATTAATATGATTACTGCCTGTGAGTAGCAAATTTTCGATATTATTGGTCAAACTATAAGAGATGCTTGCTTGAACCGTATCGACACTCACATCTTTAACAAAAATATCAGACAAATTATTAGTGTCACCTGCCACTAAATTTGTCGCACTGCTTTCAATAGCAACTTGTGAGCCGTCCGCTGAAAACATGACATAATAGCTACTATTATTCGCAACCTGAGCATCTGCATTATCCGTCATTCTGGTCACGATATTAGTGCTTAAATCTTTAACAAAAATATCACTCGCATTGAAATAAATACCTTGGCTAACAAAAGCGATTTTGCTGCCATCAGGCGAGAATTGCGCTTTGAAACTTTTTCTAGACGCGAATTGACCACTGCTATCCGTACTCACACGACTAATTGCACCAGTGATTAAATCCTTAATAAAAATATCAGAGGCGTTATTGGTGTCATCTGTCACTAAATTACTAGCCGTACTTTGAAACGCGATTTTTGTGCCATCAGGCGAAAATACGGCTTGATAAGAGTCATTATTGGCCGTAATTTGTGTGCCACTACTGTCGGTATTGACACGGGTTACTTCCCCTGTTAGTAAGTTTTTGACAAAAAGATCGGTTAGATTATTGGTATCGCCTGCCACTAAATTTGTGGCACTGCTTTCAAAAACGACTTTTGTGCCATCGGCCGAAAATACAGCCCTATAACTCATATTATTGGCTTGCTCGCCATTGCTATTGGTACTGACACGGCTCACCGCACCTGTATTTAAATTTTTGACAAAAATATCAGACGTGTTATTGCTATCTCCAACAACCAAATTACTGGCATAACTGCCAAAAACGATTTTTGTGCCATCAGATGAAAAACTTGCCGTATCACTCTGTCCGTTTAATTGCTCACCGTTACTGCCTGTACTTACTCGGCTCACCGCACCTGTATTCAAATCTTTGACAAAAATATCCGTGCTATTATTGCTATCGCCTGTCACCAAATTACTGGCATTACTTTGAAAGACGATTTTTGTACTATCAGGTGAAAAGACGCGACTTAAACTATAGTTACTAAAATGAAAGCCCGTTAGTTGCTCGCCGTTACTGCCTGTATTGATACGTGTAGTGACACCTGTGCTTAAGTCTTTAATAAAAATATCATAATTGCCATTGGTATCATTGGCGACTAAATTAGAAGCACCGCTAGCAAAAACGACTTTTGTGCCATCAGGTGAAAATACGGGACTTACACTAGTACCGTTACTTTGCACACCCGCCGTTGAGGTACTGACCATGGTAAATAGGGATTGCTCCCCCATAATTGCATCACCGATATTATCAATGATATAGGTGTCACTGCCCGAACCACCATATAATGTATCCGCACCCAAACCGCCCTCTAAGGTATCGTTGCCTGCAAAACCATAAATAATATCGTTAGCACTTGTTCCTATCAGTTGTTCACTGTTGGCTGTCCCTGCAATAAAATCATCACTGCCACTAATGCTGAGAGTTAAACTGGCATTTGCTGATAGTCCACGGGCATCGGTGACGGTATAACTAAACACTTCGGTGACTGTTTGACCACTTACCAATGCTTGAGTGTCAACGTCATTATTATTAAGTGTATAAACATAACTACCATTGGCATTTAACACTAAACTGCCATAAGTCCCTGCAATACTACTACCGACTGTGCCACCAACAATATTGCTTATTATTAAACTTTCATTTAAGCCTAAACCTAAGTTGGCATCGGTGTCGTTGCTTAACACATTGCCTGTTGCCGTAGCATCACCTGTGCTTAATCCACCTGCTTCAACCAACGCATCACTGTTATTATTATCATTCACGGCCACAGGTGCTACGTTAATTGCGTCAACAAGCGCAACCACAGTACCATTAAAACTTAGCCACTCGATACCCGACAAAGTATCTGTGCCGTCTAATCCTGTGATAATGGCGTTATCAACGTTACCACTCACTGTGTACTGCAACCAATCGCCACTATAACTTGCGGTGTCTTGTCCTGCACCACCTGTGAGAGTATCGTCTCCTAACCCTCCTACTAGGGTATCAGCCCCATCACCTCCGTCTAAAATATTATTACCACTATTACCTGTGATGATATTGTTTAGGCTATTACCTGTCGCATTGATATTGCTACTGCCTGTTAAACTTAAGTTTTCAACATGATTTACAGAGGCTAAAGAAAAGTTAATGCTCGCGGCAATCGTATCTGTGCCTTGATTCTCTAATTCAGTGATGGTATCCGTTGTACTATCAACCACATAAGTATCGTTACCTATACCACCCACTAAGCTATCGACACCGTCACCTCCGTCTAAAATATTATTACCACTATTACCTGTGATGATATTGTTTAGGCTATTACCTATCGCATTGATATTGCTACTGCCTGTTAAACTTAAGTTTTCAACATGATTTACAGAGGCTAAAGAAAAGTTAATGCTCGCGGCAATCGTGTCTGTGCCTTGATTTTCTAATTCAGTGATGGTATCCGTTGTACTATCAACCACATAAGTATCGTTACCTATACCACCCACTAAGCTATCGACACCGTCACCACCACCTAAAACATTATCCCCACTATTACCTGTAATGACGTTGTTTAGACTATTACCTGTGGCGTTAAGGTTAGCACTGCCTGTTAAACTTAGATTTTCGACATGATTGATAGCTGCTAAAGAAAAGCTAATACTCGCGGCAACGGTATCTGTGCCTTCGTTTTCTAATTCGGTGATGGTGTCGGTCAGGCTATCCACGACATAGGTATCATCACCCAATCCACCCACTAAAGTATTATCACTACTATTACCAGTGATGACATTATCTAGGTTATTACCAGTTGCCGTAATATTAGCCGTACCTGTTAAAGTTAAATTTTCGACATGGTTAAGTGTGGCCAAAGAAAAACTAATACTGCTCTGCACTATATCTGTGCCTTGATTTTCTAATTCAGTGAGCGTATCGGTTAGACTATCCACGACATAGGTATCGTTGCCTGTACCACCCACTAAGGTATCAACTCCATCACCACCGTCTAAAACATTATCACCGCTATTGCCCGTAATCACGTTATTCAGGTCATTACCTGTGGCGTTGATATTAGCACTGCCTGTTAAACTCAAGTTTTCGACATGGTTAAGTGTGGCTAAAGAAAAACTAACATTACTCTGAACTGTATCTGAGCCTTGGTTTTCTAATTCAGTAATGGTATCTGTGGTACTATCCACCACATAAGTATCGTTGCCTGTACCACCGATTAAGGTATCAACTCCATCACCACCGTCTAATATATTATTGCCACTATTGCCTGTAATGACGTTGTTTAGACTATTACCTGTGGCGTTTATATTAGCACTGCCTGTTAAACTTAGATTTTCAACAGGGTTAATTGTGGCTAAAGAAAAGCTAATATTCGCTTCAACCGTATCTGTGCCTTGGTTTTCTAATTCAGTAATGGTATCTGTGGTACTATCCACCACATAAGTGTCATTACCTGCACCACCCACTAAGGTGTCTATACCACCTGCACCATTTAAGGTATTGTTGCCACTATTACCTGTAATCACGTTATTTTGTTGATTACCCGTACCAGTAATATCACTTGTGCCTGTTAATACCAAGTTTTCTATTGCTCGGACTAGCGTATAAGAAATACTGGCTTGTACGGTATCAATTGCCCCTGCACCCACCGTCAGGTCACGTACAAAAATATCTTTTATACTATTATTACTATCACCTGCGACTATATTAGTTGCCTCACTCTCAAAAACAACTTTACTTCCATCAGTCGCAAAATTTGCTCTGGTGCTGCTATTACCCGCATAAGCATCCAAATTAGTCGTACTAATATGAGTCACTTCACCTGTGACTAAGTTTTTCATAAAAATATTAGTACCATTGCTAGCATAGCCAGTCACTAGGTTACGTGATGCACTCTCAAATAGAACCTTAGTACCATCGGCAGACAATATAGGATTTATACTACCATACTCACTTTGTGTACCATTCACATTGGCACTCACCAAACTTACCGCACCCGTAATCAGATTTTTGGCAAAAATTTGTGTGTAGGTCGTAGTTATCCCATCGACTAGATTGGTAGAGTTACTCTGAAATACTAACAAAGACCCATCATGAGAGATACGATAATTCGTACTTTCGCCATTAGCTTCTTGGCCTGTACTGCTGGTGCTGACGCGAGTCAACGCACCTGTGTTTAGGTCTTTGATAAAAATATCGGCACCACCATTACCATCGTCAGCAACTAAATTACTGGCCGCACTGTAAAAAGCAACTTTATCACCATTGGCAAAAAACATGACCGAATGACTTGCCGCATTTGCTTCCGTCGCTGTGCTACTCGTACTCACACGTGTTAATTGATGACTCAGTAAATCTTTAACAAAAATATCACGTACGCCATTCGTATCATTGTCAACCAAATTGCTGGCATCACTGTAAAATGCGACTTTGTTACCATCGGCGGAAATCACTGAATATAAACTATGCCCATTTCCTTGCACGCCACTGCTATTGGTACTGGCTCTGGTCACTGCACCTGTTGTTAAATTTTTAACGAAGACATCAATAAAGCCATTGGTATCAGTGCCAATTAAATTAGTGGCTTGGCTATCAAAAGCCATTTTGTTGGCATCAGCCGAAAAGGTTGCATTAAAACTTAGATCATTCGCTTGTTGATTACTGCTGTTAGTACTCACCCGACTCAGCACGCCTGTCGTTAAGTCTTTAATAAAAATATCGGGTCTATTATTGGTGTCATTAGCAACTAAATTAGTACCCCAACTTTCAAAGGCAATTTTATTGATATTTGGCAAAAATACGGCATTCATGCTAGAGCCATTAGCTTGTATACCTATACTACTGGTATTAACCCTACTCATGGTAAATGGCTCAAAGACAACATCGCCGACATTATCTACAATATAGGTATCACTCCCTTCACCACCATTTAAGGTATCTGCACCCACACCACCATCTAGGGTATTATTACCACCATTACCAGTGAGGATGTTGTTTAATTCATTCCCTGTAGCCACTAAGTTATTGTTCGTGGTCAAGGTTAAATTTTCGACATGGCTTATGCCATCTAATGAAAAAGACACGCTGCTTTGGACGGTATCTGTACCTTCGTTTTCTGCTTCAACAATGCTGTCTGTAATGCTATCAACACTATAAATATCGTTATCTAAGCCGCCCATTAAGGTATCTATACCTAAGCCACCATTTAAGGTGTCATTACCTGCCAAGCCGATTAAAACATCATCACCACTTAATGCACTCAGATTATCATGGCCTGCTGTACCAACAAGGGTGCCGCTATCATCTGAACCACTAATGCTTAACGTGAGAGTTGCTGTTTTGCTTACACCCTGTAAATCTCTCATGGTATAGCTAAATACCTCAGTGACTGTTTGGCCTGTGACTAAGGCTTGGGTATCTAGGTCATCATTATTTAAGGTATAGACATAACTACCATTAGCATTTAAGACAATACTGCCATACGTGCCTGTGACCGCACTACCAACTGTGCCGCCTGTGATGGCACTCACTACGAGCATTTCGTCAAACCCTAAGGCAATGTCGGCATCGGTATCATTAGTTAACACATTTCCTATGGCGGTGTTATCACCAGCCACATTATGGCCTGCTTCACTCAATGGGTCGCTATTATTATTATCATTAACCGCAACAGGTGCTTTGTTGATGGCATTGGCTAAGGAAACCGTCAGGCCATTAAAACTTAAAAACTCAATACTGCTTAAACTATCGGTACCGTGTATACCTGTCACTGTGCTGCCCGTGACGATATATTGTGACCAAGTACCACTATACACCGCCGTGTCTTGACCTGTGCCACCCTCTAACGTGTCATTACCCAATCCGCCAGTTAGCGTGTCGTTACCTGCCCCTCCTGTCAGCATATTGTTGCCACTATTACCGATGAGTACATTATTTAGGCTATTGCCTGTACCATTTATGTTAGCACTCCCTGTTAAGGTCAAATTTTCAACATGATTGCTTAAGCTATAAGACACACTGGACTGGACGGTATCAACATCACCACTTAATGTTTTGACAAAAATATCTCTAAAGGTATTGGTATCGCTAGCTACTAAGTTACTGGCATCACTCGAAAACACCAGCTTAGTACCATTACTTGACAGCGAAATACTATTGGCATCCGCTTGTGTACCACTGGCGTTAACACTCTCACGAGTCACTGCGCCCGTAATTAAATCTTTAATAAAAACATCAATTTTGCCATTCGTATCACCTGCGACTAAATCGGTCGCATTACTTGTAAACGCGATTTTGGTACCGTTTTCTAAAAAGACAGGATTTTCATTGATACTAAAGTTGATTTGGGCATTGTTACTATCGGTACTCACTTGAGTCAGTGTACCCGTCACTAAGTCTTTAAGATAAATATGTCTGCCACCCACACCACCTATGGAAAAATTGGCAGCATCACTGACAAAGGCGATTTTAGTACCATCAGGCGAAAATACAGGCTTAAAACGGCTATGACTATTACCTTGTAGACCACTGCTGGTCGTGCTAACACGAGTGGTAACACCAGTGATTAAATCTTTGACAAAAATATCTAAGTAACCATTGGTGTCGCCAGCAACTAAGTTAGTAGCATCACTTTCAAAGGCAATTTTGCTACCATCCGCCGAAAACACCATGTAATTACTACCATGAGCATTCGCTTGTGTACCGCTACTGTCAGTTGTCACACGGGTAATTGCACCTGTGCTTAAATCTTTAACAAAAATATCAAACAGATTATTGGTATCACCCGCTACTAAATTAGTCGCCGCACTTAAGAAGGCAACTTTGTTACCATCAGCCGAAACTACAGCACTGTAATTATGGCCATTTGTTTGTACACCACTACTGCTGGTACTGACTCTAGTCACAGCGCCTGTAGTTACATCTTTGAGAAAAATATCTGCATAACCATTGGTATCACCCGCTACTAAATTAGTAGCAGAACTTAAAAATACAACTTTAGTGCCATCTGCCGATAAATCACTGAGAGTACTTGTATTATTAGCTTGCACACCGCTACTGCTGGTATTCACTCGGCTGAGAATACCTGTGCTTAAATCTTTGATAAAAATATCTTGATACGTATTAGTGTCATTAGCCACTAAATTAGTCGCCGTACTTTGAAACGCAACTTTGCTACCATCAGCAGACAAAAAGGGATTATCACTAAGCGCATTTGCTTGTACATTCGTACTACTGGTGCTGGCATTAAACAAAAATGCACGCTCAACGACCACATCGCCCACATTATCGACAATATAGGTATCTGTGCCTTCACCGCCTGCTAAGGTATCTGCACCCGCTCCACCATCTAAAGTATCGCTACTTGGTACTGACTGAAACACGCCTCTGCTAAAAAACGACTGAGCAATCGCAGTGTTATATGACCATTGTTCGGTATAAGTGGGGGTTTTAATGCCTACAGTCGCACCATTACCTGCGCCTGCTCCGGCAATATCTAAAAAGTTGACACGCACGCCTTCTTGACCAGAGTTTAAAGCTAACTCCACTTGAAAACGTAACATCGTGGTGCGATTACTGTAAGGATAAGCATGCCATTGAATAATTAATCGTTCACTAATACCATCATTATTATCATCTATAAATTTGGTCAATACTTTGTCATCAGCACTGTAATTGGTGACTAAATCATCCCAAAAAACAGCAATACTATAATTGGGCAAACTCGCATCGGTGACTGCTGTATTATTATAACCACTAAAAGGAGTTGTCCCTAAATTGACCGTACCATTACTGTTAATATGTAACTGTGTACCTGTAAAACTTTGGTCGCCTAATTTTAGGGTATTTGAGCCTAAATCAATGGTGACGGCCGCATCATCATCAGAAACTAGCCATGTGGATACATTAGCAGAACCTTCAACCAGTATTACCTGATTTGGCTGGGCATCACCTGCCAAATTGTCATTACCAGCAGTACCATTGATAATAGCCATGAAAAGTCTCCAGTGATGCCATTTGTGCGTTACAAAATAGTGAATTGACTAGGGGCTTTGGTGTTTTGCGTGTGAGCCGCAATCAAACCTCAACGGCCCTTACAATATACTTGATATTGTTTTTTGTGATTTTAGTCTCATTTATTGTAAACAATAAACTAAAACACCGATTGGTATAGAGTTGTCCGTTTATCTTAAAATCCAATCCATTAGTCTGATTGTGTTCAGCTAACATCATGTTCAAAATCAAGTTGGCTTCCATTCTTTTCAACATGTTTTTTGCTAAAAAGTGGAACTGGTATGTGATGCGTATTTATCATAAAAAGGTAACTATATAGGGTAGGTTGACTTTTCAGAAGTTGATATTAGAAAGGGTAGTGCATAAATTTGACGTGATAAAAATCTTCTGGCCATTGGTGCGCAAAGGTTATATAGAATTATCACCTTGGTTTTACACACTACCTTAAAAAGAAGGGCAAACTCGTAGAATGGTAGTTTTGACACACAAACGCGTATCTGCCATCCTTCAATTACTGCTTACAGATGAACACTAGTCGAAGCTAAGCATGATGATGTTTGAAGCTTCCCTCTATATTCTATATACGGCAAGCCTAATTTGCGTATGACCATGGGAGGCATAGTTTACCGCATGAGAATGGGCTGCCCTTGGCGAGACTTGCCTCAGAAAGTTGGTGACTCTAATACTAGGCGCTGTTGACATTTTAAGTGTGTTTGCGAACGAAACCATTTTTTAGAGGATACGTAACAAGAGCCGCATGGTTGGGTTATTCCAAACAAGGAATGAACCACAACATCGCCTCAAAAAATAGCTCTTTCCCTGTGGGCTACGGTAAAAATAGCTTCATACTGTGTGACAAGCCTTGTTAACAGAACAACTACTCACGTCGTTTTGCGCCTTGTCTGATTCTATTTTTACCTGTAACACGCCTGACACGCACAACGTCAACAGCCCCTAGCCCATCATTGCTTAGGGCTTTAACTTACGAAATAAGGCCGTACGTTGAACCACGTCCATCACTTCAGGCACTAAACGCTTACCCGCGTATAACACCCATGCTTCGGGACTGACAGGCACAACACCCCGATTATGTTTAACTGCACTGACAACTGCTTCAGCCACACCTTCAGGACCATAATTACGCTTACGGTAAATATCGACTAGCTTGGCTTGTGATTTAACCACCTCACCGTGCGTACGCATGGCGGCCACAATATTCGTATTGATAACCCCAGGACAAATCGCACTCACCCCGACATTATGTTCGGCAAGCTCTAAACGTAAGGACTCAGTTAAGCCCATCACTGCGTGTTTACTCGCAGAATATGCTGACATATCAGGTGCAGCATAATAGCCTGCGGCGGATGCCACATTAACGATATGGCCTTGACCACGAGCGGCCATTTCTGTACCAAAGGCTTTACAACCGTGTACAACCCCCATCAGGTTAATACTCATCACCCAGTGCCAATCTTCAATTGGCGTATGTAAAAACTCACCCGCTGTAGCCACACCCGCATTATTGACCAAAATATCTAACACACCGTATTGTTGATGCACTTTGTCTGCCAAGACTTGCATGGCTTGCCAATCGGCAACATCTACGACCTCACTGTAATTTTCTACAGATTGTGAATGCAATAAAGTAGCTGTTTCTGCTAGGGCGTTTGCATTACGGTCGCTAATAATGACGCGACAGCCCAATGACCCCAAACGAATTGCTGTTGCCCGACCAATACCTGAACCCGCGCCCGTGACTAAGGCTAATTTATGTTGAAAATGATATGCTGACATATAAACCCTCCAATTGTGGCACTATAGTACCATTTTTATATCTTTAGTCATTGGCTAACAATACGCCAAGTTACCATCCAAATGCCAATAAAAAAGATGACCGAAGTTGCTTTTTAAGAGAGACCCTAAAATCACTCGCCTTGCCCCTTGAAAGACTTGCACTCGCCACCACCACTATTTAGACTTAATCCCCCACCCTGCTTTAGCCATAGATTGCCAATGTCTCATTCATTTCCTGCCGACTCCGTTGGTTTAGTGACACCACAAAGTTTAGAAGTCCATGAGCCATTAACACTCGCTTGTGAGCGCGTACTCGACGCTTATACCTTAATGTACGAAACGTATGGCCAGTTAAATGCAGATAAATCCAACGCGATTTTGATTTGTCATGCGTTATCAGGTCATCATCATGCCGCAGGTTATCACCGAGCTGATGATAAAAAAGCAGGTTGGTGGGACAGTTGTATCGGCCCTGATAAAGCCATTGATACCAATAAATTTTTTGTGGTTGCTCTGAATAATTTAGGTGGCTGTCACGGGTCTACAGGCCCTTCTTCTTTTAATCCAGCTACAGGCCGTATGTATGGCGCAGACTTCCCGTTAGTCACCGTCAAAGACTGGGTACAAGTCCAAGTACGCTTAAGTGATTTTTTGGGTATTGGACAATGGGCAGCCGTGATTGGTGGCTCTTTAGGTGGCATGCAGGTACTACAATGGTCTGTGGATTATCCTGAACGTTTGCGTAGTGCTGTGATTATTGCCAGCGCGCCCAAACTCTCTGCCCAAAATATTGCCTTTAATGAAGTCGCTCGCCAATCCATTTTGTCTGACCCCGATTTTCATGGTGGCCACTATTATGAAATGGATACTTACCCTAAACGTGGTTTGATTTTAGCGCGGATGGTTGGGCACATTACCTATTTGTCTGACGACGCGATGAAACAAAAATTTGGTCGTGACCTCAAAAGTGGCAAGTTTTTATATGGTTATGATGTTGAGTTCCAAGTCGAATCCTATTTACGCCATCAAGGCGAGGTTTTTTCTAAAAACTTTGATGCCAATACCTATTTATTGATGACCAAAGCCTTAGACTATTTTGACCCTGCCCGTGAATACAACGACAATTTACAGCATGCCCTCAGCCGTGCCACCTGCAAATTTTTGGTGATTTCCTTTACCACCGATTGGCGCTTCTCACCAGAACGCTCACAAGAAATTGTGAATGCCTTAATTGCACAAGGCAAAGACGTTGCTTATGCCGATATTGACGCTCCTCAAGGGCATGATTCTTTTTTATTTCCTATTCCTCGTTATGTCAATTTACTCAAAAGTTTCTTAAGTAATATTGCGCATGAAACTCAAGGAGCTAAACATGCGTCTTGATTTACGTTTAGCCGAACGGTGGATAAAACCCCAGTCCCGCGTCTTAGATTTAGGCTGTGGTGATGGTGAGCTACTGGCTCATTTACGCGATAACTTTGCCATTCGTGGTTATGGTTTAGAAATTGATGAAGATAAAATCAATGACTGTGTCGCTCGTGGGGTTAATGTGATTCAACAAGACCTCAATAAAGGCTTAGGTAATTTTGCCGATAACAGTTTTGACAGTGTCATCATGACTCAAGCCCTACAAGCCGTAGAGCAACCCGATAAGCTGTTAAAAGATATGTTAAGGGTCGGTCAACAAGCTATTATCACCTTTCCCAATTTTGCCCATTGGAAAACACGCGGCTATTTGTTTTTTAAGGGTAAAATGCCGATGTCCGAAGCGCTACCTTACTCTTGGTATAATACGCCTAATATTCATTTGTGCACGTTTAACGATTTTGAAGAGCTGTGCCAACAGTTAGGGATTCGTATTCTTAATCGTTTGGCGGTCGATGACGACCAACAACGCTCTTTTTTAACGAAACGCTTTCCTAATTTATTGGGAGAAGTGGCTATTTATCGCGTCAGTCGTTAAGTATTTAAGTATGGCTATTCCCGATTTTCAGCGTCTAATGTTACCTCTCCTGCAATTCTGTGCCACAGGGGTAGAAGTAAAAAATACGGCGGTCACTCAACATTTAAGCCAATTATTTGGCTTAAGTGAAGCCGACCGCCAGCAAAAATTGCCTTCTGGCCAACAAAAAGTGTTTGAAAACCGTGTTGCTTGGGCCAAAGCACACTTAAAAATGGCTGGTCTGCTGGAAGCTACCCAACGTGGTGTGTTTAGAATCACTACCGAAGGACAACATTTGTTAGCCAGTGCACCACCACTTATCAATATAGCACTGTTACAAACTTTACCGACCTACCAATACGCTAAAAGTCTGCGTTTGCCTGAAGCGCTCAGCCCCTTACGTCCTGTCAGAGACACACAAATACAAACCCCGCACGAAATTATCGAAACGGCTTACCAAGATTTGAGCTTTCGATTAGCCGACGAATTACTCGACCGTATTAAAAATAACAGCCCTGCCTTTTTTGAAAAATTGGTGGTCGAATTATTATTAAAAATGGGCTATGGCGGCACACGCGCCGATGCGGGGCAAGCGATGGGTAAAAGTGGTGACGAAGGAATTGATGGGATTATCAAAGAAGACCGACTGGGCCTTGATGCGGTGTATATTCAAGCTAAACGCTGGAAAGACACCGTAGGACGACCAGAAATTCAAAAATTTGTGGGCGCTCTACATGGCCAACGCGCCAAAAAAGGTATTTTTATGACGACCTCCCGCTTTTCTCAAGAAGCCGAGGAGTATGTCGCCAAAATAGATAACAAAATCGCGCTGATTGACGGTAAAACCTTATGTCAGTTGATGATTGAATATGATATTGGTGTATCTACGGAAATCAGTTATGCCATCAAACGCATTGATTCAGACTACTTTGAGGAAGATTAAAAGTCGTTATGCACAGGCAATCACCTGCATGAGCTAACATATAGTCCTCAATAAAACTCTAACACATCGATGGTCGGTGGCATATTAAATCGTAGCGGTAAGCCAACTATACCAATACCGCTGGTAACAAAGACTTGTCCTTCTTTTAGCGTGTATAACCCCCTCTTAAAGTGACCGATGGTTGCAAAACGTAATATATTATGGGTCACAATAGGTAAATTCACCTGCCCACCGTGTGTATGGCCTGCCAATACTAAAAAGGGTTGTGTGAGTGGCGGTAAATTAAAAATAGCATCTGGGTTATGTGTCAACAAAAGTAGCGGTTTATCTTGTACTGCTAATGCACTTTGCCAATATAAAGGTTGTTTTTTGTGTTCTGATTGGCGACGCTCTCTTCGTTGTTGACGCTGGTGTGCCCATAAGTCGAGTAAGCCCGCCACGCGTACATGCCCCAAGTCCACGCTTTGGCCTTCAATCGGTGTCACGCCATTGGCTATCAATGCACTATGTAACTCTGCGGCTAAGGGGGGGCCAGGCATTCGTTCATCATGATTCCCTGTGACTGAATAGATGGGGTGTTTGACTTGTTGAAAGGGTTTGAGCAAATCTACAAGTGGGATAGGTTGTGGTGGCTCATACGTCCAATCGCCAGCCACCAAAACCGCATCTACGTCTAAGGTATTGAGTTTATTGACTAAGCGCTGCATATCGGCCGATGTCGAAAATAAACCATAATGCATATCACTAATGAGTGCTATTTTTAGCGAGTATCCTGTTTTAATCTGTGTATGTTTGACCACTAATAAATTAGGCTCTATAAAACGGGCATAAATACCTAAGAGTAATATCGCAGAACTAAAGAGCATGACCCATAAAGAGACTTGTTTACGCCACCAACCCGCCATAATCAGTAATAATAATAGGGGCATCAACCAACTGGCATAATAGAAAAAACTTCCTATCATAGTACCCTTTATATTGACCGTGCGCGCCATGTCTGCTTGTTGCCATGCCAAACCAATCGTGCCTGCCAATACCATCAACAAACACATGATTAGCCAAAATAATAGTCGATACTTAGTCATCTCAGGATTTACCTACAACACTACATCACGCTCGAGAATTATGACAAGACAGGCTGACTCAGATAGATATAATTGATAAGATTGCGTATATGCTGACCACACGCACTTAATTTTCTATTACGACATCACCGTGAGCCATACCAATCAGACCACCCCAAAGGGGGCATTTTCTGTAATTGCTATTGTGACATACTCTTGGCAAGAAACCTGTATCCCTTGTATAACAAACAATTATTCATTTTAGATGACCTCATTATGCAAAAACTCGTCATTGCAACAGGCAACCAAGGCAAGCTCCAAGAACTGCAAACTTTACTTCAGGATTATCCCTTTGAGTTAATTAGTCAAAAATCCTTGTCTATTAGTGATGCCGATGAGACAGGTTTAACCTTTGTCGAAAATGCCCTGATTAAAGCGCGACATGCTGCGCAATTATCGGGTTTAGCTGCACTCGCCGATGACTCAGGCCTGTGTGTCGATGTCATGAATGGCGGGCCTGGTATTTATTCGGCACGCTATGCAGGTGCAGGCGCAAAAGACAGCACCAATAATGAAAAACTTCTCCATGACTTATTGGCTTTTCGCCATCAGCCCATTAAAGCACAATTTGTTTGTGTGTTAGTATTTTTGCGGCATGCCAACGACCCTTTACCGATTATTTGTCAAGGGATTTGGCATGGCGAAATCTTAGCCGAAAAACGTGGCGAGAACGGCTTTGGTTATGACCCTTTATTTTGGTTGCCTGAACGCGGTTGTAGTAGTGCTGAATTAGACCCCACACTAAAAAATCAAATTAGTCATCGCGGGCAAGCTATGGCACAATTAAAAGCTGCCTTTGCTACGCTCTAACACTTTTTCCTTTAACTCTCAGTTTGATGACAAGGACGCCCTATGAACAAATGGTTATTATTAAGTATTGGTTGTGCCGCGCTATGGTCTGGCTCTGCTATGTATGCCATGTACGAAATAAAACAAGATTATGCTACGCACCTAAAAAGCTTTGCTGCCGAATCCACCCTCCCGCTCAAAGTGGTCTACCATCGTTTTGACAGCAGCGCGTTTAGTAGTACCGCAACCACCGAATTTGCCTTACAAGTTGACCCTTGTACCCAAGAAACGCTCAAATTTACCCTCAAAGAAAGGTTTAAACATGATTTAATTTCTGGGCTGGGCGCAATTACTTCTGAACTTGAATTTGTCTTTGCTAAAGATGTTGAGGACGGCTTAAAAAAACTATTTGCCAATAAAGACCCCATGACCATCACGGGTCGTTATCAATTGAATGGCGATGTTCTATATCATATCGATAGCCCTTCTAGTCGGCTAACGAATCCTGATGCCAATAACGACGGCTATCTCACATGGGGTGGCGTAACAGGCGATATCCGTTTTGTAGATAAGCAATTACAGGCCAATATGGTCGCCAAAAGTTTAGACTTGGTTAAAGACGACAGTAGTCTTGGTGGTTTTAGCAATATCAAATTTGAGATGACCCAACAAGCGAATGATGCAGGTTTTAGTAGCCTATTCTCTGTCGATAAATTTGAATTAACGGATAATATTCCTCATCTCAGCAACACCTTACGTATTGATAATTTGAGCATGCGTTATGAGCTGAAACAGCAAGCTAAACTTGCCAATATCAGCCATGACATTCGTTTAGGCGAACTGAGCTTTGGCCAAGAAGGCGCAGGCAAAGCAGGATTCAAAATGGCCATGAATCGGGTAGACCTTGCTGCATTCAAAAAATTTAATCAAGAATTAAAACGCTTAGGCGCAAGCTGTAAACCCAACTTTACGGAGTTTGTTGACGCAGCTAAAGCCCTCTATACAGGAAAGCCTGAGTTTAAAATTGACGATTTTTATGTAGAAATGGGTGAGATGCGGGTCAGCTTACGTGGCCACGTTAAAGGCATCGACTTTAGCAAAATTGGCCTTAATCAACCTGCGCGCGAAACCTTTGGTGCAGAAACGGATTTAGCCTTAACCTTACATGCTAATCGTGCCACTATCGACCGTATTGCACAAAGTAAAGCCGAATTTAGTCCGTTATTTAATAGCTTAAATGATTATGGTCTGATTAAAAGTGACAATGAAGGCTATTTCGTTCGTGCTGCCGTCAAAGATGAACAATTCACCCTCAACGATATGCCATTAGCCACCGTGATGACCTTGTTGCAAGCACAGCGGCAGGCGCATAATCCGTTCAACGCTCCGTTTGGGCAAGCCGCCTTACCCAGTTTTAATACAGACACAGACGAAGACATGAACAACTATGGTGAGGAAGAATCATCTTCAGAACCCTCAGCATCTGAAAATACCTTCTAAGGTATATCAAGGGCTGCCATAGGCAGTCCTGTGCTCAACGCTTGCAATGCGCCCAGATAACTTGCCATTGTTGGTCACTGACAGGCATTAACGATAAACGATTCCCCTGACGCACCAACGGTAAATCCGCCAACTCAGGCATGGCTCTGAGCGTATTTAGAGATAAGGTATCCTGAAATTTTTCTACAAACCTTACATCAACCCCCGTCCAACGCGGCTTAGCTAAGGACGATTTGGGGTCAAAATACGCATGATGGGGGTCAAATTGGGTAGGGTCATCATAACCTTCTCGCTCAATCATCATCAGCCCCACAATACCAGGCACTTTACAGTTGGAATGATAAAAAAAAGCCATATCGCCTTTTTTCATTTGCCGTAAAAAATTCCGTGCCTGATAATTACGCACACCATCCCACAACGCGACATCTCGTTGCTGTAAATGTTCTATACCAAAGACCGTGGGCTCAGACTTCATTAACCAATAAGCCATTTTTTATGTCCTCATTACCGCCATTAAGTTTATATATTCATGTACCTTGGTGCGTACGCAAATGCCCTTATTGTGATTTTAACTCACATACCAGCCCACAACAGCTACCCGAACAGGAATATATTCAGGCCTTAATTGAGGATATAGATACCGAATTAGCATGGGTACAAGGACGGCCTATTCACAGTGTCTTTATTGGGGGTGGCACGCCTTCTTTATTATCAGGTCGCGCTTATCAGGACTTATTTAGCGCGTTACGTCGTCGCTTAGCCTTTACCAAGACGTGTGAAATTACCTTAGAAGCCAATCCCGCCACCGTTGAGCATGATAACTTTGACGGCTATCTAGCCGCAGGTATTAACCGTTTATCTTTAGGGGTACAAAGTTTTAATCCGCAACACCTACAAACCTTAGGGCGTATCCATAGCCAACAAGATGCTATACAAGCGGTTGAGTTAGCTAAACAGGCCGGCTTTACTAATTTTAATCTCGATTTAATGCATGGCTTGCCTGAACAAAGCCTAGACCACGCGATGACAGATTTAGACATGGCATTAAGTCTTAGCCCTACGCATGTATCTTGGTATCAATTAACCATCGAACCCAATACCGCTTTTTATCGGCAACCCCCGACACTGCCTGATGATGAGTTATTGTGGACGATTCAAGAGACAGGCCAACGCAAACTCACGCAAGCAGGTTTCCAGCAATACGAAGTCTCGGCTTATAGCCAACACCATCCCAGTCAACATAATTTGAACTACTGGCAATTTGGCGATTATTTGGCGATAGGTGCAGGTGCACATGGCAAAGTGACGACCCCAGAAGGCATTTTTCGGTATCGAAAAACCCGTTTACCCAAAGATTATTTAGCCAACACCTCCACCCAACAAAGACGCTTAGCCTTAGAACAAATCGATACTGATGATTTAGTATTTGAATTTATGATGAATGGACTACGCTTAAAACAGGGCTTTGCACGCCCGTTATTTAGCCAACGTACAGGTTTAAGCGATAGTCTGTTAGAAGAGTTATTACATCCTCTACTGGTAAAAGGCTGGCTACAGCAGCGTGATCACTACATTGCTTGTACAGAGTTGGGTTTTAATTATCTAAATGACGTGCTAGGCTATTTTTTGAAATAATTTGATACATTTACCGTATGATTTATAGGAGTGTGTGATGAAGTATATTCTGATTGTCTCTGCTGTTTTGGGTTTACACACCACAGCGCAGGCTTTAGACCTCAAACAAGCTGGCCAACAATTGATGAATCAAGGCATTCAAGGAGCGGTGTCTGGTGCAATTGAAGGCAAAAGTGGCAAAGAAATCCTAAAAGATACCGAGACCAACAGTAAACAACAATTACAACAGCAAGCCCAACAAGAAGCCGCTGATATGGCTAAAAAATCGCCTACGGCTGATACGAATCCGCTTGGCACGATTGCGACCGATATCGCCGCACAAAAGGCCGCACAAAAAGCAGGTGGCGGCACCAATGGCCAACTGGCAAGCGATTTAGTCAAGGGTGCCAGTGGTGCTTTACAAAACCAATTAACAGGCCAAACCACAGCCGCAGCGGCCACTCCAACCACACCCCAAGCGAGCGATACCAGCGCCACAAACAACACCCCTAGCGCAAGCACGTCTAAAACTAAAAGCAAAAAAAAGAGCAAAACTAAAAAGAAAAAATAAGCACTAATCTGCTCGTCTCACGCGGATTATCGGCATACACTCCAAGGGTAGCGTTCTTATCTGTGACGCTAAACGCGTCACGTTAGACGTGTTATCAAAAAAACCAATGGAGTGTTTATGCTAAAATTTTTGTCGGCTAGCCTACTACTGGCACTTCCTACTTTTTCTTATGCCAGCACCCACTCTGACTTCACACAACAGCCACTCGGTTATACCGTACTGGCGCTATTCATCCTGTCATATCTATGCGTCATTTTTGAAGAAAAAACGCATATCAAAAAATCATTGCCTGTGACCTTAGCGGCAGGTCTGATTTGGGTGGTCATTGCCTATAATTGGACGGGTGAACCCCAGCTTGTTGAAGAGGCGGTTAAACATTACTTATTAGAGTACGGTGAATTACTGTTGTTTTTATTAGTCGCAATGACCTACGTCAATGCCCTCACCGAACGCGGTATCTTTGATGCCCTACGTGTATGGCTAATTGGTCGTGGCTTTAACTACCGTGCATTATTTTGGTTGACTGGCGGCTGTGCCTTCTTTTTATCGCCCGTTTTAGACAACTTAACCACCGCCCTGATTTTATGTGCGGTCTTGATGGCGGTCGGTAAAGATAACCCTAAATTTATTAGTTTAGGTGCTATCAATATTGTCGTTGCCGCTAATGCAGGCGGTGCATTTAGCCCTTTTGGTGACATTACGACACTGATGGTATGGCAAAAAGGCCTCGTCGAATTTTGGACATTTTTTAATTTATTTTTGCCTAGTTTAGTGAATTTTGTTGTACCTGCGCTGTGCATGTCATTTGCCATCAGTACCGATACGCCACCTGCGAGCCACGAACCCTCACCCCTAAAACGTGGTGCATGGACAGTATTGATGCTATTTATTGCAACGATTGTACTGGCTGTTTCTTTTCATAGTTTTTTACACCTTCCTCCGTTTTTAGGCATGATGACGGGTTTAGCTTTACTGAAATTTTATGGTTATTACCTACAACAAACACATGTCAAAAAATCCTCTGATGAAAGTCACTATGGTAGCCTTGGTGACATTCAGGCCTTTGATAGCTTCAAATTTGTCGCACAAGCCGAATGGGATACGCTGTTATTTTTCTTTGGTGTGATTATGTGTGTGGGCGGCTTAGGTTTTGTCGGCTATTTAGAGTTAGCCTCTCATTTACTGTACCACGACTTAGGCGCAACCACTGCCAACGTGTCTATTGGTCTATTATCCGCCGTTGTTGATAATATTCCCGTCATGGTTGCCGTATTGCAGATGAATCCTGAGATGAGTACAGGCCAATGGTTATTAGTCACCTTAACGGCAGGCGTAGGCGGTAGTTTGTTATCGGTAGGGTCTGCGGCAGGGGTTGCCATGATGGGGCAAGCCAAAGGTTACTATACGTTTTTTAGCCACTTAAAATGGACGTGGGCAGTGGCTTTGGGTTATGTATTAAGTATTGTTTGCCACTTTATGGTAAACCGTGCCTTGTTTTAAGGGCTGATACTCAATTCTTTGGCTAGGCATACGGTGTATAGTAGCAAGCGGCACTTCGACAGAGCCGCTGCTACACCACCCACTTAAAACACAATACGACGGTGTGTTTTAGCAAACTCATCTTCATCCGTTGCCTTTAAGACATCTTCTAAACGCTCTAGTAATTTCACAAAGTCACGCCCACGTACGGGTTTAGACATCATAAATGGCGTTGGGGAATTGGAAGGTGTTTGTGGGGCATAAGCAACCACAATATGACCCGCTTTGCCATCGCGTAACGGTAAACGCTGGGCAAATAATTCAAAATCGACAATGATGACATCACTATTCGCAACATTATCTTGATACGTCCACTGATTATCACCACGGTCGCCAAACGTAACCAATAAAGATTTCACTAAGGCTTTGTGGTGTTCTTCGGCAATCATGGAAATAATGTAATGCGTAGTCATCGTGTTAATCCTTCTTTCGCTAAGACTGGTCATCAGTTCCCTGTGTTACAAACTGTACTTCATCGTGCGTACAGTGCGCAAAACAAGTCTGTGCAAATAGTATAAGGGAAGTTATTTAGAATATGACCAAAAACAGAGAAAAAGATTAAACGACTAGCATTTGCCAAAAGTCAATATGTTTACGCTTAATGGCATATAGGTACGATTATCGGCAGACAAAAAAGGCGACCATCGGTCGCCTTTTTTATTAGCCTGCTCGGCTCATGCGTTTACGTTCGTTTTCGGTTAAATACTTTTTACGTACACGAATCGATTTTGGTGTCACTTCCACCAACTCATCATCTTCAATAAACTCTAAGGCTTGTTCGAGTGTGAATTTGATAGGGGGTGTTAAGATGATATTTTCATCACTACCCGCCGCACGAATGTTGGTTAACTGCTTGGCTTTGGTGGGATTAACCACCATATCATCACCACGCGCATTCAAACCAACCACCATGCCCTCATACACTTCTACACCAGGCTCAACGAATAAACGGCCACGTTCTTGTAGGTTAAATAGTGCATAGGCGAGTACCGTCCCTTGTACCATAGATACCAGTACCCCATTTTGGCGTTTGGCGACTTGACCTGTTTTAGCCACACCGTAGTGCGAAAAACTCGAGGTCATGATACCTGTGCCTGA
This sequence comes from Agitococcus lubricus, assembly GCF_003051055.1. Taxonomy (GTDB): domain Bacteria; phylum Pseudomonadota; class Gammaproteobacteria; order Pseudomonadales; family Moraxellaceae; genus Agitococcus; species Agitococcus lubricus. The sequence continues at coordinate 578,909 of NZ_QAON01000001.1, read as the reverse complement.
GGTTAAGGTCATAAACTCCGAACGGAAGCCAATCAAGCCACGTGATGGGACGGTGGCATCAATACGAATACGGCCTTTACCATCAACCACCATATCGGTCATTTCGCCTTTGCGTAATCCCATTTGCTCCATGACGACGCCTTGATGGTGCTCTTCTACATCAAAAATGACGTTTTCGAATGGCTCTTGCATCTCGCCATCGACTTCACGCATGATGACCTCTGGACGAGAGACACCCAATTCAAAGCCTTCACGACGCATGTTTTCAATCAACACGCTCAAATGCAATTCACCACGGCCAGACACCTTAAAGCGGTCGGCACTGTCTGTTTGCTCCACACGTAAGGCAACATTATGAATTAACTCACGGTCTAAACGGTCTTTAATCACACGGGAGGTGACATATTTACCTTCTTTACCCGCAAATGGGGAGGTGTTGACTTGGAAAGTCATCGACACAGTGGGTTCATCCACGGTTAAGGCAGGCAAGGCTTCTGGGTTCAGTGGGTCACACAAGGTATCAGAAATGTTCAGACCTTCCATGCCTGTTACACAAACGATGTCACCAGCGGTCGCTTCTGGTACTTCCACACGTTGTAAGCCATGATAACCCATGACCTGTAAGATACGACCATTACGCTTTTTACCATCTTTATCCAAAATAGCGACAGGCGTATTGGTTTTCACTTTACCGCGCTGAATACGACCAATCCCAATCACCCCCACATAACTAGAATAATCTAGCGAGGAGATTTGCATTTGGAACGAGCCTTCTTGGTCAACGCTCGGCGGTGTTACACGGTCAACAATGGTTTGGAATAACGGCGTCATATCTTCTGCCAAGTCGTCAGGCGACAAACCTGCAACCCCATTTAAGGCAGAGGCATAAACAACTGGGAAGTCTAACTGTTCATCTGTCGCACCCAAACGGTCGAACAAATCAAACACTTGGTCAATTACCCAATCTGGGCGAGCACCAGGACGGTCAACTTTATTAACAACCACAATCGGCTTTAGACCTTGTGCAAAGGCTTTCATGGTCACAAAACGGGTTTGTGGCATGGGGCCATCTACGGCATCAACCAATAACAATACGCAGTCCACCATACTTAATACGCGTTCGACTTCACCACCAAAGTCGGCGTGGCCGGGTGTATCGACAATATTAATTCGGTAGTCGCGCCATTTGATAGCCGTATTCTTGGCGAGGATGGTAATACCACGCTCTTTTTCAAGGGCATTAGAGTCCATGACTCGTTCGATTTCACCCGCACGTTCACCGAGCGTACCAGACTGTTGAAGAAGTTTATCTACCAAGGTGGTTTTACCGTGGTCAACGTGAGCAATGATGGCGATATTTCGCAAGTTTTCAATGGACATGATTTTGTCTAAGGCCGAGTGTTACTGAAAAGGGGCGCATTATAACGCAAGAATGATGACAACTTGAGCAAAAGAATAGGGATTTTTAGTATTTAAGTGCTTAAAAATGATTAAAGCCATCAAAAGATGGCTTTAATCGATTTGCCAAGAGAGAAAACCGATAAAAGTTCTCTCTCTTTAGTGCTGACTAAGTGAAGCTAATTATTTTTTAGCTTTTTTCTTAGTTGCTTTTTTGCCTTTTTTTGCTTTAACAGGCTTAGTAACTACTTTACTGACTGTCGTTGTTTTCTCAGCAGTCAATACAGCAATCACACGACGGTTTTTGGCTTTACCTTCGGCTGTTTTGTTATCAGCAATAGGCTTGCTAGAACCGTAACCAATCGCTGTTAAGCGGCTGGCATCAATACCATATTCGCTAATTAACATGCTCATGACAGCTTTTGCACGGTCTTGAGACAATGTGTTGTTTTTAGCTGGGCTACCAGAAGAGTCTGTGTGGCCTTCGATAGTAATGAAGGATTTAGAGTACTGTTTAGCTAAATCAGCAATCTTAGCAACTTCACCTTTGTATTCTGGCTTGATAACAGACTTACCAGAATCGAAGACGATATTGATTTGCTCTTTAATGGCTTCTTTCACTTCTTTAGTGACCATCTTCGCACAACCTTTGTCATCTACGACAACATTGGCGGCTGTACCTGGGCACTTATCGTTAGCGTCAGTTACACCATCTTTATCTTCATCTAACGGACAACCATTTGCACCCACTTGCATACCTGCTGGGGTGTTTGGACATTCATCAATACTGTTAGGTACGCGGTCTTTGTCACTGTCTAATGGACAGCCATCAACGCCCACTTCCCAACCTGCTGGCGTATTTGGACAACGGTCGTTAGTATCTACCACGCCGTCACCGTCCGTATCTACTGGCACGTAGGTTTTTGGCTCGGGAACAGGGACATATTGAATCGGTTTAGTTTCACCACCAAAACCATACTGTAAACCAGTTAACACTAAAAAGTCGGTTTTACTTTGGTCAGAGTTATGAATAGCACGTAATTCGCCGCGTAATGCTAAGGCATCACTGAAGCTATAAAATGCACCACCACCTAAATTCATGACGGTGTCTGTGGTAGACATTGTGACACCAGACTTTGTGTAGTCTAAATCTTGTTGACCAATACCTGTTAAGACATAAGGAGACAAGCTGCCTGCTGTCCACGATGCTGGCGAAATGAGCACATTACCGTTGAATAATTTTGCGTCTGACGCTTTGCCATATTCTGCTTCAACAGAGACAGACGAAACAAGCTTAACACCAGCTGCTAAACCCACATAAGCACCGCTGTCACCTTCATCTGGTGCGTGATAGCCTAATAATGGCGTCACTGAGAATAAAGCAGCATGTGCCGACATGGCCATAGGAGCTGCCAACACGACAGCAAGTGCAATCCGATTGAGTTTCATTGAGTTCCTCCTGGTTTAGGAATGTCGTTTGCCAGATATGGCTATTTTAGAGACTGTTGAGGCCTGCGCCAAGCGAAAAAAACAACCCTTTTGCCAGTCTTAGCGTTCCGATGTCTTTAAAAACCTTCTAAAGCTACCCATTAGCATGACACAGGTCAAGCCTCCGTGTCTAACAATCGGTTGATTTTTAGTGATTATACGCCAGTTGCTAAGAAAAATTAGGGCATTTCTGTGACTGTGCAGAGAATACACAAGTTGCTCAGACAATATTCAACGCTGTTGAAATACGCTTAGGGTCTGTTGATGTTTGGATTGTGGTTGCGAAAGAAGCTATTTTTTACAGGATACGCGGCATGAGTCGCGTAGTTTGGTAATTCCAAATAAGCGATTAACAACAAAGTCGTCTCAAAAAATCGTTCTTTCCCTTTGGGTTGCCAACATCAATCGTTTTGCACTAAGCAACGCCAGCATAGCGTTATGACACTTAGGTGAGCATACAAATAAACTTTGCCTTTAGCCGTTAATAAACACGCTATACTGCATTTTTATTGCTAAAATCGACAAACTTAAGCAATGTTACAGATAGCGCCTAGCGGTTGTGCTTTATGTAAAGGATTGCTTATCCCCCTATCTGTGCTTTCACACTCTCTGTTGATGATTTTATAGGTCACGTTATGTCAGATATACGCCAACGCTTTTATTTTGCTGATAGCCCTGTTCGTGGTGAGATTGTGCAGTTAAAACAAAGTTTGGCCGATATTTTTGAGCGCCATAGTTATCCTTCTGTTATACAACAACGCTTGGCAGAACTGGTCACCGCCAGTGTGTTGCTGACGGCAACCTTAAAACTAGAAGGCCGTTTGAGTTTACAAGCGCGCGGTACAGGCGCACTAAAAATGATGATGGCGGAATGTAATCACCATCATGAAGTACGTGCCATCGCCCAATTAAGTGACACCCTCCCTTGCCCAAATCAAGCCAGTCTTGCCGAGCTATTAGGTACTGACGGTTTATTGGTGATTACCTTAGAGCCTAATCAGGGTCAACGTTATCAAGGCATTGTTGCATTAGAAGGTGAAACGATTGCCGCCTGCTTAGAGAATTATTTCGCCCAATCAGAGCAGTTACCGACGCGCCTATGGTTAGCAACGAATGGCACGGTAGGTGCGGGGCTGTTATTACAAGCATTACCACAAAGCGAAGCCGACCAAGATGCAGACCGTTGGCCTCGTCTGTTAAAAATCACCGAAACCCTACAACCTGCCGAATTATTAGACTTATCGACGAATGAGGTACTGTATCGGTTGTACCATGAGGAGTCTGTGGTCTTACCTGCCAGCGAAGCCGTGACATTTGCCTGTACTTGCTCACGCGATAATACCGCCAATGCCTTAATTAGTATTGGCGAAGCGGAGTGTGAAGATATCATTGCCGAGCAAGGCAGCATTCGTTTGCATTGCCAATTTTGTCATACGGAATATGTGTTTAGTGCAGGGGATATTCGTCGCTTATTCCCGCATCAACTTCATTAATATTATACGATTTTCGGTAGTGGCAAGCTGACGGAGACTTCTAAACCACCCTCAGGGTGGTTACAAATAACTAAGCTGCCTTTGTGCATACGGACAATACGCGCAACAATGGCTAAACCCAAACCCGACCCCTGTGTTGTCCGTGCAGCCTCGCCACGGACAAAGGGCTGCATCAGTTCGGGTAATTTGGCCTCATCAATACCCAGTCCGTGGTCTCGTACTTTAATAACTAACTCTTGTCGTCCCTCTAAGGCAGATAAGTCAATGGGGGCTTGGCCATAACGCAAGGCATTATTTACCAAGTTACCAATCATCCGTTTAATTGCCATACGACGAATGATGATATCAGGCAAAGGCTCTGGCTGAAAACTCACCGTTGTTTGTTGGGAAAACTGTGCCGCGACTTCTGCCAGTACCGCATTAATATCTGTCAGCTCTAAAGGCTCGTCTGAACCGTCACGCATAAAGGAAATAAATTGGTCTAAAATGGCATCCATATCTTGAATGTCTAAAATCATGCCTTCAGCAAGGTCTTTGTCAGACATCATTTCAGCCGTCAATCGTAAGCGTGTTAAGGGCGTACGCAAATCGTGCGAAATACCCGCCAACATCACTGTACGGTCTTTGGCCGCTTGTTGGATATCGTGTGTCATTTGATTAAAAGCGGTATTAACAGCACGAATTTCGGAAGGGCCACGCTGTGTTTCAAGCATGGTCGCGTGTTGTCCTTTAGCCACACGACGAGCCGCCAACTCCAAACGCTTTAAGGGGCGATTAAGTTGCCGAACTAAAGTGACGATAGCAATGATGGCCAAAATAGGCACACCAATCACCCATGCAATGATAATAAACGGATTATATTGGGCGAAAAATACGAGGGGTTCACGAATCCATACATCTTTCATGGACGGAATATACATCCACAAGCGTGGTGTAGGTTTAAATTCAAAATAGACATCTATCGGCTCATGTAATTCTCGCCGTAATTGTTCTTCTAATTCTTGGGTAAAAAACTCGGCGAACGGCTTGTCTTTAAGCGAAGGAAACTCGTCGGGATTACGAATCACCTCGATGCCTGTGGAGCGTTTAATCCATTCATGCATTTCTAAGGCTTGTGGGTTTTCGAGCACCTGCTGCTCAGCATTACGTAATAACGACAGGTTGACCGCCACATAATGCGCATGTTGACGCATTTCTGGCAAATAGAGATTCCACCAAAAAAATGCCAATGATAAATATTGGCTAACGACCAAGACAATACTAATCACTAAGGTCGTCCGCCAAACAGCACTTTTGGGCTTGATTTTTGACCATATACGGTCAAACCAGCCACGGTAGATGGGCTCTGGGGTGGCCGTCGTCATTATATTACCGACTCTTTACCATCGGGTACAAACACATAACCCACGCCCCATACAGTTTGAATATAACGTGCTTTGGCAGGGTTTTCTTCAATTAAACGTCGCAAACGCGAGACTTGCACATCAATAGAACGCTCCATCGCTCCCCACTCACGACCACGGGCTAAATTCATCAATTTATCGCGGGTTAATGGCTCGCGTGGATGTTGCACAAGGGCTTTGAGTACCGCAAACTCGCCTGTAGTCAGTGGTACAACTTCGTTATCTTTACGAAATTCACGGGTTGATAAATCCAGCTCCCACGGGCCAAATTTGACCACTTCAGCCACTTGTGAGGGCGCACCAGGCAACTCTCGTACCTGCCGACGAAGCACGGCTTTGATGCGTGCTAGTAACTCTTGAGGATTAAATGGCTTGGGCAAATAGTCATCTGCGCCTGCATCTAAACCGCTAATACGGTCGGCATCTGCACCACGCGCTGTCAGCATAATAATAGGCATTTGATTGTTAGCCGCACGCAAGCGACGACAAATCGCCAAACCATCTTCACCTGGCAACATAAAGTCTAATACCATCAATGAAAACAGCTCACGGGCTAACATACGATCCATTTGTAACGCATCTGGTACGGCTTTTACGGTATAGCCCTGCTCTTCTAAAAAACGCTGTAATAGCGTACGTAAGCGTACATCATCATCGACCACCAATATTTTATGCGTTTCTTGTGTTTGATGTTGATTTTCCATGAATTTCTCTCTGTCGACTTAGGTCACATGGGGGATGTATTGTTGTAGTGTTTAGCGTCTAAAGTCTGTGGTATCTCTGTTTCATCATCATTTAGGCTTAAACGAGGGTCATTGATTGATGCATATTCTCGGCAGCATTCATACTGCTCTACTTGCTCAACATGATAACTCCGACTCGGATTGATGCTCGCCTTCGATAAAATACATAACGCCTATTTGTATGAGACGCTAACCAAAAGTGCAGTCTAATGCAATCCTGTTCTGCATCTAAATGCTGTATTCTACCTGTTTTATGATGGCTTTTTATTTGAGGACAAGGCCAATCCCCGCACAGACAGCTAATAAAGAGATGACCCCGACATTAAAACGAAGCAAGGCAACACATGCCACTATTGCTAACAACAGTGCAGGATAATCTATCGTATTGCCCCACCCTTGTGGCCAAAACACATGATAGGCCATAAATAAGGCTAAATTAACAATCACGCCGACAATAGCGGCACTGATTGCCGTTAACGGCGCGTGAAGTTTAGGTAAGTGTCGAGTGGCTTCAACCACAGGCGCACCCAAAAAGATAAAAATAAATGACGGCAAAAAGGTAAAAAATGTGGCCAGACTTGAGGCAATCATGGCATTAATTAAAGGATCATTGCCTAAAGCCTGTTGCCAACCTGCAACAAAACCCACAAAAGCAACAATCATAATCAATGGGCCTGGTGTACTTTCACCAAGGGCTAAACCATCCATCATTTGCGCTTGGCTTAACCATTGATAATCCACGACAACCGCATGATTAACATAAGGTAAAACGGCATACGCGCCACCAAAGGTTAATAACGCGGCTTTACTAAAAAATTGAGCAATATGGTTATATAAATGAGTTTGGCCAAAGATAAAAAACACCGCACTTAAACTGCCAAACCATAAAATCAGACTGACCAATAAGGCTCTGCGCCATGTGTGAGCTTGATATTGGGCATGAGTTGCTAAGGGGGAATGGTCATCAATCACACTTGCGCCATAACTTTTGCCACTACTGCCATGTCCTGCGGTTTTAAATAAAGACGGTTGCCAACGGTACAAGGCTAAACCTATTAAGGCAGCGGCCAATACAATCCACACGAACCCTAACCCCGCCACAATGGCTAATAAGGCCGCCAAACTAATGGCGCGTAGATAATTGTTTTTTAGGGTTTTACTGGCTAAACGCCATGCCGCTGCTAACACTAAGGCGACAACGACAGGTTTAATACCCCATAAAATGGCTTGTGCGCTAGGCAGTTGGCCAAAGCTCATATATAGCCAACCTAATAACCAAAACAATAACAAAGATGGCAACACAAATAAGCCACCCGCAATCAGCCCTCCCCAACGACCATGTAACAACCAACCAATATAAGTGGCGAGTTGTTGGGCTTCAGGGCCAGGTAACAACATACAATAATTAAGCGCGTGTAAAAAACGACCTTCTGAAATCCAGCGTTTGTCTTCAACTAGCTCTTTGTGCATTAAGGCAATTTGCCCAGCAGGACCACCAAAACTAATACAGCCAATTTTAAGCCAAAGTTTGAGGGCTTGGTTAAAGGTGGGATGGGTTGGTGGGGAGGTGTTCATGTGAGTTTTTTAGAATGAAAATATGGATGACATTGTAAACGAGTTTTTTTGTTAGTAGCGAATTAGTTGGCAAAATAGATTTTTTCTATTATTCGAGAATAAGATTTTAAGTTTGATATAGAGTAAAAGCGTCTTTAAAAGCACTTTTAAAAGTGCTTTGTGGTGTGCTATATTGAGTAAACATCAATAAAACCTACAATCTATTAACTATTTAGAGGCTTAATAATGACTCAACTAATTCATGCACGAATGACTGCAAGTATTACAGAGCTTAAAAAAAGTCCTATGGATACAGTATTAGCAGGAAAGGGAGAAGCTGTTGCGATTCTTAATCGTAATACGCCTGCTTTTTATTGTATTCCTGCTGAGTTGTACGAAAAAATGCTTGAGCAATTAGAAGACTTAGAACTCAATAAAATTGCAGATGCTCGTGCGAATCAAAAGCGCATTCGAGTAAATATAGATGACTTATAAATTAGAGTTTTTAGAAGAAGCCTTAGCTGAGTGGAATAAGCTAAATTTGAGCGTTAAACAACCGCTAAAAAAGAAATTAGAGAAAGTGTTGGATAACCCGAAAGTGCCAAAAAATAAGCTTTCGGGACATCCGAATCGTTATAAAATCAAATTGCGAAGTATTGGTTATCGTTTGGTATATGAAGTGATTGATGATCAAGTGGTGGTCTTAGTGATTGCTGTTGGTAAGCGTGAAAATGATGCGGTATATCAGGCAGCCGATCTGAAGCATTCTTAACTAAGCCAATAGATCAGCTAAATTGGAGTGTGTTGAAGCCAATTCTATGATCTTATCAATAGGACTTACGCGGTTATCGCTTATTTGCTCACTAAATAATCGCTTTTAGCGATTTTTGGCTCACAAAACGCGCTAATTTCAGTGAAATGCGTAAGTCCTAATCAATTTCGACTCTAATCTTGTAGTTGTGGGTTAAGGGACGAAGCCCATAACTCGAGTCTGATTTATTTTTTAATCTTCCAATCACAATCAAAATATAATTTTGCAATATCATTAATAGAATGACCATCTATTCCTACACCAAATCTATCTCTAGGATATTTTTGAGCGGGATGCTTTTTCATAAACCAAGATCCGTAATATGAGTTTCCTGCTTCATTCAAATAACCATAAAAAAAACCAATAGACTTCCCATCAATATCCGTTAACTCTTTCACACTCGTTAACTGATCGTTGGTCAAACCCAATTCTATTTTTCTTATTCCATATGGCACAGCAAAAGGAACTCTAAATGGTAGAATAGTAGCGTCAATAAATACACCTTGCCAAACAAACAACCGATTTGAAAGTTTTCTATATGTTTTAACAACACGAGAATTATCGAGTACACTATTCGTGCTAAAGTGTTTTTTCAGTACAATTGCGGGTTGATTTGGGTCTTTCGCTTTATTTTGCTCAAAATTGAACATTGAACTAATACAAGACTCTGCAACTAGATTGTTTGTATCATCAACATCCTGATAATAAAGACGAGTACCATCCAAGAAATAGCCTTTTTTTATTGGTCTCACAATCGTTATATCTGCACCAATACATCCAAACAACAGAAATGATATAACAACGACTAATAACTTTTTAAACACCCCTAACTCCCTCTCGCCTTATATATTAAAACAAATTATGCCTTCGTTTGGTATTAAGGCTTCAACAACCTCGCGACATATCAGATAAAAATTTGTAGCAAGCAAGTGCAGGATGCGTATAGTCAAAACAATAATAATCAATAGGTTATGATTTTACTTCCTAATAACCAACAGACTTTTTCAAACCTAAAATAATGGGTTTCCTTCGTCAACCCATCCTAAAAAATCTAAACCATCAAACACCGCACATGATGTGCTAAATGGTCAGCCATAAAGCTACTAATAAAATAATAACCGTGGTCATAATTTTCATGTCGGCGTAAGTTGAGTGATTGACCATGTTGCTGACAGGCAGCTTCCAATAACTCAGGATACAGTTGATTAGCCAGAAATTGATCGTTTAAACCTTGGTCAATCAAAATGGGTGGCGCTTTTTTGCCATCTTCAATTAACGCTGTTGCATCATAAGCTCGCCATGTTTGTTGATTATCACCCAAATAATGACTAAAGGCTTTTTGTCCCCAAGGGCATTGGCTCGGTGCAGCAATTGGCGCAAAGGCTGATACCGACTGATATAATTCGGGATGGCGTAAGGCCAACACCAATGCCCCATGTCCACCCATTGAGTGACCGAAAATACCCACTTTGCTGTCATCCGCAGGAAAATGCCTAAGAATTAACTCACGCAATTCTTGCGTGACATAACTTTCCATGCGGTAATTTTTTGACCATGGCTCTTGTGTCGCATCAACATAAAAGCCAGCACCCACACCAAAATCCCACGCATCGGCTTCGCCTGTAATGCCTGCACCGCGTGGACTGGTGTCCATCGTGACAATCATCAGCCCATAGTCGGCTGCCAAGCGTTGTGCGCCTGCTTTAATGGCAAAGGTTTCTTCGTTACAGGTTAAACCTGCTAAATAAAACAACACAGGCACTTTGCCCTGTTGTGCTTGTGGTGGCTGATACACCGCAAAGCGCATTGGCAAACCGATAACGCTAGATTGATGTTGATAAAAACCTTGCACACCACCAAAGCAGGCGTGTGTGCTGCGTGTTTCAAAAGCCGTCATCATTAAAACACCACTACCGAGCGAATCGATTCACCTGCTTTCATCAATCTAAAGCCTTCGTTAATGTCTTCGAGTTTTAAGGTGTGAGTGATTAAAGAATCAATATTAATTTTGCCTTCCATATACCAATCGACAATTTTAGGCACATCAGTACGACCACGCGCACCGCCAAATGCTGAGCCTTTCCACACTCGACCTGTCACTAATTGGAAAGGACGAGTGCTAATTTCTGCACCTGCTTCTGCCACACCAATAATAATGCTTTGCCCCCAACCTTTATGGCAGCACTCTAGGGCTTGGCGCATCACTTTGGTATTGCCAATACATTCAAAGCTATAATCTGCACCACCGTCAGTAAGTTGAATAATGGTATCCACCACATTTTCAACGTCATTGGGATTGATAAAATGGGTCATACCAAACTGACGAGCGAGTTCTTGACGCGCAGGGTTAATATCGACACCAATAATTTTGCCTGCACCCACCATTTTTGCACCCTGAATGACATTCAGGCCAATACCCCCCAAACCAAAGACTACGACATTTGCGCCTGCTTCGACTTTGGCGGTAAATAATACTGCGCCTAAGCCTGTGGTGACGCCACAACCGATATAACAAACTTTATCAAATGGCGCATCGGAGCGAATTTTGGCAAGGGCGATTTCGGGAACAACAATATAATTAGAGAAGGTGGATGTGCCCATATAATGCAAAATAGGTTTACCGTTGAGCGAAAAGCGGCTGGTGGCATCAGGCATTAAACCTCGACCTTGTGTGCTACGAATCGCTTGGCAAAGATTGGTTTTTTGCGATAAACAAAACTTACATTGGCGACATTCAGGTGTATATAAAGGAATAACGTGGTCGCCAGCTTGTAAGGATTTTACGCCTGCACCTACTTCAACCACCACTCCAGCACCTTCATGGCCTAAAATGGCAGGAAATAAACCTTCAGGATCTGCACCTGATAACGTGTAATAATCGGTATGACAAATGCCTGTGGCTTTAATTTCAACTAAGACTTCACCTGCTTTTGGTCCTTGTAATTCGACCTCTTCAATGGTTAAGGGTTGACCTGCTTGCCATGCCACGGCGGCTCTTGTTTTCATGGTTTTTTCCTATCAATTATTAAAAGAATGGCGAATAAATGCCTGTCTTTTGCGGTTTAGTCAATTGCCATTTTTGTGACAAATTCATTTTAGAGTCAAATTTGAGCTGCTTGTGTCATTTTTCCTGATTTTAACGGCCTCTCTTTAAATATTGTGGATAGGTATCTACACAATTATTTTGGGCATTAAAAGACTATAAAAATGAGAGTAAGTCCCCTCTTGAGAGGGGATTTAGGGGTGTGTTAGGGCTAAAAACTAGGCTTTTAGTAGCTGTTTTAACCCACCCCTAGCCCCTCCGAGGAGCGGAATTTCATCGTTATAGTCTCAATTTTAGCCTTTTAAAAAGATGTGGGGTGAGGGGAAATTGAAATAGCGATTGCGCCTAAAGAAAACAGTCAAGTGACACTGTTTTCGTCATCATTGCTCGTTATAATGCCGCTCAGTTTACTTCATGGATATATGTTAATAATGAATCTTTTTAGCCAAAAAATTGCCCAAGAGCTGGCTGTTAAAGCCGAACAAGTTGAAGCTGCTATTCAATTATTAGACGGTGGCGCAACCGTACCGTTTATTGCGCGTTATCGTAAAGAAGTCACTCAAGGCTTAGACGACACCCAATTACGTTTTTTAGAAGAGCGTTTGCTGTATTTGCGTGAGTTGGAAGACCGTCGCCAAACCATTATTAATAGCGTCAACGAACAAGGCAAATTAACGCCCGAACTCAATGCAAAATTGTTGGCAGCGGAAACCAAAGCCATTTTGGAAGATTTATATTTACCCTATAAACCCAAAAAGACCACCAAAGGTCAAATGGCGATTGCCGCAGGATTGTTGCCTTTGGCTGAGCAATTATTGGCAAATCCCAGTCTAAATCCACAAGCTACTGCCGAAAGCTTTATTTGTGAAGGCTATGCCGACTCTAAAGCGGTATTAGAAGGTGCAAAATATATTTTAATGGAGCGTTTTGCCGAAGATGCTGAGCTATTAGCCAAAATTCGCCCCTATTTTTATCAACAAGCACATGTTATTAGCAAGTTAGTGGATGGCAAAGAACAAGAAGCGGCTAAATTTAAAGACTATTTTGATTTTAGTGAAGCACTCAGCACTATTCCTTCGCATCGTGCATTAGCAGTGTTTCGTGGTCGTAATGAAGGCTTTTTAACCGTCACCGTGAATTTGCCTAATCTTGATAGCACCATGCCGCATCCCTGCGAGGGCGTAATTGCCAATCAATTTGATATTCGCCAACAACAACGTGCTGCTGATAATTGGTTGCAAGAAGTGGTAAGATGGACGTGGCGTATTAAATTACAGCCACATTTAGAAAGTAGCTTTGTCACCGAATTAAAAAATCAAGCCGATGGCGAAGCGATTCATGTCTTTGGTCAAAATTTGAAAAACTTGTTAATGGCTGCCCCTGCGGGTCAACGGGCAACTATGGGTTTAGACCCCGGTTTACGCACAGGTGTAAAAGTTGCCATTGTTGATAAAACAGGCAAATTAGTCGCGTATACCGCTATTTTCCCCCATCAACCCAAAAACGAATGGCATGAGTCTTTAGCGGTTTTAGCCAAATTATGCGCCCAACATCAAGTGGAGTTAATTGCTATTGGTAACGGTACTGCATCACGAGAGACTGACCAATTAGCTGCCGAACTGATTAAAAAACACAGCGAATTAAAATTAACCAAAATTGTCGTCAGTGAAGCAGGGGCATCAGTGTATTCTGCATCAGCATTGGCCGCCGAGGAGTTTCCTGATTTAGATGTCTCGTATCGGGGCGCGGTGTCGATTGCCCGTCGTTTGCAAGACCCTTTAGCCGAATTAGTCAAAATTGAACCTAAAGCGATTGGCGTTGGTCAATATCAGCATGATGTTAATCAGCCTCAGTTGGCGCGTGGTTTGGATGCGGTGGTGGAAGACTGTGTTAATGCGGTGGGTGTTGATGTGAATACGGCATCAGTGGCCTTATTAACCCGTATTGCAGGTTTAAATAAAACCATTGCCCAAAACTTGGTGAATTTTAGAAATGAACATGGTGCATTTGCCAATCGTGAGAATCTGAAAAAAGTGCCACGCTTAGGCGCAAAAACCTTTGAACAAGCGGCAGGATTTTTGCGAATTTTAGGGGGAGATAATCCCTTAGATAGCTCTAGTGTCCATCCTGAAGCCTATCCTGTGGTAGAAAAGATTTTGCGTAACAAAGGCTTAACAATGAGCGATTTAATGGGCAATAGCGAAAAAGTCCGCTCCATTAAAGCTCAAGACTATATTGATGAGCGTTTTGGTTTACCCACGATTCAAGATATTTTACAAGAATTAGAAAAACCAGCGCGTGACCCACGACCTGCGTTTGTTGCACCACAGTTTATGGAAGGTGTCACCGACATTAAAGACTTGGTGGTAGGTATGGTGTTAGAAGGTGTGGTCACTAATGTCACGAATTTTGGTGCGTTTGTCGATATTGGCGTACATCAAGATGGCTTAGTACATATTTCGATGTTGTCAGAAAATTTTGTCAAAGACCCTCATGCGGTGGTCAAAGCAGGCGATATTGTCAAAGTGAAAGTGATTGAAGTGGATGTGGCACGTAAACGGATTGCGTTAACACGCCGCTTAAACGACAAAGCTGCGGCACAAACAACGTCGCGTGCTGAACCTAAAGTCACTAACCAACGTTCGTTTAATAGTCCTGCACCTAGCAACACTAAAGGCAAAAGCTCAACGCCTGCGAAGTCAGGCACAATGGCCGATTTGTTTGCTAAAGCAGGAATGAAAAAGTAGTCCTTTCTCGATGGATTACGCCAAAAACAGTCCTATATGACATAACAAGCCTTGCCCATTGAATTGTCAAGGCTTGTGCCCTACGTGAATATCGTTTTATGCCTAACGCGATTCATAGGCAACATGCCAGCCGCCCCCATTATTTGTAACGTCCTTGTTTTGAGACTGATAGTTTTTTCCTAACATAAGGATTAAGTCATCAACACCTCATTATGAGACTGATGTTGCACATAAGCCGCCGTTTTGACTAATACCGCTGCTAAGGGAGGGTGTGACAAGCCCAACTGTTGCGCTACCGCATCGGCAGACGCCGTATCTAAAGACTCTGTGCGTAAAAAATGTAATTGTTCGGCACTTAAACCGAGACAAGCTGCCAAACGTCGGTATTTGGCAATAAACTGCAATAAAGGCACTGGTAGCTGCCAACGGGGCGCAGAAACAGCTAACATTGGCGCACAATATGTTAATACCTGTCTCAGGTCAGGCGTTGTATTGTCAGCCAAGACATACTCTTGACCTGCCGCATGCGGTACGTCTAACACATGCGCTAAAAAATCTACCACATAATCAACGCTGACTAAGGGTAATCTATAGCCCTGCCCTGCGGGTACCGCGATGAATTTACCCGCTTTCAAGTCTACTAAAGTGTGATAAAAAGGCTGATGCGCTGCTAACTCGCCCGTTTGACTATGTCCTATCACGGTTGCGGGATGAATCACCGTACATAACAAACCTTTTTGTTGACATTGTTTTTTAATGGCAAAATGTGCCTCAATTTTAGAGGCCTCATACGCGCCTAATTGACGATACAAACTCAACCAATCATGATGCTCGCCTGCGTTAATGCCCAATGCTGCTAAATTATTGGGTAAACTCACCATATAACCTGACAATTGTATGACATGCCTTAACGGTGTGCGTGCACTCAATAATGCCAACAAATCCACGACTGCAGTGACATTAATTTGCCGCGCTTGTATGGCACTTAACTGCCATGCAAACAACGCTGCGGTGTGATATAATACGGTAATCTCTGCCAGTTTTTGCCAATCTTCCTCACTCACCCCTGCATTTGCTTGGCTAAGGTCAGCATAAATCGCGCTTAACCGTTGTGAATTGACACCGTAAGTGGTTAACCATGCTTTTAAGGTGGGTAATTGGCTTTCAGGTTGCCGCAACATCACAATCACCGTTTCGCCTTTGGCCAATAACGCAGCAACTAAAAAGCGACCAATAAACCCATGCCCACCCGTGACTAAAATCGTATTCATCATGTTTTCCTCATCAACAATAGATACAAGACAAAGCCTAAACGATGGACTAAACTCCAAGGTCAAGTACTTTTTGAGGGAGAGACACGATGTTAATTGGACAACTTGCGCAAGCGACAATGGTTAGCCGTGATACCATCCGCTTTTACGAAAAACAGGGCTTGATTCGTAGTCATAAACAAGAGAACGGTTACAAGTCTTACAGTAAGCAAACGGTTGATACCATTCATTTTATTAAATTAGCCCAAGAGTTAGGCTTTTCTTTACGCGAGATAGCCGATATTACGCCCATGCTCATGGGAGGGACATTAGCCAGCGAATTAGTGAGTACCTTTATTGACAACAAAATTGCCCTGATTGACCAACGTATTGCCAATTTACAACAACTCAAACAACGCTTATTAACCTTGCCTATTGGCGAATCTTGTCCCTTACGCCGTGACTGCTCAACGCTTACGACTCATTAGGAAACATACCATGACCTATCAACGCGGTATTTTAGCCAGCCTGCCGCAAGCGGCTCGTTATTTAAGTTTTAACGCCTTACCCAGCGCCGATATTCACACCGTATTCGCACAACTGTGTGCTTTAGTAGACGGGGAACAGATTGTCTTAGGTTTGGGTAAATCGTTACTGCAACGCTTAGCAATTAACAGCCCCAAACTGCCCAATTTTCCTAGCTACACCCATATGGGCATTCATATCCCTTCTACTCCCCATGACTTATGGTTGTGGTTGCGCGGTGATGATAGAGGGGAGTTATTGTTAAGTAGCCAACATCTGACTCGCTTATTAGCCCCTGCTTTTGTGTGTGTAGACATTGTTGAAGGATTTTGCCACTTAGGTGGCCGCGACTTAACAGGTTATGAAGATGGAACAGAAAACCCACAAGGCGATGAGGCTGTCCGTGCCGCTTTTGTCAACGAACCAGACAGTGTCTTAACAGGCAGTAGTTTTGTCGCAGTTCAACAGTGGCAGCACAGTATGTCGACTTTTGCCACTTATGATGAGAATGAACAAGATAATATGATGGGTCGTCGCCGTCGCGATAATGAAGAGCTTGACGATGCCCCCGAATCAGCGCATGTGAAGCGTACAGCTCAAGAAAGTTTTAGTCCTGAAGCCTTTCTGTTAAGACGGTCTATGACATGGGCAACAGGGGTAAATGGCGGTCTCATGTTTGTCGCCTTTGGTCACTCGTTACAAGCCTTTAGCCAACAACTTAGACGCATGGTAGGCCTTGAAGATGGCATCAGTGATGCGCTGTTCAAATTTACTCAACCGACCACGGGGGCTTATTATTGGTGTCCTCCCCTACGTGATGGCAAAATTTATTTGCCTACGCTATGAATAGTTAAATATGCTCATATAGCCCCCTCCGTGAATTGAGGGGGTTGGTCAGTGTCATCACCGTCTAAGGCTGAGTCACTGATGGCCTATCTCGTATATAGCCTAATCAGGGTTTACGCCCAATAATTATCTGGCGGTGGCGGCAAACTGGCTAAAGTCGCTTTTAAGCCTTCTGACCAATGGGTACGAATCATGTGCCAATATGGGTCATCATCGTGTAAACGCCGCCCTGAAGGGACTAACAAACTGTCTTTTTTATACACCAATAAATCTAAGGGTGTACCTACCGACAAATTACTACGAATAGTTGAATCAAAAGAAATCAGCGCACAACGTAAGGCTTTTTCGATAGAGGTCTTATAGTCTAAGGCACGGTCTAAAATGGGCTTACCGTATTTACTTTCACCAATTTGAAAATACGGCGTATCTTCGGTAGATACAATAAAATTCCCTTGCGGATAGATGTTATATAACTGCGGCTCTTCACCCTTAATTTGTCCCGCCAACAATAAGGAACAGGAAAAGTCCATGTCTTGCTCTTTATATTTTTTTAGCACATCACGTAAGGTATCGCCTACCAAGCTCGCCGCCTCAAACAAAGAACCCACATTATGTAAGTGCCGTCCTTCGTCTTGTTTAATACGCTGACGTAACAAGGTAATAACGGCTTGCGAGGTCGCTAAATTTCCTGCACTTTGAATGACTAATACACGCTCATGGTCAATACCAAAAATATGTAATTTTCTAAAAACGGCAATGTGGTCTACGCCCGCATTGGTACGTGAATCACTGACGAGAACTAAGCCTTCGTTCAAACGCATGGCAACACAATAGGTCATTGTAGTTTCCTAACAATTAGTGAGACATAAGAAGCCAAGACACCTTTATATTGTGGCTACGAAGATGTTTGGATACGGTCATTATAGGGTTTTATATAGATATTTCCCCTTCTGCCGTTGGCAAAAGGGGTCTGCGATAACGCGTTAAGTGGCAAATACATCGGTCAAACAATGGGTTAGGCCTTGTAAACACAGTTGTGCTTCTTTGGCACGCGTCAGCTCTTTTTGTTCGGGTAACAGTTGTGTCACTGACAATAAATCCTGACCCGCCTGCTGGGCATTATGCCAAATTAAGCCATCTAAGCCCATTAACTGCTGCGCCAAACTGGCTGCTGCTGTTTGCACCTCGGTTTTAGACGGGGCTTTAGCATCAGGGGTGGCTAATTTTCTAAAGGCATGGTCTAGCTGCTCAACATATAACCCAATTAACATCAGACGCTGTGCTTGCTGGTCTTGTGTTTGGGCAATCATGTGGTCTATCGCACTTAAGTCTTGTTGCAAACTTTTATAGAGGGCAACATGGTCGCTATAAACCCCTATCATGCGCGAACGTTCCTGCCATGATAACCATAGACTATTAATCGCCACCCATAATTCATCACTAATCCGTCCACGTGTCGCTTGTGCATCTGCACGCGTCGCTTCTAAACAGGCACTTAAGCTGGTGGGATTATTGGCCGTGATAAAAAATTCAGCCAATGCTTCTGGACTAAGTGTCATGTATTGCTGATAAAAATTCTGCCATGTGCCTGTAATACTGAGCGGAATGCCCAAACTCTCAATGCTTGGGTTTTTTAAGCAATCTAATAGTAAATCGACTAATGCTTGGCTACGACTAAAATAACGACCTAACCAATACAAATCTGCCGCTGTCGAAAGTAGCAACATAATTTATTCCGCCTCCGCTAACACCCACGTATCTTTAGTTCCACCCCCTTGCGATGAATTAACCACTAAGGAGCCTGCTTTTAGGGCGACGCGTGTTAATCCACCTGCCACTAAGCGTGTCGTTTTACCCGATAACACAAAAGGACGCAAATCAATGTGTCGGGGTGCGATACCTGCGGCGACAAAGGTTGGGCAGGTAGAAAGCGCGAGGGTGGGTTGCGCAATATAGGCCTCTGGGGTGGCTATGAGCTTCGCTCTAAACTCCTCTAATTCGGCTTGTGTGGCTGCTGGGCCAATTAACATGCCATATCCGCCCGAACCTTGCGCTTCTTTGACCACCAACTCAGGTAAATTAGCCAACACATGGCTTAAATCGGCAGGTTTACGACATTGCCATGTCGGTACATTTTCTAGTATAGGTTCTTCACTCAGATAAAAACGAATCATATCAGGCACATAGGGATAGATAGATTTGTCATCTGCGACACCCGTACCAACGGCATTGGCTAAAATTACATTCCCTGCTTTATAAGCAGACATTAAACCAGCCACACCTAACATCGAATTGGGATTAAAGGCTAAGGGGTCAATAAACGCATCATCTAAACGGCGATAAATGACATCAACACGCTCTAAACCGTTGATAGTTTTCATGTATACAATGTCATCTTTGACCACTAAATCGCTGCCACTGACCAAATTTACGCCCATAGAACGGGCTAAAAAGGCATGCTCAAAAAAGGCACTATTAAAACGACCAGGTGTTAAAATGGCAATGGTCGGTGTCCCTTGCGGCGCAGCCTCCAATAACGTTTGCTTCAGATAATCAGGATATTGATTAACAGGTAAGACCTTATGTTTGGCCATTAAGTCAGGAAATAATCGCTCGGTCATTTTTCGATTTTCGAGCATATAGGACACACCTGACGGCGTGCGTAAATTATCTTCCAACACATAATAACGGCCATCGCTATGACGCACTAAATCAATACCTGCAATATGCGCATAAATTTTATTCGGCAAGGTCAGACCAATCATGGCCGCTTGATAATGTTCATTGCCTAATATTTGCTCACGCGGAATAATGCCTGCTTTAATAATGTGTTGTTCATGGTAAACATCATGCAAAAACGCATTTAAGGCTAACACCCGTTGCTCACAGCCTTTGGCCATGATTTGCCATTCGTGATGTGGAATCACACGCGGAATCATGTCAAAAGGAATCAAACGCTCGGTGCCTGCTGTGTCGCCATAGACGGTAAAGGTAATACCTTGTTGGCGGAACAAGGTGTCGGCTTGTTGCCTGTTTTTTAACATTTGCTCCAAAGGCGTTTGCGCTAACCATTGGGCAATCTGTTGATAATGTGGACGATTTTCACCTTGACTCATCATCTCGTCATAGTGTGTTGGGTTTGGAAAATAGCCATAGTTATTTTCAGAAACAACAATATTGTGACAGGCCATCTTGAGTTACTCCCCTTTTATGTCGTCATCATCATTGGCAAAAATGTGCATTACTCAGTCAGACCATCGCCCTTTATACTGTCCTATGATTATTGTGAGTAGCCAGTCATCATAAGGCGTAACGCGCTCTGTTTTAGTGCAAATCTTGGACTGAGTATGTCTACGTTATGGTGTCAATAAACACGTAATCTGCCCATAACAGCATAGACAGTGAATAGCAGGACAACAGCGTTGGCTGACTCTTCACACTTAAAAGGGATTGATGCAAAAGTTTTGCCAACTTTTTTGCCCTATTTTTGCCAAAAATCGCACCAATAAAGTGCAAGCATTTTGAGTGGTGTTAGCGATTTTTTGGCAACACCCACGAGCGATTCAAAAGAGTCATTTATTGGGTTTGGCATAAAAAATAGACCGCCTAAAGCTATGTCTTCTGTTTGAGTCGATATACGGCACTTTGTTGGTATCAACAAAGCAACAATCGTCTCTTTTACTTAGGGATTGAACTGTTTAAGCTAAGTCCTAAATACGGCATGCTGAGATGCTTTATCCCATTTATTGTAGACGGTAAATCTTATGTCTAATCCTTTACTTATAAATACGCACTTACCCGCTTTTAGCCAAATCACACCTGAACTCGCTCAACCCACCATTCAGCAATTAATTGACGATAATCGTACACACATTGCGAGACTGGCGACACAACATACACCCACATGGTCATCTTTAGCGGCTAAGTTAGAGGAATTAGATGACAATTTGAGCAGGGCATGGTCAATTATTAGCCACTTAAACGCCGTAACCAATAGTCCTGCTTGGCGTGATGCTTATAACCACTGTTTAGCCTTGATTTCGGCATATTACACCGAGCTAGGACAAAACACGGCACTTTTTCAGGCCTATCAAAGTATTGCCGATAGTCCTGACTTTGAGACCTTGAGTATTGCCCAACAACAAGCCGTACGTAATGCTTTGCGCGACTTTCGTTTAAGTGGGGTCGCCTTAGCCCCGACAGAAAAACAGCGCTTTGCCGCGATTGAAGAACGGCTATCCGCACTCTCTGCCAAATTTGCCGATAATTTATTAGATGCCACACAAGCATGGCATAAATCGTTGAGCACGGCAGAAATGCAAGGTATTCCTGAGGCACAACGTGCATTGTTAGCACAATTAGCGCAACAACGTGGACTTGAAGGCTACATTGTGACGCTGGATGCACCTGCTTATTTGGCGGTCATGACCTATGCCGACGACCGTACACTGCGTGAAACCGTTTATCGTGCCTATGTTACCCGCGCCTCCGAATTGAGTGCTGAGGGTCAGTTTGATAACTCCGCATTAATGAGTGAGATACTGGCTTTACGTTATGAGCAAGCACAACTTTTAGGTTATGCACATTATGCCGAATTGTCTTTAGTCCCTAAAATGGCCGCTTCGGTTGATGTGGTCATGGCGTTTTTGCAAACCCTTGCCCAGCGTGCTAAACCTGCTGCTCAACAAGACCTTGCCGAAGTACAAGCCTATGGCCAAACACTGGGTATTGACACCGTCAAGCCGTGGGATATTGGCTATATTTCCGAAAAAATTAAACAACAAAAGCTGAATTTATCGCAGGCAACCCTACGCGCTTATTTTCCTGCTCCACAGGTAATAACAGGCTTATTTGCCATTGTCGAAAAGCTCTATGGCATTCAAATTTACGCCAAAGACACAGAAGTCTGGGCAGAGGGGGTCAGCTATTACGAAATTAGCGAACAAGGGCGCACTATTGCCAGTTTCTACCTAGACCCTTATGCACGCGCCAACAAACGGGGCGGTGCATGGATGAGTAACTGCCGTTCACGTCGTCAATTAGCCGATGGCCGTGAGCAATTGCCCATCGCTTTTTTAACCTGTAATTTTACGCCGCCTGTTGGTCAACAACCTGCTCTACTGACACATGAAGAAGTCATTACCCTCTTCCATGAGTTTGGTCATGGTTTGCACCACATGCTGACCGAAGTCAATATCAGTGCCGTTGGCGGCATTCATGGCGTCGCATGGGATGCCGTCGAGTTACCAAGCCAGTTTATGGAACATTGGTGTTGGGAAGAAGAAGCACTCGCCTTGATGACTCGACATATTGATAGCCAAGAAGCCCTGCCTAAAGCCTTACTCAATAGTTTATTGGCAGCCAAAAACTTTCAGTCGGGTCTACAAACCCTACGCCAATTAGAATTTGCTCTCTTCGACTTACGCATTCATAGTCAAGCGCCACTCACTGCTGCACAAATTCAGGCTGAACTTGATGCCGTACGCGCTGACGTGAGTGTGCTAATTCCCCCTCCCTTTAATCGTTTCCAACACAGTTTTAGCCATATTTTTGCAGGTGGTTACGCTGCAGGTTACTATAGCTATAAGTGGGCAGAAGTATTATCGAGCGATGCCTTTTCTCGTTTTGAGCAAGAAGGGATTTTTAATGCACAGACAGGGGCAGCGTTCCGTGAAACTATTTTAGCTAAAGGTGGTAGCCAACCCGCTTTAGATTTATTTATTGCATTTAGAGGCCGCGAACCCAATATCGATGCATTACTACGCCACAGCGGTTTAGAGCAGGCTTAGTTTATGTTGGGCGTTTGATTGTGGTTAGAAACGAAGCTGGGCTGAAGCACAGCTTCTGCGAATGTGTCACTGTTTTGCACAGCGTTGACTCGGCTGACTTCCCATAACGCCATCCTCATTATCGGACTAGACTTAACGCGCTGAGGACTTACTTAGCGTTCAACGGCTGTTATCGCAACTGAGCATCCTGAAAATCATGAGGTGTTATTGATGATAAAAAAACGTTTTATTGCAGGCGCAACCTGTAAACAGTGTCAGAAACAAGATGTGATTCGTTGGTGTAAAGATGCCATTAATGACCAAGAATGGATTGAATGTGTGAGTTGTGGCTATCACGAAAATCGTGCCGACGCGGTGATGCAGGCTGAGCATCCACAACCACAGGAGAATATCGTCAATATTGTCAAATTTACGTAGTGAACGGCATGAATACCTCACGATTCGCGCCATAACAGTCTTTTTTGTGGCACTATCAGTCGGCCTCATTTTCTGTTGTGAATGACATTGCCCATGAAACATGATTTAGACCCTAACAAAGCCGTTGTCCCCATCGCTTACCCACGTTTGCTATTAGATATTATGGCGGAGCGCGGTTTTAGTCGTCATGTCGTGTTAGCTGGCTCAAACTTACAAGAGAGCCTGTTTGACCAACCAGAACAACGTATTAGTCCTGCACAATTTTTGTTTATTGTGCTTAATAGTTTTTATTTGAGTAAGGACGCCAGTTTAGGCTATGAAATGGGGCTACGCACGCCTGTCACCTCACACGGCTTTTTGGGCTACGGGGTGATGAGTTGTGCCAACCTCGAAGAGGCTATCAAACTCGCACAACGATTTGTCCGTTTACGTACAGTTCTCATGCGTTTTCATTATTTTATTGAAGGTGATGAAGCCGTTGTTGAGGCAACCGCTAACTACCCTGTGGGCTTATTACGGCAGTTTGTGTTTGAAAGTTTACTGCTCAGCTTAGCGCGTGCAGGCAGCTTTATTACTGGCAACAGTTTATATGACGGGAAGATTTATTTTGATTTTCCCGAACCCGATTATTATGCTCACATTAAAGACCGTGTGCCGCCTGTTTATTTTAATCGACCTGCCAATCAACTTCGGTTTCCTAAGCACTACTTACAACAAGCCTTAATCATGGCAGACCCTGTAGCAGCCAAACTCGCTGCCGAACAATGCGAACGCGAATTAGCCTTAATGGATATGAGCCATGATATACCTAGCCAAGTCCGTGCGTTATTAAATCATCAACAAGGCCACTACCCCAATTTAGAGCAAGTCGCTGAACGCCTGTGTGTGTCATCACGTACCTTAAAACGGCGCTTACAAGAATATGGCTTAGGCTTTCAACACTTGTTAGATGAGGCACGTAAGCGCGATGCGATTCAGTTAATCCAAACCACACCGCTCACCATTGAACAAATCGCACAGCGTTTGGGTTATACCGACCCTGCAAACTTTACCCGTGCCTTCAAAAAATGGACGGGCGAAACACCCAGTAATTTTAGGTTACGCACTTAGCGACTAGACCCATATTGCTTGTGCAAGCTCTACAGCAACACCCTCGTTAGAGCTTAGCCCACAAATCGTCTACATCTACCTCATCTAAATTACCTAAACCGTCATCGACAGGTGGTAATTCGGTATTGATAATGGCAAACTCAAATTGATAGATACTTTGGGTAGCTAATAGCAAGTGTGTTAATTGCATTTGTACTTGTTGGCCATTCAAACTCACGCCAATGGTACTGCCAGAAACTAAGCCCGCATTAGGCACAATAATCGATGCAGGCCGCTCTAATATGCGCATTTCAGGAATCAAAAATCCACGCATGTATTCGCTGGCCACATGGCCGTTTTTCATTAAACAGACCCCACAGGGTTTAGGTTGAGCTGCCAATAACTCCACACCTAACTCCACTTGCTGTTGTGCTGTTTGCTTTAGCCAATGCAAAATACCAATCCCCCACCCTTGGCCACGTTGTTCGCTCATGCCAATAATTTCACCCACACGCAACAAGTCGGGTACTTGGTCTGGCCAAAGCAAGCCATAACCTGCGGGGCAACGGTTAATTGCCGTTGCACGATAGGGCATATAGGTCATTTTTGGTACTTCGGGCATGGGTGTGTCTTCTGGCTCTTCGTCTATGGCACTGACAGCGCCATAACAAATTTGCCATGCATCGGGCTGTTCCTCTAATATTTCGCCATCATCTAAACCAAACAAAAATTTGGGTTGCTCTATTTCGTCTTTTTTTTCCTCGCCACGCACTAAGGTCTTAAATTCGGTTTGCCCACCCGCATAATAGTGTGCCGATGACAAGCCTAAACACAACAAAATATGTTTATGGCACGCGGTACGTTCAAAATCTCGTTGTAAAGGCTGCCGCCACACTCTGATTAAATGTAAGAGCAGACTGAGAGGTAAGACGGGGCTGTCGGCTTGTGCTTGTTTTTCTAAATCCGTCACCAACGCAGATACCTGAATATACCAACTGTCATACGCGGTAATCGCACGATGATGATATAAAGGCGGGTTATCGTCTAAATTACAGACCAATAAGCTACCCTGTATATCGGTAGATAAACTGACCAAACTTTGCCACTGCTGGCTATGCTTTTCGATGAGGGTTATTTCGACTGGCCTGAGTTTATTGGGTTGACTGGCGGCTAATAACACTGCCCGTAAATAACTTTGACGAATGGTACTGGTTTCTGTGGCCGAGACTTTGAGTTCTAAGTCCCATAAATCTTGTGCTTGGGCAACACGGCTTAACTTATGAATATCTGCCCAAATCCCTGTCGGTAAATCTTCGTATTGCCTGAAGCTGTCTAACAGGAGTTGTCTTAGCTCGGTGAGGGCACGGTAAATCGCACTAGCGGCTAAATTAAGTAAATTCTTACGTCCCCAACTCAAAAAACCTGTTTTCTTTTGTAGTTTGTGTAAGGACTCAATAGCAACTACTTTGTAATTTAAGGCTAAGGTTTTGCGTAGTGCCCATGTTAAGGCATAAACCCGTCGGCCATATTTAGGTAATACAAGACTCTGATTTTGATAATGCTTTTCTAAGGTATTAATCAGACTATGAATCGTGGGTTGAATAATTTCTAACAACTCAAAACGTAGGTCTTCATCAATATCGAGGGTGCTGAGCTCGGTAATGGTTTGATATAACTGCTTACCACTTTCTGCTGCATTCATAATCGGCAACGACTGAACCCATTGCCGCATCGCGTCTTTATGATGATGCACCAAACTCAGCGTTTTACGGTCGCGTGTTGGTAAGGATAAACCAAGAATACTATCGCTCAGCGTTGTCATGATATGTGCGTTACCCAAAATTCATCCGTTTGCTAGTGATGCTTATTTTGACTGTACATCAAGGCTAACTGTCTGCCTATCTCTGCTGATGAGTCTTTATTTGAGCGGCTCACCCAATGGGGTAATCGTCAGTCGTCGGTAAATAGCGCACCGTTGCCCTTGATAATTAGAAATCTATCACAATTCTACACAGAGCCAAGCCTGTAACCTTACAAATGGTCAGTTTATTTGGTTGAAATGTTGAGCAAAAGCCATAGAGTCCATATTTGTTGCACGATTTAAGGCTAAAATCGACCAGAATTTATAGAGTAGCCCAAGGTTTAGGTGATGTGGCAAGGTTTAAGCGTACGCAACAAATTATTATTTGCCATGATTACCGTCAATATGGTGCTGACATCCGTCATGTATTGGCAAAATAACCGTAGTTTTGAGCGGGGGTTTAGTAATTATTTGGCACAACAATTATTAGCCGAACAAGACGAATTAGCCGCAGGTTTGATTAGTCGTTATCAACGCTTTGGTAGTTGGCAATGGCTACAAGAAAAACCCGAAGTCTTACAAGAGTTAGGGCTAACTTATAGCCAAGACCGACTCAAACGCTTACGTTTGCCACCGCTACCGTCTGAACATAGGCATTCGCAAGAGCGTCCACCACCACCTCCACGTCATGAGCGTTATTTTTTTGGTCTTATCGTACTAGATGCAAAAGGCATCCCCTTAATGGGATTCAAACAACTCCCGCCCGATGCCGTCAGTCGTCCTTTACACCTTAACGATAAACTGATTGGCTATCTAAGTTATTTACCACGTCACGATTTGAGTAATAGTTTAGATACGGCGTTTAGGCAACAACAACAACAGACTTTTGCGTTGATTGCCTTGGCGATGTTAGGTGGGTCAATTTTATTGGCATGGGGGATTGCACAGTGGCTCAACCACCGTTTGCGACCGCTCACCCAAGGTACACAACACTTAATAAAAGGCCAATTCCAACATCGTTTAGCCATCACAGGTCAAGATGAATTAAGTCAATTAGCGGCTGATTTTAATCGTCTCGCGCAAAGTCTAGAGGCGCATCAACAGGATAGGCAGCGTTGGATTGTTGATATTTCCCATGAATTACGGACGCCACTCACGATATTACAAGGCGAGTTAGAAGCCTTATGTGATGGCATTAGACCTGCATCACCTGATTATTTGCAGTCCTTATGGCAAGAAATTCAGCGTTTAACACGACTGGTATCTGACTTGCATCTTTTATCGCAAGCCGATGCTGGCTCCTTGTCTTATCATTGGCAGCCGATAGATGTGTATGAACATCTCGAAGATTGTTTAGACCAAATGAGTCACGCCTTTGCCAACAAAGCCTTAACACTCACACTGACAGGCACGTCGGCCATCATCATGGCGGATGATAATCGGCTCAAGCAACTGTGGCAGAATTTGGCACAAAACACCTTACGTTATACCGATGCAGGTGGGCAACTGCATATCACACTCAAGGTTGTTGGCGAAAAGCTCATCGTCATCTGGGAAGATTCTAGCCCTTGTGTCAGTGATGCCGACCTCCCCCGCCTCACGGAGCGTTTATTTCGGGTAGACCATTCTCGACAACAGCAAACAGGCGGCTCGGGATTAGGCTTGTCTATCGTCAAAGCCATTGCTGATGCTCATCATGCCTCATTGGAAGCCAGCCATAGCCATTTAGGCGGGTTATGTTGGACATTAGCATTTAAGCGGATTTAGGAGTGGTATGATGAGTAGTCATATTTTAGTGGTTGAAGATGAACATAAAATCGCGCAATTATTACAAGACTATTTACATCACGAAGGCATGACGAGTACACATTTGAGTCGTGGAGATGCCGTTGAACCGTGGTTAGCACAACAACATGCCGATTTAATTTTATTGGATGTGATGTTGCCTGCGGTGTCTGGTCTGGAGTTATGCAAACGAATTCGACAAAACGCCAACATTCCGATTATGTTAGTAACCGCACGTACTGAAGAAATTGACCGTTTATTAGGCTTGGAATTGGGCGCTGATGATTATATTTGCAAACCCTTTAGCCCACGCGAAGTGGTTGCTCGGGTGAAAACCGTGTTGCGTCGTTGCCAACAGCCCGCCCTTAACACAACCCACCTCTCCCCGCTCAAATTAGACAGAGCCAGTTATCAAGCATGGTTACATGGCCATAACCTTGAATTAACGGCTGTTGAATTTTTATTATTAGCCACGCTCGTCGAACATCCAACGCGTATTTTTAATCGTGAACAATTAATGAACCTTATCTATCAAGACCATCGTGTGGTTGCTGATAGAACGATTGACAGCCATATCAAAAAAATACGGCGCAAAATCAGTCAAATACTGCCTAACCAAGAACTGATTCATTCTTTATATGGTGTTGGCTATAAATACGAATGGACTGGCCTTTAGGCATTATTCACGCTTGGCGTGTGAGCCGCATGACGGCTAACCATAAACCCAAATCAGACACATGCGCTCCCGCCTATTGTAGCAAGTACTTGCATCGTCCTTGCAGACGAAACCTTGTTTTATCCGTATTCTCATCTTATTTCTTGCACATTCCTTATACACACTAAGCGTTATGGATACATCGTATTCACCTCCGTTTCTTTATAAGGATTAAAAAATGACTACGCCTATTTCTCAACATCGTGGCTTTAATCGTCGCCAACTATTGGGAGGACTCAGCGCCTTAACCGCGCTCAGTGTCATCGGTTGCAACAGTGGTGGTGACAATAGTAGCAACAATACCAGTAGCCAAAATAATAGCGCTACTAACAACACGACCAGCGAGACAACAACGGATACGCTCAATGGCAATTGCGTGATTATTCCCACCGAAACCATTGGCCCCTATCCTTTATTAGCGTTTCTCAGTAATTCGGCCGTACGTCGCCAAGATATTCGCGATGACAGAACGGGCGTGTTATTGACCGTGAAATTAAAAATCGTCAATGTGAATGACAGTTGTCGTCCCTTAGCCAATACCGCCGTTTATATTTGGCATTGTGATAAAGATGGGGCGTATTCGGGTTATAGCTCTGGCCAAAACGGCAATCATGCCAACGAAAGTTTTTTACGTGGCGTACAAGTCAGTGATGACAATGGCGAAGTCACCTTTACCACGATTTATCCTGGTTGGTATGCAGGTCGAATTACCCATATTCATTTTCAGGTGTATTTGGCAAATAACTTAAATGTCTCCGCCATTGCTACCTCACAAATGGCCTTTCCGCAAGCCATTAGCCAAGCCGTTTACAATAGCAGTTTATACAGTAGTCATGGCCAAAATAGTTCGGTTAGTAGCTTTAGTGCTGACAATGTCTTTAGTGATGGTGTTAGCTATCAAATGACCACCGTAACGGGTGACGTCAATACAGGTTATATTGCGAGTTTAACCGCAGGCATTGCCGCATAAACTCGCTTTATCTTTCCACGATACGTCCTTATTTGCTACGCATTTAATGCGCATAATGTGCTCATCAACACCAAATCTACGCTAAAGACTTGGTTTTTCGATGCGGTTATAGGAGAAATGATAATGTCTAAATACCTACCTACTTTTATGTTAGGGCTAATACTCAGTAGCCCCGTCTTAGCCAACTCAGTGCAGGATTGTCCTCGTCAAGCCGATTTGAGCCGCCATTTACAACTCAATGCCAGCCAAACAGAAAAGCTGGAAAAACTGATGGCTAAACATCGCGCCGCGATGGATAAAATCCATGACCAATATCAGCAAACACATGACAACGAGCGGGCTGAGGTCGAAAAGCTACGTTCAAGCCAACGCGCAGAAATGGCGACGATTTTGAACGACAAACAAATGGCACAATTTGATAAGATGCTCAAACGTCGTCATCCCCCTCATCCGCCCATGCCTGATGCTGAGATGCGTGCGCCCACACAAACACATTAATAGGACTTACGCGGCTATCGCTTATTTGCTCACATTTCAACCGTTTTTATGGTTACTGAGCGGAGTCGAAGTAATGGTTTTATGTTCACAAAACGCGCTAATTTCGGTGAAATGCCTAAATCCTGATTACGTTATCTGCCCTCATCTGTCTCTCGCTACAAATAGATATTTGGGGACGACCCTTGATATCGATTTGATACAAACTCACCTTGCCACGCGTATCGCTATTGGCAAGGTGTTGTACGCAATTCTGTTTAGATGTTCAAGGTACTGATGCGCCTAATGTCAATAGCCGTTAGGCTTATAGCGCACTTTTGGATTCAGGACTTACAGCCTCTGCAGGGTTAAAATATAACTTTATGTCTTTGGCAAAATACGCCAATAAACCGAGCATGATAGACAACATGCCCCATGCGGTATCGCCATTAAATCGCTCGTCATTAAAGCAATATCCCCATAACAGCGCAAACATTGGTGTGAGTAACGTTGTCAACGAAATGGTTGCAGGGGCAAGCTGTTTGACCAAATAAAAATAACAAAACATCGCCACGACAGAAGCCATCACCACACTGTACAGTAAGGCCGTGATAGTGACAACCGACGGCATCTGTGTTGGTCTAAATGACCAATAAAAAGGTAAAACACATAACATCGCCACACTAGACAACAATAAAGAGCCTGTTGTTTGCGCTAAGGGATGTAATACTATGGTTTGTTTTTTTAATAAAAATACCGAAGCCACATAACAAAAAACCCCTAACAAGGTCAAAACAATACCTAAGGCATAGTGCTGTGTGCCGTGCTGCTCGTCATGGGCAAAAATCATCCATAACCCCAACAATGCCAGTATCAGTCCCGCCCATTGGTTTACCCCTAGTTTTTGCGTCTTAAAGACACCATGCGCCAACATCCCCACAAACAAAGGCGCTAAGCCAAATAGCAACGAAATCAAGCTAGATGGCAAATACACTGCCCCCAAATAGGTAAAAATCATCGCACCAAACAGGCTTAACATGCCAACGCTATAACTGACGAAGGCAGCTTTAGTCAGTGGTAATGGTGCTTTGCACAACCATAAACACAAGGTTGCAAAGGGCGTGGCTAAGGCAAAACGTAAGGCTAAGGCCCAAATTGGATGTAACTCGCGAATGCTTAACACGACGGCTAAAGGGGTAGTTGACCAAATAAAAACCAGCAAGGCATAACGACTGACTAAGTGCATCTGCGGGGGGTCGTTGTCCATGATTGCGCTCCAAAACAAAGGGACAGAAAATAAAAAAGGCCGCTAAAAGCGGCCTTTTTTGGGAAGATGGCAATTTCTGCTATTTCGGCCGCCAAAACAGAAGTACATGCCACACCACGACGCGGAGTGCGGCCTTCTTGGCACGAGCGGCAGCAAATGACGACACAGACACAGCCGCGACTGGCAGCTTGTCGTTACAGCGTTTGTGATTTACAAGGCGCAATAAAACGGAGGTCATGGTCATCATTCAATAAAAAATAGCTGTTTTGATAATCGCTAACTTATGTCTATCGGTCAAGTACTTTTCGCACTAAGCCCCTAAGCCCACATATACATGCTGCACATCGTCATCAGCATCCATCGCTTCTAAAAAGGCAATCACTTCATCCCGTTCAGCGTCTGCTAAACTGACGGGATTCTTGGCGCGATAGCCTAACTTTGCCGACTGTACGGTAAAACCGTGTTGTGGCAACTCACGACACACACTGTCTAAGTCTGTCATTGCGGTATAAAACGTGACTTCACCTTCGTCATCTACTTCAAAATCTTCTGCACCCGCTTCAATCGCTGCTAACTCCGCATCGGCTTGGCCTGAGGCTTCAATAATACCAAGGTGGTCAAAATCCCATGACACCGAACCTGACGCGCCTAATTGCCCTTTACGAAATAACACCCGCATACTCGAAATGGTACGGTTGACGTTATCGGTTAAACACTCAACAATCACGGGGACACGATGTGGAGCAAAGCCTTCATACACCACTTTTTCAAAGTTCACCCCACCATCCAATAACCCTGCGCCTTTTTTTATAGCACGCTCTAAGGTGTCACGCGGCATAGAAGCTTTTTTGGCTTGTTCAATCGCCAAACGTAAACGCGGATTCATGGCAGGGTCTGCACCATTACGTGCAGCTACCATGATTTCTTTAGACAATTTGCCAAACACCTTGCCCTTTAGGTTGGCAGCGACTTCTTTATGTTTCGCTTTCCACTGTGCACCCATGTGCGCTCTCCAGAAACTAATTTCGTTTTAATTTTTGCTGTAATTGCACGCCAACAAACAGCAATGCCGCTACAACCACAATACTCGGCCCGACGGGTGTATCCCCATAAAAACTGCCTGCCAAGCCCACACTCACCGCCACACTGCCCGTCATCGCCGCTACCAATGCCATCTGTGTAGGATGCTGTGTTAAAGGCCGCGCGACTAAGGTTGGAATGACTAATAACGCCGTAATCAGTAAGCTACCAACGACTTTCATGGCGACGGTAATCACCAGCACTAATAATACCAGTAATAGCAAGCGTAAACGAAGCACCGCTACCCCTTCGACCGCGGCTAATTCCTCATCTACCGCCACTAACACTAAAGCACGCCAAAAATAGGCCATCACCGCCATCACAACGAGCAATATGCCCGCTAATAACGGTAAATCTGCCTCGGTGAGGCTCAATAAATCACCAAACAAATAGGCCAATAAATCGACGCGAGCTGTCGGCAGTTGGCTAATGGCTATCAGGCCTGCACTGAGTGTCGTTGCAGATAATAACGATAATATCGCGTCTGACGGTAAATGTCGGCCTGCCAATAAACTGGCTAAAGCGAGTGCTAATAATAAACACACGCTCAAAATACCGCCCCAAACAGGGATTTGCCACCATAAACTCAAGGCAACACCTAATAGGGTCGCGTGCGACAAACTATCGCCAAAATAAGCCAGCCGCCGCCACACTAATAAACACCCTAACGGTGCAGCTGTCATGGCGACCAATACGCCACCCAACCAAGCAGGCCAAAGAATCTCCCACATGAAATGTACCTTTTAGGATAATGTCTGCCGACGCAAATCTAGACGTGGTGCAAGGTGAGGCGTAACACAGCCATGCGCATCGTGTTGATGGTCGTGATGATGACTATAAACTGCTAGACCCTGACTGCCTTGTAAGCCAAATAACCGTAAATATTCAGGATGGTTACTGACAGACTCTGGGTGTCCCTGACAACAAATATGCCCATTCAAACAGATGACTTTATCGGTCGCAGCCATCACCAAATGCAAATCATGGGACACCATCAAGACCCCACAACGGTGCTGCGTTGGTAATTGCGCAATCAGTTGGTAGAGTTCTTCTTGTCCTGTCAAATCTACGCCTTGCATTGGCTCATCTAAGACCAATAAATCGGGCTGCCTCAGTAAGGCTCTGGCCAATAAAATACGTTGCCATTCGCCACCTGATAGCGTGTGTACCGAATTGTTTAATAAATGCTCTGCACCAACTTCATTTAAGGCAATTAATAACTGAATGGGGGCGGGTTTGGGCGAGGCTAACTCTAAAAAATGACGCACAGTTAAGGGTAATGAACGGTCTAAGCGTAAAGCCTGCGGCATATAGCCAATACGCACCTTGTTCGCCAGTTGACGTACCCCTGCTGTCGGAGTAAGCAGGCCAACCGCCATTTTGACCAATGAGGACTTTCCCGAACCATTCGGGCCAATCAGCGTCACAATTTCGCCACGTTGTACCGTAAAGTCGATGTCTCGGACAATGATGCGTTGTTCATGCTGCCAACTGACATTCTGAAAAGCTAATAGGGTCTCGGTCATGGTGTCGTGGCCTGTAAACAATGCTGACAAACGCCCGTTAGCTCTAATACAGGCTGACGAATACTAAAGCCCACATGCGCGGCATGGCGATTGATTTCTTGTTGT
Source organism: Agitococcus lubricus (assembly GCF_003051055.1). Lineage (GTDB taxonomy): Bacteria > Pseudomonadota > Gammaproteobacteria > Pseudomonadales > Moraxellaceae > Agitococcus > Agitococcus lubricus. The sequence goes on along the minus strand of NZ_QAON01000001.1, from coordinate 544,590 downwards.
AAGGTATGACTATCGGTCATTTCCTCGGCATTACCACACTGCTGACACAGAAAAAAACACGCTAAATGCTGTTGTTGTGGATGCGTACAACCTAAATACGCATTCAATGAGGCAATACGGTGTACCAAGCCCTGCTCTAATAAAAAATCTAAGGCACGATATACCGTTGGCGGTGCTGGCTTATGCCCTTCTTCGGTCAGTCTATCTAAAATAGCATACGCCCCTAGTGGTTGATGACTTGCCCATACCAACTCCAATACCCGTTTGCGAATAGCGGTTAAACGGACATTACGGTCGGCACATAAGCGCTCTGCTGCTTCTAGCGCACTATGAATACATTGTTCATGCTGATGGTGATGAAAAACATCGGGCGTCATGATTGGTAGAACCACAGAAATAATGTAATAATATAACACATCTACCACGGTAAACATGGTCTTTAACGCGTTTAATCGTGCTCCTGATTTTTCTGATTTAGCCTACCTAGCGACACATGCATGAAAGTACTTCTTTGCTTTTGTTTACTCATTCTCAGTGCCTTTTCTCACGCGTCCATTGTCACCACCATCAAACCGTTAACCTTAATTAGTAATGCGGTGACTGACGGCGTCGAACAAGCACAACAATTATTACCCATCGGTGCTTCAGCGCATCATTACGCGCTAAAACCGTCTGAGCGTTTGGCCATCCAACGTGCAGAATTAGTGATTTGGGTCGGTGCAGACCATGAAAGTTTTTTGGCAAAACTCATGGCCAATCATGCGCATGTTTTAAGTCTACGGAGTGTCAGTAGTCAAGCCTTGACGTGGCGAGACCTCAATAGCTTACAAGGCCAACCCAAAACCTTAGATAGTCATTTATGGTTAGCCCCCGACAATGCGATAAAGTTGGCCTATAAAATTGCAGAAATACGCGGCAAGCAGCGTCCCGAATATGCAGCCAAATATCAACAAAATGCTCATCATTTTGCCGAGCAGGTCAAAGGTACTTTAGTGCAAATCCAACAGCGTTTTGCCACACTCAAACAACGTGACTATTTAGCTTATCACGATGCCTATCAATATTTAGAAGCGAGCTTAGGTCTGCATTATCGTGGCAGTTTAACAGTCAGTCCCGAACAAAAAGCCGGGCTAAAACACGTCTTACAAATTAAACAACAGGCACAAGCACAAGCGTGGCAATGCTTGTTAACCGAACCACAATTTGACCGCAAATTTACCGAACAAGTGTTTGGTAAGCAGATGCGATATGCGATGGTTGATGAAAACTTTAGCCAAGCCAGCAGCTATAGTATGGGACTACAACAAATTGCCGATACGATTTTTAAGTGCTTACAGTAGGGTCTGTTGACTACTGCTAAGCGGTACGAAAGTGCCATAAATAATATTGGTATGCGTTAGCGTTTTGCTCTATGATTAGGCCAATAAATAAACACTCGCATAGTCATACTAGGGATACTCCCTTGCTCTTGTGTTGTTTTGTGATAATGACAACACTTTTTACGACTCAAGCCATACCACAGACGATTATCATGGCTGATTACACGCTGACTATGCTCGGACGCACTTAAAGCGTTTTATGACTTACAACAACAACCGACATATCAGATGATGACACACGCTAGTGGTACTATGGCTACACCCCCATTTTATAGCCGTATCCTTGACTTTTTATTAAGCACGAATAGCAAGCAGCGTTTGCGAATACGCCGTTCTTTATTGGCGGGCTTAGTCTTTGTTGTCTCTGTAGGTATTACACTCTATTTTTCATCTGTAGGGGGTATGAATCCTCAGCAAGCGCATTGGCTGAATATTGGCATGTTATGCTCATGTTTGGGCTTTTATATTGCCTTACGTACGGGTATCAATCTACGTTTCAAAGAACCTGCGCTGACCTTACCACAAGTATTAGTCGCCCTGACGTGGATTTCGTTGTCATATACCGTCACGGGACAAGCGCACAGTAGCATCTTAAGTTTATATGCGTTAGTGATGGTATTTTGTATTTTTACCATGAGTGCCCGTAGCTCGGTGATTTCTGCCGCTTACGGTGTGCTAACCTTGGCAATTGCCATGCTTTATAAGGTCAACACCGACCCAGACAACTATCCCTTTGCCTTAGAGTTGGTCAATTTTATTTTGGCGCTGACCATTATGCCGACTATTGGCAGTTTGGCTGCACAAATCAGTGAAATGCGCGACAAACTAAAAGCCCAAAAATACGAGCTAGAACAAGCACTGGAACATATTAAAAAAATAGCCGCCCACGATGAATTAACAGGCCTTATCAATCGTCGCCGCATGAGTGAGGTCTTGGCTGAATATGTACAGAATCAAGAGCGTGAACCCACAGGGTTTTCGATTGCCATGATTGATTTAGACTATTTTAAGAAAATCAATGACCAGTATGGCCACTTAGTTGGCGATGAAGTGTTACACGGCTTTGCCGAAATTGCCAAAAACACACTGCGTAAAGCAGACTTATTAAGCCGTTGGGGCGGTGAAGAGTTTTTATTACTCATGCCCGAAACCAACGCTGGCCAGCCGAGCATTGGCTTAGACCGTTTGCGGAAATTGCTACAAGAGTATCCCATTAGCCAACATCAGCCTGCATTGCGTGTCAGCTTCTCAGCAGGGATTAGCAGTTATCGTCAACATGAAACCATCCATGAAACCATTAAACGTGCAGACGAAGCCTTGTATCAAGCCAAAGCCAATGGTCGAGATTGTACCGTTAACCGTTAAGATGCTAAGCGTGCTTTTACCATCGCTAACATTTCTTGCGGGTCTTTTTGTAACACATGCTCGCCTGTGCGACCTTCGGCGGCATTGCGTTTGGCAACACTCAGCCGTGACAACCAAAAACGTGTTGCTGCCATCGTCAAAAACGTGGGTAAGACTTCTTGCTCATCTTCGGTGAGTGTGCGTACTTTTTGATAGCCGCTTAAAAAGGCGTGATATAACGCTTGATTAAGAGCCACATTCGGCCAATCACTACAAAAATCATTGATGGTAATAGCAATATCTAACAACCAATAATCTTTACCCGCCTCGGAAAAATCTAAAATCGCTTTGAGTTCATCACCAGCAAATAAGGTGTTATCGCGAAATAAATCACCATGAATTAAGCCTTTAGGCAAATCATCAAAATCTTCGGTGGTTTCTTCAAAATCATTGAGCACAGTATCTAAAATCAACTGTTCAACTTGAGACATGCCATTGCGTGCTTTGGCGGCTTCTTTTTGCCACCAAGCTGCCCCATGTGCGTTGCTACGTTTGAGTGGGTATTTTTTTAGAGCCAAATGTAATTTTGCCAGTTGCTCGCCCATAATTTGTGCTTGGGCAACGTTAACCTGTAAGGGATGTTGACCTTGAATGCGCGGTGCTAATTGCGCGGCTTTATCTTTAATGGTCAATAAACTTTGACCATTATTGGCAATTAAAGGAGCGGCTACAGCCACGCCTGCTTGTTGCAGATGTTGTAATAAAGGGGCTAAAAAATTTGCCTCTTGGCCATTTAACTCTTCAAAAATGGTTAGCACAAACTCTTGGCCATTGGCAGTACTAACAAAATAATTACTGTTTTCTATTCCTGCTTGAATAGGTTGATAGCCAACCGCTTGTAATTGGTATTGGCTAACAAATTCTTGGATTTCGCTTAAGGTTAACTGAGTATAAACAGACATTTTATGACGCTCTTACGCCATAGCTTAGCCTTTGAGCATTGACAGGCCAACACAAAGCAACTAGCTTGGCTTAGTTAAAATATGAATAGTTAGATTATAACAGACAAGTTTAAGGAGACCTAAAATGAGCAGCAAAGTATTATATTTATGGAGCGTTGTAGACCGAGGTTTTGCTGATACCTACGATGAAGCACAAGCCATTTTTATGCGTTTAAGAGGAGGTTAATAATGGCGAATCGTCATGATGTGATTATTTGGGATGCCGATATTTATGGCGCACCAAATGGTTTTAGCGAATATACTTACCAAAAAGCCTATTCTTTGATAAAACAACCTGCCGAACCCAGTAAAAAATTACTGGCGTTTGCGCGTGATGTAGAAAAATACAGTCAATCCAATGATGTACCACCTGTCGTTGCTCAATATTTTGTGGGCTTTGAAGATGATATAAAAGCCGAAGGTATGGCTGCTTACTGTTTTAACCTGCCTGAATATAACTGGCAACACATTGTCAAAATTTTATTACAAGAAGCCATTAAACATGGTTTAGCCTTATTTGATGAGCAAATTATTTTAGTGTTGTTACCTAATGGCACAATTTTGCCAGAAAATAGCCGTAAATCGTGGTTACAGATTTTAAATGCCCCCAAACAAAAAAATGCCTTTCCCGAAACAGTCGCTGAATTTTACACCCTTATTAAAACACGCATCGGCGCATTATTGGCTGAGCATAATTTTGTGGTAGACAGAGATGAATTAAGTGAATATGGTGAAGAGTTTTATATTAACTATATGCGACAAATTTCATCAGGAAATCATCAAATTAGCTTTGACTGTAGAGGGGGCGATGGTCAATTTACATTGATGAGTTTTTTTCAAATCGTTGAAAATACGATGATTGACATTGTTCAATTATCCGATTTTAAATTTCCTATGAATGCGGGGGGGGGGTTTATTTTAATATCGCCAATATTCTCTCCTCTCAAGAGAGCAGATTTAAGATTTATAACTGGGAAAGTTTTGAAGAGTTTTTATTAACGCTAAAACAGAGTGCTTTAAGATGGTCAGATGCAGCATTAGATATTAAAGGAATTGATGCGCTGTTCAATGGTGACATAGACAAAAGAGTCAAAGAAAGTTTGCATCGAAAATGGTTTATGCCCTATGCCTTAACCGTGGCGCGTTTAGCCAATAACCCCGACTTTAATGAGCTAGTCGTTAGTTTGGGTAAATTTGGTTTCGGCGAAAAAAAATGGTCTGCAACACAAAAAATAGCACCAAGTATTGCATGGCCAAAACTCGTTCAATATCTTCGTGATGAGGTAAAACCGTTGGTTTAAACATAAGTCGGGGTTTAACCCGACTTTTATCCGTTATTAGCATCAGGCGTTTTTTGCGCTAGCCAATCGGCCATTTCTTCATTTTGCACACGGTCATAAATGTCAGCAACCGTTAGCGTCAAATTAATGGACTCAAAAGTCACACTATCACCTAAAAAAAACTCCTCAGAAATCCAATTACTACGGCGACGACGAATAATCACCTCAACGACATCTTGTTCAACCAACACATATTCTTGCAAAGTTTCAATTTGTTGATAAAGATGACGTTTTGTGACTTTATCACGGTAATGCGTTGACTTAGATAATACTTCAACCACTATCACAGGCGTAGTTAGTGTATTGTCCTCTGCTTTGTTTACCGAACAATCGACCACGACATCGGGATACACATAATTAGAACGACCATACGGCATTGGCATTTTTACTTTGGTGCTTTCTGCAAATACTTCGCATGGTTTGCCTTCAAGATAGTTACCAATTTTGCGAGCAAGATTTTGAGTAATTCGACCATGATTAAAACTACCGCCAACCATCGCATAAACATAACCATCAATATATTCGTGACGAATGTCGGTTTGTTTTTCTAACTCAAGGTAAGCCTCTTCACAGATTGGCTCATCTAAATTACGCACAGCAGAAGCCATAATACACCTCAAAAAATGGTTGATAGCTCATTTTTGTTTTTCTCATAATCAATGCCAAAATAAACCCAAAAGCCAAAATTTCTTTGTATTTTTCATCAAACACAAACATTAGGTTAACAACAATTGTTCACGTGGCAAACGTTTTTTCATGCGTTTTTCAATCAAGCGAAAATGCTCTTCATCTTCTTCGGTAATTAATGCCACAGCATAACCTTGTTGACCTGCACGGCCTGTACGACCAATGCGATGAATATAATCATTGGCTGAGCGTGGCAATTCAAAATTCACTACATAAGGCAATTGTTGAATATCAATACCGCGTGCAGCCACATCGGTGGCAATCAATACGCGAATTTTTTTGGCTTTAAAATCCTCTAAGGCCTTGTTACGCGCACCTTGACTTAAATCGCCATGAAACGCGGCCGCTTGAATACCTGCTTTGGCCAACTTTAATACCAAACGATTACAGGTGTTTTTAGCACTGGCAAACACTAATACTTGTTGCCAATTTTCACTGTGAATTAAATGAATTAGAGCAGCATTTTTACGTTCTTGCTCAACGACATATACATGCTGCTCAATTAAATTTTCGTCTTGTTTCGCAAGGTTAATTTCGAGAGGTTGATGTAATAATTGCTCAATCAACTGTTGTAATTCGGGTGGAAACGTCGCCGAAAATAACAAATTTTGGCGTTTTTTAGGCAACACTTTAAGAATTTGGGTTAATTCTTCACTAAAGCCTAATCCAAGCATCTTGTCGGCTTCATCCAACACTAAATACGCTAACGCATCGCACTTAAGCGCATTATGTGCCATTAAATCGAGCAAACGGCCTGTTGTCGCCACAACAATATCTGCACCGCCACGCAGCGCTAACATTTGTGGGTTAATAGAAACCCCACCAAACACTGTACATACCTTGAGACGTGGCTGCAAATATTGACCATAACTATTGATGGCCTGACCTATTTGTATGGCTAATTCACGAGTAGGTGCAAGAACTAAGGCGCGAATCTGATTGCCTTTCGCCTGACTTGTTTGTGCTTGCTGAGATAAACGTTGCAACAACGGTAAAGCAAAGGCAGCGGTTTTGCCTGAGCCTGTTTCTGCGCCTGCCACCACATCACGTCCCTGCAAAATTGCGGGAATAGCGGTTTGTTGGATGGGGGTGGGTTGTTGGTAATTAAGCGCATTGACGGCTTTAACTAATAAAGAATCAATACCAAGATGGCTAAAAGTAGGCGTAGAAGTCATTAACAATCGTTTCAAAGATGAAAAGTAGCCGCTATTTTAACGTAATTCTGTTATGTTACTCGGCTTATTTTTGCAAGATAGATAGTCGACATGGCGCTTAAATCTACCATTTTTAAAGCAGAACTCTCTATTACCGATATGGATAGAGATTATTATGCAACACATCAACTCACCATTGCTCAGCATCCGTCAGAAACCGATGAACGGATGATGATTCGACTTGTCGCTTTTGCCTTATATGCCAGTGAGTCTTTGCAATTTACCAAAGGTTTAAGTGCTGAAGATGAACCTGATTTGTGGCAAAAAAACCTACGCGATGAAGTCGAGTTGTGGATTGATTTAGGCCAACCCGATGAAAAACGTCTACGTAAAGCAGCGAGTCGTGGTCAACAAGCAGTGATTGTCAGTTATGGTGGGGGTACGGCGGATGTGTGGTGGAAAAAGACACAAGATAAACTTGGCCGTTTTGACAACTTAACGGTAATTAATTTGATTCCTAGCGAAGTCGAAGCCCTTGGCAAAGCCGTTGAACGTACCATGCAGATTCAATGCACTATTCAACAAGGCCAGTTGTGGTTTTCGATTGGTGAACACAGCATTGAAGTCAATCCTGTGTATTGGTTAAAGCCCATTTAATAGCTAAAAACTATTAAAATTTAATAAAAAATCAATTTCAACTATCTAAAAACTTTCGCTACGATTGGCCTCAGATTGAACAGCGACAGAGACATTTTCTTCAAATGTCTCTGTCCTAAACTTAAACTCTCTGAGGAAAATCATCATGGCAAACTTAATCAATACCACCGTAAAACCTTTCAAAACCACGGCTTATCACAACGGCAAATTTGTTCCTGTTAGCAACGAAACCTTGTTAGGCAAATGGTCTGTGGTTGTCTTTTATCCTGCTGACTTCACCTTTGTTTGCCCAACAGAACTCGGTGATTTAGCGGATAACTATGCCGAGTTTCAAAAATTAGGCGTTGAAATTTATGGTGTGTCTACCGATACCCATTTTACTCACAAAGCATGGCACGACACCTCTGACACCATCCGCAAAGTGCAATATCCTTTAGTTGGCGACCCAACAGGCACATTAGCCCGCAACTTTGAAGTGATGATTGAAGAAGAAGGTTTAGCCTTACGCGGTACGTTTGTGATTAATCCCGAAGGTCAAATCAAACTCTGTGAAATCCATGACAACGGCATTGGTCGTGATGCCAGTGAATTGCTGCGCAAAGTCAAAGCCGCACAATATGTTGCTAACCATCCTGGTGAAGTTTGCCCAGCAAAATGGCAAGAAGGTGCAGAAACCTTGAAGCCTTCTTTAGATTTGGTTGGCAAGATTTAATCATATTCTCATCATTAACGATTAAACGCCTCTCTTTGGCGCGATGTCAGTCAGTTAAGTGTTTTTACTGACTTCGACTCTGCTCAGTCAACGCAAAAACGCGCCCTGAGCGGAGTCGAAGGGCTGTTATTAAACACAAATTTCTCTTAACTGACCAGCATTGCTCTCAAGAGGGGACTTAATTCTACTGGAGTCATATCATGTTGGATGCCAACTTAAAAGCTCAATTACAAGCCTATTTAGAACGACTGGTTAATCCCATTGAATTGATTGCCAGTTTAGATGACAGCCAAGCCGCGCAAGAATTGCATCAGTTATTGCAAGAAATTGCTGGTTTAAATGCCAAAATTCGTCTTGCCGAACCTGTCTCTGGTGAACGTCAACCTTCATTTGCGATTGCGCGTGTGGGAGAAACACCTAGAGTACGTTTTGCAGGCATCCCTTTAGGGCACGAATTTACCTCTTTAGTATTAGCCTTATTACAAGTCAGCGGTTATGCCCCCAAAATTGAGGCGGCGATTGCTGAGCAAATTAAAGGCTTGTCTACTCGCTTAAATTTTGAAACCTATGTCTCGTTGTCTTGTCACAACTGTCCAGACGTGGTGCAAGCGTTAAATATTATGGCGGTACTTAACCCCAATATCAGTCATACCATGATTGATGGGGCGTTGTTTCAACAAGAAGTGACCGATAAAAACATTATGGCTGTGCCATCTGTACGTTTAAATGGTGCAGAGTTTGGTCAAGGCCGAATGACTTTAGAAGAGATTTTGGCCAAAGTAGATATTGAGGCCGAAGCCAAAGCCGCCGCTCAGTTACACGACAAAGCCCCTTATGACTTGTTAATTGTTGGTGGTGGCCCATCAGGGGCAGCCGCAGCGATTTATGCTGCCCGTAAAGGCATTAGAACGGGTGTCGTTGCCGAGCGTTTTGGTGGCCAAGTAATGGATACCTTAGCCATTGAAAACTTTATCTCGGTGAAAGAAACTGATGGCGCAAAATTAGCACGTTCTTTAGAAGAACACGTGAAAAGCTATGAGGTTGATATTATCAACAATCAACGTGCCAGCCGTTTAAGCCAAGATGACTTATTTCATGTTGAGTTAGCCAGTGGTGCAACCTTACGCAGCAAAGCCATTTTAATTGCCACTGGCGCACGCTGGCGCGAAATGAACGTCAATGGTGAACAACAATACCGTGGTCGTGGAGTTGCCTACTGCCCACACTGTGATGGGCCATTATTCAAAGGCAAAGCCGTTGCGGTGATTGGCGGTGGAAACTCAGGCGTAGAAGCAGCCATTGATTTAGCAGGCATAGTTAGCCATGTCACGTTATTAGAGTTTGATAGCAAACTACGTGCTGATGCCGTGTTGCAAAAGAAACTCTATAGTTTGCCCAATGTCACCGTCATTACCTCAGCCTTAACCACTGAAGTGCATGGTGATGGCCAAAAAATGACGGGCTTAAGTTATACCAACCGTTTGACTAACGAAAGTCATCACTTGGCTGTTGCTGGCGTGTTTGTCCAAATTGGTTTATTGCCCAATACTGATTGGTTAAAAGACACACTCAACTTAACTAATCGGGGTGAAATAGAAGTCAATTCACGTGGCGAAACCTCAATGGCGGGTGTGTTTGCTGCGGGTGATGTGACGACTGCCCCCTTTAAGCAAATTATTATTGCTATGGGTGAAGGTGCAAAAGCCTCATTAGCTGCCTTTGATTATTTGATTAGACAAGGGGCTTAGGTCTGCCCTTCAACTCCGCTCAGGATGCCTCTTGCGTTGCCTGAGTGGGGTCTGGTTGGTTGAGCGAAGTCGAAACCACGCCAGCAAAAAAGCCTTATAGGGCTTTTTATTTATCGTCACAATTTGACGCACCACGGACAAGCATTCTCCTCCCTCTACTTAACTACGCTATAATCCACGACAATTTCCGCTTTGTCTGAGTAGCTGCCATGTCGCGTAAACCACTGGTGTTGGTCGATGGTTCATTTTATATCTATCGTTCCTTTTTTGCCTTGCCTCCCCTGTCTACCAAAGACGGCCAACCCACAGGCGCAATTAAGGGCGCACTCAACGCCCTTAATAAACTACTCAAACAATATCAACCGAGCCATGTTGCTGTAATTTTTGATGCAGGTGGCGCAACCTTTAGACATGAACTGTCTGCCGATTACAAAGCACACCGCCCACCGACTCCTGCCGACTTAAAAGCACAATTTGCCCCTTTACAAGACATTGTACGGGCGATGGGTTTGCCTGTGTTATTAGAGCAAGGCGTCGAGGGGGATGATATTTTAGGCACATTAGCCGTTGAAGCCGCGAGTCATGGTTGGGATGTGATTATCTCTACAGGTGATAAAGACATGGCGCAATTGGTGAATGAGCGTATTACCCTTGTCAATCCGTTTATGGATACGGTGCTAGACGCAACTGGTGTAGAAGCCAAATTTGGCGTAAAACCGAGTCAAATTATTGATTATTTGGCTTTAGTCGGTGATGCCTCGGATGGCATTGCAGGTGTGCAAGGTGTAGGGCCAAAAACAGCGGTAAAATGGCTGCAAGAATACGGCTCAATTGCCAATTTAATTGCCAATGCCGCCAGTATTAAAGGTAAAGTCGGTGAAACTTTTAGAAATAGCCTTAGCCAAGTCGCGTTGAGTCAACAGCTCGCCACCATTGATTGTCAATTAGCCTTAAAAGTGCATCCTGATGCGTTAATTCGTCACACACCCAATCACACCGTCTTAAAAGACTTATATCAACGTTTTGAATTTAATGGTTTGTTAGCCAGCGTAGATGCTTCTGCCCTACCGACACTGGATGAGCAAAGTGAACCCGAAGCTCCACCGATTAGCACTAAATATCATACGGTTACGACAACTTCGGCATGGTCAGCGTTATTAGATAAACTCAATTTAGTCCCTGCATTTGCCTTTGATACCGAAACCACTAGCCTAAATTATAAAGAAGCGCGTATTGTCGGTTTTTCGGTGTCTTTAGTGGTCGGCGAAGCCTACTATGTACCGCTTGCACACAGTTATTTGGGCGCGCCCGAACAACTTGACCGTGATACGGTGTTAAAACAACTCAAACCCATTTTAGAAAATCCGCATATTGGCAAAATTGGTCAACATCTCAAATATGATACACATGTGTTAGCTAATCATGGCATTAGTTTACAAGGCATTGTCTTTGATACCATGCTCGCTTCTTATGTGTTAGATGCTACCGCTACTCGCCATAATTTGGATGATTTAGCCAAACATTATCTTAACTATCAAACCACGACTTTTGAGGAATTAGCGGGCAAAGGCGTAAAACAACTGACGTTTGACCAAATAGAAATTGACGCAGCGAGCAATTATGCCTGTGAAGATGCCGATATTACTTTAAGACTCAAAGAGTTATTTGTGCCTAAATTATTGGCAGAGCCATCACTCAATCATTTATTGCACGATATCGAAATGCCTGTTGCACCGATTTTGCAACAGATGGAAGCGCGTGGCACTTTATTAGACTTTGCCCAACTGCAAAAACTCAGTCAGCAAATGGGTGAACGTTTAACTGAACTCGAAAAACAAGCGCACGACATTGCAGGCACAGTGTTTAACTTAGCCTCCCCAAAACAATTAGGTGAAATTTTATTTGATAAATTAGGTTTAGAAGGGGGCAAAAAAACGGCAACAGGCCAATATGCAACCGGCGAAAATATCTTAGAGCAGTTAGAACATCCTTTAGCTAAAGTGATTTTAGAGCATCGCAGTTTAAGTAAATTAAAAGGCACTTATACAGATACTCTGCCCAAAATGGCTAATCCTGTCAGTAAACGTATTCATACCTCGTATCATCAGGCAGTGACTGCCACAGGTCGTTTGTCATCGTCCGACCCTAATTTGCAAAATATTCCTATTCGTAGTGCTGAGGGTCGCCAAATTCGCCAAGCGTTTATTGCCGCCGACGGTTATCAATTAGTGGCTGCCGACTACTCGCAAATTGAATTACGCTTAATGGCACATTTAAGCCAAGATGAACGTTTATTACACGCGTTTAGCATGGGCGAAGACATTCACAAAGCCACCGCCGCCGAAGTCTTTGGTATCCCTCTCAATGAGGTCAGCAACGAGCAACGCCGTAACGCTAAAGCCATTAACTTTGGTTTGTTATATGGTATGTCAGCCTTTGGTTTAGCTAAACAAATCAATGCCTCGCGTAGCGAAGCCCAAGCCTATATTGATTTATATTTTAATCGTTATACAGGCGTTAAACGTTATATGGACAATATTCGTCATCAAGCGGGTGACAAAGGTTTTGTCGAAACCTTGTTTGGCCGCAAATTACCGATGCGTGATATTCATTCTAAAAACCCGAGCATTCGCCAAGCGGCAGAACGCGCTGCCATTAATGCACCGTTACAAGGCTCAGCAGCAGACATTATTAAATTAGCCATGATTGCCGTTGATGCTCAACTCAAACTGCAACAATTAGACGCTTATTTGTTATTACAAGTTCATGACGAATTGGTGTTAGAAGTCAAAAACGAGCATGTAGAGCGCGTCAAAGCCATGTTGCCGATTGCCATGAGTGGTGTAGCTAATTTAGCTGTACCGTTATTGGTGGAAGTGGGTGTTGGTAACAATTGGGATGAGGCACATTAATAATCTTGATACGCAATGACTGCCTCACGCGCAGTCATTGCCTTAAGACAAATGTTTTGAATTTATTGCGTTATTTTAGCCAAAATCTCATTCAGTTGGTTGGCAACAGCAGGTGGCTGCTTATGCACCTGTGTTTGACAAATCGTTAATACGCGAGGATGCACCTTTGCATTACTCAACAAAGACCATTTAGCCGCGCCTGCAATGGCCAATAACAGCAAACCTGCTTTACCTTTGGCCATGATTGCTTCTTTATGACTGTCATCTAACCATTGTGTTGCACTGATAATCTGCTCGACTGCACGGCCTTGTCCTGTGGCAAAAAAATGCCCCCACCATGCATCTAATACCCACGGGCCACGCTCTACCGTTAATGCCAAGATATTCACGGCATTGCTCATTAAAAAGCCTAAGCGCGCTTGAAGTGCTGGCTTATTAATTAAGGCGGCTTGTACCAATGCGGTGGTATTGGGTTGTGCTAAGTCGGCATACCAAACACCTATTAAAATCGCGCTATATAAATTGTCATTCGTGTCCTTTAATTCTTCTAGTAACTGAGTGGCAAGCTGGGGCTGTTGTTGTACTGCGCCCGCAATAAAACCAAATAAAAAAGGGGTCGCTTTTTGCCAATCTTGCGCAGGCATATGTTGGTTGAGGTCTTTGAGCGCAGTGACTAAATTGGCAGGCTCAGGCTGTTGATAATAATGCTGTAACCATTGATTGGCTTGGTCTATGGAGTCAAATGCCGCATGTACGGTTTGTGCAAGCATCATCACCAGCATGATAAGGATTTTTTTTAACATTCATTGGCTTCCTGTGCATGAAATTAAGATAGACAGTGTAACTTAACCTAAGTTCGGGATAAAAAAATGTTAATTTCTTGAATTTTATATAGAAATTATTTCAAGCCCTTATGACAGCCGCCTTCCGCGGGACTGACGTTGGTTTCGGCCAACGTCAGCAAAACTATTTCGTGGTGCAAAACTCGTTACTTAACCGCAATCCAGCCTTCGCCCTGCATGGCTCAGGCGTTCAGCGGGCAAGCAAGGGTGTTGCTTGAAAGCCCCGCTTCACCCTTGGCTCAAACAGTTGCACCACAACCTCCCAAGAGTGCCTTTGACGTTATAAACAGTCATATTTCAACTAAAAAGCCGTAGGCTTATCCCGAGCTTAAGTTAACTTAACAATCAAACAAGATGATACTGGACGATGTTTCTTTTGCAGAATGGATGCTTTAATTGACTATAGCTACACCGACTCTGGTCAGCATAGCCATAACACATTCTCCAAACTTACCTTACGATTGTCCAATTACATCCCCGCTCACAGGACACATCATCATGCCCAAAGCTCGCAAAATAATAGACCGTGTTGCGATTGTTGATGGGGTACGTACCCCGTTTGCTCGCATTGCCACTCACTATAAAGACTTAAATGCCATTGATTTGGGCGTGTTGGTGGTCAAAGAAATTATTGGTCGTAATAACCTTAGTCCTGCCGATGTACAACAATTGGTATTTGGCATGACGGTGATGATTCCTGAAGCCCCATTTATTGCCCGCGAAATTGCCCTCGCCTGTGGTTATAGCAACATGGATGCTTATTCGATTACCCGTGCGTGTGCCACCAGTTTTCAGACGACTGCCAGCTTAGCCGACAATATTTTGGCAGGTTATACCGATATTGGTATTGCAGGCGGCACAGACTCTACCACGTGTGTGCGTATTCCTTTATCGGCCAAATTAAGTGCCACCTTACGTGATGTCAATTTTGCCAAAACCACCAAAGATAAATTACGCTTATTGGCACAACTCAAAGCTAAAGATTTACTCCCCCAACGACCATCGATTACCGAATATTCAGTCGGTGAAACAATGGGCGAAAGCACCGAAAAAATGGTCAAAAAATGGGGCGTTAATCGTAGCGAACAAGATGATTTAGCCCATGCTTCGCACAGCAATGCGGCTAATGCGTGGGCTGAGGGGCGTATGGCTAAACAAGTCATGGCGGTCAAATTGGCTAATGGTACAACCGTCAGTAAAGACAATTTAATTCGCACACAGTCCCATCGTGCCGATTACGACAAACTGAAACCTGTGTACGACACAACGTCGGGTCGTGGCTCCGTGACCGCAGGCAATAGTAGCCCCTTAACTGATGGGGCAGCTGCGTTATTATTGATGCGCGAAAGTAAAGCCAAAGCCTTGGGCTATCAGCCATTAGGTTATATTCGTTCTTATGCTTTTGCTGCAAAAACACCACACGATGATTTATTGATGGGGCCTGTTTTAGCTGCACCGATTGCGATGGATAGAGCAGGTTTAAGTTTAAGCGATTTAACCTTAGTCGATATGCACGAAGCCTTTGCAGGTCAATTAGCCTGTAATTTACGCGGCTTAAATGATGCCGCCTACCTCAAAGAATATCTCAATCGTAGCAGTGCATTGGGCGACGTTGACCGTCGTATATTAAATGTCAATGGCGGCTCTATTGCCTATGGCCATCCCTTTGGTGCAACAGGCGCACGGGTGATTATGCAGGCCTTATATGAGTTACAACGTCGTGGTGGCGGTTTAGCCTTAACAACCGCGTGTGCTGCGGGCGGTGTGGGTGCGGCAATGGTCTTAGAAACCGACTAAGTCCTTAGCCCGAATATTATGTATTCGGGCTAACTTACCATCATTTTTGTGCGTACTTAAAGGCTAACGGGTCGTTTAACTGCTTGTATTCGGGCTTTTGTATCATACGATACAATCCCAACATGGTGGCATAGGGTGCTTGACGCTGTACCATATTCACTGTCCATGCGGGTAAATCCCCTGCAGGGTCAACCAAACCTTCTACTTCCATTTGCGTTTTTCCATCACGCAATGGGGTAAATTTAATATCGACATCAAATGCCGCGATTCGTGTCATATTCTGAGGGACAGGTAAGGTTGAAGCTGCCGATTTTAAGCTCAAACGCATATAAGGATGCACCACATCTTGATAAGGTTCTACCTTGGCATGAATCACTACATCTCTGTCTGTGGTTAAAGGGGCTTGAAAACGCATATAATAGACATATTCGGTATCAGACACTTTACTCAACAACTTAGAGTCTAAGGCTTCCCAGTACCATTTTTTTAAGTTTGCGACATCAAAATGAATACGTGCCAACGTCGCCAACGAAGCATCAACAACCGCCTCTACTTTGAATGAGCGAATCTTCTTACCCTCTTCATTTTTTGCATACGTCGTAATTTGACGTGAGTTATCTTGTTTAACGATAAACCATTCATTTTGTTGTTTTTGTAAGGTATTTAGGTCGTCTTTATCGGCGTAACTCCACATCGATAAACTCATTAACAATAAACAGAATAAATATTTCATGACCGTGCCTCCCTAACAACCAATATAGGCAGGACACACTCTAACAATGCGTATGATAAAATTTCGAGAAACTGCCTAACAATGAGTCACGATTAAGGCAATTCCGACCAGCGTACCCAAAAGGGTTATGAGTGGTTAATATCTTGCTAGAAGCACAGAGACACTAAAAAATTGTCCTATTTTTGTCCAATATCCTCTTGAGCGTTTTGTTCTTATTTGCCCAATCGCACAATATTGAGGATGGCTGATACTAGGGGCTGTTGATGTTTTAGGTGTGAGCCGCGTTGCTGCTAAAAATGGACTCAGACAAGGCACAAAACACAGCGAATAGTGATTCTATTGAGTCGTTTTGTCACAGCGTATGAGGCGATTTTTAACGCAAGCCAACGTGAAAGAACTATTTTATTATGTTGTAACAGTTTCAGGTATCTATAACACGCATTTATTGCTAAGGTTGTTTAGGTCTAATCACATGAGCCAAAGGTCTTAGGCTTTGACTGTGGACTATGCGAAATCTGGGCTTCTACATATACCCCTAAGCTAAACGGTGTTTTTAGCTTTGTACTGAGAATAGGCTATGTCTTTTTTATATCGTTTTTTGAGCCTGATTAGCTGTTTAATTGGCTTTAATATCTGCCATGCAGGTGAGATTAAGGTTCAAATCTTGACCGTCGATAATAAGCCGCTCTCCGAAGCTGTTGTTTGGCTAACCGCCAACCAAGATAAAAACACCAAAAAACAGGCTGTTATGGATCAAATTCGTAAAACCTTTGTACCGTATATTTTACCTGTACAAGTAGGCACAACCGTAGACTTTCCCAATTCAGATTCTATTAATCACCATGTTTATTCATTTTCGCCTGCCAAACGTTTTGAACTCAAATTAACACCCTCTAAAAATACGACCCATACCGTACTGTTTGATAAAGCAGGGATTGTGACCTTAGGTTGTAATATTCATGACTGGATGCTCGGGTATATTGTCGTTTTAGAGAGTGCTTATTTTGCCCAAACAGACAAAATGGGCATTGCCCGTATTGCCGAGCCTGAAGGCGGTGCAAAAGAGGTACAGATTTGGCATCCACAAATTAATGATGACCCGACGCAACTTGTGCAAAAAGTCAACGCCAAAAACCTGAATTTTAAGCTCACCAAAGCACTCAAACCCGATTTGCGTCGTAACATGAATGGGTTTGATTGAGTCCTGTTATGCGTAGTCTTAGAAGTACGATTTTTTTCTTTTTTGTTGGTTTACTCATGCTGGCCATGTGTATCAACTTTGGACTGGTCTATCGTAGCACGTACATACATACCAAAGCACAAATCGGCCAACAATTAGAGGCAGGCTGGAAAGTCTTTAAAAATGAACTCGATGCCCGACGTCTGAACCAAGCGCAACTGGCCTCATTAGTGACCCAAGATTTTGGCTTACGCTCAGAAATTGCCGCTTTTTCGAGTCAAGAAAACGTCGAATCCTTACAAGTCGTACTAAACAATTTTAGAGAGCGCAGTGCCGCCAATGTCGCCATTGCCGCTAACCATGAAGGACATATTTTAACCGCTACCGATGCGAATTTTGCAAACGACCCTGCTTTTTTAGATAGCATGTTGGTGGATAATGGCACGGGTACAGACCGCTTAATGGTGAAAAATGGCCAGCTTTATCATGTTTTTGTGAATCCCATTTATGCACCACCCCCCAATTTATTAGGCTGGTTTATTTTAGTTTATGCACTTAATGACCAAACGGCACTCAATTTGGCTCACATAACAGACCTTCATGTCTCTTTTGTACAACACGACGGCACACAAACACCGATATTAGCCAGTAGCTTAGCCTCCGAACAACGGGGGTTGTTAAACCTGATTGATTGGCAACCACATATCGACAGCCAAGAATTACAATTAGCACAAGACCAATTATTTTTGCTACATCACCTAGATGAGCGTCAAGATAATGGCCTCTATGTCATATTACAACGCTCGTTAAGTGAAGCCATGGTGGGCTATCAGCGATTATTTTGGCAATTGGTGATTATTGTCATCTTAACCTTGGGCTTTACCCTATTTGGTGCTTTTGTTATTGCCAACCAAACCAGTAAACCTTTATCCACACTAGCACAGTATGTACGTCGTATTGGCAGTGGTGATTACGGCCTTAGTCATACCCCTTCAACCAAACAACAGGAAGTACAAGTCCTATTTAATGAATTTGATAATATGCGTAAAGCGATTGCCGAACGGGAAGGACAAATTGCCTATGCCGCTTATCACGACCCACTCACCGACTTACCCAATCGTTTACGTTTTCAGCAGTTATTACAAGCCTATTTTAATGGTCATCAAGGTCAAACCACCGCGATTTTAGTCTTAGGTCTCAATCATTTCAAAGATATCAATGACACACTTGGTCACACCACAGGCGATATGTTATTACGGCAAGTGGGGCATCGTTTATTAGCAAAATGCCATCCACAGGACGAAATTGCCCGTTTTTCGGGTGATGCGTTTGTCGTGTTATTAACCGATGTCGAACGTAACGATGTACTCAAAGAGGCCATGTACTATAAGCAAATTTTTGACGACGCCTTTATGGTCGAAAATATTGCCATGTCTATTAACGCGGCGATTGGTATTGCCATTTATCCAGACCATGCCGAAGCAGCCAGCACCCTACTACAACGGGCAGAAATTGCCATGTATGTTGCCAAAGAAAAACGCCTACCCTGTGCGCTTTACACGCAACAACAGAATCGCTATAGCCTGTTACGACTGTCACTGATGAGTGAGTTACGTGGTGCCATTGCGCGTGGCGAATTAGTCTTATTTTATCAGCCTAAACTCGCTATCAAGCAGGGTAAAATTATCAGTGTCGAATGCCTAGTACGCTGGCAACATCCTGTACATGGCATGGTAAATCCCGATGATTTTATTCCACTGGCTGAGAAAACAGGCAATATCCGTTATCTGACCCTATGGGCGATTGACACCGCCTTGGCACAATGCCAACGTTGGCAAAACGAAGGCAAATTATTAGATGTTGCGGTCAATATTTCCTCTGTAGACTTACAGGACGCCAGTATTGTCGATTATGTACAACATACCCTAGAAAAATACCAACTAGCCCCTGCACGTTTAGCACTTGAAGTCACCGAAAGTGCCGTGATGTTAGACATCGAAAAAGCGATTGCCATGTTGACGCAACTGCATGATATGGGTGTGCGTTTAGCTATTGACGACTATGGAACAGGCTATTCGTCGATGGCACAACTTAAACGGTTGCCCGTTGACGAACTTAAAATTGATAAATCCTTTGTCATGGATTTATCTCATAACCGTGATGACACCATTATTGTCCGTTCTACCATTGAATTAGGCCATAACATGGGTTTGAAATTGGTCGCTGAAGGCGTAGAGAATCAGGATATTTTGACCTTACTTGGCCAATACCAATGCGATATTGCCCAAGGTTATGGCATTGGACGCCCCATGCCCAGTGATAAATTTGAGCAATGGTGGCAACAATACCACCTGTCTTAGGGGGTGTTGGCAAGGGATTTTGCCTACACAACCATCAACATTCACCGCACTCATCACACTGCTTAGCTACAGATACACTCATATAAGGTTAAAATACACAGAAAACGTGTTTTTTTCAGTCAATCATTAGCATTTACGTGTTAATGACCCTTATTCACATTGACAAAGCACCGCTTATCTAGAAATTGCTCAGCTATATCTGCTTTTCGTAACAGTGTTATTTCATGTAACCGTAGAATGCAGCGTGATATGTCTCACAATTTTAGCTAATGGTCATTGAACAGTATGAAAAAAGCTCTTGCCGCCTTATGCATTTTGTTAAGTTCGTACAGTTATGCTGCCAACGAAGACTTAGACGATTTACGTGCACCGAGTTTACCTGCCGCTGAGTGGCGTTTAATCAAAAACGATAAAACGCGCAATATTAAGGTCTACGACAAACGCGAAGAAGGCAAAACCTTACGCTCGTTTAAGGCGGAATATGAGGTAGAAGAAAGTTTTGAGACCTTAGCTAAAGTATATTTTGATTTTGAGAGTTACAAAGATTGGTATTATGAAGTCATTGACTCCAAACTACTGAAAAAAGTGTCTTCGACCGAATTTTATTATTATATTGTCCATAATGCCCCACCGACACTGGCCGACCGAGACGCGGTATTACATGCCGTGATTGAACCCTATAATGCCAAACGGGGTTATGCACTGTTCAAAATCAATTCCGTACCCGATTATTTACCCGCTAAACCTCCCTATGTACGTATTAAAGGCTATACCATCAATATTAAATTGATGCCCATAGGCAATAATAAAATTCGGGGCATTATTGAAGGTTACGTCGACCCTGGTGCAGCATTCCCAAGTTGGGCAATTAATTACGTGCAACGACGCGCGCCCTATGAAGGCGTATTAGGTTTTATGCGTGTCTTAAATACACGACAAATGACAGGTAAATATCAAACACCTGCGCCCTTTTCTTTCACCGAATCTTAGGGTCTGTTGACGTTTTGATTGTGGTTGCGAAAGAGACTATTTTTTAGAGGATACGCGGCGTGAATCACGTGATTTGGTGATTCCAAATAAGCGATGAACAACAAAGTAGCCTCAAAAAATAGTTCTTTCCCTGTGATTTGACTCTGTTAGCTAAGCAGGGTCAAAGCGACCATGCTCTGACGAGCCATATCCCGCTTTAATACCTCCTCTTTTCTGGGTCTAGTCTAAAAGCTAGGCCTTATGCCTGCGCTATTCTCTTTATTGACACGAGATAAAAATAAGAAAGTCATTTGCTATACGATGTATTCCATCGACAATCGCTGACGACTGTTGCACATTAGCAGTCAGTTCGTATTGTTGTGACTGGGTCGTGCCTTGTTCAATAGACACAAGGTTGTGATATCTGTCTTTTTTTGCCTTTGGCCATCACACGATTCAAGACCCCCTATGATATCAAGAAAAAAATAAGGATTCGCCATGAAAAAACTCCCGCGTGACCCACAAAACGACTATAGCGTTGAGAGTGCCACCGCCCGTCAACACACCATCTTAGAAGAAACAGGCGTGAGCCTCAGCCATGTCAGCCAATATTCTTTTGACCCACAAACACTGCCAGGCAATATAGAAGCCTTTACGGGTGTGGCTCAAATTCCTATTGGTTTTGCAGGCCCTTTATTGGTCAATGGCGAACATGCACAAGGTGAGTTTTATGTCCCTATGGCGACCACCGAAGGGACATTGGTGGCAAGTTATAGTCGAGGCATGCGCCTCACGCGTGAAGCGGGGGGTATTACCACGACCGTGATTGATGACTCCATGCAACGTGCGCCCATTTTTGTCTTTGAAAATGCACGTTACGCACGTGACTTTGGTTTGTGGGTGACTGAACACTTTGCACAAATTAAAGCCATTGCCGAAGAAACCACACGCGCTGGCCAATTAAGTCATATTGAGCAATATGCACTGGGCAAAATGCGTTGGTTACGTTTTTGTTTTACGACAGGTGATGCCGCAGGTCAGAACATGGTGTCCAAAGCAACTCGCCATGCGTGTTTGTGGATATTAGACCAGCAACCCACAGGCTTAGAACATTTTTCGTTAGCGGCTAACTTTGATACCGATAAAAAGCATTCGCAAGTCAATGCCTTACATACGCGCGGCAAACGCGTAGTTGCTGAAATCACACTGCCTGCGGCCTTAATTGAAAGCGTGATGCACACCACAGGAGCGGCCTTATTTAAACAACGGCAGTTATCCAATATGGGTGCGATGCTCGCAGGCTCGGTGAATAACGGGGCACACTTTGCCAATGGGATTACGGCGATGTTTATTGCTTGCGGACAAGACGTGGCGAATGTGGCTGAATCCTCCGCAGGGTACGTACATGGTGAACTCAAGGAAAATGGCGATTATTATTTTTCGGTGACCATCCCTGCGCTGATTGTTGCGACTTATGGCGGCGGTACGGCCTTAGCGACACAACGGGAATGCCTCGAAGTCTTAGGTTGTTATGGCACAGGCAAGGTCCATAAATTGGCCGAAATTGTCGCTGCAACAGTATTATGTGGTGAGTTGTCTTTAGCGTCAGCCATTGTCTCTGACCAATGGGTATCTAGCCATGACCGCTTAGGTCGTAATCGTAAATAAGCGTGATGCGAGGGACACTGTGTGTCCCTCTTGCTGGCAGCCTTAGAGCGTAGATATCGTCGTGGGAGTCGGTGCAGGCTCGTGAACAAAATAGCCTTGAAACCAACGAATACCTTTGCTCCATAAGCCAGATAAACTACTGGCTGTCTCTATACCGCTAGCCACAATAATGGCGTTTTCTGCTTCTGCAGCTTCAATCAGGACACGGTCGGCTGCTAAATAATCGCTTTGCTCCAGTCGGCGGCTTAAATTCTCATCTAAGCGGACAAAAGCAGGTTTGATTTGTTGTAACAAGGATACCGAATGACCTGATGCGCCGTATTGCGTAATCATCATACTCGCACCAGCCGTCGTCATGGCCTGTTGTAACTGATTGACCATATTACGATGGGTAATGAGTGTGCTTTCGGCAATCGCCATAATCAAACGTTGTTTATCACTGGGCATCGGATGGTCATGTAACAGTGTCAATACCGTCGTCATATAAATCGCATTACTGAGACTTTGTGGACTAACGTGAATCACTAAATTTAGACTATCTTCAATCGCTGTTTCTTGGGTCAATAATTTATGCGCGTGTTGAAATACCCATGTGTCGAGGTCTGGCAACCAACCCCGCTTTTCTAGCGCCGACAAAAAACGACCTGCGGGTAATAAATTACCGTCTGTATCACTCAAGCGCGCTAGTACCATATTAATCGGGTTTTCATTATCTCCAATCGTGATAATGGGTTGATATACCGCCCGTAAGCGACTGACTGCCAAACGGCCACTGTTTGCATCGACACTGTTTGATGTGCCGACAAAACCATCAATAATCGTCCCTGCCCCACCATCCAGTGCTAAACCTAACATTTGTTCGGCTTGTAATAACACGGAGGAGATGGCTTGTGGCTGCCTTAGTTGCAAATTAGCAGCGGCAGCCGTTGCAGGCATCGTATGCTGACCAAATTCAAAGGGTTGAACGGAGAGCTTTTCTAAGATATGGCTAATATAATTTTTATGTGCCACGATGGTATCGCGCGGCAATAAAAAGGCGATGGTATTTTCACCAATCATCGACCATGTATCAACGTTTAATTTAGTCAGTCGGGTAAACAATTGCTCTTGTAGGGCGGCCAATCCGAGTGCACCGTGTTGCTCTGAGACTTTGCTCATTTCTGTAAGCGCAATCAGTACTAAAGCAGCCTGTACAGACCCGCCGTCTGCTTCATCTAAAGCACGCTCTAACTCGGTAAAGAAGTAGTGTCGTGACAAACCATAACCTTGCGGCGCTTGCTGAGTCACACGTGCTACTTGCCCTTGCATCCGTTTGCCTAAACGGGCGCGCGCAACCACAGCTTGCACCAAGGCAGAGCGCGAAATGGGCTTTAACAAATAATCATCTGCACCTGCTGCCATTGCATGACGTCGTGTGCGCTCACCAGTATCTGAAGTTAAAAATACAATGGGTAATTGTGAGGTGTTAGCATCTTGACGCAGCATAGTGGCTAATTCAATGCCATTACATTCGGGCATATTAATATCAAGCACTAAGACATCGGGCTTGAACTCACGTACCTTGAGCCAGCTATCCCGAGCGGAGGTCACCGACTGAGCAATCATGCCTGCATCGGTTAACCATGCGACAATATGGTCAGATAATAAGGTGTCATCATCAATCACCAAACAGCGCCAACTATCATCTAAACGACGATTGGCTAACTGGGCAACGACCTCTAATAATTGGGTCTCATTGATGGGTTTGACAATATACGCGTCTGCGCCTGCACGGGTTGCGTCTAAACGTGAACGAAAATCGACATGGCCACTCATCACGGCGACGGGTGTGCGTTCGCCTGTTTCACCACGTATATCATTTATCACTTCAAAAGCTGGCCAACGCTGACCAGGAAACATTAAATCCAATAAAACCAGTGCAGGCTGTTCTTCTTGTAAAAAGCCTGTTGCTAAGGCAGGGGCGGCAAAACCGACCACCCGATAACCTGCACTTTCTAATAATGCGGATAGTCGCTCACGGAGTAAGTCGTCATCTTCAATCATCACGACTAACTTTTGACCGCCTACCACCATCGAAGTTAATAACGGTGGCTCACTACCTGCGTCGTCTTGGCTCACTAAAGCCGCCTTCAGTACGCTGAGTAAGTCGTCAACTTGGGTATCTAAACTGAGCTTGGTTTCGGGTGCAACATACTCTGCATCGGCCAGTGTTTGTCCTAAGGCAACATCTAAGGTCGCTGCGGTACGGCTGATATCAGGAAAACCAAATGTTCCTCCTGAGCCAGCTAAACGATGCACAATCGACTGTAATTCTAAGACGATGGCACGCTCCCAACCTGTATGGCGTAATGTATTCCAACGGTCACTAATATCCGCCATTAAGTTAGGTAAGGCCGCAATAAAGTTACGTTGTACACTGCGAATACGTTCTTCTAGACGTGCTTGCCGTTCGCTCATCTTGACTCTCCCTTAAGGATTTGCCATACGGTATCTACTAGCGTCATAGGGTCAAAAGGCTTGGCAATCACCGATACCGCGCCTAGTGCTTTTAACTGAGCAACCTCTTGGGGTTGTACTTTTGCGGTCATAAAAGCAAACAAGGTATTAGCCAATTCGGGCATTTGTTTCATCTGCTGCAAAGTCGTCGGCCCATCCATCGTGGGCATCATGACATCTAACAGCACCAAATGAGGCTGATAATCAGCAACCCTTGCTAAGGCCTCTGCACCTGATGCACACAGCACCAGTTCTAAGCCTTCTTCATCCTCTAAGGCGAACTCAACAATCATACGGATATCGGGTTCGTCATCGACATATAGAATACGTACGGCTTCAGTCATGTTGGCTCTCATTTTTAGCAATTAGTTTTTTAATGGTATTTAACAATTGTTGATTACTGGTACTGGCTTTGGTTAAGGCCAGTCCTATTTGTTCCGATAACACGCTACTCATTTCAGTCCCAGTAAAGACTAAAACTTGGCTATTGACGTTAATCGCCGATAGTAATTCTAAACCTGAGCCATCTGGTAAATTTAAGTCCAAAATGACTAAATCAAATGTGCGTTGCTGTAATAAGCTACGTGCTTGCTCGACACTGACAGCAAAATAATAGTCTGCAACCTCTGCCACCAACATTTGCGTTACCTGAATGACATCTGGCTCATCCTCAATATGTAAAATTGAGGGCTTTTGTATTTCGGAACTTAAACACCGATTGAGGGCATGACGTAATAACTGACGGTCGATGGGCTTTTGTAACCATTCAATCACGGCCACACTTTCGTCTACCAGTTGTTTAGAATGTTGCTCAGCGCGGCCACTGACGATAACAATTGGTAATTGTGCATAGTCAGGATTTTGTCGTAACTCTAATAGCAGCTCCATACCATCTTGGTCGGGTAAGTTGAGGTCGAGTAACATGGCGTCATAGTGTTGTTGTGCCAAACGGGCTTTTGCTTGGTGCGCTGTATAGGCAATCTCACTGCTCATCGACTCTTGTGCCAATAACTCGCTCAAAATCAACGCGACATCTGCATTATCTTCACAAATGAGAATGTGTGCTTGCGAGGCTTCGGACGCCGTACTGACTAACTTAGGCAACGTAAAAAAGAACTCCGTCCCTTCTCCAATGACAGAATGATACGCGATATTGCCACCGTGTCGTTCAATAATGGCTTTACTGATGGTTAATCCCAATCCTGTCCCATTTTTTTCTCGGGTATCTGAGGCATCGGCTTGGGCAAAACGTTGAAATATACGCTCTCTAAACGCCTCTGGAATGCCACGTCCGTGGTCACGCACACCGATACGCCATTGTTCATCTTGGTCTTGTAAGCGGAGCTCTACTCTGCCCTGAGGGGGGGAATATTTAATGGCATTGGAAATGAGATTAGAAAAGACTTGTAATAAACGATGGTCATCTGCATACACAGGCGCCGTTACGAGGGTTTCTGCTAAGACGAGGGCGACCTGATGATTCACCGCGTAGCCTTCATTGCCTGTGATTGCCTGTTGGATTAATTGTGCAAGGTCTATCGGCTTGAGGTCAAAATCTAATTTACCTGATTCAATTTTTTCTAAATCCAGAATATCGTTAATCAATAAAGATAAGCGTTCGCTATTACGACTGGCGGTATTGAGTAGCATTTTAGCTTTGGGTGATAAGCCTTCTGCGGCTTTAGATAACACTAAGCCAATCGCCCCACGAATAGAGGTTAAGGGGGTACGTAGCTCATGACTCACGGTAGAAATAAATTCATTTTTCATGCGTTCAATGGCTTTACGTTCGGTCATATCCCGAATAATGGCGGTAAACAATAAACGCTCATGCAAACGCATTGGGCTAAATAACAGCTCCACGTCTATAAAATGCCCTTCTTGATGTCGTATCTGTAACTCACAACGATGGTTGATTTGCCCTGTTTGGTATTGTTGTACACATTGGTTGAGGTAGTCTTGATAGTCTCGATGGCAGTGACTGGCAAATAGCTGTTGTAATGGCATGTGGTATAGTGTGTTCGCACTTAAACCTAATAGCGTTTGTAGCGCCAGATTACTGTTTTCGATATGACCATATTGGTCAATAATCGCAATGCCATCAATCATGGTTTCAAATAGGAGTTGATGGCGTGCTTTTTCCTCAGACAACATTTTTTCGAGGTCTAGGCTTAATTGTGTTTCTAGTTGTTGTTGTACTAAATCAGCCAAATCACGTAACAGTTTGAGCTGCTCATCACTCAAATGGCGCGGCTCATAATCGACCAAACATAATGTACCTAAGCAATAACGCTCTTTGAGAATCAGGGGCGCACCCACATAAAAACGCACATAAGGCGCGCCCAAAACCGCAGGATGGTCTGCAAAACGGCTATCCAAACGGGCATCAGGAATATACAACGTATCAGGACTTAAAATGGCGTGCGCACAAAAAGAGCCATTACGGTCGACTTCGGTATTCGGTAGACCCACACAGGACTTATACCATTGCCGCTCTTCGTCAATTAAACCAATGAGGGCGATGGGCACATTAAATAGGGATTGGGTGATACGCACCAAACGGTCAAAGCGTTCCTCGCGCGGCGTATCTAAAATTTGTAAGTCATACAAGACTTTTAAGCGTTCTGCTTCGTTGGCAGGCAATTTAGGAATTTGCATACTTCACTCATCATGACTCAATCTAAGGATTACCAATAACACGCTGTTTTTATTTGAGTGCGCCTGTCCTATCTTTTTTGCTGCCCTTAAGGCGTGATTGCCAGTAATTTTTTTACCATAGCCACGAACTCTTCGTTACTGGTTTTTGATTTAATTAAAACACTTGATACATTTTCATGGGTCGTCATGTGATTATCTTGTTCCGTAAATAGCATTATCGGTGTGTTCGTTAATGCTGCCAATAAGCTCAGGCCAGAGCCGTCAGGCAAGTTTATATCTAATATGACGAGGTCATAATGCTGATTTGCCAACTTGTCTTTTGCCTGCTGCAAGGAGTGGGCATAACTGTAATCCGCAATGTCCTCTAATAGTGCATGACTGATGTGAATCAGGTCTATATCGTCTTCCACATGCAAAATGTGTGGCAATTGGCTCTGAGCATTTGCTGTTGGCTGTACGACGGGTGTATTTTCTATGGCTAACAGTGGCAGGTCAAAATAAAACGCTGAGCCTTGCCCCTCTTCAGAACAGTAACCAATCACCCCCTGATGACGTTCAATAATGGCTTTGCTAATACTTAAACCTAAGCC
The DNA here is from genome assembly GCF_003051055.1 of Agitococcus lubricus. GTDB lineage: Bacteria > Pseudomonadota > Gammaproteobacteria > Pseudomonadales > Moraxellaceae > Agitococcus > Agitococcus lubricus. Next base: position 516,363 of record NZ_QAON01000001.1, on the reverse strand, counting down.
AGTGCCTCCCTGCTCGCGGGTATCTGAGCTGTCTGCTTGCGCAAAACGCTGAAAAATTTGCGTCTTAAAATGGCTAGGAATCCCCCGACCATAATCTTTGACGGTCACACGCCAAGCATTTTCTACCTCGACTAAACTCAACTCGACTAGACCCTGTGGCGGGGAGTACTTAATGGCGTTGGACAATAAATTCGCAAATACTTGTAGTAAACGGTGACTATTTGCCATGACCCACGCAGGGGATGAAGGCAGGTGAGTAATCGTCAGTTGCACGTGGTGTTTCAGCGCATAGCCTTGATTAGCCACTATCGCCTGCTGTACCAGTTGCACTAAATCTATCGTTTGAAAATCAAAAGTCAATTGGCCTAACTCTATACGCTCTATATCTAAAATATCGTTAATTAATAAGGTTAAACGTTCACTATTACGGCTGGCGGTCTCTAATAACAATTTTGCTTTAGGACTTAAGGTGTCACTGAGTTTACCTAATACTAAAGATAAGCCGCCAGAAATCGAGGTTAAAGGCGTACGTAACTCATGGCTGACCGTTGCAATAAATTCACTTTTGGCGCGACTGGCCTGCTCTGCTTGCTCTTTGGCTAACGATAACTCATATAAGGCTTTACGCATGGCAAGCTGGGTCTGTACGCGGGCACTGACAATCGGGGGGTTAAAGGGCTTACGAATAAAATCGACTCCGCCTGCGGCTAAAGCCTTGACTTCATGCTCGTCGCCTTCATGGCTGGTAATAAAAATAATAGGGCAATCTTTGGTTCGCGGATTGGCTTTGAGCTGCTGACAGACTTGGTAGCCATCCATGTCGGGCATGGACACATCTAATAAAATTAAATCTGGCCGTTGGCTATAGGCTTTCTGCAAACCATCTTGGCCATCCGTCGCAAAAATAATATCGGCTTGTAGCGCCAATAATTTAGTTAATACCAAAATATTGGCCACACTATCATCAATAATTAAAATTAATCCCTGAGGCCTTATTGTTGTTGTCATGCCTGCAATCGCTCTAATGCTGGGTCACGGTGTTATGCCATGTCGTCAATTTGCTTTTCACTTGATTAAATTGAAGTTTATTCATGGCTGTATCAATCTCGGTATATAACTCTGTGGGTAATAACCCAACTAAGGTCGACCGCATCTGCTCAAATACATCAAAGGCTTTCATATTATGCTGCTCTAAGAGTAGCAATAATTCCTGCCATTGCTGCACATTTAAGCTGTCATGGCTGGCTACCACCACGTTGTTTGGTATGGGATGGGTGACCAACCATTGCTGCATACGTTCTAAGGTTTGAGTGACATGATATTGAAAGTTTGCTAACTCGGAGTCTTGGTTGGCATAACCTTGATGCTTAAGCAACTCGTGCTCTAAGGCTAATGCGCTGCGTGCCAAACTATTCGCCTTAAATGTCCCTGCTAAGCCTTTTAAGGTATGCAATAAACGCGCTGCCCCATCAATATCATGTTGTGCTAAACAAGCATTCACTTCGTCGACAACCGTTTGATAATTCTCGATGAATTGCTCTGTTAACTCGTATTGTAAGATATGGTCACCCCCCACTACCGTTAAAAAGGCTTGTGGGTCAAATTGCTCAATCGGAGGGATAGTCACGTTAGGCTCGGTTGTCATGGTTTGTTTTCCTCCCTGAGTAGTCGTCACGGTATTCGTCTCTCGCCATGCGCTCGTATGCGCCAAACGCAAAATAGTACTCAGCATCTCATTGACATCTAAAGGCTTGGCAATAAAGCCATTCATACCCGACGTTTCACATTGATGACGCTCACTGTCCATCACACCTGCGGTCATGGCAATAATAGGTAACGATAACCGAAGTTGTTGGCGAATCGTGCGTGTCGCCGTAAAACCATCCATCACAGGCATTTGTACATCCATTAAAACGGCATGATAGTGAGGATATTGTTGTAAGGCATGAATGGCTTGTTGTCCATCATGCGCTATATCAACCTTCGCACCTGCCTGCTCTAAAATATTTTTAGCCACTACCTGATTAAGATGGTTATCTTCGACCAATAATAAGCGTAGTCCATCTAACTGTTTATTGGCCGTTGTCCGTGCGACAACGCGATGCAAATCAATCTGCCCTCGACGCTGATTCAGCGTTTCATGTAAGGTATCGTATAATACCGAACTGGTAATCGGTTTAATGAGCACACCATCAATATAATCAATTTGTTTTTGATGCATTAAGGTATCGCGCGCAAAGGCACTGACCATAATCATCACAGGAATAGGTGCACGTTGTTTTGAGGATTTGACAGTGAGGGCTAAGGCCAAACCATCCATGGCTGGCATCTGCCAATCAGTCAAAATAGCATCATAATAACGCCCCGCTTGTTGCTCACGTTCAATCCACTGCAAGGCTTGTTCTGCGGTATCAACTAAGGTAGCTTGCCAGCCCCAACGCGCTATCATTTGCGATAAAAAGGTTAATGAGGTTTTATTATCATCAATAATCAATAAACGCAGCGACCCCATACTGGGTTTACGTTGTACGGGCACTTCTCGTTGCGATACTTGTAAGTCCACCGTAAACGAAAACTCACTGCCTTGCCCCAACTGACTTTTGACCTGAATATCACTGTCCATCATTTCAACGAGCCGTTGTGAGATGGTCAACCCTAAACCTGTGCCGCCAAAACGTCGGGTGATAGAGCCATCTACTTGCGAGAAAGCATTAAATAAATTTTCTTGTTGTGCGGGTGTCATGCCAATGCCTGTGTCTTTGACACTAAAACGCAAGCGTACTCTGTCATACTGCCGTGTCACCAAACTCACCGCGACAACAACCTCTCCCCGTTCGGTAAATTTAATGGCATTGCCTGTTAAGTTGACTAATATCTGCTGTAAGCGCAACGCATCCCCTATCAACATCGACGGCACATCAGGGTCTACACCAATCGCTAACTCTAAATCTTTTTGCCCCGCGTTCACCGTCATAATCGATGCCAGTGCATTTAAGGTATCATCTAAATAAAAATCGACAGGATGCAGACTCATTTTGCCTGCTTCGATTTTGGAAAAATCCAAAATATCGTTAAGAATATCTAATAACGACTGACTAGAGACGCGTATCATTTCTAAATATTTTTTTTGGTCTACCGATAGCTCGGTATTTGCTAACAAATAACTCATCCCCAAGACCGCATTCATCGGCGTACGAATTTCGTGGCTCATATTGGCGACAAATTCGGTTTTGGCACGACTGGCCTGTTCGGCTTGTTCTTTTGCGCTAATCAGCTCTTGTGAAAAACGTTTTTCGGCGCTGATGTCCTTAGCAACACCAACAAAACCTGTGACCCGATTATGCGAGTCACGTAAAGCGGTTACCACCAAATACACAGGAAGGGTCTGGCCATCTTTACGTACATAACTCCACTCCCGCGCATGTGCACCACCACCACGCGTATCGTGGGTAAAAACAGCAAACCCTGAAATTTGCTTCCCTGTTTCTACGCTTAATATCGCTGCACGGCTCGCTATTTCTTCGGCCTTATGAATCAAGGCGGGGGTATGCTGATTCACGACCTCATCGGCGCGATAGCCCAACATACGCTCAGAGCCTTTACTAAATAAGGTAATTTTGCCATCAATGTCTGTGGCAATAATCGAAAACTCGCTGGCCGCATCAATCACATTCACCAGTAAGGCTTGTGCCGACTCCTTGGCCTGCTGTGCTTGTTTTAGATGCGTAATATCTGTCGCAAATAAATAGAAGCCTTTGACGCTATTATTTTCGATATCAGGCACATAAGATAAGAGAATGGTTTTATCCGCTTGATGGGGTGGACTATATTCAACTTGTACACTTTCTTTTGCCAACACACGCTGAATATATGGCTCAAACCAAGCATAGTTTGGTAATAAATCATACAAGTGTTGCTGATGTATTTGCTCTGCACTACGGGCAAAGAAACTCCATGATTGATGATTGGCAAAATGATTGACTAACTGCGTATCCCAGTAACTAATCATAGCTGGCATCGCATCAATTAACATTTGCCGTTGCTTATTGACATAATCACGGGCATATTCTGCTTCTTTTTGTAGGGTAATATCGAAATTAACACCGACAACCCTCAGTGCCTGCTGCTCGCCATCACGTAAAATAATACCCTCGGCTCTAATATATCTGACCACACCACTGACATTAATTCTAAATGATGCACTAAAGTAATCACCCTTTTCTAATGCTGCATGTAAATCCGCGTCAACCGTGATGATATCATCAGGATGAACCAAACTTCTCCAGAAGTCATAACTGGGGATTTGTGAGCGTTCAATATGATATAAATCATACATACGCTCATCCCAAATTAAGGTATCTGACATGATATGCCAATCCCAAATACCCATTTTTACGGCATCGGTTGCTAATCTCAGTCGGTCACTGAGTTTTAATATTTCTTCTTGTTGTTTTTTACGTTCACTGACATCATCAATCTGAACAATAATTAAGCCATCACTATCGCCTTCTAATTTAGATACTTTCAAATCTGCCCAAACAATATGGCCATATTTATGAATATATCTTTTTTCTAGACGATAACTGTTGTATTGGCCATCTAATAAACCTTGCAGACGTTCTTGTGAGCGTTGATAGTCGTCTGGATGGGTCAAAATGCTATAATCCATGACCTCTAATTCTGCACGGCTATACCCAACCATACGGCAAAAAAAGCTATTTGCTTCAATCAGTTTTGCTTCTGCACTGACTAAAACAAAACCCGTTGCCGCAAATTCCATTGCATTTTTGAAACGTGCCTCACTGGCAATAAGCTGCTGATTTTGTATGCGCACTTGGTCTGTGATGAGACCAACGAAGGTTGGGAAAAATACTGTCAGTGCAGTAGACAACCATAATCTATTGGCTTCTTGGTTAGTAAATATTTCGTCATTTGGGATGAGACCCAACCATAATAAGCTACCGATTACAATAACATTAAATAACCCTACAAACGCTGTTTTACAGCCACCATTATATAAGGCAAAAATAATCAAGGGTGCTGTAATAAAAACAAAATAAAATAACTCTTTTTTTATGAGAAAAAAAATTAAACAACAGAAAAACATACTAGCCATAAACATAGATATGATATTTTTTAGACTAAATGTGTTTTTCTGAATACTTGCCGCAATTAATAGTACAGGTAAAAAAACCAACAATGTGCCTATTACATGACTAAACCACCACTTATAAAACAATTCAAAATCTGTACCCGCCCAAAGTGATGATACCGACAAGGTAGCGATAGTAGCCCCACAAGGTACTGCAAATAACAAGTTAATAATACTGGCTTTAACGATATCGGCAGGGTCTTTTTTGTAATATATATGGGGGATATAACGATATATTAAAAAAGCGGCTAAACTCAGCTCTACTGTATTAGCCAGTGCAAAAGCGAGGCTAATATGCAGAGGATATAAAACACTCAAATTGGCAGCCAAATTTCCAACAAACAAAGAAATACTGCGAATATATAATTTGGACAAACCATTATTAAGTGCAATTCCTAAAAGAAATGCGTTTACTATCCATAGCTGAGTTAATTTGTCAGTGAGTGGCAAATACACAAGCACTAATAAAGACAAAAAATAAACTAATACTGATTTGACAAGGATATGCCAACATAGTTCTTTATGAGATAGTTTTTCTTGATTTAATAAAGATATCTTATGCAATAAAGGCACTCACTGCTCCTTAGTCTGTTAATTCCGTAAGCCATTTATTATCGCTTATTAAATTAACAAGGTACTGTTGCGGGGTTTTGTGTATAGCCCGTTTTATGTTCTATTAACAACAAAAAGAACGCATTTTTAGCATTCTTTTTACTGTTTTGGCATACTTTTAGTGGTTTGACAAGTAGCTATTATGCTCTTAAACATAGGGTCTTTTGCCGTTTTGATGATGGCACACGGGACGATTTTTATCTATAACGCGTGAAGCACCATGTCAAGCTAATCAACGAGCTTTCAATCAATAAGCGGATTATAGGCACGTTTGTTTGTATAGACTGTGATTTTCTTAGAGAGACCTGCTATTAGGATACTGTCACTCATAAAATATAGTTGCCGCATTCACTGAGAGTTGAGCATTTTTATCTGATTCTATTAGGGGCTGTTGAAATGAACCCGTCGTAGGCTATAGCGTCTCGGTGGGTATATGTCTTTATATCTTGGCAGCAAAGGCGTCTAAACGTATGATGACTCCCGCGCCAATCATTGACTACACCTTATCTGGCTGACGATGCAAGGCTTAAAACCGTTTGAATCTTAGGAATAATCATGGATTTCTTTCCCCAACGTATTGTCTGTTTAACCGAAGAAACCACTGAGCTTTTGTATTTATTAGGTCAACAACATCGCATTGTGGGTATTTCGGGATTTACCGTCCGTCCACCACAAGCACGCAAAGAAAAGCCCAAAGTTTCGGCATTTACCTCGGCCAAAATTGACAAAATTTTGGCACTGAAGCCCGATTTGGTATTGGGGTTTTCGGACTTGCAAGCTGATATTGCGGCTGAATTGATTAAACAAGGGGTCAACGTTTATATTTTTAATCAACGCTCGGTTAATGAAATTTTGGCAATGTGTGTGCAATTAGGGGCAATGGTTGGCCAACAACAAGCAGCGTTGGCGTGGGTTAATGAGCGTCAGGCATATATTGAACAATTAAAACAACAACATAGCCAACAAACCGTTAAACCCGTTGTGTATTTTGAAGAATGGTACGACCCCATTATTACCAGTATTCAATGGGTAGCTGAGTTAATTGAAATTGCAGGTGGACAATATGCTTTCCCTGAACACGCTCGGCAGTCTTTAGCAAAAAATCGGATTGTGGCTGACCATCAACAAGTGATTGCTAAACAACCCGATATTATTATTGGCTCTTGGTGTGGGCGAAAATTTAGACCCGAACTAGTGGCTGCACGCGAAGGCTGGCAACATTTGCCAGCGGTACAAAACCAACAAATTTTTGAAATTAAATCGGCAGATATTTTGCAACCCGGCCCTGCGACGTTAACCGATGGTTTGGCACAATTGGTGGAGATTGTTGAGGGTTGGTATAGGTTAAATACCTAAAGCCTTCATCACTCGTGCCACAATATCAGAATATACTTCATCACGTTCATCAGCAGACATGCGCGCCAACGGCATAATTAACTCGTGTTTTTGGTCATTAATACTGCTCTGAGGCAAACGGCGATACGGTAAAAATTGGTATTGTGTAATGTCTTCTTTTTGCGGTTTTTGATGATAGATGTCTGCTAATTCGCCAATTCTGTCATCATCAACGTGACTTTGTTTGGCCAATCTTGCAAAACTATCCCAAGGAAAAGTTTTAACCACAATGCACATAATTTTTTGTTTGGCATTTGCCTGATTAATGTTAGCTAATGTATTTAATAACTCTTGATTAACAATATAGTTAGAAGCAAAAAAATTAATAGATAACATAAAAATCACTAAATCCGCTTCGGCTAATTTTGTTTGAATTTGCTCATCCCATTTGCCCTCCTCCAACAAACCACAATCCCATACTTCATGGCCATGACTACCTAACGTGGTTTTTAGAAATAGGCTTAATTCATCTTTATATTCAACATCTTTACGACTATAAGAAATAAAAATCTTTTTCACGGCGCGTAACTCACGATTTAAAAATATTTCAAAGGGTTTGACTGGGATAACTTTTGCTAATTTGGGGGTACTTTCTTCTAAGCGATAACTTTGAATATGGGGTTCATTATTTGGATGTTGAGCCAATTGATGATAATACACCCAATGCTCTGCTCCTATCGACACATATAAATCATTAGGAATAAAGCGTAAACTTTCAGTCTCTGTTCGATTTGGCCTAATCGCATAAAAGCGTGACCATATAGGACGACCGAAACAATATTCAGGATTACCCCATACTGCACGTTTCCCCTCTTTTTCATGTTCAAACTCTGGCTCATTATTTATCAATATAGCTCTAAAATGAGTAAATGTAGCAGGCTCACCATCATTAGCATATAAATCCCAATAAAAACGCATTAAACAATAAAATAAATATTTTTTAACTTGTTGATATTCTTCTTTATTTTTATTATTTTGAGGCTGAATACACACTTGTATTTCTAATTGATTAAAATCCAATTTAATCATTATTCGATAACGCCCTTGTAATTCCTCCGATAAGGTAAAAACGATTAAATCACGCCAAAATAATTTGTAATCAGGCTGAAGACCAAAAAAGCACACTACATGATTAATTAAGCCTATTGGCATAAAATGCAAAAAACGTAGTCTAAAAGTTGCTTGCTCTAAACCAAAGGTGCTTAAGCTATATAACGCATTATCCTGTGATGATAAGGGTAAATAATTAGGGATAATATATTCAATCTTTTGATCATCAAACTTATTAGGCTGATGCTTAAAAATGACACGATAAAACTGTAATAACTCTATTGTTGCCTGATGTAATTTTAGTTTTTCTAATTCTTTTGCTGTTAATCGCCCCTGATGGCTAGCATGGCGTAAACATTCAGGACTAAAAACGCGTTGATGTAAATCTTCGACTAGAGCTTTAGGATTAAGCCAAACAAAGTCACCATTTGCGATTTTTTCGTCATACCAAATTAAACCAGCAGCACTTAATTGGCTTAAATCTATTTTAAACCAGTCTAAGGGATATTTTTTCTTATTTAACTTAAGATTGAGTGTATCAACTTTGATAGGCTTTGAAGATATTTTTTCCCCATGCCAATTTGCTAGTACATATTTAATTAGCTGACTCCTTTTTTCTGTTTGAAAAACCGTCTTTTTATTGCTTTTAATATGGAGCAACAATGCTTCGCGAAAATGCTGTAAGTTTAAGAGTTGAGGATTATTTTTTAACTCTAAATAATCAAAACGTAGCAAACGAGACTCTAGGCAATGGCTATAATGCCATTGTTGCTGATGACTATTTGCATAACTTTGCACTAAAAACGTATCTTTATTCATTATTTGCTCATCATTTGCATGATGAAAATAACTAAGCTGTGCTGCCCAATAATCAAGGCTAAAATCTTGGGTATATTGTTGATTATCAACCGTTTCGGAATTTTCTAAACGTAGTTGATTAACGTTATAGCTAGGATTAACCACAATAATTTGGCTACTTTGTTGACGCAAAAATAAACGATAAATTCCGTGATAATAATCTTGGCCGCCAAAATCAAAAAATATTGCATCGGGTAAGGTAGCACTTTGAGAGAAGGTTAATGACTCTACTTGTAAACCATGTGTACTACGACTTTTTTGAGCTAAGGTTTGATACTTAATATAATGCAATAAACTGCTTTTTCCTGCGGCATGATTACCTAATAACATGATGCGACAAGGTAAAGATAGTTCTCGATGCTCTTGCGCTAAAAAGCTTTTAATTATTTTTAAATGATTGGCATCCCAATATTCATCTAACACCAAACCACATTCTTGGCAAAATGGATTATTAGCAATTTTTAATTCAATTAAATTTTCTGGAAATACAACAATTTTTAAAACATCTAAATTAATTTTATTTTCACTTAAATCAAGACTTGTCAGTGATTGAAGTTCGTCTAAATTTTCTATATCAGTCAGTTGATTGTTATCTAAATAAAGCTCTGTTAATGATTGAAGTTTGTCTAAACCTTCTATCTTAGTCAGTTGATTATTATCTAAATCGAGTCTTGTCAATGATTTAAGATTTTCTAAACCCTCTATTTTAGTTAGTTGATTGCCAATTAAATTAAGCTCTGTCAGTGATTGAAGTTTGTCTAAATTTTCTATTTTAGTCAGTTGATTGCCACGTAAATAAAGCTCTGTTAATGATTGAAGTTTGTCTAAACCTTCTATCTTAGTCAGTTGATTATTATCTAAATCGAGTCTTGTCAATGATTTAAGATTTTCTAAACCCTCTATTTTAGTTAGTTGATTGCCAATTAAATTAAGCTCTGTCAGTGATTGAAGTTTGTCTAAATTTTCTATTTTAGTCAGTTGATTGCCACGTAAATAAAGCTCTGTTAATGATTGAAGTTTGTCTAAACCTTCTATCTTAGTCAGTTGATTATTATCTAAATCGAGTCTTGTCAATGATTTAAGATTTTCTAAACCCTCTATTTTAGTTAGTTGATTGTTATCTAAATAAAGGAGCGTCAATGATTTAAGATTTTCTAAACCCTCTATTTTAGTTAGTTGATTGCCAATTAAATTAAGCTCTGTCAGTGATTGAAGTTTGTCTAAGCCTTCTATTTTAGTTAATTGATTTTCACTTAAACCAAGGCTTTCCAATGATTTAAGATTTTCTAAGCCCTCTATTTTAGTTAGTTGATTTTCACTTAAATTAAGGCTTTTCAATAAGTAAAGATAGTTTAATCCTTCTAGTTTGCTCAGTTGATTGCCATTTAAATTTAAGTATTTTAACCATACTAATCTAGTCAATTCTTGAGGAATTTCTTCTAAATTCAAGCTAGATAAATTTAATTCTAAAGTATGATTTTTTTTACACTCCGCAATACGCCTCAATGCCTCTTCCATGCTCATATTTTTAGCCCCTAAATCTTATTGTTATAATGCTATATGACTAAATTTATTACCAAAAATCAACTACCCTTCACTAAATATCTCAAATTAAAATACATCTTTAATCACCCACCTTAAACTTACAACCCATCAGGCATATGTCCCAACAAGCCTTGATAAGCTTGAATAACCTCACGATTACGCTTGGCTAAAAAGCCCGTTCCCAAGCTTGGCACACGCGAACGATCAACATTATAATTGGCCTGACGGAAACCACGGCTAAAATGTTCATTCGTTGCATCACGACGATAAGGACGAGTCGCAACAGATACCGCCGCAATTTGACGTGGATCAAGGCTACGACTAAAACGCGCAAAACCTTGATAAGCAAAAGTCTCCTCAACCCAACGTTGATTAATGTGCAAAAAACTATCTAATAAAGCAAACAACACCTCAGAAGCGGTATTCTCCTGTAAGGTCACTGACACCAACTGTTGATTAAAATAGGCTAAATCCCCTTCTTGCTGACGAGCCAGAGGTGTATTGCCCAAACGTACCACTAAATAACTAAATGGCTGTTGAGCATGAAAACTCACCACGTCAATGTCATGCTGAGCAAACTTTACACCTGCCAATAATTGCTCAATATCGGCCAACGTTTGCAAACGAGCTTGCTCTTCTGCTGCAACCAAATCAGCATTTTCTGTCAATAAAGGCAAATCTTGATGACAGCTAAATGGCGCACTGACCTTTGCTTACCAAGCATCTTTTACGGTTAATAATTCTCGTACTTCATGCTCATAGGCTTTGCTAATCGCCAAAAATGCCGTTTGAATGACTTCGGAGCTTGGCGTGTCACGGTCAATACGCCATTTACGACCATAAACCAATTTGTGTGGGCGCTGTTGATCACCACGCTCATAATTTTCACGGCCAATGATACCCACTTGAATATACAAACCATTAGGGTCTTGCCCTGCAAACAACAAGGTTTTATCGTCAAACTGAATATCAGCGAGTAAAGCACGCACAGAGCTTAGGGTTTGTTGATAACGTAAATAGTGCTGAGGAATGCCAATATAACCATTGGGCAATTCAATACTTGGCGCATTGGCCATTGGCGTTTCAGCATTAATTGGCCATGACGATAAAGCAACAACAGCACTCATGGTTTTACCCTTTTGATGAAGATAAATACTATTTGATGAGTGCTATTGTGATTATTTCTTTAATTAACGAGAATACCTATAAAAAGCAAATCATAATTGTTATTTTTGCAATAATTTTAATGCGATTAACTCAAGGCTTTTTCTTGGCGTAAACGTTCAACGACTAAATCGACAAAACTACGCACACGCGCCGATTTATGTCGACCTTCACGATGCAAGACATGAATCGGTAAGGGTGCTGACTCAAAATCGGGCAATAAAATCTGTAATTGACCACTCTCGACAAAGTGCGCAATTTGATACGACATTAAACGTGTCACACCAAAGCCTGCTAAGGCAGATTCAATCGCACCATCATTGGTGGTCACCGTTAAACGTGGTCGCAAACGTACCGACAAAGCTTGTTGCTCTTGCCAAAATTTCCATTCCACGCTGGGTGTTACCCCCGTTGCCGCAACAATTCGATGCTGTTGCAAATCATGAGGATGATTAGGCACACCATATTCCGCCAAATATTGTGGTGAGGCACATAACACCCGACGGATTTGCCCGATACGCACCGCCTTTAAACTGGAATCTGGTAATTCACCAACCCGAATGCCCACATCTACGCCTTCTTCCATCATGTTAACCACACGATCTAAAAACAAGGCACTGACATCCATGCTGGGATAACGTTGTAAATATTCAACAACCACAGGCATGACAAACATTTTGCCAAATAAGACGGGTGCGGTTAGGGTTAATTGCCCTTTGGGCGTGCCATTAATGCCAACCAAGGCATCTTCGGCTTCATCAACTTCGGCAATAATACGCCGAGCATCATCCAAATAGCGTTGACCTAACTCGGTTACTCGAACATAACGTGTTGTTCTATCTAATAATTTAACCGCCAACCGACTTTCTAAAGCTGAGATGGCTCTGGTGACGGCAGGTGGTGACATCGCCAAACGTCTTGCTCCACCCGAAAAACTTTCGGCTTCAGCAACAGCGACAAAAATCGTCATTAAGTCTAAACGATCCATATATTTCCCTTTTTTTCTCTTTAATACCATCATTATTCCATTTTAGGCAATAAATAATTACCTAAAACAAGGATTCTTTAAAAAAATAAACTATATCACTATACCCACACCAACAAGCCTAAGCGAGGAAAAAATCATGAGCCGTATTAACACTGTCACTAAGGCAACTGCTAACCAAGAACAATTAGCATTGTTTGATGCCATCCAACAGAAACTCGGCATGGTGCCAAACTTCTTAAAAATTTTTGCTAATTCTCCTGCTGCATTGCGTGCTTTTTTAGGCTTCCACAGTATTGCTAATGAAGGCAGTTTAGATGCCGCCACTCGTGAGCGTATTGCCTTAGCGATTGCTCAACAAAACACTTGTGAATATTGTGTTTCTGCACACACCGCCATTGGCCGCAAAACTGGCTTAGACAATGAAGAAATGGCCGCAAATCGCGCAGGTGGCAGCCAAGACGCAAAAGCTGCTGTTGCTGTGCAATTTGCCCGTGCGTTGATTGAACACAAAGGTGAAGTCACGACAGGTGAAATTCAAGCGATGTGTCAAGCAGGCTATAGCGATAGTGATATCGTTGAAGTAATTACCCACGTTGGCCTGAATTTCTTAACCAACTTAATTGGTAAAGCCAGCCGTGTTGACATTGACTTTCCAAAAGTCGCTTTAACTATCTAAGCATTTTTTAGGACTTACGCGGTTATCGCTTATTTACTCACATTTCAACCGTTTTCAACGGTTTTATATTCGCAAAACGCGCTAATTTCAGCGAAATGCGTAAGTCCACCTTTAACTCTGAGGAGAACCATCATGACTGCTGTCACCGTCTATAGTACAGGTACTTGCCCTTGGTGTGTGCAAGCCGAGAATTTATTAAAACGGGTGGGTGCAACGGTTGAAAAAATCCGTGTTGATCAATCAGATACTCAATTAGAGTCTATGATTACACGTAGTGGCCGTCGTACTGTACCGCAAATTTTTGTTGGCGATGTTCATATTGGTGGCTTTAATGATTTAGTTGCTTATGAACAGAGTGGCGAATTGCTAAAACTGATTAACAACTCATACCATTCGTCAGAACTAAGTTAAATATTTGTAGCCTGTATGTAGCGTAGCGAAATACAGGAAAAACAAAGAGTTAATGTAGGAAATCCTGTGTTACGTTGCACTTCACACAGGCTACTCATGATCATTTATTTTTAACGATTGGTATAAGCGCGTTCACCCCTTGGTTTGGAGAACTATCATGCCCCGTGCTTTTGCTGAATTAACTTTTACGCCAGCCGTTAAATCGGCACAAACACGTTACGGCAGTCGTGAGGCAAACCGAGGCTTTGAACTGGCGACTGATCCTCGTAACGAACTCACTGCCCGTGAAATTGCTTTTATTGCCGAACGTAATAGCTTTTATCAGGCAACCGTTAACGAAGAAGGTTGGCCGTATGTGCAACATCGTGGTGGTGCACGTGGATTTTTAAAAGCCTTAGACAGTCGTACCTTGGGTTATGCCGATCTTTCTGGAAATCGGCAATACCTGAGTGTTGGCAACCTGACTGCCAATCATAAAATTTCCTTATTTTTGATGGATTACCCCAATAAACGTCGCTTAAAACTTTGGGGAACGACACAGATTATTCATGCTGATGATCATCCAGAGTTATTAGCACAATTAGAGATGCCTGATTACCGTGCGCCTGTTGAACGTGGTATTTTAATTCGTGTTGAGGCATGGGACTGGAATTGTCCAAAACATATTACGCCCCGTTATAGTGAAGATGAACTCACTGAACAATTAGCAGACTTACATCAACAGGTTGCACAACTCAAAATACAGCTCCAAAACCAGCAGCGCGCATTACACTCTGGTGGTGCTGAACTATTTAAACCTTAAGCAAAATAGGACTGACGCATTTCCCCGAAATTAGCGCGTTTTGTGAGCATAAAATCGTTAAAAACGATTTAAATGCGAGCAAATAAGCGATAACCGCGTAAGTCCTAAAAAGGAATACGATAATGACTCACGAAATTCGTCCACCTGTTCCTCCTTTTACCCGTGAAACCGCTATTCAAAAAGTACGGATGGCTGAAGATGGTTGGAATAGCCGTGATCCTCAACGTGTGTCTTTGGTGTATACCGAAGATAGTCAATGGCGTAACCGTGCTGAATTTCCGCGTGGTCGACCACAAATTATTGAGTTTTTAACCCGAAAATGGGCGCGTGAACTGGAATATCGCTTAATTAAAGAATTATGGGCATTTGATGGCAATCGTATTGCGGTACGTTTTGCCTATGAATGGCATGATGATAGTGGTCAGTGGTATCGCTCTTATGGCAATGAAAATTGGGAATTTAATGAACAAGGCTTAATGCAGCGTCGTTTTGCTAGCATTAATGATTTGCCCATTAAAGCGTCCGAGCGTTTATTCTTTTGGCCATTAGGCCGTCGTCCTGACGATCATCCTAGTTTAAGTGATTTAAATCTGTAAATAAAAAAGCCGACATTTGGATAACTTCCGCATTTATAACTTTTCTATTGACATTTTCTCCCCGTCTTCGGCATACCCCTTATTCAGGGGGGATTGAGTTGGGGTAAAAAATGCAGTTATTGCACTGACCTACCTACGTCTAGAGGTTGATGAACAAAACAGTGAGTGCACCAAACTAACATCAGTAATGGTAAGCGGCACTGACACCGACGACTAAAGGATCAACGGTCAAGCTACCGATATCTTTACCATCTAAGGTTAAATCACTTTTAATTTTAATATAACGAATGTCTAGTGCAACGCCCCATGAGCTATTGGTAGGACGGTACTCAACACCTGCGGTCGCTGCCAAACCAAAACTATCATCCCCTTTTAATTTACCACCGCCGCCATCAAGCTCTTCATCATAGACTAAGGTGTAATTTAGACCTAAGCCGACATAAGGGGACAACGCCTCATTAGGTGTTAGTAAATATTTTGCAAAAAAAGTTGGTGGTAAATGCTTAAAAGTCGCTACTTTATCGCCCGTCAGTGAGTCTTTGACTTCGTGCTCAAAGGGTATCGCTAATAGGACTTCACCCACAATATTGGGGCTAAATTGATATTGTATGGAGGGTGTCAAACCTAACTCCGAGCTGACATCTGCCTCTACTGCACCACCTGCTAAAGCGCCATTATTACTTTTGGGAATTACATAACTGCCGCCAATTTTTACTGACCACGGTGATTCTGCTTGTGCCAGAACAGGAAAAACCATAAAAGAACTGAGTAAACATGCAACTAAAGTACGCATACCGATGCTCCTTGGGACAAAAAATGTGTCATAGATAGGTTTTTTGCAAGAAACTTAAAAGCTGCTCCGCTCTTAGATTCAGTGACATATCTATGATTTTTATCAATTTTGTTAATTACTTTTTAGCTGATACAAAATAAACCATGACTATGGATATATAATCATTTTACTTGTATAGCGCATCACTCCATCGCACAGATAATACACATATAAAATTTGTGGTTATCATCACATTTATACTGTCTAGTCTCTACAAGCCATCCCACCCATGAGCCATAAAAAAAGCCCCATCTATGGATGAGGCTTTTCTTCATTTGCTGTATACACTAAAACATTTATTGAATAATCAATAATTTAGCCATACGCACAAACTCTAGGGCAGGTTGTGGGTAAATACCAATAAACAAGACTAAACCTGCTACACCTAATACCATCAGACCACCAGCACGTTCGCCCCAGTGGCTATCCGCATCATGTTTAGGCATGTTTGAGCTTGCCATGTACAGCGTGACCATCACCCGCAAGTAATAGTACAAGCCTATGGCACTGCCTAGCACCACCGCAGTCAGTAAACCCCAACTACCCGTGTTCACGCCCGTCAACACCACATAAAACTTACCCATAAAACCCGCAGTCAGTGGGATGCCCGCTAAGGATAACATCATCACCGTCATTACCGCCGTTAAATAGGGACGACGCCAAAATAGGCCACGGTAATGTTGTAAGCTGTCTGCATCTTCGTCCTTTTCTGCCGAAGACATCAGGGTGACGACACCAAATGCGCCCAATGAGGTTAAGACATAGGTCAATAAATAGACATGCGTGGTTTCTAAGGCTGTCGCTCCACCCGACGCAATGGCTACTAATAAATAACCAAAATGTGCAATTGAGGAGTAGCCCAATAGACGTTTGAGATTATTTTGACGTAAAGCCAATAAGTTACCGACCACAATCGACAATACCGCCACAATGGTAAATACTTCACGCAAGGGCAAGGTGTACTCAAACGGTGTTTCGACTAAGAAACGAATCATCACGGCAAAGACCGCAATTTTACTAATGGTCGCTAAAAATGCGCCAACAGGTGCAGGTGAACCTTGATAGACGTCAGGTGTCCACAAATGGAACGGAGCTAAGGACAACTTAAAGCAGAGGGCAATGATAATCATCCCCACACCAAAGCTGGCTAATGTCCCCATTTTTGCGCCACCTGCTAACTGCTCACTCACGCCCGAAAACGCTAAAGTGCCTGTTTGTGCATAAATTAACGCCATACCAAACAGCATAAAAGCCGACGCAGTCGCTGATAAAACAAGGTACTTCACCCCACTTTCTAAGGAGCGACTACGGTGATAGGTATAAGCCACCATGCCATAGACAGGCACTGACATTAACTCTAAACCGATAAAGAATGAAGTCATGTGACGACTACATACCAATACCAACGCCCCTGTAGTTGCCATCAACAACAACAGATACATTTCTTCGCGGTTAATTTGATAACGCTCTAAAAATGCATGGGTTAAGGTGGTACAAGCTAAAGCAGCCACCAAAATCAAGGTCATATAAAAATAAGCATAGGCATCTACCACCAATAAGGACATCACAGGCGCAGGTGCAAATTGTGGAATACCTAACTGACTAACGATAGCGGCTAAACCTGCTGGTTTGGCTAAACCTAACAGTACGGTACTCACTAAAGCCAAGTTTAGGCCAACAACACTGATGGTTGCATTCCACCAATGATGACGGACAAAGGAAATGGCCAACATCAAAATGACGGTCGTAGTACATAAAATTAAAATGGGTAATAACGGTAAAAACGTGTCAAGCGTTACGTTCATGGTGACCTCACGGAGCAATCGTCGGTGCTGTAGGCATGAGCGACGGCAAATATGCTTGCTGAATGCCAGACATAGCCCCATGCGAAACATTGAGCACAGGCTGTGGATATAAACCTAAGAACAATAAAATAGCGACTAGACTCACGACTAATCCAAGTTCACGACCAGATAAATCAGGTAATTGTTCTTCGGATTTACCTTTACCAAATAAAGCACGATGAATCATGATTAAGGAATATACCCCTGCCAAAATCAGGCTCGAGGTGGCAATGATGGTAATGACTGGCACAACCTTAAATGCCCCTAATAAAATCAGGAACTCGCCAACAAAGTTCGCGGTGCCTGGCATACCCAATAGTGCAGCGGCAAAAAACATTAACAGCGGTGGTAAATAGGTAAAACGTCCCCATAAACCGCCCATTTCGCGCAAGTCACGGGTATGTAAACGCTCATACAATTGGCCACATAAAATAAATAGGCCACCCGCACAAATCCCGTGTGCCAACATTTGAATCACTAAACCTTGCAGCGTGAGCAAATTGCCCGAATAAATCCCGATTAAAACAAAACCCATGTGCGAAATGCTGGTATACGCCACGAGACGTTTGATATCGGTTTGAGCAAAGGCAAGGAATGCCCCGTAGAAAATCCCAAAAATACCCAACCACATCGCAATCGGTGCAAACCATTGTGAGGCTTCAGGAAAGAAAGGTAAGGCAAAACGCAACAGACCGTAAGCAGCCGTTTTTAGCAAAATACCTGCTAAATCGACACTACCTGCCGTCGGTGCTTGTGCATGGGCATCAGGCAACCAAGAATGTACAGGCACAATCGGCAACTTCACCGCAAAGGCAATAAAGAAGGTCAACATCAAGACTTTTTGTAAGTCTAAACTCATGTATTGGTGTGCATTGAGTAGGTCGTGATAGTCAAAGGATAAATTACCTGTAGCTTGGTAATTGACTAACACTAAGGCCAACACCCCCACCAGCATAATTAAACCGCTGGCTTGGGTAAAAATAAAAAACTTGGTCGCAGCGTGAATACGGCTCTTGCCATCGGCGCCCTTGTGTCCCCATAAAGCAATCAAAAAGTAGATAGGAACTAACATCATCTCCCAAAAGAAGAAGAATAAGAACATATCAATCGCAAGGAACACCCCTATCACACCGCCTAAACTCCATAATAAGTTTAGATGGAAGAAGCCGACATGACGCTGAATTTCTGTCCAAGAACAGCCAACCGCCATCACGCCTAATAAACCTGTCAACAGCACCATTAACAGCGACAAACCATCTAAGGCTAAATGGATGCTCACACCTAAATGGGGAATCCATGTATAACGCTCTTCAAGTTGCCATTGTGGATGTGCGCCCACCGTTTGATTGGCTAAGCTATAGTCACCTTGCATCCACAACATGACGCCTAAGCCAAAAACAGCGGCCATACTAAATAAGGCAATCCAACGTGGAATGCCTGCACCTAAACGCTCGCCTAACCAACAGAGTAGGCCACCAATAAAAGGAATCAGAATGAGTGCCGATAAAATCATGGTTTGGCTTATCCTCTACTCATTTGCAAAAATAAAACCACACCCAGTATTAAAACGGCACCTAAGGCAACACTGGCTGCATACCAACGTAAACGACCATTTTCAGAGACAACCATGAGCTCATTACCTGCACGAACGGTACGAGGAATCAGGCCGATGATTTTGTCGATGACATCATGACGATTAATATGAGCAATAAATAAGAAAGGTTTGACAAATAACAGGTCGTATAACCAGTCAAAACCCCAGCCGCCCATCCACAAACGGGAGATGGCCTTACCAATAGAACTATTCGCTAACGCGGTTGGAATACGACGCTCACCCATAAATAAGGCAGCACCAATCGCTAAACCGACTAACCCTGTACCAATCGCTAAGATTTCAACAAAATGTTTGGTTTCTTCACTAATTGGACTGGCAAAAGCTGGCAATACACCTTCTAAAGGTTGATGAATAAAGGCACCTACGCCAGTAGATAACACCAATAACACCCCTAAAGGTAACCAGTAAGAAACGCCATGAATTTCATGGGCATGACCATTTTCTTTGCCGTGGAACACAATATAAATTAAGCGGAAGGTATAAATAGAGGTAAACAACGCACCTAATAATCCTGCCCAAAATAAATCGGTATGACCACTGGCGTAGGCTTGCAACAAAATCGCATCTTTACTGTAGAAACCTACCGTGATGAATGGGAACGCTGCCAATGCACCACCACCAATCAAGAAACAGGCATAGACAAACGGAATCTTTTTGTACAAACCGCCCATTTTGAAAATATTTTGCTCATGGTGACAGGCAATAATGACTGCCCCTGCGGATAAGAATAACAAGGCTTTGAAAAAGGCATGGGTCATTAAATGGAACACCGAAGCCTGCCATGCGCCTACCCCTAAAGCCAAAAACATATAACCAATTTGGCTCATGGTGGAATAAGCTAATACGCGTTTAATATCGGTTTGTACGAGAGCAGAGAAACCCGCTAAGACTAAAGTGACTGCTCCCACCACACCCACTAAGTGTAAAACGTCTGGGGTCATTAAGAATAAACCGTGGGTACGCGCAATTAAGTACACACCAGCCGTTACCATTGTCGCCGCATGAATCAAGGCCGACACAGGAGTTGGGCCTGCCATCGCATCCGCCAACCATGTTTGTAACGGTAATTGTGCCGATTTACCCACCGCACCGCCTAATAACATTAGGGTGGCAAAAACCAACATGGGGTCATTCATTTGCCAATGCTGTGGCGCAAGGCTAACAATTTGTTGAATATTCAACGTGCCTAATTCTTTGAATAAAATAAACAAACCAATGGCCATAAACACATCACCGACACGGGTAACGGTAAAGGCTTTAATGGCGGCTTCGCCATTGGCTTTATCGAAATAATAAAAACCAATCAACAAATAACTACATAAACCGACGCCTTCCCAACCTAAGTACAATAAGGCCAAGTTATCGCCTAATACCAATAACAACATACTGGCAACAAAGAGGTTCATATACGAGAAAAAGCGTTCAAAGCCTTTTTCACCACGCATGTACCACGAGGCGAACAGGTGAATAAAGAAACCTACACCCGTCACTACTCCCAACATGGTTAAGGATAAACCATCTAAATGTAAACCAAAGCTGGCGTTAAAATCCCCTACTTGCATCCATGTCCACAGAGTTTGAACATACGAGCCGCCTTGTGGGATATTTTGTAAAAAGTCGATACCGACATATAAGGTTGTTAAGGCCGATAAACCCATCGAGCCCACGCCAATCACCGCTGCCACGTTTTCGGATAAACGGGTGCGTAAGGTCGCCAATAGCAAAAAGCCAATTAGCGGAAAAACGAAGGTTAAATAAAGTAAGTTCATCCGCGCATCTCACTTGCCGCATCGATATCCAGCGAATGATGACGGCGATAAAACTGTAATAATATCGCCAAACCAATACTGGCTTCTGCCGCTGCCAAGGTCAGAATCAAAATAAACATAATTTGACCATCAGGTTGTGCCCAACGGCTACCCGCCACAATAAATGCTAGTGCGGCGGCATTCATCATGACTTCTAAACTCATCAACATAAAAAGGATGTTACGACGTACCATCACGCCGACTAATCCGAGTACAAAGAGCGTGGCCGCTAGTGCCAAACCGTGCTCCATGGGTATTGCTATCATACCTGTACCGCCTTTTTGCCTTGGCGCATCGCGCCATTTAATTTGAAATCTATTCGCTATTTACTGTATTGGTGTAGCCCGTATGCTAATACGGGATTGACAATAATTAGCTGTTTTAGGTATCTCTTTCCTGTATTACGCTACGCTGCATACAGGCTACTTTTCTCTCTTTTATTCGAAAGAAAAGCTAAGGTTTAATCTTCACGTTTGCCTAAGTGATAGGCGGCCACTAAGGCAGCCAATAACAAAACAGAGGCTAATTCGACCACCAACAAATAAGGGCCAAATAAGGCAATACCAACTGCTTTGGCATCTACCACCTGATAACCCGCTTGATGCAAGTCACCTTGGCTTAATAAATAGAGCATTTCTGCCAATAAGCCTGCGGTCAATACGCTAGGTAAAATCCACGCTTTAGGGCTCATCCATTGCTTTTCTTGGTTGACGGTATGCTGGCCTAAGTTGAGCATCATCACCACAAACACAAACAACACCATAATTGCGCCCGCATAGACAATCACTTCTAATGCGCCTGCAAACGGTGCGCCTAACATAAAGAAAATCATGGCCACCGCTAACAGGGACACAATCAAACTTAATAAGGCATGAACGGGGTTACTATTCGTGACCACGCGTATTGTCGACAAAATCGCAATCGCCGCGGCAATATAGAAAAATACAATTTCCATGCTTAACCTCGGCTTAGGGTAATAAACTTTTCACATCGACAGGGGTGGATTCGTTTTGGGCTTCGCCTTTAGCTTTGCCCGCAATCGCCATCCCTGAGACACGATAGAAGTTGTAATCTGGATTTTTACCGCCGCCCGAAATCAGTAAATGCTCTTTTTCGTAGACTAAATCTTGACGATTAAACTCGGCCATTTCAAAGTCGGGCGTGAGTTGAATGGCTGTGGTTGGGCAAGCCTCTTCACACATGCCACAAAAAATACAGCGTGAGAAGTTAATACGGAAAAACTCAGGATACCAACGACCATCTTCGGTTTCGGCTTTTTGCAAAGAAATACAACCGACAGGACAAGCCACTGCACACAAGTTACAGGCGACACAACGCTCTTCACCGTCTGGGTCGCGAGTTAAAACAATACGACCACGATAACGCGGCGGCAAATAGACTTTTTGTTCAGGATATTCAATGGTATCACGCTTACGAAAACCATGACTAAACACCATGACCATACTACGGACTTGTGTCCCTGCACCTTTGACAATAGAGACAATCTCTTTAATCATGGTTATTAGCCTCTCGCAATAATCACTGCACCCGTGACTAATAAGTTAATCAGGGTCACTGGCAAACAAAATAACCAACTAAACTTCATCACTTGGTCATAACGAGGACGCATTAAAGACCCCCGTACCAAGACAAATAACATGATGAAAAAGGCGGTTTTACCTGCAAACCAGAAAAAGGGTGGAATAAAATCTAAGAACGAAAATAAGGGCAACCAACCACCAAAAAATAAGGTAGTTAACAAGGCTGAAACTACAATCACGCCAATATACTCACCCACAAAGAACATGCCCCATTTCATGCCAGAATATTCGATGTGGTAACCGTCGGCGAGTTCTTGTTCGGCTTCGGGTTGGTCGAAGGGATGACGGTGGGTGATGGCAATGGCTGCAATAAAGAAGGTACAAAAACCGAAAAACTGTGGAATCACGTTCCAAACGGTACTTTGTGCTTCAACAATGTCACGCAAATTAAATGAGCCAGCCTGCGCAACGACCCCCATCAACGCTAAGCCCATAAAGACTTCATAACTCAGTGTTTGTGCGGAAGCACGTAAGCCCCCTAATAACGAGTATTTGTTATTGGATGACCACGCTGCAAACATGACCGAATACACCGCTAAACCAGCCATACCAAAAAAGAATAACAAACCAATGTTTAAGTCTGCCACACCCCATGTTGGGGTAATAGGTACTATCGCCATCGAGAGCAATAAGGTACCCATGGCGATTGCGGGTGCTAATCTAAAGGTTAATTTATCGGCAAAGGGCGGAGTCCAGTCTTCCTTAAAAAACATTTTCAGCATATCAGCCGCAATTTGGAACATGCCATAAGGGCCAACACGGTTAGGCCCCCAACGGTCTTGCCACCATGCTAATAAACGACGCTCAACAAAACTCAATAACGCCGCACTGACGACAGTCACTAATAAAATGACGACGGCTTTGGCAACCGCAATCAGAATGTCTAAAACGTCGGGCGTAAGCCAATCAAACATTATGCGCCCTCCCCTGTTACTGTCACCCATTCATTACCTTGAATGACAGGCATATTGGCTAAACCAATCGGGAAGCCGATTGTGCCTTCGGCCTGCGCTTCATCAATCCGCGCGGTTAATTTAAGCAATTTCATGTTTAAACCAACGATCACCGTTTGCTGCTCAGTGACACGCAAACGCTGAGCATCAGCGGCAGCTAAAGACACATAAGCCTGTTGTAATTGACTGGCCATAACAGGCGCGCGTGCAGATAATTCATCACTACCAAAAATATGATGAATCGGTTGCACTAAGAATTTATCGGCAACTGGTGTAAACGCCGCAGGAATGTTTTTGGCATAACCGCCCGCTTGACGTGGCACGTTATCAAACAAACGTACACCCGCATCACCTGAGCGTAAATGGCCACCCACTTCGTCTTGGAATTTGTTCCATGCTTGTGGTGAGTTCCAACCTGGTGCCCACGCAAACGCGGTTAACGCACCTGCGTTTTGTGTACCGACATAACCTTCCATTGAGAAGGCTAAAGCACTGTCTTGGTCTTGTGGCTGACGCGGTTCATGGACGCTGATGTTGGCACGCATTGCCGTACGACCACTATAACGACGTGGTTCACGCGCTAGTTTTAAGCCTTTAATACGGAAAGAAGCATCAGGTGCAGCGTCTTTAATCGCGGCTAAACTGGGCATACCCACCACTAAGCTATCAATCACTTCGTCTAGTTGTGTCCAGTTAATGTCTTTGGCTTCAATGCCTGTATGCAAGGCATGTAACCAACGCCAACCTTCTTTAATTTGCTGTTCGGGTTTGTAATAAGAGGCTTCGTAAACTTGGAAGAAACGCTGAGCGCGGCCTTCGTTGTTAACCACTGTGCCATCACCTTCGGCAAAACTGGCCGCTGACAAGACGATATGTGCTTTGTCAGTAGTTGCAGTTTGTTGATGGTCTAACACAATCACTTGTTTGGTGGCTTGTAAAGCGGCATCAACCACACCCGCAGGCAGACGACGATAGACATCGTTTTCGGCAATTACAACTACATCATAATGAGCTGCTTTTAAGCTCGCCAACGCGGTATCTAAATCTTGACCACCTAATAAACTAACACCCAAGCTATTCACTTCGGGAACCACTAAGCTAATGGCGGCTTTTTTGCCTTTGACTAATAACGCCTGAACAATGTTACTTGCCGCTAATAATAAGTCTTCGCTGGCTGCCGATGTGCCTGCCACCACTAAAGGTTGCTCAGCCGCTAATAAATCAGCGGCAATCTTTTTCGCCCAAGCTAAGGCTTCAACACTCATATTCGGCACAGCAGGCGCATTGTCATCAATGGCATGAGCCACGGCAAACCCCAAACGGGCTTGGTCGGGAATAGCGGCAAAACAGGTTTCTTGCGCGACATCATCTAAACGTGTGCCGCTTAAACTGGTGATATACAGCGGTGACAATTCATGCTGAGCAATATTTTTGACCGCAAATTGATGCCAATCACTGGTTTTACGCTCGGCAGCTAATTGCTCAGCTTTGTTTTTGATACTTTGACGTAAGGCTAAAGCAATACGTGGTGCGGTTTGGGTGACATCTTCGCCCAATACTAACACCGCATCTTTGTCTTCAATCGCACGTAAAGACGGCGTATCAACACCTTCGGTTTGTAAAATTTTGCTGACTAAAGCCACACGCGCTTGTTCAGCCGCGGTCATGCCTGTACTAAAGTTGGCTGTACCGACTAATTCGCGTAAGGCAAAGTTGGTTTCTAGGCTGGCGCGTGGTGAGCCAATACCTAAGACTTTTTTGCCTTTTAATTGAGCAATAGCAGTATCTAAGGCGTTATCAACGCTAGTAACGGCTAACGCTGCACCTTGACGAATCATCGGTTGACGCGGACGGTCTTCGCGGTTGACATAACCATAACCAAAACGACCACGGTCACATAAGAAATAATGGTTTACCGCACCGTTATAACGGTTTTCGATACGGCGTAATTCGCCATAACGCTCACCGGGACTGGTATTACAACCGACTGAACATTGTTGACAGACGCTGGGTGCAAATTGCATATCCCATTTACGGTTATAACGCTCGGAATGGGTTTTGTCGGTAAATACCCCTGTCGGGCAAACTTCGACTAAGTTACCCGAAAATTCACTTTGTAAAGTACCGCTTTCTGGACGACCAAAATAGACGTTATCATGTGCGCCATACACGCCCAAGTCTTCGCCACCTGCGTAGTCTTTGTAATAACGCACACAACGATAACAGGCAATACAGCGGTTCATTTCGTGGCTAACAAACGGCCCTAAATCTTGGTTTTGATGGGTACGTTTGGTAAAGCGATAACGGCGGCGGTCGTGACCTGTCATCACGGTCATATCTTGCAAATGACAGTGGCCACCTTCTTCACAGACGGGACAGTCGTGTGGGTGGTTAGTCATTAACCATTCCACCACACTGGCTCTAAACTCTTTGGCTTCGGCATCATCAATCGAAATAAAGGTGTTGTCTGTTGATGGCGTCATACACGACATCACCAAACGACCACGTTTATCTTCGGCATTGGCGTATTGTTTAACCGCACATTGACGGCAAGCACCGACGCTGCCTAAAGCAGGATGCCAACAAAAATAAGGAATGTCTAAACCTAAAGACAAACAGGCTTGAAGCAGGTTATCCGCACCGTCAACCTCATACTGTTTGCCATCTACATGAATCGTTGCCATGCTTGTTTACCCATTTACCGTAGCATCTTTGGCGATGCCTTGTTCAAATTCGGAACGGAAATATTTTAACGCGCTCATCAAGGGTTCCATCGCACCCGGTGCGTGGGCGCAGAAGGTTTTACCAATCCACAAATCACGCGTCAGTTTGCTTAACTGCTCAATATCTTCGGGACGACCTTCACCACGTTCTAAAGCGCGTAAGATTTTCACACCCCACGGCAAACCGTCACGACACGGCGTACACCAACCACAAGACTCTCGTGCAAAAAACTCTTCAAGATTACGCAATACCGAAATCATGTTTTGTTTGTCATCAACCACCATAATTAAGCCAGTCCCCATACGGCTGCCTGCTTTCATAATGGTGTCGTAATCCATGGCTAAATCGAGATGTTCGGGCATTAAAAAGTCAGTTGATGCCCCACCTGGTAACCAACACTTTAGGTTAAGGCCGTCTTTCATACCGCCTGCATGCACTTCTAACAATTCACGTGCGGTTGTGCCAATGGGTAACTCCCAAACGCCTGTACGTTTAGCACGACCAGAGACACCATATAATTTAGTGCCTGCATCGGGGCTTTTGCCTTCAGACAAACCTTTAAACCAGTCTGCACCACGCATAATGATGGGCGCGATGTTACATAAGGTCTCAACGTTGTTAACAATCGTGGGTTTACCCCATGCACCCGCAATTTGTGGGAACGGTGGTTTGGCGCGTGGATTAGCACGACGGCCTTCTAAAGAGTTAATTAATGCGGTTTCTTCACCACAAATATAACGCCCTGCACCTGTATGAACATATAAATCCATACTCCAACCCGAGCCTAAAATATTGTTACCTAAGTAACCTGCGGCTTTGGCTTGTTCAATCGCAGCATTTAAGCGGTCTGCCGCTAAAATATATTCGCCACGCAAGAAGATATAAGCGCGTGTTGCTTGAATGGCATAACCTGCCACAATCATCGCTTCCACTAATTGATGGGGTAACTTTTCCATCAATAAGCGGTCTTTGAAGGTACCTGGTTCCATTTCATCGGCGTTACAGACGAGGTATTTTACCCCTGCGTCTTCGCCCATCGGAATCAAGCTCCACTTTACGCCTGTGGGGAAGCCTGCACCGCCCCGTCCGCGTAAATTGGCATCTTTGACCAGTTTTTGTACGTCTTGTGGCGACATCTGTTTAATGGCTTTGTGGACTGCGGCATAACCTTCTAAAGACTCGTAAGTCTTAATATCGGTAATGGCCTCGCCATGCTGGAGTCGCCATGTTAATGGCCGAGTGTCGGCAGAAACCACTGTCATTGGTACTGCTCCAATAAAGAAGAAACTTGTTCAATGCTGACTGGCCCGTGGGTGTCTTCGTTAATCATTAACGTTGGCCCTTTGTCACAGTTACCTAAACAGCAAATCGGTAATAAGGTAAAACGGTTATCTGGCGTGGTTTGGCCATAGTCGATGTTTAATTGCTGTTTAATTTCGGCAATTAAATCTTCATAACCTGTTAAAAAACAACCGATACTGTCGCAAACCATAATCACGTTTCTGCCGACTGGTTTACGGAAAATCTTGTTATAAAACGTGGCAACGCCATCGACATCGGCAGCAGGGATTTTAATAATATCGGCAATGGCATAAATGGCACTGTCAGGTACCCAACCATGCTTTTTTTGCACAATTTTTAGCGCATCAATCGACGCCGCACGAGAATCTTCATAATGCTCTAGCGCGTGTTCAATATCGTGACGCTCTTGTTCGGACATCACATAACCGTCAGTAAATTTGGGACGGCGACTAGTACAAATAATCATTTTTCAAGCCTCTCTAAGAACTTACATACCCCCCTGCCTTTGGCATCCCCCCTTAATAAGGAGGGACTGAGGGGGGTACGATACGCAAGTTCAGCTCTTAACGGTCAACGTCAGCCATGACAAAGTCGATACTGGCTAAATAAGCAATCAAGTCTGGAATCATGCTGCCATTAATGACCGATGGAATTTGCTGTAAATGGGCAAAACTGGGTGTACGAATCCGCGTACGATAACTCATGGTGGCGTTATCACTGGTCAAATAATAACTATTGATACCTTTAGTGGCCTCAATCAATTGGCAGGCTTCACCTGCGGGCATGACTGGCCCCCATGACACACTCAAGAAGTGGGTAATCAAGGTTTCAATGTGTTGTAAGGTTTTTTCTTTGGGTGGTGGACAGGTTAACGGATGGTCAGCCTTATAATCACCCGCAGGCATATTTTCTA
Organism: Agitococcus lubricus; assembly: GCF_003051055.1. Classification (GTDB taxonomy): domain Bacteria; phylum Pseudomonadota; class Gammaproteobacteria; order Pseudomonadales; family Moraxellaceae; genus Agitococcus; species Agitococcus lubricus. Next base: position 487,522 of record NZ_QAON01000001.1, on the reverse strand, counting down.
AACACTGCTTGATAATACGAATACTTTGACGCATTTCTTCGATACGCACCAAACAACGGTCGTAGGCATCACCGTTATGGGCAATCGGCACTTCAAAGTCAAAGTTTTCATAACCAGAGTATGGACGTGCTTTACGCAAATCGTAATCAATCCCTGTGGCACGTAAACCTGCGCCTGTCACACCCCATGCAATCGCTTGTTCGCTGTTGTATTGGGCAGTGCCAATGGTACGGGCACGCAAAATACCGTTTTTAATCGCAGCTTTGACGTATTCATCCAAACGCTTCGGCAACCACTCGACAAATTCACGCACCAATCTGTCCCAACCTTGCGGTAAATCGTGGGCAACACCACCAATACGGAACCATGCAGGGTGCATACGACCACCCGTAATCGCTTCGATAACATCGTAAGCCTTCATACGGTCGGTGAACATAAAGAAGATGGGCGTCATACCACCAACGTCTTGAATATATGTACCCAAGAACAATAAATGACTGGTAATACGGAAAAATTCCGCCATCATCACGCGAATAGTTTGTACGCGTGCAGGCACTTTAATCCCTGCCAACTTTTCAACGGCCAAGACATAGGGCAAGTTGTTCATTACCCCACCGAGGTAGTCGATACGGTCGGTATAAGGAATAAAACTATGCCATGACTGGCGTTCGGCCATTTTTTCTGCACCGCGATGGTGATAACCAATATCTGGTACACAATCAACGATTTCTTCACCGTCTAATTGCAAGACGATACGAAACGCACCATGCGCAGAAGGATGGTTAGGACCTAAGTTGAGGAACATAAAGTCCTCATCTTTGGTGCCACGTTTCATGCCCCACTCTTCAGGGTTAAAACGTAAGGCTTCTTGCTCAGCATCTTGTTTGGCGGCATCAAGCATGAACGGGTCAAATTCGGTCGCACGTGCTGGATAATCTTTGCGTAAAGGATGACCTGTCCATGTACGTGGCAACATAATACGTACTAACAGCGGATGGCCATCAAACTCAATACCAAATAAGTCCCAAACTTCACGCTCATACCAATTGGCATTTGGCCAAATATTAATGACGGACGGTACATGTAAGCTATCAGCAGATAATGCGACTTTAATGCGCACATCACTATTACGCTCAATAGAGAGTAAATGATAAAACACGCTAAAGTCAGCCGCAGGCAAACCATAACGATGTTGACGCAAACGCTCGTCCATCGCACTCAAGTCATACAACATACTGTATGGACGAGAAACGTGACGTAAAAAACGCAAGACTTCGACTAATTTATCACGCCCCACCCATAAGGTTGGCACATCATCTTTAGTCGCTTGCAGCACAAAAGTTTCGGCACCAAATTGGGCGTATAACTCACGCACCACTTCAGGCAACTGGGTATCAGCAGTATGTTCGGCCATCTATCAAATCATCACTAAAATTAAATTTTTTGCCTTCAGCCCAACACCCCCTCGCCCTTTGGGAGAGGGTTGACATGAAGGTATAGATTAAACTTGATCTGGCGTACGCAAGTTGGTGACTTGGATACGCTCCGCTTGTTTGACATCACGTTCAGCAGGCATGACAGGACGATATACGCCTTGGTCTCCGCCTACCCACGTTAAGGGACGACGTTCTTTGCCAATAGACTCTTGCAATAACATCAAGCCTTGTAAAAAGGCTTCAGGACGTGGTGGACAACCTGGAATATACAAATCGACGGGCAAAAACTTGTCGACACCTTGTACCACCGAATAAATATCGTACATACCACCCGAGTTAGCACAAGCGCCCATCGAAATGACCCATTTCGGCTCTAACATTTGCTCATATAAACGCTGTACAACTGGTGCCATTTTGACAAAACACGTACCTGCAACCACCATTAAGTCAGCTTGACGCGGTGACGCACGAATCACTTCGGCACCAAAACGGGCTAAGTCATGGGGTGCGGTGAAGGCAGTTGCCATTTCGACATAACAACAAGACAAACCGAAGTTATACGGCCATAAGGAGTTTTTACGACCCCAGTTGACGGCACCGTGTAGCATGTCTTCGAGTTTGCCCATAAAAATGTTTTTATGCACATGCTCTTCGAGTGGGTCACGGACAATTTCTTTGGTGCCAGGGTAACGCTGTTGCGGATTGTTTGGGTCAATACGCGTTAAGGTATAATCCATCGCTTAAGCCTCAGGAGAGTTGTTTACTGGGTTTAGCTTTACGGCGACGTGCTTCGGCAGTCCAATCTAATGCACCTAATTTCCAGATATAAACCAAGCCAGCTAACAAAACAAAGATAAAGATAGAAACTTCAATTAATCCAGCCCAACCACTTTCACGTACCGATACCGCCCACGCATACAAAAACAGGGCTTCAATATCAAAAATGACGAAAAACATGGCGATTAAATAGAATTTGGCAGAGAAACGCAGACGCGCACCGCCTGCTGGCACAATACCTGATTCAAATGGTTCGTTAGTGGCACGGCCTTTTGCACGTCCACCCAACCACACAGGAATCGCCAACATAAAGGCACAGATAAAGACAATACCAAAGATAAAAATGGCAAAAGACCAGTTATGCGCCATTGCATCAACAGGGGACATGCAGGGAACTCCTAGCACTCAAAGCGGGGATTCAATATTCATAGGCTATGCAGACTGTTTAATGTCATTTGACTCACAGGCGGCATATCCTGAATCTGTCTGTAACAACTTGGACGGAGACTGCACCTTTACGACACCCAAAAAGTGCGCTATATCTGTCAAAACGTCTGATGACTGTTTAATGACAGGCGCGGGCTATACTTTTTTCAGCCAGCTACCCTAGACTTATAGCCATTTAACTTGTCTAGTCTCTCGGTTCTGTTACATACAATTACATATATTCTACTACAGTTATGATTCTTTGTACTAGATGGTACGTTTAACTGTTTTGTCTATGACAGCCATATACTTTGTTTAAGTCGCTGGGCAGCCTGATGCCTGCAAGAGCCGATACAACGCACTATAAGACCGCTCTTTTTTAACTTGCTGAAAGAGCGTTTGTGCTTCTGGCCATGCTTGCAATAACATCCCCAACCATTGTTTATAACGGCCTACGGCACCTACTTCTGTCCATTTGTGTAAACTATCCAACCCGAGGGGATTAAGTATCGCGTGCTGCATGTGTTGTAAAAATTGTCTTTGCCAATCGACCAGCTCTGCCCACGTTAACTGAGATGATTCACCGCGCAAGGCGCGAATTAAATAAGGCTGGATTACTGCGGCTCGGCCAATCATCATATCAGTACATTGTGATTGTTGTTGGCATCGCTGAGCATTCGTTACCGAATCAATATCACCATTAGCAATCATGGGCAGTTTAACGTGTTGGCGAATGGTAGCTAATTCATGCCAATGGGCGGGAGGGCGATAGCCGTCAGCTTTGGTACGGGCATGAATCGTTAGCCAACTAGCCCCTGCACTCTCAATCGCTAAGGCGTTATCCACCATTTTTGAACGGTCATTGACACCCAAACGCATTTTGGCACTGACAGGAATCTGTTTAGGCACAGCCTTGCGTACCGCCAACACAATCTGATGGACTAAATCAGGCTCTTCTAATAACACCGCCCCGCCGCGATGTTGATTCACTGACTTGGCAGGACAACCAAAATTTAAGTCGATTGCAGGAGCACCCAATTCCACGACGCGTTGGGCATTTTCGGCTAAGAGTTGTGGGTCACTGCCTAATAGTTGAATATGGACAGGTGTACCACTGGCGGTTTTGCCACCTGTTAATAACTCGGGGCAATAATGGTAAAAAGCTTTAGGTAATAACAGTTGCTGCGTAATGCGAATAAACTCTGTCACACACCAATCAAAGCCTGTTTGACCTGCCATTTGCGTTAAAATATGGCGCATGTGAACGTCGGTTAATCCCTCCATGGGTGCAAGGATGATTTTCATGTAGCGACCAATCTGGATTAAAACCCGCGCAGTGTAGCAGCATTTATTGTTTGGCGACCATATTAACGCCTTCAGCAGTCGTTATTGCCCACCATACCCCTTGGCTATGGCCTAATTCTGCTTGCCAATACCAACTTGAGGTATCAGTAAAAACCTTGCCTTGTTTATCGACAATTCGTTCACAGACTCGGACTATTTGGCCTTGTTTAGTCGCATAAAAACACCGCCATACCCGTTGTTGATCATCATATTCTAATTGTTCGTGCTGAATGTAATAACCCAAGCCTTTATAACAATCACTGGCAGGATGCAGCATTCGTGTCGGTTGCTCGACATAACGCAACACAATTTGTCGTTGACCATCACTAAAACGACCAATATGCCCTGCAAAATTGGCGGCAAAACGATTTTCTACCACCGATAAGGCTAAGGGTTGTAAGGGCTTGCCATCCCATTGCTGTGGCCATTCGATATATTTAGGCTTGGCTTGTGTTGTTGCTGATTGTTTTGACCAAGACACCGCACCCGACAACATCATACACAGCATGACCAAAGGGAATAGCCATGCTGGACTGGCCAAGACCATTGATTTTTCTTGTTTTTCGGGAGTCGGCTGTTTGCTTAACAACCATGCCACCACACTACAAACCATGACCAAAATGACTAAACCCATACTTTGATGCAACGAATCGCTTAATCCTTGTGGCCGTGTTTCTAAAACCACCAAACACGTATTGCGAATAATATTGCCCAACAACACCAATACCCCTAATAACGGCCAACAACGCAAAAAATGCTTATCGGCTATTTGTCGATATAGGGCGATGACACAGGCAAAAAAATACACCATCCATGCCAGTTGTACGCCCGAACAAGGGGCATCAACCATCACCAATTGGCCATTAATGTGTAGATTTGTCCCTATTCTCTCAACGTGATTACCCCATAATTGTAAAATCCATGCGCTACATTGAGCAGTAATGACTCTTAATGGAAAGCCTGCATAAAACTGTAACGATGATAATAAGGGTAGACTTAACACTGCCAAGCCAAAAATCGGTAAATAAGGGCTATTTTGTGGCAAAAAAGCCGCTATTAGCATCGAAATTGCTAAAACTGCTAATAAAGAAGACAACAGTGGTGGCAACATTAACCATGCGCCACAAGCTGCCAATTGCAAAACAACCGCCATCAGCAAAAATCGTGTTTTTGGTGCTTGCCATGCGGATTGCTGAGTGATGAGTAACGCAGCCAAACTCAGCACGGCAATAACTCCCAACGGTTGGTCAGAACCATCTTGCATTCTGGCCGCTATCCATTGGCCTTGCGGCCATAAAGCCAGCAATTGACTAATCAAACACAGCCATAAACAAGCGGTTATGGATAGGCGATTATTAAACATGATGAACTTCTTTGTTGGGGACTGAGTAAATCATTTCGATTCAAAAAGATTATAAGAACGAGCGTCCGTCCCCCCTCTCGAGAGGGGATTTAGGGGTGTGTTAAGGCTAAAAACCGTGCTTTCTTGTCTGTTTTAACCCACCCCTAGCCCCTCCTAAGAGGTAATGCCTGTCAGTTAAACCATTTTTGCTGACTTCGACTTTGCTCAGTCAACGCAAAAATGCGCCCTGAGCGGAGTCGAAGGGCAGTTTTTAAGTGCCAATTTTTCTTAACTGACCAGTATTACTCCTAAGAGGGGAACTTCATCGTTACTCTGTTAATATTTGATTAAACAGCATTTTTTCTACGATAAGTCTTTTTCATGATGACTAACATCAAGAAGACTAAGGCTAAAGCCAACCATATATTGGGTTCAGGTGTTGAAGGAATGCCTGAACCAACCGCCAAATTACTGACGCCTTCTGGTAGTGGAACAGGCTGGGTGACGGTGCTGCTATCTTCTGGGTTAACATTGCGTACCACTTCATCAACAGCCACAAAACTGGTGTAGGCAGATAACAAACCATACTTTAACGCCACATCAGTAATCGCTTGTTTATAAGAACCATTACCTTCTAAGGCTTCTTGATCGGACAATTCGGCTATTTTTTGTCTTGCCCATAATAAACGTAAGGCACTGTTATCTTCGCTATTGTCACTTTTTGCAGACACTTGTTGTTGATATTCACCCTCAGTACTACGACCTGTAACCACTAAGGTTGCTTCAGCCTCTTTATCACGACGACTACGCCATTTTCCCATGACAATGACAGGACGGCCAGATAACACATCAGCTAACACGGTGGGTTGAATATCATAAGCTTCAACACCTGTGAGCTTAGCGGTGACTTGGGTTAATACAGGGGCTTGAATCATTTTGCGTAAATGTTCGGCTTGTTCGTCGGCTTCTTCAGGTTTAGTGACAATAAAGGGTTCACCCTGACCTGCACGCGCCATACCTTCAATCAACACCCGATTAACACTGCTACCAATACCAAAGGCAAAGACATTGGCTTGATGTAATTGCTGACGAATTAATTTAAATACTTCATCTTCAACTGTTACATAACCATCCGTCACCACAATCACACTACGTGACACATCAGGCGATTTGGGTAATTCGGTGATTTTACGCAAAGCAGGCACAATTTCGGTGCTACCGCCACCCTGCTGTTGATCAATAGTATCTATGGCTTGTTGAATATTGCTTGCAGTAGCAGGTAAAGATTGTGGCGCTAACATTGAGCTATTGCCCGAAAACAACATCACATTGAAGGTATCTGTTGAACGTAATCCGCCAATTAGGTTGCGTAATAATTGTTTGGTAATATCCAGTGGATGACCTTGCATTGACCCCGAGACATCAACAACAAAAATATAATCACGGGGCTGAATTTGGGCAGTAGCGACTTGTTTTGGCGGCTCTACCATGCCTAAAAAAAAGTTTTCATCCTTGCCACGGTATAACAACAATCCTGACTGAATCTTTTCACCTGCCAAACGATAGCGCAACACAAAATCTCTATTATTAGCGATTTGATTATCACCCAACATCACATCAACGTGTTTGCTGCCCAGACCCTCACTGCGTAAAGAATGCGAGGGTGATGACACCATTTGTACAGGAATAGGACTATCCATGGTCACTTTAATATTAAAGCGACTTTCTGAGGCAATGCCTTTTGGCAAGGTGGGATTTTTTACCCATTTTTCGGCAGCCGCTGGGCTTTGTGGACTGTTATAACGCGGGCCAACCACGGTTGGAAAAACAAAGCTATACAACATATCACGAGGGCTTAACAATTCGGTATAACGTAACTCAACGACAACTTCATCATTAGGCAAAATATTAGCGACATTCATCTCAAAGACATTTGGACGCTGTTGTTCTAATAATGCCGCTGTTTTTCCTTCGGCTTTAGCCGTTTCATATGCTTGTTTAGCTTGTTGTTTTTCACGGATACGCGCATGAATGACCCTGTCTTGCAAACGTACCACCATTGCATAAACGGCTGATTGGCTTGAACTGGGAAACACATAACGGGCTTCAATGGTGCGTTTGCCTTCGTTACGATACACCTGTTTAATGGTGACATCGGCAATCATGCCAACAATATGCACATCAACGTTGGTTGATTTTAGGGGTAATTTATCGGTTGAAGGGTCGTTACTCTTAATAAAAAAATAAGGGCTTTCTGTTTGAACGGCTTCGGAATCATCGGCATGAACCCAAGCGGCACAAGATATTAAAACCAACATTAAAAAAACATAAACCACCATCACATCACGGATGATGGTGTAGCGATAATTGAGACGCGCAAACATGACAAGCTCCCTGTTAAGACTTAGCTTGCCTGAGTTTATAAAGATGACTTGAAGACGTTGTGGATAGGTGGTGAATACATTGTGAAGATTGAGTGAAGACTAAAGCAAGTATTGTGTTTTTTGGCTAAGGGTTCAATCTAGGGGCTACTGACATGTTGCGTATGGACAACAGAAGCTAGCAAATACTGCATTCATTTAGATATTAAGCAATACCAACACATGCGTTGGTATTGCTCATTAAGATGATTATAGCACCGAGACAATCATATCCTTATCAATCAACAACTGAGCAGCCGCATCTTTTGCATCATAGACATTGTATATTTCACCACTGCTATCACGGACGGTTGTGCCTGTATTTGTCCACTCACTGCCTGTAATGGTTGCAGTATCGGCATTTGTCCCTGCAATCACCAATTGATGTTTAGCCACCAAACTCGATAGGCTTGAGCCTGTCACATTACTCCAACCATTCGTTGTGTTAATAACATTACTATCTGCTATATCTAACACATCGGCTAATAATAATTTGATATTGTTTGCACTGCTATCAGTCGCCAAGTCAATTTTCTCAAAACCATCAATACGCTCACGAATGCCATTTTGGTCGATGGCTTTATTACTAATACGACTAAAATCTAAGCTGATATTACCGCGCACTTCCAATACGTCAAAACCTGCCCCCCCATCAACCCGAGCCAATTGGTCGGTATTACCGCCATTACCCATGGTAGATTGTAGGGCTGTCAGTGTTGTACTGTTGATAATCACACGGTCATTACCTGCACCAGCCAAAATCACATCTGCGCCGTTTGCTGTAATGGTATCGTTACCTAAGCCTGCAACAATTAACTCTTTACCTGTAGAAGTAAGCGTATCATTGCCTGTTGTGCCAATTTGGTCGACAAAAGATTGGGAATATTTACCACTCTTACCTGACCCCATTAATAATAAGGTATCGCCATTTTTAGCACGAATTAACATGTCATTTAGGCCGTCACCATTGACATCACCTGTGGAAACGGTATCCACTTGCGCAAATTGTTCGCTACCGCCGTAGACAGTTTCCACGGTAAAGCCTTTAGAGCCAAACAATAAGCCTCGGTCATCAGGATTAAAACTGCCTCTAAAGCCATAAACAATTGATAGGCGGTCGCTAAAGCCATTACTGTTGTTTGACTCGTAGTAAGCAAAATCGTCTAAACCGTCACCGTTAAAGTCGCCAATAGCGTCAACACGGGCGTTAGAGCGGCGTGATTCACCACGTAAGACAAAACCACCATTGCCTATGGCAATTTGTGCTATATCAACACTGTTCATCAGGTTTTTGCCGTAGACCACATAGGTGGCGGCATATACCGAGTCAAAAGTTAGGGCAAAGTCACTAAAACCATCACCGTTAATGTCACCTAAACCCGTCACATTACCCACACCAACGTATTCGGAGGAACGTGTACTATCGACAATTTTAAAGCCTTGTTGGGGGCTTGCATCAATATCCTTCGTCAATATTTGGTCAGTTTTGGCATTGAGTTTACTAGTGCCTAACATGACATCAATACGCGTTTTAATGTTTGCCGCTTTAGAATCACCCAACATGGCATAGTCGGCATAACCATCACCATTAATATCGCCTAAAGCCGCGGTCTGGATGCCTAACAATTGGTATGGGTCACCAATAATAGTCCGTGTCCCCGCATTATTACTCAGTTCTATATCCACTACACCACCTGCGGTATGCGTTAAAGTGTTATCGATAGTCTGAGTATCCGTTCTTTGAATATTAAAGGTGAGGTAATAGGTCGTTGTACCACCCACTTTTTCACTGGTATGACTGTAACCAATTAACTCCTGTCCAGACAAGGACTTAACTTGATTGACAATATGCTCAACTTGTTTGGACATTTGATATTGAAAGCTGTTGGTATTCACACCACCACCACTACCTCCGCCGCCGCCTGTATCACTACCTGGTGGAGGAAAGTTATCTGCTAAAGACTCAATACCTAATTCGATACCTGCTTCCCATGGGTCAGAAATAAACCCGCCAATTTTTTCGCCTGCATCAAACATGCTATCTTCATCAAAATCAAAAAAACTACCTTTTTTATCTTCGGCAGGCTGTGAAGGGTCAATAATCGTAAAGCTCGATTTAACTTGATAGGTACTGACTGTTTTCTTCACTTCTTGCCATGTTTTGGTATAGGTAAAGTCATGACGGCTGTGGGCAATATCATCAAAACCATCACCATTGACGTCACCAATCGCATCAATCGAAGTTAGCACATTATTGTTATACACTCGACCTAAGACGGTGTTGGACTCCAGTGTCGCAAGGTCTAAATTGCTGGCACTGCTACGACCATAAACCACATAGCCCTTACCTAAATTGTTGTTTGCACCTTTGGCATGAATGAGAATATCTTGTAAGCCATCGCCATTCACATCGCCTGCCGCAGAAACATTCGTCCCAGCAAGGTCATTACTTGCACGTCCTGAAATTAAATAACCGCCTTGTCCATTGGCTATATTGCTTAAATTAGGCACAACACCATCGGTACGGCCATAAACGACGTAGACTTTACCGTTATCGGTACGGCCAAGACTGTCGCCATCGGCATAAGATACCGCCCAATCGCTAATACCGTCACCATTCACATCCCCTAATACAGCCACCGTACCATTACCGCCATTGGTGCCGTCAATACTGGTGACTTTAAAACTATCTTTAGGGCTGAGAACGCCATTTGCATAGTTTAATTCTTTGGATAGTGTAAAGCCTAAGGCATCTGCCCACGTATTACTCCATTTTTCGCCTGTATCGGCAGAAGTGATACCACCAAATGCCACCACAACACGGTGTGCGCCTTGTAAAGACAATCTATCGGTTTGAATAATGACTTGATTACCAATCACTTTTATTTGGTCAGGGTCATTGATATCCAAAATGCGTCCCCCTGCAAAGGGTTCATACATAATGACTCTGCCAGATGGATTTAAGGCAACATTTTGGTTAAAGGTTAGTATCAAGTCTTGCGCAGCATCAATTACCACATCTTTATTGCTAACCGACTTATCAATTAGCTTAAAGCCATCTGTGATTCTAATAGTGATATTTTGAGTGCTTGTGTTATTGAATGCGTCTTTGGCAGTGACGGTGAGGGCATAGTTATCACCTGATGAACTGATTAAGTTCATATCGTTTTTGAAGCTAATTTGCCCTGTTGCTTGATTAAGATTAAACAAATTAGCGGCAGCACCACTTAAACTATAGTAAACCGTATTCGCATCTGTGGTTTGTAGCGTCATGGCTACAGTACCTGCTGCAATCTTTTGTCCACTGGCTGTGCCATCTTGGTCGGTAAATGCACGACTGCTCAGATTGGTAAAGACGGGCGCTGTTGTATCGGTATTATCGACAACAACACGTTTATCAAAGCTGGCCGTGGAGCTGTTACCTGCTTGATCAAAGACTTGTACACGAATTTGTTGGGCATTATAGCTACCATTGGCTAAGGTAATGGTTTGGCTAGTGCCTGTGCCTTGTGTCCATGTTTTGCCTGCGTCTAAAGAGTATTGCCATGTATCGCCAGTGTTTAAGCTGCCTGTAATACTCATCATTACCCGACCATCGGCGGTTAACAAGTCGGTATTACTGAAGCCACTGTCATTTACCAAACTGATACTAGCCGTTGCAATCGTCTTATCAACCTGTGTTGCTGCGCTAGTTTGGAAATTAATAGCAAAGCCTTTACTGTCAGTTTGCTGCACACGAATTTGGCCTGCGGCATACGAACCTTCAGGCACATCAAAGGCGGCACGCCCGCCCACCGTTGTGCCTGTTAACCACGTTGAGCCACTATTGAGACTGTATTGCCAAGGCTGTGTGGGGTCTAAACCTGTAACATTAAACTTCGCATCGTTGGTTAACCCATCACTAAAACTCGTGCCTGTATCGGCATTTAAGCTAATTGCACCTTGTTTGAGTGTAGAGCTAATCGTGTAATCAGCGGTGTTATAGGCGTAGGTGATAAAACCATTGGCATCGGTTTGACGAATACCCACTTGGTCTTTGCCATATGTGCCGTTGGCTAAGCTAAAACCATAGGTGTTGGCACTGAGTGTGCCGCCTGTTTGCCATGTTGTACCACCATTTAGGGTATATTCGTAGGTTCGACTGGTATCTAAGCCAGTCACTACTACTCGACCATCTGCGGTGACCGAGTCAGTGTTACTTAAGCCTTGGTCATTAAATAAGGCGATATTTTTAGGCGTTTTATCAATACGATAGCCTTGACTACTTTGTAGATTGATACTAAAGCCTTTGCTGTCGGTTTGACGTACCCGAATTTGACCTACGGCATACGAGCCTTCGGCAACCTCAAAGCTGTTTTGTGCTTCAACATCGGTTCGGGTTGTCCACGTACTACCGCCATTGGTACTAAATTCCCATGATGCGCCTGTCGCTAAACCAGTGACGGTAAACGTACCTTTTGAGGTCACACGGTCAGTCGCACTGTAACCATCGTCAAGCGCGAGGGCAATAACACCTTGTTGTTGGGTTGGACTAATCGTGTAAGTCACATCATTGGCAACGGTAGTCACAAAGTTATTCGCATCGGTTTGACGCACTTGGATTTGATTGGTGCTATAGCTACCATTGGCCAAGTTAAAACCATAGGTGGTGGCATTAAGCATTCCGCCTGTTTGCCATTGGCTACCGCCATTAATGCTGTACTCATAAGGTCTTGTGGTATCAAAACCCGTCACCACTACCCGTCCATCGGCAGTGACAAAATCTTTAGAATTCAGACCTTGGTCATTAAATAAGGCCAGACTTTTAACCGTTTTATCAATTCTATAGGTGTTATCCGTTTGCAGACTCAGTTCAAACCCTTTGCTGTCAGTTTGACGCACGCGGATTTGACCTGCCGCGTAAGAGCCTTCAGGGGCATCAAAACTATTTTTGCCAAAACTGCTGGTGCCTGTCTGCCAAGTTGCTCCACCATTCACACTGTATTGCCATGCCAAACTTGCGTCCAAACCTGTCACAGTAAAATTAGCTTCCGAAGAAATACGGTCGCTGGAACTGGCACCGTTATCTACAGTCAAACTAATCACACCTTGTGCAACGGTTGGACTGATAGTATAGGCAACTACATTTTTAGCGTAGGCGGTAAAGTTATTCGCATCGGTTTGTCGTGCTAATACCTGCCCCACGGCATAACTACCTGTAGCCAAATTAAAGCCATAATCTGTACCATTAAGCATGCCACCTGTTTGCCATGTTGCACCGCCATTGACACTGTACTCATAGGGACGTGATGTATCAAATTCACTCAGGACTACTCGTCCATCGGCAGAGATTAAGTCTGTTTTACTCAAGCCTTGGTCGTTGTATAAATTTAAGGCTTCAGGACTTGCATCAATTTTATAAGCGTTATTATTGACAATTTGGCTGACAAAACCGCTTAAATCGGTTTGCTCAACGATAATACTACCTTGTAAATAAGTGCCTTGAGCCAAGTTAATCGTCAGTGGCGAACCTGCGGCTTGATTGACCCATGTTTGGCCTGCATTGGTACTATAGCGAAAAGCGACTGAGCCTTCCAAACCTATAATATTTAACAAGCCATTTGTGGTAATAAAATCTGTGGCACTATAGCCGTCATCTTTAGCAAGCTGGACTTGTGGCTGTAAATTAATATCATCTTGAATCGTTGCTGGACTCACTTCAATTAGGCCAAAACGTGGGCCGCTAAAAGGGCTGGTGTCAGTTGTATTTTGGAATGTGCCATTTACGGTGGTTAACGCCAAGTGTTGGTTTGCTGCCGTGCCTAAGTCTGCTGCCCACACCCCACGCTTACTACCACTACTCTGAAATAGCTGCGTTAACCATGTACTATTGGCTGTTACCGTTGGATTCGTAATTAACGCGGTAATTTCTGTAGCACTTAGTAACTTAAACACCATGCCATTCGCTTGTGTATAACTACGTGCGCTAATGGTTGTATCTTGATTATTGTTAAAAAAGCTATCTAGAATATTATGATTAGCTACTTCAGCCATATAATAATATTTACCATTAACATTAATAAAATTATTAAAAGTTAAGGTGGTACTATTATTGGTCTGAATAATTTGGGGGTCACCTGCATCACGATTATCATTTAACATATTAATCGTTTGTACAGCACTTGCACTACGTTCGCCAGTCACGTCGTGGTCATTGATTGTCCATAATAATTTGACTTTAGCCGTAGGTTGTTGACTACTATTGGTATACGTAATGGCACGCGCCACGCCATCAACAATCGTGTGAGTAGCCGCACTATTAAAAGTGAGTTCTAAACGGCCATTTTCGTTAGTGACGCTACCAACTTCCAGCCCATCCCATACAATTTTGCCATAGCTAAAACTGAGTTTGCCCCGACTACTAAACACGTCTGTGGAATTTGCTCCCCCTTGACGCTCAATACTAATAGAAACACCGTTATAGTGACTATTCGCTGCATCGGCATCAATAATCGTTGCTTGCGTAGTGAGTAAACCAATGGGACGGTTACCTTCGGTCAAGGTGAGGGCAACATCTCCAAACGTAGTGACTGGTTGCCCTGTTAAGCTATATTTGCCAATAATTTGGCTGACTTGATTATTATTAAGCGCATCTAAACTGGGAGCGACAATTTCAATACTGTTGCCTACACGATTGATGGCATATGCCCCTGTATTTTGAATATCGGCAATCGTGACTTGACCTGCCGTACCAAAATTAGGGTCTAGTGTCCCATTAGCCAAAACGTGCATGAGTTTGTTTGCAGCTAACACATACATCGAATTGTCGGTATCTAAATCAATCGCTCTATTGACAACAGAGCTATTGGTTGAGGCCACAGAAAACACGCCTGATGTACCAAACGTGCTATCTGCTGTACCATCACTTAATAAACGGTGGATATATAATTTAGAGTCTGAGCTATTAAAATAGCTTACTAATAAACGCCCTTGACTATCTAACTCCATATAATCGGGTGTGATAGCACTATTAATTAAGGTTAGTTTACCACTCGTGCCAAAGCTAGTATCTAAAGTGTTGTTTGTGACATTATATTTGGCAATGGTCAGATTATCACCACTATTACGTGTGACTGCCACATAAGCCGATTGTGCATTTGAGCCTGCAATGACTTTCCAACTGGAGTCTTGAGTGGTATTTGCTGTTAGCGGTGTTAATCTTAACTCGTTGGTTGTTACCTGACCATTAGCATTAAACTTGATAAACATCGTGGCATTGGGTGTTGACCCTG
The DNA here is from genome assembly GCF_003051055.1 of Agitococcus lubricus. Taxonomy (GTDB): domain Bacteria; phylum Pseudomonadota; class Gammaproteobacteria; order Pseudomonadales; family Moraxellaceae; genus Agitococcus; species Agitococcus lubricus. The sequence goes on along the minus strand of NZ_QAON01000001.1, from coordinate 472,506 downwards.
TACTCACTGAGGCTCTAGCCACCAAAACCGAACCATCGCTTAAAATCGTCCCCTCATTTCTATCGGTTACACCTGTAGCAATCGTCGTCGTGATTGCACCGTTTGTCCCCCACGTAGAATTTGCCAAACCATTACTATTAAATTTACGCGCAACATATTCAAAAGCACTGGTTGCCGCACCAATGGTAAAAATATAGATACCACCTTGGCTATCTAGTTCAAAATCTTGAATATCGACATTACCTTTGGCATTTGTTCCTGCTATTTGAATGCTATTAAAGCTCTGGTCTAAACTACCGTCTGCCAAATAACGGTTAAACACTTTAGACAGCCCCACACCATTATCTGTCATCGCCAGCATGGAGCCATCTGCTAAGACTTTAGATAATTTAAACGTCCCATTGAGTGTCACAGAACCTTTTTTAATCTCATTGAGATTAATTTCTGGTGTGGCAGTATTGGTACGGTCAACGTGAATGGTCACGGTTTGTTGTGTCTGATTACCTGCATTGTCGGTAGCGACTAATACAGCACTGTAGGCATTGCTGGCATTGAGTTGATAACCTACGGCATTTTTAAAACTTAGCGCGCCTGTTTGCTCATTAAAGGTAAAAATATCGTTTTCTACCATACTTAAGCTAACACCATTTGCGTCACTGGCACTGGCGGTATACAACACCTGATTGGTACTAATCAGTTGCGAGCGTTCACTATCGGCATCCGTTACCCGCGCACTTAAACCTGTGCTAAATGTGGGTGCAGTGGTATCTAACTGCACAGTTAACGGCTCACTTGCAGGCGAGATATTGCCTGCTGCATCTAACTGACGAACTTTATAGCTATGCAAACCAGCCTGTGCATTAAAACTACTGCCAACACCGTCTAGCCAAGTACCATTACCATCAATTTCATATTGCCAATAAACGCCCTCACCAACGACAGACAGTGCAACATTGATGGTGCTATCTTTAGTCAGTGCATCCGCACTTGTCTGCCCTGTATCGTTAGCAATACTTAAACTGGGTGCAGCAACATCGGTATTGATGTAGGTATAACTACGACTAATCAGACCTGAGCTATTGCCTGCGGCATCGGTTTGTCTAAAGTCATAATCATGCGTACCAACATCCAACACGAATAGACTCATCGAGCTATTGCTAATTTCAACACCTTGCCAACTACCACCATCAATACGATATTCTAAACGTGCACCTGTCTCTAAGTTATTAAAGACTACTGTTGACTGATTGGTAATGCCATCGCTGCTGGAGATACCGCTGTCACTGGCTAAATCAATACTAAAGCTATTATTTGGTGTTGAATTATCAACGCGTACCTGTAATAAGGTTTGTGGCTCGCTCCACTTACCACCCGATTGCTGACGAATGGCATAATCATGGCCTTGACCATCGGCCAACATAGTAAAACTTGTGCCTGTGCCCGTTATCCATTCGCCATTATCAATTTGATATTGCCAAATAGCGTCAGGTAATAAGTTACCAATTTGTACAACTTGATTATTAGTCACTAAATCATAGGCATTAGCGCCCGTATCATCCAAGATAAATGTTGGTTCAGGCACTGCCGATTGATAGGTAAAGGTATATTCACCTATTTCTGAGACATTACCTGACTTATCAGTTTGACGAATATAGTAGGTATGTGTACCGACTAATAACTTGAATTGATTTGGTGTATCTGGGCTAACTGGCCATGTATTCCAGTAGGGAGAATCGTCTACTTTGACTTCCCATACCGCCATTTTTTCTACGTCACCAATTTTTACTAAAGGATTGGTGGTAATACCGTCTGCTAAGGTCTCTGTATCTTCAATTAACGTCATGGTGGGTGTGGCGGCACTGTTGTCAACAATCACTCGTGCTGAGGTTGAGACCACATGGCCTGCAATGTCGATACGTTGAATTTGTACATTGTGCGTACCTTCGCCAAGCACCACATCACTGCTGCCCGAAAAACTATATATTTCTTTATTCGGGTCATTGTAATAACGATACTGCCATTGGTCAGTCGCTTCACCCGTTAAACGTAAGACGGCGTTGGTATCCGAAGTAAAACCCCCGTCAATCGCTTGACCCGTGCTATCAATAATCATGCTACTAATAATGTCGGGATTTTCGACAAACTCTACATTGAGCACTGCACTGGTAGCGACATTGCCTGCTTTATCCGTTTGACGAACGATATAACTATGGACACCATCAACTAAGTTAAAGCTATTACCAACCCCATCTTGCCATACACCACCGTCAACCTGATACTGCCAACTCGCCCCTGCTTCTAAACCATTCACCGTCACGGTGGGTTCTCGCGTAATGCCATCACTGTCACTCGCGCCTGTATCGGTAAAGCTCAAGCTCGGGGTTTGTATCTGCGTATCTTTGACAAACTGTAGTTGTTGTGCCGCAGACACATTGCCCGCCTTGTCCGTCTGACGTACCCAAACGGTATTACTGCCCTCTTGTGCCGTTGGCGCAGTGCGACTCCATGTCGTGCCATCAGTGCTGTATTCTACTAACGCACCGTCTTCGATATTCGATACCGTTAACTCCGTTACTTGGCTAATACCATCCGTCGCAGATATCCCCGTGTCTTCCGTTAAAACAACCTGTACCGCATCAACCGTTGTATCCAAGGTCGCTGTTAAACTGCTTTCTACTACATTCCCCGCTTTGTCGGTGTGACGTACCACATAGCGGTGACTACCACTGACCAAGTTAAAACTGCTGCCTGTGCCCGTTATCCAACTACCTGCTCCATCGACCTGATACTGCCAACTCGCTCCCGACTCTAAGCCACTCACACTCACCATCGGGCGACGGGTAATTTGGTCACTGCTACTCAAGCCTGTGTCTTCAACAAGCGCTAATTGCAAAGCACTAATTTGACTGTCATACACATAACTGAGCTTCTTTACCGAGGAGATATTGCCCGCAATGTCCATCTGACGTACATAGACAATATTTAACCCCTCTCTACTGACAGCAGGCGTATCACTCCAGTCTTTATTGTTCGTACTGTATTGCGCCTTAGCTCCCAACTCTAAACCACTCACTAACAAACGGTCATCATTGGTCAATAAGTCCGTTGCCAAGACACCACTGTCATTGAGCAACTTCGCTTCAGGCACTGCCGCTTTGGTGTCAATGATAAAGTCTAGCTTCTGACCCGACGAGGCATTGCCCGCCACATCGACCAATCTCACCCAAACCGTATTCGCTCCCTCTTGCGCGGTCGGTTGTTTGATGCTCCAATCCATACCATCCGCACTGTATTCAATCCGATTCCCTGCTGTCGCTCCTCTGACCAAAACAGCGCCACTGCGACTAATCAGGTCGCCGTCGACCCCCGTGTCATTTCGTAAACTCAGGTTCAACGCCACATCAGGTGCCGTGGTATCTAACGTAAACTGAAACACAACGTGTTGGCTTGTATTCCCCGCTTTGTCTACTTGACGGACTAATACGCGATTCAATCCTTCAACCGCCACAGGTTGTGTGGTGCTCCATGTCGTACCGTTCACACTGTACTGTACCGTCGCATCTGCTTCTACACCCGATACGACTAACTGGCCTTTTGATGTCCGTCTATCGCTCGCTGAGGAGCCTGTATCTTCTAATAAGCTGACGATGGGTGCAGAGACTGTTCTATCTAAGACAAAGCTCATACTTTGACCTGTCGACGCATTGCCCGCACTGTTCACTTGGCGTACATACACCGTGTTGCTGCCTTCAACCAGCGCAGGTTTATTGACTGACCAGTCTGTGCCGTTGCTGCTGTATTCTAGTCGGTTACCTTGGCCAACATTGCTGACGGCGATACTGCCATCACGGGTTAATAGGTCACCCGCAACGCCAGTGTCTCGTACTAAACCTATCACTAAGTCTGCTGGCGGAATCACGGGTGGAGGTGGCGGTGGTGGGGTCACTGCACCCAAGGTAAAATTAATAGAGGCAACGGGCGAGATATTCCCAGCGACATCTGTCTGACGTACATAGACGGTGTTTGCGCCTTCCACTGCAACAGGGGCGCTGTCTTGCCAGTCTTGGCCATTGGCGCTGTATTGCACTTTAGCCCCACTCTCGGTGCCTGTGAGTCTTAAACGGGCGTCGGTGGTGATGCTGTCTGTGTTTGAAATACCATCATCATTGAGTAAGCTGACGCTCAACGCCTGCGGGGCGCTGCTGTCAAAGTAAAAACTGAATTTGTTGGCAGAGGAGGTGTTGCCTGTCACGTCAAGCTGACGCACATAGACAACATTCAAGCCTTCGGTTGCTGTCGGTGCGGTTGTGCCCCATGTCACGCCGTCTTTGCTGTATTGAATCGTGGCGCCAGATTCTGTGCCTGTGACGCTTAAACGGGCATCATTCGTCACGCGGTCGCTCGCTGAACTGCCTGTGTCATGGATTAAGGCAACGATTGGTGGTATCGCTTTACTGTCAAACACAAAGTCATACGTTTGTACTGGCGAACCATTACCCGCATTATCTACTTGGCGGATATAGACGGTGTTCATGCCTTCGACCACCGTAGGCTGGCTCGTTGTCCATGTCAGGTTGTTGTTGCTATATTCTACGCGGTTGCCAGACCCAACATTGGTCACAACTAAAGCACCTTCTCGGGTCACGAGGTCGCCCGAAACCCCCGTGTCATTACGTAGGTTAATCACTAAACTGGCTGTCGGGGCAATGTTATCAAAGGTGTACTGTATGATGCTGTGTGCCGAGTAGTCGCCTACCGCGTCTATTTGACGTACATAAACTGTGTTCAGCCCTTGCTTTGCATCAGGCGCGGTCGCTGTCCACACTTGTCCATTGGTGCTGTATTGCACCGTCCCGCCCTCTACAAGGCCAGTAAACTTCAGACGTGAATCTTGTGTCAGACGGTCAGTTGCCGAAACACCTGTATCGTTTAATAAACTGACTTGTAAGCTGGGTAATGACTGTGGCATGGCGGGCACCTTGATTCCATAACAGCAAAATTTCTTGGTCAATTCTTCTCAAAACAAAAAAAGAATCAATCCAAATAACGCATTTAATGTGATTATTGCACATATTTTATATGTGCCACAAAAAAGTACATTTTGTCCAATTATTGTTACCAAAGCCTAGTTTTTCTGTTAATCATTGACGATGATCGGTACTAATTTACCGACAAAAATACATAAATAGCTGTTTTTTTTGTATTCATATAAAACACCTACCAAATTAAAAATTTGTGATGCTTTTCAACTATTATTTTTTCAATAACCATCTATGTTAGGTTTTTTTAGATTTTCTTTTTATCCTAAAAATAAAAAAAGCACATTTTTAGCATGAGTACATGCAATGGTTTAGTCAAACTGGGCTAAGCAGAGACTATTAACTTTCCAATAAATAGTTTGGGATAAACAGTGAATTTTCTAACTAAAATCAAGCTGTTGCTAAGTCAGCGGTACTGCACTGTGAGTACCTTAACCTGAGTTCGGGATAAAAAAGTGTTAAATTCTTAAAAGTTATATAGGGTCTGTTGACGTTTGGCGTGTGAGCCGCGTTGCTGATAAAAATTGACTCAGGCAAGATACAAAACGCAGTTAATAGTCGTTCTATTGGCAAGTTTTGTCACACAGTATGAGGCTATTTTTAACGCAACCCACAGGGAAAGAACGATTTTTTGAGGCTACGTTGTTGTTCATCGCTTAGTTGGAATCACCAAATCACGTGATTCACGCCTCGTATCCTCTAAAAAATAGTGTCTTTGGCAACCACAATCAAAACGTCAACAGACCCTAAGATATGATGAGAATGTGATTGCTTGAACCTTGTGTGAAGCAGGACATTCTAGCTACAACATATGGTGTATCCACCGAAGGCCTGAACGATATGAAACGCAGATAAGCTGTGTGAGGCACACGACTTTACCCGACGCTAGCACAGTAGTTAATTTTCTAACGGCAGCCACAAGCGTTTTATACTACCTGCCAACTGTAACTCAATAGAAAAACCTTGTGTACTTGGCTGTTGATGCTTGATAAGTCTCGTACTTTGGGGGGATACACGTTGGCCTTGTAGTGGCGTACAGTCTTTGGTTGGTGTGTCTTTAGCGGGGCAGGCATAAATAGAGTTTAACAAGATACTGGTATTGCCTTTATTGACTAATTTAATACCCTCTTGTTTATGGGCAGTTAATTGATAGTCGACAACAGGATTTTTGGGACGTAATAAATACAATACTTTATAAGCCGAAATCATTCTAACTGCCAATTTCATCTCTTCCGATTTGACAGGTGGCAATTTAGGCTTTACCGCAACATAGTACAATTTTTCTTCGTCGCCTTTATCGACTAAAGGGGTAATTCTTACCACTTGTTTAGATTTGGGTGGCAACACAAAATACGCTGGCGATACCAATACCTCTTGCTGTGCCAAATCCGTCATGGCGTTGGTTGTCACTTTGCCATCGGCCGTATCTACCCGTTTTTCGACCACTAAACTGATATATTCCGTGGTATCAGAATCGTTACTGACTTCAAACGAGCGATCCATTTGTGCCGTTACATCGTCTACATACAAGCTGCTGACGTTAGCCGCAAAAGTCACAGAGCTAAGACTGGCTATCAACAAACCATATACCGCTACCCCGCTTACTCGCATGTAATGTCTCCCAAATAACGATAAGTTTTGTCTAATGGCATCGGGATAGTCACTAAACAACGCTCGGCACTGCTCTTGTCGGTCAACTGCTGTTGCTTCACTTCAATCTCTAACTGAGTCAGGGCTTGAGCCGAATTCAGCGGAATAATAATGCCCCCTTGCTCATCCGTCATCAGCTCACTATTGATGGGCTTGATGATAACGCGTTCGGCAGCAATGGCTTGGTTTTGTTTATCGCGCAAACTTACAGCCACATAGTATTGCTGATACTGAGTCAAGGTAAATTTGGCCACTTCATTGGGACGTATTTTAATCGCAGTATTGGCAGGCTGCATGAGGTAATTATATTGATTGCTATCACTTAAAGTCTGATAACGAATAGCTTGCATCACATAAGGCTGCATAGACAACCCGCGTGTGGTATGTGGTGGGACAGTAATCGCGATACCCGACACATCAAATTTGACAGGGGCATCAGTTTGGTTGTCTACCATCACCCCCGCACTACCACGTTCGTTACGGAATGCCGTGACATCCTGTTGATTATAGCTGAGTGTGGTACGTAGGCTTGCACCGTAACGCTGTGTACTTGCACAATCAGCACAGCTTTGGTCAACCTGATATTGGCCAGACAACTCGGCAAACTCATGTTTGTAGCGTTGGCTAGTATTAAAACTATGTTGGTCATGCTGCCATTGGTTATTGAGGCTATAACTTTGCTCTAACTTATTAATAGCTTGACTGGTGAGTGTCACGTTAGTGTCTACACTGTCTTGCCCTGCTTCAACAAATTGTTTAGACGCAACACGGCCATATAATTGTGTACGACGCCCCAACTCAAACGATTGGCTAATACTCAAACGAAATACATTTTGTCCTTGTTTGTTGGTGTTGGAGGTGGGTTTACGGTGATTAAACTCGACAAATAATTGTGCAGGACGTTTAAATAAGCCTGTTTTAAGGTATTTGGAGCTATGCACATAACCTTGCACGAGGTCTGGGTCTTGGTTTTCTTGCTCGGCAATAGAGACCCCTGCCCCCAACCACCAACTCTCTGTGAGACGATAGTCAGCACTGAGATAATGGGCATTATTGGCCACATTTTCATCTAAGATGTCGGTTAAATTGCGTTGATTATCGTTATCAACCAATGTGGACTGTTGATTGGCTTTGGCATAGTCCCACTGATACTTCAGGTTTCCCCAATTTCTGCGTAAGGTTTCGGTTAGGGTAGCGCGGTAAAAATGGCTATCAACACTGGATACGCTTAAGTCACTTAATAAACGATTATGTTCATAGACAGTTTGTAATTTAGCTAAGGTTGCACCGTTATACGTACTCAGTTGCGCTCGGGCAGCAAATTTATCGGTAAATTGACGACCATACATTAATGAGGCAAAGTCTTTGCGCGCAACTTCAGGCGGCGTATTCATGCTACCCACTTGCACCAACCATTGAGGTGCACGTCTAAATAAGCTCGGAAAGTCACTCCGATGAATCCGATGCATCACTTCGCGTCTTTGACCATAAATATCGGTAAATACTAAACGTGCATCGTAATCACCCGCAGGTAAATTACCCCCGCCAATTTGTTGATAGCCTTGGCTAATATTTTGCTGCATCACCAATTTGTCATTGATATACACATCTAATTGGGTACTGGTGGGAAAATAATCTTCATAAATGTATTCTTGCGTTCTTTGAACAGGATAACGTAAGTTTTCACTGCTTAGCTCTACACCGTAAAATTCTTGTGCAAACGGAATGGCTAACTGAGCATTAATACGGCCTGCACTTAATAAGTTACCGTTGGCCAAAGCATAACTGGCAAAACTTTCTTTTTTACCCGCACTGTTACGCGAGTTAGTCAACGAATATTGCTGATATAAGCCGTTAAATAAATAATTTAAGTATTGTTCTTGCTGATGATTACCTTCTTGAATACTCCCTCGACTGCCTGCATCCAAATTTAGTACCGCCGATTGGGGGCTAAACGTGAAATCGGTTTTTTCGTGTTGTTTTTGATACTGATAGTAGTCTTTGACGCTGTTAGTCGGTAATACGAAGGTAGCATCCAGTTTATGTGGCCGATAACGTAAACCCAGTTGTTGGCTCTCTATTTGGTCACACAATAAAATACAATAATATTTCTCCTGACTCTCGTTTTGGCTAGCAAGTGCTAAGGGCTGTTTGAGTGCCGCTATCATCTCCGTTTTTAGTGTTGCCATCAGCGGTAATTGGCTAATCGCTAAGTCATTTACTGTTAACTGTAACTGCTGTTGGTTGAGGGTGACTTTGGCCGTTTCTAAAAACTTTCCCTCATAATACAAATAAATACTGTTGGTGAGCGGTGCTTGAAATTGTGCATAAAAAGTTTGGTTTAATTGTTCAAAATTAGGCGGCGTTTTGGCGGTATTTAGGCGCGCTAATTGTAAATTACTCGTATTTTGCGCCAATGCACTCAGCGATACGCTACTGACTAAAACAGCAATACTGGCGATATACATTTTTTGAATAATGTGTGTATACGCGGTTTTAGACAATTCTGCATTCCTCAGTGATTATTAATAAATATAGGTTGTCAGCAATACAAGCCACGTGATGGCGAGTTGAGAGATACGTTAAACCCCATCAGTCGTTAATATAGGTATAGGGCTGACTTATAGACATAAAGAGGCTGCATTATTATGCCTTCATTATTGATGACGTACTTGAGCATCTATAAAGCGGCGATTGAGATAACAATGTCCGTACCATAATCCCCTGCCAAATAACCTGCCGTTGCTAAGTCGGCTCCCGTAGGTGCGTTAAACTCAAAACGAAATGCCACCGCATTCGGCACACTGCCATCACATATTGTACCAAATGGCGTGGTATTGACGGGCACATTGACCGTAGAAGCATCTAACACACTCCCCATAACAGGTAAGGGTGTAAACACTACGGGATAGGCAGCCACTGCCCCTGCCGCTATTTGTTTGTTAATGCTAATTTGGGCTGGCGCATCTGCGGTATAACACACAGGAATCGAATTAAATACACCTGCGCTTAAGTCTTTGGCCATTAGAACATCAGCTACAAAAGCCTGAGCTTGGCTAGAACCGACCACCGCAAGCACCCATAGCGTACACGTCAGTGTTTTCATGGCAATCGTACTTATCACAATTAAAAACTGCCCTCTGCCCAACGACAGAGAGCATATTGCACTTATAAAGCAGCAATAGACACGGTCACGTCAGTAGAATACGTGCCTGCTAAGGTGCCAGAGGCCGCTAGGTCTTCGCCTGTAGGCGCATTAAAGATAAAGTTAAAAGCGACAGAGCTTGCCACCGTCCCATCACAAATAACGCCAAACGTCGTAGTATTGGCAGGTACATTCACTGTATTAGCATCGACTACTGTACCCATCGCAGCTGTAGGCGTTAATGCAACAGGATAAACATCCGCAGCACCCGCCGTGGTTTGTCGGTCAATGGTAATTTGTGCAGGGGCATTGGCGGTATAACAGACAGGAACAGTATTAGCTTGACCTGCGGTTAAATCTTTAGACGTTAAAATATCCGCCACAAACGGTACAGTGACCGAAAAAGTGGTGGTGTCGGTGGTAGCAGCTTGAGCAGCACCGGCCATCAAAACGGTAGCGGCTAATACAGATTGGATTAAGTTTTTCATGATTCTCTCCATACATGAGACGGGCGTTTAGGTATTTTTATGTGCAAAAATCACACTAAAAAATGAATTCACACATAATATTGGTTAAAAGGCAGCTTTTTACTTTTTACCGTAATGGCTGGAAATATAACAGTCAGCGAAATAAATGCAACGTAAATCACACAAAAACAGGGTAAATCACGACAAAATGTAGCATTATACCGATATAAATATCTATTTATGAGGAGCAACGCTTTTGTAATATTTTTAATGTTAATCCAATGATAAAATCATTATAATTTTTTAATGTAAAAAAAACACACAAATTAAAGATGGCATTTTATTGTGTCATGTAGTTTAGCGGGGGGTATTTTGAGTGATGACGCGTGTATGTTAAGCATCCATCGCGTTTAAGGTAGCGCTCATGCTAAGTCGTGGCAGCGACTTAACATGAACGCTGGGGGTAACACCTGTCAGACCATCATAGGACTGACGCACTTCATCCAAATTAGCGCGTTTTGTGAGTATAAAAGCGTTAAAAACGTATGAAATACGAACAAATAAACGATAACTGCGTAAGTCCTAGATAATTCCTCTGTATTTTTTGCATCTGTTCGCGCTTCGACCTTACTTAGAAAGTCAGGTCATGGTGAGTGAGCGCTGTCAAAGTCTATAATACGTCGACTTTGCTCAGTCACCATAGGACCTGTTTGCGCAATATCCCTCTGTGCTTATCAGATAATCGAGATAATCATATCTTTATCAATCAACAACTGTGCGGCTGCACCTTGACCATTATAAACACTGTATAACTCGCCGTTGCTATCGCGTACCGTTGTGCCACTGTTTGACCATTCACTGCCACGAATAGTCACGGTGTCATTGTTAGCACCTGCCACCACCAGTTGATGTTTGGCTACTAAACTCGACAAGCTCGAACCACTGATATTGCTCCAACCATTGTTGGTATTGGCAATATTGCTATCGGCAATGTCTAACACATCTATTAAGTTTAATTTGAGACCATTAGCAGCCGTATCAGTAGCAAGGTCGATTTTTTCAAAACCGTCTACACGCTCACGTAGGCCTTCTAAGTCTAGGGCTTTATTGCTAATACGCGTAAAGTCTAGGCTCACTCCCCCACTTAAAGCTAATACATCAAAGCCTGCACCGCCATCTAAACGCGAGAGTTGGTCGGTATTGCCGCCACTACCCATGCCTGCATATAAAGCATTGATGGTACTACTACTAAGGATAGCACGGTCATTACCTGCCCCCATCAACACCACATCTGCGCCATTGGTGGTGACGGTATCGTTACCTAAACCTGTGACAATTTGCTGTTTGCCTGCTGAAACAATAGTGTCATTACCTGTTGTGCCTGCTTGGTCTGCTCTGACTTGTGAATAATGGCCGTTAGTGGTTGACCCCATTAAGAACAAGGTATCTCCATTGGCACTACGGATAATCAGGTCACTTAAACCATCACCGTTAATATCGCCCGCAGAGATGGGATTGATATTAGAGAAGCCACTTTGATAGGTGCTAAAATCGCCTTTAATCACAAAGCCTTTTTCGCCTTTACCCATGTTTTCATCAGAAAATTCAAAATTAGCAGGGAGTCCGTTTTGACTACCATAGACCATCACCATAATTTTGGTTTCTGGATTGATATTGCCATTATAAGTTTGATAAAAGACAAAATCGTCTAAACCGTCACCATTAAAGTCACCCACCGCTTCGACATTAGTAGCCATGCCACGCAGTTTGCCAGCCAACTTAAAGCCACCATTGCCTGCGGCAACTTGGTTCAAATCGACACCGTTCATGCCCACACGGCCATACACAATGTACGAATTGGTTTGTTGACCATCAGTAGTGATGGCAAAATCATTCACCCCATCACCATTAATATCACCCAAACCTTTAACTTGGCCTTTACCTTCAGCTTTTTCTGTTTGCGAAGGGTCAATGATTTGGAAGCCGCCTTCACCTTTGGCTAAATTGACACTGTAGATATTGGTGATGTTTTTGTTGCCCAAAATGATGTTAAAACGTGGCATGACACCACCTGAACCCAAGTCCAAAATACCAAAGTCAGCACGACCATCACCGTTGATATCACCCAAGGAAGTGACTTGGATACCTAACTGTTGCGCATTGATATTGCCTGTCACTTCACGTGTACCAGAGTTACCGTTTGCGCCCCCCAATTCAATCTTCGCTTCACCTGTACCATATTGATCGGTTGTGGTGCGATAAATGCTTTTTAGGGTTCTTTCTACAGTAAATGTTGTGGTATAGACAATATCACTTGGTGGAGTAATAAGATTACCTCCCCCACCACCTGCGGTTTGTTTAAAGGAGAAATCAACGATTTTTTCGGTGACTGCCTCGTTTTTAACTAATTTGCCTGTCAGCTCTTCTAACTGATTAAAGAACGCCTCTTCGATGGGGTCTATATCTTGCTCAGCATCATTGTTGGTTTGAGATTTAATGATATCTGGTAATTCGGCGGCCGTTTCGATGAGTGCAGACTCGGGGTCGTCAAAAAAGGCGGCCACAGTTGCACCGACTTCGACCCAATCAGCCGCAAAAGCCAACCAATCTGCTTGCACACGAATTTGACCATTCACGGTAAAACGTGATTTAGTGGTGATAATTTCATCAACCACGGTGGTACGGTTAATTTGCGCGCGGCTATGCGCCACATCATCATATCCGTCACTATTAATGTCACCAATGGCATCAAAAGAATCGACAATACTGTTGTTGTAAACACGGCCATAACTGGAATTATTATCCACAATACCCAAGTCTAAGTTAGTCGCATTGGTGCGGCCATAAATAATATAACCTTTACCTTGACCACCATTTGCGCCTTTGGCATGAATAAGCAAATCTTGCAAACCATCGGCGTTAACATCGCCTGCGGCCGAAATGAGGCCACCTGCGTTGTCGCCACTGCTATGCCCCGAAATTAAGTACCCGCCTTGTCCGTTTGCAACATTGGCTAAGTTAGGTGCCACACCATCGGTACGGCCATAAACTACATAAATTTTGCCATTATCACTACGGCCTAAGCTGTCGCCTTTAGCATAAGACACCGCCCAATCGTCAATACCATCACCGTTGACATCACCTAAAATAGCCACTGTGCCTTGCTCAGAGCCATCCTGTGTTTTAACCTCAAAACTATCTTCGGGCGTCATGCGATGTTTGATATAACCCACATCACTACTCAACGAAAAGCCAATCGGGTCATTCCATGAAGTGCTCCATGTGGCATCGGTATCGAGGGCTTTAATCCCTCTATAAACCTTAATGATGTGATAGCCTTCGGACAAATTATTGCTTTGGATAATTAACTTATTACCCTGAATGATGACTTGTGTTGGGTCATTGATATCCAGTTTACGGTCGTTTAATAAAATTTCGCCTGTGGGGTTAAAGGCAATATCTTGATTAAACGTTAAGGTCAAATCATCGCTACGTCTAATCTGTTCGAAAGCACGTTTCGTGGATTTAGCGGTTAAGTGTAGTGTGTCACGTACCAATATAGATACATTTTGTGAGCTACTGTTATTAAAGGCATCCACCGCATTAATGGTCAGTTGATAACGGTCGCCTTGGGCATTGCTCAAATTAGTCTCATTGTTAAACTTAATTTGACCATTGCTATTGATGTTAAACAAATGCGCGTGTGTACCAGACAAACTGTAATACACACTATTGGCATCTGTCGCAGTAACGGTATGCACCACACGGTCTGTAGGTACTTTGGCACTGCCTGTACCATCACGGTCGAAGGTTGCTGACTGCGTTTGGCTAGTAAAGACTGGCGCGCTAACATCGGTGTTATCAACCACCAAACGTTTATCAAAACTGGCGGTTGAGGCATTACCTGCCACATCAACTACTTTGACCCGAATAGACTGGGCAGCATAACTGCCATTTGCCAAGCTAATGGTTGCCGTTGTACCGCTGCCATATTGCCACGTGGTGCCATTATCTACAGAGTAGCTCCATGTATCACCATCGGCTAATGTGCCTGTAATATTAAAACGTACCCGACCATCGGCGGTTAATAAGTCGGTATTGCTATAACCACTGTCATTCACGAGGGTGATATTGGCAGTGGCAATACTTTGGTCAACGGTATATGCGCTTGCATTGCTTAATGTGGTCACAAAACCATTGGTATCGGTTTGGCGTACTTGAATTTGATTCAGACCATAACTACCTTGAGGTAAATTTAAGGTCTGTATATCGGTGCTAGACACTGTCCCTTCTTGCCATGCACCACCATTCAGGCGGTACTGCCACGCCAAGCCACCGCGTAAACCCGTTACCGAAATACGTCCGACATTGGTAATGTTATCGGTGTTACTCGAACCACTGTCAACCGACAAACTGATTGCGCCCTGTGCGGCTGTTGGGCTAATGGTAATACTGCTGGTTGAACGAGCAATCGTGGTTAAATTATTGGCATCGGTTTGACGTACTTGAATTTGATTAGCCGCATACGTGCCTGCACTCAAGCTAAAAATGAACTCATCGCCCACTTTAGTACCTGTGAGCCATGTACTGCCATCAGTGCTATATTGATAGGCTAAGGCGGTGTTAAAACCTTTGGCAACAATACGACCATCGGCAGAGATGTTATCGCGGGTGCTTAAACCTTGGTCATTAAATAAATCAATGCTCTTGACGGTGGTATCAATTAAAAAGGCATGGTCATGGCTAACGATGGTAGTAAAGCCTGTTGTGCTATCGGTTTGACGTACTTGAATTTGATTAGCGGCATAACTACCCTGCGGAACGGGCAGTATTGCTTCGGAGTAAAGGTTGCCAGTCACCGTTGTCCACGAGCCACCATTATTTAAGCTGTACTCAAAGTCTGCACCTGCACGCAAACCCGACACAAACAAACGGCGGTCTGAGGTCACATAATCGGTGTTACTGTCGCCATTATCACTGACTAAGGTAATTTTGCCTTGACCTACGACATTATCAATTTGATAGGTGGAAGTATTACGTGCAAAACTGGTTAAGCCATTTTCGTCCGTTTGACGAATAATCACCGAACGCGCCGCATAAGTGCCTAAAGCTAAGGTAAAACCAAATTGACCATTGGCTAATTGGCCACCTGTTTGCCAATTATCACCGCCATCAACACTGTATTCATACGGTAGGTTGTTATCTAAACCATTGATAACCACACGGCCATCGGCGGTAATACCGTCAGTTAATTTTAGACCTTGGTCATTGAACAAGCCGATTGCTTTGATGTTTTTGTCAATTTTATAGGTGTTATTGCTGATAATGGTATCGACAAAACCACCCGAATCGGTTTGACGAACCCGAATATCACCTACTTTATACGAGCCTGCTGGCACATCAATAATCAAATTACCAGCGGCTTGTGCTACCCATGTTTGGCCACCGTCTGTTGATAACTCATAAGGCAAACCACTGTTTAAGCCAATCACTTGGAAACGGCCATCCGAAGTAATACGGTCGGTATCACTATCACCATTATCGGTAATTAGTTTGAGTGTTGGCTCGGTATAAGCGGCAGGTGGATTGGCACTTGGCGTGACTTCGACAATGGCAAAACGAGTAAAATCGTCTTGGTCAAAGCTGCTAAGAAATTGATTATCCGTATAGTCTGCTTTGAACAAATGTGTGTCTGAGTACTCACCCAAGTCTGCCGACCATACTCCTCGTATAATCCTAGTGTTATCGGAGCTAATTTGTGACTGAAATAAATTAGACCAAAACGCGTTATTAACAATCGTCGAATGAGCCATTAGACTGTCAATTTCGGCACTGGTTAATAACTTAAAGACGGTGCCATCCGTTTGCTGTGCTGTGCGTGCACTCACAGTGGTATCTTGACCATTATTAAAGAAATTATCTAAATGGTCATGGCCACTATAGTCTGGATAAGAGTCAATGACATAATAATATTTGCCATCGACTTGAATCATACTGTGTAAGTTAACTGTAGTATTATTGACCGTAGCGGTAAATTGGCTGTCACCTACATCGGCATTATCATTAACCAAGTTGACGGTTTGTAAAGCAGTGGCCGATTTTGCCCCTGTTGGGTCATTATCGTTGATTGTCCACGCCAACTTAATTTGGCCAGTTAACAGTTGCTGGTTGGTATTGCGATAGGTAATGGCATGTGTCACCCCTTCGACAATGCTTTGATTAACCACGTTATTAAACACTAAAGTCAATGTGCCATTATGTTGGCTGACTGTACCAACCAGTTGACCATTCCATAATAAACTACCGTCTTCACCAAACACTAACTGACCACGTGCGCCAAACACATCATCACTATTTGCGCCACCTTGACGCGCAATGGTCACACTGACCCCTGCATAGTTGGTAGTAACAGCGTCAGAATCGGACATCGTACCTGCGGCACTGAGTAAACCAATCGGGCGATTACCTTCATTGTAAGTTAAAGCAACATTACCAAAATCGTTGTTATAAACAGGTTTACCGTTAATAATATTGAGATGATGGATTTGGTTAGAAGCAACATAATGCAACTGATTGTTTTGATTAACGTGTACATCGTTAATTGAGCTGGTGGGGTCAACAAACACACCTGACGTACCAAACGCAGTATCTAATGCACCTGTATTTAGTAAATGGCGTAATTCGGTTTTGCCTGTAGAATTGTTAGTGACATGAAGATATAAGGAATTATCTGCCATCACTTGAATACGGTCGTTAGAAACGTTATTTAAGGTAAATACGCCCAAACTGGCAAAAGTCGTGTCTAAACTGCCATTGGTGTTGTAACGGTAAAACTTAATTGCTGAGCCATTCGGTTGGCTAATAATCAGACGACCTAAAGCATCGGTGACAATATTATTATAATCATCGGGGTTAGACGTGGCGGGTACATTAATCCTGCCACTCGTAGCAAAGCTGGTATCAACCGCGCCATTGACAAACTTTTGCACAATAAAATCGTTTTCACTACCGCCTGTGCTGCCTGGATAAAAAAAGCCTTTAGTGACTAAATAAACTGCATTACTACCAACAGGCAAGACCTTTGTATAACGGTCAGAATTATTCGTCCCTGCCGAGTTAATTACCGTTGATGACAATAACGTGCCATTGGCATTATAAATGGTCAATAAACTATCTTGAGTCTGGGTATGACCTTGATTGTTAATTTGTGAGCCAACAAAATAAGCACGGCCTTGGCCATCTAACTCCGAAGCAAATAAACGATACTCAAAACCCGTGGGTGCTGTTTGGTTAAATTGCACGACACCATTAACACCAAAAGACGTATCTGCCGTACCATCGGCATTAAGACGGCCAAAGACGTAGCTAGAACCAAGAATTATTTTACCCGAGGCATCAACTGTAATACTACTTGGACGTGATGAATTAAATGAGTCCATAGCGTTAGCCAACACACTTGTAAGGTGATAAGGCGTAAAACCAGCCGCTAAGCTGCCATCAACATTAGCTTTATAAAGGAAGAGGTTATTGCTGCTGTCTTTACGAATATAAAACATCGTCCCGTCAGCATTGAAGGTTAGGTTGATATAACTGGAATCAAGAGTACTAATGCCTGTTTTGGGTTCGGCTAAGTTAATGGTTGGTGTACTAATGTTGGTACGATTGATATCAATAGTGACCGTTTGTAAGGTGATGTTGCCTGCCACATCCATCGCACTTAAGGTTGCCGTGTAGCTGTTATTACCATTGCTTTGATAACCCACGGCTTGTTTAAACGTTAATTCACCTGTGGTTTCGTTAAAGTTAAACACATCGTTTTCTAACATCGACAGTCTAGCACCCGCTTCAGCCGTTGCCGTATACAGTACGGTACTGGTACTGACTAACTGTTGGCGTTCGCTGTCTGCATCCACCACAGAGGCGGTTGTTGCTGAGCTAAAACTGGGGGCTGTGTTGTCAAAATCCACCGTTAAGGCGTCACTCACAGGCGAGGTATTACCTGCCACATCAAGTTGACGGACTTTGTAACTGTGTAAACCTGCTTGTGCCGTAAAACTGGTACCTACACCATTGAGCCAAATGCCATTACCATCGACTTCATACTGCCAAGATACGCCTGTGCCAACCACCGACAAACTGACATTAATTTGGCCATTGCTAGTTAAGCTATCATCCACTTCAACGCCTGTATCATTGGCTAAGGCAAGGCTAGGTGCGGCTAAATCAGCATTAATATAGGTATAACTACGACTAATAGTTGCCGAGGCATTACCTGCGGTATCGACTTGTCTAAAGTCATAATCATGTGTGCCGACATCCAATAACGATAAGTTCATGGTGCTATTGCTAATTTCAACACCTTGCCACTCACCGCCATCAATACGGTATTGTAAACGAGCACCCACTTCCAGATTACTAATGACCATTTGGCCATTGTTGGTAATACCATCATTGGCAGAGTCACCACTGTCTGCGGCGAGTGTAATATCAAAGGCTGAGCTGGGGGTACTGTTGTCAAAACGCACACCAGCCACCGTGCTGGGTTCACTCCACAAACCGTTAGATTGTTGACGAATGGTATAGGTGTGGGCTAAACCATCGGTGAGCATCTCAAAGCTGCTACCTGTGCCGTCTATCCATACGCCACTATCATCAATTTGATATTGCCAAATGGCATCAGGCAATAACCCCGTGACGTTAACGGTGCTGTTACTACTGATAAAATCGTTATTGCGTGCGCCTGTGTCATCCGCTAAGACCAATATCGGTTGGGCAACGGCTGATTGATACGTAAAGACATACTCACCAATCTCTGAGGCGTTACCTGCTTTGTCGGTTTGGCGAATATAGTAGGTATGTGTGCCAACACTTAACTTGAATTTATTACCGTCTAAGGTGGTTTGATTCCAATAAGGGGAATCGTCAATACGCACTTCCCAAATAGAACCTGCCTCTAAGCCACCCACAGCCACCACAGGATTAGTGGAAATATTATCGCCTAACTCGCCTGTATCCTCGACCAAAGTCATGGTCGGTGTCAGCACCGTGGTATCAATTTTTACCCGCGTTAAGGTAGAAACAAAGTTACCTGCAATGTCAATTTTGCGGGTTTCAATGTTATACGCGCCTTCGGTCAAATTAACATCTTGACTGCCCGATACATCTTGCCACTCACCACGTCCTGCAACAGGGTCAATATAACGATATTGCCAAATATCGGTACTGTCACCGCTTAAACGTAAGACAGCATTCGGGTCATTACTTGCACCGTTTTCTACAATATTGCCTTGACTATCAAGCATTTGTACGGAGATAGTCGAAGGATTGCCAATAAACTCTACATTTAGCACTGCACTGGTAGCGACATTGCCTGCTTTATCCGTTTGACGAACGAGATAACTATGGACACCATCAACTAAGTTAAAGCTGTTACCAACCCCATCTTGCCATAGCCCACCGTCAACTTGATACTGCCAACTCGCCCCTGCCTCTAAACCATTCACCGTCACGGTGGGTTCTCGCGTAATGCCATCACTGTCACTCGCGCCTGTATCGGTAAAGCTCAAGCTCGGGGTTTGTATCTGCGTATCTTTGACAAACTGTAGTTGTTGTGCCGCAGACACATTGCCCGCCTTGTCCGTCTGACGTACCCAAACGGTATTACTGCCCTCTTGTGCCGTTGGCGCAGTGCGACTCCATGTCGTGCCATCAGTGCTGTATTCTACTAACGCACCGTCTTCGATATTCGATACCGTTAACTCCGTTACTTGGCTAATACCATCCGTCGCAGATATCCCCGTGTCTTCCGTTAAAACAACCTGTACCGCATCAACCGTTGTATCCAAGGTCGCTGTTAAACTGCTTTCTACTACATTCCCCGCTTTGTCGGTGTGACGTACCACATAGCGGTGACTACCACTGACCAAGTTAAAACTGCTGCCTGTGCCCGTTATCCAACTACCTGCTCCATCGACCTGATACTGCCAACTCGCTCCCGACTCTAAGCCACTCACACTCACCATCGGGCGACGGGTAATTTGGTCACTGCTACTCAAGCCTGTGTCTTCAACAAGCGCTAATTGCAAAGCACTAATTTGACTGTCATACACATAACTGAGCTTCTTTACCGAGGAGATATTGCCCGCAATGTCCATCTGACGTACATAGACAATATTTAACCCCTCTCTACTGACAGCAGGCGTATCACTCCAGTCTTTATTGTTCGTACTGTATTGCGCCTTAGCTCCCAACTCTAAACCACTCACTAACAAACGGTCATCATTGGTCAATAAGTCCGTTGCCAAGACACCACTGTCATTGAGCAACTTCGCTTCAGGCACTGCCGCTTTGGTGTCAATGATAAAGTCTAGCTTCTGACCCGACGAGGCATTGCCCGCCACATCGACCAATCTCACCCAAACCGTATTCGCTCCCTCTTGCGCGGTCGGTTGTTTGATGCTCCAATCCATACCATCCGCACTGTATTCAATCCGATTCCCTGCTGTCGCTCCTCTGACCAAAACAGCGCCACTGCGACTAATCAGGTCGCCGTCGACCCCCGTGTCATTTCGTAAACTCAGGTTCAACGCCACATCAGGTGCCGTGGTATCTAACGTAAACTGAAACACAACGTGTTGGCTTGTATTCCCCGCTTTGTCTACTTGACGGACTAATACGCGATTCAATCCTTCAACCGCCACAGGTTGTGTGGTGCTCCATGTCGTACCGTTCACACTGTACTGTACCGTCGCATCTGCTTCTACACCCGATACGACTAACTGGCCTTTTGATGTCCGTCTATCGCTCGCTGAGGAGCCTGTATCTTCTAATAAGCTGACGATGGGTGCAGAGACTGTTCTATCTAAGACAAAGCTCATACTTTGACCTGTCGACGCATTGCCCGCACTGTTCACTTGGCGTACATACACCGTGTTGCTGCCTTCAACCAGCGCAGGTTTATTGACTGACCAGTCTGTGCCGTTGCTGCTGTATTCTAGTCGGTTACCTTGGCCAACATTGCTGACGGCGATACTGCCATCACGGGTTAATAGGTCACCCGCAACGCCAGTGTCTCGTACTAAACCTATCACTAAGTCTGCTGGCGGAATCACGGGTGGAGGTGGCGGTGGTGGGGTCACTGCACCCAAGGTAAAATTAATAGAGGCAACGGGCGAGATATTCCCAGCGACATCTGTCTGACGTACATAGACGGTGTTTGCGCCTTCCACTGCAACAGGGGCGCTGTCTTGCCAGTCTTGGCCATTGGCGCTGTATTGCACTTTAGCCCCACTCTCGGTGCCTGTGAGTCTTAAACGGGCGTCGGTGGTGATGCTGTCTGTGTTTGAAATACCATCATCATTGAGTAAGCTGACGCTCAACGCCTGCGGGGCGCTGCTGTCAAAGTAAAAACTGAATTTGTTGGCAGAGGAGGTGTTGCCTGTCACGTCAAGCTGACGCACATAGACAACATTCAAGCCTTCGGTTGCTGTCGGTGCGGTTGTGCCCCATGTCACGCCGTCTTTGCTGTATTGAATCGTGGCGCCAGATTCTGTGCCTGTGACGCTTAAACGGGCATCATTCGTCACGCGGTCGCTCGCTGAACTGCCTGTGTCATGGATTAAGGCAACGATTGGTGGTATCGCTTTACTGTCAAACACAAAGTCATACGTTTGTACTGGCGAGCCATTACCCGCATTATCTACTTGGCGGATATAGACGGTGTTCATGCCTTCGACCACCGTAGGCTGGCTCGTTGTCCATGTCAGGTTGTTGTTGCTATATTCTACGCGGTTGCCAGACCCAACATTGGTCACAACTAAAGCACCTTCTCGGGTCACGAGGTCGCCCGAAACCCCCGTGTCATTACGTAGGTTAATCACTAAACTGGCTGTCGGGGCAATGTTATCAAAGGTGTACTGTATGATGCTGTGTGCCGAGTAGTCGCCTACCGCGTCTATTTGACGTACATAAACTGTGTTCAGCCCTTGCTTTGCATCAGGCGCGGTCGCTGTCCACACTTGTCCATTGGTGCTGTATTGCACCGTCCCGCCCTCTACAAGGCCAGTAAACTTCAGACGTGAATCTTGTGTCAGACGGTCAGTTGCCGAAACACCTGTATCGTTTAATAAACTGACTTGTAAGCTGGGTAATGACTGTGGCATGGCGGGCACCTTGATTCCATAACAGCAAAATTTCTTGGTCAATTCTTCTCAAAATAAAAAAAGAATCAATCCAAACAACGCATTTAATGTGATTATTGCACATAATAAGATGATACATCTACATATGTATAGCTTAGTTTGCCGATGCTAAGAGTTTTTTTTTGATTTGCTTTGTAATCTAAGATAGTCGGCAGATTTTTACCGACGAAAGGTTTATATCTATTTTAGGGTTAAAAACCCTATAAATGTATAATAGCATCACACATTTTATCCTCCTATCTTGTTGTAATAGAGGCTTTTTAATAAGGATGCTTGCTATAATTTCTTCACAATGTCATAAATGTAGTCTGCATTTCCCTTTTTATTCAAATTACATCATAATGTATAAATAGCACATAAATAGGCATTATTGTGAAGCAAACTCACTCTTTCCCCCTTCTAAAAAGCAAATGGCTACTTTGTGTGTCTAGTCTGATTATCAGCTCATTAACATACGCTGATAATCTTAATAACAGCCTACCGCTACTACCTGAACCGCTGATTCAACATGCTTTACAGGTACATCCTGCGATTTTTGCTTCCGAACATGAATTAGAGGCGGCACGTTTAGAGAAAAAAGCGACTCAGCATCAGGTCTACCCTTCATTGAGTGCACAAGCGCAATTTACCCGTGAGGGGCAGACGAGCAAGATTGTACTTGAGCAGCCCCTATGGACAGGTGGCCGCTTAACGGCGTT
The DNA here is from genome assembly GCF_003051055.1 of Agitococcus lubricus. Taxonomy (GTDB): domain Bacteria; phylum Pseudomonadota; class Gammaproteobacteria; order Pseudomonadales; family Moraxellaceae; genus Agitococcus; species Agitococcus lubricus. The sequence continues at coordinate 449,307 of NZ_QAON01000001.1, read as the reverse complement.
ACAACAAAAGAGTTTTTTTAATCACCGTATTGCGTTTGATAATTTACAAGCTCAGCGTTATGAGCTGACTAGTCGGGTCTTAGAAACATGGGGCTTATTATTAGATGCCTATGAGCGCTCACGGGTGGCTCAACAAACCCTCAGCGAACTTGAAGGTTTTGCAACCATGATGCGTCGTCGTGTTGATTCAGGTATCTCTGCACGTTTTGAATTAGATTTGGTGGAAAGTCGGATTTTACAAAGTCGTGTCACACGTGATAGCAGTGACAAACTCTTAGAGCTGGGACTTAATCGGCTAGCGCAGCTCTTAGCCAAACCGTCATTAGCGAAAACGCAAGTACAGTGGCCTGACGTGGTCGCATTAAGTACACAGGTGAGTCAAGACTATCAAACTCAAACCACGACACCCAGTCGGGAATGGGGTCAGTCACACCCGCTAGTCAAACAAACCCGCGATTTAGCTGCCGCTATGACGGAAGAAGCCAATATTGCCCGCGCGAGTCGTTATCCACAAATCAGTGTCGGTTATGAATATGACTATCAGCATTTCTTACATCAAGACAGTCTGAATCAGCAGGAGGGTCAATTGCGCTTGAGTGTGCAATATACGATGGGTGCAGGCAGGTCTACGGTATTAACTGAGCGTTCCTTACGTGCTAAAGCCTTGAGTTTAGAACAAAAAACCATGGCGACACACCAACAAATCGTCGACCAAATAGACCAACAACTTTATAATTTTTTAAGTGCGCAAGCCCGTGTAGAAACCTTAAAAGCAGCCATGCAAAGTGCGCGACTGGTACAAGAATCGTATCAGCGTCAATTTTTAGTTGGCCGACGCTCATGGTTAGAACTGATGAATGCTACCCGCGAAATAGAACAAAATGCTTATGATTTGGTAGCGACTCGTACAGCACTGATTCTTAACTATTACCAATTACAATTGTTAACGGGACAACTAGAACCCCTGTTAAATAGTGACCTTGGCCGCGTCAATGAGGACTCCGTCATCACGCCCACATCACTGTCCCGTTAAAAAAGGCCATGACCATGAATGATAAACAAAATGCGACTTGGGCCGTGAATACGGTCGCACGTATTCAAGGACAAGCGATTGATAATGTGCGTTTACAGCATGCCAGTCACTATTGTGCCGAGCAACAAGGGCTGGCGCAGGTCACTGCCTTATGTAAAACCTTAGACCTGAAAGGCATGCGCGTATTGAATCAGCCTGACCCTACCTGTTTACCTGCGGTCGCGGTATTACATAATGGTGAATTTGGGCTGTTGATGGCCAAACAGCCCAATGGTCTATGGCTGGTACAACAATCGACAGGGCAACTGGTGTTAGCCGATAACGCATTTAGCCATCTGGTTTATTTAGAACCCCTTGTGACTGATGAACCCCCACTAAGTACCCTGAGTTTTAGTCACCAGTTAAAACTCGCGCTAAAACCCTATCATCCCGTCATTGCCGAAGGGGTGATTGCCACCTTGTTGATTGGTTTTTTGACTTTAGCCAGCTCTTTGTTTTCGATGCAGGTTTATGACAGAGTGATTCCCACTCACAATATAGATACCCTGATTGTGCTCAGTACAGGGGTTTTATTGGTGATTGGGTTGGAGTTGATTCTCAAATTTAGTCGCTCTAAATTGATGGACCAAATGGTCATTGGCATTGACAATCGTTTATCTAAACACATTTATGAACGCTTATTATCGGTACGTTTAGACCAGTTGCCCAACTCGGTTGGCTCTTTAGCCTCTCAACTGCGCGGCTATGAACAAATTCGCAATTTTTATACGGCAAGCACCCTGTTTGGTTTGGCCGACTTACCTGTCGCACTTTTATTTTTGTTAATTGTCGCCTCGATTGGCTCTGTGACCTTAGCCAGCGTCCCATTGGTTGTGGCCTTAATTTGTTTGGCGCTGGGCTTTTTTGCACGACAAAAAGTCAATTTACTGGCAAAACAGAGTGCCGAATGGACGAACAAAAAAACAGGCTTATTGGTAGAAACGGTCGAAGGCATTGAAACCATTAAATCAGGTGCAGGTGGCTTCAAATTTTTATCGCGCTGGTTAGAAGTCACCCGACAAACGGTGCGTAATGATTTAGATATGCGTCACGCCAGTGAAAATATCAATTATTTATCCGCTACGCTTCAACAAGTCAGTTATGCCGTGATGGTCATTGTTGGCGCCTATGAAGTCACACAAAATCAAATTACGATGGGAGGACTGATTGCCTGTAGTATTTTGGGTGGCCGCATTTTAACCCCCATTATGGCTATTCCTAATTTAATGATTCAACAGGCACATGCTTCGGCTGCCCAAAAAGGTTTAGACGGTTTATATGCCTTAAAACAAGATAATCAAGACATTAATCGTCCCTTAACGCCCTCACAACTGCATGGCCACTATCGTTTTGAAGGGGCTAAATTTGCCTATGGCAAAGGGCCAGTAGCACTACAAATTGACCGTTTAGAGATTCGTGCAGGTGAGCATATTGGCATTTTAGGCCCGATTGGCTCAGGTAAATCCACGTTATTACGGCTATTGGCAGGTCTTTATCACCCCTCAGAAGGCCATATTTTTCTTGATAATCTGGATGTTAATCACATTAGCCCTGCCAGTTTGAGTCAACACATCGCGTATTTACAGCAAGACCATCGGCTATTTGAGGGCACACTGCGCGAAAATTTATTGATAGGTTTAGCTGACCCAGGTGATGATGTGTTACAAGCTGTACTCAGCAAAACAGGCTTACAACAAGTGGTGGCTGGTCATCCGCAAGGCTTGGAGCTCAAAATTAGCGAAGGCGGTAAAGGGCTATCGGGCGGCCAAAAACAACTGGTTGCCTTTACCCGCTTATTATTGTCGGGTGCAAAAATTCTCTTATTAGATGAACCGACCGCATCTATGGACGAACAGCAAGAGCGTCGTTGTTTAGCCGTATTAGCCGAGTTATGCAAAGAACAACAAATTACCTTGATTATTGTCACCCATAAAGTGTCGATGTTACCGTTAGTCGAACGATTGATGATTGTCGCCAATCATCAACTGGTCTTAGATGGTTCTAAACAAGCCGTACTGCAACAACTTGCAGGCACACCTGCTGCGGCATCTAGCCCTTCTGCTTAATATAGGAAGTCCATCCGCCATGAATTTAGACCCCATTTTTGCAGATGTCGCTCCACAACGTGCACGTTGGACGCTGTGGCTCAGTCTCTGTGTTGTTGTGATTTTAGTCGGCTGGGCAAGTGTCGCGCGCATAGACCAAGTGACCCGTGTCCAAGGGCAAATGATTGCCACAGCGCGTACACAAGAAGTCCAAAGTCCCGATGGCGGGCGTATCACGCAACTTTTAGTCAAAGAGGGCGACCAAGTTAAAAAGGGGCAACTATTAGCTGTGTTAGAAAAAGAACGTGCCCTTGCTGCGCTGGACGATAGCCAACATAAAATTGCTGCTCTACGCATTAGCCTCAACCGTATGCATGCAGAAATGTCAGGGCAAGCCTTAGTGTTTGATAAAGAGTTATTGCCCTATCGTGAATTTATTGATAATCAAACCGAACTTTACCAACACCGCCGTCAATCGGTAGAGATGGACATTGCTGCGCTGAAAAAGATGCGTCGCTTGGCACAAGAAGAATTGACACTCAACGAACCATTATTAGCACAAGGGGATGTGAGTCGTGTCGATATTATCCGCCTCCAACGCCAAGTCGCTGATTTAGATGCACAAATATTGAGTCGCCAAAATCGTTATTTGCAAGAAACACAAACTCAAATGACAGAAACGCAAGAAAAACTCAGCTCCGAACAAGAACAATTACGCGACCGTAGCCAAGTCTTAGAACATACCGATATGACTAGCCCCGTCAACGGGATGGTGAAAAATATTCGTATGCACACCATTGGTGGCGTGATTAAAGGCGGCGAAACCCTGATTGAAATTTTACCCACCGATGTAGACCAAGTGACTGAAGTCAAAGTCAGCCCTGCCGATATTGCGTCGGTTAAATTAGGGCAACATGCCAGCGTCAAACTTGATGCATATGACTACACGATTTTTGGCTCATTACAAGGGACGGTCAGTTATATCAGCCCTGATACCTTAGTCGAAGAAACACGGAATGGCCCCATGCCCTTTTATCGGGTGCATGTGCGTATTGATTTACACTCTCCCCGCGAAGGGCGTAATAAAGACATACAGATTGTGCCTGGTATGACCGCCATGGTCGAAATTAAGTCTCAAGACCGTACCGTGTTGTCATATCTCACCAAACCGATTACCAAAACCTTAAATCAGTCGTTGGGAGAGCGTTAATCTGAATGATATGACAGTCACGTTTATACTTTTTGCAGATTACAAGGCAAATATCGCACTGAGTTGCACACTATATTTGTCGTTAGCCTATTTGTCGAAAAAATCAAGCTAATATTTGTTTTAGCGATGTACTTTCTTCCTAACTAATTTATGCCATATATTATATGGCCGCTAGACCTTTGCCGACTATGAGGGTCTAACGTCAATCTCGTAGACGAACTCAACTTATCATGTTAGTTCGAACTCAATATAACAAGGACTAGGAAGAAAGTTATGCACAAAATCACATCACTCATGTTGGGCATCTGTTTAACGATACAAGCCGAATCTGGCTTCTCTGCTGAGAATACAACCACTGACTTAACTCAACTCAAAAAACAACTGAGCTTAACCGAGCAGCAACTAGAAAAAGAAAAAGCAGCTCTTGAGCTCCTGCAAAAAGAACTCAACAAACAAAAGGAACAAGCAAAAGAGGATAAAGCCAAGGCAGATACTGCATTGGCTACTAGCCAACAAGAGACAGAAAAAGTTAAAACCAAAGCCAATCAATATCTAACGACACTCGGAAAAATAGCCGTCGCGGAACAAACCAGAAAGGATGTCTGCAATCACAAATTACGCAAACGTATTCACTTTGACGGTCATGGTGGTGACTTGGAAACACCTGGTTTTTTTGATGTAGGGGCAGGTTATTTTCAAATTCATGATGTTGATGGTCAAGGACACGACTCTAATGGTTTAATGATTGCCTTAAAAGCCTATCCTTTACGCAGACATTATTCCGTACTTTCATCTGATACAACCATTAAAAATTTCTCTGATACGCTAGAAACTAATCAAAATAAATCTGACGAAGGCTCTAATCCCAATTCCAAAGAGAGTACTGCTCCTAACACGACGCAATCTCAAGCAGAAAAAATCGCTAGCCTAAAGACAGCATTAACTGCCTATGAAACAGAAGCTAAAAAGGTTTATGCTGTTTGCTATCCTGACAGTCCAGTTCGACAAGCCTTTAGTCGCGTTTATGTCTATTTAGGCGAAAGTATTAGTGAAAGTGGTGATGCCAATATCAGTGGTTCAATTCGCTCGGTGGGTTTAGGCTGGGATGTTACGCCAGAGTTATCATTAGCCGCAGGTTACGCCATTTATAAAACCGAACTAAATTCGGTCACAGACAGTCATGAGGGCTTGGTGATGAGTGTACAACTTAACCTAGCCGCATTCAGCTTATTACGTAACGTCGTCACGCCTTAAGTCCTACGTTTTCCCATAAGTTATCTTTCTTCTATTGAGGGTGAGGTGTACCTCACCCTCACATTCAGTCTTTATGGTGCGTTTCATCCCACTTCTTTTGCCTATCCTCATTAATAAAATCAGGAAACCATTTCACACGTGGAAAAAATAGCACTCTGACTAAGGCCACTAACATCCATAAATAACATGCACTAAACACAAAACCGCACCACCACGTCACATACTCAAAATGGGGAGACACATATTTAATGCCCCACCAAGAAATCACATCGGTCAAAGAAGCGGCTAGGCCCAAGGGAAATATCCATTGATAGATTTTTAAGCGATTAAAGTGTAAGGAAAAAGGGATACCAATAATAAAAAAACTGGTGGTAAAACCAAATAAATGCGCATGAGTGAACGCAATTAACTTACCAATCCCCATCTGTTGAAAGTAGGCTTCGGCACTGCCATGTAAGCCCATTTGATAGTGCGCCTCTAAGCCACCAAAACAAAATGCAATCCCAAACAAAATCACGGCCATACCAATACCGCGTTGAGCCGCGACGGGCAAGTCGTGTAAATCAAAACGCATATCGGTTTCTTTGAAAGGGATTAACCACTTGACCAATAAACAGAAACTAAAAAAGAAGGCAAGTAAGACAACAGGCGCACCATACAACAGCCAATCAGGTTTGGGCTCTGGTGTGTGTACTAAGGCGGCCTCAGGAATAGGCTGGTCACTAAAAAAATGGATATCAGGCTCTGCCCCCCATGCCCAAGCACTGATAAAACACAAGGCTATTGCCATTAAACGCCACATACTTAGGCTCCTTTAAGGCGTACATACAATAAAACGCCTGCATTTTTGACCGCCTGCGTAATGGCAGCATCAAGGTCTTTGCTACTTGGTGCGGGGACACTTTGTGCAGCCATACCGACAAATTTTCCATAAACACTACTGGATTTAGCAGCAGGCACTTCGGTGGCATTCATCACTTTGATTTGGGTGATTTTGAGTTGTTTGTCGGTTGCCATTAACAAAAAGAAGGTTTTACCTTGATATTGGGCAGGAAAGATTAAGGCTGTTCCCGCAGGACGTTGATTTTCAACAGGAATATAAATCGTATTTTCATCAGCCATACTGAGGCTTGCACCCATCGTTTTGGCCGTGGCAATATCCGTAGCAGTTAAAACAGCATCTTTAGGCAACCAAGCACGAATAGTCGGAAACAAGGCTTGGACTTCTTTAGGAATTAAACTGGCTAAATCTAACCAATTACCTGTTTTAGCAGGTGTAGAATTTTTATCCGCAGGATTGGCTTTAGCTTGTGCCTCTAGGCTGTTGACTATGCCATCACCATCGCTATCTAAACTAGCCATTTTGCCAAATGCGGCCAAGGTTTTGCCGTTATCCTTAAAGGTTTTACCATAGTTGTTTAATGGTGTACCGCCACCTTCGGTATGGCAGGCATGACATGAGGGCATATACCCATATTGTTGCTTATAATAACGCGCAAAAACGGGCATGGCGTGAGCTGGCATCAGGTGAGTGATACCCCAAAGTGATAATAAAATTAATGAACTAACACGCATTATGATTTTCCTGCCATCTCAACCAAAAATCCTCTGCCTCCATATAAGGGAGGCTTAGGGAGGGGTAGCATCTCCCTTTCCTGAGTAAGGAGAGGGTCGGGGTGAGGTCAACCCCTTCCCAACCTCCCCCTAATTTAAGCGGGAGGCGTGGTTCTAAAAATCAAATAAACTGGGTACGGTATCACGCATTTGTTGGCGCGTTTTTTCATCAGCTTGTTTTAACTTGTGATACTGTATGGAATCTCGCGGCGGCATCAATTTACTGGCTTTATCGCTGCCTTCATATCTCGCCCAATCTAAGGCATCACGAATTTCTTTTTTCGCTTGAATGTTGGCTAATACGTCTTCTTCGGTTGCCCCTGCCATAAAATTCAGACGTTGCGCAGGATTGCCCCGATGACAAGCAAAACAATAGTCGGCAAAGGCTTGTAACTCAGGTTTATGTTTAATCACCAATGGCGGTACACCCGACACCACAGGCGGCGACATTTCTGTGGTATTGAGACAACAATAATCGCGGTTTTTTGCCAGCAATACTTGCATCATCGCCACGCGTGAAAATGGTTTGGCGGCAAATACGGTGTCTGGCAACTGCGAAATTTTGACCAATAAGGGCGCTAAATGGCCACCATTGGCCTGTAATAAGGTAGTGATATCCGCTTGACTAAAAAAGCTGGCTAAACCATACACACCGTCTATGTCTTGTGCCGTTAAAACTTGTTTGGGTGTGCGCAGCGTCAGTGGGTCTAGCTCTTTGCGTAAGGGGGGTAGCTTTTCAAAGGCGCTTAAATCTTCGTTATCTTTTGCACCTTCGCCAAATTGAATATCGCGGGTTACTAAAGAGCGTAACCAACCTTTGATGCCTTGTTTGTCGCCAATAGGGTCACGGTTTAACAGGTCAGACTCAGGTACGGGAATACCGTCTTTTGGAAAGTGTTTGGCCTGTAATTGTTTTAAGGTCTGTGCATCGGTACTGTTGGCATCAAAGCCGCCCGCATTATCGGCATATTGGAGTGCAAGCCTTAACATTTGCCGACGACATTGACTACCGTCTGCACCACAGCCATCTAACCATAACCGTTGTGTTACCTGATAAAAATTACCAATATCGGTCAGTTGGTCAAAGCGTTCAGAATGGGCTAAGGGTTGCTGTAAAGCAACAGACTGATAGGCTTGTTGACTCTTGCGTGCAACGGCAATCGCAGCGGCTGTACTTTGTTGGCCATTCGTTTCATTCCAAGGCCGTTGCGAAAAAATCGGTGTTCCTCCTTGATGGCAAGTGGTACAAATCGCACGTCGCGCATAAACAATTCTTGGCACACAGCCTTCACAATAATTTTGCACTAATTGAAATTCAAAACGTCCTGCTTTTTCGTTATAACTCAATACTTCAATTTCATTAGCATTTTCAACAAAGCCCAAAAATAATTGTCCACGCGTCGTTAAGCCCAACCCTGCGGGCGCGTTATGGCCGTCAAAATCTGCCGCAACCACTATACGCGGATGTGCATCATCAGCTTGGCCTTTTAATAAGGAGCGGCCATGGGGAATCAATAAACTAATAGGTTCTAGCCCTTCGGGATGTTGCTGTTTGAGTAATTGAATCAGTTGGCTAAAGGGATAGGGCAAGCCATTATTTTGAGCCATCAGATGGTCAAATAAAGAGCGCGTACCGTCAGGCGGCAGGTCAGTGTCGGGAATTAATTGGCTTGATAGACTGAGCTGTTTAACTGGCGTTTGTTTGGCTAAATCACTAATGGGTGGCGTACTTGGGGTATTCAACAGGGTCAGTGCCGTTATGATTGCCAGACCGAGCAAACAGGCGATGCCAAGTATTATTTTTTTCATAGTGGCTCTAAATAAAAAACATCCTCTCCCCTTCATGTAGAGAAGAATCTGGGTGAGCTTGATTTACTCACCCAGACCCTACAGGACGAGGCACTTATTTACATCAACTTTAAGAACTCTCGTAAGGCATATTTATCTTCGGGAGATAAATCGACACCAAACTGATGGCCTTTGTTTTCAACCAAATCATCACACTTCATAAATAACGGACTGTGTGGGTTTGAGGACAAGGCATGAGCCACAGGTGTCCCTTTTTTGAAGGTAATCAGCTGTGGGCCTTGCGCATCTTCTCGACCACTGGTTTTTACGTCTTCGGTAAAGGTAGTGATTTTTTCTGGACGGTGTGGCGTCACGTTTGGATTGTCCGAGGTCATCAACTCTTCATACGCCATTTCAAATTGTTTGATACGGCCACTGAGCGTATAGTCGGGCGAGCCATCAGGCAAGAAGGTGACTTCACCAATCGCATTATTATGTAAGAAAGGCGCAGTTGCCCATACCGATAATAAGGAGATATTACGCAAATACCCTGCCCCACCCTCAATTTTACGCTCACCCAAACTTAGACCACCAATTAAAGGCAAGACACGGTTAAACACTTGTTTGACACTGCCCGGTGATGGTGAGTTTTGATAGGTTTCCGACGCAAACTCTTCCCAAATATGGCCTTTGTTGTGGTTATCATGCAAGGCACGGCACATATTCGTACCGACAATATTAAACGGCGTACGCTCGTCATTACCCAACCAATCTTGGCCAAACACGCCTTTTTCGGCAAACTGCTTAGGACGTAACACCCCACTACCATCTTTGGCTAAATATTTACTGATAAAATTGGGGTCTAGGCGTTTAGCATCACTAAACTCATGCTGCCAATAGTCTTCTTTACCAAACACATGGCCTTCATAAAACTTGGCTAAGGCATTTTTGTCGGCACGAATATTCGCAGGTGCAAATTTAGAGCTATGACAACTGGCGCACTCTTGAGCAAAGACATCGTGTCCACGCGGCACTACTTTGAGGTCAATGTATTGTTTACCCAACGTATTATCCTTATCACGCGCCGCCATCAAATAAGTGGGCCCGCCTGTAATTAAGAAAGCGGCAAGGTCATCCATTTTGCTATCGGCATAATTCCATGCGTCACACTGATTCGCACATTGCATAATGCGCATCGGGCTTTGTTTGGTTCCACGACCAAAAAATTGACCTGGATAGGGGAAATTAGGTGTCCAGCATTCTTCGGTACACATCCCAATATTCACATACACACGAATGAGAGCCAGATGCTCACCCACAGAATCCTCGCCACCTTTTAAGACATGACGGGTCATGGCTTTTTTGACTTCACCTGTCACAGGGTCACGCATGACATGCTCAAATAAACGCTTATTATGGAAGTCCATAATATTGTTTTGTGTGCCTGGATTATGTTGCCAATCAGAAGCCACCAACGAGGTGTCGATAGTCCCTAAACGACCCGCCAATACCGCTTGGTTAGCTAAATGATTACTAGGTGCGCCTTGGAAGAAGGCCATCGGTTGACGAATATGCTGATTGCCAATGGTTGCGCTTAAGTTTTCCCATTTAGGTTGATTAGGATTATCAGGTGGATTGGTAGGGTCAAAACCAACGTGACATTGCACACAAGGGTGGCCAATCACATAACGCTTATTTTCTTTGATTTCTGTCTCAGAATAAGGTGCTGTTTGCGGGTCATAAACGACTTTGCCCGCACCATCTTTGATAGGGTCAGCATAATATTTACGATAACCTAAAACGCCCGACGAATGTGGGTCTTGGCATTTGTCATACCAATTGGTGGAGGCATCGCCCTGTACACAATCGGGGTCATTAATTAAGCCCCATTTGGTAAAGCGTTGTGAACGTGTACGGGTATCTAACCACGGATAATACATATTTTCTTTGCCAACCACGCGCGATTGCAGCAACATGTTTTCATCTTGGTTACCAAACGTGCCTTTGAACCACACATCACGGCCACGACGCACTTGGTCACGCATTGCTTGTGCTTTTGCAGGGTCAGCAACGTCAGTAAATAAGCCCATAATATAACGGCAGCTTTCGGCATCATAACCTGTGGGTTGTGGCTTATCACAGCTAGGCGGAATGTACTGTGGAATGGGTTGATATGTCCACGTCACAGGCCCTCCGCGTTTGTGGGTATCGGGCGATGTGCCTGCATCCCAGACTTTACGTGCAGCTAAGGTGTCATAGAAATGGTCTTTGAACCATTGTTCGCGTTTTTTCCAATAGGGTGTGCCTTGGTAAACCCCCGTTGTTAACTTACGCTCAGCTAAATCGGATAAAGAGACACTACGATTCGTTGAGCGGTATGGCTCATTCGAGACAGGTACGCTGCCCGTTGGCATGTCATAAGGTGTCAACGCAGGTACGGTAGGAATGGGAATATTCTCTGGTACGGGCGGAATAGGTGGAGGTGGTGGTGGAAGGGTTGCAAAATGCACAACGACCGACGCAACCCCAATGGTCGAAATCGCTGCTAAACCCCAAATACGTTTTTTCATGTTGGCTCCTAAACTGAGCAATTTTGCAGCAGTTTAACGAGAATATTCGTCAGAAACAACTGGTGCAAAAGCTCTAATTTTTGTTTTGTTTTCAATGAATTATCATTATTTTTTTAGAGTAATTACTCTGTTTTTTAGGTGCGAATATCAAGTCATGTATTAGGGTATGTATGGCCAATACTTGCTGATTATCCGCATGATTAGCAACTTATCATACCCAGACAGCAGCAATATCTTTATTCGTCTAAGCTCCACGCGGCCATGACCAATGCAAGTGCCAGATGTACAGCGGCTATGGCGTATGTAATAACATTTATACAGGCGAAGGCCAATATGTATTTATCGTTTTTAGCCGAAGTTTTATTGCGCTGTTGATTGAAGTTGCGGACACATAAGGTTTAGTCTTCAGCCGTTGGTTTATCATCCAACCATTGTTGCCAAATAGCCAGCAAAATGGCCAAAATCACGGGCCCCAAAAACAAACCTACCATACCAAACGCACTTAATCCGCCCAAAACCCCAAACATCACCAACAAAAAAGGAATTTGCGTCGCACTGGAAATCACTAATGGTCGAATGACATTATCAATAGAACTCACAACCAATGCACCCCATAAAGCCAAACCAATACCCGCAACATGCTGACCACTCATCATCAACCATAAGGCAATACTTCCCCACGCAAAGGGAGTTCCAAAGGGAATCATCGCAATCATGGCCGTTAAAGCGGCTAAAAAAACAGGACTCTCTAAACCCGCAACGGCATAACCCACACCCGCCAAAAAACCTTGTGCCAACGCTGTTAATACAATGCCATACACAACAGCCCGTGTTGTGTCGCCAATCGCCTGAATATAACGGTGTACACGTTCACCAATTAAGACCTGCAAAGCGCGTTGTACTTGGGCAACGATTTTTTCACCGTCACGATAAAAAAAGAACAAAATAAACAACACCATCATCAACTTAGCCACATTTTTACCAATGCTGCCTGCCACTTGTGCGGCGGCACCAAAGCCTTTTTGAAACCAAATTTGTATTTGCGCTTTGAACGACTCTGGGTTAGCTAAAAGATTATCTAAAAAGGCTTGTAACTCTTTCGCAAACGGCCATGTTTTTAACCATGTGGGTAGCTGAAATGAGCCTTGCCCTATTTTGCTCGCAATAAGGTCATAAACCAGTGCTGCCTCGTGACGCAAGGTAAAAATAGCGACTAAGAGCGGTACAACAATCAATAACGTCAGGGCAAAGCTCATCAGTCCTGCCACTGTATTTGGATGATACGGAAAACGTCGTTGTAAGCGTGCATAAGCTGGCCATGTGACATAGGCCAAAATCCCTGCCCACGCCACAGGAATCATAAATATGGCAAGGACTTGATAGGCTAAAACAAACAGAATAATCAGAATAATCGCCAACAATGCGCGGTGCAATCCTTTGGTTGCCAAGGTTTCCATCATCTCTCTTAAGCCCTTTTAAGTATTAAAATATGGTCTTTATCCCTACCGTGTGCCTAAGTGGTCGTCAAGCCTTATTGTTTAGTATTTTGTGAAGCAGTTGGCCAAACACATTTTATTACAAATACTTATACACATATTATGATAATAAAATGTTATTCATAGTCTAACAAAAAATACATTAAAGATTATTTTAGTAGCATTTAATGTTGCCTTAATAATGATGATGAAATAATAGAACACCGACAAAAAGAACATCTAACGAAGGATTGTCGCCATGAAACCGTACACACACCATACAGATTATTTGTCTATCACACGCGTGATACTTCCCCTAGCGCTTGGTGGCCGACAGCGTTCTTAACAACGCATTAACAATCAACGACATCACGAACAGGTGATTATTTTGGCTTTTGCATCGGCATGAGCTTAGGCTCAAGTCATGTCTGAATTTCAGGTGTTAGCGGATTGAGTGCTAAACACTTGAAGGTGGTTAGACCTAGTTTTTGAACTATTTGTATAGACAACAAACAAATAAACCAAAGCTAAGGTCTTGTTTAAGAAAGAAAATTGACTATATACACTCAAACAAACAAGGTATTATGGTCGGATTTTGTAAATCTAATAATTGAGGATAATATTATGGCTAAATTCTCTATTGACCCTTTGTCATCTATTGATGGTTTTGTGGCAGGTGCTTTAGTAGATTCTGACAGTGGTCTAGCGATGGCTAAAGCAGGTGGCGGCGGGATTGATTTAGACCTCGCTGCGGCAGGTAATGCCGAAGTGGTACGCTCTAAACGTCGCGTGGCCAGTGCGTTAGGCCTAAATGACGACATTGAAGATATTTTGATTAGTTTAGGCAAAGCCTATCACTTAATTCGCCCCTTAGAGTCTAACAAAAATTTATTTATTTATGTGGTGCTAGACCGTAAACGCTCTAATTTGGCAATGGCTCGTCACGAACTGAAAGTCTTTGAAAAGTCCTTAGATTTTTCTTAATTGTTTGCTTTAGGGCTTAGTTTGGCGCTGATTAACAGCCTGCACCGCTGTTAATTTGCCACTAAGTCCTCCCTGCTCAGGGGATATCTTGGTGCATTTAGCTATTGATTATTCAACACCTTAGTCATCATTTCCCTCATCATATTTAGCATCATCAGGCCGTGCTAATTTGGCTTGTGTGGCATATTTCACACCGTGTTTTTCTAAATACTCCCGAATCAACTGGCGGACTACCTGCGAAGGCGTCAAATCTTGCGCCAAACAGAGTTTTTCAAAGGCTTCTTTTTTGACGGGGTCTACCAAAATCGTCAAACGTGCAGTTTTATTTTCCATAAAATGTTATGCGCTCTAGGTGGATTAAGGCTTGGGATGGTATGCAAAACCGCTCGAAAATACCAGTGCTTTCCACATAAAGCCTTACTCTTTATATTGGTATTTTGCATGATTAGACTTTTTAAAAACGATGACTGCCTATAAAACAACTACAAGACTTGCTGACATACCTCGATGATAAAATCACGCATGGCCATGACCCTAGAACTGGCTTTTAAGTCGCGATGATAAGATAACCATAGCTCTTGCCGAGTATCTATATCAATAGTCGTTGCTTTGACTAATCGACTATCAGCATCCCCGATAAAATTGGGTAATAATGCCGCCACCATACCACTACACGCCGCTTGATAATGCGTTTGCATAGTATTACTGCGTAATAATGGCGGTTGTTGGCCAAATAACGCCTGTAACCAATTGACCATTGGTAGTCTAAACCATGCGCCATCCCATGACACATGCGCCAGTTTTTGCCAATCATTACCCACGGCAGCTAAGGATTGCGGCGTACAATACAGTTCAAAATAAAAACTAGCCACATATTGCACAATATGGTCAGGCTCGTGTTCATCTTGAGCAGGATTAAAAATACGCAAGGCCAAATCCGCTTCTCTACGCGCTAAATTGGCCAAATTTCTATTTACCAATAATTCTACTTGTAGTTGTGGATAACGTGCGGCAAACAGATGTAAGTTTGGCACTAACAAAAAATGGGCGATAGACTCAACGGTGGTTAATTTAACCACGCCTGTGAGTTGTTGTAAGGCATCACTTTGCCGCTCCACCGCTTGCATCGAACGTTCAACTTCGCTGACACGCTCTAACAACATTGACCCTGCATCGGTTAATAAATAACCGCGCTGACTACGCAAAAACAAGCGCACCCCCAATGTCGCTTCCATCGCATCAATATGACGAGACACCGTTGACGGACTGGTGGTTAAACTATGAGCAGCAGGTGTGAGACCGCCTAATCGAGCCACCGCCAAAAAATATTTTAGATTATTCCAGTCCATCTTATTTTCCAAAAATAGAAAATTATTTCCTAAATACTACTATATTTTTCGATAATCAGAAAAATATACAATCCATCCATCGTCACCCTTTGGAATATCATCATGCTGTCAAAAAGCCTGTGGCTAAAATTAGGTTTGACCTCTTTTTTTTGGGCAGCGATGTTTTATTTAGGTCAATATGCAGTTCGTTTTTTATCGGCAGAATCGGTGAGTGCATGGCGTTTTCTGTTGGGCGCAATGGTGGTTATTCCATTGGTCAAATCCACTCAAGGCATTGATATAAAAGGTATAAAACAACATTTTATCCCGTTACTTATCATGGCCATTGTGGGTATTGGGGGCTTTAATTTGGCCTTATTTCATGGCTTGCAACACACCTCTGCTATGAATGGCGCATTAATTATGGCGTTATGTCCTGTCATTATTAGTCTGTTTGGCGTGTTGTTTGGGGAGTCTTTTAGCTTTCGACAAATGTTAGGATTGTTGTTTGGTTTAGCTGGGGTAGTGATTGTTATTACTCAGGGCAATTTAGCCAATTTAAGTGCCTTTGCTATGCAAAAAGGTGATTTATTGGTGTTATTGGCTGCTGTTTGTTGGGCGTTATATTCAACTATCCCTAAACGATTTATTAAGAATTTAGACTCCTTACAAGTCACAGTTGCCACTGTGACCATGAGTAGTATTTTATTGAGTGTTTATGCCCAATCTAGTCAAGGCGATTTATTACGCGCTGTTCCCTTTTCTGCGGTGGCTGCCATTGGCTTAATGGGTTTGTTTGGCTCAGGCTTAGCTTATATTTGGTGGAATGATGCGGTGCGTAGTGTCGGGGCAAATACCGTATCTATTTTTATGAACCTAGTACCAATTTATACAGCCTTAATGAGTGTCATGTTAGGGCAAAATTTAACCGTGGTGCATATCCTAGGTACAGTTTTTGTGTTGATTGGCGTGAGCTTAAATACAGCAAAAACGTCCAAACCTTTAGCCCTAAATGAGGTGAAATAATGTGGTATTTTGTTGAAAAAGGCCAAGGCCGCCCCTTAGTGTTGTTGCATGGTATTGGTATGTCGCATCAAGCATGGCAACCTGTCATGGACGTATTGGCAGCGCATCGTCGTGTCATTGCCTTTGATGTAGCAGGTTTTGGCCGTAGTCCTCTATTGGCAAATGGTACAGCACCCACCATGGTTAATTTGGCCATACAACTTGGCAACGTATTAAAAGAATTAGCCATTAACGAACCTGTCGATATTGCTGGTAATTCAATGGGTGGCTGGATAGCTTTAGAGGCCGCACGTTTAGGCTTGGCGCGTTCGGTGGTGGCTATTTCGCCTGCGGGTCTATGGCAAACACGCCCTTTACACGCCAAATATGTATTTTTTGGTTTACGGCGGATGGCACATTTATTTCCTTCATTAACCAAACACAGTCTAAAAATTGGCTTATTACGCGAATTAATGATGGCCGTACCGTTATCGATAGGCGGTCGGCACATTCCTGCCGAGACAGCTTTGGCACTAACGATGGATTTTGTGACTGCCGAAGGGTTTGAACAAACCTTTGCTCATACCACACGTTTTGTCAATGGCCAAGATATTCAATGTCCCGTTACCATCGCGTTTGGTACACATGACTGGTTATTAACCAAAGATTGCCGCCAAACACAAGAATTACCCAAACATTTTCGTTGGTTAGAGCCTCAAGGTTGGGGACACGTCCCGATGTGGAAAGACCCTCAAGGCGTGGCCGAATTGATTTTACAAGGCAGTGCTTAATTAAAAGTAGCATAAGATGGGTTGATGCACGAAGGCCATCATCTTGGGTAATTTCGTAAAAATCGAACTCACGTCAGCCACCAAAGTCACTTCACTACTTAACGACTAGGGGCTGTTGACGTTTTGATTGTGGTTGCGAATGAGACTATTGTTTAGAGGATACGCGGCGTGAATCACGTGATTTGGTTATTCCAAATAAACGTTGAACAACAACGTAGCCTCAAAAAATAGTTCTTTCCCTTTGGGTTGCGTTAAAAATTGACTCATTCTGCGTGACAAAACTTGCCAATAGAACGACTATTAACTCCGTTTTGTGCCTTGCCTGAGTCCATTTTTATCACCAACGCGGCTCACACGCAAAATGTCAGCAGACCCTAAGGTATAGACTTTGGTGCTTTATATCCAATTTGATATACGTTAATCGGATATCCGCTTCATACAATGACAGATACAACTGAGTGTCAGAGCGTATTAACACGCTTGTACTAAATTAACTTTAGACGAGAGGCGTAATAGCAAGAAACATATAAGTTTTATAAATATATGTTTTTATGCACTACCCTAATCTTTAACCATGCTAATGTGGCAACATTGCTACATTAGCAGGGTGCAATTATGTTAATAATCAGTAGTCGAGAATTTAATCAAGACCTCGGTCGTGCCAAAAAATCCAGTCTGAGTTCACCCGTCGTGATTACGGAGCGAGGCAAACCGACCCACGTTTTATTAAGTTACGATGATTATCAACACATGCTTACCCAACAGCCTAAAATTACTGATTTATTAGCCTTAGAAGCCGATATAGCGTTTGAGCCAAGCAAAACCTTGATGACGTTAAAAACGGTGGATTTAGATTAATGTTATTACTTGATATTCATGTTATTTCTGAGTTACGCAAAGTAAATACAGGTAAAGCGGATATTCATTTTGCCCATTGGTCTAAGCAATTAATTATTAGTCAACTTTATATTTCTTCAATCACGATAATGGAGTTAGAAATAGGTATTTTACAAAAATCTAGACATGATATTCAGCAAGGTAAAATGCTGAGACATTGGTTTGAACAACAAGTATTACCTTCTTTTAACGGTAGAATTATTGCTATTGATACCTCAATCGCTTTAGCTTGCGCTCGATTACACATTCCAGACCAACGCGCTGAACGTGATGCCTTAATTGCAGCCACTGCCTTAACACTAGTTACACGCAACGTTAAAGATTTTGTTGCTACAGGTGTAGTGATGATTAATCCTTGGGAGGGTTAAAAAATGACTTCATAAACAACACATCACCATATCTTACTTTAGACAGACCATAGACTTTCCTTACTTATAAAACATCCTCATTTTGTATCGTACATTTCTGTACGGTAGTGTGTAAAAGCAACGTGGTAAGTCTATGTAATCTTTGCGTATCAATGGCTATAAGGTCTTCATCACGTCAAACTTATGCACTACTTTTTGTACAAATCGTCAATTTTTAAGGATTTTTTGTCTAATTAACTACAATAAAATAAAACAACAAAGCTTCAATTAAAAAAGAAAAATCGTCAAATCGTCAGCATCAAATATCACAAGGGGATAATTATGTCTGAAGTCATATTAAGAACTGAAAAAGGTACTGGATTTATTAAAAATCCTAGCAACTTTAATAATCAACTTTCACGAAAACATCGCGTTTTATTAATGGCTATAGATAATAAAACTCCTAAGCATATCTATTTATCAATGCTAAAATCTAGTTTTGGCAATACCGAGCAAATGCTCATAGAATTAGCAGAAATGGGATTAATAGAATATTGCCCAGATAGTAAGAATATAGTTAGCCCAGAACTGAAAACTACAAATAATAATATTGTTGAATCTCAACAATCTACAAATATTAATTACTTAAGTTTTGATATAAAAAATATCACTTTTCAAGCCGAAAAACTCAAAGAATGTATTCGTTTGATGAGTGATTTTGTTGCAGACAATTTTCCAGAGTCTGCTTTTGACATTTTAATTGAATTAGAAAAAATTGACACTATAGAAGGTTTACTCAAAATACTACCCGACTATCAATCAGCAATCATTCATAAAAAAAATGAATCGTTGATACATTTAGCCCAAATACAATACGTCCTTAATAACTAAATATCACTTGGAGAACACATTATGCTTGTACGTCTTATTTATGTGAGTACTGCTCACGAAAAAATAGAGAAAGATGAGTTTAGAAAAATTTTGGATGCTGCCAATCGTCTTAACTCACAAAAAGGCTTAACAGGCATGTTGGCATTTAATGGGAATTATTTTTTACAGGCTTTAGAAGGTGATCGAGAAGAGGTAAACAGACTCTATAATAAGTTAAATTTGGATGAGCGGCATCATAACTTAGCGGTGTTAAAGTTTGAGGAAATTCAGCATCGCCAATGGTCAAGTTGGTCTATGGGATTCGCAGCAGCAAAAACAGAAAATAAATTACTTTTTTTAAAATATTCTGCTGGTAATATTTTTAACCCCTATACTATGTCTGGTGATGGTGCAGAAAAATTATTGCTTGAACTCACCGATAATATGATTGCTTTAACTCAACCTACGCCTATATCCCAACCCATCATATCGGAGAGTCAAATTATTACCCAACCTGTCGTACAATTACCAACGACTGAACAAATGATTGCATCAGCAACATTAGATAATAAACCGAGTAGTAATATCTTCTCGCGCTTATTTAAGGGATAGTAAAAATAACAGGGATGTTCTCTTCCTATTGGCTATTTTAAAATAAAGAGAATAATCTATGTTAGATTCACTTAAAGAATATCCCGAAACTGATTGTTTTAGTAGTATCCTTAGTGACTTTAATATGGATATTATTTATTATAAATTTATTAAAATACCTAATGATTTTTATGTCAAAAAAAATAGCTTAACTTGCTGTTTTTATTATGTGTTAGAAGGGCACATTAATATCTTTACCAAACAACAGACTATTAATATGTCAAAAGGCGATGCTGTTATTTTACCTCGCCCTATAGAACATATATTATCAACAAAAGACAGCATAGCAAAAATTGATACGCTAAAAACCCCAAACTTTCTAGATTTAGTTAATGATACACATCAAACTAAAGCGCGTGTTATTTCTTTTGGAGAAGAAACAAAAACAATTCTGTTATGTGGCGCTTTTACCTTTAAAATGAGTACATGCCAAATATTAATGGATATTATACCTAATTTTCTACAAGTAAAATCTAATCAATCAGAAAAAACTAAATGGTTAAATATCGGTTTTGATTTTTTTCTTACAGAAATTACATCTGACAATAATTTTGGTCATCAACTTATTATTAATAGAATCTTTGATTTATTCTTTCTTAATATGCTCAGAGCTTATTTTACCGAATATCATTTAGATTCTAATGTATGGCTGAATGGTTTTAAAGACCCTTATATTGCTAAGACACTATTTGTTATTCATCGTACGCCATCACGCAAATGGACTGTTGAATTACTTGCTCAAGAAATTGGCCTATCTCGTTCAGCACTATCAGCAAAGTTTTCGGCTATGTTAGGGCAAGGTGTTATGGAATATATTTCGAGTTATCGTATCAGTTTAGCAGCTTCAGCACTCAAAAACTCCAATATTTCTATTGGCTTACTTGCAGAAAAAGTTGGCTTTAGCTCAGAGTTTGTTTTTTCTCGGTCATTTAAGCGTAAAATGGGTTGTTTACCCAGTAAATATCGGCAAACTAGCTATAATTAAAAAAGGGCAGAAAAATCTGCCCTTTTTTTACTGCAACTGCGAAATATCCGCTGTTTTTAAGAATAATTCACGCAAACTCGCCAATAAATTTAAGCGATTTTGACGAATGGCTGCATCTTCTGCATTCACCATCACCGAATCAAAAAACTGGTCAATGGGTGCACGTAAGGCCGCCAAAGCAGATAACGCTGGTGTGTAATCACCTGCGGCAAATAATGGGGCTAATTGTGTTTGTAAGCTAGCCACTTTGGCGGCTAAGGCTTGTTCAGCCACTTCGCTTAACAAACTATTATCCACACCACCCGTCACCGTCACGCCATCTTTGCTTAAAATATTGGCCACACGTTTATTAGCAGCCGCTAAAGCTTCAGCTTCGGCTAAGTTGCGGAAGTTCGCTACCGCTTTAATACGACGGTCAAAATCTAAAGGTTGAGCGGGCTTGAGCGTTTGTACCGCTTGAATGACATCAACGGTAATGCCTTGTTCTTCGTACATAGCACGATAACGACCTAATAAGAACTCAAATACCTCATTGACGGTATTCGCATTGCTGAGTTTGCTGCCATAGGCATTGACCGCTTGTTGACTCAAGACATTAATATCTAAGGCTAATTCTTTTTCGATAATAATGCGTAACAAACCAATCGCCGCACGACGTAAACCAAACGGGTCTTTGCTGCCTGTTGGTGGTTGATTGATGCCAAAGATACCCACTAAGGTATCGAGTTTGTCAGCAATGGCAACCGCTAAACCTGTTTTGGTGCTAGGTAAAACATCACCTGCAAATTTAGGTAAGTATTGCTCATTTAACGCCAAAGCGACATCGTTGGCTTCACCATCGTTTTGGGCATAATAATAACCTGCAATAC
Source organism: Agitococcus lubricus (assembly GCF_003051055.1). GTDB lineage: Bacteria > Pseudomonadota > Gammaproteobacteria > Pseudomonadales > Moraxellaceae > Agitococcus > Agitococcus lubricus. Next base: position 427,552 of record NZ_QAON01000001.1, on the reverse strand, counting down.
CTTGTAACTCAGGAAACTCGCCAACCATTTCGGTGGCTAAATCACACTTCGCTAAAATGCCTGCACGTTGTGCCAATGCCACATCACCGCCAATTTGGGCGGCAATAAATGCGGCCAACTCGCTAATACGTTCGGCTTTTTCGTACACTGTGCCTAATTGAGCTTGGAAAACCACGGTTTTTAAGCGTTCATTACGACTTTCAAGTGTTACTTTTTTGTCTTGTTTAAAGAAGAATTCGGCATCGGTTAAACGTGGGCGCACCACTTTTTCGTTGCCTTCAACAATAAACTTGGCATTAGTGCTTTTGACATTAGCAACAGTAATAAAACGAGGCAATAATTTGCCGTTGTTATCGACCAAACAAAAATACTTTTGGTTATCTTGCATGGTTGAAATCAAGGCTTCTTGTGGAACGTGCAAAAAGCGTTCTTCAAAACGACACACCAACGGCACTGGATATTCCACCAAGGCGGTGACTTCATCCAATAACGCCGCAGGCATTAAGGCTTTGCCGCCCTGCTCAGCCGCTAACTTTTCTACCGCCGCAATAATCATCTGTTGGCGTTTGGCAAAATCAGGCACAACGTAAGCCATTTCTAATTGGGTTTCGTAGCTATGCTCTAAGCTGGCTGGATAATTGGTGTAATGAAGCGCTAAACGTTCATCTTGTGCCATAAACCGATGACCACGAGTAATACGGTCAGCTTGTTGACTTAAAATAGTCGTTGGCACAACCTTGTCACCCAACAACATCACCAACCATTGGGTTGGACGAACAAACTCCACTTTAGACGCACCCCAACGCATACGTTTGGCAATCGGTAAATTATCTAAGGCTTGCTGCACAATGTGTGGCAACAAAGCAACGGCTGTTTCACCTTGAATATGCTTGCTGACCCGTAATTTTTCGCCGCTACGGTCGATGTCAGCAATATCAACACCATTCTTTTTGGCAAAACCGACAGCCGCTTGTGTCGGATTGCCATTGGCATCAAACGCTGCTTTCACAGGTGGGCCATCGACATGCACGGTGCGGTCGGGTTGTTGCAAGGCTAAATGTTGCACGCTCACTGCTAAACGACGTGGTGCAGCATAATAACGTGCATGGTCATAACTTAAACCCGCTTGTTTTAAGCCTGCTTCAATGCCTGCTAAAAAACTTTCTGCTAAAGTTTTTAAGGATTTTGGTGGTAATTCTTCACAGCCTAATTCAACTAAAAAAGGTAAAGTGGTCATTATTTGCTCTCCGCTGCCAATTTTGCCAAGACTTCATCACGTAATTCTGGGCTAGCCATTGGAAAGCCTAAACGAGCACGCGCTTGCACATAACTTTGTGCTACCGCACGTGCTAATTGACGGACACGCAAAATATAACGCTGACGCTCAGTGACCGAAATCGCACGACGCGCATCTAATAAGTTAAAGCTATGAGAGGCTTTAATCACCATTTCATAAGCAGGCAACGGTAAGGGTTGTGGTAAAGCCATTAAACGGTTGGCTTCACTTTCGTAAAAATCGAATAAATCAAATAGTTTTTCGACATTGGCATGTTCAAAGTTAAAGGTGGATTGTTCAACTTCATTTTGATGAAACACATCACCATAGGTCACTTTACCAAATTGGCCATCTGTCCATGTTAAGTCATAAACAGAATCCACACCTTGCAAATACATCGCTAGACGTTCTAAACCATAGGTAATTTCGCCCGTCACAGGATAACACTCTACGCCACCCACTTGTTGAAAGTAGGTAAATTGGGTGACTTCCATACCGTTTAACCACACTTCCCAACCTAAGCCCCATGCACCTAAGGTCGGAGACTCCCAGTTGTCTTCGACAAAACGAATATCATGTACGGTGGGGTCAATGCCAATATGACGCAAAGAATTTAAATATAACTCTTGAATATTATCTGGATTGGGTTTTAACACCACTTGAAATTGATAATAGTGTTGCAAGCGGTTGGGGTTTTCACCATAACGACCATCAGCAGGACGACGTGACGGCTGCACATAGGCGGCGTTCCATGTTTCTGGGCCTAAAGCGCGCAAAAAAGTAGCGGTATGAAAAGTACCTGCACCCATTTCCATATCGTAGGGTTGTAACACGACACAGCCTTGCTGTGCCCAATAATTTTGTAAGGCCAAAATCAATCCTTGAAAAGTATTGATGGCTTGAGGAATTGCATTGCTGTTCATTGTTATCTGATGACTTAGGTTAGCGAACCGACACAGGTCAGAGGCGCGTACAGCCCTGACATGTGGAGGCAGTTCTGAGTTAAAAAAGTGACCTAGTATAATCGGGCGACAGGTGCAGGGCTAGACAAACAAAGGCAGATATTGGCTTGCTTATTTAATATAAACAGACAATTCTTGGCTTTTTGGAGCGAATAATAGGTATTTGTTCCACCCGACAGCCCTTTTAGTGTTGTACGATGGGCTGTGATAACACACTATTTAGACTGGGCTGAAACAACGGCGCACTACATTGCTTAGGTTGTTTGAGCGCACAGGCTAAATTACCTTGCCGCGACTTAGCATCATACACAGCCAACGCCTCGCTATTAGCTAAGCCCTGCACACGAATCACTAACGCCCCCTGCGCTGTGTCATAACTCACTATCGGGATAGACAGTGTTTGTTGGCCAATTTTCGTTTGTATGTGTACCTGAAAGCCTTCGATAAACGCTTGCTCACTGGCGGTCAAGGGCTGTGGTGGATAGGCTTGTAGGGTAATAATTTGCCAGTGGCTAATATATTTATCGTCTATATGCACCATACGACTAAACGGTCTAAACAACTGTTGATGTAACGGCGTCATCAAGCCATCGTTCATGCCATACTTATAAGCATAGGCCAACAGACATTGCCAACGCTGGCATAATTGCGCTAAAGGACTATCGGGATTCATGCTCAAATGCCAATCAACAAGCCATGTCGGTGCTGTTAATTCAGAAGATGATAGGCGTTTGGGCATCATCGACGTTTTTTGCTGCCATTGTGCATTCAAATTCATTAACCACGACACTAAATCTTGCGGCTCAGATGTTGGCTGTAAGGGCGTCTGTTGACTCAAGGCTTCTAATTGGCGACGTAATAACTGATTGTCTAACATCAGTTTTTGCTGCTGCTGTTGTAACGTGGACAAAAGTGCGGGTTGCTGAGTGGGCTGACTTTCTTGTTGCAAGGCCTTAATACGTGCCTGCAATACCGACTCATCCACGTGTGCACGGACAGAGAGTGATAACTTTTGCTGACCCGTTGCTGTTAATTCAAAACGCTCATTTAAGACTTGTACCTTGACAATGGCGGCTTTGATTTGTGCTATGCGCTCATCTAGTTTGTCATTCACTAATTGCGTTTGACCTTGTATATAGGTACCCGCTTCTTGCATCGCTTGTAATTGTACTTGGCTCAATGCCTGTTGTTTGGCGCTAATACGACTATCACTATCACCTAAGATATAAGCGCTTTGATACTCTTTACTCCATGCCCATACATAAACAGGTAAAACCGCTAAGGCCAACATGAAGAGTTGACGCAAATAAGTCTTCATATCAATCCACCTTATGATTAAGGCCAATGGGGGATAAGCGCTGAGCAGGTCATACTTATCCCCAAACATGCATTATTGTAGGTGTTGTTTTTCTAATTGACGTTGCTGCAAACGCTGCTCTAAATCGGCAAAGGCTTGCTTCGTTTCTGCACTTGGCGACTGCTGCTTTTGACTTTGGAGTGCTTTATTAAATTCTGCATAAGGCAATTTTAGTAGGGTGTATGCCTGAAACTCGCCATTAACCGCCTTCACCTCTTGTTTCACCACTTCAAAACCCACGATAGGTACATAATTGACTAAGGACTGAATGAGACTTTGATAACTACTGCTCGAATTTGCACCCGCATCTTGCTGCATCACTTGCTCGCTACCTGCAAGCTCCTGATTAAAAATTTTAGCAAGTCCGTATTGCGCTTGAAGCTGTGCTTTTTTAATCGCAATTTGTACTTTATCACTTTCACCTATTCCTAAAGCATATACCCCTGTATTGTCAGGACGTGGTACGGTTGTTGCCCATGAAGGCATCGCATCTAAGGTCTGCTCGGCTTGGTCTTGGGCAGCATGTCGACGTTGTTTTTCAATCTGTAATTGTTCTTTGACGAGGCTTTTATTGTCAGGTGCTGTACTACACGCTGTAAGCAAATACAGACTAAGCATCAAGAGTGTTGATTTAGAAAAAAGAGTTAACATGGCAGTATCCTTGTTGATTTTTATTGGAAGCCCTATGAGAATTGCATGAGCCGTGCCATATTTTTATTTATTCAAAATCAAAAACATATAAAATATAAAAAAATTTACTCACAATAATACATACAAAATTAGTATAGGTATCAAACAAAAAATGCCGTTTTATGGACGAGGTAACACGCGCACAAAACAACGAGCCTGCTCTTGTTGTTGGTCGTCAAAACCTATCCATAACGCTGCACGCTCACTGCTTAACGGACGTACATCATTCACTTGCGCTAAGGCAAGTTGTTTACTCGGTTGATGGTGAGTGAGCCATTCTTCGCGAGCTGCTTGCCGCCATTGTAGTTGTGCAACATCAGGATGCTGTAGAAAGTCGTCATACATCAACCAATTGCCTTGTAAATGTTGGTCTGCCAAACAAGGAACCGTCGGACTGTGCGCACGCGCAAATAATGACTTATCTACCAGTGGATAAAACAATCTCCCTTTGACAATTAAACACCGCTTTGTGAGGGTATTATCTTGATAATGACTAAAACGAAATTGTTTAGTCGCTAAATGTTGAAGTTTGCGCGCTAAACTATCGTTATCGTTTGCACCCAACCAAGACTCTGCCTGTGTGAGGGGGTCATAGCCTAAATAAAATTTTATGGCAACTTCCCAATGCTCGATATCGCCTGTTTCTTGGTTTTTGACAACAAAATCCAACTCCCCTACGGTTGTTTTATCCTGAAACAACGTAGCGCGATGTTTAATTAAACGAAAGGAATGGTAAGCACTATCCTGTAACCAAAATAGTAATAAATACTCAAAATAATAGCCTAAGCGATGATTATGATGTTGTGCAAAAAACTGGTCTAAGACGTGTGGATGGGCATCTAAATAGTGTAAACGCGATTGATAGGCTACATATTGCCGTTGCCAAAAGGCATCATCTAATACGGTTAACGGTAACTGAAAATCAGGTAAATAGGACAATAGGCTAGGCGATGCTAAAACCCATGCTAAATTACGTACATGGGGATGGGCGTACAAAAACCACGGCATCTCGATATTAGGGTCTGTTGACATGTTGATTGTACTTGCGAAAGAAGCTATTTTCTAGAGGATACGAGGCGTGAGTCGCGTAGTTTGGTTATTCCAAATCAGCGATGAGCAACGAAGTAGCCTCAAAAAATAGTTCTTTCCCTGTGGGTTGGGTTAAAAATTGACTCATTCTACGTGACAAAACTGGCCAATAGAATCACTATTCGCTGCGTTTTTTGCCTTGCCTGAGTCAATTTTTATCAGCAACGCGGCTCACACGCAAAACATCAACAGCCCCTATTCCATTTAGCTTTTTTGACTCTATCTTTAGCTTGTCTACCCCCACTAATGGAGGATGGCAATAGGCTGATGATTGTTCTACGCTAAAGAGACTTACTTTTCACAGGCGTAGACAGGACTGTACCATGAAAAAAATCGTCTCTCATGTAATATGTGCGCTTTGTCTGAGTTCATCGGTTGTCTATGCCGATGAAAGTTCAGACCAACAGGCTGACCAATTTATGGAATGCCTGTCGATTGCCGAAGAACAACGCAATAACGACCCTAACCCCGACATGAAAAATCACTGGGCGCAGTTTAGTGATATTTATGGCGCGAATGTCTATATGTATGCGGGTTCTATCAACTATATTTTTGACCATATCCAAGAAAAATTTGATAAATGGGGCAATATGCGGCAAATGCTGCCGACACAGGCCGTCAATAATTTAGCCCTAGCGGTGCTTAACAAATGTGATAAACAAGCACTTGAAAAAGTAGCCTCTATAGATAACTACACAACCGCATTACAAGCCTACCTCAAAGCACGCCAACAAAGCGCTCCAGCAACACCTTAATTGCTTCTTGAATGCCTGTACGTTAAGGGTACAGGCCTTACTGCTCTTGTGCTAAAGGCATCATAAACCATAATATTAAGTACACTAGAATGCCAGGCACGGCGGCACTGAGTGATGAAATAACGATAAATAACAATCTAACCTTGAATGGACTCCACCCCAAATATTCGGCTATGCCTCCCATTACCCCTGCAATGATATTATATTCGCGTGAGCGGACTAATTTTTTGGTGGCCATCAATCGTCTCTCCTTCATAGCAACGACATAAATTGTCGTTATAACACCATCGTGGACTAGGCTGACACGCTGTCTTAGGCAGATAATCACCCCATAGGACAGCATGGTATGGCTAAGGATAGCCCTTAAGCAACGTCTCTGTGTTGCTATTTTGCAGAAGACACGCAATAGTTGCGTTTTAGTGGCCTCCTCCACATACAGTTTGTGTATGACTTAGCCCACTGTGTTGAGCAAAGAAGAACGCTCTATTGTCACTCTTGACTGATTAACCCTGAAGGAATAGACAGCGTGGATAAACCACAACTTAGTGCCGAACAAGCCTTACAGTATGCCCCCGATGACAGCTCCATCAAGGCAGCCAAAAAGCTCGCTGCGGCGACACAATGGCAACAATTACAATTACACACACGTGAGCAGAGTTTTCCTATTTTAGCGGGTGAAATAAAAGGCAGTGCGCTCTATCAAAGCGCTATTTTTTTAGGTGATAAATTCAGCTTTTACTGTAATTGCCCCAGTTTTAAGCGACCCTGCAAACACGGTTTAGCCTTGCTGCTGTGTTATGCTCAGTCCGCTGAGGCATTTCAACAACAGGCAATACCTGATTGGCTGAATCAACACCTCCGTAAATTTGAAGCCAGCCAACAAAAAAAACAAGAAAAAGCCGCCACATCCGTCAAAGTTGTTGACGAAGCTGCACAGGCTAAACGAGCAGCCGCGCGTGAGCAAAAAGTCCAAGCCGCACTGAATGAACTACAGCAATGGCTCAGTGATTTGATTAAAGTCGGACTTGGCCAAGCAAAAACATGGCACTATCGTGAGTTTGAACGTATTAAAACCCGACTGATTGATGGTCAAGCCAGTGGTTTAGTCGTGTATATAGACGATTTGGTATCTGCTTTAGCGCATAGCGAATGGCAATCGCGTGCCAGTCTACACGTAGGTAAAATTCAACTCATCTTAAGCGCGTATCAACAAAAACAACACTTAGCGCTTGCACTACAACACGATTTACGTACCGTCATTGGTTGGAATACCCCGCAAGAACACGTACTTGCTGGCGCTCTCGCTGAAGAAACATGGCTAGTATTAGGACAACGTGAGCTAGAAGGGCAAAACAATATTCGTTATCGCCGACAATGGCTGTGGGGACTGACGCAGCAACGCCCAGCCTTAGTGCTCCAATTTGCCGCAGGTTTTATGCCTTTAGTACCCGCGCTACCCACGATGGCCGAATTTAGGAGTGAATTTGCATGGTATGGCAGTGCATGGCCTCAACGTATTGCCCTCCAAAGCCCACAAGCCATAGAGCGCCAGCCGTTAAGACACGCATTAGGTTTTAATACCCTTGAAGAAGCCCTGCATCAACAAGCACAAGCCTTAGCGGCTAATCCATTTTTAAGCATTTTTCCTATGTTACTTCATCAGGTTGTGCCTTATCAGCAACAAGGACAATGGTATATCGTCGATAGCACAGGCCATGCTCTGCCTCTACAAGCGCCGCGCGATAAATGGCAATTATTGGCTCTATCAGGTGGGCACCCCATCTGTGTTTTTGGCGAATGGGACGCTAATGTCTTAACTCTGTTAAGTGCGTGGTCTGGACAGGAGTTTATCGAACTATGAAGACATGGCAATCTTTGCAAGTCGCAGCATTATTGGGCACACAAAAACCGCAAGCTCCCCTTCACTGGCCAGATAACTCACTACAGCAGCTTGCCGACCAACTGCCGCAAGAGCCACCGATTTTATTAAATCAACTGGCATTGATGTCTGTGTATGTACGTGCTGGCCACAGCCCAGTACCTTGCTCCGTGCAAGACCTTGCCCCAGAAGATAGCTTAGCGATAGCCAATACAGCCCAACAAAAGCATCTGAGCTATGTGTTAAGCCCAGAAGGTCAAGACTATTTAAGCACGTGGCTCACTTATGCTCAGGGCGCTAGGGTACGTTGCCCCCATCGTTATTTAGCGCAATTACTCGAGCTAGGGACTAAACATAAAAAATGGCGTATCGGCATTGCACAAGTTGTGGGTGCACGTGGCGCATGGTTGGCACAACAACAAGCAGAGTGGGCATGGTTACGGGGTGGACAAATTTGTCTCTCTGACCCTCAGCTACTCACAGAGTGGCATACGGCCTCTACTGCGAGTCGAGAACTCCTCTTTGAGCGTCTACGTCAAGCACAACCTGCTCAAGCACTGGCATTTTTAGCACAGATTTATGCAGAAGAAAGCGCTAATACACGCAAGAGCTTACTCGAAAAGTTAGCGATACATTTATCTAGCGCAGACCATGACTTTTTAGAAGGTTGTTTAGATGACCGTAGTAAAGTTGTCAAAGAAGTAGTCGTTGATTTATTGGCACGTTTACCAAACTCCGCCTTACAACAGCGTTTACAAACGTGTTTGAGTACGCATTTATTACTCAAAAAAGGCATGATGCACAAAGCCTTAGTTATTGAAGCCATAGAGAGTGTCTCGGCTAGTCTAGAACGTGATGGTCTTAACCCTAAAGCCGCAGACATTAAAAATGGACTAGGCGAAAAAGCACAGTGGCTACGTGACGTGCTTGCGGGGGTATCTTTGACGTGGTTATCTATTCATTATGAGATGGATGGTGAGCAGTTCTTGGCCGCGTCTATGAAAACCGATTGGGCAGAAGCCATCGTCACAGGCTTAGCAACAGCCGCTATACGACAACAACAAGAAGATTGGTTAAAGGCGTTACTTGCGGTACAAAGTAAAAAGTTTCAATTAAATAAATTCCAATTATTTAATGCATTGACTCCGCCCCATAAAGAACACTATTTACTCAAACAATTAGCGTTGTCCAAAAAAACCAGCGAACAGGCCAATACCGTGATGCAGTTTTTTTATCACAGTGACGGCTGGTTATGGTCGAGTTATTTTACGCAAGTGGTGATGGGAATCTATCAAGAGCAGATTAAAGAACAACAACACTCACAGTTACATGTCTATTTAGCCCGTTTTGGTGATTGGCAACTCAGTAAACAAATCAATGATTATCCCTCACCCATTTTACATGCATGGCAAATACGGATGGAGATGGCACAAGCCTTTGTCTAAGTTATCGATTTAGCAGCACAAACAGGCGTACTCATTTTTTCACAACAGGTGCTGTCTTATGATAATCTTAAGCCATAAGGCATCCCCTTCTCAGCCGCTCAACCACTCAGCTCTTTAGAGTTAACCATGCTCATGACGCAATTACCCACATTAGGTTTAGGGATTAGTCTTAGCTTATCTGCACAACCAGACCCTGTGACTATTATAAAAAATAGTGCTATTAGTTTTGTTGAGTATGCGGGTTTAGTCGATGTGGCGCGTGTATGGCCTGATGTTAAACGGATTCAAAACGCAGGGGCGACCGTTTTATATCATCCCTCTTATATCAATTTTTGTGGTTCTTTTGCCAATCAAGCACACTGGTTAAGACAAACCGCAGAACATATTCAGCAAGTAGGGTCGGCGTGGTTTGCTCAAGACTGCGCCTATTGTTTTTGGCAACAAGAACAAGGCTACTCCACCCAATTAGGGTATTTTATTCCACCTATCTTAAATGAACAGTCCTTAGCGCAAGCGATTGTACGGGTTAAAGAAGTACAAGCACTGGTTCCTGTTGTCGTGGCTATCGAACCCCCTCCTATGCTATTTGTGGTTGGTGATATGCCGTTATGGACATTTTTTCAACGATTAGCCGAAGCGACAGACTGCGCCATTTTATTGGATATGGGGCATTTAGTCTCGTATGAGTTAGCCAGTGGTCTGAATATCCGTGAGCATTTACAGGCATTTGCACCTGAGAGGGTGATTGAAGTGCATATTGCTGGTGGACGTTTAGAACAACAGGCCGATGGCGAGATGTATATTGATGCCCATGAATACCCCATTTTAGAACAAACATGGCAGATGTTAGCGAAGGTTTTGCCTCATTTACCCCATCTCAAAGCCGTTTGTTACGAATGCGAGGGGATGAGTCAAGAAGCCGTGTTAAGTACACTGTCACGGCTCAAACAAACCGTAGAGACTTACAGTATCAATGCTGAGCTAGTGGCTCACATCAGAGCCAAATCATGAGTTTAGCCCAACAAGAACAGGCGTTATTTGCCTTATTATTTGATAGCGAACGCCAACAGCAATTTTGTCAACATGGCATCGCTGCATTAGCTGACTTTGGCCTCAGTCGCACCGAGTTAGCTGACTTTCGTCACATTCGAGCCAGCGCCTTGCAGTATGATAGTCAACTACGCATCGACTTTATACTGGCGCAGTTTTGTCGTGCTTTGCCTTTAAGTTTCAGCCTCATTAAGGCGCTCACAGGCAGTGTAGATTTTATTCGTCAACAGCTCAGTTATGAGGTCATGCAACAAGAGACCAGTAAACGTTTATTGCACTTTGCCAAACAGCTTAAACCCGCCATCACCAGACAAGCCTTTGCCAATCGGACATTGCTGGCTATTTTAGCGGCTGAAACCGCCATGATTTCTACCAGTTATCAACTCAAGATGGCCTATAGTCAAGGCAAACCGTTCGATACTAAATCTGTATTAGATGCCCATTGGCAAACTCGACCGCTGCGTATTGCCGACTATGTCAGTGTCAGCGTCTTACCTTTATCCTACCCCATCCTTAAACAAGGCTTATGTCCCTACTTGGGTTCCGAGTTATGGCATTATTTACAACAATCAAACTCCGACCATGCCGAACCTCTCACGTTTCTACATCAGGAAGACCCACGGTTACTCGTCAGTTTAGCGTACATTAGCCACCACTCTCCGTGTGATATGACGATTGACCACACCACGATTGAGTTATCCGAAGGGTTTGCCCCGCTTCTAGATGCGGTTGATGGCGAACTGTGTGTCAACCAACTCTTAGCGTACTTACAAAAAGCAGGCGCGCCTCATCCCCTTTTACAAAGTGTTGCCATGGGCTTTAGACATTTATTACAACAAGGCATGTTGATTTTTAATGATTAGGGCAAAAATTGGTCTTGCTGTAATTCCTGTAATAAATGACGTACATAATCTTCAACTAATATGGACTCAGGAACGTCATCATAACTGGTGGTTTGACTCAGCATCGTCCAGACATTTTCTTGCTTTTTTTCGTCAAACATCGTGGCTTTAATCAGCATTTGAATATGACGATTACGCTTTTCAATCGCAAAATCTACCATATTCACTTTTAAGAGACAGGCTTGTGAATTATTGACGAGAGCCTGCTGTTGCACGAGTGCTAGCAGTTGCTGGCTGAGCGTTTCGTTGATACGGTCATATTGACGTTTAATTTGTGAAATCTCTATGGGACTGACAGCCGTACTCCCCACTAAACTGGATAGCGGCTCAGACTCTAATGTCCCTAAACGAATATCTATCAAATTATCTTGCCAGACCTGCTCACTTAATGCCAATTTACAAGCAAGCTCTTTGGCTTGAAACTTTTCTTTTGGCGCTGTTGTCACCGACTGACAACCCGCGAGTAACAGTAAATACGCTATAACAGCAAGACCGAATGGTGTAGTGCGCTTTATCATTATTGTCATCACTTGAAATTACATTAGCCAAGCTACATTGCACCGTAATTTTAAGCCTTTGGGTAGTAGCTGTTGACATTTTCAATACGTTATCCCGCATTATTTTAAGCGACAAAAATTGTCGTAGTCGCTTTTTTACAACTAGGAAAAACAGGTATAAATTTGGATAATCCTTCATTATTCGCCTTAATTGCATAACCGCAGTCCCATACATATTCTCTAAGGAAAGCACTATGAATCAACATGTCCTCCGCCAACGCGCCGAACACCAATTTTTACACGAACTCGATGCCCTTGCTGCTCAAGACCAGAAAACTAAACCACCGCAATGGAAACTATCGCCTCAAGCTGTCGTCACGTATTTATTGGGTGGCAAACTCGATAATGGCGTTGAAATTACCCCCAAATACATTGGTCATCGTCGTTTAATGGAAATTGCCGTTGCTACCTTAGCCACTGACCGTGCTTTATTGTTATTAGGTGTACCCGGTACAGCAAAATCTTGGGTGTCTGAGCATTTAGCCGCCGCGATTAGTGGTGATAGTAGTTTGTTGGTACAAGGAACAGCGGGAACAAGTGAAGAAGCATTACGTTATGGTTGGAACTACGCCATGTTATTGGCCAAAGGGCCCAGTGCAGAGGCTTTAGTGCCTAGCCCGATGCTGAATGCCATGAAGGACGGAAAAATTGCCCGTGTTGAAGAGTTAACGCGTATTCCTGCGGATGTCCAAGATACCTTAATTACCCTGTTATCCGAAAAAACCTTGCCTGTTCCCGAATTGGGCAGCGACTTTCAAGCGATTAAAGGCTTTAACGTGATTGCGACTGCCAACAATCGTGACAAAGGAGTTAACGAATTATCTTCTGCGCTTAAACGCCGTTTTAATACCGTGATTTTGCCTGTGCCAGATAATTTAGAAGAAGAAATTAGCATTGTGCAAAATCGTGTTGCTTCGTTGGGCAAAGTGTTAGAGCTTCCAGACAGTCCACCTGCCATTGAGCAAATTCGTCGTGTGGTAACGGTGTTTAGAGAGTTACGTTCTGGCGTAACCGAAGACAAAAAAGCGCAACTTAAAATGCCCAGTGGCACACTCAGTACGGCTGAAGCAATCTCGGTGATGAGTAATGGTTGGGCATTAGCTTCGCATTTTGGTGATGGCTTAATGACCGCTCATGACGTGGCAGCAGGGTTAATGGGGGCGGTGTTAAAAGACCCTGTGCAAGATCGTGTACCTTGGCAAGAATATTTAGAAACAGTCATGAAAGAGCGTGATGGCTGGAAGGATTTATACAGAGCGTGTAAGGCATTGGATTAATTTTTAGGAAGAATCGTATGAGTGATATTGCCATCTATACCAACAGCTCTGGCCATGTTGAAGTCACCATTGAGCAAGACAGTGTTTGGCTTAACCTCAATCAATTAAGCCTCTTATTTCAACGAGATAAATCTGTTATTTCCAGACATATTCGTAATATATTTATTGAGCATGAATTAGAGCGGGTTTCAGTTGTTGCAAATTTTGCAACAACTGCTAATGATGGCAAAAATTATCAAGTTGAACATTTTAATCTTGATGTGATTATTTCTATTGGCTATCGTGTCAAATCACAAGAAGGTGTACGTTTTCGCCAGTGGGCAACCCATTTATTAAAACAACACTTAACTCAAGGCTACACAATCAATCAGCAACGATTACAAGAAAACAGTCATGCCTTAGAAGCGGCTCTACGTTTGGTAAAGCGCACCGCCGAAAGTCAAGCATTAACCCTTGAAGCTGGTCGGGGTCTGGTCGATATTATTACCCGTTACACCCACACTTTTTTATGGTTACAGCGTTACGATGAAGGTTTATTGAGCGAACCTACAGGCACGATGGGTGGTCAACTTGCGCCCTTAGATGTCGCTCGTCATGCCATCTCTGTACTAAAAAGCGACTTAATTGCCAAAGGCGAAGCCAGTCCATTATTTGGTATTGAACGTGATGAGGGCTTAGCCGCTATTTGGGGCAATTTAGAACAAAGCGTTTTTGGCGAAGCGGCCTACCCTAGCATTGAAGCTAAAGCTGCTCATTTATTGTATTTTATCATCAAAAACCATCCACTCACCGATGGCAACAAACGCACAGCCGCTTTTTTATTTGTCGATTTTTTACATCGTAATCAACGTTTATTTGATGAAAATGGCACACCGATTATTAACGATATTGGCTTGGCGGCTTTAGCGTTATTAGTAGCCGAATCGCGGCCTGATGATAAAGATATTTTGATTAAACTTATCATGACTATGCTATCGACTGCTACTTTGAGAACAACACCATGATTCATTTATTGGGGATTCGCCATCATGGGCCGGGGTCGGCACGTAGTGTACTCAGTGCGCTAAATGCCTTGCAACCTGATTTAATTTTGTTGGAAGGCCCACTCGAAGCAGAAGCCATTTTACCCTTTGCCAATCATCCCGATATGCAAGCACCTGTCGCAGTTCTGGTATATGGCTCAGTGGCTGAAGAAAACGAACCTCGTGCCTCATTTTTTCCTTTTGCCGAATTTTCGCCCGAATGGCAAGCAATTAAATATGGATTAAAGCAAAAAATCCCTTTACGATTCATTGATTTACCGCAAGCATACAACCTTGCGGATAACTGGCTTGCTCCTGCTTCACCAACTCCCTCAGAGGATATCTCTCCCTCTGAAAGTGATGAAGTTAGGCGCGATATCATTGATCCCATTGGTTTATTGGCACAAGCCGCAGGCTATTATGACAGTGAACGTTTTTGGGAACATTTAGTCGAACAACGTCCTCATGTTGGCGAGGTCTTTCAAGCCATCCATGAAGCCATGTCGGCGATTCGTGAGCAAGTGATTGACGATGGCAGCCCGCGCCAACAACGTGAAGCCTGTCGCGAAGCCTATATGCGTCAATGTTTGCGTCAAGCCGAAAAAGACGGTTATCAACAAATTGTCGTGGTGTGTGGAGCATGGCATACTCCTGCCCTTGTTGAGCTAAAAACCACTAAAAAAACCGATACAGCCCTGTTAAAACCCCTCAATAAAATCAAAACTCAAGCCGCATGGATTCCATGGACACATAGCCGTTTATTGACCAGCAGTGGTTATGGTGCGGGCATCGAGTCACCTGCTTGGTATCAACACTTATGGACTTATTATCAACACGACCCAATTGATGCCGAAAAAATCAGTATTAGTTGGTTGGCCAAATTTGCTCAAGAGCTACGCGCTCAAGGTTTAGATGCTTCTAGTGCACAATTGATTGATGCCGCACGCTTAATTGCTTCTTTGGCAGCGTTACGGGGGCGAGAGCTACCCGATTTAGATGATTTAAACGAAGCCATTGTCAGCATTTTGCATCATGGCAATGCTTTACCCAGCCAATTAGCCCATAAGATGTTGGTGGGTGAGGTGTTGGGCTCTGTGCCTGATGATGTGCCTAGCCTGCCGATTCAACAAGATTTTTTAAAACTGTGTAAAAGTCTGCGCTTAAAACAAGAGGCCGACAGCAAAGCCTTAGAACTGGATTTACGTAAAGACTTAGACCTTACCCGTAGCCAATTTTTGCATCGCTTGAATTTATTAGGCATTACATGGGGCAATTATCAAGGCGGTGGCGGTCGTGGCAGTTTTAAAGAAAATTGGATTTTACAATGGCAACCCGAACTCAGCCTAAAACTGTTAGAAACAGCGGTTTGGGGACAAAGCATTCAAGAGGCGACGGATAATTATATTCAACATCAACTGATTCACGAGCAACACATTGCCAAAGTTGCACAATTAATGCAATCGGTGTTATTGGCCGATTTAGCCCAAACCATGCCTGCGCTAATTCGCCATATTATGAATTTATCGGCACAGAGCAGCGATATTAGCCACCTGATTGATGCCCTTGAGCCATTAGCTAATACATGGCGTTATAGTGATGTGCGCAAAACCGATAGCCAAGCGGTGGGTGATGTGGTGGAAAGTTTTGTCACCCGTATTTGTATTGGCTTGCTCCCTGCTTGTAATAGCTTAAATGATGATGCTGCCGAACAACGTTTAACTGAGCTAAAAACCATTGACCGCGTGTTACAGCGTTTAGAAAAACCCTCTTTGACTCAAGCATGGCATCAGACCGTGCTTAAACTAACTACTATGGCTAATTTGCATGGTTTGATAGCGGGTTGGTGTTGTCGTATTGCCCAAAATTATGAGTTATTAAGCGCAGAACAAGCGGCTGAACGCTTTGCCTTAGCTTTATCTCAGGCCAATAATCCTGAACAAGCGGCACATTGGTTTGCAGGCTTTTTAACCGATCAAGGTTTAAGTTTGTTGCATGATGAAGCCTTATGGCAACTGGTTGATTCATGGCTGGTACATCTTTCTGAAGACCATTTTGTGCAATTATTACCGTTATTACGCCGCACCATTGCCACCTTTAGCCATCCTGAACGCCAACAAATTGCCGCTAAAGTCGGTGGTCAACAACAGCAACAACAACGCCAACAAACCCTGAATAACCAGCGAGGCCAATTAGTGTTGCCTTTGTTAGCGCAAATTTTTGGAGTTCGTTTATGAGCAAGTGCTGGCGTTATTTATTTGGGCTTAGTGTGCTGATGTTTTGCCAAATAACACATGCAGATATTGATTTGGTTAAAGTGGTTAAATCACAACGACAAATGTGGCTATTAGAACAAGGCAAAATTATTAAACAATACACGATTGCGTTGGGTGCTAACCCTGTTGGCCACAAACAACAAGAAGGTGACGAACGCACACCCGAAGGTCGATATATTTTAGATTATCGTAATCCTAACAGTGGTTATTTTAAATCTTTGCACGTTTCTTACCCCAATAAACAAGACCTTGCCAACGCTAAAGCCAAAGGTGTTGATGCGGGTGGCATGATTATGATTCATGGTCAACGAAACGGTTTTGGATGGGCAGCAAAACTGACTCAATTAAAAGATTGGACAAATGGCTGTATTTCTTTAAACAACGAAGATATGCAAGAAGTTTGGGATTTAGTAAAAATTGGCACACCCATTGAGATTTTACCATGAGCCAAGAACAACAACGCCGCTGGCGTTTATTATTAGGCAATATGCCACAATTAACCCCCGAATTAAATGCCCGTGATTTAGGCATGGATGCTGCTCTCGCCGCTTTATATAACCAAGGAGACGAAGGTGAAGATCAAGGGTTTGCCAGCAGCCAAAAGTCAAAACAACGCCAAGCAGGTTTGGGGGGTTCTGCGCCCAAAGTCAGCCGTTGGTTGGGTGATATTAGGCAATATTTTCCCTCCTCAGTGGTCAGAGTGTTGCAAAAAGATGCTTATCAGCGACTAAACCTAGAACAAATGTTGCTTGAGCCAGAAATGCTACAAGCGGTTGAACCTGATGTGCATTTAGTTAGTACGTTGATTAGTCTTAATCATTTAATGCCCGCTAAAACCAAAGAAACCGCACGGCTCGTGGTACGTAAGGTAGTCGATGAATTAGAGCGGCGTTTGGCAGGTAAAATGCAACAAGCCGTGACAGGTAGCCTCAATCGAGCCAATCGCACACGTCGGCCAAAACGCGCCCAAGATATAGATTGGGCAAGAACCATTCGTGCAAATCTACAGCACTATTTACCCGAACATAACACCATTATTCCGCAAAATTTAGTGGGTTATGGTCGACATCGGCAATCGGTTAAAGACATTATTTTGTGCATCGACCAAAGTGGCTCAATGGCGAGTTCGGTGGTTTATGCCAGTTTGTTTGGGGCGGTGTTAGCCTCCATTAAAGCCGTTAGCACACAATTAGTGGTGTTTGATACAGCGGTGGTCGATTTAACGCCCATGCTAGATGATCCTGTTGATGTGTTGTTTGGTACACAATTGGGCGGCGGTACGGACATTAATAAAGCCCTTGCTTATTGCCAAGGTTTGATTCGTCGGCCTGAAGATACTATTTTGGTATTAATTAGTGATTTATACGAAGGTGGCAATAACACAGAGCTGCTCAAACGTACTGCGAGTTTGATTGGTAGTGGTGTTCAAATGATTAGTTTGTTGGCGTTGGCGGATGATGGCGCGCCGTGTTTTGATGCACGTAATGCCGCTCAATTTACCGCATTAGGTTCACCCACTTTTGCCTGTACACCCGATTTATTTCCCGATTTAATGGCAGCTGCACTCAATAAACAAGATGTTGGCGTTTGGGCTGCTCAAAACGGCATTGTGAAACATTAGTTTGGCGAGATACGATGGACAGAAGTAACTTTCAACAAACTATTTATAGGCTCAGTCAATACGTTGGTGCTGACGTTATGGAGATTCAATTACCTGAAGTCACCCCCAACTTTATGTCTGCCTCTCTCAAAATAAAACAACAAACTATTTATATATTATGTTCGGACAATCAAGACTGGGCTTTTTCGCAACAACTACAGCCCTTTAAACTACAATTTATTGATCATCCACTCTTAGCCAATATGCTCCACCATTTAGCCCATATTCAGGTTTATTGTACAAGTCAACTCAATGCTCCCTTTGTTGCTCAATCATGGATGTCTAAGCATGATATTAATTATTGGAAACCCCAAACGCTGGGTGAAGCTTTATTTAATTGGTGGGACTAAAGACGAGGCTATTAAAACTTAGAGGCACATCCTTGTGTCATGGCTAACTCGTTAACGATTTTGCTGCTTTGCACTAAATGTTAGCAAACTGTTAGTGGCTATCCATGTTATCGGAAGAGATACTACAAGTCCCGCAGCAATAGACCACCATACCGTCGATGCTTGTTCGTACCCCATCACCAAAGCGACGGTCAAAAAAATACCTGCAATCACCACAGAAGCCATCGTGAAAATGATAGAAGCGACACGAATATTCATAATAACCTCACAAAAAGTAAGCCTATAACGCAATAGTCACACTTTTTATGTGGACTTGTAAAGGTTTTTTTAGACTTTTTCGTGTATTACCTTGTTTTAGCTAAGAAGGTTCTGGGCTAGACAACTAAGCCTAAATAACTGGGTTTATAGGCAATCACCCATAAAAACGTGAGAATGATAAGAATTAAAAAGAAAGCCCAGACAGCGTGTGTATAGCTAATGGCATGATGCGCTTCGCCCTGTTTATTGCCCGTTATCATCGCAGTAATCAGGTTTTCTCGTTGTTTAATACTCGACACCACCACACCACACAGATGCAAAAAAACCACAACTAAACTGAGATTACTTGCCCATACGTGTATTGTTTCACCTAGTAAAATGTCATATTGCCAATATGCAAAGCCACTACCAACAATCACCATCACTAATATTAACAAGGTATAAATAGCCCATGCCCCCAAAGGATTATGTCCAACAGGGTGAGCCAACTCTTCTTTACTCAGCGCGTGTTTCGCATAACGATACGCCGCCAAAATTGACGGCTTAAAACTGCTAAAACGCGCCCAACGACTACCTACCATGCCCCAATAAACACGAAACATCACCAAGGCAAACATTAAGTAGCCCAAACCCATGTGCCAAATTAGCCACTGGTCTGAGCGAGAGCTTAGATACGCTGCGCCAAAACTGAGCGCTAAACTCCAATGAAAAAGGCGGGTTGGTAAATCCCACACTTTAATTTGCATAAGCTCTGTTACTCCGTAATGCCATGACACACTTGGCAGCTAGACATGGAGTTTGCTTTTAAGACCTTTAAGGCATTCGGGCCAATATTACGGTGTTCTCGTTTATACCAAGGGCTTTGAGTAATCCGTGGTAACTGACCTTTAGCCGCCATCGCACGTGGAGCTGGACTGCTGTTGTGTTGCAAATAGTCATGAATTCTTTGTCGGGTTTTTTCATCTAGACTGGCATTTACGCCAAAATGCTGGTCAAGTTGATTGGTAATTTGTTGCCACTCACCACGCCCTAATAACGATGGCGGATAAGGCACATGGCAGCTACCGCATTCTTGGCCATATATCGACATTTTGGCAGGAAACTTTAACGGGTCTGCTTGGACGAGTGGACTCGCCAACACCCCTATCAACAGCCATAAGCGCGCTATCATTGATTTATCTCATTTCAAGGTTAATAACCACGTCACGATATCGCCTTTTTCTTGGGCGGTACATTCACGTCCCAATACATCATGGCAATTTCGTCTAAACCATTTTTCTGTTTTAGCCGCATCGGTAAATCGCTCAGGATTGACCACAGGTGCCATGGGTTTAATCAGCTTACCTGTCACCTGATGCTTACCTTGTTGACGCGGATTGGCCGTATGACACGTTGTACAGCGCCATTCTTTGCCGTGTAATTGAGTAAAAAACTGCTGTCCGCGCGTAGCTTCAAAGCCAATAAATGACGCAGACTGCTTTTTTGCCTGCTGTGACCATTGCTGCAATTGACTGCTGGCACTATCGGCATAACTCATTTGTTGTAAACACAACAGTAAAATACATCCCATCACACGCATAGTATCTACTCTTATGACTGTATTTACCCGCATTCAGAGGGCAAAATCACTGAACTCACGCCTCGAACACGCTATTATAGCCGCTAGTCTGTCCGACAACTTACCTGTTTACAGACCCTAAACAGGATTCTTATTCACGCAGAGAGATGGTTGTGATTCACATTGAAGGCTACATCGTACACCAATTATTAGGCCAAGGCGGCATGGCTAGCGTGTATTTGGCAACCCAACAGTCTCTACAACGTAAAGTCGCCCTCAAAGTTTTAACACAGACACAAGCCCCCGAAGATGTCCAACGTTTTATTCACGAAGCTCATACCATTGCTGCGCTACATCACCCCGCCATTATTACCATTTTTGATATCAATCAGTTAGCTGATGGCCGCTATTATCTAGCGATGGAATACATTGCAGGTGGCGACCTGAGTCAATACAAAGGTCAAGTCTTTAATCCAACACAAGCCCTCCACTACTTAAAACAAATTGCTCAAGGGCTTGCTGTAGTGCATCAGCACGGTTTGGTACATAGAGACTTAAAACCTGCCAATTTACTGTTCAGAGACAATACCCATTTAGTGATTACTGATTTTGGTATTGCCAAAAATTTGAGTCTTAACACAGAACTCACTCAACATGGGATTGTTGTCGGCAGCCCCGCTTATAGCAGCCCCGAACAAGCACAATGTTTAGCACTTGACCAACGTAGTGATATTTACAGTTTGGGCGTCATTTTTGTAGAAATGCTCCTAGGCTATAATCCATTCAAAGGGGAGAGTTATAGCCAAACGGTCATCAATCACGTACAAATGCCCGTTCCCACGTTAAACTCCGAGTTAAGTGCTTACCAAAATTTAGTCAATCAGTTACTTGCTAAACAACCCGAAGACCGCTTTGCTGATTGCCACGCCTTGATTCAAGCGATTGATGATGTGTTAGACGCCAAGCCTATGCCTCGCACACAGCCTCACGCCGCCATCGTCACCCGCATCAAGGCACTCAAATGGCCACTCATGATGAGCAGTCTCATCTTTATAGTGTGGATGTCATCACCAATTATCTATAAGCAATGGCAAGTTTGGCATTATCTAAACCTTGCACAACAACGCTTTAACGCTAAACAATGGCTATTTCCAGCCCAAGACAGCGCACAGTTTTTTTATCAACAAGCACTACACTTAGACAGTGATAATGACCACGCCTTAAAGGGTCTACAACAAACACGCGCTGCACAAATGGCTTTTTGGTTGCAGCAAGCAGAGCAACAATTTGCATTAGGGCAACTGGCTGAACCAGAGCGTAACAACGCTATTTTCTATTTTCAGCAAGTATTGAGTTTAGATAGCAAGCAGGCGGCGGCACTGGCAGGACTGCAACGTATTGCTCAGGTCTATGTAGCGCTGAGTGAAGAGGCCTACGAAGCAAAAAAATTTGACGAAGCCTTAGCTTCTATTCAAACAGGCTTATTGGCCGCCCCCACGCACGCAGGCTTATTGGCTTTACAAGCCAACCACAAACAACGCGTTGCCGCATTAACAACAGTAAAACCCACTAACAAATCCAAAAGCTCAAAAAACCCAAAAACAAAGGATAATGGTCTAAAAAAGTTTTGGCGCAAATTATGGGGTTAATGTTAATAACACATGGGGGAGAGGGAGAGTCTGTCGACTACTCAATCGACAGACTATTGCTTCATCATATAAATGCTTACGCAGAGGTCAAACTCGGATAATCGGTATAACCTTCTGCACCTGAAGCGCGGCGAGATAAATTACCAGTCAATTGCGAGATAAATGGCTAGTAATAATTTTTCACTAAATGCAATAGAATTACAAAAACGGCCATAGTGGCCGTTTTGCATTTATGTCCTTTAAAAATTTTTAATGATTAGCTCATTGGGATTATCGGGCTTAGTTGATAAGCCCAAACTCCAACGAGCTGATGTTTCAATGATAGTAAAATCGCTAAAAAGCTCCTTGATCTCAATAGCATTATTTACACTTAGAATAAATTTGCCTTTGATTGCTTTAAGCTGGTCTCGCAGCAGTGCAAAATCGTCGCGGCTAAAAATACCATTACCATAGTAGTTCTCATAACCATAATACGGGGGATCTAGATAAAACAGTGTTTTATCCGTATCGAACCGCTGGATGATTTTGCTGTAATGCTGATTTTCAACTGTCACATGAGATAAACGTTTGTTAGCTTCACTCAAACTATCCTTGAAGCGAGATAAGTCAATACTTAAAGCGCGACTAGCAGCACTGGCAAATGAGTGATCGACTGCTTTAGTGCCGTAACTTAATCGCACTAAATAGTAATACCTAACTGCTCGTTGAATATCGGTTAAACATTCAGGCGATTGCTTTTTGAATCGTGCAAACTCATCGCGAGAAAGAAGTACGTAATCAAACTGACGAATAAACTCGTCCAAATGATGCTTTAGAACACGATATAAATTAACCAACTCACCGTTAATGTCGTTAAAAACTTCAACAGGGCTTTGAGTCTTTTTGAATAGAACCCATGCCGCACCGCCGAAAACTTCACAGTAGCAATGATGCTTAGGCATAAGTTCAATAATTTGTTTAGAAAGTTGGCTTTTACCGCCAACCCATGCCAAGAAAGATTTACCCTGTGGGTTGTAATCGGGTTTGTTCTCCGTCTGTTCCATGTTTTTGCTCTGCAAGATGCTCATGGCATTCAGGTGGGGAACTCTCGGTTCTCAGTATATTAATCGTTTTACAGCGAGGGCATTTAAGAGATAAATAATTAAATTTATCGGCTTCTGCTAATTTTCGCTTACATTCTGAACACTTAATCACTCTCTTTAAATCTGTCATTTTTGCAAGTCTTTTTCAATCTGTGAAAGTTTGTTACTCTCTCGCCGCTTTGTACAAAGCAAGGAGTCTTGGTTTACTTGCAGGATATCTCTGCTTGTGAATGTGATGAGCTTGTGTTGCTGCACTTGCCCATCACACTCCTTCTAAGAGTTGCGTATTTTAGGGATAGATTCAAATAAGCTAAGGAGGAAGCGATTCCACTTAGTTAGTTCGCAACCATTTAGCAGTGACAACATACGGATTTTTGATATCTATTTGCTCGCCATTGCCGATTGAAGACGTGTTAAATTCAGATTCGTATGGATGTGTATCTTCATAATTAATCAAAATTCTATCTTCAGGATCGGCATCACCGTCATTTCTGATTGCAATAATTTTTGTCTTAACTTTTAAAGAAAATTCAGGTAACTGATCAACTGATAATTCTATATTTTTAGCACCCCCTGACTGACCAACAGTCCCAAAATCAGCGTCCCCATCCAAAAGACCAACCGTTGTTTTTCCTTGAGCAAAACGTACCCACGTTGTCCACGGCCATAATTGATTGGGGTCAACATCAGCAGCAAATTCAATTGTACGATGTACTGGATAAGCCATATTAACAATCATTTTTTGAATTGCAGCGAGCAGTTGATTATTTGTGCCTTTAACTAATGTAATGTCCTGACTTTCAATAACCGTGCATATCTCTTCCTGAATAGCATTAAGCGCGTCAGGGTCTAAATTAGTGGGGTCAACACCCGATAAATCATCATTTAAATGATAGCCCGCTTTTCCTGAGCCATTGGCATTAGGTCTAGCATTGATTGTGTCAATACGATGCATAATTAAACTCCGTAATAAAATTGAAAGAACGCATAAGCAGGCTGCAATCGCCTGAATACACATTCCAATAAAGGTTCTTCAATAAACGCAATTGCGCTATTACAAGCTGCTGTACAGTGAGCCATTTGTTGACTACGGACATAAGGGGTCAAAACATTGAGGACGAAACGATGTATCTCACCGTTTAATAATGTATTACATGGGTCAACGCAGGTGGTTGGTTGACGCTTTTTAACTTGAGTACCTGCAAAACCAATACTCTCAGCAATAGACTCTAGTAATGGAATGGTAAGTGGTAAATGGCTGACCATCTTCGCATATAAAGCCCCTAAACGCTCTTCAGTAGTCGTTGGTACTTCGCCATTGCATGAGTCAGGTAAACCATAATCTTTTTCCCATTCATCTAATAATTCGGCGACTTTGGCAGGGTCAATCGCAGCCAAAACACGAGCAGCACTATCTTGTAATGCGTCTAAAACAATAGATGTCGCTGTTAATTCAGCCTTGATATGTTGGCCATTAGGGTCATAACTGACTGGTGGAAGTAATTGCTGTAAAACAGCTAAATGACGAGATGTAGTCATGATAAAACATTGACCTCCACATCACCCAAACGACACCATTCTGTGGAAAACAAGCTAACTTCAGGCACAATATTGGTGTTGGGCGAATTGACTTTAACATCAACCACCCCCTCTAAGCTCATAATGAGAGCTTCAATTTGTTTAATGACTACTCTGTCTGCTGGGTTTAGGGTTGCAAAATAATCTACTAATACTCCAACAATCAGAGGTGTTATCGCGGCTAAATTTGTGCCTGACAATTCAACCAAAATACCCATATTGACAAATTTAAACTGAGGGGCATAAACCAAGCAATCCGCAGGCTCTGACTGCCTAAGATTAATTTCCGCTTGAACATCGGCTATAAGTGTGGGACTGGGTAAACCTGTGGCTGTACCAATACACAAATCCACTGTGCCTAAACCTCGGCGGCGTGAAAAAACATAAACACTAGACACACCTTCAATGGCCATTGCCCAACGCACGTAGTCGGCTTTTGTGCCATTACCTTCAGGATTTTGTTGAGCAAACAACACCCGTGCGCGTAAATCGTCATCACTTTCTTGCTCAGAACCACCCGACATGGTTAAAGCTAAGGCTTGGCTTTGAATACCTATTGGTGCTGAAGCTAAGGTGACTGGGGTATTTTCGCTTAGATTGCCTGCCGTTCCTGTGGTTAAAGCAATGACATTAACGGTGGCAAAGCCTGTATCGTCAATTGTGCCTAATGAAGTGGTTATCCATGTATAAGCGTTACGAACGATGTTTGCGCCAATCGATAAACTTGCGCCTTCAGTGCCTGATATTTTAATTGAGCCTGTCGCGGCAACGGCTTGTTTACGCGTAATGCCAACTTTTGCGGCTAAATAGTCTAAAAATTCTTTTTCAGCCGTTTGAGCAAATAGCTGTCTAATAATCCATTGTTGATGTTGGTATGCGCCTTCAACCACAGCAGCCACACCATGAGCGCGAACCATTTCGTCATCATCGTCTTGTAATGACAAATCAGGGTTTAAGTTAGCAAGTTCTTGTTTTTGAGTTTGCACCAACTGAGCATAATTAGGAATGATATACGGCATTTTATGCTCCCACCTGTATAAATTTTCTAAACTTGATTTCTTCGCCTTCGTGGGTTGTCACCAGTGCGTAAAACTCTAAGCGGCCATTGCTAGGTCTAAAGACTTCGCAATCGAGTTTTTTAACGCGCTGCGAGCTGAGTAATGGCGTTAAGGCTTCGATGACATATTGTTTAGTAAGCAACATCACTCGTGGCACATCTTTCTCACGATACAATTCATGCAAACGACTGCCTAAATTCGGGTCAACCCACCAACTACCGAGAGGTGTCATCAAGCGCATATAAACGGCATTCGCTAAACCTTTGCGTGGGTCAGGTTTGGCTGTACCGTTTTCTAAGGCGTAATCGCCTGTTTGTGGATTGATATAGCTCATACTTTCACCCTAAAACGAAATACATAACAGTGGAAAGCTGAAACCCAACATACCCAGTGTGTCTTGCACAAAATCAATGATGATGGCTAAAGGAATAGTCAAAAAGTCACTGTAGATAATTGATAAGGCTTCTTGAAATTCAATTTCATGACTACTAAAACTGGGTATAAGTGGATTAGGTATGGCGATGGGTGGAAATCCACTAAACAACAACATGCTGAAAATATCTTGAATACCGATGCCTGACTGAATAAGTGCGCTCAGGTTATCAAATTGCGGAAAAGCGGCCATTAAAGCGGCGGTTATTGCAGATAATGTAGGAATTGTGGGCAATACTCCTAGTCCAGCAAGTTCCAAAATATCAGTAACTTGGTCGATAAGAGAGCTAATGACATTTAAAACAGCAATATAGTAGCCACGTACAACCATTTTCACGACATTAACAGCCTCAATCGCAGGGATTGAAAAGCTACCGAACATCGGTTTAGGGACAAATGGAAAGATGCCCAAACCATGTTCGGCGATAGCTGCCGCAATCACGTCATAAATATGACTGGGATTGGAGGCTAATAAGTCAATCAACGTTAAATCAGTGTGTGGAATCTTGGGTAAGATGTCTTCTAACGCACCACCCACAACTGACACTAAGGGCTGTATTAAAGCCATTAAAGTTGTTTGAAATTGGAAGTCCTGTAGTCCTTGTATAAGTTGCAGAATTTCCATATTTGTATTGCTAAAACCCTCATAAATAGGTGTTTTTAGCGTAGGTAATGTTGGTATCTCTATCGCTATGGGTGGAAATTTAAGATTATCGACAACACTATCATATAGAGATTTAAAAGTCGGTAATGGGTTGTTGGCACAAAGGGTTATCATTGCATCAACTCCCATTCAAACTAATTACAGGCGCAACGAGCTTAATTTTTTCGCTTGCGTTAATGGTCACAACAGTGGCGTTATTGACTGTGACTGGTTGGTTTTTGGCTTCTACAATAATGCCACCATCCTTTTTTAATAAAATATATTTACCCTGTAGGTCATAAATCGCTGTTTCGCCTTTGACCAAGCCTTTAAGCCTAAACTTTCCGTTCTCACTGGCGATAATTACACTCAGCCCACTACGACCCAAAAGCGGCAAAACAATCACGTCACTGTTATCAGGTAAGGCAGAGGTAAAGCCAAATTGTTGAAAGACAGGTACATTATTTAAAACCTCACTAGCCACACCTTTGATTTGTGCCACGCTCACTTGACTAGCCGTGTTTAATAAACTGGTGACACCACGAAATGCAGGACGTACTTGCTTTAATGCGCGGTCAATAGCTTTTTTGACTTCATTTATCATGGCGTAGTTATCTCCTGATAAAGCACTGGCTGTTTGCTTTTGACTTTTTTCGCTTTTTTCTTAAAGGGGTCAACCAGCCAAATACCATCTTGCTTGAGGCGTAACTCAGTGGTTTTACCGCCAACCCGACTTAACTTGAGTTTACGCCCCATAACAAAGTACGTGCCATTGATGCCGTGTGGTTCAGAAAATACGGTGACACGTTGGCGCGGTTGCCATTGCAGACCTGATTCGGTGTAGTGGCCTTTGACCACGGCGGTTAAGTTGTGGCCATTTAATTGGCCGTCCACCATGATTTTTTTGGCTTTAGCACGAGCAGCCGCAAGATTTTCGCAATCACTGGCCATGACAATTTTGGGGCGATAACGATTAACACTACCGTCTGTTAAAGTTGTTTTAATGTTAGGTTGAGTGTTGTCGGCTTCTGCCTCGTTGTCTGCTGTACCACCCATATCCTGATAAAAAAGTGGGTCTGTTTTGGTGGTTTGTGAGAGTACCGTCACCGAACTGTACCGATTATTCAAACTACGGTGATAGGTTAATGACTGGACGTTATTACCAACTCCATCGCGCCTAAGTACCAAATGTGCCACCGTGGCCGTTTTGGGGTTAGGCTCACCAACAATTAACACGCCTTCAGGACTAAACCATTGCCATAAACCGTTGGCTTCGGCAGCTTTACTAATTGCTTCCCATACCGTTTCGCCGACATCCACGGTGACTTTTTGACGAATAGCGGTACTGGCGGCTTCAATGACATAAGGAATGTTAAATGGACTTAAAAACTGTTTGAGAATTTGGCTGAGGCTTAACTCTTGGCCATCAAATAACGGTACAGAACAATCTAATAACTGTCCTGCTAAATCACGGCCTGACAAGCTAACGGCATGCTGACTTTTAGCCACGGACTCAGTCACATCATCAATCACACCTGTCAAAATCCGTTTGCCATCAAGCGTTAAACGCACATCTGCGCCAATATTGATAAACTCAGGCAACACTAAAGACGTGGGTGCAATCTCTACTTGAAAAGCATCGGCAGCAATCAATAAATCACTGTCCACTTCATAACTTTGCCAGTCATGATGTTGTTTGCCTGCAATAGTTAAGGCAAGATGATTATTTGGCGTAGGCATTTAACACCTCGCCAGCATCAATAAAATTAGGATGACGAATTTGGGGATTAAGACGTAAAAGCTCGAGGGCGCGAGTGTGGTCGGCATACCAAAAATGAGCTAATAAATGTAAGGATGTTGCATTGTCAACTTTGCGCTCTATCAGTGGTGGCTTACGTGCTAACAAAGCCAAGCCAGCTCGCTGCGCCTGATACGCGACAGTTTTAATCGCCTCAATCACAGCTAAATCTTGTTGAGAGAGTGGGCTATTGGACTGACGAATAGCATTAATAAGTTGTTGGCCATCGGCTCGCAGCGTGTTACTGATTGCCTCAACTTCCAATGGGGTGAGCGTGGGCGACTCAATATCGTTGACGAATAATTGACTGGCTGCAACGCTATTACTACGCAATACAAGACTATCCATGTATTGACTAAACACCCGATTGTCACGCTGTTGTTTGGCGTTTAGTGATTTGCCGTCATTGGGCAACCTGAGAATATTTTTAAATTGACCACGTAAGTTATGCCATTTGGCGGCAATAATATCGACATCAAAAGCGCGTAAATCAATTAAACCATCACATAAATCAGCGATTTGTGCCGCAAACTCATAAGGGGCATTGATAGCTTTTTCTAAACTAGAAACGGTACTTTGCACTTGTTTGCGTAAGTCTTGTAAGGATTTAAGCAACATTTTATCTAGGCGTAATGCTCTTTGTTTGGCGCTAAATATGGCTGACTCACTGACAACTGCAAGTTCTTGAGCCAGTTTATCGTTAGCATTATTAAACAATAACAAAGCAGCTTCAGCTAATGCTTCGGTAGGTTCTTCAGGTGTTGCAAGACTAAATAATTCGGTAATCAAACCTTCTTCAATAAAAACAATGTCAATACGAGCTGTTTCAACTTCTTCTTCTAAGTGCTTGACGCTGTAATCTTGGACAGCAACGGTTAGCAAACCGCGTGTGGGGTGAATGAGCTGCCCAAGACTAATTTGATTAAGGGCAAGTTCTAGTTGGGTTAAGCGGCTTTCATAATCTTCTCCCCAAATGATGGCTGAGACATTAAAAGCGCGTGGGTCGTAGCCAGTCGGTTCTAATGAACCGCCATTAACATAAGGGATGCTATGCGTAACAACGGCTTGTTTGTGGTTATCGGTAGTCGATAACACATCAAACGGTACACCGCGAAAACTTGCATCTTGTAATGTTTCTTGCCAAGCCATAACCACACGCCTAAAAGCGACAATTTGTCGTATTTGAGGTGTTCAGCTTATGACTATATAAAGCAAAGGATAAGGAGGAAGATATTCCGCTTAGACAAAACAGCCACAAAGACTTATTCGCGTCGAGCTTGTCTTGTAATTTGTGTTTCTACGCTTGATGCAATTTGTTGACTATCTAAACTCACATTAACTTGAATATTTGGTGGTGGCATATTCGCTAATTTTTCATTTATTTTGAGAACTTCTTGCGCATTATTATTTCCAAATCCGTGTGCAAGAAACCAAGCAACTTTTTCACCAATCCAATCATCAGCTTTGCCATCGCTTGCACCATGCAAAAATGGACGCACAATTTTGTCACCTGCTTGATAGCCCAAATAGCCTGCACCACCAACACCCAGTGCAGCAGCTCCTAAACCCATTTTTCCCGCCCCCAACAATGCAGTTAATGACATTCTACCAACACCAACTATCGCAGCCCCTAGACCAGCACCTGCTGCCGCTCCACCCAAAGAAATACCAGCACCCCCCAGCATCGCTTTACCGATTTTAGCTGCCGTCAATATTCCTAATGCGGTTGCAGCGGCATAAGCCGAAGCAGTTAATGCTTGGTTAGCCTCCATTGTATTTTGAAGTCCTGCTTCAAATGTGCCTAGTGTTCCTTTTAGTGAATCATAGACTTTAACCGTTGCTAAAATAGACTCTTGTTGCAATGCGTGTGCTTGAGCTGGCTCTATTTCGCCTTTAAAGCCTGCAACACGGCCAACAGCATCAACACCATTCCATGAAAGCTCATCAATACGCTTAAATTCGCCATTATTCATGCCAGAGATTACCGACATTAACCCCAATAAAGATTGTTGATTGTGAAAAATTTTACCAAATTCGCCAGCAGAAACAATTTCAGCAGCTTCTTTTTTACGCTGTATTGCTTCATTTGAATTTCCTTGTTTTTTTTCCTCCAAATCAGCAATTTGTTTCTGTAATTCAACAAAACGTTTGTTTTTAGATATTTGACGATTCATCAGCATCACAGTGGCATCAACCGTACCAATACCTTTTTCTTTTTGTCTTTCTAAATATGTTGTCATGTCAAAGCCTTTACGATTGCCACGCAAACCTATTTTTTTAATGGGGTCTCCCTCTTCAGGAATAATGTATTGACCAATAGCACGCTTAAAATGTTCTTGTGAGAACAAAAGATACAAATCACGCATATTGTCAGCAGCTTGGCTTGGAATACCCGAATACTTACGAGCCAATTGCAAATGGGTGGTTACGGTATTTAAGCCTTTTTCTCCGCTATAACCTGCGGTTTTCGCCATTGCTAAAACTTCTGGCAGTAGTCTTGCCATATCTTTTAATTCAAAACCACCCGCAAAACCTGATGCCGTTGCTCGGGATAAAGCTGCTTGTGTACGATTAGGTTCTACGCCAAATTGTTTAATTTGTTGGGTCAAGAGAGCTATATCCTGCTCTACAGCACCTGCTGCAAAAGCCGTTTTAGCAATTGCTTTTAATGGCTCTTTAAGGTCTCTCACATTTTGATATTGTCCCGAAGCGGCCAAAATGCCTGCACTGTCGCCAATCCCTTCAACCGTACCATGACCTTGCCGCACCGCATCTTTTGCATATTTAGCGAGTGTTAAATTCGTTTCTCTGACTTGGGCATCAGTCATATTTTTGTAGCCGCCAGTAATACTGGTGGACGCATCAAAAATTTGTGTCTCAAAGGTACGTGCGCGTTCTAAAGGATTACGGACAATGGCATAGCCTGCGACTGCACCTGAGCCAATACCCATTGCCGCGCCGCCCCAACCACTACCTGTGCCAACACCACCCGAACCACCACCATTTGGTGGCAAGGGTCTCGGTGGTCTAGCACCACCTAATCTATCTAATTCACGGCGCATCCGCTCGGCATCACGCGCACCTTGCTGCAAACTATGATTAACAACATTAATATCACTCGCCAATGTCCGCGAACGTCCACCTAATAATGTACTTTGTCCCGACAATTGACCCAAAACACTGGCTAATCCTTTACCTTCAGCAATAGCCAATTTAAAGCCTGCTGCAAGTTTAAGCACCTCAGTGTTTGCTTTAGTCGCCACGTCTGTAAAAGCAGAGGTTTCACTACGCAAAGATTTAAGCTGTTGAGCAAACTCTTTGGTTGCCGAACCTTGCAACAAAACGCGCAAGCTGACACTCATGTTTTTAGATGTCATGGCTATTTACCTTTACACTTGCTTTTACGTTTAGTAGAAACATACGTTTTAGTGACCGAGTCATTATCAGTCTTATCAGAGGATGGCTTTTTGTTTAGCTTATATTTAATCGATAAAAATTCGATGTGATTACTCAACTCAGACTCAGGCATGGCGTAAATTTCGTCTTTACTAAAACCATGCCCAATCAGAGCAAATACTAAGGAGTCAAGGTTGCGGCGGCTTGTACTTGCTCTTTTTTCTTTGCACTTAATTGTTGCTTAAGGTTTAGCAAATATTCGCCATCTTCTTCGGACAAATCCAAAACAAAATCGTGGGTGATTTTTTCTTTCGGCACACCATCAATAGTCAAACAAGCCGCAATGCCTGCTAATTTTGGATAATATTGCGCTTCGTCAACACCATCAGGCACAGTGGCGGTTTTTAAGCTATCACGCAACGTCATTTCACGTAGTGTAACAACGTTACATAATTTACCGTTTACAACTACACCAACAGGCAACACACCCATTATTTTTAATTGTTCCATTTTGGATTACTCAACAACATGGTCTAAGGCATACATATCAATATCGATACGCGCTTCATTTTCTGTGTCGTACTGCTTACCAACACTGATTGAGCCACACTCTAAATAGGACTCACGCAACGTGCCATCGGGGTTTTCAATAGATATTTTTGCACCTTCAATATCTTCCCAAACCACAGGATTATCAGGGTCAATCACCGCAGTCACTTTTAACATGACCTCTTTAACCGTCTTAGTAAAACCTTTGGCACGGCGTAAGCGATTCATAGTTTTTACCAACTTACGACCTGCATTAATTGTTACCGACACATTGGCAACATCAATTTCTTTACCGTCAAGTTCTAAGACGATAGCTCCAACATATTCAGACATTTGTTAGCCCCTTACAGTAAATCAATTTGACCAGCCAAGACGTGTAAGCCACGTACCACATCAGCAGGAATACGTGCATTGGCACGAGTACGGTCTGTGCTATGCTCCTCAACAACTAAAAAGTCTTTATTGGCATCGACATTTTGCACAATTTCTAAGCCTTCAAGCTGCTTTAACACATTGAGTAATTCAGAACGAATGGCACGACGGCGATTAGCGGAGTTTTTAGAACGCGGAAAGCGCAATAAAATACGTTCACGGCAGGAACGGCGAATGTAATCCAAAGAGCGAATAATCGTTATGTCTAATAAAGAAGGGTCAGACACACCAATATCGTTGACCAAATAGCCACTTAGCATCCGCACAATCAGCACTTTTTGACCTGCACCCACTTCAAGCGGAGTGATACCGTTGTGCAATAAATCCTCTTGTTCAGCACGACTAAGCCAAGCACTCACTGGCGGAGCTTTAATACCCAACAAAGGCAGGCCGTTTAACGGACGTGCAGGGTCAGACTCACTTGCCAACACAAACGCAGTAGCAGCCGCCACTTCGCCTGCCCAATTCGATTGGCCACGCAAATAAGCACCCACCAACCGCTTAGCATTTAAGTTTTGCATCCGTGTTTTAGCAGTTGCTAAAACGTCATCATTAGACGCATAAACGGCCACACAGCCCCGTTGCTCAATGCCGTTACTCACCAAATCACAGTGGTCGCGTACAGCCGTCAGCAAATCTTCACGGGCATAAGGCACAACCAAAATGTTATGTCCTGCTGCAAAAATCACATCTAAAACAGCTTGTATGTCATCGACATTAGGACGCGTTAATGCCGATACATCAGGCCGAGCTGGCACAGTCACCGTAATACCAGCCACATCACAAGCAGCCGATAAAAGTAAGCTTTCGGCAACCAAGCCTGCGGTTTCTAAAGTCAATAACAGACTTGTGCCAACACCATCATAGTCAGCCAAGACAGGCGCATCGTTGTCATTGTTAATAGCGGCTTCGATTTTATCAAGAATGATGTTAGCAGTATCATTTTGAGCAATAGCAACAACATAACTATCACCGCCAATATCAAGCGTTAATTTACCTGAGCGAATGGCTGGCTCTGCCATTGTTAAGGCAATTGTTGCCGTCGCTTTATCCTCAGCAAAATCACTATCATCTAATAAAATCATTTGTAGTGATGCGTAGGGAAATGCCTTGATGCCTGCTTTCGCCATGCGATGAGCTAATGAGCCAAAACCACAGCTGATGCCAACTTGGTCGGAGCTATAAACGTCAAAAACCTGTAGTGGCAATTGTGGAGCTTCGGGATTTTTTTGGCCAATGATTAATATTTTTTGTTCGTTACTAGGCAGTAAACGATTAGCCGCTGTGATATTGAACTCCATATAAACACTCGGTTTACGAATGCCTTCAGGAATTTCTCTAAAATTGAATTCAGTCATGACGACTCCTGTATAAGCAATTTAGCTTTTTAGGCAGCTTACACAAGAGTACAAAAAGTAATAAGGAGGAAGGGATTCCGCTACATCATTTAGCGTGCTGTTGAAAACTTCACTTTTTTATCAACATAGTCAATGACTAAACCCGCATTTGAAGATGGGCTAGCTAGAGTGAGATTCTGAAATGCGAATCCAAAGGCATGGGCTTTCGCTGGTAGATTAGCGTTAAATGTATGTACCAATACATTATTTATATAACACTCTATCGCAGTGCCTGTATGACGCATGCGTAGCTTTAAAAACTTGTTAGTAGTAATTCCATAATTGATAAATGCAAAAGCTGGCGAATTAGCTTGAACTAACGCATTGTTTGTATAAAAAACAATTGTGCTTGCTTGATAATTCACACGCGCATAAAAACCGACATCTGGGCTGGAAAACGATGTACGCCACATTCCCCAGCCCACTTCTGCAACGAAGGTATTCGTATCATTGTCTAACAACATAAAACGAGTAGAAATATCAACTTCATTACTAAAAAAATGATGCTGTATTTGAGTGCTGGGTGATGCATTAGTTGAGACTTGACCGCTAAACGTTGTTGAAGTCGGCTTTAAATAAAGCGCGCCATTAAATGGTTGATTCAATGGAACACTGTTACCGTCAGATACTACGCTTGTAGAGATATTCGTTGCTGAAGCACTCAAGAAAAGCATCTTAAATGTTGAGCTATGTCCATCAAAATCTTCTATCCAATAATTTTGATTCGCTGGCGAATTAACAGCATTAATTTGCGCTTGTAACTTGCCAAATGCGACTAGCGCATTGTCTGTAGCCAAAACTGGTGACGAGTCAAGAAAAGATAGAGCAGATAATATTGTGCCAAGCACGCGAGATTCTGAAAAATAAAGATTTGTTAAACCTTCGCTCAAATCATCTGAGTCTTCTGCAAATGCGCCAGCTTTCAGCCCCAATGTTTCATAGACATTATTTTTTTGCTCTAATGTCAATGTTTGCACAACATCAAACGCTAATTTAGTCGCAACCGCATTTAATATAGTTGTCGCAAAATTAGGATCATTATTTAATGCTGCTGCTAATTCGTTTAACTGATTTAGTGCTTCAGGTGCATTACTGATTAACGCATTTATTGCATTATAAATCGCATCATTGACAAACTGCGTCGATGCGGCTTCGTCGTCATTCGTGCCCTGAACAGCGGTTGGCAATCTGACTGTGCCAGAAAAAATAGGGCTTTCCAAATCGGCTTTTGACTCAATTAATAAACCGAGTTGCTGTAAAATTGTGTAAATCACTACGCCTTGATTTGCGGACAAACCAGCATCAATGCGCGTAGATTCTAAACTATCAATAAACTCAACACTCGCATCACCAGCATTTTCATACAACCATCGCGTGCGATTAACAACAGCTTGCAATGCCTCATTAAGACGATGTAGCCAGCCAATATTATACGTTGGCAGTGAAGGAACTTTTAAATCAAAATTGGGTTGCTCTGGAAAATTTGGCATTTTTTATTCCTCTAAACTGACAACTTCACTGACAAAGGCAGGTTCTTGCTCGGGTGGATAGTGATAATCCATCCCTATATTTAGCAAGATAGGCGCGGCATTTTCACCGTCACCATCTTCATCATCGACACCGACCAAAAGCGACGTTTTATATTCTTGCGCCAAGACAGATACAGCTTGGTTTTGTAGGCGTGTATTAAAGAGCGTTGTGATGCGACCCATCTCAAGCGGCTTAATCTGTAATGACAAATCTTTGCCGAGCAAGGCAATTTGTACATCTTTAAGCAATTGAAATGTGCCAACTTCAACGAACTGGCCACCCACAGTAAAAGCCCCATGCCGAGTTGTTTCTTCATTGCGTATTGACCTCGAACCCACTAAAACTACAAACGTTAAATCCACGTGCCACTTGCGTTTTGAGGTACTGGATGGCCGTGGATTTGCGCCACTAAACGTCACCCAAACCGCAGGGAATCGTTTGACGGACTCAGCAAGCCCCTCATCAAACTCACCACCATAAGTGGCAATTTCCGCGATGTAAGGACGATTTAACGCCTTAACCGCATCTTTAATGCCTTGCTCAATGGCGACCAAGTCAAAACTAGCCATTAGTAATCACCACGAACAAACACACGGCCACCGCTCGTCATTTGCACGGTGTTATCTACGGTTGGCGCAACCCCTGCATTATTGGGCATACCTCCCATCGTCACAGCACCTTTTGAGACTTCAACAAAATACTTAATGGCATTTTTATAACGCATGGCAATGGGGTCAGTTTCGGTGGCCGCTGCACCTGTTAGGTAATAGCGCACCATGTCACACGCCATATAAGACACAATTTTAGGGACAGGATTTAACGGCACGGCATAACGCGGACTGATATAACTATCAATTTCAGCACAAACGGCAGCAATGGCATCGTTTAGCACCGCATCATTAACTGCGTGCTGATATGGCTCGCGGTCTGTTAGTGCAATAACTTCACGCTCACCAAATTTGTTAATTAAATCTTGCTTGGTTGCGTACATGACTTGCTCCAAAACTCTTCCTTTATATAAGGAAGAGTTTTTAGGACTACTGAGTAGATAAACGAGGCGTTTTAGGATTACTTAGGCAACAGAACCATCACTGCCATACGCCAACTGCCAAAAACCGTAACCCCCTGCGGCACGCGCTTCAGCACCAAATTTGAATTTTTTACGACTAAACACATCGTCAGAACTCAAATCGGTTTGAGACACAAAAGTAGGTTTTTTACGCTCTTGATAAATAAACGGCTTAATCGCTTTGGTGGTATCAAGTAAGAACCAAGCGTCATCGCTAGTTAAACGGTTATCAACCACCACTTTGGCCGCACCTTTGTAAATATTGGATTTGCCGTCCTCTAAACGGTCAACCGTCATCAAGGCATTAGCAATGTCCGCCAATGCAGGTGGCACAAGTAAAATATTAGGCTTAATATTCAGCGAGCGACCTTCATCACTTTTTAATTTCATGAGAGCAATACGTGCAGCACCATAACTCGCCTGTGCGGCAGCTAAAGTCGCAATCGATAATTTTTTAGTACCTTTATTGCTAGCCGTGGTTTTACCTACTTTGTGGTCGGTAGCAAAAAATGCTTTACCGTCATAACATTTGTTGTCGAAAGCCTTATTCACCAAATCAAAGACAATTTCGTCAGGCAGTTGTTTGGCAGACTCACCAGCCATCATCGCTTGAGGCTTATAAATGCCGTATTGGTCATCTTCAATGTGATTACGGTCAACTTCAACCGTTGTTTCCCAATCTTCGTTTTCAATCGAATATTTAAAAGCCGCCAATGATTTAATGGCTTTTTCATCAATCCATTTTTTCATTTGTGGGAAGTTTGACAACCACGAATAATCATTTGTTGCTGTTGTACTCGGCACAAGCATGGCGATTTCTTGCCACTGGCTCGGTGCAGCATCAAAGGCATTGTTAAAAATCGCACTCATACTGACATATAAAGTAGTGAGTGCTGCTTTATTCACTAACATGGAGTTTCTCCTGTTGTAACGTTATTTCATTTTGGCTTAGATTTTTCTCAGCCAATAAAAAATTATTTATTCAACCCACACGCCGTCACTATCAATCACAAGCACAATGCCTGCGGCGGAACGCGTGCCTGTCCCATCGGTTGCTGCCACGGTTTGATTGTCAACGATGTAACAAAGCTGACCTAAACTGGCTTGAGTGACAGGGTCTGCACCGTGGTTGTCCCAACAAAAAACTTTTTTACGGCGTACTTGTGCGGTTTTATCGCCGTCATCACCTATACTGTTATCAACCGCTTCATCAAAACGGCCTAAATAGGTGAGGTCATCGGCGGTTTTTGCCATTTCGCAAAAACCATCAGCATTGGCAACGGCCATTGTGCCTGCCAATACCGTGACACCTGCCGCCAATGGCACAGAAACAATAAATGGGTCTTTATATGGGGTATTACGGTCAGTCGTGATTGCAGTCATGTTCTTATCCTCTTATTGACCAGAACCTTGTTATTTATTTGCTTAACAACGCTTGTTGAGCTTTAAACTGCTCTTTGGTAATGCCTAATTTAGAGCAAATCGCTAATGCTGTTGCATCCAAATCGGCTTCTTGTGTTGCCAATGTCTTAGTCACACTGGTTTGTGTTTGACTAAGGGCAGCAATGGGCTGACGTGCATCGATATACGACTTAGCAGCGGAAAAGTTAGACTTTGCCATACCACGTAACCATGACTCTTCGGCAGGCAAAATTCGGTTATCATTCAATGCCGCAGTGACCAATTCGTCCGCTTGGTTTTGTTGTTGTTGCTGACTCAAAGCAGCAATTTGTTGGTGTAAGCCATTAACGACATCAATCGGTACAAACTTAGTTGGGTCAGGTGTTGCTGTTGCCTGAGTCGTTAATTGCTGACTTAATGCCGCAATTTGTTGTGTTTGATTAGCTAATAAAGCCAACAAATCAACACTGGCGGCGGCTGTCGCTTGTCCTTCCGTCAACATAGCTGCCAACTTTTGTAATTCTGCTTTAACTTCGTCAACGGTTGCCGAAATAGGTAAATTCAGCATCCAACGTAAACGCTCTAAGAGTTCATCCATCGCGGAGTCCTCGTTTTTGGGAGTTGAAGAAAATAACGAGAGAGCCGCTTTAGCCATCACATCGGTTAATCCGTCTAAAGCAGGCGCGTTGGTCAACGCAACATTTAATAACGCGGTCACTAATCCTGTTTTGTGGTGAAAGGGAAAAACAGGACTAATGTAGCGATACTCTTTGTTATCAATCATCGCTTGAGCATTGGGCGTAAATTCGCATAGCGCGTAAAGTCCATCCTCGCGCAATTCAAAATCTTTCATCCATCCTGCGGCAGGCGCAGGCTGTCCGTTTTCTGCTGCCTTGAGTGTTTGATGTTCATAATCAATCACTAAATCGTCCTGACGTGCCTTTAAAACCGCAACAAGTTTTTGCCCTTGCTCTTGGGTTAATAACCAAGACTTGCACTCAACAGGTGTTCCTTTACCCCATGTCATGCCAACAGGCCGACCATCCACGCCTTTAAACTCACCCATAGGCAATACACGCAACCATTGAGCAGCCGATGGCGACTCGGTGACTGAGTTAATGGCAAGGGTTAAAGCAGCTAAAGCGTGATTCATAAACCGACCTCTCGTTAGTGTGGTCAGCCTAAAATCAATTGAGGTTTAAGATAAGGAGGAAGGGATTCCGCTCTTAACAAAAATGCTTTGAAATTTTGCGTTTTAAGCGCGGTTAGCTCAACGTGCTACAAAGAGGCGTTCAAGATAACTAATAGCGTTTATGAACGCTCATAAACGCTATTAAATCGATTTCTAAATCAATTAAAGCCTAAGCCTCTTAAATAATGGGTGACAACCCCTAAAACAGCCTCTTCAGCTTCGGGTTGGAGGTTGCCATTTTTATCAATGGGGATATAAGGACGCGCAGGAATATCGCCCCAAGGGAGAGGGTTACCACGTTTACTTTGTCCGAATTGTCCTTTTTTAGCACCAAATTGTTGGGTTGGTGCATAAGGCACAGTATGACTAACGCCCACACCTGCAAAGTCACTGCCTGAGAATGGCGTAATAGCATCAAACAACTTACCACGTACTCGTAAAATATTATCACTGCCATAGCCCAATGCAGCACGCCGCTCTTTAGTGACAGGGCTTAATCCTGCCCAACTGGGGCGACCATTAGCCTCAAAATTTTTAACGGTTTGATTATAAAGTTCTGTGGCCACCACCGCAGGCAAGCCATACAAATTGGCGTGGGCTTGCATTTGATTCATAAAATTTTGCAACTCTGTTGCAGTCATTCTAATTTCAAACATGGCAATCTCTCAGGTGTAGAGCTATAATAACAGCGTGAGATAGAAGCTAGGATAATTCGCTGCCTAGCGGCCTTGGTTAAGAGCTATGGCCTCAGTGGAAAGTGGCGTACCACCATCTTACAACGAGGGCATGACAACTGGGAAATCGCACGTCCAGTTTAGTTGTTGTTTACAACGTCTATCACGCGGAGAGTGGCGTACCGCCTTGCCCTTATTTAATCTTCTCATTTTTTGAAACATTCGTTATTTCTACCATTGGCACAATACCAATCGTCCTAATTCTGTTCTCAATCGCTGACGCACGTTGTGTGCCTGTAAGTTGAGTTTTATCGACAAAACCAACCGCAACCACCACCTTTGCCGCCTCGCCATTGCCCAAGTCATAGATATAAAGCACTGTATTGGGTTTTTGGGCATCTAAATAAATAGCCATTGGTGCAGTTAATTGTGCAGGCAATTGTTCCAACCAAGCAGTAGAAACACTTGCGCCTCTCGCTGATTTAGCATCCCTAATCCAATGCAGCATATCGTCATCGGTTGAAATAATGGCAGCAGTAAGTGGCTCTTTCCATTTAACTGGGTCAACCTTAACTTTATTATGTAAAGCCACTAAAACGTCACTATCTAATACACCTGCAAGGTAACGTTCGCCAGTCGTGATAATCGGTGGTGCTTTAACCGTGGGTGGCAACAACTTAATCGCATCAAGCTCTTTTTGTAATGCTGTTACACGCGCTGCAAATTGCTTCTCCATTTCAGGCAGTAAAGTATTTTTCATATCGGCATAAAAGCGCGTGGCCAACGGAGCTTCCATTGCCTGAACTTTAGTTAACACAGGTGCAAGGTACTCGGCAGGCGAACTATTAAAGCCAGCATCAGGCGCAAAAAAATGGGTTTTACCATTAGTGTCTTTCACATCGATGCCTGTTCGTTGAGCCATCACAGGCGCACCCGTAGTTTTATTTTTACCGACTTCTTCATTAACCGTGCGTAATTTATTGGCAGATGAGTCCACGTTTAGATTATCTTTTTCAACTTCGTAACCCGATACCCATGTCCAATTACAACGGCAACC
The DNA here is from genome assembly GCF_003051055.1 of Agitococcus lubricus. Taxonomy (GTDB): domain Bacteria; phylum Pseudomonadota; class Gammaproteobacteria; order Pseudomonadales; family Moraxellaceae; genus Agitococcus; species Agitococcus lubricus. Next base: position 386,255 of record NZ_QAON01000001.1, on the reverse strand, counting down.
AAAACCATTCTTGGGTTTGCACGTTTGCCAAATGGGGTCGTCAAATCTAAAAATACGACCACTCATCGCTCTATGTGTAGGACGAGTACGGCCATCTAAAATAGCGATGTATTTAACGTAGGGATGACTAATTTGTAATGCAGGATTACTTAAATAATATTGCTCCTTAGCCGCCATATATGCCGAGCTAATATTGGTGTCATAAATGGTTCGTAAGCGTCTAATACTGCCTAGCTGTACCACTTGAGCATTGCCTGCACCATCAATAACAATTTGTTTTCCCCACCATCCTTTTTGTTGCAGAGTGGGCGTGATGTCTTTAGCGAACTGCTCAAAAGTTTTTCCTTCTTTTAAAGCCTTAACTAGCCCTTGATGAATATCTTGCAAAATATCCACACGAGCAACTTTGGCAACGGTAAAAGCTCGAGCATGAGCAGCAGCATCCATTTCGCGCCAATCCCATGTAATTTTATAGCCTTTGCTTTCTAAATACTGAATAGCGGCTTCGGGCTTCATGCCAAAGATGGCTTTAAGGTCTAAGCCGTTCATTGGCCTAGCTCCTCTTGTACAGACAATCGTCCCCACAAATCAGCAATAAACAATAAATCACCTAATGTTTCGATTAGCTGTCCATCATCCATTGTCGGATAAGCCTCGGCTAATACAGACAGCCTCTCATTTTCATTACTGGCTGATTTCAACTTGCTAATCACTGGCAACAACAATGGCTCAATCACAGACTGCAATTTTTCATCGGGAATCTTATCGATTAACTCAAACAAGACACTGGCATTCTTGGTGACCTTGTCATCCTCAGTAGGATTACTTGATGGAGCTAACGGCTCTTGTTTCAACGCAGCAACCACGGTACTTAACGCGGCAGTGGGTGAATTTTGCGAGGTACCAGACTTTAAAACCGCCACAGTGTCATTTTCAGGCAAAGGAATACCCAGTTTTTCATGCGCCCATTGTGTTGGTATCTGCATTCCAACACCCACCAATTTAGGAATCGCCTCACTAAACAATTTAATATCTTCGGGTTCTTGGGTGTTAAACACAAAACGAGGCGCACGACTGGGGTCAAAGCCTGCTTTGTTAATGCTCAACAAAGGAATAATTAAACCGCGTGTTAAAGTGCTGCTTAATTGTTTGGCATCGGCGGTTAATAAATCATGGCGCACTTCGTTATGCACATTGCCGAGCGCATTGGTTGAGGTTTTGCCGTCTGCCTGAGTGGTGAGTGTGCCACCTAAAATTGCCTTAGACTGGGTTTTTTCGCACCAATCAATCATGGCTTGGAATGGGTCATGGCTACCTTTGGCCGCTTCCTGAAAGTCAATCATCATGCCTTGCGGAATAATGCCTGCTGCCGCATGGCCAATTTGAGTCACCGCTCTTAATAAAGTAGTTTTTTCTTTTTCGGTTGCACCACTGGGGTATTTGCCCAAGCGCAAAGGCAAGCCATAAATTTCTAAAAACTCAGCTAAATCACGCACCGAATAGTTTTTAAATAAATACGGCCAACACAAAACACGATGCAAACCCGAACGCGTTAAATAACCGCTTTTAGCCTTGTGTTTATGGACAAGCCATCCCAACGGCCACAGTTCTGCACCCTCCATCGTGCCATCACGCAAGCGCAAATCGTTTAAATTATCAATCGGTGTTTGAAACCAAGACTGTGGACGATGATGAAATTTGCAAGGCAATTGCAAATTACCAAGCAACTCCCATTCAACCTCAAGGGCAGCAAAGCCATGACCAATGCCGTCAAGCGCATCCAACATCACATCTTCAAAATCATCAATGTTTTCTAGCCATTCCTGCGCTTCAGCAGCAAGGGCTTTTTCGGCAGTCGTGGCATTTTTAGGTGGTTCGATATGCCAGTCTAAGGTGAGTAAGGCGCGTTTACGTTTACTCATCTCACAATAAATATGACCGTCTCGCTCTTCCATATCTAAGAATAGATTTGACTGAGCAACAATATCGCCTTGTTCGGCAGCGGTTAAAATATTGTACAGTTTTTGAGGAGTTAAACCACGGGCAGGATGGTCAGCAAATTCACGCGCCAAACTCCACACCTCGGCACTTTGTTGTTGCTCAAGGGCGATTTTGGCTTCGCGTTTTTTTAACTTTTCAAGGTCTTTCTTTTTAGACATGGTGTCACTCGGCAGGCAATAAACAAGCTGCTTGCCAAGTTACACGGTAGATAAATTAGTTATAAGGAGGAAGGAATTCAGGGTTTTTGCGTATCTAGCTTTGCGCGAACAAAGCAGTCTTTAGCTTCCAACAATTTACGCATACCTGCGGTTTTTTCGGCACTATCTGGTAATTCGGCTTCAAGTTTTGCCGCTAGTTCGCCAATAGGCTTGCTTACTTCTTGCAAATGAGTTGGAAGATGACCAAATGCAAACCATTTAGATAGACCTGTCATAACACACTCCGTATTAAAAATAAGTTTAACTGGTTACGCCAGTCAGTCGGCTACTGTTTTGCTCATCCTCACAATAACGAGCAGGGCTAAAGGTCAAAGACCACTCCGCGTAGCACTCCCATTGGGTTCTTTAATTAAAAAATGATAATTAATCTCACCAACCCCCATCGCCATACCATTCTTCATCACAATCATCATCGTCATAATCGTTCTTAGACTTAATAGGCGTAAACTCAAACACACCACCAGTCATCCAACTGGCACGGTTAGCCATTGCTAAGGCCACCGCAAAGTCGCCATGTCGTTTGCCTTTACCGCCAATCGAGTCAAGGTCTTTTTGTCGACCTTTATCAATAAGCGGAATACCGTTTTCAATCTTGATGTGCATCATGTCATCTAACATAGATTGATAACGCGGTATTTCTATATTAAAAGCCTCAAATTCACCTTTGAGCTTTGGCATCCATTCGCCATACCAAGCAGCAGATAAATGCACTTGGTCAACCATCTCTGTGCCATAACGTAAAGCGGCTGCTTCCGCCAAATAACCACCGTTACCTGTCGCGTCAAAAGCCAAACCACTCAAACGAGGCAAACGATCAACAATAAAAAACATGACTTGTTTTTGTTGGTCGTAGGTTAGGTTGCGTAACTCCACGACAAAAGGCGTACGCTTGCGTAATTCGGCATTAATGGCCAATGGTACAAAGACGGTCAAATCACCACGACGAGCAAAGTCTTCACCAAAGGAGTGACGATTAAGTTTATTCAGCTTACTTAATTGTGGTAGCAGATTATCAACACACCATTGCTCAATTTCAGCAATACGAACTTCTTCTGACCACGTCATAAATGCATCAGAGGCTTCATAAGTCAGCACAGGAATAGACCTATCTGCCACCATTGCCATTTCAATCAAGGTGCGTGATAGATAGTTGCCGCCTGATTTTTTAGGAATACAGCCATATTCCTCATCCGCGCATTCTTGGTTGGGAGCGTTTTTATACAGCTTGTCACGCCAATCTTTCTCTGCTTCAGGTGACCACTCTTTACCCGTCACATAACAAATCCGCTTAAATAAACCATCTTTTAAAGCATCGTCCAAACTAATTCGATGCACACTATAGTCCTTTCGACCTTCACGCGCATCTTGGATATATTGATTGAACGGATTGTCCACACCATTATGCGTGCTAATTAAACGGACTTTATTGCCCCACATAGTTAAGGCTAAAGCTGCTTTTAATAGCTCTTCTAAGGATTCATGGAAAGCCGCCTCGTCAATCACCACGTCACCCTGTAAACCACGCAAGTTAGAGGGGCGAGAACTTAAAGCCTGAATCTTAAATCCGCTTTTAGGGAAGCGAATCATATACGCCAAAATCTCTTCTTTTTTTGCCGAATCCCAAAAAGTCTGCTCGTAAACATCAGCCTCAGCCAACTGGTTAAACGCACGGGCAAACAACGCACAAGCCGCAATGTATTCCAGTGCCATCTCTTGCTTAGAGCCAACATAAAAGGTATTACAGCCGCCACGCTTACGCGGCTTGGCGGCATTCATCACGTTGCGGCCAGCCTCAGCCCATGTCAAACCCGTGCGGCGGCTTTTTTCGGCAATCATAATTTCGCTGGTATCTTCAAACCAACGTTGTTGATACGGCAAAAAAACAGCATCGCCTTTAGGAATGGCATCCTCAACTTCTTGGGGAACAACAACGCCATGCAGTTCCATTTCAGCCGCTAAATCAATTTTACGCGGCTTATTAAGCGGTATTAGCTTGTTATCAGCCATTATGCTTTACCCAATAAAATAGCACGAATCCTTTCTTCTAGCTCTTCACTCATACCGTCTTGGCCACGCAGTTCTTCGCTAACAGCATTGGCGGCTTCTTCAGCATAGGCTTTACGAATAGCTTGACGTTCTTTAATAGACATGGTGCGCGTTTGCATCACGGCACGGGCAGCACGGGCTAAATCGCCCACATCCTGAATACTAATTTTGTCATCGTCATTAGAGCGTAGCGCAACACCTGTCGCCAGTGTTGTTACCGCTTGTGAGAGTAATGCACCTGCTTTATCGTCAACATCTTCACCAAATTCAGACACCAACACTTGTGATGCAACTTGAATTTCGCGCATTTTACTGGCCATTTCGTCAAATGACTGTCTATAACGTCCTAAGCTAGAACGGCTAGGTGTTTTTTGGTCAGGAAACTGCTTTTTAATCGCCTCTAACATTTCATCAAGCGTGCGATTATCTTCACGCATTAAACGCTCAATAAACTGTCGTTGCTCATCACTCAATTTGCGAATAGACGATTTTTTTAACATTATCGTGGACTCGGACGTTTAACACCGTGAATCTTGGTCATACCTGTTGCCGCATCTGCACCACGTTCAGTTAACGTAGCAACCACCACAGAACCTGCTTCCTGCAAAGTGACACAACCTTGCTCTTTTAACCAATTCAACTCAGTACAAACTTGGTCACGACTCATGGCCAAACCAAATTTATCCATGCCTGTAGTTAATACGGAGCTATTTGACTGATAGCGAGGCATTTCATGCAGCAAGCGCAACAACACCAAACGCTGTTCCTCACGAACAAATTCAGTAAAGCTCATAAAAACCTCTTTATTTATTATTCAATAAATAGTCATTGACGCGATTCACATCCACTTCTAAACGTTCAAGCTGAACATGAATCCCTTTTAACTCAGCTCTGACGGCCTTAATCTCACCCATCATTTCTGCAACGGTTTGGTGGGTGGGAATGTTTCTAACGCGCTCTTCAACCACGGTGACACGATGTTTAACTTCTTGCAGTTCGGTATCTTTGGCCACACGTCTATTGCTAATAAAGGTGTACAAAGCCAACCCAAACATACAAACAAATTGCAGCACTTGAATGCCTAATTTTAATTCTTCGCTCATATCAATCCTGCTTAGGCATCTCTTGCTTAATAAACCGACCAATCAATCCAAAAACGGCCAAGCTAATGGTGACTTTTTGCTGAGTGTCGGGGGGTAAAACGGCCACCAGTTCAGGTGGAATAGGCGCAGTATTAATGGCCACAATCGCAGTCATGGCAATATTGCTAAACCAACGCCAACCTGTACGCCAGTTTTCAACTAATTTAAGTTGCATAAAAACCTCTAAAGACGAATCTTCTGTAAGCCAACACGCGCACCATATTTATCAATCGTCAAAATTTGTTTGCGCGGCTTTGTTTTACTAAAGCCCAAATGCACCCATCGGCCATATTCATAAATTAACTGGTCAAAAATGAGCGAAGAATTTGCAATGGTTTTGCAAATCTCCAAAGATGAGCCAAATTTAGGACAGATAAAATCAACCGCCATACCCTTTGGATGTGCAGAATTGGGCGAACCGTTAATCGCTTTATTCAGCATGGGACTACGATAGCCGCTAGTCACAATAATGCTTTTATTGCCCAACAGTACGCGCACCGACTCCATTTTTAAGGCAGTCATTTCTAAGTTAGGCATTAATTCAACAGGCGGTTGATTATCAATATTTAATCGCTCGGCAGACTCACTGACAATAAACTCAGCAAGGCTAAAATGGGGGGACAACATAATAATCTGAGACATGATTTACCCCTAAAAAAAGCAGCCCGAAGGCCGCTATAAAGGCCAAACAACAAGGGTATTGTGATAGCTAAAAAGCGACTCTATAAGGAGGAAGGGATTCCGCTCGTTGGGGCAAATCTATATGTTTGCCCTCAATCATTTATTGAAGTATTTTTTATTCAAAAAGAGGCAGTTGATTTTTATCAACAACGGGAGCGCGTTTAGCGCAAATAGTTCTAATTTGACGCTCAGTTAAGCCAAAACGAATAGCTAACTCTGACTGACAAATCCCTTCATTAAATAGCCTAATAATTTCTTTATTACGCTGTTCTTTAAACGCATGATAGCCCATCGGCACTTCAATGCGGTCGCAAGCAAACTCTTGGGCTAATTTAACAAGATTATCCAAGCCAATCACCTGAGCCAAGTAATGCTCAGCCTTGCAATGCTCAATGAGCGGAATATATACGCGTGTACCGCCGCATAAGTTCATGAGCTTAAAAGCATCGTTTTGGCCAATGAGTTGGCACAGCCTTTGAAAACCATCTATCATGTCGCATCTCACCACAAAATGCCTATGGTGAGAGTTTAGAAAATATTCAAAAAAAAGTACGCCTATAACACGGTTGCAACTGTACCAAACCGATAAAAATACTATACATAAAATAGAAAGAGTGGTTAAATTCGCGGCAGAGACACAGATTGCCCTAGCTACCCGATAGCAAGCGTAACAGATGACCTAAAAGCCCTTAGTGAAAACTAGGGGCTTTTTGTTTGGGGGCTAGAAAAATACTATATATTTTCTTCAAGTCTATTATTAAACGCTAACAGCTCTCTAATACGTTCTTTATCACTATACGGGTCACTTAAGCCTGTCTCTAAAACCTCTTTAGCCAATCCGAAATACTTAGCTTTGGTATTCGCTCTTTTTGCATTTAAGGCCTTGTCAAGATGCGCATTTGCTACATTAAGATAAGCCTCTGTATGGACGTTTAATAAATCGGCATCAATAATGCCTTTGATTCTTGTTAACAAATCAACCTTAAAAACATCACTATAATTATTACAAACTTCATCATAAAGCTGATGAGCAAGACTTAGGCGAGACTCTGCTATATCTTGTTTTTTGGTCTTGGCACTGATATTTAAAGATTCTCTGATAATTTGCAAACTCCGCAATACTTCCTGCTGCCTAAAAGTCAATAAGGATAAGTTCCAACCGTAATCACTAGACAGCTCATACACAACATGACTACTTGCTGTATAAATCGCTAGCTCCTCAAAGTAGTCATTATTACTGGTTTGCGTGCGTTGTTGTTGTGATGAGCTGCTATTGTTTGAGCCATTATTAAGCCAATCTACAAAACTTTGCGACTGAGGGTTTTGTTTGTTTTGTTTTTTAAACAAGTAATACATGCCTCCAAAACCTAAAAACGACATCAGAAACCAAAATCCAGTTGAGCCGATTGTTTCGTAAAGCCAAGTCAGCAAAATAATCGGTAAAGCTATTACCGCAAATAAAGATACTATCAATGCTTCTACTGTATTTGGCTTCTTTGCCATCATCCTTACTCCCTGTTAATCATCATTAGCTGCCATTGGCGGCTTTTTTATCGGTGTCCGCATTCGCGAACGCACTGGCCGTAGTTTCTACTGCCTTTTTTCCTGCCTCATTAGAATTACGGTAATTATCTAACAAAGCCTCTTCTTTAGCATTTAGCACGACAGGAATACTTCGCTGGCCAATTAAGACATAAAGAACATCTATTCCCAAAGTTGACAGCATTGCTAGCTTGTCGCTAGGAATGGGTATCTCTCTTTCCCAACGCCCAACACTTTTAATATTTACCTCTGTTAAATCTGCAACCTGTGCTTGAGTAACGCCACATCTTTCTCTTTCTTCTTTCAATCTTGAAAAGACATTTTTGTCCATAATAACCACAAAACCTCTTTACTAAGGGACATATTTGTCCTATTATGAACTCAGCGGATGCACTAATGCACCAGTTCTTGTACTACAAAGAGGCAATACTATGAACGAAGAATTACCCCTACAACCTTTAACGTTAGTCTCAAACGAATTAACGCCTGCCCAAAAAATCCGCCTTCAACTGTTAGCTAATACTCACATGGGTCAACAAGTCATGACTGAGTTTTTATTAAATCCAACGCCTGCATCGCATGAATCATTAGCCAATCTCGAAAAACTGGCTCAATGGGTTTTAACCACTAACGCCCAAACTAACCAATAACAACACCACCTCTGCGGCCAATATAGGCCGCAGAAAAAGGAAACCATCATGGCAACCTACACCTGCACCAAAGCACTCACAGTTCCAGAGCTGAAAGCCAAGCTCTTGCGTGAAGGCAAAACCCTAAAACAATGGTCTGTCGAACATGGCTACAACTACAACACAGTTTGCAAAGTCATTGGCGGCACACGCAAAGGCTTTTATGGCATTGGCCACGAAATCGCCGTTCGTTTAGGCATTAAAGAAGGCGAAATCACTGTTAATAACAGCACTCAAGTAGCCTAACAAACGGTTGTAACTGTACCAACAAAACAAGTAGAGGGTAAACACATGACAATAAAAAATCTACTTTCCGAAGAAATTATCGCCATGCTCAACGCAAAAGGCATTTCTTTAGGAGCAATTTGTCAAAAACATGGCTTTCACATTAACGATGTTCACGATGTGATTAACGCTAAAGAAGCCCATCTAAACATTGCTAAGGTTATTGCTAACTCAGTCAATGCTGAGCCTTATATGTTGTGGCCAACACTTTATCGCGCTCATCAAACCACTGTAATCAGCGGCTTTGCATTAAGAGTAACCATACGATGAGCAGTTCAGCACAACGCGCATTAAGCGTACTTAAAGCCCTACGCGGTCACTCGTTAAGTGGTTTGTCTAATGGTCAATTAGCCACTCATTTAAACGAAACCCCAACCAACATTACCCGTGCTTTGCAAGATTTAGCAGCAGCCGATTTAGTCCAAAAACTTGATAACGGCAATTTTGCTCACACGCCACTCATGGAACAAATTGCATTAGCACACCTCAACTCGTTAAACCAAGCCGAGCAACGTATTAAAGAACTACAACGCCGTGCGGCTGTTCATGCAGGATAAGCAAATCATGTCAAAAAAAGAACTCGTTGAACAACAACAAGACTGGGTAGCAGACCCACAAAACACCTTGCTTGCGTTAGACAAGCAAGCAGCCGCCAACATTCAAGCCTTAGCCACTCAATTGGGTTATGACGGCAGCTTAACCGTGGGCGCGTTAGAAGACGAAATTCGCTTTTATCAACGCCGCAGTGTTGAAGATGTTTTAGAACTTGGTAAAAGACTAATTCTTCTTAAAGAAGTAACACCACATGGCGAATTTTCTAAACGCATTGAAATGCTAGGTATCAATATTCGTTTAGGTCAAAAATTCATGCAAGCGGCAAAAAAATTTTGCAAAAGCGAAAACTTTTCGCATTTGAAGAATTTATCAGGTGTAAGTCAAGGCAGATTTTTAGAGTTACTCGTATTGGATGACGAGGAAATCAAGGAGTTATCAGAAGAAGGAAGTGTACGAAATATTGCTTTAGACAAAATAGATTGTATGAGTCCAAGCGAGTTGCGTAAAGCCCTGCGTGAAGCAAAAGCCGATGCCGAAGCCAAAGACACTTTGCTCGCCAAAAAAGACCAAAAAATTAACACCCTAGATGCTGAGTTAACCAAGCGCAGCCAGTTTTCACCTGATAGCGACCTCGTAGAACAACAAGCGCGAGAACAAGCCGTCTTGCAGCAACTCCAAACCGCCCAAAACAACGCCTTGTTAGCCTTTCAGCAATTTCACGTTGCCATAGATGCCGTCCAACAAAGCAGCTATGGCCACCATTTTGATGAAGCCATTCAAAACACCCTCAACTTTGTTTATCAAAACATTGCCAGCATTAGCCACGAACTGGGTGTCGCCATTGATTTTGTCGAAATGGTTAGCCCAGCATGGGTACAAGCTGCAAAACAAGAAATGGGTGAATAACCATGAACCTAGCCGAAATTGACTACTTACGCGGTATCGCACAACAACTAAAGGCCGCTAAACACGGACAAAAAGGCCGCATTATTCAAGATGCGAGTACATTTTTAAGCATTAGCAATGCTGAGCTATACCGTCGTTTAGAAAATGTCGGCTACACCACCGAGCGCAAAACGCGCTCAGATAAAGGCAAATCCGTGATTACCGAAGACCATGCCAAACTCATCGGCGGTATGATTCATATCGCCACACGAGCCAATGGCAAACAAACACTCTCAATCAAAGACACATTAACCATTTTGAGTGAGCAAGGACTTGCCCCACAAGTCAGTCCAACCACCATTGGTCGCGCCTTACGTCAATATCAATTTCATCCTGAACAATTACGCACACCCAAAGCCCATATACAACAACGCAGCTTACACCCTAATCATGTATGGCAAATTGATGCGTCTGTCTGTGTCTTGTTTTACCTCCCAAAAGGAGGCTTACAAGTCATGGAAGAAAAAGAGTTTTATAAAAACAAACCAGCCAACATTAAAAAGGTCGAAAATCAGCGCGTGATTCGCTATGTCATCACCGACCACTACAGCGGCAACATTTATTTAGAATATGTTAGCGGTGCAGAAGACAGTAAAAATCTTATTCAATGCTTTCTAAATGCCATACAGCATCGTAGTTACCAAGACCCCATGCACGGCGTTCCACATATATTAATGATGGACAAAGGCAGTGCCAACCTTAGCGGCTATTTCTTAAATCTCTTAGAACGCCTACACGTCACCTACATCACCCATGCAGCAGGCAACCCACGCGCCAAAGGCCAAGTTGAATGCGCTCAAAATATTGTAGAGCGTAAATTTGAAGGTCGCTTAAGTTTTATCAAAGTCAACAACATTGACGAACTAAACGAATATGCCACTCGCTGGCGATTAGCGTTTAACCAAGAGTTCGTCCATACACGCACTAAACAAACACGTAATCAATTGTGGCAAACCATTCAAGGTGCAGAGTTACGCATCGCACCAAGTCCTGAAATTTGCCGTGATTTAGTCACCACCATGCCCACCACAATCACCGTCAAAGGGGATTTAACGATTACCCATACAGTAAAAGGACATGGCAACAAAAGTTACGATGTGCGTCATATTGACGGCGTTTATCCAAAAGCAAAATTAGACGTGGTTGTTAATCCGTATCGTGCGCCCGACATTGATATTTTAATGAAAGACAGCAATGGCAACCCATACAGCATTACTGTCTCACCAAGAAAGCTCAACAGCGCAGGCTTTGCCATTGATGCACCTGTGATCAATCAACGCATGGATAGCACCCCTGATAGCCAAGCAGACACCAACCGCAAAATCATTTCAAAAGAAGCCTATAACGCTGACACCGAAGCCCAAGTGGATGCTGCTCGCAAAGCCAAACAAGCAGCCTATCAAGGCAAAGTTAATGCAATGGCAGATATTGATAACACAGAAATTCTGCAAAATTTACCACGCGCTGGACAGCAGCTCATTACTGAACAAACACGCCGAGAGCTTGCACCAATTAACCATGTCGAAGCAGCGAAACAAATAAAAGCACTACTCAGTGAGCAAGGATTGGCTGAATTTTGGACAGCCAGCAGCTATCAAACATTAGTTGCCACTCACCCTCAAGCTGTACCAGTCGATGCAATTCGTGAAATAGCCGAAAAAATTATCAACTCTCAAAAAACAACACACTTACGTGTAATCAACCAATAAGAGCAGTCGCCATGAACTTAAAAACACTCTTAGAAAACCATCGCATCAGCCAGCGAAATTTAGCTGATGCCATTGGTATAAGTGCCGCCAGTGTAAACAACATCATTAAGGGCGAGTGGCCAAAAAGCCCAAATCAATCCGACTTAATAGCCAGTATTAGCCAATTTTTAACCAGAAAAGGCATTGCAAAAATTGAAATTGAAGCAGTTTTTAATGCCAAAAACCTTCCATCGACACAGGAAAAAGAAGCCATGTTATTACGCAAGCAAACGCTAAGTCAGAAGGCAAGAAAACACTTTCAACTCTTTAGCAACCCCTTTGCTCAAGACGTACAAAGCCTAGACGAACTTTACACCTCTACTGACATCAACTATGTCCGCGCCGCCATGTATAACGCTGCCAAAAACGGTGGTTTCATTGCTGTTTGTGCAGAAAGTGGTGCAGGCAAAAGCACATTACGCCGTGAACTTATCGAACGCATACATCGGGAACGCCTCGCCATCATCACCATCGAACCATACATCTTGGCAGCTGAAGACAACGACATCAAAGGCAAAACACTAAAATCTGCTCATATTGCCGAAGCAATTATTCACTCGCTTGCCCCGCTCGAAAACCCCAAACGCTCCCCTGAAGCAAGGTTTCGCCAACTTCACAAACTGCTCAAAGAATCCAGCCGCGCTGGCAATCAGCACGTAATCATCATTGAAGAGGCTCATAGCTTACCCATCCCCACACTCAAGCACTTAAAACGCTTTTTTGAACTAGAAGACGGCTTTAAAAAATTATTGTCCATTATTTTAATTGGACAAAACGAACTAGCACTCAAACTCTCCGAGCAAAATCAAGAAGTCCGCGAGGTAGTTCAACGCTGTGAAATAGTCACTCTAGACCCACTAACTCACACAGGGCTGGTTGACTATTTACAGCATCGCATCAAAAACACAGGTCGTAAGCTCGCTGAATTCATTGACGAAACAGGCATCAATGCCCTGAGCATGCGGCTTTCTGCCAGTGGCACACGCAAACATGAACCTACACGCTCATTATTATACCCGCTCGCAATCGGCAACCTGATCACGGGTGCGCTAAACCTAGCTGCCGATCTTGGTGTGCCAGTCATCAATGCCGATATTATCAGAGAGGCATAATCATGACCGACATTGCAGACGTAGCAAATGACATTACTGAACATCAAATTAAGGTTGCCTTAGCGAATCACCAAGCCAATCAGCCAAAGCGTGGAGGCATTTACTGTGACGATTGTGGCGAAGCAATTCCTCCTCTAAGAGCCACTTTAGTCAACGCGATTCGTTGCATTGAATGTCAACGCGCCTTTGAAGCCAAAGCACGACTCAGAGGTAAATAACCATGCACATTAAATGTCCTGCTTGTGGTGCAGTTGCCAGTTTAGACCTCTTACTCGCTGCCGAAGATGGCGCGAGTGAAGTGGTCAAAATCTCAGGTGAAATGCAACCAGAGTTATGGCGTTTAATGGTGCAGTACATCGCTTTGTTTCGCCCACAAAAAACTAAACTCAGCTTTAGCCGTATGGCGAGTTTATTAGGCGAACTACACCCGATGATAAAAAATGCCGCTTTTGAACGAGGCGGCAAACAATTTCATGCACCGCTTAACTACTGGTTGGCAGCCATTGAACAAATGCTTGCCCAACGCGACCGACTCACATTACCGCTAAAGAGTCATGGCTACCTATTTGAAATCATGATGAGCCTAGATGCAAAAGCCATCAAAGATATTGAAAAGAAAAAAGCCACGCCAACTCCAGAACCACAAGCCCAAACTCATCACTACGATGAACCAAGCAAGTTTTTAGAACCGCCAAAAGACACCATGACTAAAGACGAAGGACTTAGAGCACTAAGTAATCTAAGTCAAAAGCTCGGTGTAAAACTCCCAACAAGAACTGTTAAATCGGAGGAGACCGCCCAAAGCAGCCAACAAGCTAAAGAAGAAATGCAGCGACTGATCGATAAAGAGTTAGCAGAACGCAAACAACCAAGAGATACACCATGAACCATATTGATTTAGGCCAGTATAGACCTAACGCCAAAGGCGCATTAATTCCCTTATCCACGATTCCCGAAATCACGCTGTTACGTGATGACGTGATTTGCAAAATTGTGCAAAAAGCCAAATTGATGAATGCTGAATTAAAAGTCCTTAAACAAGAGCTATTTAACGACATCACAGCATTTGTTGAATTATCAGCAGAAAAATACGACACCAAACTGGGAGGAGTTAAAGGCAACACCACCTTAGTCTCGTTTGATGGTCGCTTTAAAGTGCAGCTTGCCAATCACGACAACCTTGTCTTTGATGAGCGTTTGCAAGCGGCAAAATCACTGATTGATGACTGTTTACGTGAATGGACAGCCGACAGCCGTCCTGAAATTAAAGCCCTGATTGATAATGCTTTTGCCGTGGATAAAGAAGGCAAAATCTCTCTTGGACGTGTTTTTAACCTCCGCAGTCTAAAGATAGAAGATGCCAAATGGTTACGCGCCATGACCGCGATTAGCGAGGCCGTCACCATTGTTGGCAGCAAAAGTTACGTCCGTATTTATGAGCGCAATGAGCAAACTCAAAAATACGAAGTCATTAGTTTAGATATTGCAGGGGTGTAATGTGAAAGCAGCCCTTGAACATCTCAATTGGCTGATTGATAACGGCGTTGAATTCCCCGATGCCGCTTATCGTACAGCCACTTTGTTTCAAATTAGCCAACAAGAACTAGAGCAAGAATATGACCGCCAATGCGGTGCGGAGGTGTGAAATGCAAGAGCAACTCATTCAAAAAGCAAACACAGCAATTTTTAAAGCAAGTTTTAGCATTGAGTTATTAAGTGAATATGAAATCAGGGAACGCTTGCGTCAACTTTATCAGCAAGCTTTTTCAGATGGTTTTGAGTTCGCACTAACTCCTATAGACGATAAGAGTGAAAATTAACTTCCTAAGCGAAACACCGCCAATGGCGGTGTCTATCTAGTGTAGCGGCTAGGTACTGACGAGCAGCTAATTAACAAATCACTGGAGCAAATCGTGGATAAAGAAACCGCCTTAGATAAGATAAAAAAATTATTGTCACTCGCCAAATCAGATAATACTAATGAGGCAGAAGCTGCTTTACGCCAAGCGCGTAAACTCATGGATATGCACCAATTAGACATTACTGAGATTCAAGCCAGTGAAGTTCACGAAGAACAAATCCCCTCAGTCGCATCTAAAATGCCGCCAACTTGGATGATTCGTTTAGCACAAACCTGTGCCAGTGCATTTGGTTGCGAGATTGTTGGCACACAATCATTTTTTGAAGGCTACACATTTAAGTTTATTGGTGTTGATATTGCGCCCGATTTATCTAAATATGCTTACGAAGTATTAGCTCGCCAACTTCAAAAAGCTCGCAAAGAGTTTGTTGCTAAACAAACGCGCTGTAAATTAGCCACCAAACGCAGACGTGGTGAAGAGTTTGCAAATGCGTGGATTGATGCAGTAGCCAATAAAGTGTCTGACTTTGCAGGAGCAGACGAGCAACAATTAACCGCGATAAAAGCCTATAAAGCCAAACATTACCCCAATTTAAACTCTGTACCAGTCAAACGCCGCACCACACATGGCCGAGATATAAATGCTTATCAACAAGGCTATGAAGCAGGTCAAACAGCACAATTAAATCGTGGTGTTTCAGGTCAAGAACAATTAGCAATAGGCGGATAAGAAAATGCAATGTCCTGACTGCAATGGTACTGGCAAAACTAGCTTAGTGCATTTAAACAAAGGCTTTAACGAAGAAAAAGGTCGTTGTGATGGCGAATGGCGTGAATCAATCCCATGTATGCGATGTCATGGCGTAGGCCAAGTTCCTGACCAAATGGCAGACTGGATTGCTTTTGGTAAAGATTACCGCAAGCGTAGACAGCTAAATGGTGAAACCTTATATCAAGCAGCAAAACGACTAAAACTATCAGTTCCTGAATTATCGGCAATTGAAAATGGGAAAGTAAACCATGCACTATATTTATAAGAGGATACCATAATGACAGTAAAATCCGACTCAAAACCACGTCTAATCCAACTGATCCATATTGCCAAAAGTCAGCTTGGTATGGACGATGATACCTATCGTAATATGCTCAAACAACTCACCCAAAAAGATAGCACCAAACTATTAACAGTAGGTCAACTCAATCGTGTTGTAGCTCATTTACAAGTTTTAGGCTTCAAAATCCAAACCAAACACAAACAACCAGCCCCAAAAATATTCGACCCACAATCCAAAAAAATCCGCGCATTGTGGCTAGAACTACACCGTCTAGGGCATATCCAAGACTCCTCAGAGGCAGCCCTTGCTGCTTACGTCAAACGCATCACAAGCATTGAATCATTAGCTTGGCTAAGTACCGCACAAGCCAGTCAAGTTATAGAAACTCTAAAAAATTGGCTATTACGCGTCGAATCAAAAAAAACAGCATAAAAAAGGGGGCAATTTAAGCCCCTTAATTTTTGAAACGCTTTTTCACTTTTTCTATCCCACTTTATCCCATCAAGTCCCGTTTTATCCCATTTATCTCGTTTTTTAGGTTTATTTATATAGTTATAGTTCATGCACCACCACCATATAATGTGGCAGGATTTAAGCTATTTAACTCGGCATTTTTTTCTAAACGAATCGCTAAATCTGGATTAGCAATATACGGGCGACCAAAAGCTGCGGCATCAATAAAGCCCTTTTCCATTAACACGTTTGCTTTGCCTACAGTGTAATTTCCTGCACCAATAATGACACCTGTAAATGCGTCGCGTAAGGCCTGTCTAAACGCATCACTGTGTGCAGGACCGCCTGCCCAATCTGGCTCAGACAAATGTAAATAGGCAAGACCCCGCTTATTAAATTCGTGTGCCAAATACAAGCCCATTTCTAAGCCATCTTTATCGTCTAAGCCATTAAAAATGCCTAAGGGCGAAATACGTACACCCACATGGGCAGCATCCCATGCGCTAACACAGGCATCTATCGCTTCTAAGGTCAAACGCGCACGATTTTCTAAACTCCCGCCATAGCCATCGTTACGTTGATTACTTTCGCTAGATTGAAACTGATGCAACAAATAACCATGTGCCGCATGTACCTCTACCATATCAAATCCTGCGGCTCGTGCATTGTGTGTAGCACGCTGATAATCGGCTATTAGGCTCGGTATTTCATCTAACATGAGCGCACGAGGGGTATCACACGCGACACGTACAGGCTGACCATTCTCCCCACGAATAGTCGTCTTATTGACATAGGGAATAGCAGAAGCAGAGACTGGTAATTGTTGATTGGGTTGCAAGGAGTGATGGGATACACGCCCCACATGCCATAATTGAATCGCAATCTTACCCCCTGCTTGGTGTACCGCCTGAGTAATTTGTTGCCATGCAGACACCTGCTCAGCACTATAAATACCTGGTGTGCCCATATAGCCTTTGCCTTGAGGCGAAATTTGCGAAGCCTCACTAATAATCAAGCCCGCATTGGCACGCTGACGATAATACTCTGCCATCAATGGCAAGACAGGCACATCGTTATCATCCTGACTACGCATTCGCGTTAAGGGCGCCATAATGACACGATTTTTTAGGCTCAAAGCCCCCACGGTTAATGGACTAAACAAACTCTGACTCATCACAACACACCCTCTATTTTTTAATCACTCAGCCAAGATATAACGATGAAGACGTCACTCCGTTTATGTGGCTGCCAATCATACATACCCCTATTAGCAGCACAGGCACAGCCTTGATGCAATGTCATATAGGTGTAGGCGCCTCATAACTTTCACAAGGGAGAATACAATAAAAAATAATGTATTAAAAATTACAATGTATTACATAATAAAAAATACAAAATTAGCTATTTTTATAGGTATGTGTATTTTAAATACACCTGACAATTTATGAGTTTTTTCTTTTTTATGTCACTTTTTCATCGGATTGATTTTGATTTGTTAAACCCAAACATCTCTTTTTGGATAAAAAAAAGGCAAGATTACCTTAGATAATGGGTTAAATATGAATAAAAATCAAACAAAAACTGAGATTTTTATTTAGCAAATATGATGATTATCAACAACTTACAAATATTAGGTATTGAAGAGCCAAATAAATAGCACAGAAAGGTTTAAGACACACATTAAGCTAGGATTACAGAAAAACTGCGTCAAAAGATTGCCAGCTATCAACAAAACTATCTTAGGTAAGTGTTGTAGCCGCCAAAAATTGGCTGAGATCGAATATGATATCTAAAGAAATGACGGATGTTTTAGAGGTCTGTTTGATGAATAAAAATCCGAACTGCAACGAATAAACGCGTGATGATGTGTATTTTGTTCATGACTGAGACAACGATAATCTTAGACTGACACCTCAGGGGCTGTTGACGTTTTGCGTATGAGCCAATCAAAATGCAAACAGCACCTAAAAACTTGTCTGAATAAAAAGTGTCAGTCTAGGCCTAAACTATTTTCCAATACAAAAGCTGCTAAAAATTTTTCCTAACAAATCATCAGCCGTAAACTCACCCGTAATTTCTCCCAATGCCTCTTGTGCTGCACGCAAATCTTCTGCCATCAACTCACCTAAGGCTAACCCCTGTAGTTGCTGGTTGGCACGTTCTAAGGCTTGTTGTGTGCGTTTAAGTGCCTCTAAATGACGACGACGTGCAATAAACGGGCTGTGTTCTGCATCTTGATACCCCACTAAGGCTTTCAAATGCTGTCTAAGCAACGCTAAGCCCTCACCCTGACGCGCAGACACCGTAATATGGGGATACCCTTCCACACACGTTAAATGCGCTTCTTGCTGCACGAGGTCGCTTTTATTGGCGATAAAACAGAGTTTATCTGGTGGAGGTAAGGGGTCAAAAAATTGTTTGGCCAACGCAAGCGGGTGTGAAGCTGTGGATAACTTGTGCCCTGCTTGTGGATAACTGGCTGATTTATCCACAGACTCAGACAAGTTATCCACAGAACAGACTGGCAATGTGGATAACTCTGTGGATAAGTCATAAACCAACAATAAGCCATCTGCTTGATTGATTTCGTGATATGCCCGACGAATACCTTCACGCTCGACCGCATCACTGGTCTCACGTAGACCTGCGGTATCAATAATATGTAAGGGCAAGCCGTCAATATGTATTTGCTCGCGTAATACATCACGGGTCGTACCTGCAATGTCTGTGACAATCGCCGCTTCATAACCCGCCAAAGCATTCAACAAACTGGATTTACCTGCGTTAGGTTTACCCGCAATCACGACACGTACCCCTTCACGCAATAACGCCCCCTGCTTTGCTTCTGTTAAAACCGTGTCTACATGCTGCCGTACTTCAGCTAATTTATTTGCAACCACACCATCACTTAAAAAATCTATTTCCTCGTCAGGAAAATCAATTGCTGCCTCCACGTATAAACGCAGATAAATTAAGCTATCTAATAACGTATTGATACGCTGCGAAAACGCGCCTTGTAATGACCGCGATGCGGATTTAACGGCAGCCTGAGAAGCCGCATCAATTAAGTCGGCAATCGCTTCTGCTTGCGCTAAATCCAATTTATTGTTTAAGAATGCACGTTGAGAAAACTCACCCGCTAACGCCATACGCGCGCCCAAATCCAACACGCGTTTAAGTAACATATCCATTAACACAGGGCCGCCATGTCCCTGTAACTCCACCACATCTTCACCTGTAAACGACTGCGGATTCGGGAAATATAAGAGTAAGCCTTCATCTAATACAGCGCCATCCTCACTATAAAAACGTCGAAAATGGGCATATCGCGCTTTGAACTCGGTGCTATCCTGTGTCAATGTTTGCGCAATCTGTAGGGCATGTGTGCCTGAAATACGAATGATACCTACACCGCCTCGACCATTCGGCGTGGCAATTGCTGCAATCGTATCTTGAGTATTGATTAAGGCCATATTCTTACTCTCATCTCGCCTGATAAATCTAGCATACAAAAAACAAAGGCCACCCACACGGGCAGCCTTCGTATATCGCCAAGTACGCAGTCTGTTTATTTTTTATCTGCGCCTTCAATTTGACGATTGATAACCCATTGTTGCGCAATCGATAAAATATTATTGACCACCCAATATAATACCAAGCCTGAGGGAAACCACAGCATAAAGACGGTAAACATAATTGGCATAATCTTTAATACTTTAGCCTGCATAGGGTCTGTGGGCTGCGGGTTTAACATTTGCTGAATATACATTGTCACACCCATAATTAACGGCAAAACAAAATATTTATCCATCGCTGCTAAGTCAGTAATCCACAATAACCAAGGCGCATGGCGTAATTCAACACTTTCCATTAATGTCCAATATAAGGCTAAAAAGACGGGCATTTGTACTAAAATAGGTAAACACCCCGCAACAGGATTGATTTTTTCCTTTTGGTACAAACTCATCATGGCCTGAGACATTTTTTGGCGGTCATTACCATATTGCTCTTTAATGCGTTGCATTTCAGGCATGACTCGACGCATATTCGCCATCGACTTATAACTGGTTGCCGATAAGTGAAAGAAGGCTAATTTAACAAATAAGGTTAAGAAAACAATCGACCAGCCCCAGTTTCCTAAAAAGCCATGCAATAACTGCAATACCCAAAATAAGAACTGGGAAATAAACCATAAAAAGCCATAATCGACGGTTAACTCTAGACCTGTGGATAACTTCGCTAATTGGTCTTGTAATTTAGGCCCCGCATACAGCGTTGCTTTTACACTTTGCTGCAAACCAGGATTCACTGTTAAATCAGAAGACGTAAAGCCAATAAAATATTCACCTTTGTCATTAGACCGTGTAGATAAATAATTACTGGTATTGGCTTCTGGTACCCATGCCGTCACAAAATAGTGCTGAACAATTGCAGTCCAACCGCCAGTTACTTTTTCTTTGAGTGGCTCTTTACTAAAATCGCCAAAAGAAATCTTATTATAATTTTTCTCTGTTGTTCCCCAAGCACCACCTAAGTATGTCACCATCCCAAAACCTTGATGGTTTTTACTGGGGTCTTCACTGGCATCACGCTTTAATTGAGCAAACATCACACCATGCCAAGGTGTTTGACTACGATTAATTACGTTATAACGCACACCAATTTCATATTTTCCTTTGTTAAAGGTAAATATTTTTTGAATCTCGACCCCATTATTATCGCTATAAACAAAAGGAATCTCTAAGGTATTTTGATTCGTTAATTGATAATTCTGTTTAGCTACACGATATAATGGTCTACCTTGCGGATTTTGGTCAGGGCCATTGGTTCCAATTAATCCCGATTGAGCAATATAGGTATGCTCACGCGAATTTTGTAGTAACTTGAAGGCCTCTTGACTATCAACCGTTGTGGTATAGGTTGGCAAGGATAAATTAACAATATCGCCGCCTACAGGGTCAATTTTTAAGTCCAGCACATCGGTTTTGACATGAATCAATGCAGTACTTGCAGCGGCTACCGAGTTAAGCTCTGCCACGGCTGATGCGTTCGCTACGGTAGGTACATCCGAATTTGCAGGGGGAGGAGCTGGCAAATCTGTCGATTTTACAGGCTCAACGCTGCGATTTACGGCGCTTTCAGCACTGGTGTTAGGGGTTGTATTACCATAGTCTTTTTGCCACGCTAAAATCAGCAAATAACTGACGATCGCTAAGGCAACCAAAATTAGATTACGAGCCCATTGCATAGTCATTTTTCCACAGCAGACCAAGAAAAGGTATCTGGCACAGGGTCATAACCCCCTCCGCCCCAAGGATGACAACGTAGGATACGTTTTGATGCTAAATAAGTGCCCTTAAGCGCACCGTGCTTTTGAATTGCCTCTTCGGCATAGGTAGAACACGTTGGAATATAACGACAATTTCCCGCCATCAGAGGACTGATTGCGTATTTATACACGCGGATGGGAATGAGAAATAGAATTTTCATCTGTCGCCTTCAACGAGGCATGATATCGTCGGTTTAATTGCTGCCATGTTTTGTCTAAGGCCTTAGTCAGTTCGTGATTAGCTAAACTATCTATGCCTTGCCGAGCAATAAACACAATATCTACGGCGGGCAACTCATACTGATGCAAACGAAAACTTTGGCGAACTAAACGTTTGATACGGTTTCGTTCTACTGCAAAACGCACTTTTTTTCGTGCGATAACAAAACCAATTCGCGTTTTAGGTTGTTGATTCTTTGCAACAAGTACAAGAAATTGTGGCTGTGCCACTTTACACAAAGGACTATCAAAAACGGCCTGAAAACTTGCACTAGTGCGTAAACGTTGCTCAGGCCGAAAAAGATAGGGTCTGAGCT
Source organism: Agitococcus lubricus (assembly GCF_003051055.1). Lineage (GTDB taxonomy): Bacteria > Pseudomonadota > Gammaproteobacteria > Pseudomonadales > Moraxellaceae > Agitococcus > Agitococcus lubricus. The sequence continues at coordinate 364,057 of NZ_QAON01000001.1, read as the reverse complement.
GGCTCACACTGTTAAACGCTTACGGCCTTTAGCGCGACGACGTGCTAAAACCTGACGACCATTTTTGTCGGCCATACGAGCGCGGAAACCGTGAGTACGTTTGCGTTTAAGTTCGCTGGGTTGAAAAGTACGCTTCATGATTTTTTACTCAACGTTATACGGCCAAAAATTGGCCACATTCAAAAAGGCGGTCATTCTATGTATTTAAGGGACATCTGTCAAACAATAAATCATCTCAATCACAGTGGATTTGCCTGTGGATAACTTGTAAATAAATTTCCTCAAACCAAAGTTATCCACAGAAATTTGAGCCACCTACTATAAATTTAATTAATTAATATATAAATTTAAATTTAGAATTTATAGTGGAAATCGCCATTTTCTGTGGATAAGTCACTATTTCTATTTAATATCAACCACTTAGCCTGTGGATAAACCTGTGGATGAAATGTGGATAACTTTTTGCCTAAAAACTTATCCACACACTTATCCACAGAAATTTGAATTTTATCCACAGCACTTATCCACAAAGTTATCCACAGGTTTTTTTATCTGGTTTTACTATTTTTTGGGCTGACAAATGAGGATGGCTTGCGTACAATGACGAGCCTTTTTGATGGCATTGGAGACTGAGGATGATCTGGACATTGTGTCTTGACCGTCTACAAGACGAAATGCCTGCGAATTTGTTTGGCATGTGGATTCGTCCACTTCAAGTCGAAGAAAACGACACAACCATTCGTTTATTAGCACCTAACCCTTTTTTTCGTAAGCATATTGCCGAAAAATACCTTGAACGTATTCGCTTATTAGCGGCTGATTTTAGCCAAGGACGTATCACCAACGTATCATTGGAAGTGGGAACCAAGTTTGTTCGGGTTGATGAAAGTGTCGTCCCCCCCTCCCCTCCCCTCCCCTCTTCCGTTGTTGAGCGTCCAAAAACCTCATTAAACGAAGGATTTACCTTTGACAATTTTGTTCAAGGTAAGGCAAACCAGATGGCGTATGCCGCCTGTCAGCATGTGATTAGTCATCCTGCTGCAACAGGCCATAATCCACTGTTTTTGTATGGCGCTACAGGTTTGGGAAAAACGCACTTGATGCAGGCAGTAGGCCATGCCCTACTTCAGCGTAAACGCGATGCACGTGTGTTGTATTTAACGTCCGAAAAATTTGTGGGTGGTTTTGTAGCCGCATTACAGCGTGGCGCATTAGAGGATTTCAAAAAATCCTGTCGTGCGCTTGATTTATTGTTAATTGACGATATTCATTTTTTAGCAGGTAAAGGCGCGAGTTTAGAAGAGTTTTTTTATACCTTTAATTCGTTGTTAGAAAATAAAGGTCAAATTATTTTAACCTCGGATAGATACCCTAAAGAGATTCCCGACTTAGACGAGCAATTAAAATCGCGATTTTCATGGGGCTTGGCGGTAGAGTTAGAACCACCTGATTTAGAAACGCGTGTAGGCATTCTGCGTAAAAAAGCAGAAATTAATCGTATGGAGTTACCCAAACCTGCGGCCTTATTTATTGCACAACACATTCAGGCTAACGTGCGTGAATTAGAAGGTGCACTTAATAAAGTGATAGCAACAGCACGTTTTCAGGGGCGTTCGATAGATATTGATATCGTCAAAAATGCATTAAAAGATGTATTGGCGGTGAGAGCGCGACAAATCAATATCGATAGTATTCAAAAAGTGGTTGCTGAATATTATCGCATTCCCCTACGCGAATTAACGGGACATAAACGTTTAAGGTTATATGCACGACCACGACAAATTGCCATGGCATTAGCACGTGAATTAACGGGCGAAAGTTATCCTGATATTGGTTTGGCATTTGAAGGACGAGACCATTCCACCGTCATGCATGCGTGTGAAAAGGTCGATGAATTACGCAAGTTAGATAAAACAGTGGCAGAAGATTACCATAATTTAATTCGTTCCTTACATGGTTAACGAGGAGGTATCATGAGATTATCTATAGGTAGAGATCAATTATTAAAACCATTACAACAAGTGGCTGGTGTAGTGGAAAAAAAGCATACAATGCCGATATTGGCGAATGTATTATTGCGTGTACAACAAGATGAAATCTCCTTTACAGGGACAGATTTAGAGGTGGAGTTAGTTGCGACACAAAAATTAAATCCAGACCAATTGGCACAAGCGGGTGAAATTACCATCCCTTGCCGTAAATTATTAGATATTTGCAAATCGCTACCTGCAAATGCCAATATCGAATTAAGCATGGATGAACAAAAGTTATTGATTAAATCAGGCCGTAGTCGTTTTTCGCTCGCCACGCTCCCTGCTCACGATTTTCCCAGTTTAGAAGAAGATGCAGGGGCGTTTTCTCTTAATGTCAGTCAGCGTAACTTAAAGCGTTTAATCGAAAAAACCGCATTTGCGATGGCACAACAAGATGTGCGTTATTATTTAACGGGCATGTTATTTGAGGTCAGTCAAAATCAATTACGTACAGTGACCACAGACGGTCATCGTTTGGCGTTGTTTGATGCGATTGCCGAAGCCGAACCCAGTGAAAAAATTCAAGTGATTGTCCCACGTAAAGGGGTTCAAGAATTACAACGTTTATTAGCAGATGAAGACAGTGCATTGCATCTGACCTTTGGCAATAATCACTTACAAGTGACATTACCAATTTCTACTGGAAAAAAGAAAGAAGAAGATGCTAATATAGAAGGTTTTGTATCGTTTACCTCAAAATTGATTGACGGTAAATTTCCTGATTATCAGCGCGTGTTACCGCGTGGTGGTGATAAAATCGTATTACTGAGTCACGAAGATTTTCGCCAAGCCTTACAACGTGCATCTATTTTGACCAATGAAAAATATAAAGGTGTAAGATTCTTATTGCAAAACAATGAGTTATGCATTCAAGCCAATAACCCTGAACAAGAAGAAGCACGTGAAGAATTAGTGGTGGAGTATCAAGGTGAAAGTCTTGAAATTGCATTTAATGTGCAGTATTTGTTGGATGTATTGAATGTGTTAGAAGGTACGAATGCTAAGTTGGTATTAAGTGATGCCAATGCCTCTATCTTAATACAAGAAACAGATACTCAAGATGCGCTTTATGTTGTCATGCCAATGCGTTTGTAATTTTATCTGATGTTTGTTCTATGTTGCAGCGTCTTACTGTTTCTCATGTGCGAAACTTACAGTTGTGCAGTTTGACGCTGTCTCGCCTAAATTTATTTTATGGTTTTAATGGTAGTGGCAAAAGCTCCTTACTAGAGGCTGTTTATTTATTGGCCATGGGGCGTTCATTTCGTAGTCAATTAATACGTAAAGTGATTCAAGACGGGCAACAACAATGTACTGTGTTTGCCCGTTTTTATTCGGGACAACAATTAGGCATTACTAAGCTGTATGATGGCGGTCAGCTATTAAAACGTAACGGTGTGTTAGTGAATAATATGGCTGAGTTTGCCTATGATTTACCTGTGCAGTTAATCCATCCAGAAAGTATGGATTTAATAGATAGTGGTAGCAAACCCAGAAGACAGTTATTGGATTGGATTGTGTTCCACGTGGAACCAGATTTTTATCATACATGGCAACGTTATCAGCGTGCTTTATTGCAGCGAAATGTCTTGCTCAAAAGTGATACTCATATTGATGACCAACTGGTCATTTGGGAAAAAGAAATTGCAAGCTATGCACTATTATTACATGGTATGCGTAGTCAAATAATGAGCCAGTGGCAGTTGTTTTTGGCAAAATCTATTGCTTTGTTGTTGCCTGCAATCTCGATTAAAATAGAGTATAGTGCTGGTTTTGATGTTGAAACAGACCTTGTGCAACAGTTATATGATTCAAGAATAAAAGACCGTGTGCGTGGTTATACACAATTAGGGGCACATCGAGCCGATATTAAACTTAAAACTGAGTTGGGTTTAGCAGAAGCAGTCTTGTCTAGAGGTCAAAAAAAACTGTTGATTTGTGCCTTAAAATTGGCTCAAGTTGAGTTCTTAAAAACGCATATCAATAAATCCTGTGTCGTGTTATTGGATGATTTAGCGTCTGAGTTAGATGTGATTGCACGAGCTAGACTGTTGACGCATTTACATTACTTAGATGCTCAGATTTTAATCACTGCAGTGGAGGCTGACTCTGTATGGCCTACATTGTGTGAGTTGGATAAGCAAGCTAAATTGTTTCACGTGGAACAAGGCTTGATTCATGCAGTATAAAAGCTGCATTTGTAAGTAAATGTGACCTTAAAAGGCTTTTTACTGTTGTTGAGAGTATTATTTGGTAGGTCTAACTTACTGAAAATAAAGAATTTATAAGTCAAATTCAGTGACTGCCTGTTGTTAAAACAACCGACGCAAATGCTGTGCTGTGTAGAGGAATAGAAATGACTGACGGTAATAATTACGATTCGTCAAGTATTAAGGTATTGCGTGGCTTAGATGCAGTACGCAAGCGTCCTGGTATGTATATTGGTGATACGGATGATGGTTCAGGCTTGCACCATATGGTGTTTGAGGTCGTTGACAACGCTATTGATGAGGCCTTAGCAGGTTATTGTAGTGAGGTTAATGTTGTCATTCATGCCGATGAGTCAATCACCGTAACAGATGATGGGCGTGGGATTCCTGTGGATATTCATCCCGAAGAGGGGGTGTCTGCAGCAGAAGTTATCATGACTATTTTGCATGCGGGGGGTAAATTTGGCGGCGAAGAAGGGAATAATTCTTATAAAGTATCAGGTGGTTTACACGGTGTGGGTGTTTCGGTAGTAAATGCCTTGTCGGTTAAATTGCGTCTGGTGATTCGTCGTAATGGCAAAGTCTATGAGCAAGAATATGCGCATGGTGAACCACAATATCCACTCAAAGAAGTGGGTGAAACAGAGCGTCGTGGCACAGAAGTACGTTTTTGGCCTAGTGCAGAAACTTTCACCAATATTCATTTTTCTTACGATATTTTGGCTAAACGCCTACGTGAGCTATCGTTTTTGAATGCGGGTGTGCGTATTGTTTTGAAAGATGAGCGTACGGGTATGCAAGAGGTTTTTGCGTATGAAGGGGGCTTGGCTGCTTTTGTAGAGTATTTGAACACGAATAAAAATGGCTTAAATAAAATCTTCCACTTTAATACCCAAACGGATTCTGGCATTGGTGTTGAAGTGGCGTTGCAGTGGAACGACAGTTATCAGGAAAGCATTTACTGTTTTACCAATAATATCCCTCAACGTGATGGCGGTACACATTTAGCAGGTTTCCGTGGTGCACTGACCCGTACACTGAATCATTATATGGAAAGTGAAGGGCTGCTAAAAAAAGAGAAGGTGACAACCACAGGGGATGATGCACGTGAGGGATTGACTGCGATTGTCTCAGTTAAAGTGCCTGACCCTAAGTTTTCTAGCCAGACTAAAGATAAGTTAGTATCGTCCGAAGTTCGACCTGTTGTTGAATCTACCATGGCCGAAAAACTACAAGGGTATTTATTAGAAAACCCCAGTGCAGCCAAAGCAATTGTGGGCAAGATTGTTGAAGCGGCGAGAGCGCGTGAGGCAGCCCGTCGTGCGCGGGAAATGACACGCCGTAAAGGGGCTTTGGATATTGCGGGTTTGCCAGGTAAATTAGCCGACTGTCAAGAAAAAGACCCCGCTTTATCTGAACTATACATTGTTGAGGGGGACTCTGCGGGTGGTTCTGCCAAACAAGGCCGTAATCGTAAAATGCAGGCAATTTTGCCCTTAAAAGGAAAAATTCTAAACGTAGAAAAAGCACGTTTTGACAAAATGTTATCATCTGCCGAAGTAGGCACGCTCATTACCGCCTTGGGCTGTGGTATTGGTCGGGAAGAATATAATCCAGATAAATTGCGTTATCATAAAATCATTATTATGACAGACGCCGACGTAGACGGTTCGCATATTCGGACGTTGTTACTCACCTTCTTCTTTAGACAAATGCCCGAAATTCTAGAGCGTGGTTATATTTATATTGCCCAGCCTCCCTTGTATAAAGTTAAACGTGGCAAGCAAGAGCAATACGTCAAAGATGATGACGCACTAGAAGAGTATTTGACGCAAACTGCATTAGATGATGCAGCGCTTTATGTCAATCCTGTGGCACCGCCCTTGTTAGGAACAGCATTAGCCGAATTGTTGGCTGAGTATCGTAGTGTCCAAAATCTCATTCGTCGTATGAGTCGGGTCTATCCTGATGTGTTGTTGGAACAATTACTCAAGCTACCACAGCTTGCTGTCGAGGCCTTAAGTGAGCAGGCGGCTACTCAGCTATGGGCAAGCCAGTTACAAATGATATTAAATCAAGCGGCTGACCCTAGCCAACGCTTCTTGGTTGAAGTGATTGAAGATACGGAACAGCATCGTTATGTGGTGCAAATTGAGATGGTGGCGCACGGTGTGCCTCATACATATCGTTTAGGTTATGACTTTATTTCGTCCAATGAATACCGTCGTATTAGTCAACTTGCTACCAAGATTGCAACCTTGTTAGAAGAGGGAGCGTATATTAAACGAGGTGAGCGTGTCTTGGCGGTGAATGACTTTAAGCAAGTGTGGCAATGGTTAATGCAAGAATCTAGACGCGGTAATGCTATTCAGCGTTATAAGGGCTTAGGCGAAATGAATCCAGACCAACTGTGGGAAACCACGATGGATCCTAATAATCGTCGTATGTTACGTGTGACGATTGAAGATGCGATTCGAGCTGACCAAATGTTTACCTGTTTGATGGGGGACGCCGTTGAACCCCGCCGTGACTTTATTGAACAGAATGCATTATTGGTGGCTAATCTAGATATCTAAATAGATACGGTTTATCGACAAAAAAGGGGGCAAAATGCCCCTTTTTTTATTGGTGTTTTGCGGTAAGATGTCTGAGTATTTTTTAACAATCAGATTAAAAAATTCATTAAAAAGAAATAATTGTACTCACAAGCAAGGATAAAACTTAACAGGATATCATCAATCATATGCCAGTCTTTAGGGTGCATCATCATAGCAGCCATCAGCCTGTCTGATTAGATGAGGTCAATACATACTTGCGGTAGAAAGGGAAGAGGGGGCTAAGATGCAAGGCTTTTCATTTGCAACCATTAAAACAGTCATCAGTGATTTAGGTAGCTGTGGCAAACAATTAGGCACAGTCGCCAAATCCTTGGCGGTAACACGTGCGTTAATTATTACAGATAAAGGGATTGTGGCTTCAGGATTGATTCAACCTGCACTGGATAGCCTCAAAGCGGCTCATATAGACGCCATCGTTTATACGGACGTAGTGGCAGACCCACCCGAGCATATCGTTGAACAAGCCTTAGATTTTGCCCGTACTCAGCAGATTGATGGTGTGATTGGTTTGGGAGGCGGTAGTTCGATGGATGTAGCAAAGGTCATCGCTTTATTGACCTACTCGTCACAGAAGCTAGCGCACGTTTATGGGGTCGCTAATGCCACAGGCTCGCGTTTGCCTTTAATTCAAATTCCAACTACGGCGGGAACGGGTTCAGAAGTGACCCCGATTTCGATTATTACAACAGGGGCTACTACCAAACAGGGTATTGTCTCGCCCTTATTGTTGGCAGATGTTGCGATATTAGATGCTGAGTTGACCGTAGGCCTACCACCAGAAGTGACAGCAGCAACAGGGGTTGATGCGATGGTACATGCCATTGAAGCCTATACCAGTAAGCATCGTAAAAACCCTTACTCTGATTTATTGGCCTGTGAGGCCTTGCGTTTATTGTCGCGTCATATTGTCACGGCTGTCGAAGAGGGGCATAACCTGATTGCGCGTAGTGCCATGTTATACGGTGCGATGTTGGCAGGGCAGGCCTTTGCCAATGCGCCTGTCGCTGCGGTTCATGCATTAGCCTATCCTTTAGGTGGGCATTATCATATTTCGCATGGCCTGAGTAATTCATTGGTCTTGCCTCATGTGTTGCATTTTAATTTACCTGCGGCAACCGCAGAGTATGCCCAGTTAGCCAATGTTATTAACCCTTATGCGCGTGCTAAACAAATTACCTTAGCCGAGTATTTTATTGATGCGATGCAAACTTTGATTCATGCGGTGAAGTTGCCCAACTCATTACGAAAATTACATGTACCTGAAACCGATTTGCCGATGTTAGCGAAAGACGCTATGCAGCAACAACGCTTATTGGTGAATAATCCGCGTGAGCTCACCGAAGCAGATGCGCTTGCCATTTATCAGGCGGCTTTTTGATAATAAAAATATGGGCTTTATGCCGCTTTATCCCCATTCGTAGAGAATAGTTATGTCCCGTCCTCAACCGTCAAGACTGAGCGATTATGGTTACAGCACTGTGATTAGTACACGCTGGAGCGATAACGATATTTATGGTCATGTGAATAATGTCACCTATTACAGCTACTTTGATACGGTTGCTAATAGGTATTTAATTGAACAAGGACAACTGGATATTCATCGTGATGAGGTTGTCGGTTTTGTGGTTAATTCGGGTTGTAATTATTATGCCCCTGTGGCTTTTCCTGAACCCTTATTAGGCGGGTTACGCGTCAATCGTTTGGGGGTATCATCGGTAGAATATGGTGTTGCTGTGTTTAGGGAGAATGAGCAAAACGCGGTTGCGGATGGCCATTTTGTCCATGTGTTTGTTGATAGAAAAACCAATCAACCCGTACCTATTCCTGAAGCTATTCGTAAAGCACTTGAAAAGCTCAAAGTTTAAGAGACGATACTCATGTTAAAACCAGCCTATCCTTATTATTTAGCGAATGAAGCTCACTATGCCAATCAAGACCTAGTGGTTACTGATAAATATACCCATCTGCCTGCAACACGTGTGGCACTGGCGAATAGTGACGTCATTGACCAAGCAATTGCAGCCGCCGTTGAGGCACAAGTGCCCATGGCAAAAATGGCAGCTTATGAACGTCAGCAAGTATTAGAGCATTGTGTACTTCGTTTTAGAGAACGGGCAGAGGAGTTGGCTGAAAGTCTGTGTATAGAAGCAGGTAAACCCATTAAGGATGCGCGGGGTGAAGTCACGCGTTTGATTGACACGTTCAAAATTGCTGCCGAAGAGGCGACCCGTATTCATGGTGAAACCATTCCCTTAGATATCAGTGCGCGTGCCAAGGCCTATCGTGGTATGACGAAACGTGTACCTATCGGCGTATGTTCTTTTATTAGTCCGTTTAATTTTCCTCTAAATTTAGCGGCACACAAAATCGCGCCAGCCATAGCCGCAGGTTGTCCTTTTATCTTAAAGCCCGCCAGTTTAACGCCGATTGGGGCTTTAATCATTGGCGAGGTATTAGCCGAAACCTATTTACCGAAAGGGGCGTTTTCTATTTTACCATGTACCCGAGACGGTGCAGATTTATTTACTACAGACGACCGCTTAAAACTATTGAGTTTTACAGGCTCTCCTGAGGTTGGTTGGGCATTAAAAGCCAAAGCAGGTAAAAAGAAAGTCACCCTAGAGCTGGGGGGAAATGCAGCGTGTATTGTTGACGCAGATACCCAACTTGACGATGCAGTACAGCGTATTGTGTTTGGCGCGTTTTATCAGTCAGGCCAAAGCTGTATTAGCGTACAGCGTATTTTGATTCACAGTACCATTTATGATGCTCTAAAAACCAAACTGGTCGCAGCAACGGCGGCCTTAGTGATGGGACGGCCACAAGACGAAAATACCTTTATTGGCCCGATGATTAGCGAAAAAGAGGCGCAACGCTTAGAGAATTGGATACAACAAGCTATCACTGCAGGCGCAACGTTATTATGTGGTGGGCAGCGTCAGGGGGCTATGTTGGCTGCCACCTTGTTAGAAAATGTGCCCGCACACTGTGAGGTCGTCTGTCAGGAAGCCTTTGGCCCTGTGGCGATATTAGAAAAGTTTGATGACTTTCAACAGGCCTTAGCGTCTGTGAATGACAGTGATTATGGACTGCAAGCTGGAGTGTTTACCCGTGATTTGTATAAAATGCATCAAGCATGGGATACCTTGGAAGTAGGTGGTGTCGTGATTGGCGATGTGCCTTCATGGCGTGTTGACCACATGCCCTATGGCGGGATAAAAGACAGTGGCTTGGGACGCGAAGGCATACGTTATGCGATAGAGGATATGACTGAGATTCGCTTATTGATTGTCCGCGAAATACCCTCCTAAATTCAAATAATATGGCTATTAGACAAACAAAGGAAACAACAATAATGAAAACGATACTACTCTCTCTCTGTATGTTAGTGGGAATGAATGTTGCCCATGCAGCGATTGAACCCTACGCCCTCTATCAAGATAAATGTGCTAAGTGTCATGGGGCATCTGGACAGGCCGATAATCTGCGTGGCTATTTATATTTTGCGCGTGACTTTACCAATAAAGAATGGCAAGCCAAACACAGCGATGAAGAGATATTAGCTAAGATTAATAAAGGCCCACGCATTATGCCTTCTTATGCAGACTTGACCGATGAAGAAAAAGCTGCCTTGATTCGGGTGATTCGGCAGTTTGGCCGCAAATAAGCTGAGGCGTGTTTAGATGGGCTGTAGAGCGCGCTGATACGCTGAGCAAACCCCATCCTAACACACGTGGTAAGAATGATGACGCAGCCCCCTCTCAAAGGTAGAGCCACTCGTGCACAACCACACAATCGTTTTGCCAAGCAGCATGTTGAGGCAGAGGTTGATGACTGGTATCAAGAACAGGCGACATTAGCCCCTTTACAGACAAGCGTGACCGTCCAACAGACTCGCCAGATTATTAGCCGCAATCAATCACCAGATATCCCTTTTCGTCAATCAATCAATCCTTATCAAGGCTGTGAGCATGGCTGTATTTATTGTTATGCTCGACCCAGTCATGCGTATTTAGAGTTATCCGCAGGTTTAGATTTTGAGACAAAGTTATTTGTGAAGCCCGACGCAGCCCAGCATTTACGTACTGAGTTATCTGCAAAAAACTATCAAGTCGCTATTATCAATATCGGTGCAAACACCGACCCATATCAACCCATAGAGCGAGAGTGGCAAGTCACCCGTCAATTATTAGCCGTATGTGTGGAAACCAAACATCCTGTCGTGTTAATTACGAAAAATAGTCTGATTTTGCGTGATGTTGATTTATTGACCGAGCTTGCACAACAACAACTGGTTAAGGTCTTTATTTCTGTGACCAGTTTAGACCATACCTTGAGTCAAGTGATGGAGCCTCGAGCCAGTGCGCCACATCGTCGTTTATTGACTATAGAGCGTTTGGCAAGTGCAAATATTCCTGTGGGTGTCATGGTTGCGCCTATCATTCCCTTTTTGAACGACCATGAGTTAGAAGCTGTGATGGCCGCGACGGCAGACGCAGGGGCGCAAGATGCGACGTATATGTTATTACGCTTACCGCACGAGTTAGAGAGGCTATTTAGTACGTGGCTCCAGCAGCATTATCCGCTAAAAGCCGCACGTATATTGGCAGCGATTAAACAGATGCGTGAAGGACAACTAAATAGCACACGTTTTGGCGAACGTATGCAAGGAACGGGCGTTTTAGCACAGCTATTACAACAGCGTTTTGCCTTAGCATGTAAAAAATATCAGTTAGGTACACATGCTGCTCACTTAAGAACAGACTTATTTTGCCCACCCACCCGTGATGGGCAACTGTCTTTATTTTAGAAACTTAGTAAACATCAGGGTTAAAAGTGGGTCGGGCATAATGGTCATCAAACCTTTAGCGACTTTCCACGGCATCGCAGGGACAATTACATTCGCCTTCTTTTGCTCTATGGCACGTACCATTTGTTGTGCAGCAACATCGGCTTCAACCACAAAAGGGTATTTTTCCATGTGCGGTGCAATATCGGTTTTAATAAATCCAGGGTGAATCACGGTGACTTGAATTTTCTTCGTAGCCAATTCCATTCGCATGGCATTCATATAATTGGTTAATGCTGCTTTGCTGGCCGAATACGCGGCACTGCCTGGAATCGGGGAGAAGGCAGAAAACGAGGAAATCCCCACTAAATGCCCATGACCTTGCGCGACAAAAATTTTAGTAGCTGCATCAAGCGTAGCAATCGCGCCCACTAAGTTTGTTTGTAAAATCGCTTTGTCTAGGGCTAAGTTGCCGTTACCACTACGGCGTACACCCGTAATCCCTGCATTAGCTACCACAATATCAATTTGCCCTAATTCTTGTGCAAGACGACTAAATGCGGGCGCGACTTGTGTATCGTCTTGGACGTCAAGTTCAGTTACCGCCACGCGGGTACTGTATGTATCTTCTAACTGCCGTGCTAACTCTTCAAGTTTATCCACACGACGCGCGGCTAAACCTAAGGCATAACCTTTACTGGCAAAGGCTTGTGCCAAGGCGGCACCAATCCCACTGGATGCGCCAGTAATAATTACATTTTTAGTCATCACATGTTCCCTCTTAAAAAAAATAACAAAGCAAGGCACAATAGGGCGATTATATTCCCCCATGAGTGACAACGATGTTAGCAGCCTTTTTAGAAAAATTATCACATCAAACCATAGATTTTGAAGATACTATTGAATTCATTAATCAGCATTATGACTATACCCCCAGCCGTTTTACGAACGGGATAAACCCCGTTGTCGTCAATCAGGCAGGTCAAAATGAAGGCTCTTGTCGTATTTTTGCCTTTGCCTTACTCAATACCTTGACACCACAACAAACACTGGCTTGTTTTGGTCGATTTTACCAAGAAGTATTAAACGACCCTCAGGGGACAAGCCACGCTAATATTCGTGCGTTTATGCGTGACGGTTGGACGGGTATACAGTTTGATAGTCCTGCCTTGCACCCCAAAAAATAGGATGACTGCTGTCATGAACCATAATGACAATATGCCTTTACCTACAGCGCGTGCGACGATGTACGTGACTGACGCTGATACCGCCAAAGCAATTGCTGTTGATGCCTATGATGATTTTCCCGCTGTGTTGGCCACTGCTAAAATGGTGGCGTTAATGGAGTTAGCGGCAGCTCGCTGTTTGCAACCGATATTGGCAGTTGGCGAGTTATCGGTGGGAGTTGGTGTGGATATACAACATATCGCAGCAACACCCACGCATGTCGAGGTGGAAGCCGTTGCGACTTATGTGGGTCGAGAAGGAAAGTTATACCGCTTTACGATTGAAGCCTTTGATGCAGGCGGTAAAATTGGTACAGGCACGCACACACGCGCGATTATCAGTACAGAACGTTTATTAGCGGGCGCACAACAACGGGTAAGGCCAAATTAAGTCTATTGCTGATGGCCTAAGCCGTTTAAGTTTAGGTCATCAAACTGTCATCACTTGGTCAACGTCTTGTCATGTTGAGTCTTTAGTTTACGGCAAATCATATTATTTGCTGGATTTAGCTAGGAATCATCATGACACACAAACAGCCTTTTCACGATACGCACGAAGAATTAGACAACTTAAATCCGTCCTCCAATCCGCATTTTAGCGAATTGTTAGCCGCACGTTTATCGCGTCGTAGTGTATTAACAGGCGGTATGTCGGCCACTGCAGCGTTGATGCTGGGCGGACTAACAGGCTGTGGCAGTGATGACGACGATGATAGTCCAGTCAGCACCCCAAGCACTCCTATCCCTGAGCCAGAATTAAAATTAGGCTTTACCCCAGTTGCTAAAAACCTAAATGATGTCGTGACTGTACCTACAGGTTATGACGTTGCCGTACTTTATGCGCTGGGTGATGCCTTAAACACAACGACACCTGCATGGGCAAACGATGGCTCTGAAACAGCCGAGTCTTACGAGTTTCGTGCAGGTGACCATCACGATGGTATGAGCTTTTTTGGTTTAGGCAATGACGGAAAATGGAGTCCAAACACCTCCGATAAAGGCATGTTATGCTTAAATCATGAAAACATCACCAGTGCGTTTTTGCATACCGCTGCACCGAGCACTGTCGATGGCAAGCGTCCAATCAATGAAGCCTTAAAAGAAATTAATTGTCATGGTGTCAGTGTGGTTGCCATTACGCGCCAGACAAGCGGTTCTTTTGCTGTGGATAAAACTAACACCTTAAACCGTCGTATCACCCCAAATACGGTGATGGAGTTTCATGGTGCAGCCGCAGGTAGCCGTTTCTTGGTGACTAAATACGATGCCAAAGCTAAAAAAGGCCGTGGCACGTTAAATAACTGTGCGAATGGTTATACACCTTGGGGCACTTATTTAACCTGTGAAGAAAATTGGGCAGGTTATTTTAAGCGTCCAAGTACTGACAATAGTTTACGCACAAGTGCCGACGTAGCCAGCTTGACACGTTATGGTGTTTCAAGTTCTACAGGGGCAAACGCATGGTCAACGGCCAGCGATACCGATGACCGCTTTACCCGTTGGAATGCAACAGTCTTGGATGCAGCCAAAACTGCCGATACCGACTTCCGTAATGAACCAAATACCTTTGGCTGGGTCGTTGAAATTGACCCCTTTAATACCAGCAATGCACCGCGTAAGCGTACCGCTTTGGGACGTTTTGCCCATGAGGGTTGCGAGATTGCGCCAGTTAAAGTGGGTAAACCTGTCGTGTTTTATATGGGTGACGACTCGCGTGGCGAGTATGTGTATAAATTTGTTTCAGCAAAAATGTGGGATGCAGCAGATGCCACAGCAGGGTTGACAGCAGGCGACACCTACATGAACGAAGGAAAGTTGTATGTGGCCAAGTTTAATGCTGACGGTACAGGCAAGTGGTTAGAGTTGAGTTATGGCGTGAATGGGTTATTACCAGATAATGCAATTTATCCGTTTACCTCACAAGCTGCTGTGGTCGTAAATGCACGTCTAGCGGCTGATTCTGTCGGGGCAACCAAAATGGATAGACCCGAATGGACAGCCGTACATCCCAAAACAGGTGAAGTCTATTTAACCTTAACCAACAACAGTAATCGTGGTTCAAGTTATCCTGTGGATGCGGCTAACCCCCGTAATTACACCGACGAAGATGGCAAAAAAGCTAAGGGTAATCCGAACGGCCATATTATTCGTTGGAAAGAAAAAGACGGTGAACATAGTGCTGTGAGTTTTACATGGGATGTGTATGTTTTTGCTGCCGAAGAAGATGCCGATAAGAGCAAAATTAACGTCTCTAATTTAACTAGTGGCAACGATATGTCTAGCCCCGATGGTTTGTGGTTTGATTCACGCGGTATCTTGTGGATTCAAACCGATGATGGTGCTTACACCGATATCACTAATTGTATGATGTTAGCGGCAGTGACAGGTAAAGTTGGGGATGGTGGCAAAACAACCATTGATACACAAGATACCTTTAAGGGTAAAAATCCAACCGAAGAAAACTTACGCCGCTTTTTGGTTGGCCCTGTACAGTGCGAAATTACGGGTGTAACCATGACACCAGATAACAAAGCCATTTTTGTGAATATTCAGCATCCTGGTGAAGACGGTAATTTAACGAGCATTAGCAGTAACTGGCCAGATGTGGCTAATCCAACGGTGGTAAATAGCAATAAAACAGCACGTCCACGCTCAGCAACCATCGTGATTTACCGCAAAGATGGTAAAGAAATTGCTGTCTAAGCAACATTCTTAACAGCCATAAAAAAAGCCCTTGCCATTGTGCAAGGGCTTTTTATTTTATCCTTTCCCAAACGGAGAGAGGATTGTTAACCACCAATAAAATCTTGTTTACCCAGTTCTACACCATTATGACGCAAAATGTTGTAGGTCGTGGTGATATGAAAATACATATTGGGAATCACAAAATGCTGCAAGTAGGTTTTGCCATCAAAGTTTAAGGTACGCGTGCGTAAGGCAAGCGTAATTTCTTTGGCTTCTGTGTTATCAATTTGGGCAGGACTAAATTCTTTTAAAAAGCTAATGGTTTTATCAATACGTGCAATGAGCTCATCAATCGTAGTTTCGGTGTCGTCATATTTTGGCGGTTCAATGCTTGCCAAACGAGCAGCACAACCTTTGACCATATCGGTGGCAATTTGCACTTGGCGAGCAAGAGCGAACATATCGGGTGCTAATCGGCTGTTGACTAAAATGCTTGCATCAAAGTTTTTGTTGGTGGCGTGAGTTGCGCCTTTTTGTAGAATGTTACGTAGGTTGCCTAACATGTGAATAAAAATGGGGATTGAAGATTGATACATGGAGAGTGACATCACGGTGTTCCTGTTTGTTTATTGTCGAAATTATTTAATAGGGGTGGGGAAGGGGGAAGTCAATTGCGAGAAGAAAAATAATGGTGGAATGTGCTATTGGTTAACCTAATATGCAGTGGTAATTTAACGGTTGTGGGTTTCGTTCCTCAACCCACGCTACGATAATTTTTAAAAGGATTTAGAGATATGGCAATTTATCGCCGATTATATTGTCATGGCGGATGTTACTTTTTTACGGTTAATTTAGCGAATAGGCATAGCCAATTATTAATTGAACATATTGAGTTACTCAAACAATCCATTCGCCATGTTCAACAAAAACACCCATTTTACATTGATGCAATAGTTGTTTTGCCTGAGCATTTACATTGTGTATGGACATTGCCGACAAACGATATGGACTATTCAACCCGTTGGCGTTTGATTAAAAGTTATTTCTCATATCATTTACCGTATTTGAATGATGAGATTTATTCAGACAGTCGTGTCAAAAAAGCCGAGCGAGGCATTTGGCAACGCCGCTTTTGGGAACATTTAATTAGAAGTGAAGAGGATTATCGCGTCCATATAGATTATGTGCATATTAATCCTGTAAAACATCAGCTTGTTAATCGTGTTGTTGATTGGCCGTATTCATCATTTCACAAAGCCGTTAAACAGGGTATATATGATGCTAATTGGGCAGGATTGTAGTGTGGGTTGAGGAACGAAACCCACAATATTAGGATATGGTCATTTTGAAGGTGATAAAAGTCAATTTTTGGAGTGATAGTTTTGGCTAAAAAATCTTATTTAGAACAAATGAAATCAATTACAGTAGATAATATATTTGATGGTTTTTTAGGTTATGGACTGTTTTCTGACAGAATCCCCCCATTTTTAACCTCAGAACCTTTTTTAAACTTCGTTAAAACAGCAAATCCGAAAATATTTGAAAATACAGATAAAGGCTTTATTCAGTACGAAAATATACGCAATATTAATATTCCTCGACTATTGGCAATCCCTGAACCAGTTGCTTATAGAAATCTATGCAAAACTTTGTCAGAAAATTGGAATGAGTTATTAAAGCATTTTGAAAAATATACAGCGCATCATCAATACAAAGTAAGCCGTATTCATATTCGTAAAATTAAAAACTCGAAAGTCATTTTTGTTATGGGTGAATATGATGAGCCTTATGCCTTTAAGACTTTTGATGAAAAAAAACATTTATTTGAAATGTCATACAGAGATTTTAGTGAAGATGATTACCCAGAACCTGAGTTGTTAATTGGAAAGCAATATTTAATTAAGGCGGATATTTCTAATTGCTTTCCTAGTATATATACACATGCTATTTCTTGGGCATTAGTTGGAAAATCATATTCAAAAATCCATAAAAATGGTAATTGGTTTAATGATATAGATTTGTATACTAGAAATTTAAAATCGCAGGAAACGCATGGTATTTTAATCGGGCCTCATGCTTCAAACTTAATCTCCGAAATTATTTTAGTGGTGATAGATGATGAGCTAATCAAGAAAGGTTATCAGTTTATCCGTAATATTGATGATTATTCTTGTTTTGTAGAAACTAATGAAAAAGCCGAGCAATTTTTGATTGACTTGGCAAGTGAATTAAAAAAATTTAACCTTTCTCTAAATCATAAAAAAACAGAAATTTCAAGGTTGCCATTAGCATCAACCGAGTGTTGGATTAGAAGGCTCAATAATCTTAATAATATTCAAGATAAAGTGAATTTAGGTTTTAATGATGTAAGGGCATACATTGATTCAGTTATTGATATAATGCACAAAAATAATGATAATTCGGCCATTCTTAATTATGCAATTAAGGTTATTTCCAAAAAGAAACTCTCACCTAATGCCTTAAGTTACTACTTGAACACTATTCATCACTTAATCTTGATTTATCCATATTTGTTGAGTTTAATTGATGATGTATTTTTATCTTTAAATGTCTCAACTGATGAGATAGAGAAAATCACCCGCAATATCTTCAATATGGGAATAGAAAAACGGATTAATGAGGCTATTAGTTATGCATTATATCTATCAATTAAATATAATTTTAAATTGAGTGATACTTTATTTGAGAGTATAAAAGACTCAAAAGATTGTATTCTTCTATTGTTAGCGTATTTACATGATAAGAAAAATTTTAAAAAAACGGCTTTAAAGCCTTATAAGGAACTTGCTGACGTGCTTAGAGTTAATGATTTTGATGAAAATTGGCTATTTATTTATGAAGTCTCTGCAAAAGATAAGTTAACAAGATATTGGAAAAAAATGAAAGAAGCCAAAATTACTTTTATCAAAAGTGACTTTACAATTTGAGTTAGCTTTTTAGATTTAAACGGTCGTGGGTTTCGTTCCTCAACCCACGCTACAAATTTTTGCTCTTGACGGGCAAACAAAACCCACAACACTCAAATCGTGGGTTTCCTACGTCAACCCACGCTACTTCTGCAACAACTTCGCCGCCTCTTTAGCAAAATAGGTCAAAATCGCATCTGCACCAGCGCGTTTAATACACACTAACGACTCTAAAATAATCTCATCACGCTTTAACCAACCATTACTAATCGCCGCCATGTGCATGGCATATTCACCACTGACCTGATAAGCAAAAGTGGGTGCTTGATAGGTATCTTTTACTTCTCGAATAATATCCAAATAGGGCATGGCAGGTTTCACCATCACCATATCTGCACCTTCCGCCAAATCTAAACCCACTTCGTGTAAGGCTTCCATACGGTTAGCATAATCCATTTGATAGGTCTTTTTATTGCCACCTTTTAAGTTACCAGCCGAACCGACCGCATCTCTAAACGGCCCATAGTAGTTAGAAGCATATTTCGCGGCATACGACAAAATACATACATTCGGGTAGCCTGCTTGCTCTAAAGCCGCACGAATTGCACCAATACGACCATCCATCATATCCGAAGGAGCAACCACATCCGCGCCCGCTTGCGCATGAGAAATCGCTTGTTTAATTAACGCTTCGGTGGTGACATCATTTAGCACATAGCCATTTTCATCAATAATGCCATCTTGACCATGTGTGGTAAATGGGTCTAACGCAACATCAGTAATCACGCCTAGTTGTGGAAAAGCCGCTTTTAAAGCGCGTGTTGCACGTTGGGCTAAACCCTCGGCATTCCATGCTTCTTCGGCTAATAAACTTTTTGCTTCGGGCGGCGTGACAGGAAATAAGGCCACCGCAGGCACTCCCAAAGCCACCAATTCAGCCGCTTCTTTGAGTAATTCATCAATTGAGACGCGTTCAATGCCTAACATGGATGGAATGGTTTCACGGCGATTTTCACCCTCTAACACAAACATGGGATAAATTAAATCGGCAGGCGTTAACACCGTTTCTTGAACCAAACGACGGCTAAATTCTTGAGCGCGTAAACGACGCATACGGGTTTGAGGAAAAGCACCACGAGCAAAAGTAAATTGGGACATAAGGCAACTCAATAAAAATAATTACATCTGTAGCATAGTAAAAATACCCTGTACTGCTAAATTTAGCTACTGACTTAAAGCTCACGCGCTTGTTTTGACGCCGCTCAACACAGGCCTTCGCTGAAATGTGTCAGTCTTAAACTTATATTTTACAGGATGCTAAAAATGAAAAAAGTAGCGGTTATTTTATCAGGTTGTGGCTTTAAAGATGGTGGCGAAATTTATGAAGCGACCTTAACTTTATTAGCCTTAGATGAAGCAGATGTGAGTTATCAGTGTTTTGCACCCGATATGCCGCAAATGCACGTTATCAATCATTTAACAGGCGAAGAAATGCCCGAAAGTCGTAATGTCTTGGTCGAGGCGGCACGTTTAGCGCGGGGTAATGTCAAGCCGATTACTGAAGCTAAAATTGAAGATTTTGATGCCTTGATTATTCCTGGTGGTTTTGGAGCTGCTAAAAATTTATGCAATTTTGCTGTTAAAGGCAGCGACATGACCGTACAAGCCGATGTGTTAGCGTTTGCGCAAGGTATGAGTCAGGCAGCTAAACCTGTTGGCTTGGTGTGCATTGCACCGTCTATGGCACCCAAAATTGGTGGTGTGGGGACACAATACACCATTGGCAATGATGCAGGTACGGCTGCTGCGATTAACGCAATGGGTGGCGTACATGTGGATTGTGCGGTGGATGAATGTGTGATTGATAGCGAACGCAAAATTGTTACAACGCCAGCGTATATGTATGCGGCACGTATTCGTGAAGCGCGTGCAGGCATTCAAAAGTTAGTCCAAGCGGTGTTGAATTTGGCTTAAACGGTATCCTAGCTCTCTCCTAAATTAACAGGATTCCTTTAGTCACTTTGGGTGGGAGCTAAAACCATAAATCGTTTTGCACCACGAACTGGCTGTGCTGGCTGATGTTGGCCAAAACTAAACTCAGTCCTGCGGAAGGCGGCTGTCATAGGGTCTTTAGACGATTTCTACATAACATTTAAGAAATTAACCTTCTTTTATCCCAAACTCAGCTTAGGGACTGTTGATGTTTTGATTGTGGTTGCGAAAGAGACTATTTTTTAGAGGATACGCGGCTCAGACGCCAAACGTCAACAGACCCTAAATAAGGTCTCATGTATATACCGTAAATTCGCTACCTCTCGTTATCAGAGTCATTGCCAAGCAAGCATTTGATAGGTTAAAAACACAGTTTGCAATGATAATAAGAGACCTTATGCCATGACAGACATGCAAACAGCCACTATCACCGACGACGAAAAAGCACGTATTTTGCAAGAGCGATTAAAAATGGGCTTTAACATGGTGCCATTTACCCAAGCAATGGGTTTAACTATCAAAGAAATGAGTGCTGATAAAATTACTGCTGAGTTTGCGATGCAGCCACAGTTGATTGGTAATGTCTTTAAGCAGGTATTACATGGTGGTGTGATTGCCACCGCGTTGGATACAGTGGGTGGCGCAATGGCCATGAGTGGCGCGTATGTGGCCTTAAAAGGCACACCCAAAGAAGACAGAGCAACACGCATTAACCGATTAGCAACCATTGATATGCGGATAGATTATCTCAAAGCAGGTCGGGGCACTTTATTTACCGCAACCGCGAGTTTGTTACGGGTGGGTAAACAAATTTGCGTGACTCGTATGGAGCTACATAACGAAAAACACGAGTTGATTGCGGCAGGTACCGCAACCTATATGTATTAAATCGTAGACCCCGTTTTTAGCGGGGTCGTCTATGGTTAAAGATTGCCCATAAATAACCGTTTCATCACTTTGTCTTTCAGACTATGTGTTTCATCTAAACCCATACGCTCCAAATAGCGCTGTACTTTGGCATCATCTTCGTCCTTAAAAATGGAGCTGACGGCTGTTTTTAACAGTTGCAGTGGATGTTCGGTACTGGATTTAAGCGCTTGTAGGGCTTTGATGATGGTTAATTCGTCTTTGCTAAAGTCTGTTCCAAACGGAAAACTAGGAAGCTGAGACAAATAAGGTTGTAATCGTTCCGCGAGTGCTTCGGGCGTGTTTTGGCGATAGGCTTTAGGAATGACATAATCGGGTGAGAGTTTTTTGTGTTCAATCGCCCAGTTGCGTAAATCGTCTTGGCATCGAGAATCGCTAATATTGAGGAGTGCCTTAATAATATCGCTATCACTTTTACCACGTAAATCGGCAATACCATATTCAGTAATGACAATATCCCGCAAATGACGCGGAATCGTCGCATGGCCATAGCTAGTGACAATACTGGAGCGTACCTCATCATCAACGACACGATGACTGCGTAACATCAATATTGAGCGCGCATCGGGCAGTTCATGTGCCTGAGCGACAAAATTATATTGTCCGCCCACACCACTGACCACACGGCCATCGTCAAGTGCGTCCGAGACCGCCGCACCTGATAAAGTCACCATCATACAGGTATTGATAAAACGGGCGTTGATACGTTGTGCACGTTTGAGTTTTTCATCGCCATAACGGTCGCCATAGAGTTGATTGATAAAAGCAATCGTACTCATATTGATTTGATTGGCTAAAGACTCTGGCATCTCTCGTAAGGCTTGATAAAAATCGGCTGGCCCTAAAAAGAAGCCGCCGTGCATGATAATACCGCCTTGCAAACGCTCGCTTAAACAGTATGTTGCTAAGGCGTCTAAGGTAGCCTCGTCGTCAAGGTCAGTGCCAATACAATGCTCATTTATCAAGATTTGGCCATTTTGAAAGCAACACTCTTCCTTAAAAATACCAAAACGCTCCAGTAGGGCAAGGTCTTCACCTGTTAGGGGAGAGCTAATCAGGTCATGCGCTCTTAGAGTCTGTAGGCTGTTAATCGTCAACTCTTCGCTCAATAAGCCTTGATTGATAAGCTGTTGCAGGCCTGTGTGCGGGTAGACTTTACGGCGAATAATGTTGGCTTGAATCAGTTTAAGAAAGCCATTCACAAACATTTCACTACAACCATATAAACCTTGGTGGAAGGGAGCGAGGTCTATGTCGGTAGATAAGGGATGGTCGGCATTCAAACGACGAATCATGGTTTGATAGTTGGCATTATCTTGATTACGTAAAATCAAGGCATGGGCAATCGCATCACCTAACGAGCCAATACCAATTTGTAAGGTGCCGCCATCGCGTACTAAGGAGCTGGCATGTAAACCAATGGCATAGTCCGTAAGATTGACTTTCATATTGGGGGTAGAAAACAGCGTATGTGTACCCGCAGGGTCATCAATAATCATGTCAAAGACACTGGCAGGGACTTCGGCATCGTTTGCCATAAACGGCAATTCACGATTGATAACGCCCACGGTAAAAATACATTCGCCCTGCGCACGGCGAGGCGCAAGTAACTCTAATAAGTCCATGCTGAGGTCGGGGTTGCAAGACAAACTATAACGACGACTGCCATCCGCTTCTTCGCGTATGGCAATCGCTTGGCAGATGACATTGACCCCTTTAGCCGCCATATCACGCGCAATGTGCGTATAATTGCTATTGATATAATGCTGTTGGGCAGCACTGTGATTGAGCCAATCGCCCGATTTTAAGAAAAACTCGTGCACGCTGATGTTGTTAGGGACTTTGTTGTTTTTTAAGTCCACAACGTAATCTAAATCGGGATAGTTACCAAATACCCGCGCCACAAACGGCTGTAAAAAGCGGCCTTCTATCTCGCTACTGGCTTGTGGTTTATTGAGTGACAACGCGCTATAAATTTCTAAACTGCGTTGGTGTTGATTGGCAATTCGTTGGTAGATGGCATTGATAAATGGGTTCGGCTTGCCAATACCAAGGGGCGCGCCCAACCGAATTGTCCCGTCAATGGCAGTTAAAATATCGCTAACGGCTTGTTCGATAGAATGATAAATCTTAGCGGACATAGAGGCGCTCCCTAATGGTTTTGATAGCAATTTTTATGTTATTGTGACAGCTTAATGATAGAGCTAAAACTCTTATTGTGTAGCAGTTTTAGATATGTTTATGCCTAAGAACGCAGGAGCGTCTGTGAAAATTAGTACCCTAACAGATGACACAGAAATCACCTGTCGCTTGGGCTGTGCTGCTTGTTGTATTGCGCCCTCGATTTCGTCACCCATTCCAGAAATGCCACAAGGTAAACCCGCAGGGGTTCCCTGTGTGCAATTAGATACGCAAGGCTTGTGTAAAATTTTTGGTCAACCTGAACGTCCTAAGGTGTGTGTCAGTTTAAGACCAACCATGAGCATGTGTGGCCAAACAAACGCACAGGCGATGACGTATTTACAAGACTTAGAGCAGTTAACGAGTTAATTATGTGTCAGTTATTAGGCATGAATTGTAATGTGCCCACCGATATTTGTTTTTCCTTTACGGGCTTTGCCTGTCGCGGTGGACGAACTGACCATCACAGTGATGGTTGGGGCATCGCCTTTTTTGAAGAAAAGGGCAGTCGCTTATTTTTGGATTATTTGCCCTCAGCCCAATCGCCTGTCGCTCAATTGGTACAACAATATCCCATTAAATCTAAAAGTGTGATTGCCCATATTCGTAAAGCGACCCAAGGCGAAGTCAGCCTAGCCAATACACATCCATTTCAGCGGGAAATTTGGGGGCAATATTGGATTTTTGCCCATAATGGCGACCTCAATAATCTACCCGCGATTCGAGGCGAATATTATCGACCTGTAGGCAGTACCGATAGCGAACACGCCTTTTGTTTAATTTTGGAACATTTACGTCAACATTTTAGCCAAGCACCCTCACTGACTCAGTTAGCGGCAGTCTTAAAAGATTTTGTGCCACACTTAGCACAACATGGTATTTTTAATTTTATGTTGTCTAATGGCGATTGGTTGTTTGCTCACTGCTCAACCAAACTACATTATATTATTCGCCAAGCCCCATTTGCCGTCGCTCAATTAGTAGATGAAGATGTGTCGATTGATTTTAGTGAAGTGACTACTCCAGAGGATAGGGTCGCGGTGATTGCGACCCTCCCGCTCACGACTAATGAGACGTGGCACGCCATGCAAGCGGGCGAGATGGTCTATTTTTGCGAAGGTCAGGTCACACACGTGTTATTGCCTAATACCCTTTAATGGGTATGTTTATTGACAATCAAACTCGTCACCATATCGCCCTCCACATTGACCATCGTCCTTACCGTATCTAAGAGTCTATCAATGGGAATTAAAATGGCGACGGCTTCGGCGGGCAAACCGACCGATTGTAGCACCATGACCATCGTCACCATGCCCGCACTGGGAATACCAGGCGCACCAATCGAAGCCAGCATCACCGTTAAACAGACAATCACTTGTTGGCCTAGACTTAAATCTATCCCTACTAAATTAGCGACAAAAAGTGCAGCGGCGGCTTCATAGAGCGCCGTGCCGTCCATATTGATTTGTGCCCCTAAAGGTATGACAAAACCTGCGACTTTAGGGCTGACTTTGAGGTCTTCTTGTACACATTTTAAGGTCACGGGAATGGTGGCGGCACTGGAGCTGGTGGCAAAAGCTGTAATCAGTGCGGGTTTTGCACCTTGCCAAAATTGCCACGGATTAACACGGGTAAACATATATAAAATCAGTGGCAAAACAATTAACCCGTGTACTAAGGTAGTGCCAATCACTACTGCAATAAATTCAATTAAGGTACTTAACAAGGCACTGTCTTCCGATACCACGAGCTTAAAAAACAAGGCCATAATACCCAAAGGCGCAATGTACATAATCCAAGTAATGAGCTGCATACACAGCTGAAATGCCTCTTGAAAAAACTGTTTAAGTTGAGGGTAATTGTCCCCATGTTTTGCTAACACGATACCCACAAATAATGCAAAGCTGACCACCGCTAAAATATTACCTTGTGCTAAAGCGGCAAAAGGATTCATAAAAATCCCTTGTACCAGCTTTTGTAAAAACTCGCTGGTACTGAGTTGGCTGGCATCGTAGTCAGTGAGTTGTGCTTGAAATAAAGGTAAGGAAAGGCCTGCCCCCGTCTCAAACAAGTGCGCGGCACTTAAACCTAAGGTAATGGCAATACAGGTTGTGGATGCAAAACAGAGTAAGGTCAATTGCCAGACGCGGTGCATTTGTTGATGGGCACGTAAATTAGCCACCCCCAGCGTAATGGAGCTAAAGACCAGTGGCAGCAACACCATCTTCAGTAATCCCACAAATAGGCTGGCGATTAAAGTACTCACCATCACGCTTTGTTCTATGATAGAGCTGCTCGCGTAATTGCGGATGCCATAACCAAGGATTAAACCAATCAATGCGCCGAGTAAAATACGATTATTGAGTGACATACGGGGTCTCAGGTGAATAACGTAGACAAAGCAACGCGTAGTACGATGAATGACACTGACCATTGGTCAGAGAAATCCGTGAAATTTTAGGCGTTAGCTTAATGTTTAGGCTAAAATAGATGTTTTTCATCTTGAACTTTTGGCGATTATGTCCCAATTTTTGCAGCAGCGTAAGCTCACGATTATTTTATGTTTATTATTAGTCTGCTCTTTTTTAGCTGTTTCTTTAGTCAGTTACTTTTCGTCAAAAAAGACCATTCATTTAGCCCTAATTGAAAAAGAGCTACCCCTCACGTCCAATGCCATTTATGCAGAATTACAAAAAGATTTAGTACGGCCATTTTTTATTTCATCCATGATGAGTACCAATACCTTTTTGCAGGATTGGGTGAGTGCAGGAGAGAAAAATCCGCAAGTGATTGCCCGTTATTTACAAGAAACCAAAGCGAGCTATCAGGTATTTACCAGTTTTTTTGTCTCAGAGCAAAGCCAACATTATTATTATCCCAATGGCATCTTAAAAACAGTATCGGCTACTGACCCCGCAGATAAATGGTATTTTCGAGCGCGTCAGCTCAATGAACCTTATGAAATTAATATTGATTACGACCAAGCTAATGCCAATTCCTTAGCCATTTTTATGAACTTTAGAGTCTTTAATCAGGCACAAAAGTTTTTAGGAGTCACGGGTGTGGGTGTGAGTATGGACCGTTTATTCAAACTCTTATGTCAATACGAACAACAATATCAAAAAAATATTTATTTAGTTGATGCCACAGGCAGGGTACGTTTAACAGGCAATAATCGTTTGTTAGACCCTAAATCTATTCATGATATTGCGGGCTTAAAAGACATTGCCCATCAAGCCTTAGCACGTAAAGATGCTGTGTTTCAGTATGTGTTAGATGGCCATAATTATTTATTGCATGTGCGTTATATGCCCGAAGTCAGGCTGTTTTTATTTGTTGAAAGCCAAGAAGACCTCGCGATTATCAAGGTCAAACACGCGCTCTATTTTAATATTGGATTATGTACGGTCATTATTTTGTTGACCATTTTTTTAACCAACATGACGGTGCGTAAATATCAACGTAAGTTAGAAGTGATGGCGACCATAGACCATTTAACCCAGCTCATCAACCGTCAAACTTTTGAGGCATTAAGCCAAAATATTTTGGCTGATAGCCGTCGTCACAATCATCCCTTAAGTGTAATTATGGCGGATATTGATTTATTTAAGGATATTAACGACACCTATGGTCATCCCGCAGGCGACCAAGTCTTAAAAGAGGTGGCGCACATGCTCAAAGCCAGTGTCCGAGAAGCCGATGTCGTGTGTCGTTGGGGTGGAGAGGAATTTGCTATTTTTCTACATAAATGTTCATTGGAAGATGCCAATCGTATCGCTGAGCAAATTCGTCAACGTATTGCCAACCATTTGGTGCAATATGACATGTATAGCTTAAAAATGACGATGAGTTTTGGAGTCACTAATTATCGTTATGACGATACCATGAAAGAATTGCTACAACGTGTGGATAGTGCGTTATATAAAGCAAAGTTTATCGGACGTAATCAGGTCGTTAGCGGTTAAACGAATACGTTTGTATACCGCCCCTCGACAGAGGGGCGGCGACACAAGGAGCATTTAGGACTTAGACCTTGTCGTAAAAGGTCTAAGTCATCGAATTACTGACCTCCTGCTAACTCATAGGCTTCTAAGGCTTGTAAATAAGCCACTTCTACCTCTGCCAATTCGTTATCAACTTTGTTTTTTTCGGCTAAGACTTTTTTGAGTTTGTCTTTGTTGGCCTCTAAATAAAGAGTCATGTCTTCAAGTTGTGCGGCTAAGGTCTTTTGCTGTTCGGTGAGACGATTAAATTTTGCTTCTAATTTTTCGGCTTGTTGACGTAAAGGGCGTAAAATATGCAAATTGTCGCCTGTATTTTTAACTTGTTGCCGTTCTTCGCGTTTTTCTTGACGGGTAGCGGTGCTTTCAACCTTCACATCTTGTTTGGCGCGCCACTCTTTTAGCCATGCGGCGTAATCAACCAACGAGCCACCAAAAATATCAATTTTGCCATCGGCTACCAACATAAACTCATCACAACAACTGCCTAAAAGTTGTCTATCGTGCGATACCACAATTAACGCACCCGTAAAGGCTTGCAAGGCCATACTTAACGCATGACGCATTTCCAAGTCGAGATGGTTGGTGGGTTCATCTAACACTAATACATTGGGTCGTTGCCACACAATTAAGGCCAAAGCTAAACGCGCTTTTTCACCGCCCGAAAAGTTTTCAACAGTGGTAGTAACACGGTCACCATTAAAACCAAAACTGCCTAAAAATTTACGTAGTTCGAGTTCGGACGTACGTGGTGCAATACGGGTTAAAGCTAATAACGGCGATGCGTCCATATCTAAATGGTCGACTTGGTGTTGGGCAAAATAGCCTAACACTAAATGTTCGCTACATACCCGTTCGCCTGCTAATAATGGAATTTCGCCCACTAATGTTTTAATGAGTGTGGATTTGCCCGCACCATTTGGCCCTAATAAACCAATACGGGTATCGGGGCTAATATTGAGATTAATTTGATTCACAATCACCTTATCGCCGTAACCTGCGTTCACACTGTCTAAACGAATCAGTGGTGTGCCCATTTTCGCAGGCTCTCTAAAACTAAAGCTAAAGGCGGAATCAACATGAGCAGGCGCAATCAGCACCATACGTTCGAGTTGTTTAATACGGCTTTGTGCTTGACGAGCTTTAGTGGCTTGAGCGCGAAAACGGTCGATGTATTTTTGCAAATGCGCCATTTCACTTTGTTGTTTTTCAAAGGCTTGCTGATGCTGCGCTAAACGCTCAGCGCGGGTACGTTCAAAGGTGGTGTAATTGCCTGTATACAGGGTCATGGTTTGCTGTTCGATATGCAAAATATGACCCACAGTGGCATCCAAAAAGTCTCTATCATGCGAAATTAAGATTAATGTGCCTTGATAACGATTGAGCCAATCTTCAAGCCATAAAATGGCATCTAAGTCTAAGTGGTTAGTGGGTTCGTCAAGCATCAATAAATCAGAGCGGCACATCAAGGCCTGTGCCAAATTTAGGCGCATCCGCCAACCGCCCGAAAACTCACTGACCGATTTTTGTTGTGCACTTTCGCTAAAGCCTAAACCCGCTAACAATTGTGCAGCGCGTGCAGGGGCGGTATAACCATCAATACTGTCAAACTCGCTATATAAATCAGCTAATTTATTGTCGTCTTGTTCACTTTCGAGCGCATTGTTAATTTGTCGCCATTCTTTGTCGCCATCTAATACAAAGTCGATGGCTTTTTGGCTCAAGGCAGCTACCTCTTGTGCCATGTGTGCCACTGTCCAACTTTGTGGCCGTGATAATGTGCCTGCATCGGGTGTTAATCCGCCCAACAAGGCAGAAAAAAAGCTGGATTTACCTGCGCCATTTTCGCCTGTCAGAGCAACTTTCCATGAAGGGTGAATCATGCCAGCGGCATTAGCAAATAATACGCGGCCACTACGGCGTAAGGTTAAATCTTGGTACTGAATCATGGTGGGCACAGCCTTGGTCAAAGTCGGGCGCTATTGTAGCGGCTTGTCATCATTTTAGGGTAGAAGTCTGGCTGTTTTATCCCTAAGACTTAGGTAGAATGTGATTGAATGATGGAAAGTCGACCCATAGCTCAACAAAGCGGGTGTTGACTGAAAATTGGATTTACGCAAGATTAGGGTAACGATGATGACGGTCACAGTGGATTTTGAAGCCAATCAATTATTGGTATTACGTGGGTCGGGCATATTAACCCATGAGGAGTTTACTCAAAGCAAACAAGCAGTTGCCGCCCTCTTAAAACAGCATGGCAAATTAGCCATTATGATTGTGATTGAGGAAGATTTTAGCCAGTTACAGGAGTTAGCCGACTGGCACGACACCGAGTTAGACGCCTTTATTCAGCAACATGTGACCAGTTTAGCCATTTTAGGTTCAGAAAAATGGTCTGCGGCGGCTCAGCTGTTCTTTTTAAGTGGTTTGGTTGCTTTTCCGATTAAATATTTTCCCCTCGCGCATGAACCTTTAGCCAGAGCGTGGTTAATGCCCTAACGATTGACAGGCCAGCTTAAGCGATAATCGTCTGTTGCGCTGACTGCTTGTGTCAGTTGTCGGTCAATGCTGTCTTTCAAGATAGGATACTCTGTTAGCAAGTAATCGCGTAGCTCGGCCACTGACCATGCACCAAGATGTGTCATATAGTCTGGATAGTCTTGGCACAGTTGTGCGTCGTCTCGGTGTTTTAGACTGAGGTACAGGCCACGTTGGGTATAAATCAGTATCAATTTTTGGCGTTCCATAAAAAAGGGCGACCTAAAGTCGCCCTCGACATCAACCACGAAATAATTAGGCAGTTGGTGTTTCGTTGCTTGCAGGTACGTCAGCAGCGGCTTCAACAGGCGCAGCATCAGTGACGGCAGGCTTTTTAGTCGGGGCTTTGCGAGCGACAGTGCGTTTGACGGCAGGTTTGGCAGCCGCTTCACCGTCAGTGCTGGCTTTTTTAGCAGGGGCTTTACGTGTGACGGTACGCTTCACAGACGCAGTGGCTTTGCTGACTTCTTCGGCCACGACAGCGGCTTCTTTTTTCACTTCTTCGGCCACATGTGTCACTTCTTCGGCCACGGCAGCCGCATCTTTTTTCACTTCTTCAACTAAAGCGACAGCCGCTTCTTTGCCTTTAGCAAATTTGGCTTGTACATAAGAGCGTAATTCGCTGGTTTGAAAAATACTTTTGGCTTTTTCGTAGTCCTTTTTAGCGGCTTCTAAAGCAGCTTCAGCATGTGTTTGTGCATCTTTCAACAATTTTTGCGCATCGACATCGCCATTTTTAATCACTTGCGACAATTTGGCTAAAATGTCTTTGTAGCTGGCTTCTGCTTTTTCAACTAGCTTACGAGCGGATTCGATGTATTTTTCGGCTTCTTTTTGCGCTTTTTTAGCGAGCTTCTGTAATTGTTCGCTAGTATCGGCAACTAATTTTTCGGTTTTGGCAGCTTTTTTCTTGCTGGACATGGTTTGGTCTCCAAGGGATGATAGTCTGAAACTGGCTAACTGTGAGCCTTGAGCGCAGCGTTGATAAGATTCAACTTCACGTTGAGTACAGGCATATATAATCCTATGCAACAAACATGCTCATGGCGAAAGGTCTAAACCTTAAAAAATATAACGAGAAGCTCGTTTTCTTAGTGCCTATCAAGTCTGTATAATGGACTTGTATGTAAAGCGTGTGCTGAAGAAAACGGCAATCTATACCTGTTAAAAATTAACCTATCTCGATGACAAAAAGATTATTTTTTGTCTGACAAAAAGACAATTTAATGGATGTATGTCTCCTAACTGTTTAGTTTGTTGATGCACAGATTTTATCTAGGTGATAGTCATGGGCTGGAGCGTGTCTTTTAAGTATCTATTTAGACTTAGGAATAGATGACACATATTTACTACGCAATTTGTTTGATAATTCACGTTCAAGTACACACTAAGACTAGCCAAATGAAAAAAGGAATCGTATGCTCGCTGCGGTGCTAGGTTTAGGCTATAGGCATGAAGATAACCTGTGTTTAACGGATGAAAATATCCCAATCTTCAGCAGCCTTATGTGCACAGACCCTAAGAATAAAAAGACTAAGTCCCCCCGATAACATCAACTTAGTCTAAAACGAATGTTGGAGAAGATATGAAGCGTTTATTATTGATTGCCGCCTTAGCTTTTGCTCATCAGGCGATGGCTGCTGATGCAACTAATCAACCAAAAGATATGATAAAGAGTAAACAAGATGTGAATGGCACTCAAAAAACACCAGTGGTTAGTGGTTTTGGTGGCGGTGTCACAGCTAACGGTTCTGGAGAGATAGTTAAACCTTCTCCCGTTTCTACAGAAAGTGCTGCATTTAGTAATGAAGATGCCAAAGTCGCCTATAGCTTGGGTTTTATTTTTGGTAAAAACAATGCAGCGGCCATTGAAGACTTGAATATTGAACAATTTGTCACAGGCTTCAAAGACGGTTACGGTGGTAAACAAGGGTTGTTAAGCGAAGACCAAATTAAGCAAGTCTTAGCTGACTACAAAGAGCGTCGTATGGCGCAAGTACAAGCCGAGTTCCAAAAACAAGGTGAAGCCAATCGTACCTTAGGCGCCCAATTTTTAGCAGAAAATGGCAAAAAAGCAGGGGTCACAACGACTGCATCGGGTTTGCAATATGAAGTCTTAAAAGAAGGAACAGGCGCAAAACCTAAAGCCACCGACATGGTGTCGGTACATTATGAAGGTCGTTTGACCGATGGTACGGTCTTTGATAGTTCCGTTGCGCGCGGTGTACCTGCTGAGTTTCGTTTAGACCAAGTGATTCAGGGCTGGACAGAAGGTGTGCAGTTAATGAAAGAGGGCAGCAAATTTCGTTTAACCATTCCTGCTGTTTTGGCTTATGGTGAAATGGGTGCTGGCTCTATTCCACCCAATGCGGTGTTGGTATTTGATGTCGAGCTATTAAAAGTGACTAAAGAACCAACCGAAAAAACAGAAAGTAAAAAGAAGAAAAAATAAGTAGTCTTTGCTGTTGGCGGGGCAGCGTGTGTTAAGCATGCGCTGCGCCACCCGTCACGGTGAGTTTGTTTAGTCCTGAAGATGAGCTATTGATTCATCGGCATCACAGTGACACGTACATCCAATTCATGCTGCCCACCCCCTAAAATCACCCCTCGCAGTGGCGAAACATCACTAAAATCACGTCCCCATGCCACGGTAATATGTTCAATATTGGGAATCACATTGTTTGTTGGGTCAAAGTCTACCCAACCTAAACGCGGGCAAAAGACAGCAATCCATGCATGTGAGGCATCCGCGCCAATTAAACGTGCTTGACCTTCAGGTGGATTGGTTAATAAATAACCACTGACATAGCGTGCGGGTAGACCCATCGAGCGTAAACAAGCGAGCATTAAATGGGCAAAATCTTGGCATACGCCGCGTTTTTTACTTAAAACCTCACTTAAGGGCGTGCCAATGTGTGTGGCTTGTGGGTCGAAGGTAAATTCGCTAAATATTTTTTCCATCAGCGCTTTGACCCCTAATAATAAGGGTAAGTGTGGACTAAAGCAGTCAGCGGCATAATCGGCAAAGCTATGCTTGAGATGGACAAAAGGTGATTCAAACCGAAAGGGTAAGGCTTGAAACAAGTCCGCAGCTAATTGTCGATTCGCTTGATAACAGCAGGTTTTGAGTACCTCTTCCCACGGCATGGACTGACTAAAATCAGGATATTGGCGTCTAGACACGTCTACACATAATTTCGCTGTGACCAATAATTCATCGTGTGGATGATTAAACGCTAACAAGGTACATGGATTACCAAAACTGTCATGAATCGTGGTGTTATCGCTGGGTTCAGGCCGAATAATCAATTGTTGATAGACACACTGCTGATAAGGCATAAATCGGGGCTGAAGGTGTACCAGTTGTTGTGACAAAGACACGGCAGCCGCATAACGATAATGGGTCTCGTGAGTAATATGATAACGTGCGCGCGCAGCAGTCATTATGCAGATACCGTCGGTTGGCTAATGGTGTCGATATGAGCGAAATAGCGTAAGCTCAAATGATCTGATAAGTCACGTCCTGTACGGGCAATGTCTTGAAGTAACACCGCAATCAGTCCTAATGCGCGTGGCAGACGCGTTGGATAATCCATCTCACTTTCGAGGACATCAAAGTTTAAGGAGCGTAGTCGTTCACGCAAGGCAGCCAAACCATAATCGTTATCGTGGTCAAGTTGTGCCAAATAAGCCAACAGCGTATCGAGCTGAAATTGTAAAGAATGTGGATTACTGGGGTCTAACAAAATCAAATCCAACACAGGAATGAGTTGTGCACTTGATAAATAGCGACTGCGATAGGTAATCGTGCTATCGGCTAATTCGAGCAGCCAATCTAAGCCTGTTTGTTCAATCGCGGCGTTAGTTTGTAAGAGTTGAGCAATCATATCGGCCAAAAACTGAAGACGCTCTAAACGTCGACCTAACATCAAAAAACGCCAGCTATTGTCTTGTGTCATGTCATCCATCGCAAACCCTGCTAATGACGATAACGACATCAATAAACGGTCAACAAAAGATAAGGCTTGGCCAAGTTCGAGCTGTTCAGGACGTAAACTATCGGCTTCTTGTTGTAATTCGGCAATGGTTATCCAGTTTTCTTGCGATAGACGGCCACGTACTTGCGAGGCAGACCAAATCAAACTGCGTAAGTTAGAGACTAAACTACTACCCCATTTTGCGTCACAAATTCCTGCTAACAATTGGCTACTGAGGTCTTTATCTTCGGGATATAAGCCCAAAAACTGACAGCTTTCGAGGGCTATTTCTAAACTTAAATCGCTATCGCCTGCCAGTTCAATATGACGGGATAACGCAGAGCGCAGTAAGCGGGCATTATTATCACAACGCTCCGAATAACGGCCGAGCCAAAACATATTTTCGGCAACGCGTGAGGGAAGATAGGGGTCTTGGCGTAATAAATCGCGCACCCCGATAGTACGCACTTTGGGTTTTTCGGTACGTGTACTTTGGCCAAAACATACCCATGTATCTTTACTGATGCCGCCCCGTTGCATAGAGACAACATTGGCACCGTGATGGCTTGCCACGCGAGATAAGCCGCCAGCCATGACGCTATAACCTTCGTCGCTAGCGACAGCATAGACGCGCATCCCTGAAGATTGTGCCTGAAATTGGCCTGTGTCTTTGTGCCAAACAGGCGATTGTGCTAAGGCAACTAATTCTTGGGCTACATAGGCATAGGGGCGTCGTTCGATGCGGCGTTTGAGGCTCTCCAATTCTTTTTTACTGAGTTTTTCGCCAAAGACAGGTTCAAAACGCTGAGAAGGAAATGCAGGTTTAACCACTAAACGATTGAGTTTGCTCAGTGCTTCTTCTCGTACAGGGTCTTC
This sequence comes from Agitococcus lubricus, assembly GCF_003051055.1. Taxonomy (GTDB): domain Bacteria; phylum Pseudomonadota; class Gammaproteobacteria; order Pseudomonadales; family Moraxellaceae; genus Agitococcus; species Agitococcus lubricus. Next base: position 329,077 of record NZ_QAON01000001.1, on the reverse strand, counting down.
ACCGCACCACCATGTGGCGATTGAGGGCAGTTTGAGTGGCTCTTTGAGTAAATATTGGCAGGCGTTGGGTAAAAAGCCCAATAAACCTGCCGACTCCAATACCCCTGAACCCAGTGCATTGGCGACTAACACGGTACCAGAGCGTACGGCATCTAATAAGCCTGCTACGCCTAAGGCAGAGTCACTGCGTAATTCAAGCGGGTCACAATAGTCATCATCTAGACGTCGTAAGATAACATGCACACGTTTGAGGCCATTTAGGGTTTTTAGATAAACCACCGAGCCGCGTACAGTGAGGTCGTAGCCTTCGACTAACGGAATCCCCATGTGACGGGCTAAATAAATATGTTCAAAATAGGTTTCATTAAAACGACCCGACGTCAGTAGGACTATCAATGGCGCTTCGCCACTGCTAGGTGATAATCGGCTAAGTGTTTGTCTTAAAATAAGAAAGTAGTCATTGAGTGATTGTACTTTGAGTTGACGATACAGTTCTGGAAAAGCACGGGCAATGATTTGTCTATTTTCGAGGGCATAACCTGCGCCTGAGGGCGTTTGCGTGCGGTCAGCCATAATCCACCATTGGCCATTCGCATCACGGGCAACATCGGCGGCATAGACATGTAAAAAGGTATTATGAGGCTGTTTGATGCCCATACAGGGGCGTAAAAAGTTATTATGGCCGTAAATCAATTCCGCAGGAATTAATCCCTCCCGAATGAGTCGTTGTTCGCCATAAATATCAGCCAACATGGCGTTTAAGAGGGTGGCACGCTGGGTGATACCTTCGGCTAAGACTTGCCATTGTTCGGCTGGAATTAAATTAGGAATCGGGCCTAAGCGCCACGGACGATTAGTGCCTTGTGGGTCGGCATAGACATTATAGGTGACACCATTTTCATGGATTTGTTGAGCGACTAGGTCGGCTCGTTCCTGCATTTGTGACGCAGTCATAGACTGTAGGGTCGTGGCAAAACGATACCAATGCGGATGGACAGTACCATCAGCAGCAAAAATTTCATTGTAGCGGCTGGAATCAACCTGATAAGCATCAAACAGTGTTGGCATGGATATTAGGCGTTACTCAACGGGACGTATGGTGGTATACGCCTCTGTATTTTAAGAAGTTGGAAAATTCCCCTGAGACCCCTATTGTCGGTTAGTTATGGTCTAGGGGCAAGAGTACAACATAGCCACAGGTCGGAACATCCGTACAGGATAGACGATTTTCTATCCATCCTAAACATGGTAAGTCTTTTATCTACCATGACTAAACCCATTTTTAGACGCAGAATCTTCAGCCTCTCTTTAGCAAAAAGAGGCCGAGGAAGATACTCAACTGGGACGTTTATACAGACTTGACACGGTATCCGTTTATTTACGGCGCAAGTCCAAAATAAATGGATGTTCAGGGTTTGTCGTCGACACCTTAGCAGCCACTTTACGCGGCGTATGACCGATGCGGAAAAAGCGTGCTAAACGACGGCTTTCGGCCTCATAAGCATTAACGGGTAGGCTATCAAAGTTACGGCCACCTGCATGCATGACATGATATTGACAGCCGCCCATTGAGCGCTCCATCCATGTGTCGACCAAATCAAAGGTCAAAGGCGAATGTATGCCAATCGTGGGTTGTAAACAGGATGCAGGCTGCCATGCGCGATAACGTACACCTGCCACGTATTCACCGACATTCCCTGTAGGCCGTAAAGGGACAGGTTCGCCATTACAGGTCAGGGTATAACGGTCAGGCGCTAGCCCTGTGACTTTAACTTGCACGCGCTCTAGCGAGGAGTCGACATAACGTACTGTTCCCCCTGCGGAGCCTTCTTCGCCTAAGACATGCCACGGCTCTAAGGCATGACGAATTTCCAACGCCATACCTTTAACGGCGTAATCTCCGTATTTCGGGAAACGGAATTCAAAATGGGCATTAAACCAATCGGCTTGAATGGGGTAGCCCGCTTCTTGTAATTCACTCATCACATCATCAAAGTCTGTTTTGACAAAATAAGGCAGCATGAAGCGGTCATGTAATTCTGTTCCCCAACGGCTTAAACGCGCAGGATAATAAGGCTCTTTCCAAAACCGTGCGATGAGCGCCCGTAATAAGAGTTGTTGCGCTAAACTCATTTGGGCATGAGGGGGCATTTCAAAGGCGCGTAATTCTAAAAGCCCTAAACGTCCTGAGCTACTATCGGGTGAGTAGAGTTTATCAATACAAAACTCTGCGCGGTGCGTGTTACCAGTCACATCAATTAATAAATTGCGTAATAAGCGGTCAAGTAACCACGGAGGACAGCTTTTACCAACGGCAGGAAATTGTTGAAAAGCTATTTCGAGTTCATATAACGCATCATTTCTGGCTTCATCCACCCGCGGGGCTTGTGAGGTTGGTCCAATAAACAAACCTGAAAATAAATACGATAATGAGGGATGATTATGCCAATAAGCAATTAAGCTGCGTAGTAAGTCGGGTCTGCGTAAAAAGGGGGAGTCATTAACGGTGGCACCACCCAAAACAAAATGGTTGCCGCCGCCTGTGCCTGTATGACGGCCATCGGTCATAAACTTTTCGCTGGTTAAACGGCAAAGATGCGCGCTGTCATACAGGTGTGTGGTTTTATCGACCAATTCATCCCACGATGCGGAAGGATGAATGTTGACTTCGATGACACCAGGGTCGGGTGTGACTCGGAAATAGGTCAAACGAGGGTCGTTTGGAGGTTCATAACCTTCTAAAATAACAGGATGTTGCAAGGCTTCTGCGGTGGCTTCAATGGCAGAAACAAGCTCTAAATAATGTTCTAGCTCTAAGGTAGGCGGCATAAAAATATATAGCTTGCCATCACGCGGTTCGGCACATAAAGCGGTTCGGGTTAAATCGATGGCAGACTCTTTGGCCTTAGGGGCGCTATCGTGGCTGATGGTATGACGTTTTTCGCCTAATACCTGTTGTTTAATCGCGGTATGTGATTTGAGTGGGCTAAATTCAACACTGGGGTCATGCGGATTGATATAAGGAAAGTCTTCTTTACTCACCCAAGGTTGTGAATCTAAGGGCAGACGATAGCCAATCGCGGAGTCACCTGGTAATAAATAACAATGTTCGGTACGTAAAAACCAAGAGCCTGTTTGCCATGTATGTTGTTTGACATTCCACGTGATGGGTAAAATATGACCAACAACGTGGTCTAGGCCTTGGCTAAATACTTTGAGTAAACGTGCACGTTCGAGTGGGTCATTGAGACGGGAGTCATGGGGGTCGACGTTGCTCGGCAGTTTACGTTCACGCCACATATAATAAAAGACATCTTCAAAGGCAGGAAAAATATACTGTTCATCTACCCCTAAACGTTGTGCGACACCTTGTAAAAATTCAGCTGCTAAGGCGGCATCTGTGCCATATTGCTTGTTTTCATCGGCATACAAACTGGGGTCTAACCAAATAGGTTCGCCATCTTTACGCCAAAAACAATTCAGTGACCAACGCGGTAATTGCTCACCAGGGTACCATTTGCCTTGACCAAAATGACACAAGCCTTGTGGGGCATATTTATCGCGTAGACGATTGAATAATGCGGCCGCTCTTAGGCGTTTAGTAGGGCCAAGAGCGGCAGTATTCCATTCCGCACCGTCAGGGTCGTCAACTGCAACAAACGTGGGTTCTCCCCCCATGGTCAGACGTACATCCATAGCGGCTAAATCGGCATCCACTAAATGACCCAGTTGCTCAATTGCGTGCCATTGTTGCTCCGTATAAGGTTTAGTGACACGCGGTGCTTCCCAAATACGGTCAACGCGCATTTCGTGGTGAAACTCGCACTCGCACTCATCAATTAAGCCACTGATAGGCGCAGCAGACGAGGGTTCTGGACTACAGGCCAACGGTAAGTGGCCTTCACCTGCTAACAAACCAGAGGTGGGGTCTAAACCTATCCAACCTGCACCTGGTAAATAAACCTCACACCATGCATGTAGGTCGGTAAAGTCAACATCTGTACCTGTAGGGCCATCGAGCGCTTTGACATCAGCCGTGAGTTGAATTAAATAGCCCGAAACAAAACGTGCCGCCAAGCCTAAGTGACGGAGGAGTTGAACTAATAACCATGCAGAATCACGACATGAACCAGAGGCTTTGCTGAGTGTTTCTTCGGGTGTTTGCACCCCCGGTTCTAAACGAATCAGGTAGTTAATATCTTGACTGAGTTTTTGATTGAGATAGACCAAAAAGTTAATGGTATTAACGGTACTGGTATCAATACTTTGTAAATACTCACTAAATAAGGGGCTAGGGTCTTGCTTTAGTAAATAAGGTGCTAACTCTTGGTCTAGGCTGGTATCGTAGCTAAAGGGAAATTTATCGGCATACGGTTCTAAAAAGAAATCAAAAGGATTGATGACCGACATTTCGGCGACTAAATCTACTTCCACCTTAAATTGCGTGGTTTTTTCTGGAAAAACCAAACGCGCCAAGTAGTTAGATTGAGGGTCTTGTTGCCAGTTAATAAAATGCTTTTCAGGTAGCACTTTGAGTGAGTACGACAAAATACGGGTACGACAGTGTGGCGCAGGACGTAAACGAATTACCTGTGGCCCAACATTGATAGGGCGGTCGTACTGATAATGTGTAACATGATGAAGGGCAACATGGATGGACACCGAGAATCTCCCTGTTAATGAGCAGTTTTAGCTGTGCAAAGGCAAGAGTTGTGCCACTTTAGGCTGATATCTGTGACGCTATCCTTGCAAAAATCCTGAAGCGTATCAACCGTGTTAAAACATCAACAGCCCCTAATTTAAGTGAACTAAATGACGAAAAGATGTCCTTTACATGACGAGTGGTGATGTAATGACAGGGAGTCAGGCAAACATTAGGTGCATTTGTGCACCAATATGAGGCATTATAAGCAAAATAAGTCGTTTGTGGTGAAGTTAGGCAATACGAAGATGATTCAGCCATGCAAGTCATAGGCAAAATGCTAACAATATTGATTTATGTTAAGCACAGCCGCATCAATTTAGGTATACCTTGAGCGAGGTCTATCGCTTATCCAATGGAGTGACGACGCTCAGCATAGAAGCTAAATACAGATAAATGGGGTCTTTAGGACGTATGTTCATCACCATAGCCTTTGGTTGACGGTGGCAAAAGGCGACAGCGCCGATAATCTAGTCAGATAGTGATTGCTAACGTGCTAAAAAAATGCTTAAAATCAGCAACCTAGGCGGGTGTAGTTTAATGGTAGAACGGCAGCTTCCCAAGCTTTCGGCGAGGGTTCGATTCCCTTCACCCGCTCCAAGTTCTGTTGATGGCTTTGACACAGACAATCCGTCGGATGACCAACAACCTAGTCTTCACCAACACCGCGTCGACAATGTTTACATACTTTAGTAAATAAACTCGGGTGTGTTTCACCAATAAAACGATTGGCACAGACGGGACATTCTAAGCGTCTAACGACAAGAATTAATATTGCACTGGCAACGGTTGATGCCACAAAAATATCTTGTATCACCACGCCTGTTTCTACACTTAAATGAAAAATGCGTAAGATAGCGGCTGCAAAAATCAGCACTGAGATAGCGCTCACACTGACGCTAATTTGGCAAATAATTTGAACGAGGCGGATTTGTTGAATAGTCAACCTAACATTCCTTAAAGTGAGTTTAGGACTCACGCATTGCACCGTGTTAGCAACTGATAAAAGCTGCTAAATACGTGAGTCCTAAAAAGAACTAATGAGAACTGGTTCTCATTAGCTTAGGACTTTAACAGAAGCCTACGTATTTGTATGCGTAGCCGTGATAAGTGGGGGTATTTATACGATGAGTGTCGTAAAAAAATGGCTACAGTTTCTTGCGATTGCACACATTGTTTTAGGTTTATTATTACCCCTGATTATTCAGTTAGAGTTTAGTCAAATCTATATTCAGTGGTTAATGGATGCATTTGCTGTTAACGACCTCAATGCGCACCATTTAACAGCCTTTATGCTGAGTTTATTTGGGCCTACGGTGGCGAGTTGGGGGATTTTATTTTGGGCGTTGGTTCAACAATCGTTTATGTTGCGTACGCGCAGTAGTTGGTTGTTAATGGTAACGGCAACCTTAGTCTGGGGACTTTATGACAGCATATACTCTTATTATTATGGGGTTTGGATACATGCCATCTTAAATGGCATGGTTATGTTGGCGATTATTGTTCCACTTTGGTCTGTTCGTCATGAGTTTGATTAGCGTTTTACCTTACTCACAGAGAGTAAGGTAAAACATCAAGCCCATAAAGCGTCATTAGGACTTTTGTACAGCCAGTGCTTTAGGATTATCCGCCATTTGCATGCGTTGTTCGTAGAGTTTGGTAATCTCTTGCATGTGTTTAAGTAAGTTCTCTGTGGTATTACAAATAGCGGTTGGCACAAAGACTTTCTCTTGTGACAGTGCAAAACCCGCTTTAGAGAATTGCCAAATACTTTTAACGCGTGCCAGCCCTTGATTGATATCTGCCGTGTTGAGATGACTTTGACTTAATTGAGTGAGTGCTTGCTCATAGTCATGAATCGCACTTTGTAAGTCTAAATCTATCGCATCGTAGTTGAGTCCCCAACTTTTGACTAAATAAATTTTGGCAATACGCTGACTTAACATACGTTGCCGTCCTGACAGATTGACTAACTGTGCACTACTCGCATTACTGTGGTCTTGAATTTGTTTAACCAATTTTTCGCTCAGTTTTAAGACTTCATCACTCTGGCGAACGACGGTGAGCGCTTCATGGCGTGATGGCGTATTGAGCACACGCTTTTTATAGCCAACCCAAACCGACTCCACTTTGCTGACTTGTTCGGCGATATCGGGCGTCGGCGCATAGGCTTGTAGGGCTTTTAGGTTGTCATCAAACAAACGCACGCTGGTATCACGTTGTTGACGTGCTTCGTGGGTACTGATTTTTTGTCCTAACATCAGATAAGTTTTTGCAATCCGTTGGCTCAACATCCGCTGTAGTCCAGACATATTAACCGCTTCGGCATCTGTTAATGCCCAAGTCGGTAGACAAATGCTTGATAACAAAATCAAGATAAGTCCAGTGCGTAATCGGGATAGCATGTTGAATTTCTCCTCTACGATTGCCTGCAATATGGGTGATAAATCGGGATTTCATCATCACACTGTCTGCAAATTGACAGTCTATTGGGACATATTGCGGTGTTTTTAGGGCATGATTACTGCGCCCATACGGAGAGTTAAGCAAAATCTAAGCCGATGCGCCTCAGGTTTGGCACAGTTTATCAAAAATGAGAACGTGTTAATAAAACACAGGGGTTAGTAGTCGATAACCCCTGATTGTTAGACTATTTTTAGATGTGTTTTAGACGCTGTGTGATAGATTGGAAAATTCCATCTGCATCTAGGCCACAAGCATGCAGCATTTCTTGGTGCGTACCGTGTTCAATAAAAGCATCAGGAATGCCTAAGTTTAACACGGCTTTCTCTAAGCCGACGTTGGCTAACAGCTCATTCACCGCACTGCCTGCACCTGCCATGACCGCATGTTCTTCGACAGTCACTAATAACTCATGGTCTTGTGCGAGTTGTTGAATCAATGCGTCGTCTAGCGGTTTAACAAAACGCATATTCACGACAGTAGCATTCAGTTTGTCGCCTACCTGTAGGCTCGGTGCTACCATACTACCAAACGCTAAAATGGCAATTTTTTCGCCTTGACGTTTGATTTCGGCTTTACCAATAGGAATGGCTGTCATGGTTTGTTCAATCGTCACGCCTGTCCCTGTCCCACGTGGATAACGTACGGCAGCACAGCCTTGATACTGATAAGCGGTATACAATAATTGGCGACATTCATTTTCGTCGCTAGGTGCACAAATCACAATTTGTGGAATGGTACGCATATAGGCGTAGTCATACGCCCCCGCATGGGTTGGCCCGTCTTCGCCTACTAATCCTGCACGGTCAATACCAAAAGTCACATCGAGATTTTGTAGCGCAACGTCGTGTACCAGTTGGTCGTAACCCCGTTGTAAAAACGTAGAATAAATGGCCACTACAGGTTTTAGCCCCTCACATGCCATACCCGCCGCCAACGTCACGGCATGTTGTTCGGCAATGGCGACATCATGAAACCGCTCAGGAAATTGTTGGGCAAATTTGACCATGCCTGAGCCTTCACACATGGCAGGTGTGATGGCCACTAAACGCGTGTCTTTACTGGCCATATCACATAACCACGCACCAAAAATATCGGAGTATTTAGGTTTTTTCACCACTGGCAGACTTTGGTTACGTTCGGTAGCGGGCGCAATTTTGGTGATGGCATGATAACCAATAGGGTCTGCTTCGGCAGGGGCAAAACCTTTGCCTTTGGTCGTATATAAGTGCAGAAGTTGTGGGCCTTTGGTTTTGCGTAAGGTAGTTAGCACTTTGACTAATTCGATCACATCGTGACCATCAATAGGGCCAACGGTATTAAAGCCGATAGCTTCAAATAATGTGCCTGTAGAGGCGGTCATGTGCTTGACACTTTCTTCGGTACGACGAGCAAAATTCCATGCCGTTGGCATCGTGGCCAATACTTTTTTACCGCCTTCGCGTAAGGCAATATATTTCTTACTTGCCCAAATACGTGCCAGATAATTAGAAAGCCCACCGACATTATGGGAAATAGACATTTGATTGTCATTGAGAATCACCAGCATGTCGGCCTTGTTATGAGCCGCATCGTTGAGTGCTTCAAACGCCATGCCTGCGGTCATCGCACCGTCACCAATCACAGCAACCACTTTACGGCCAGATTGTTGTTGGCGAGCTGCTAAGGACATGCCTAAGGCCGCAGAAATCGAGGTTGAGGAGTGACCGACACCAAAGGTGTCATATTCCGATTCTGCCCGATTAGGAAAAGCAGCTAAGCCATCTTTTTGGCGCATGGATAACATCTGCTCTTTGCGACCCGTTAAAATTTTATGGGGATAGGCTTGATGACCCACATCCCACACAACACGGTCAAACGGGGTGTTATAGACATAATGTAACGCGATGGTCAGTTCCACGACGCCTAAGCCTGCACCAAAATGGCCACCTGTTTGACCTGTACACCATAATAAATACTCACGTAATTCATGGGCGAGTTGCGGTAGCGCGCTCAGGGGTAACTTGCGTAAGGCATGAGGAATACTTGCTTGGTCGAGCAGCGGGGTATGCGGTTTGCTTAAAGGAATGTGGTTAAACATGATTGCCATCAACAAAATAAAAATGCTAACTAGGTAATCTGCTATGCAGGGAGGCTAATTCCTGTGGCAGTGTGATTTGTGCTACCCCCCAAATTACTTTTGGTAAGGTATAAGCAATAACGAGACAACAACCCGCTAATGGTCGCGTGCTACCAAAAAATCGGCTAACCAAATCAAAGCATTAGCGCGACATCCCAAGTGTTTTATGGCAGAAATTGCGTCGTCATGCAATTGCACAGCCAATTGTTGCGCTGTTTGTAGACCCAATAAAGCGGGGTAGGTGGCTTTGGCATGTTCGGCATCAGCACCCGCGTGTTTACCCAGTTTTTGCGTATCACCAATCACATCGAGGACATCGTCATGCACCTGAAAAGCCAAGCCCAATTTATCGGCAAAGTTTTCTAAGGAGGCTAAGGTTTGCTCATCTGTACAACCTGCCGCACTTGCGCCCATTAACACACTGGCACGAATCAGTGCGCCTGTTTTGTGACGATGAATGGCTTCTAATTCATGGAGGCTTAATTGTTTGCCTTCGCCTGCTAAATCAAGGGCTTGACCAACAGCCATATTGGCGCTGGCTAAGGCGAGTTGCTGTACTTGCCGTGTTTTAATGGTATCGTCTAAGTGGCTACAGGCTAAGGCAACAAAAGCTAATGCTTGTAAGGTGTCACCTGCTAATAAAGCCGTGGCTTCGTCAAAAGCTTTATGACAGGTAGGCACGCCTCGGCGTAAATCATCATCGTCCATACAGGGTAGGTCATCGTGGACTAAAGAATAACAATGGACTAACTCGACAGCCCCTGCGGCTGAGTTTGCATCGTTGATATGGCCACCACATGCGACACATGCTGCATAGGCCAGTGCAGGACGAATACGTTTGCCGCCATTCAGGACGGCATAACGCATGGCTGCCGATAAGGGTTTGGCGAGTCCGTTTTGTGCAGCTAAAAACTGCTCCAACCAAGGCTGAATCCGCATCTGACAATCGTGTAAAAAATGCGTGGGCACCGACATACATAAATCCTGTGCATAAATGATGGTAGCAACGCCGATAAATGAGCGCTTGGCAAAACGAAAGCTGACTATTTTAGCATTATCGTGGCGGACAGCGTTAGCGGCGCTTCAGGCTGTCTATGTCCGAATAGCAGACATATAAACCAATACCCTAAGCATACGCAAAAAATAGGCAGATTGATTGTGAAAAAATGATGAGTAATCAATGAATAGCGTGTTAAGTGCGGTACATACGTCCAGCGTTGTCGACGTGTGATGGTTGTCGTGTGTCAAGGAGAAGACACGAGGCTTATCTAGAATTCAGGTAACACACATAGCACGAGGTAGGTAAACCAGAGACGCAACAGTTTTTTATCCCAGACGAGATGATTAATGTGCTAATGCGGGGATACATAATCTGAGTACTTTGGCGATTGCAGCAACAACCAATAAGGTAGCGACTTGTATAGGTGCAAAGGCTTGGTCGTAACTTAAGGCAATGATAAAAGCCAGCAAATAACTGATGACTCCTAACAGCAAACTCAACCAAAGCGCGTGTTGCCAACGATTAACCCAAGAAAACGCTATCCAAGCAGGTAATACCACCAGTGCAAAACTGGCCATGAGACCGAGTGCTGCTGTACTAAATGCCAGCAATAATGCTCCGATTAAGTCGAAGCTCAAATGCCAACGCCATGCGGGTAATTGGTTGGCTTGCTCATAACCGACAAAAAAACGGGCACGTAATAAACGCTGACTCCACCACGGTAATAACCCCAAGAAAGGGACAGCAACGGCCAACATCGCCCATAAATGCTCTTGACCCACTAAAAAGATTTGTCCGTCACTTAATGCATGCGCTAAGGATTCTCCTAAACTGCTGTTGGCCGCTACTAAATATAAAATAGCCCAACCGACAAACATCAACAGTACATACCCCAAGTTGCCTTGTTGTGCAGTCACATATTTGCCAATGACCGCAACAATTGCCCCCAAACTCCCACTGGCTAATAACGGAATACCTAAAGCAACACCAGCCAGTTGACAAGCCGCCGTGATATGACTCACACCTAACGCAGCTAACCACTCTTCGCGGGCATGGAGTAGTGCGCCCAGTAAGGGCAACACAAGACTAGCACATAGGCCAACCAATAAAGGCACTCTAAATAGTGGGTCAAATAGTAGGTGCATAACAAATGTATTCGTGATTTAACAGCGTGACGCAAATTAAGGCTTAGACGATAGGGCTATATCTGGCATGGTCAGTAGTTAACAGTCATAGACCTTGACAATAACCAGCATTCTATAGGTTTATGGCTTAACGAAAGCTCAACAGGTGCGCGTCGTTAAGTCTAGCGCTATAGTAACGGATTGATACAGTGGCTCATAGCGCTTCGATATCAGACTGATGAAATGGACTGAGGTCGACTTGGCGTGTGGTGGCCGCATGGACAAATTCATGGTCATGGCTAATTAAAGCAATACCTTGTTCAGGTCGGCGTTGATTGAGCATTTCTAACAACAAAGTAATACCTAAACGGTCTAAATTATTGGTGGGTTCGTCTAAAAGAACAACATCGCTATCGGTTGCTAAACAAGCCCAAATACTTAATAGTTGAAATTGCCCACCCGATAAGCTGTCCAAACGGCGGTCTAGCAGTTGTGCTAATCGTGTCGGTAGATGCGCGATTTGTGCGGACATTAAGGCCAAATATTCGCGCGCGGATAATGGGAAATTGGCTAAACGAATCGGATGTTGTTTTTGTAAACGGATATTCAGTGTGGGCGCTTTATAAATCGTCCCTGAAAAAATACGCGCCTCACCACTGATGGCTTTAAGGAGCGTACTTTTACCGCAACCATTACTACCACCTAAGCCCAATATCTCACCCGCGCTAAGACTCAAACTGAGATTGGACAAAATAGGGCGCTGATAGCCAACACTGAGCTGTTCTAAACGTAATAGACTCATTTAAGGTTGACTCACCGCATTGAGCCATTGGCTAATTAAGGCAAAATAGGCGGATGCTTGGCTATTAGTTGGCGGGTCTAGGGCTAAGGCATGGTGTGGCCAGCCTAATTGATTCGCTAATTGTTGGATACCGGCATGACCTTGATAAACTGTATGCAATATGACACCTTTTTTGCCTCTGTACTGTTGTACTAAGCCTAACAAATGACTGGCTGTGGGGGGAATGCCTGCCAAGGGTTCAATATAGGCTAAGACAGGAATATTAAAACGAGCCATCAAATAATTGGCATCTTTGTGATACAACATCACGCCTGTTGGATTGCGACTGAGTTGTTGCCATTGACCAAGCTGCTGATTAACAGCTTCTTTGAATTGTTGCGCATTTTGTCGATAAATAGCCGCATTATTCATATCTAATTTGGCTAAGCGCTCGGCTAAGGCTTTGGCAATGTCGGCCATACGCACAGGGTCTAGCTGTACATGCGGATTACCCAAAGGATGTACATCGCCTTCGCTACGGTCAACATTGGTTTTTTGCTCAAGCAAAGGGACTTGAGCGGCAGCCTCAAAGTAACCCAAGGTATTGGGTAAAATTTTGGGGTTGGCAGCGCCTGAAATCGCAGGAGGCAACCAACCTTGTTCTAGCTCGGCACCTACAGACACCACCAGTTGTGCGCGGCGTAGGGCTTGTAGCATGGACGGTTTGACCTGTAAGGTATGAATGTCTCGGTCAGGTGGCGCTAATTCGGTAACAGATACTAAATTGCCGCCTACGGTACGACTTAACATGCCCATACTACTCGTCGTAGCAACGATATTAATAGCGGCATGACTCAGCATGGCGCACATGCTTAATAGACACAAAACAAGCAAACGCATCATGAGTTTCTCTAATCATTGATAGGGGGCAATGGAGGTTTTGTTTGTTGTCTAAGCATCATCACACGCTCAACACCCCCTAATGGCTCTAAAATTTATGTGCGCCATGTGCGCCTAAGCTATGGGTATATTGCAAAAATATTTGTTTTACTTGTTCGCTATCACCCGCTTCATCAGCAATATCGGCTTGGCTGGCTTGTAAGCGTAAGCGTGAGTATTCACTGGCAAAAAAACTCAAGGACACACTGTGACGTGTCGATTTTGCAAAACTCTCCGTACTTCCTGCGCTGGTTAACTCGTTCAGATTGCCTGTCGCATCATGGCGCCAAGCCAGTTGCCAACGTGGTGCAATGCCATACGCCAGTTGTAGAGTATAACCGTCTTGTTTGCCAGTCACTTTTTCGCCAATCGCGGCGGGAAAGCTATCAATGAGCGTATCACCGTCAGTGTCTACACCCGCACCTGTCGCGACCACGGTCATGTCTTTATTGAGTCTTAAATATTCGGCAATCACTTTCAAGTCACCTTGACCATAGTCACCTGCTGTATCCCATTTATACACAATATCGGTGGCGATGAGTTGTTGCTTGCCATTTAGTGCCATTTCGTCACCCGATAAGCTCAAGCCGTCTTCATCCAATACTTGTTGGTATTGTTTGGCTTGCGCATAAGACAAGCCAATTTGTAAGGCGTGGTTATCGCCAAGATTAGGTGCGAACTTAGCAAAGGCGGTATAGATGCGTGGGCCAGCACGAGAGGGCGACATATCACCCTGTATCGTATTTTCGTCTAGGGTTTCATGGATAAGCTCTTCGTCAACTAACGCACCAAAACGCTCTTGGTTACTACCTTGTAGGGCTTCAATCCCCCATAAACTGTAAAAAGGGGTTGGGGCTAACCATGTGAGTTGGATACCACTATCCATCAAACCGTGGTCACCCAGTAATGCACGATAAGCCAAATTTTGGTCGGCAAAGTCCCATGTATGAGGATGTTGGTTGTTTAAGTAGCCGATTTCACTTAAAAATTTACCCATTTTAGCTTTTAGGCCAGCGGGAAGTAGCCGTGTTTGTAACCATGCTTCTTCGACAGCCGTTTGACCTTGTCCATCGACAGTCATAATAAATTTGCCATCAAAATAGGGGTCAACAGTTGCTGAGAGTACTAGCTCCGATTCGGCTAAATTAAATCCTTGTTCAATACCCCCGTGTGCATGTGCGTGCGGGTCATGTACGGTATGACCAATCCCTGCCATTTCTTCTATGCGTTCATTGGCAGCACCACGTTGATTATCATGGTAATAATAACCATTCAAAATCAATGACATTTGAGGATTAAAATAAGATGCCGCAGCGACTGCATGGGTGTTGTCAGCACATGCCACAGAGCTGAGCGCAAGACTAGAAAGTAAGAGAGGCCATTTATTCATCGCAAGAGATGTCCCACTAATTTTGTTATAATATAACATAACATTATTTCAGGGCAGGTGTGAAGGCTTTTTATGTTTATCGTGTCATCTATCGACGCATTGACAATCGCCCCCCCTAGTCTTTGAGGCAGACATGGGGTAAAGTCCGAGTATCATAGTGCCATAATAATTAGAGCAATAGACTATGTCTCGTCAAAGTGAAGTCGATATTATTCGTGAGCAATGCCGTACACTTGCCCGTAAACGTGCCTTAGTTTCCGCGGGCGTGGCGGTAGTGCCTGTGCCGTTTTTAGATGTCATGGTTGATGCTAGCATGCTAACGGTGCTTATCCCTGAGATTAGCCAACGTTTTGGCTTAGCACCAGAGCAAATAGAAGCATTTGATGCTGATACCAAACAACTGGCATGGACAGAAATTGGCCGACGTGGTTCGCAATTTTTGGGCTTGGTTGTTACTCGAACCTTAGTACGTCAAAGTGTGCAAAACATGGCCACCAAAATTATTTCTAAACAAGTCGCTAAATTTATTCCGTTTGGTGGGCAAATGGTGGCGGCAGGTTTGGGCTACTTTGTGTTGCGACGTATTGTTTATCAGCACATTGATGACTGTTATGCCGTCGCCAAAGCGACCTATCGTTAACTCAGCACACGCCATATTTTTTCAACAGACTAAGCAATGCCTCTTGTTTTAAGGGCTTGGGTAAAAAATCATTCATCCCTGCGGCCAAACATTCTTCGCGGTCACCATCTAAGGCATTCGCTGTCAACGCAATAATAGGCGTTGGATGACGCTCTTGCTGTTGTTCATATAAACGAATGGCACGTGTGGCATCAAAACCATCCATTTCGGGCATCTGACAATCCATAAAAATTAAATCATACTGCCTATCTTGGCTAAATTTAACGGCTTCTTTACCGTTGTGGGCAACATCCACTTGTGCGCCTGCTTTTTCTAGCATTTTTAGCGCAACTTTTTGATTAACGATATTATCCTCAGCCAATAAGACTAAGGCTTTTCCGCTTTTATTTAGTGTAATAATTGGGCTAACGGGTGCGACTGTCGGTATGTGAGCTGGGTTAGCCTCGTTAAGTTCGTGGCTTTGTAAATAGCTACGTTTGCCAATATGGATGGCAGCGATTTCGTTGATGAGGGCATAAAAACGTATGGGTTTGGCAATAAAACCATTAAACGCATTATATAACGAGGGACTCAGGTTACGTAACGGTGTTTGGCTCATTAACAACAAGTGACTATGTGCAAATTGTGGATTATGTCGTACGGAGTTGGCAAACAAAATACCCTCGTTAGATTTGGCTAATTGACTATCGACCAAAATAAAAGGCGTTCGTGGTGATAAGGTGTTCATCAGTTTGAGTTTGACTAAACCTTCTTCGGTTGAAGATGCTACATCCACACGCATGCCGTAGCGTTGTAGACATTCACTGATATGAATACGGTTAATCGCTAACGGGTCAATAATCAAAATAGGGACAAAATACAGTTCTGGATATAATGGTAGGGAGCGTTCGACAGCATGTTCGCGTTTTAAGCAAATATGCACTTTGAAGGTAGAGCCTAAACTGGGTGCGCTGGTCAAGGAAATATGACCTCCCATTAACTCAGACAAGCCTTTACAAATGGCTAAGCCCAAACCTGTGCCACCAAAACGACGCGTGGTTGACGCATCGGCTTGCGAGAATAGTTGAAACAGTTTGCTTTGTTTTTCGTGTGGAATACCAATGCCTGTGTCAATCACTTCTAGATTTAGTTCGACATGCGCAGGTGTGGTAATTTCAGCCGTGACTTTTAAGGCAACATAACCTGTACGCGTAAACTTAATGGCATTACCCAGTAGGTTTAATAAAATTTGCCGAATACGATTTGGGTCACCAATTAACGCACGTGGACAGCTTGGGTTATAAGCCAGCACTAATTCTAGGTTTTTAGCACTGACTTGCGATAATAATAAATCACAGACTTCTTCACATAATTTCTGTAAATCAAAAGGGATTTGCTCAATGGTTAATTTACCCGCTTCTATTTTAGAGAAGTCGAGAATATCGTTAATAATCGTTAATAAGGCTTGGCCAGAATGATACAGAATGCGTGAATATTCTTGTTGCTCTTGATTAAGCGGCGTTTCTAATAATAATTGTGCCATGCCTAAAATGCCATTCATGGGCGTACGAATTTCATGGCTCATGGTTGCCAAAAATTCACTCTTAGCACGTGTGGCAGATTCTGCGGCTTCTTTGGCTGCAATTAAGGCGCTTTCGGTTTGTTTACGTGCACTAATATCGTTAATGGTGCCCGTTGTACCACAAACATTGCCATTTTCATCATAAATTAAACTAATCCATAAATGAATCCAGCGATGGTCGTGAGAGGCCGTCATAATCTGCGTATCACAACGTACTTGGTCTAACGCGCCGTTAAATAAACGTTGTAATAAGTGAAAAATTTCATCCTGTTTTTCGGGATGAATAAAATCAATCATTGGTTTTTGTTGCGTGCTTTCGACAGGAAAGCCCGTGACATCATACCAAGCAGGATTTAAGAAGGTAAAAATTGTTTGGTTATCTGTCTGAAAAATAACTTCATGAACATTATTGATGACATGACTATAACGTGACTCTGATTGAATTAAACGTTGGCTTTGTTCGTATAAGCGAAAGGCCGATTGATTGAGTGCCAAATTTAAATCTTTAATTTCATCGATATGAGAGTCAATACGGATTTCTTTTAAGCCTTTATATACATCGAGTGATTTTGCAAAATCAATTAAGGTATTGAGGTGTTTGATAGGGCTTTGTAAAAAATAGAAAAATAAAATACCTGCAATTAACGAAATAATCACCGCTGTTAATAAGGCTTTTTTGAGAATCTCTAAATAACTATTCGATTGCTCCGAATAGTCATACAGCATATATGCCCAGCCATAATCACTAATCGGTTGCCAAAAATAAATACTGCTATTGGCGCTGTCAATTGTGTAATACATATCCTTTGTGGAAGGGGTTTTGAGACGTTGGGAATTGCTGATTTCAATAGGGTCTTCATTAAGATGATGCGCGACTTCTACTAAGACATTACCTTCATGGTCGGTGATAATGAGTGAGCGAATTTCTGTAAAAATAGCCGTATTGAGTAATAAATTACGTATGGATTTTTTATTGGCAATTAAAACATCTTGTTCGACGATAGTACTGAGGTTTTTGACAACTAATATCCCTTGATTGATGGCACTTTTTTCGTTAATTGTACGTTGTTGATTATAAATGGTCACTGCAAATAGTACTAAAGCCATCAATAATGAGGCAGCCGATAATAACCCTAACTGTTTGGTAAAACTGCTGGGTAATAATAGGCGGAGTCCTTTTATCATTGTTGTTATGACTGACATAATCTGTCTAAATCGTTCCTATGAGCTTCATATTGTCAATGAGTGCCATCTCAATCGCCCATAAACGATGAGCGCCCCCAAAAGCGATACGACGTTCGCCGTGTAAATACAGAGTGGGCACATACGGTACATCTAACTGTGTCCATTCTAAGGTGTATTGTTCTATGGTACTTAAGTAGCTATCATTTTTGATGGTATTAATCTGCTTAAGTTTTAATCCTGTTTCTTTAATCAATTGTTTTAAGGAACTACTATAGCTGAGATCATGGCCAGTTGCCCATATTCTTTGTAGAACAGCCAAGCTGACGGCTTGGTCTAAACCTTGGCTTTTGGCCAAACAAATTAAATTGAGGCTATACATCATGGCTTTGTCGTTTGCTAAGCAAATGCGGCCAAAGTCGGTTTGTGTTTTTTGCGCAAACCACGTTAAGGTTTGCAGGCGTTGGTACCATGATAAATCTAAACTACAGTCATCATACTGACTTAATAAAATGGGTTTTAGGTGCAGTTTGAGTTGATAGTATTCTGCCAAACGACACACAGGCTGAAAATATAAATAAGACCACGGTTCATTGAGGTGAAAATAGTAGTCTAGTTGGTATTTTTGGCGACGAATAATAGTGAGTTGTTCGGTGTCATTGATTAAATAATCAGGCGTATGCGAGGGCAAATAGAGACCGCTTTGATACTCTTGGCCAAGTCCCGCAGCGGATAGTTGTTCGGTCAAAAAGAGTAAGTCATCTAAACACCAAAACCAATGACCTTGATAGTGCAAATAAGCGGCCTTATCTTGGCCAAATTGCGTGAGTTGATGTTGGTTAATCAGTAAACGGCGTTGACTTTGTTCGAGCGGGAATGGGCTAAACCGCAGTGCTAAGGTGCGTAGTTTATGGCTTTGATGCTCCCATAAACATAAAAATACCTGTTTGATGAGAGTCAAATAATCCTCTAAAGCTAAGTCATGCTCTGCCAATAAAATTTGATTGGCCAGTTGGCAAGATTCTTCGTTGGGTGTTTGAAATTCATGAAAGCTCAATTGATGTAATTGTGCTAAATACCAAGCGTCGCGTAATTCGTGACTCAAAAAATGGTTGGGTTCTTGGTAAGGCAGTAACTTAATTTCAAATTGTAATTCAAATTGGTTGGCTAATTGCGGTAATACTTGTACTAAAAGGTAGCTATAGGGGTCATTACAGCGTAACCAGACCGTAATAGTCGGGGTAATAGCTGCCAAACGACGCGGAAGCTCATAACGTGCCGCCAATAATTGATGAACATAGGGATGTACTAATGCTCTAGACAATAAAGGTTGTAATAATCGTCGAGCTAATGGCATAAATCGTCCTCAATACCTAGGACTTTGGTGAAGAGGGCTGACAAACTCATATAGGGCGTGCCGTGGCTGAGTAGAACAGGACAGGACAGCATTTTAAACAGGCAGTGATTCACCTGATGAGTAGCTTGAGTCGTCCTGAACGCATATTATCTTTGTTGTCAGTAAGTCCTATTTGTGTAACTATAACGACTCTATCGCCATAGACAACTTATTTTCTTTGTTCTTTGCTAAATTCATCCTCATTATCGCTTTTATCACGAATAAAAGCGCGTCAATACCCACCATAAACGATGCACCGTTTGAGCAAAAAATATCCTAGCGACTTTCCTTTTTATAAAAATCATCTAGTCTAAACAGAGAATCGACAGACGTATTTGTTGAGCAGACACTCTGTAAACATATATATTGTGTTAATCGCTGTGTATTTTATATCGCTTATCTCATTCACTCTGGGCATTGTTTGAGTGGGCGTGGATGAATGGCATGATTTACCAACTCCCTTTGTTTCCGCTAAATACGGTATTGTTTCCGCAAAGTGAATTGTCACTGCGTATTTTTGAGTTACGTTATCGACGTTTGTTAGATGAGTGCGGTAAAAAGCAACCTTTTGGCGTGGTGCGTATACGTTATGGTCATGAGGTCGGCGAGCCTGCATTTACCTATGACATAGGCACATCTGCCTATGTCGTACAGCAGGTTGCTTTAGCAGATGGAAGCCTCGCGGTGATGGCTGTCGGAGGTCGACGTTTTCGGGTCACAGGTGTCACGGTGGAGCCCGATGGCTTAACGCGTGCCACCATTGAGTGGTTAAGTGCAGACCCCTTTGTCGCGATTCCCAACGCCTTACAAGCGATTGCAGATACGTTTGCCGAATGTGGCGATATATTGACCGATGCGGGGACTTTAGCGTGGCGTTTAGCCGATGCCTTGCCGTTATCCTTAACCGAACAACAAGAATTACTAGAAGAAAATAATCCACAATTACGTCTACAACGTGTGAATGAATGGTTATTAAAGCATCCTTTTGATTTTATTAAATAAAATATAAATTTTGTCTGTCACTATCCTCTAAAGCTATGCTGTCTATCGCAAGCATATCTCGTCTATAAGTTTTTACTAGTCTGTCCCTTGTTTAAGCGTGACAGCATGACATAACGATTGTTTAGATAAATGTTGACAGTGTAAACATGGCTGATTAAGATATAAGCAAGAACAAAGTAGTGTGCTAACGTCGTAAATAACAATGGGCATCATGGATTGGGGGCAACACGCTATGTTTTGAGGCTATGTTGTTATAAGTTGCCTAATTGGAATAAACAAACAACGCATCGGATATCCTCAAAAAAACGTCTTTCGCAACCATAATCCAAACATCAACAGACCGTATATCAGCAATAAGGCTATTTATGGCTGTACACTACGAGACTTTGTGACTGAATAGAGTAGAACGGTGAAAAGCGAATCCTCGACCAAAACGCCCTATCATCATGGCAATTTACGTGATGCCTTGTTATCGGCTGCCTTAGAGCGTTTAGCCAATGATGGTGTGGCTAAATTAAGTTTACGCGCCTTAGCGAGTGATGTGGGCGTGTCACCAACGGCCGTCTATCGGCATTTTGAAGATAAATCCGCCTTGCTTGCCGCCATCGCCTGTGATGGCTTTGTAGGATTAACCCAAAATATGGTTAAGCATTTAGGTGTTGACCCGTGTGATGCCCTGACCGCCTTAAAACGTATTGGCATAGGGTATGTCGATTATGCCATGCACCATCCTGCACATTATCGACTGATGTTTGGTCAACGTATGGTTGAGCGTGCACGTTATCCAGAGTTGTATCAGGCATCCAATGCGAGCTTTGCCACACTACGCAACATGATTAAGCGGGGTATGGATGAGCAGCTATTTAAGGATTTACCGTTGGATGTGATGACCATGACGGCGTGGTCGTTGGTGCATGGGATGTCAATGTTAACGATAGATGGTTTAGTCAAACGCCCCCAACAAGCAGACGTGCTGATAGCGATTGCTGACCAAGTACAAAATACCCTCGCGCATGGGTTATTGCGTAACCCTTAATCCTAGATGAGTTGGAGTATTCATTCATGACTGACGCTATTCATAGCCAACCCAAAAAATCGGCGTTAACGCCTAGTACGATTCGTATTGGTAAGCGTTATCGAGCCAATCGACTCAATGGTGACTATGACGCCATTATCATTGGTTCAGGGATTGGCGGTCTGACAGCGGCAGCCAGTTTGGCAAGTTTTGGCTATAAAGTGGTGGTGTTTGAACAACATTATACGGCAGGTGGTTTTACCCACAGCTATTGTCGAAATGGTTATGAGTGGGATGTTGGAGTCCATTACATTGGTGATGTCGGGGTCAAGACAACCTTAGCACGGCGGTTGTTTGATTTTATCAGCAATAACCAATTGCAATGGCAAGCGATGGACAGCACCTATGACCGCATTTATTTAGGCGAAGATAGTTTTGATTTGGTAGCGGGGCGCAATAATTTTAGAGAAAATTTAATTAAACGGTTTCCTGAAGAAAAAGACGCTATTGACGAATATTTATTCCGTTTAGGGCGCGTAGCTGATGCGATGCAACATTTTACCCTAGAACGTATGTTGCCAAATGTCGTCGCTAAAGCCTCGCGTTTAGTGCGTGAGCGTACCATGCCCGACTATTTCAATCGTCCAACACGTCAAGTATTAGAAGAATTAACCTCTAATCAAACCTTAATTGCCTTTTTAACAGGCCAATGGGGGGACAATGGCATGCCTCCTGCCCAATCCAGTTTTTTGATTCATGCGTTAATTGCCAAACATTATTTATACGGCGGCTATTATCCTGTGGGCGGTGCGTCACGCATGGCAGAAACCATTATTCCGCAAATTCAAAAAACAGGTGGTGAAGTCTTTACCTATGCAGCCGTTGAACAAATCTTGATTGAACAAGGAAAAGCGGTGGGAGTGCGTATGAAGGATGGCACCGATGTCCACGCGCCTATTGTCATTAGTAATGCAGGCGTTTTTAATACCTTTAATCGCTTGTTACCCTCAGCGTTAGTCGATAAAACGCCGTATGCTCATCGTTTACAGACCGTCAAACCGTCAATGGCCAGCTTATGTTTATACATTGGTCTACAAGACACGAGTGACAACCTACAATTACCCAAAACCAACTTATGGATTTACCCGAGTGAGCGTTACGAGCAGGATATAGACCGTTTCTTGGCAGACCCCAAACAAGATATTCCACTCGTTTATATTTCGTTCCCATCAGCCAAAGACCCGACCTTTAATGAGCGTTATCCAAATCGTGCCACTATCGAAATTGTTGCCCCATGCCCGTGGGAGTGGGTGGAACAATGGGCAGATAAACCGTGGGGCAAGCGGGGAGCCGATTATGACGCGCTAAAAGAGCAATTCTCTCAACGGCTCTTAGAAAAACTTTATCAAAAACTCCCACATTTACGGGGTAAAATAGATTATTACGAATTATCTACGCCACTCTCGACGCAATTTTTTTGTTGGTATGAGAAAGGGGAGATTTATGGCTTAGACCATGACCCTCAACGCTTTGAGCAAAATTGGCTAAAACCTAAAACGGATATCGACGGTTTATACTTAACGGGTCAAGATGTGATGACCTGTGGTGTGGTCGGTGCGATGATTGGCGGCTTGATGACCGCCGTGACGATTGGTGGCCTCAAAGCCTTACCCTTAGCCAAAAAAATCTTTGTTGGTTAGCTGTTGTTGCCACTTTGTGTGGAGGTCATGCGCAAAGTGGCAATCTGAATGGACTAATCGTTACACGACGATTAACCGATGTTTAAGCAAAGTTTAGCTTGCCATTTGTCTCAATAGTCTCGTCTGTATCTCATCACATCATGCTTTGGGTTAGTGACTCACTCTACGTGCCAAAACTGGCCAATAGAATCACTATTCGCTGCGTTTTTTGCCTTTCCTGAGTCCATTTTTATCAGCAACGCGGCTCACACGCAAAACGTCAACGGACCCTAAACCGATAGACAAATAGCTAGAGCTGTTTAGGTCTCTTGATGTAGTTATAAATGATAATAATTTGCATTTGTTTTTAGTGTTGCGGTATCATTGCGCGGAAATAATTTGTCACATATTAGGTGCAATGATGATGTTAAATAAGCTAGCCACTGCCATGCTTTCCCTCTCTGTTGCCAGCTCTGTGTATGCACAGACGACAGAGGCGGAAATAGCCAGCCTAAAAGCACAATTAAAAGCACAACAAGCACAAATTGATGCTTTAGTTGCCGCAGTAGAACAACCAACGACCAGTCAAGGTTTTGCTAATACGACCTTAGGCGGTTATGGTGAGGCACATTATTATAATTATGATAATGCGCCCCAACAGTACGATGCCTACCGTTTTGTATTGTATGTCGGGCATAAATTCTCTAATACCGTACGTTTACATTCTGAGTTAGAAGTTGAACATGCCTTAATTCGTGATAATCCCACGGGCACTACCAATTTGGGTGAAGTCGAATTAGAACAAATGTTTATTGAATGGAATTATGCAGGCAAACAAAATTTGTCGATTGGCCAAATTATATTACCGATAGGTTTCTTGAACGAAACGCATGAGCCTGAAACCTTTTATGGGACTAAGCGTAATCCGATTGAGACGAACTTAATTCCAACCACATGGTGGGAAGGGGCAGTCAAAGCCAGTGGTTTAATTCCTACAGTTGACGGCTTAAGTTATAACGTATTGGTCTCGACAGGCTTAAAAACCGACAGTGCTGCCATTCGTAGTGGTCGTCAAAAAGGCGCAAAAGCAGTTGCAGAAGATTTGGCCTATACTTTGGGCGTGAATTATCGAGGCATTGCAGGCTTAGATACAGGGATTGCCTATCAATTACAGCAAGATATTACTCAGAGCGTGGGTAAAACCAATAAAGCAAGCCTCATGGAGGCTCATGTTGCGTACAGTTGGCAAGGCTTTTCGACCCGTGCATTATATGCTCGTTGGGATGTAGAAGATTTAGTTGCTGCAGATGCACACAAAGCCAAACAAGATGGCTATTTCTTGGAAGCGGCTTATAAACCGATTGAGCAAGTAGGCGTATTTGCGCGTTATAGTGTTTGGGATAATGAAGCCAAAAATACAAGCAGCAACAGTGAGGATAGCGAAAAGCAACAATGGAACTATGGCGCAAATTATTATTTAACGCCACGTGTTGTCTTAAAGTTAGATATTCAAGACCAGAAGTTAGCCACCTTAGGGACTGTCGACGAAGACGGTTTCTCTTTGGGTATAGGCTACAGCTTCTAAGGCCACATGTGAGCATCATATAAGCGCACAGCAGTCGCGATGAGTCTCCCAATAAACTTGGGAGATTCAGACTGACTGATGACAACAGCCCTGTTCAGTGGTTTTTTCGTGGCAAGTACAATCACTGCCACAACAACTCACTAATAAATCACGGAGTTTTTCTCGGCCACGTTTTACCCGACTTTTGACGCCTGATTCACTAATCCCCATCATGTGAGCAATATCTTTGTGTTTGACTTCTTTGAGGTCGGCTAACTCAACGGCTTGACGATATTTGTCAGGTAAGTCTTGCATCATCGCCAACAAACAGCAACTCAAGTTTAACCACGGATTTTCGTTGGGTTCGGGGTCTTCTTCGAGAACATAGTCATGTTCATCTAATAATGGCGTTGTTGGTTTAATTTTGCGCCAATAATCGACTAAGGTATTTTTAGTGACTTGTAATAACCACGCTTCCAACTGTGGGATGGTTTTAAGCTGTGGTGGCTGCTGTTGAATTTTTAGAAAAACAGTTTGCACAATGTCTTCGGCATCACTTTGATTGTGAATACGTTTAAGCACATAGTGTGTTAATCGCTGATGGTAGTCTTGCCACAAATCAGGTATTAGTGCAGAAGCGGTCATAAAATTTTACCCCACCCTAACCCTCCCCTAAATTAGGGGAGGGAAGTATTAATGATTAACAACAGCCTTTAGTTTCTGTTTTTTCTGTTGTTTTTGGCTTACAACAGCCACAATCACAGTTACATTTGCACTCTGTTGGTGTGCATTGGCATTCACCTTGGCAACAGGGGCAGTTGCAGTTTTCACAAGTACAATTCGTGCAATGGCAGTTGGGGCATTGGCAGGATTTTTGAGCTTCAGTTGTCATTTTACACCTCGTTAATGAGAGATTAGTTTATTTACCTCTCTTATAACGAAGGGCTGTCAAAAAAGTTGCAAGTTTTTAGCAATTTCTTTGGCTTGCTGGTCTAAGGTTTTGCGATTAGCACCGCCTTTTAGCATTAACAAAGGCTTGCCTAATAGGCTACTGACAAAAGCAAAACTATCATGGCCTGACTGACTTTATTGGCAGTGGCAAATAAATGATTACGCTCTTGCTCTGTCAGCTCGCGCACATATTGGACATGACGTTTATTGATGACCAAAACATGGGCAGGCCGTAGCGGAAAAATATCCATTAACACCATACAGAGTTCATCTTCATACACCATACTGGCAGGGGCTTGTTTGGCGTTAATTGCACAAAAGACGCAATCACTCATGAGAATCTCCATACTGTTTGAGCCATGCCAACGAATCCAAACTATGACCTAAAGGATGGTATTCTGCGCCACAATAGCCTTTGTAATTTACGTGGTCGATGAGAGCAAACAAACGCTTAAAGTCGATATCGCCTGTATGGGGTTGATGACGATGTGGCGTGTCTGCAAATTGAATATGACCAATCTGCGCGATATTTTCTTGTAGGTTGGCAAATAAATCTTCACCCATACGCGCCATGTGATAACAATCAAATTGCATTTTTAGCGTTGGATGGTCAACGACCTCCAACATTTCTTGCATATCGACCACCGACTTAATTAAAAAGCGCGGCATATCAAAGGTATTAATTGCTTCAAAGGTGGTAATAACACCAATTGATTGAAAGGCTTCGGCCGCATAACGTAAATTACTGGCTAGGGTTTTTAAGCAATCTAATAACTCACAGTCTACAGGTTGACGACCTGCCAATACGTTCACCCGACCGACGCCTAATTCATGGGCATAATTCAGAGCTTCCATGACCGCCATTCTAAAGGCTTGCTCTTTAGCAGGTACACAAGCTAAACCATCTCCGCCTTGCATCAAATCAGCGGCAGGCACATTAATTAACACGAGGTCTAAGTCATGGTCATCTAATTGTTGTTTAATGTCGCCAATACTTAACTCATAAGGAAATTGAATTTCAACCGCATCAAAACCTGCGTGTTTGGCCACGCCAAAACGCTCAATCAGCGGATATTCTTTAAACAATAATGATAAATTCGCAGAAAAATGCGGCATATGTGTTCTCGTGTTACTAAATATAAATGCTTTGTATTGTTGTGTAAAAATATGCCACAAAAATGCCTTGTAGAGCTGTTTTTTTTAATTCTTTTGTTATAGTACTTTTAATCCCATAGGGAGTAGCTTCTCGTAAATATATCGTCAACACATTGCTTGCTAAGCACATCTTAGCCTCAGTACAGCAATCGGTATATTTAGTCTTTAATGCTCATCGAGCATTATCTCAGACAAGCAAGACTATGGTGACCAAACTTTTGGTCATCGGTTTTGTATTGTCAAAATTCTTATCAACAATCAATTCAGATGACCGTAATCCCAATCTAATAGAGGTTGATTATGGAAACGCTAGCCAGTCCGCTACTGTGGACAGCCTTTGCAGTCAGTGTGTTTGCGGCACTTGCCATTGATTTTTATGGCTTAAATAAAAATAGCCAACAAACCGTCTCTTTTAACAGCGCCCTTAAATGGTCATTAGTGTGGTTTAGTTTGGCTTTAGCGTTTGGTGGTTTATTGTGGTGGGAAACAAGCAACACTTTGGGCAGTGCAGTCGCTACCGAAAAAGCCGCTGAATACTTTACAGGCTATTTGGTTGAAAAGTCTTTAGCTGTTGATAATGTCTTTGTTTTCTTAATGATTTTTAGCTATTTTGCCCTGCCCATTCATTTGCAACGTCGTGTGTTGTTGTATGGCATTTTAGGTGCGATTATTTTACGTGCGGTGATGATTTTTGTCGGTGGTTGGTTATTGACCGAGTTCCACTGGTTGATGTATGTCTTTGGCGCATTTTTAGTATTGATGGGTATTAAAATGTGGCAAGGGGCAGACGAAGATAGCTCCTTAGAAGATAACAAACTGTTGAATTGGTTAAAGCGTCACATTCCCTTATCTAAAGACTACGACGGTGAAAAGTTTTTTACGTGGGAAAACGGTAAACGAGTCGCTACGCCTTTGTTTTTAGTGCTAATTTTTGTCGAATTAAGTGACGTAATTTTTGCGGTGGATAGTATTCCTGCTATTTTTGCGATTACCAGTGACCCCTTTATTGTGCTGACCTCTAACATTTATGCGATTTTAGGCTTACGTGCGATGTATTTTATGTTGGCGGGTATTGCCGATAAATTTAGCTTGTTAAATTATGGTTTAGCGATTGTCTTAGTGTTTATTGGTACTAAGATGTTGTTGCTCGATGTGTTTAAGATTCCTGCGTTAATTTCTTTAGCAGTGATTATTACTATCCTCAGCATCACCATGTGGTTAAGTTTACGCAAAGCAAAAAAAGACGCTCAAGCGTAAGACATAACGATAGAAAAAGGCTTGGGCAACCAAGCCTTTTTTATTTAAACCAGTTTACAACTTGCAGGCCTTGCACTCTTTCAAACTCACGTACATTACGTGTCACTAATTGGCCATTTACCGATAAAGCAGAGGCGGCAATTAATACATCATGTGCACCTATTGCTAAACCTGTTTTTTCTAAATCGACACGAATCTGAGCGGCTAAGTCCGCGACTTTTTCATTAACATCAATAATAGATAAAAATTGTAAAAACTTGCTTAAGGCTTTGAGTCGTGGCAAGGCGGCCTCGTCTGGTAAACGCAAAATCCCATATTTAAGTTCATAAACAACAATAGCGGGCACAGCAATTTGTTGCAAAGGCGTTGCTTGTAATTGTTGGACGACACAAGGCTCATTTCTAAAATAATAGCTAATAGTATTGGTATCTAAAACTAACATTAAAAGCCTACTCTGGGTGTATCTTGTGCCTGTTGCAAGCTATCGTCTCGCAAAGGGAAATCCGCAAAAGCCCCAGCTAGGTTTTTAAGTTCGGTCGGCCATTCTTGACGAGCGTGTTTTTTAATTAACTCCGCAATCCATTTGCTGTTAGATAAACCTGCCGCTTGTGCTGATTGGCGTAATAATTGCTCAGCTTCGTAATCCAAATATAAGGTAATTTGCGACATAAAAACCTCTTATAAATTATATTAGCTATTATATTTCAGCTACTCAAAAATTCCTACTTTAAGTCAGCATTTTTAAACAATTTCACCACCGAACTCAAATCTTCCAAACTTGCACCTGTTGCAGCATGAAGTCTTAACAGTTGTGACGCTAAAGCAGAAATAGGCGTACTACTGGTATTTTCTTTGGCTAAGGCGACAGCGTTATCTAAATCTTTTAATAAGGTTTGCACTTTCCATTGCACAGGTTCAAAGCTATCCGTTGCCATGCGTGGTGCTAAAATTTGTAAGGGTAATGAATCGGCAAAACCACCTGCAAGGGCAGGGGCGAGTTGACGAGCATCAACGCCTGCTTTCGCGGCTAAAGCTACCGTTTCAGCAATTAAAACAGCATTACTGGCGACAATCATTTGATTACAAATTTTGGTAATTTGCCCTGTCCCCGCATCCCCCATGTGGGTTAATTTTTGTCCTAAATGTTGAGCAATCGGCTTGAAGCGTTCAATTTGTGCCGCTTCGCCACCTGCCATTAAAATGAGAGTGCCTTTTTCTGCACCCATCACGCCACCCGACACAGGGCAATCAAGCCAATGAATGTTTTGAGCCGCTAAACGTTGAGCAAATAAGCGAGTGGCATCGGGTGTAATACTGGAAAAATCCACAATCAGTTGGCCACTGCTGAGGGCATTTGCCAACCCTTGCTCGTCAAATACGACAGATTCAACGGCATGTGTATCGGCTAAACATAAGAAAATGATATCACTGTGCTCAGCGACATACGCCAACGTAGGGGCTAAGGTAGCGCCTTGTGTAACGAGTGTCTGACATTTATCGGGCGAGCGATTCCAAATAATTAATTCATAACCCGCTTGCAGTAAGCGTTGGCTCATACGACTGCCCATCAAGCCGATACCAACAAATCCAATACGAGGTGCCATGTCTTTACTATGCCCCATAAAAAATGACAGTGTACTGTCTTTAATTTGCCATCTCAATGCGTTAGTGTTTAACGACACAGAGGCTATTTGGAGGCTTTACCTTCCTGCGGCGTGGTGTCAAGATAAGCAGAATGATGAGAGGGATGCCGTATGATTTTTAGCATGATAGGTCAGGTTGTACGTCGGGTACTCAAATTAAAACCAGAGCCCCATTTATACAGCGCGCCATTAACACAAACCGAAGAGGGCATAGAGTTAACCTATTTGGGTACAGCAGGCTTTATTATTAAAAATCAACAACGTACTATTGTGTTAGACCCCTATCTGAGTCGTATCGGTCTGACAGAGTTATTAAGACCCTTACATACCAATACCGCGTTATTAAAAAAATATATTCCTGTTGCGGATGAGGTGTTAATTGGCCATGCCCATTATGACCATATTTTAGATGCACCAGATTTGTGTAAACAAACAGGCGCGCGTTTAATTGGTTCGCGGGCGACGTGTATGGTAGGACGTGCTGCGGGTTTACCAGAGTCTCAATTAGTTGAAACTAAAGGCCGTGAAGATATTGTCTGTGGTGCATGGACAGTGCGTGGTTTACCTTCGATTCATGGCAAAGCCATTATGGGGCGCATTCCCATTCCAGGGGATATTTTATCGCCGCCTGTCTGGCCACCGAAAATGCTCGACTTAAAACACGGGTTGGTGCTGAATTGGTTGGTCGATACGGGTAGCTTAAAAATCGTCCATATTGATTCTGCGGACTTCATCCCCGAAGAGTTAAAAAATGTCCGTGCGGATGTGGTGTGTTTATGTGCTATCGGGCGTAAGTACAGACCGAATTATGTCAAAGACGTGGTGACACTATTACAACCCAAATGGATTGTGCCTTGCCATTGGGACACTATGTTTACCCCCTACGAACAAGACCCCGATTATATTCCTGGCGTAGATTTAGCAGGGTTTATAGAAGAAATTAAAGAAGCAGGGGTAGAACCGATTGTGATGCCGATGCGTGGTAAACAATGGTTTCATCGTTCATAACATCGAAATAGCGGATGCGAGAGGTTCAATTACTGGTGTTATTGAACCTCTAATGAACTCTTTTTGCCATGCGTATTTTTACGACATATTAGCTGAAAAAGGTTGCACCTAAGCACGAGACTAATAGCATGATGAGGCCAATCATATCGATATAAAAGACTTTTTTGAGTGCTGGCGTGTGATTTTTTATCGGTAAAGCGAGCACGACAAAGCTCGCCATGCTGATAGCTCCTACAATATACGCAACAGCGAGCAACGTAGGAAAAAACACACTATACATTATCAATCCCCCCACGATGCCAAAGAGCACCGCGCGATGGCGCATCAATAAAATCACACTGCTATCGGTTAAGTCTACGCCATACAAGGTCTTTAGTTGTTTAACGCCCATGACCCCCAACAGCGGCAGAAAATGTATGAGTCCAATCAGTAAAAGAGTGATGCTTTCAAATAGCTTCATGCCTACACCTCTCAGTGAGCATCGTTTGTTTAGGATAGGGATATCGTATTGACTACAACACCTCTTGTTCTATTTGGTGTAAATACAGAAAGTTTGGCGCTTTGACACCCGCTTGTTGACGAATCTCAATTAATGCAGGGGACTCAAAAAATTGACGTGCTTTTTCTAAAGAAGACCATTGAGAAAAATGGACAATTTGATTGGCGTCGGTCTCATAACGTAGTAGTTGATAGCGTATTTCTCCCGCATCTTTGCGTAACTTAGCGGCCTTATCAAAGATGTCTTTCCATAGGCAATAGGAGGCGACTTCGTGAATAATTAAAACATAATCCATCGTTTTTGACTCCATTACATCACGCTAACGAGGGTTAAAACCAACATCGCCCATAAGACAACGCTGGACAGAAAATAGACACTAAAACGGTGCATGACTTTGTTGTAAGTACAATGGATGACACTGTGTAGCGCTCTTAATCCCACATACGTCCATGCCAAATACAATAAGGTATGACCCACATGGGGTTGTTGGCTGTTTAGTAAACAGAGCGCATAAAAGATAATCGGTAGCTCTAATAAATTATTCAAATTATTGGCAGGGGCTTGCACCTCATCAGGTAGCACTTTTAATAAACCAACTCGACTTGCAGCGGACTGTGGGTCAATTTTGTTGGTTTGTATATAGCTAATCCGTTTAATATACATCCACAACCAAACAATCATTGTTAACAACATCAAACTCAGCATGGGGACGTAAAGTGCAGTGCTCATGATTATGACTCCTTAATAAGGCTGGTTTATACGGTATAACCTTA
The DNA here is from genome assembly GCF_003051055.1 of Agitococcus lubricus. Lineage (GTDB taxonomy): Bacteria > Pseudomonadota > Gammaproteobacteria > Pseudomonadales > Moraxellaceae > Agitococcus > Agitococcus lubricus. Next base: position 297,234 of record NZ_QAON01000001.1, on the reverse strand, counting down.
ATCACGGGCGGACATTGATAAAAATCAATTTTTAGATTTAATGCGTGACAGTGCTTCGGGGGTGATACCTAAATAAGAGGCAATATGAAAGCTCGGCATCCCGTGCACAATATCGACAGGCATGACTTGGCAAAAGTAATCATAGCGTTGTTTGGCGCGTTTGAGCTGAATCATGCGTAAACGGCGTTCTAAAGAGAGGTAATGCTCAAACACAATGGTATTAAACACCTTGAGGTGAGTGGCATAATCGTTTTGTTTAGGATGAGGGATGAAGTCTTTTACCGATAAACAGAAGACTTGGCCAGCACTGACACACTCAATAGATTCAACCGATTTTTGCTTATCGCCACCATATAATAAACTGCCAAGTGATGACAAAGGACATAACAAACTATGTCCTGCCAAAAAACGCAAGTTAACTTCTTGGTTTTCAAAAATATAATAACTGCGATATAAACCCGATAAGGTAATATAAACCGTGTCAAAGTATTGCCCTTCGGTGTAGAGGCGTTGACCTTTATCTACGGATTTTAACGGTAGAGATTGGAGTTTTTGTGTTATCCACGCAGACTCATGGTCTTGAAGCGAGGGCAAAAATATGGACTTAGCCATCATTTAGCGACAGTATTGGTCAATTTGTTGTTGTACTTGTTTAATTTGGGTCTCATGCTCTTGGTCATTCGCATAGACACGTTCACCTTTATTATCTAAGGTGTAAATCCTGCCACTTGAGATATTACGTAAATAATCTTTCCAATACGCACAGTCTTGTTTGAGTTTATTCTGTTTTTCTAAGGATACCTTAGTTTCCTTCTCGCGTAGCTCCCGTTCTTCTTGCAAGGTTTGAAGCAATTTTTTTTGCCGTTGTTGTTGGTTGGGGTTTTCTGAGGCAGACGGGGTAGGGCTAGATTTAGACGCGGGTAAAGAGAGCGTTTCACTTTGGCTGCTATTGGGCTTTTTGTCACCAAAATGTACATTGCCTTGGGCATCTACCCATTTATAAATCTCAGCCTGCGCCATGAAGGGGAAGCTAAGACTGAATATGACGAGCAAGTACGCAGGTTTAAGATTCACGGCGATTCCTTATCTTTTTGCATGAACGATATGGCGAATGATGACAATCTATTTCTTACAGGCTGTCAATCATCAGAATACAAATGCGTGCAAAAAGTCATAAAAAAACGGAGGCATTTGCCTCCGTTTTGTGTACTCACACGATGCTTTAGTCGTTGTAAGCACGCTCACCGTGAGAGGTGACATCTAAACCGATACGCTCTTCTTCCTCGCCGACACGTAAGCCGATAGTGATATCAACGACTTTGTAAGCGATGAAGGCAACCACACCCGACCAGACAATGGTAGTCACAACCGCAATGGCTTGTACTTTCACTTGTCCTAACATGTCGTAAGTGCCTGCTGCATTAGCAACGTAATCCCACCAGCTTGTACCGCCTAAGGCAGGGTCAGCGAACACACCTGTTAATAAAGCACCTAAGATACCACCAACACCGTGTACGCCGAATACGTCTAAGGCATCATCGGCACCGAGTAATTTCTTGAGGCCATGTACACCCCACAAGCAGATGATACCTGCGAGTAAACCGATGACTAACGCACCTGTTGGGCCAACAAAACCACAAGCTGGGGTAATGGCGACTAAGCCAGCAACTGCACCTGAAGCAGCACCTAGCATAGAGGGCTTGCTTTTGAATAACCACTCAGTTGCCATCCAAGAGAAGGCCGCTGCGGCGGTTGCAACCCAAGTATTTAAGAAGGCTAAACCTGCAATACCATTGGCTTCTAAAGCAGAACCCGCGTTAAAACCGAACCAGCCAAACCACAATAAGGCAGAACCAATCATCGTCATGACCATGTTGTGAGGTAACATGGCTTCTTTACCATAACCGATACGCTTGCCAATCACATACGCACCCACTAAACCTGCAACCGCAGAGTTAATATGAACAACGGTACCGCCAGCAAAGTCTAAAGCACCTTTTTGGAACAACCAGCCAGCAGTAGCGGTGGCGGCTTCGGCAGCAGCAGCATCGGTGTACGCATCTGGGCCTGCCCAGTACCATACCATGTGCGCGATAGGTAAATAAGAGAAGGTAAACCACAACACCATAAAGGCTAAGATACCTGCAAATTTTGCGCGTTCAGCAAAAGCACCCACAATCAAACAGCAGGTAATAGCAGCAAAAGCCCCTTGGAAAACAATATAAATCATTTCATGGATGGGCGTTGCTTTGCTCCATGTGGCCGCGAGTGAGTCAAGAGTGACACCACTTAAGAAGACTTTGGATAACGAGCCAAAGAAGGCATTCCCTTCGGTGAAGGCGACGCTATAACCGTAAATCATCCATAAAACAGTAATCAAAGAAAACACAGTAAAGACTTGCATCAGTACCGATAGCATATTCTTTTTACGTACCAAACCACCATAAAACAGGGCTAAACCTGGAATCGACATTAAAATGACAAAAGCAGAGCAAATCATTAAGAAGCCATCGTCTGCTTTATTTGCGGTAGGCGCAGGTGCAGCAGCTTCGGCGGGGGCGGCTTCGGCAGGTGCGGCCGCTTCAGGTGCAGGTGCCGCAGTTGGTGCCGCGTCAGCCATGGCGGTAACAGCAGGTGCTGATGCGGGTGCCGCAGCTTCCTCTGCATACAGTGGAGCGGTACTTAGTAGTGCACCACTCAAACTTAGGGCAAGCAAGAACTTTTTCACTATGGTTCTCCACGTGATTGGGTCTAAAGGAAAAAGGGGGCAAGTTTTTTTATACAAGACTTACGCGTAACACGGAGCGTGACGTTGTGCGGCGTTATAGAGGGGACAACTTAGAGAGGGGTCTCACTCTTAAAGCCAGTGTTATAAAAACAACGGTCATCAGTGGCGTAAGCCATGTGCTTAGACAGCATCAACACCCGTTTCGCCAGTGCGAATACGAATTACCTGTTCTAAGGTACTGACGAAGATTTTACCGTCACCAATTTTGCCTGTATTAGCAGCTTTAGTAATGGCTTCAATCACTTGGTCAAGCAAGTCGTCACCAATGGCAACTTCAATTTTGACCTTAGGCAGAAAATCAACCACATATTCTGCGCCGCGGTAGAGTTCGGTGTGACCTTTCTGACGACCAAATCCTTTGACTTCGGTAACTGTAATTCCTTGTACACCAATGTCAGATAATCCTTCGCGAACATCATCGAGTTTGAATGGTTTGATGATGGCTGTGACCAATTTCATCATGTTACTCCTTAGAAAAGAGCCACCCTCGAAAGGGGCAAGAGGGCGACTCAAAATGGTAGAGTCGTTGACATTAACGACTCTAAATAATTAGAAGCCTTTGGAGACGGTGACCACAAAGCGGCCTTCACATAAACCTGCGGCACATTCTTCTTCGTCAATATCAGAGCCAATGTATGCACCTTCAACCGTTGCACCTAAAACACTGGTGGAAGCTGCAAGTTTATAGTCCATGTAGCTGTCATCACTGCCTGTAGTACCTAATGCCTGATACATCATCTCTGCACTGTCAAATTTGTTCATGCCTAAGCTGCCAGATAAAGACACTGCACCAATAGTTGTACCGTAGCTGGCATACAAGTAGAGGAACTTATCGCTTTCGTTAAAGTAGTCTGGGCTGTAGTTAAAACCGACTTTTGCACCCATCGTGCTGACAGAGGCATAAATTTCATTGAAGTCAGCGTCAACAATATCGCCATTACTGTCGATAGTGAAATTGTTGTTTGCATTTAAGCCTGGATAGTTATAACGCATCACACCCACGTCATAACCGACTTCGCCAACTTTGCCGCTATAACCTAATAAGGTATCTAACTCTAAACCAGTGGATTGAAAAGAGGTGTTCGAGAAAGCAGTAATGCTAGAACCCCATAGAGAGAAGTAAGCACCACTCTCGTGAGCAAAAGTCATACCTGCTTGTACAGCACCGCCATTAGAGGTTTGAGAAACACCACGGAACAAATAATCAGAGGTGAATGCAGCACTGCCTGTTAAGGTGACTGGCTCAGCCGCAGTGGCATGGGCGGCAACCGCAAATAAAGAACTGGTTAAAATGGCTTTGGCTAAAGAAGAGAGTTTCATAAAGACCCCGTACATAGTTATAAACAAACATCGAACTTTTGCATGGCACAATTCATTCCATGAACAACAATACTCAACTTCCTTTTTGACTTGAGTTGACGTAAAACAAATTTCCGTTAACCCAAACTTGTGACAAACTAGCGCAAGTCCGTTAAGTGTGAATCGCAATGTTTTATTAGCAGAAGTCATGCCAACTTCTTAGGATTATTGTCAATAAACGTGTTTAAGCAGTAATCATTTGTAGAATACAGGCGTCATGCTAAAAAAGAGCGCATTAAATAAAGGCATAAAGAGCTATTTTGGTGCGTTTATTGGTTGTTTTTGTTGTTTTGGTGCATTTTTAAGCGAGAAAATGATGGCATTGGATAATTTGGTGCAAAAAATTCGTGAGCAGGTCAAAGAACGTTATGTGCAAGCTAACCAATCGGGGCTTTGGCAAGAGTTAGATAAAAATTTACAAGCCGTTTTGCAGGAAACGTTTGCCAAAATGGAGCTTGTCACCCGTGAAGAGTTTGACCGACAAGCGATGTTATTAGCAGAGGCGCGACAAAGATTGCATCGTTTGGACGCACAACTCAAAAGTCTAGAGCAACAAATACAAAAATCACAAGCCTCAGATTCCTGATGCTTCAGTGATAACTAGCCGAAATGGCTCAAGGTTTGATACAGTGTTAGTGGTCTGTTTGGATTAGTTTAGACCTCTCTACATAAGGATGTGTTATGTCTCTTGCTCTAGTATATACGCGAGCCGCTTTAGGCTTGCAGGCGCCCTTAGTCACCGTAGAAGTCCATTTAAGTCAAGGCTTACCCGCCTTAACGATTGTCGGTTTACCCGAAGCGGCTGTGCGAGAAAGTAAAGACCGCGTGCGCTCGGCCTTACTTAACGCAGGTTTTGACTTTCCTCAGCGTCGTTTAACTATTAATTTAGCGCCTGCGGACTTACCTAAAGAGGGGGGACGTTTTGACCTACCGATTGCTTTAGGTATTTTAGCGGCTAGTGGGCAGCTAAATGCACAGTGGTTACAACAAAAAGAGTTTTTAGGTGAATTGGCGTTAACAGGCGAACTTCGTCCAATTACAGGAGTATTGGCAGCGAGTTTGGCTAGTACACAGCAGCAGCATGTGTTGTGTGTGCCCGCAGACAATGCTGCCGAGGCCGCTCGACCTTCAGGTGCAAAAGTATATGGTTTTAGTGACCTAAAGCAGCTTTATCGTTTTTTGCAGGGCGAGATTAGCCCATCTATTGCGCAGGCGCCCGTCGATAATGTGCCTACTCATGTACTAGATTTGGCTGATGTTAAGGGACAGCATCGTGCGCGACGTGCCTTAGAAATTGCCGCCGCAGGACAGCATTCTTTATTAATGATGGGGCCACCAGGTACGGGTAAAACCCTATTAGCGTCGCGTTTGCCGAGTATTTTACCGCCTTTAGACGACAGTAAAAGTATAGAAGTTGCTACTATTCATTCTATTGCAGGCCATACCGCACCGTTTGGGATTGCCCCCTTTCGTGCGCCGCATCATACGGCTTCAGCCCCAGCCTTAGTGGGTGGTGGTTCGCAACCTAAACCCGGTGAAATTAGTTTGGCGCATCATGGGGTCTTATTTTTAGATGAGTTACCCGAATTTGACCGAAAGGTATTAGAGGTATTACGCGAGCCTTTAGAGTCTGGTCAAGTGGTGATTTCACGAGCAGCGAAACAAATGACTTTTCCAGCGGCGTTTCAATTAGTAGCAGCCATGAACCCCTGTCCTTGTGGTTTTTTAGGGGATGGTTCCTCGCGTTGTCGGTGTACTGTGGAGCAAATCGGCCGTTATCGCGCAAAATTGTCTGGGCCACTTTTAGACCGTATCGATTTACACATTGAAGTACCCGCCATTACAACGACACAATTAAGAGAAACGCAGGCCAGTGAATCCTCAGCGATAGTCAGGCAGCGGGTATTGGGGGCACGCGCGCAACAAGTGGCGCGTCAGGGGTGTACGAACCAAGCCTTAACGGTACGTCAGTTAGAACAATTTTGCGGGTTGGGCGCACAAGAAAATAAACTACTCGACCAAGCCATGCAGCGTTTGCGTTTATCAGCACGCGCTTACCATCGTATTTTACGCGTTGCCCGTACCATTGCCGATTTGAGCCAGTCCGATACGATATTAGTCCCGCATGTAACCGAGGCGATTGGTTATAGATTGTTGGATAGACAGTAGCTTAAGCGTGCGATTAAGGAAATAAACACGCTTTTTGCCAGTCATTTTTGCTTAAACAGTAGACCACGCGGTCATGTAAACGGCTTGGCCGACCTTGCCAAAACTCGATGCGTTCTGGCGCGACAGCATAACCGCCCCAATGTGGAGGACGTGGCACATGGGTGATGTATTTTGCGGCAAAAAAAGCAGCCCGTTTGACTAAGGTCGATTTGGCATCTAAAGGACGACTTTGTTCGGAAGCCCATGCACCAACGCGGGAGCTATAAGGTCGTGACTGAAAATAGGCATCAGAAATTTCGCCTTTAACCTGTTCAATTTTACCTTCAATTCTTACTTGTCGTTCAAGTTCGGGCCAAAAAAATGTCAGTGCGACATACGCATTCACTGCCATTTGTTCGCCTTTACGACTCTGATAATTGCTATAAAAAACAAATTGTTGCTCTTCGACCCCTTTTAATAGCACCATACGTGCGGAAGGTTTGCCTTCGGCACTGACAGTGGCTAAATTCATCGCGGTGGGTTCATTCACTTTAGACTGAATAGCCTCATCAAGCCACACGCTAAATTGTGCTATGGGGTCTGCAAGGCACTCATCGACAGAGAGTTCTTTTTTGGAGTAATCTTGGCGAATACTGGCAATATCAAGCTGTTTCATACGCTGATTAGGTGTAGATTTAATTTTTTAAGCATGTCTGAAGTACAGATAAAAGGCAATGATACAAAGGCCAGTCTGTGATAATAAAGGAGACCCTCTATGGCATATATGCTTGCCTTACTCGATAACACCTCTCTGACCACGGCGAGCCAAGCGGCTATTTTTGTCGCACACCAGCGCCAGCAAGCACCGATAAATTCCAAAAAGTTTACACAATTTGTCGGGTTAATCACGCAAATATATCCTGATTTATCGGAAGAAGATGAGGATGGCGATAATGAAGAGAATGTCTGGGAAGAAGGTTTAGAGGTGGCTAGTTCTTTTGGTGATGTGAAATTATTAGTGCTCAAGGAAGCAGTCACCGACTTACCACTTATTCAAGCCATTTGTCATTGTGCACAGCAAGTTGGCTTAGTGGTTTATGATGAAGAGGGTCAAATTTTGTACAAATAAAGCGTATTGGGGAGATTAAATCCCTAAATCAATACCTAATCGTTTAACAAGTAATGCCAAAAGGACAAAGCAAATCACTGTCATCACACAGGATAGGACTAAACTCAGCCAAAAACCAAAACGTGATATTAGCCAAGGAAAGGCTAAAAACATGGGCAAGGTAGGAATGACATACCAAAAGGTATACCAAGCATGATTGGCAATTTTACTGGTTGGTTGTTGCTCTATATACAGCCAAATTAAGCTAAGAACAGTCACTAACGGTAATGCAGCAATCAAACCACCGAGTTTGTCACTACGTTTGGCTATTTCCGAAATAAAAACCACCATCGCCGCGGTGATGAGATATTTAGTGATAATCCAAGTCATTGTTCACGCCAATAAAAAAGGCAGAGTCTTCACTCTGCCTTTGCTAATAATCAAAATGATTATTTATCAGTTACCGCACCTTCAGACGCACTGGAGACGGTTTTGGCATATTTGGCCAATACGCCACGGGTGTATTTGGGGGCAGGCGCAGTCCAATGAGCACGGCGTTTTGCCATATCTTCATCACTGACGTTGACGCTAATTTCACGTGTTACCGCGTCAATGGTAATGACATCACCATTTTCAATTAACGCAATTGGGCCACCTTCAGCTGCTTCAGGGGTAATATGGCCAACAACAAAACCGTGGCTACCACCCGAGAAACGACCATCAGTAATTAAGGCAACGTCTTTGCCTAAACCTTTACCCATCACGGCCGAAGTGGGTGACAACATTTCGCGCATACCCGGTCCGCCTTTAGGCCCTTCGTAGCGGATGACGATGACATCTTTAGCAACCACTTCGCCGTTTAAAATACCTTGTAAGGCATCTTCTTCACTGGCATACACACGGGCATTGCCTTGGAAAAATAAGCCTTCTTTACCTGTGATTTTAGCCATAGAGCCTTCTGGGGCTAAATTACCTTTTAACACAATTAAGTGAGAATCAGCTTTAATCGGCTTATCAAAATCACGGATAATGTCTTGGCCTTCGGGATAATCGGCAACATCCGCCAAGTTTTCAGCTAAGGTTTTACCTGTTACGGTTAAACAATCACCATGTAACAAACCTTGCGCCAACATACGCTTCATTAAAGGTTGAATACCGCCAATGGCAACCAACTCACTCATCATGTATTTGCCTGATGGACGTAAATCAGCCAAAACTGGTGTGGTTTCACCTAAACGCACAAAATCATCTAAGGTTAAATCAACACCTACAGTATGCGCCATAGCTAAGAAGTGTAAAACGGCATTGGTAGAGCCACCTAAGGCAATGACTACACGAATCGAGTTTTCAAAGGCTTTTTTGGTCATAATGTCGCTAGGCTTGATGTCTTTTTTCAATAATTCAAGCACTTGTTGACCTGCACGGTAGCAGTCAGACATTTTTTCGTCACTCACCGCATTTTGTGCGCTGGAACCAGGTAAGCTCATGCCCAAGGCTTCAATGGCAGAGGCCATGGTGTTGGCTGTGTACATACCACCACAAGAGCCAGGGCCGGGAATAGCCACTTCTTCAATTTGTTTGACTTGGATGGCATTTAATTCGCCTTTGGCATGTTGGCCAACGGCTTCAAACACCGAAATAATATCAGTGTGGCCTGCACCAGGTTTAATCGTGCCGCCATACACAAAAATAGAGGGGCGATTTAAACGTGCCATGCCCATAATACAAGCAGGCATATTTTTGTCGCAGCCACCAATTGCCACAATACCATCAAAGCCTTCACAACCTGCTACTGCTTCAATTGAGTCAGCAATAATTTCACGTGACACCAAAGAATACTTCATACCAACAGTGCCGTTGGCAATACCGTCAGAAATGGTAATAGTATTAAAAACAACGGCTTTACCACCTGCAGCATTTGCACCTTTTTCAGCTTCATCGGCTAATTTGTTGATGTGCATATTACAAGGCGTCACCATTGCCCATGTGGATGCAATACCAATTTGTGGTTTGTTAAAGTCCTCATCGGTAAAACCAACGGCGCGTAACATGGCGCGGGCTGGTGCGGCTTCAATACCATCAACCACTTCGGAAGAATGCTTACGCATATTGGGGGTATCACACATACAAAATCTCTTGTTAAAACGATATTAAATGAATAATGGAGTTTTCCCTTCGACTTCGCTCAGGGAATACCTTCTGACTCCGCTCGAACACTTTATGACTCGGCTCAGGGAGTATTTTTGCGTGGACTGAGCGGAGTCGAGGCATAAATAAGCGATTATAACTTTTTACTAAACACTTGCGAATTGCGTTGGAAGTTATAAAGTGCTTTACGTTCTTTGGGTAAATCATCGACCGAGACAGGGCTAAAGCCTTGCTCTAAAAACCAATGTGCGGTACGTGTAGTTAACACAAACAGCTTTTTAATGCCTTTATTGCGCGCCCGTGCTTCTAAATAGTCTAATAATTCAGAACCTCTATCGCCTTTGCGGTAACTCGGATGTACGGCAACACAGGCAATTTCCCCCGTTAATACGCCTTGCTCATCAGCAGGCAGGGGATATAAAGCAGCACAACCGACAATCATGCCATCACGTTCAATGACCGCAAATTGATTAATTTCGGTTTCTAGACGTTCACGTGAACGGCGTACTAAAATCCCTTCTTCTTCAAGAGGGCGTAGCAGTTCAATTAAACCCACCACATCGTCAATTTCGGCGGTACGAATTTCTTCGTACGGGTCTTGGGTGATTAATGTGCCTGAACCATCACGGGTAAATAGTTCTTGTAATAATGCCCCATCACGCGCATAAGAAATAATGTGTACGCGCCGCACCCCGCCACGACACGCCTCGCGGGACGCATCCATATGGCGCAAAATTTCACTATCCAAGACTTTGCCTCGTAAGTATTGGTCGACTTCATTGGGAATCATTTCACGCAATAAACGATCATCATCATTGGCAATGCCTTCTTTTTCGCCCAATAAAATCAATTTATCGGCTTTTAAGGCAATCGCTGCATGCACCGCGACTTCTTCTGCTAATAAATTAAAGACTTCGCCAGTAGTTGAATAGCCTGTTGGGCCTAAAATGACAACATGATGATTCATTAGGTTTTTATTGATAGCTTCGGTATCAATCGAACGCACTTCGCCCGTTAATTGAAAGTCAACGCCTTCACGCACACCATAAGGTTTGGCAATGACAAAATTGCCTGAAACGGCATCAATACGTGCGCCATACATTGGCGAATTTGCTAACCCCATGCTTAATAAGGCTTCAACCTCTAAACGAATTGACCCCACTGCATCCAACACACAGCGTAACGATTCGCGTGTCGTGACCCGCAAGCCTTTATGAAAAGGGGTACTCAAGCCGTATTCAATTAAATTTTCATCAATTTGTGGTCGTGCGCCATGCACTAAAACCAAGTGAATACCTAAGGAATGTAATAAGGCAATATCATGAATAATGTTACGGAAATTATCGTGATTAACGGCTTCGCCACCAAACATTAAGACAAAGGTTTTGCCGCGATGAGCATTAATATAAGGGGCAGAATTTCTAAACCAATGAACATATTGTTCGGTCATGGTATCGGGAGACAAAAAATCATCAGTCATAATGATAACTATCCTAAAAACTGAATACCGTTATTCCTCTGCATGTTGGCAGAGGCTTAGGGGTGGCTGTAAGTCTTAGGCCGCATGGCCAAGCACACAATAGTGGTGTATGAGTTGTTTTAACCACAATAATAACGGGGAAATGTTGCTTATGGGTAAATATTCATTGGGTTGATGAGCGGTTTCTATACTGCCTGCGCCCAAAATGACCGTATCCATGCCTAATTGACGAAAATAAGGCGCTTCTGTGCCAAAAGCGACCGAGCCTGCCTCACTTTGGGTTAAGCGCTCAACCATTTTGACGAAGGGAGAGTTAGCAGGGGTTTCCGCAGGGGGAGTTCCTTCAAAAATGGGTTCATAGTCAATTTGAATGTGTTGTTGTAGCGCAATGCGTTTAAGGCGTTGGCCAATTTGTTGACGAATATCGTCCATATTCATGTCAGGCAATGGCCGCAAATCAAATTGTAATTCGCATTGGCCACAAATACGATTAGGGTTATCGCCACCATGAATACAACCTAGATTTAGGGTAGGGTAGGGGATAGTAAATGCAGGATGATGGTATTTTTGTTGCATTTCCGCCCGAAACGCCATTAATTCACCCATCACTAAAGTCATGGCGTCTAGCGCATTATTGCCTAAGCTGGGGTCACTCGAATGACCACTATGCCCCATAATCGTGACCCGCTCCATCATCACGCCTTTATGTAAACGAATGGGTTTAAGGCTGGTGGGTTCCCCAATCACGGCAAAGCGGGCTTTGGGTTTACCCGCTTCAACTAAGGCTTTTGCGCCTGCCATCGACGATTCTTCATCGCATGTGGCAATAATAATGAGAGGCGCTTGCAGCTTACTCTTACTAAAGGCCTGTGCCGCATTAAAGGCAGCAGGAAAAAAGCCTTTCATGTCGGCAATGCCTAAGCCATATAATTTCCCATGACGTTCACTGACCTTAAACGGGTCGCTTGTCCACAATTGAGCATCACAAGGCACCGTATCGGTATGGCCTGCGAGCACTAAACCGCCCGAACCACTGCCTAAGGTGGCAATTAAATTGGCTTTACCTGCACTAATCGGCATAATTTCACAGCTAAAACCGATGTGACTAAACCACGTGGCCAATAATTCAATGACAGCCAAATTACCTTGGTCTATTTTAGGGTCCGTGCAAGACACGCTAGGCAGCGCAACGAGTTGCTGTAATTGCTGTAAAAAATGTTTATCAATCATAATATTTAGTGTAGCGTAGCTTTTAAGACAGCATACGACGAAAATAGCTGTTCTAGAAGAGTTAATCGTTTGAAAACGTAATGCTTGTTTACATATTTTTGATGATTCAAACACCATAATAAGGCTTTTCAAACTATAAATAGCCGTTAATATTGCCGATAAAACGTGATGAATTTCTCTTATCGTTAAAAAAATACCTTTTATCTTAAGGGCTAGTGTTTGTGATGGCATTCACAATAAAAATTGATAATATGTAAATGTATGTAATGATCTATGACAAGTCTGTGAATAATTCATCATGTAGTGTAGACAGCCATCAATTGTCAATAATCTTAGAGTATGCTTAAGATTCGTTCGGCTAGATTCCAGATGATGAATAACGGTGACTGGCCATATCAAAAAGGTCTATGAGGGTGTGACAGTGTCAAATCGTAAAATCCTGCAAGTGTTTTTGTTGTGTGTGTGCTCTGTGTTTGCGGCAGTCGGTTGGGCAGCTCCAAACGATAAAAAAGAAGCCGTACAAATCAATTTAGAGTTGTTCAAAGTAGTTGTGGGTAAAGACGGTAAAGAAAGCCTCGTCGATAGTAAACAAACTAAACCAGGCGAAATCGTTGAATACCGAGCAACCTACAAAAACGTCAGTAAAGCCAACGTTAAAAAGCTCGTTGCTAAATTGCCCGTACCTGAAGGTATGGAATATGTGTCTAAGACAGCTAAACCAGCCAATGCTGAAGCAACTATCGATAATACCAATTTTGCACCCATCCCCCTGTTAGGTGCTGATAAAAAAGAAATTCCTGTCAAAGAGTATAAAGCTGTGCGCTGGCATGTGGCAGAGTTAGCGGCAGATAAATCTTTTGTTGTTAGTGTGCGTATGAAAGTCAGCCAAGAATAACAAAAGATTCCGTTTTTGAGGTTTCAAGCTCGTACTTCGGTATGAGTTTAAGGACTTTTGCTCTTGTGATGAGAGCAAAACTTACAGGTACAGAATGCGCCGTTTTTGTACCGCAAGTACGAGAGTCGTTTGAAGCTCGTGCATGGAGCTGGACGCTCACATTTAAGGGTAAGGATACGCGTGAGCGACGCCAGTTTTTTAAGGGCTGGCAAGGCGAAAAACTTACACAACCTAGCATAAACAGAGGTTCTTCATTATGCGTAATCAAGAGAAACTTCGTCAAAAGGCTCGCCCAAGCACGAGCGCTATTTGGCGTTTTAATGGCGTAGCAGCAGCCGTTGCTATCGCTTTAGGTGGTTTGGCAGCAGTTCCTGGTCAAGCGTTTGCCGCAGCACCTAATGCTGGCACAACGATTGGTAACATTGCATCTGCGGACTATACCGACGCAACAGCAACCCCACGTACGGCCACATCCAACCAAGTTAATACCAGCGTTCGTCAAATCGCTACGTTTAGCTTAGTTGCAGACAACAATTTATATGTGACGCCAGGTGGTCAAGTGGTATTCCCACATACCTTAACCAATACAGGTAACGGTACAGACTCCTTTGTTATTTCTGCGGCTAACGTCGGTGGTGATAACTTTGAATACAACAGTGTCGCGATTTATGCCGATACTGACGGTGACGGTCAACCAGATAACACTACCGATATTAACGGTACAACCATTACTTTAGCACGTAACGGTGTCTATAACTTTGTTGTCGTTGCTATTGCACCAAATACGATTGTTAATGGTGACATTGGTAGAGTAGACGTTACTGCTGATTCCCAATTGTATGACAACCAAGTTATTCATGGTCCATTGGGTAACGTAGACCCAGCCGATGAAGTGAATAATGACTCTGCCACAGTCACTGCGGATGCGATTATCAGTGTCACTAAAGCGGCTGACGTGATTATTGGCCCAACAGGTACGGTTGTTGAGTATACCTTGACCTACCGTAACACCGGTAACAACACAGCGACTGGCGTGACCATCGAAGACGTGATGCCAGATCCGTTCCCAGCCAGCCCAACCGCAGGTATGGACTACCAAGCTGGTACAGGTTTGTGGAGTGGTTCAAGTGCCTTCCTAACGGATGCTGATGATGTGGGTGTAGACCCAGTCGGTATTAGCTATAAATATGACAGCATACTCAACAAAGTTGTTGCAGTGATTGATTCTGTTGCACCAAACGTAACCGGTACAATTAAGTTCAAAGTACAAGTGGGTTCGACAACACCACCAGGCTTCTTAACCAACGTTGCACAGTATAGCTATGATGCCAACGGTGCAGGTGCAGGCGGCAGCGTAGGTCCAGTCAATACCAACAACCAAAACTTCCAAGTATTACAAACTGTGGCGGTAGCAGCTAACGACTCTACTGTTAGCTCGGCAGCAGGTGGTATCGATGACATCAGCGATGCGTTTGATGCAACAGGTACACCTATCAGCGGTGCCAACCCAGCTAACCCAGGTGATACTGTTTCGTTTAACAACGAAATCTGGAACAACGGTAACGGTGACGACACCTTCAACATTACCTTGTCTGGTAGCACGTTCCCAGCGGGTACTACCTTCCAACTCTATAAGAGCGATGGTTTAACCCCATTAGTCAGCACCGACACAGACTCTACACCAGATACAGGCCCATTGGCAGCAGGTGAGCGTTATACTGTTGTCGTGAAAGCAACCTTGCCTGCCAACGTACCTGTTGGTACTGTAGGTCCATTCACTGTCACCAAAACAGCAACCTCTACCACTAACGGTACGTCCGATACAGTAACAGACCGTTTAAGTGATTTTGTAGGCGCAACAGTTGACTTGACCAACGATCAACCCGCAAATACAGGTAGCGATAATCCAACTGACGACGGTGACTTAGCATTGGGTGAAGGTCCAGGTACTAACACTGCCTTAACAACGGTTGCGGTTAACCCAGGTGCCAGCGCTAACTTTACATTATATGTGAAGAACACTTCTAACATCGTTGACAACTATGCTTTAGACGCTGCAGGCAATAGTACATTTACGACTGCATTACCTGCAGGTTGGACAGTAGTATTCCACTCTGGTACGTGTACAGGCCCAATTGTTGCCAATACAGGTAACATTGCTGCGGGCGCAAGCGCTCAGTTCTGTGCGGTAGTTACTGCGCCAGCAAGTGCTGCTCCAGGGACAACAAACGTATTCTTACGTTCTTCTTCTGCTGTGACTGGCGCTAGCGACTACAAAGTGGATGCGGTCACTGTCAATACGATTCGTGATATTGCCATCACTGCAAGCGGCTCTAACCAAGTAGCACCTAACGGTACTGTAACTTATAGCCACATTGTCACTAACTTAGGTAACGTGACTGAAGGTACAAATGTTGGTGATATCTTATTGAATGTCACAGGTAATACCTTTACAACCGTATTGTATTTAGATATCAACAACAACGGTACTTTAGACCCAGCTGACCCAGTTATCACTAACACAGGTGCAGGTGAGTTCTCTGTATTGAGTGGTACAACAAGCGGTTATACAGGTACAGGTGCAAACGTTTCTGGTTTAGCTCCAGGTGAATCCATCCGTATCTTCGCTCAAGTGACTGGCCCAGCAGGTGCAACCGATGGTCAACAAGACGTTGCTACAGTGACTGTGACTTCTACAGGTGATGGTAACACAGCTAACAACAGCAACACCGACACCACAACAGTACGTTTTGGTCAAGTACGTTTAGACAAAGTACAAGGCTTAGATGCAAACTGTGACGGTGATGTTGCTGATGCAGGCGATTTAGCTTACACAGCCGCTAACTTAGCAGCCAAACCAGGTGAATGTATTGTTTACCAAATTACGGCCACTAACGAAGGTTCACAACCTGTCACTGGCGTGTTTGTATACGACTCCACACCAACCTACACCAAGTTAAATGTTGGTTTAGCCCCAGCAACCACTAAAGGCACATTTAACAATGCTGCTAGCTTAGTGAATAACTATACAGGTTCTATGACTGTGGATGTTGGCACCTTAATTGGTGGTGAAACTGCGGTCATCACCTTCGGTGTGAAAGTAGATGACTAAGCCTTAAGTTGTCTCTAAACGGAACTTAGGCACGGATGCCTACCAAAAAACTAAAAGAGTCAGTATTGCTGACTCTTTTAGCCTACACATTAATTATAAATTCTTAATGAAAAGGCAACATCGTGCGTTTAAAGTCCCACTCTCAACCAAACTTATTATTGAGCTTCATGCTGTTAGTATGTTTGGCATGGATTGGTGTTGGCCATGCGGCCATGCCACCAGCGGGAGTTAGTATTATTAACATCGCCACAGGCGAGTTTTATGACCAAGACGGCGATAATAAAAACGTAGCCTCTAATCCTGTTAATGTGATTATTAGAACGGTATATGCTGCACAGTTAACACCTGCAAATGATTTAGTGGTTAACCCTGCAGATAAGGCTTATTGGCCACATCAACTTATTAATACGGGTAATGATACCGATAGTTATAAATTAAGTATTAAAGATTCAGCCTTAGATAGTGGTGTGTTAGACGGCCTCACAATCATCCATGACATCAATGGTGATGGGGTTTATCAAGCAAATATAGATGTAATCTACGATATCAATAAACCGATTACCTTAAAGCCTCAAGAAGGTTTTAATTTCTTCGTACAAGGTTTAATTCCTCAAAGTATCAACATTGGTGATTTTTTTAAGATTGACTTAAGTGCGGTTAGTATCAATGAGCCTGCCTTAGTGCTAACGCGTGTTGACCGCGCTGATACGGTTGGCCCGCAATTGGTTTTACATAAAAATGTTGATAAAAAAATCATCAATCTGAGTTCTACCGACACAAATAACACCTTATTAACCTACACCTTAGATATTTCCAATACAGGCAAAGCAACAGCTATGCCGATGACGGTCAGTATTGATGGCAAAAATCTCAGCAAGGTGGTTGTTGAAGACCCCCTACCGAGTGTCGTTCAATTCAAAACGGTGGATTACAGCGGTACGGGACAATTATTGTATCGTCACATTAATGATGGCGAAAAAGTCTACCGTCTATTTGATAAAGCGAATCCACCGCTCACCAGTACAATTAAATCGCTGGCGATTGCCTATGATGACTGGGCGGTTGGCAAAAAAGACCAACTCTTTATTTATGCCAATGCGACCAGCAAACAATTAGGCTCGACATTTGATAATCAGTTTTTTGCCTACTATAGTTTTGGTAGCCAAAACAAAGAAGTCTTCTCTAATATTGTACAGACGCAAATTATTGGCAATGCATCTACCTTATCCAGTGCTGACCCCAAATTAGTCGAGCCTTCAGAATTAGTATCTTGGTTACATCTGTTGACTAACGCAGGTACACAGCCCGATGACTATAGTTTTAATTTGAGTAATGTGGCAGGTGATAGTGGCGACTTATCGGGCTTGCAACTCATCCTGAAAGGGGAGGGCGGAGCACCAGACGTTATTTTGGCAATTGGCCAAAAAATTCGTTTAGAAGCGGGTGAGCGCCGAACTCTAGAAGTACGTGGTATCGTGCCCAATGCCGTTAAACCCAATGATGCGTTTAATGTTAATCTAGCCATTGTGCCCTTAAGTGGTGTGCCACCTATTTTGTCAGTGACCGATGTGGCCAATACGCGCTTTCCTAATTTACGTCTAATCAAATCAGTAGATAAAAGTGCAGTCGATTTAAGTGTTGCTAATACGAATAAAAATTTACTGACCTATACGTTATCTATTGCGAATACAGGCAATGCCAATGCAGGCGCGACGGCGCTAATAATAGATGGGGTGTCAGTCAATAAAGTCTTTATTGAAGATAAATTGTCTAGCCAACTGTTGATTAGCCAACTAGTTTATAGTGGTACTGGCCAAGTGCTGTATCATGAGCGTGGTACGGCTGCGAATAGCTATAAAACCTATAACAGTGCAACACCACCAGACTTTTCTAAGGTGGACGCGATTGGATTAGCATGGCCAAGTTTTGCCATAGGTCAACAAGATAGTTTAGTAGTGCGTGCACGTACGCAAGCACCGATGTCTACGATTGTGAGTAACCAATTCAGTGCGAGTTACAGTTACGGTGCAAGTAGCTTCAGCACAACATCAAATTTAGTCGATACCCGTATTGACGACAAAGTCTTTACACTAACGGCAGCAGACCTTTTATATAGAGAGCCTGGTACGGTAGCAACATGGACACATGTGCTCACCAATACAGGCACCTTAGCCGATACTTATAGCTTTAGTGTCAGCGATGCAGACGGCGATAGTGGTATCTTAAGTAATATCCAATTCATCAGAAAAACAGCGGGTGGAGAGGTTATATTAGTGGCTGGACAAAAAATTGTATTGCAGCCTAACGAAAGTGTCACTTTATTAGTAAAAGGCACACTGCCTACTAATATCAATCCCAATGACTTTTTTCATGTTAATCTCGTTGCTACATCCTCAAGTGAGGTGTTAGCTCCAGAAGCACGTCTAGACCGTGTGATTAGTGTGCGCCCTGTCGTTGAGTTATTAAAAGAAGTTAATACCAATCTGATTACCTTTAGTGACACAGTTCAAGAGACTATTCTTTCTTACACCTTACATGCACACAATATTGGTGATGCAGTATTGCAGCCTACACCGATTACTTTAGATGGCAAAGCCACCGAAAAAGTACTATTTACTGACGTGTTACCTGCGAATGCGCTGTTAATTAATGACCGTGAAGGTGGTACTAAAAAAGCGATTGAGTACACAGGGTCAGGCACTATTCTGTATCATTTAATCACAGACCCTGCGGATGTTTATCATACCTATAGTCTGACTGCACCGATGCAAAATCCTGCGCCCGCAGAGATGGATGCTATTTTATTAGCACACGACCAGTTTCCTCTGGGTATGCAAGATAAAGTGGTACTTAATTTTAAAGTAGTCAGCAATGCCGTGGGTGCCACAATTAGCAACAAATTTACGGCAAACTATATTTATGGTGCTCAAGAAAGAGAATCTAGTTCTAATCAGGTGAATACCGTTGTCAAAGGTTTTGCGTCTATTAAACCTAAAGACGAATATTACAACCAGTTAATTGCCCGTATTGCCTTAAATGCAAACTTGCATGTAGAGGCATCGGTTGCTCAGTGTAATTTACGTCCTACGCTTAAAGATAAAGTGTTGTTAAGCATTGCATCTACCCGCAGTAATGATATTGAACAAATTGTGGCTGAAGAAACTGACATCAATTCGGGCGTATTTCGTTTTCATGACAGCAACTTAAACCCCATGAATGCGTTGCCTACACGGGATATGTTTACCTTTACCCCACAATCAGGTAACTACATCATGGAAACCACCAAACATGATAAGTTGATTGCAACGATTATGTGGTGTTTGGATGATAATGAACAAAAACGTGATAACGGCGATGTTTGGGGTGAAGATGGTAAGCGGGTATCTGACGATGTCTTAGTTGACCCCTTTGGTATTGTCTTTGACAGTGTCACCAATCAACCGATTAAAAATGCCATCGTACAATTAGTGCGTGAAGATGGTGCACAAGTAGAAATTTTTGATGATGCAGGTCGTCAATGTGTGCCTGCCTCTAAACGGCATCCTCAAGCCGACCCGAGCTGTACCGAAATTATTACCACCGATGACACAGGTTCGTTCCGTTATCCCTTAGTGCCACCGACCCGTTATAAGTTATTGATTACACCACCTGCGGGGTATACCTTCCCTAGTGTGGTACCAATGAACGAGTTAATCAGCAAGTTCCATCGTGAAATTAAAGCCGATGGGTCTTATGGTTTTTCATTTGCGGTCACCCCCGAAGCGGGTCCTGTAGAAATTGATATTCCTTTAGACCCGCCAGCCGTTTTTTCGTCGACACTGTTCGTCCAAAAAACAGTAGCTAATTCAAAAACTACTGTTGAAGTCGGTGACTTTATTGACTACAAAATTCTTGTGCGTAACGCGTCAACGACAACCGATGCCCAGAAAGTCATTGTGACAGACAAATTACCACAAGGCTTTAGTTATGTCGTGGGTAGTGCAAAAATAGCCAAAGTGGCGAGTGAGCCTACAGGGGGACGTGGGCCAACCTTAGTGTTTACAGTGGGGGATTTGCCAAAAGATAAACAGGTGGAAATTACTTATCGTGCGCAAGTCGCCGCAAGTGCCTTACGGGGTGATGCCATTAACCGCGCAAAAGCCAGCGAAAATATTGTCGGTGGGATTTATTCAAACGAGGCGATTGCGCAAGTGACCGTGTTGCCTGGTGTATTTAGTACCGAAGCCTTTGTCACAGGTAAGGTGTATACCGACTGTAATCGTAACGGTGTACAAGACCCCGAAGAAATTGGCGTGCCTCAAGTGCGTCTGATTTTAGAAGATGGTTCGTATGTCATTACCGATATTGAAGGTAAGTACAATTTTTATGGCTTACGCCCAATTACTCATGTCTTAAAGCTGGACCGTACAACATTGCCTGACGATGTAGAATTAATTGAGCAAAGTGTACGTAACGCAGGCGACCCAGCCAGCGTGTTTATTGACCTTAAAGCCAGTCAATTACATCGGGCTGATTTTGCCATCACAACGGATAATGCCACGTGTTCAGGGCCAGCGATGACCGAAATCTATCGTCGTCGGAATCAGGGTGACAATGCCATCGGTGAAATGGAGCGGGCATTAAAAGCTGATTTACAGTTTGAAACCAGTAATCCTACCGATGTACGTGCTTTACCTGCCACTGGCTGTATCAATAGCACAGGTAATGACTGTGGGGTACAGGGTAAAGCTAAACTACCCACGTTAAGTTCGGCGGCTACTAACAAAGATGACGATATTATTCGTGTGGTCACACAAAAAACGAATAAATCCTTAGAAGACTATCTACAGCAAGAAGATAGTAACAAACTGGCTATTATTAACTTACAAGACCAACAAGTATTATCGTATGCACAAACCAATATCTTAATGAAAGGGACATTGGGTGCACGCTTTGAATTGCTATTAAATGATGAGCCAATTTCTGACAATTTAATTGGTACTAAATTAGCCTTAGCCGAAAAGCGTTTAGAAGCACGTGAATATATTGGTATTGATTTGAAAGCAGGTAAAAACCGTTTATCACTGAAGCAGTTTGACCCACTAGGCAATGTGCGTGGCACAACGATTATCGAGGTCATTGCACCAGATAATTTGGCTATTATCAAAGTAGAACCAGAACAAAAAATTGTTGAAGCCAATGGCCGTAATGAAGTGCTCGTTCACGTTAAACTTAACGATAAACAAGATATTCCTGTAACGACGCGTACACCTGTCACTTTAGAAACGAATATGGGGCGATTTAGAGCCATAGATTTAGATGACAAAACACCTGGTACACAGATTTTTGTTGAAGGTGGTCAGTTTACGGTGAAATTGGTATCGCCCTTAGAAGCAGGTGAAGCCACGGTGCGTGTGCGTAGTGGTCAATTAAAAACAGATGCTAATGTCCGTTTTGTCCCTGAACTAAGACCAATGGTTGCCACAGGTATTATTGAAGGCATGGTGTCATTTAAGAATTTTGATACCGCTAAAGTCAGTGCTGCTAATGCCAGAGACGGTTTTGAAGAAGAGCTGCAAAGTTTAGCCAGTAGTAACGATGGTCAATTAAATGCCAATGGCCGCGCAGCGTTCTACTTGAAAGGTAAAGTCAAAGGGGAATACTTATTAACCTTAGCCTATGATTCCGACAAAGACGATAAACAACGTTTATTCCGTGATATTCGTCCAGATGACTATTACCCTGTCTATGGTGATTCGGCTGTCAGAGGTTTTGACGCTCAGTCAACCAGTAAATTATATGTACGTCTTGATAAAGGTCGTTCGTATGCCTTATTTGGTGACTATAACACCCGTATTGACGGCACGGAGGCATTAAACTTAGGTCAATATAGTCGCTCTTTGACGGGTGCACGTGCGCATTATGAAACGGACTCGTTCAAAGCGAATACCTTTATTGCGCAAACTAAAGCCAAACAAGTCGTCGAAGAGATTCGTGCACAGGGGGTATCTGGCCCTTACAACGTACCTAATGTAGATGGTCTCTTAGTTAACAGCGAAAAAGTGGAAATTATTTTACGTGACCGTAACAACCCAGGTTTAATTATTGCGACCGAACAATTGAGTCGTTTTACCGATTATGAGTTTGAGCCACTGTCTGGCAACTTGTATTTCAAAGCACCTATTGCCAGTTTAGATGCAAACTTAAACCCCTATTTTATTCGTGTGACCTTAGAAGTGCAGGACGATGCTGCGCCCGATTATTGGGTTGGTGGTGTACAAGCCGAGAAAAAAATCACCGATAAATTGTCTGTGGGTGCGGCAGTTGTGCAAGAAGATGTGCCTGACGACACCTATCGTTTAGGCAGTGTTAACAGCATGATTCGTCTGAATAGCAATACAAAAATTATTGCGGAAGTCGCACAGTCAGACCGTGAAGGTGTGGAAGGTTTAGCGAAACGCGTAGAGTTTAACCACGAAAAAGGCCGTACGAATCTGCGTGTATATTATGGCGAAAGTGATAAAAACTTCGAAAATTCAGCCGCATTACTCAGCAGTGGTCGTTCAGAGAGCGGTGCCAAACTGCAACTCGCGTTAGAAGACTGGGGCACTCTGCGTACTGAGATTATCCGTACGGCTGATGATAATACAGGTGGTGTACGTCAAGGGATTCAAAGTAGTTTAGAGCGTAGCGTGAATAAATACCTTGCCCTTGAGGTCGGTGGTCGTTATTACGAGGAAACCTTATCACCTGCCTCAACCAGTAGTTATGGGGCAACACCGTATGAAGGTATTACCGCACATACCAAACTAAAATTACAGTTACCACAGTTTGATGGCGCAAGTGCCTACCTTGAGTATGAACAAGATATTGATGAGGCAAATCGTAAGCTGATGGCTTTAGGCGGAGACTACCGTATTGGTAAACAAGGTCGCTTATATGCACGTCACGAGTTCTTATCGAGCTTGTCGGGTAATTTTGGTTTGAATGACCAACAACAACGTAATAGTACCGTCTTTGGTTTTGAAAGTGACTATATGAAAGATGGCCGCGTATTTAGCGAATACCGTGTGCGCGATGCCATTTCTGCGCGTGATGCCGAAGCAGCCGTTGGTTTACGTAATCGTTGGTATATTGCTAAAGACATTCGCATCAACACGAATTTAGAGCGTATTACCACCTTGGAAGGTGATGATAATACCGATGCCACAGCCGTGGGTTTAGGTTTAGATTATTTAGCTAATCCATTGTGGAAAGCCACTGGCAAGATAGATTTACGTTGGTCTGCGCAGGCAGATACCATTCTCAATACATTAGGACTGGCTTATAAGTTGTCACGTGACTGGACGCTACTAGCGCGTAATACGATTAACTTTACGGACAATCATATCAATGGTGACCGTTTACAAGACCGCTTCCAGCTCGGTGCTGCCTATCGTCAAGTCGATACCAACCGTTGGGATGCACTAACCAAAGTGGAATATAAGGTTGAGCAAGACGACAACACAAGTAATCCGATTGACCGACATGCGTATATTTTCTCAACACACGCCAACTATCATCCTGTACGTCGTTGGACGTTTGCGGGTAATTATGCAGGTAAGTGGGTAACAGATACCTTGGATGATTTAGAGTCACGTTCAGATACCCACATGGTAGGCTTGCGCGCCATACATGATATTACTGAGCGCTGGGAAGCCAGTGCCCAAGGCGGTTGGTTGGGTGGTGACACAGGTGGCAAACGTTATGTACTGGGTGTGGAAACAGGTTATTTAATTACTGCAAATTTATGGTTGTCGGGTGGTTATAACTTTATGAGTTATCAGGATGACGATGTGGTGGGTAGTGAGTTCACCGTCGATGGCGTTTATATGCGTATACGCTTTAAGTTTGATGAAGATTTATTCCGTTCTGACAGACCCTCGATTAATAAAACATTGGAGCCTCAACATGTTGGCCCATAAAATGAAAGTTTCGTTACTAGCATTAGCCGTCAGTGTATGTCGTATCGCTCATGCAGAGGATATGACAGTGGTTGCTGCATCCCCTGCACCAACGGTATTGGATAGCCAGCAACAACAACGGATTAGTGACCAAGTGATTGGCCGTGATTTGCAAGCCATGAAAGGCTTACAAGACCGTATTGCTAAATTAAATAATAACGGCGTAGGGGCAGAAAATTATTATTTGGTCAAAGCACAGGCATGGTTAGATTTTGCCATGCACGAGTATTACGAAAATGACCGTAGCTTAGTGATTGAGCATGCCTTAGAGCAGTCCGCGGGCTTGATAGCAGAAATGGAGGCGGCTAATAATAATATCACGCTAGATACGCCTATCATTCCTGAATCACAGCGCCTACGTGAAGACTTATGGATTATTGCAGCTCAACTTAAACAGCATCAGGGCTTCTCTTGTGCGGCTGCCCCACTGGCAGAAATGGAAGTGCGTTTAGTTTGGGCGGGTCACGAAAATAAAGAGATGGGATGGCGTCATGCGCGTGAACATTTTGCGGCCGCTGAGCGTTTGGCTAAGCAAGCAAAAAAATTAGCGGATAATTGTTTCTGCCCGCCAGAAGCAGAGAAACCTTGCCCATTAACACAACCGCCCGTAGAGCAACCACCCGTAATTGCAGTTACGCCATCGGATAAACCGTTTGCTCAGAAAGTGATTGTGCCAGATGCAGGGCCTACGCCGCTAGATTTAGTCAATGTGCCACGTAATGTGCATTTTGGTTTAGATAAATCGAATATCAATGAAAAAGGGACGATTATTCTCGACCGTGTTGCCGAAATCTTAAAAGCCTATCCAAGAATGACCATTGTCTTGGTTGGTCATACCGACTCCCGTGCTAGTAAGGCGTATAACTTGGCATTGTCTGAGCGTCGTGCGAAGTCGGTACTCAAATACTTGAATGAGAAAGGGATTGCGAAAGAGCGTATGACATATCAAGCGGTAGGTTTTGATAATCTCAAAACAGCCGAAGATGAGTTAATGGGACATGCACTCAGTCGTCGTGTTGAAATTGCCTACATAGGCGAGAATATTCAATCCTATGACCAAACAGGTGATATTGTCGTTGAAGAGGCACGTAAAAAAGCTGAAGCAAAAGCAGCCGCTAGAGCGATGAAAAAATCTAAAGCAGCTACCTCGAGTAAAGCAAAATCCAGTAAAAAAGGAAAAAAAGCTAAATAAACCCTGTCCATACAGAAAACCATAGTTACTGTATTGACCGTTCACCCTGAGCTTGTCGCCAATGGTTCGACAGGCTCACCATGAATGGGAGAATTTACTAGGGTCTGTTGACGTTTTGCGTGTGAGCCGCGTTGCTGATAAAAATTGACTCAGGCAAGGCACAAAACGCAGCGAATAGTTATTCTATTGGTAAGTTTTGTCACGCAGAATGAGTCAATTTTTAACGCAACCCAAAGGGAAAGGGCTATTTTTTGAGGCTACTTCGTTGCTCATCGCTTATTTGGAATAACCAAACTACGCGCTTCACGCCTCGTATCCTCTAAAAAATAGTCTCTTTCGCAACCACAATCAAAACGTCAACAGCCCCTATACTTTTCAAACTAGACGCGGTTTAGTACAAAAAAGCAGGCAATCCCTGAACGCTTGCCTGCCTTTTATTTGCACATGGAGTCGCCCTTAGCGGTTAAAGTTGACGCGTTCATCATCGATTTGTAGCTTAAACCCGACCTCCCCGCTCGCATTACCCGCCAACGAGTCAATATCCCAGCGCACATGGGTGACAGGTTCTTTGCGTACATGAATATCATCCTCAAAACTTTGACCTTGGTCATAAGACACCAAAACAATAGCATTTGCGCCAAATCCTGAGCCGTTAATAAAATGCGCGCCCGCAGGGATGGGATTATCAATGCGTATATTGGCCGCTAAGGTATCACTAAGATTTTGATAACGAATGGTAATCGTCAGAATATCGCCCTTTTTGATACGTGTTGCGGGTACCAGTTTCAGCACGGGTTGACCATTTTCAATAGTACTGACGGACTTTTCGGCACGCATGCTTAAGCCGATGTCATTAGCCATGACCGAAGAGAACGGTAGGCTCAATAAGCAAAATAACACACATTGCCAGTAACGTTGTTTGTAATACCTTGTCCAATCGAAATAACGGCGAATAAAGCCTTGGCAAGAGCGTAAATCCATCATGGCGTACTCTCATACTAAATAGAATGTTATAACCTGATTTGTCTTTATGGTGTCAAATCATTTTCGACGATAGGCGAGCGGATGCAAGACAAGTAGCGTATAAATGTAACATTACTGCCTAGTATCGCTCTAAGTATGAAACGATGTGGTAGTTCATATATGAGCTTTGTGGTTGCCTTGATAGAGGGTGCAGATTTGCAACCTATCAATAGACCGTACCCATACCCTATGAGGAAGAAGTTGGTAATGATGCAGGATGAACAAGTATTGATACAACGACTGCTAAAGCGAGAAACCTTAGCCTGTCGGCAGTTAGTGCAAACCCATCATAATCGTTTATTGGCGGTTGCCCGTTCAATTGTGGGCGAGGCAGCCGAAGATGTGGTTCAAGAAGCGTGGTTGTTAGCGTTTAAGGCATTGGCTAACTTTGAGGGGCGTTCAACCTTAAAAACATGGCTAACACGTATTGTCATTAATACAGCTTATAACCGTTATCGTTATGAGCAACAACGTTTGATGGCATCGTTAGATCAGGTATTAGCGGAAGATATGGCCTTACATGAGCGTTTTG
Organism: Agitococcus lubricus; assembly: GCF_003051055.1. GTDB lineage: Bacteria > Pseudomonadota > Gammaproteobacteria > Pseudomonadales > Moraxellaceae > Agitococcus > Agitococcus lubricus. The sequence continues at coordinate 270,237 of NZ_QAON01000001.1, read as the reverse complement.
ATGACAGTGGTCATTGGCAAGAGCCGTTAGTGCGTTGGCAAGCAGAAACGCCTGATGAAATATTGGCGCGTCAGGAGTTGGCCGCGATTTTGGCAAAAGCCTGCGACAATCTTCCGTCCGCTCAACGCTTGGCATGGCTGTTAAGAGACCAATCAGGGTTGGAGTTTAGTGAAATAGCCAGTCATTTACACACATCAGAAGCGAATGTCCGTGTATTACTGCATCGTGCACGTTTGAAATTACTGGCCGTGATTGAGGCTTATGAGGAGGGCAAGCCATGTTAAGTTGTCAAGATTTGGTGATAAAAGCAGACAGTTATTTAGCCAACGAACTAACGCCGTGGCAACAGGCTCAGTTTCGTTTACATTTGGCGGTATGCCGAAACTGTCGGCGTTATTTGAAAACCTTGAGGTTGACGCAAGAAGTCAGCAAACAAATCCCACTGCCAATACGTGAGTTTGATGTTGAAGCGATTGTTAAACGCATACAACAAGATTGCTAGGCACTGATAGGCGTCTGGATTTTGTTTGTCAAAGACGCGTAATACGGATGTCTATACCGACACTAGGGGCAATCTTAACCCCCAGTGTTGGTTATAAGGCCTTATTCTGAACCTTGGATACTCAAACCGCGTGTTGCTTGGTCTAAATAACGGGGGTCAGAGCTATTACCGAGTTTAATCATCAAGCGCAAATCGTTAGGCGAGTCTGCATGTTTGAGGGCATCCTCGTAGGTGATTTCGCCTGCGGTATATAAATCAAATAGGGCTTGGTCAAAGGTTTGCATCCCCAATTCACGGGATTTTTTCATTAACTCTTTGAGTAAGTGCACCTCGCCTTTGCGAATATAGTCACTGATTAACGGCGTATTGAGCAACACTTCAATACATGCCCTTCTCGCTTTACCATCGGGTGTGGGAACGAGTTGTTGCGCCACAATTCCGCGTAAATTTAGCGACAAGTCCATAAATAATTGACTATGACGGTCGGCAGGAAAGAAGTGAATGATACGGTCTAAGGCTTGGTTGGCATTATTGGCATGTAGGGTGGCTAATACTAAGTGCCCTGTTTCTGCAAAAGCAATCGCAAAATCCATGACCTCACGGGTACGAATCTCACCAATTAAAATCACATCAGGAGCTTGCCGTAAGGTGTTTTTGAGTGCAATTTCAAACGATTCGGTATCCAAACCCACCTCACGTTGACTGACAATACACCCTTGATGCGAATGTAAAAATTCGATGGGGTCTTCAATGGTAATGATATGACCACGACTGTTCATATTACGGTGGCCAATCATTGACGCTAAAGACGTCGATTTACCTGTGCCTGTTGCGCCCACAAAGACAATAATGCCGCGCTTGGTCATCGCCAAATCTTTAATAATTTCTGGCAGTTTTAAGTCATCTACTTTGGGGATATTGGTTTCAATACGACGTAAAACCATACCAACAAGGTTACGCTGATAATAAGCACTGACACGAAAACGACCAATACCCCGTGCAGAAATCGCAAAGTTACATTCTTTGGTGCGTTGAAACTCCAGACGTTGGTCTTCAGACATAATGCTCATGACTACTTCGCGCGCGACATCTGGGCTGAGTGGACTTTTGGTAATGGGGACAATTTTGCCATTCAATTTGACGGATGGGGGAACGCCAGCGGTGATAAACATATCGGAGCCGCCTTTTTCGACCATCAGTTTGAGTAAATCATCAAAATCCATGATTCGTCTCCGCTTAGAAGTTATCTGGGATTTTAGCCGCAGATTTGGCGACAGTCGGAGAAATCAGACCTTTAGTAACCAGATTTTTTAGACACTGGTCGAGGGTTTGCATACCAACGCCTGCACCCGTTTGAATGGCAGAGTACATTTGGGCAATTTTGTTTTCGCGAATTAAGTTACGAATCGCAGGTGTGCCCAACATGATTTCGTGGGCGGCAACACGACCACCGCCATTTTTCTTTAACAGGGTTTGTGAAATAACCGCTTGCAAAGATTCGGACAACATGGCACGAATCATGTCTTTTTCTTCGGCTGGGAATACGTCGACCACACGGTCGATAGTTTTTGCTGCGGAGGTGGTGTGAAGCGTACCAAACACTAAGTGGCCTGTTTCGGCGGCGGTGAGTGCTAAACGAATCGTCTCAAGGTCACGCATCTCACCCACCAAAATGATATCGGGGTCTTCACGCAGTGCCGAACGGAGCGCTTCGTTAAAACCACGTGTGTCACGGTGTACTTCACGTTGATTGATAAGGCATTTTTTAGATTGATGTACAAATTCAATCGGGTCTTCGATGGTTAAAATGTGGTCAAAACGGTTGGCGTTAATATAGTCAATCATCGCCGCTAAGGTCGTGGATTTTCCCGAACCTGTCGGGCCCGTCACCAAGACAATCCCGCGTGGAAAGTCACTGATATCCTTAAATACTTTGCCCATGCCTAAGTCGTCCATACTTAAGACTTTAGAGGGAATGGTACGAAATACTGCGCCTGCGCCGCGGTTTTGGTTAAATGCATTGACACGAAAACGGGAAACGCCAGGAATTTCAAACGAGAAGTCGGTTTCCCAAAATTCTTCATAGTCACGACGTTGTTTGTCGTTCATGATGTCATAGACAAGGCGGTGTACGTCTTTATGTTCCATGGGGGGTAAGTTGATACGGCGCACTTCGCCGTCTACACGAATCATGGGCGGTAGGCCTGCGGAGAGATGTAAGTCAGAGGCACCATTTTTGGCCGAGAAAGCTAATAATTCTGTAATATCCATTGTTGACTCCACGAATCGGTTATTTATCATGTGGCGTATGAGCCGAAAATTTCATCAGTACATTCAGTGGGCGACAGAGCGACTGTGCGTCCCACCTTATCTTTCTGTTTATTCTGCGATAGTACAGAGAGAAGACTCTGCTGCAATGTAAGTCTTGAAACAGGGTGAATTCAGTCGGTTATTCTGTTTAGGTGTTGCATAAATTAGCATTGAATACGGTCAATCACTAGTCAGAACATCAAACTCCCACGTTATAATAAGCTGGCTTGAGACCTTATCCACCAGTCAACAAGCCCTAACATGAGCACTCACCATAGTCTGTATTAGGTTAACGCAAATTTTTGAGTCAGATGGGCTAAAAATGCAAGATATTTCACAACATTTGCAACAAGTTCTTAGACGTATGGCACTTGCATGTGACCGAGCGGGCAGACCAGCCCATACAGTAAAGCTCTTGGCGGTGAGTAAGACGCAGTCTGTCGATGCGATTATGACGGCGTATCAAGCAGGGCAACGGGATTTTGGCGAAAATTATGTCCAAGAGGCCTTAACTAAAATACCTGCTTTAGCGCATTTAGGCATTACGTGGCATTTGATAGGCCATTTGCAGAGTAATAAAGCCTCAGAAGTGGCGCGATATTTTGCATGGGTACACAGTGTCGACCGTTTGAAAATAGCACAACGCCTATCGGCCTATAGACCAGACACACTACCCCCTCTAAATATATGTTTGCAGGTGAATATTGATGCCCAAGAAAGCAAATCTGGTTGCACAATCGCTGAGTTACCTGCGCTTATTCATGCTATCTTAGCGCTCCCACGCGTGAGCTTACGTGGTTTGATGATTATCCCCCAAGCGGGGAATGAGCAAGCATTTACCGATTTGGTCAATTTACGGCAACATTTATTAATGACAATTCCTACCCTAGATGCCGATACCTTTGATACCCTCTCGATGGGAATGTCAGCCGATATGGACGCTGCGATTGCAGCGGGTAGTACGATGGTGCGTGTAGGCACTGCAATTTTTGGTCATCGTTTAACAAGATAATAAAAATGCATATTTTATTTGTACATCAAAACTCTTTAGGACAATTTACCCATTTAGCGGCCTATTTGGCGCAGCAACCAGAACATGTGGTTGTGTCTATTGCGCAAAAAGAGAATATGGAGCGTAAGCCTAGCCCCGCAGGGGTACAACGTGTGGGTTATCAAATTAACCGTGCGCGTTCTGCACAAACACATAAATATTTATGGGGTACTGAAGAACATATTCTTCGTGGTCAAGCCGTCGTGAGAGCGTGTTTGGAGTTACGTCAACGTGGATTTGAGCCACAGTTAATCATTGCACATGCAGGGTGGGGCGAGGCCTTATATCTGCGAGATATTTATCCTAAAGCCAAGATTGTCGGATATTTTGAGTTTTTTTATCACGCGGTGGGCAAAGATGTCGGTTTTGACCCTGAGTTTCCGACAGATTTTGACCGTCGATTTTTATTACGTACCCGTAATGCCACGCAACTGATGACATGGACAGGCGTAGATTACGGCTGGAGTCCTACACAATGGCAGCGCAGTTTGTTTCCTGCCGAGTTTCAGCAACGGATTAAAGTGATACATGAGGGAATTAATACCGATATCGTCAAACCCAATCCTGAGGCGGTGTTTACAACCCCAGACGGTATCACTCTGACACAACAGGATGAAGTCATTACCTTTGTTAATCGTAATTTAGAGCCGTATCGAGGTTTTCATGTCTTTATGCGCGCTTTACCAGAGATACAGCGTCAGCGACCTAAGGCAATTACCGTGATTATTGGCAGTGAAAGTGTCAGTTATGGTGCACCGCCCAAAGGCGCAGCTAATTGGAAAGAGGCGTTGCTACAAGAGGTAGGTGCACAATTAGACATGAGTCGTATCCACTTTGTCGGGTCTTTGCCCTATCAGCACTATTTACAGGCTTTACAAATTTCAAAAATCCATTTGTATTTAACCTATCCCTTTGTGTTGTCGTGGTCGATGTTGGAGTCGATGGCAGCAGGCTGTATTTTATTGGCTTCGTCTACGCCACCTGTCTTGGAGGTGATTGAACACGGCAAAAATGGCTTATTGTGTGGCTTCTTTGATAAAGACAGTTTAATTACGCAGGTGGTAGATGTCTTAGCGCAACCGCAACGTTATGACTATCTCAGAGCAGCAGCACGGCAAACGATAATACAGCATTACGACTTAAAAACGGTGTGTATGCCGCAGCAACTCGCCTTTGTACAACAGTTATTAACCCAAGAGACAAATGTATGACCTTGACTATTGGTTTTATTGGCGCGGGCAATATGGCCTCCGCTTTAGTAGGGGGTTTATTAGCGCGTGGTCATCACGCCTCACAATTAGCACTGGCCGATAGCCAAATCAGTCAATTACATGCCTTTGGCGAACAGGGTATTTTTACCAGTACCGACAATGCAGAGGTCGTTAAAAAGGCCGATATTTTAGTGTTGGCGGTTAAGCCACAAGTGATGGCTGAGGTGCTCAAACCTTTAGCACCGCTTGTACAAGCCAAACAACCAATTATCATTTCGATTGCGGCAGGCATTCCTGTGGCCAGTATCAGTCGTTGGTTGGGTGGGGATTTAGCGATTGTACGTGCTATGCCCAATACGCCAGCACTGGTGCAGTCTGGGGCAACAGGTTTATTTGCCAGTCCGCAAGTCAATAGTCAACAGCGTCAGCAAGCCGAAACTATTTTGAATGCCGTAGGCTTGACCTTGTGGGTAGAAGAAGAGTCTTTAATTGATAGTGTAACCGCCGTTTCTGGTTCGGGGCCAGCCTATTTCTTTTATGTGATGGAAGCGATGATTCATGCAGGCTGTCAATTGGGTTTAGATGAAAAAACCGCACGCGCTTTAACCTTACAAACCGCGTTGGGTGCAGCACAAATGGCAATTACTGCCGATGTCAGTCCTGCGGAGTTGCGTCGTCGGGTGACGTCGCCAGGTGGGACGACAGAGCGAGCGATTGCCACCTTTGATGCGGCTGCGATGAAAGAAACATTTCAACACGCATTAACAGCGTGTGCTGCCCGTGGTCAAGAACTCGCCGAATTATTAGGCAAGCAGGAGTAAGCCAATGAATGCCATGTCCGAAATTGCCAATTTATTACTAGGCACCGCCTTTAGCCTGTATATTGGCATTTTGTGGGTGCGCTTTTTGTTGCAATTAGTGCAAGCCGATTTTTACAACCCTATCTCTCAATTTGTCGTCAAGGCAAGTGCGCCTGTGCTCAATCCCTTACGGCAGATTATGCCTAAACATAAGTATTGGGATTTTTCGGCTTTATTTGCTATTGTGTTATTGCAATTGCTCAGTATGACCTTGATGTCACTCATCAGTGGGCATGGCACTTTACCGCCAATCTTGCTTGTTTTAAGTGCAATCTTTCAGCTAATCTATCTGGCGACGGAGTTTTATTTTTGGGCAATTATTATTAGTATCGTTTTAAGTTGGATTAGCCCTGGTTATAGTCCGTTTGCTGCCCTGTTACAACAAATCACGGAACCTGTGTTAGCCCCGTTTCGTAAACTATTACCAGCCATGGGTGGCTTAGATTTATCGCCAATTTTGGCCTTTTTAATGATACAAATACTACAAATTTTATTAAGAGCGATGTCGCAAAGCCTGTTTAGCCTGAATTTTTGACTATGGCAACCGAGGCCATTCAACAACACGGCTCAGATTTGGTATTAAATCTGCATGTGCAACCCAATGCAGCTCGCTCTGAGTTTGTTGGGCTGCATGGTCAGGCCTTAAAAGTTCGTTTGCACGCGCCACCTGTGGATGGCAAAGCAAATGACGAGTTATGTCGATTTTTGGCACATATATTTGCCGTCAATAAAAAATCGGTGCAATTATTGAGTGGCGAAACCACACGCACTAAACGGGTTCGTGTTCAGAACGTCGTGTGTTTGCCCCCATCGATTATAAAAATTTTGCAAGGGGTTGTATCGTGACACAAGTCGTGCAAATGGGAGATAAACTACTCACGGGTATTCAAGCCTTTAGTGCGTGGAAATTATCAATTGCGAATGAAATCAAACGTTATCGTCTGTGGCTACATGAGCAAGGCTTAAGCTCTATAGATTTAGATGACCGCTTAGCCAGAGCCCTAAGAGCCTTTACCTCAGACCGTATTTTATTGGCCTTTGTCGGTGAGTTTTCGCGTGGTAAAACAGAATTAATTAATGCTATTTTGGGGCGGCATTACAAAATGCGTTTATTTCCGACGCGGATTGGCCGAACCACGATGTGTCCTACCGAAGTCTTTTATGACCCACAAGCGAGTGGACCATATATCAAATTATTACCCATTCAAACCCGTAGTAGTGCCGTACCTTTGGCTTCATATCGTCGTCAACTAGAACACTGGGCGCATTTAGATTTAGACCTGAGTAGCACACAATCCATTCAGCGTGCCTTTGAAGAAGTGGCCAAAACCCGTGAAGTGACGACTCAAGTGGCTGAAAGTTTGGGGTTTGAGGTCGAGTTTTTGGAGTCTTCCTCCAAAAAAGCAGGTTATGTACATATTCCCGCATGGCGACATGCGCTGATTAATCTAGACCATCCCTTATTACGTATGGGCTTATCAATTATTGATACACCTGGTTTGAATGCCTTAGGCCTAGAGCCCGAATTAACCCTCAGCTTTTTGCCAGAAGCCCATGCTTTATTATTTGTCCTATCCGCCGATTGTGGTGTCACCGCGAGTGACTTCTCCATTTGGAACAACCATGTCCGCGATTTAGCAGCGCGTAGTAATACCGCGTTGTATGCGATTATCAATAAAATTGATTTATTAGATGATGACGATGCATTGTATCCCATTGATGTACAAGACAGTTTGTCACGTTTAGTGCGTTTTTCTGCACATCAACTGCATTTGCCCATAGAAAATGTCTTGCCCTTGAGTGCACGTCAAGGTGCGCGGGCGTATGTCTATAACGACCAATCCTTGTTAGAGTCCAGCCGTCTATTGGACTTAGAAGCTGCCTTAGCGACCTCAGTGATTACAGCACGTCAACAATCCTTAAAAAACGTGACCTTAAAAGAAGTGATTGAGCTGGTTGATACCAGTCAGCAAACCTTAGTCGAAAAACGGGCAGCCTTACAGCAAGAATATGATTTATTTAACCGTAACGAAAAAGACGTGGAAGTGGAGTTGGTTGGTTTAACGCGTTTAGTGCGTAAAGAGCAAGAAAAACATAACCAACGTTTAGTTCTTCTGCAAGAAGGAAAGGCGGTTTTAGAGCAACATCTCGGGCGCATTGCCGAGTTAGTGGGTAATGAAAAATTGGAGTGGCACTTCTCGCGTGCGCGTGAGTCAGCCAGTAGTACGGTAGGTTTTGGTTCGGCTGCCGCGATTGGGATTTTCTTTCAAGGACTGAAATTAGATTTACGCCGTTTACGTGATGAAATGGATGCTGCCGAACAAACGGCCAATAAAATTTATCAGCGTTATATGCAAGCCTTGGGGCAAGTAGACCTTAAATATCCCTATGTGGATATTGAGCAATATATCAACGAGTTTACTGAGCTAGAAAAACAAGCGGCTCCGTATAAAAACCGTTTTGGTTCGTTATTGGCGAATCAAGAAAAAGTCTTTGACCACTTTTTTGATACCTTAGCGCGCGAAGCGAAGGTGGTTTATGAAAAAGCCCGTGAAGATGCCGCGCGTTGGTGTAAACAAGTCTTAGTTCCACTGATGCAACAAACCCTAGAAGCCAAAAAACGCATTGATGAACAATTAAAACGCTTAGAACATCTACAGATGATAGATGCCACCCGTGACCATCGTTTAGTAGAAATTAAACAGCAGTTAGATGAGTTGACTCAGCAAGAAGGTTTCTTACAGGAGGTTTCTTTCTGCTTGCAACCTGTAGAGCTGAGCTAAGGAGACGGTACCCCTTTTCTGATTCAGGGGCTATACTGACAAGATAACACGTTTTTTATTAAAAACAGAAAATGGCTTCAAGTAATACAGGCGTTAGCACCAGCTTTGGCTCATTCTGTTTAATTGATTATTGACACTTTATGAATACTCTATCCGCGATTGGGGCGGCTGCCCTCACGACTTTAAGTTTAACGACGGCGTTGGGTCTACCTAGCGCGCCGCATAACCAGACCTTTGCCTTGTTATGGCTATTGTTTATGGTGCTTGCAGGTTTGCCTTTAGCCTTTGTAGATGCTGTGCTGGTGCGTAGAACCAAAGTTTTGCCCTTACAAGCCTTAGCGCCTATTACTCGCGATTCCGATTTAGCCACTTTTTGGCGCCTATTAGCGCCTTTAGCGATGTTAGCATTGATGCTGTTAATTGCATTTTCGGCCTACTACGCCACGCAAGGCCTCGTGATTAGCAGCGAAAATATTGCCACTAAAGAGATTTTTCCCTTTTTAATCGTCTTTTTGGCCATGGGTTTTGCATGGGTAGGTATGGCGCGCTTGTTGCCGTATGTCGCCATTTTAGTACCCGCCGTATTAGTGTTGAATGTGGTGCTTGTGCCACAAACCTTACAAATTCATTTATTAACACCTGAACAATGGCAAGAAATTGGCCGCGCCGTGTTATTGGCCAATGGCTTGGGTTTAGGCTTATATGCATGGCTTGTACAGCAGCGTTTGCATGATGAACGTGCCAGCACCACCGTATTGCCCGTTTGGTTGACACAAACACTGGTGGGTGCATTAACCATTGCTGTTGGCAGCGCAGAAGGTAATTTGAGTGTTGTCTGCCATGTGTTAACGGCTGTATTTGCCTGTGCAATTTTGGCTGAAGTGATTGTTCGCCAACTGCGCGAGCGCTTTATGGCAAAGCCTATTGCCTTAGGTGGGGTGATGTTACTGATTGTGGCGGCGACTTATGCGGCGACTTATGTCGCCTTTGATTATGTCATGATAGTGACCGTCCTAGTGGCAGTATTGGGATATGCCATTTTAACAGGCTGGTTGATGAAAATTAGCCATGCCCGTAAGGCCTTAAATATGCAAAGTGAGGCACTGTATAATCTATGGCGCATGGGTATTCGTATTGCGGTACCCTTAACCGTTATTTGGCTATTGGTCGGTTTGGCTTTATGAGTCAAACCTTAGTTGAAGTCGAAGTTGCTTATGCCTTACCGCATAAGCAACTGATTTTGACCATACAAGTGCCTGAAGGTACCAGTTTATATGATGCCGTCGTTCAGTCGAGAATGGTCGAGCATTTTCCCGATTTAGACCTCAGTCAAGCCAGTTTGGGTGTCTTTGGTAAATTAGAAAAATCGCCAAAAACACGCGCCGTTTGTGCAGGTGAACGCATAGAAATTTATCGTCCGTTACTCACAGACCCCAAAGAGGCACGCAAAGCACGTGCTGCAAAGGCACAAGAGGCACGCGCTAAGTCTTAATCAGTTTATAGTGGCTCGGCTCTGAGTCCACCATCTTTACTGGGAATAGTCATGGTTGTGTTGGTTGGCAAGGTATCGGCGCCAATAATTTGACTCAACTTGCCTTGTTCAAAAATCACACTTAAACCTTGATGACGGACATCTTTAATGCCGTTATATTTTGCATAAGTTCCCGCATCAAAACGGTATTGATAATCCCAACGATTAGGATTTAGGGTGTCGGTAATCATCGGACTACCCAAAATATAACGTACCTGAGACGGCGTCATGCCCAGTTTAAGTTTAGCGGCCATGTCTTGGGTAATCGGGTTGCCTTGTGGACGGTCAATCTTGTACACGCTGAGTGCTTGGCAAGCCGTTAAGGACACAAGTGTCGCCAACAGAATTGGCAAAAAAAACAGTTTTTGTGTCACAGTGTCGTATCCTCTCTTGTTCATCGGGGGAGATAAGTCGATAATCCTACACCATTCACACCCCGACGATAATTACTGATTTGTAGATATTCAACAGGGTTGTGCTGTTTTAGCGTTCGATTACGCCATGTTAACGACTCTAAAATGATGAGAGTAAGCAAGTGCGTCTATGTGTTTAAGCAAACACAAGGCAACCTTCTTTACTGTATATAAAGGGCTAAGAGGCTAGGTTATGTTTAGCAATCAAGATTTGCGTAAAGCAGGCTTAAAAGTCACGCTACCGCGTATCAAAATTTTAGAGTTACTCGAAAACTCACCTGTACATCATTTAAGTGCAGAAGATGTCTATAAGGCCTTATTGGAACAAGGGGAAGACGTGGGCTTAGCCACAGTCTATCGTGTATTAACCCAATTTGAATCTGCAGGTATTGTCGAGCGCCATCATTTTGAAGGCGGTCACTCGGTATTTGAAATCAGTAAAGCCGAACATCACGACCATATCGTTTGTGTGACTTGTGGGAAAGTTTTAGAGTTCAATGATGAGTTGATTGAGCAACAGCAGCATAAAGTAGCAGAGTCTTTAGGTTTTACCCTGACGGGACATGCTTTGCACTTATATGGCATTTGCAGTAGTCCAGAGTGTCAAGACAAAGCGCATGGTCGTAACAAACGCTAACGTATCTTAGTGTAAAAAGACAGATAGTGCTGGTTGTCTATGACAGATACGACCATAATCGTTTTTTGTTTTATGCCACGTTAGTTAATGTGGTTTTTAGATTTAAGATGGTTATGGTCAAACTCAAACTCGCTCTCGAACTTAATTATGAAATACTGGATCAAGGCTCAGATTTTATTTTCAATATTCATCACGCTCATACCCCTTATCAACGTGTAGTACAAGAAAGTTTGGTGTTAAGCCAAACGCAGATTAACCCCGAAATTTATACCGATGCGGCAACAGGTAATCGTTATATGCGTTTACATGCCAATGTTGGGCACTTAAAGGTAAATTACCAGTCAACGGTTGAGATTAATCATCATCGTGCTGAGCCAACTCAAATTGCCGAAGTACCTGTCGCACGGTTGCCCATGCAGGTGTTGAGTTATATTTATCCAAGTCGTTATTGTCAGTCTGATCGGTTACATAAGTTGGCGATTCGTGAATTTGGTCATTTATGGCAAGGTTATAGCCGTGTGCAAGCAATTCAAGAATGGGTACAAAAACGCGTCATCTTTACCCCCAATACCTCGAATGGGAGTACCTCCGCGATTGATACCTTAATTGAGCAAGTGGGGGTATGTCGTGATTTTGCACATTTAATGATTGCCTTGTGTCGGGCGGTAAATATTCCTGCACGTTTTGTGACAGGCACAGACTATGGGGCTAATCCTGTGTTGGGCCCACCCGATTTTCATGCTTATGTTGAAGTGTATTTGGGCGACCGTTGGTATATTTTTGACCCGTCAGGCACGTCTATCCCCATGGGATTTGTGCGTTTTGGTGTGGGCAGAGATGCCGCCGATGTGCCATTTGCGACTATTTTTGGAACAGTGAATAGTCTAGCTCCAAGTATTGATATTAATCCTGTGCATGACAATTCTCTGAATTATGTTTTGCCACATCATTGTTTACAAGCCTTATCAACAGCCATGTAGTTATGAGTCAGTATCACCCTTTAGCAGAGCGGATGCGACCACAAAACTTAGATCAAGTGTTTGGTCAGCAACATTTATTAGCCGAAGGTGCACCTTTACGGGTGTTGTTAACGCAAGGGCAATGTCCCTCCTTGATATTTTGGGGCAGTGCGGGGGTAGGCAAAACCACTTTAGCACGTTTAATTGCTAAGTATGTGAATGCCCATTTTATTGCCTTGTCTGCGGTATTAGCAGGCGTAAAAGAATTACGTGAGGCCATTGCGCAAGCACAACAACAGGCACGTGGCTTATTGGCTAAACGGACGATTTTATTTATTGATGAAATTCATCGGTTTAATAAAAGCCAACAAGATGCCTTATTACCCTACGTTGAAGACGGGACGATTACCTTAATTGGCGCAACCACCGAAAATCCTTCCTTTGAATTAAATGCCGCATTGCTATCTCGTTTGCGGGTATTTGTCTTAAAGCCTTTGTCTGAGGCCGAACTCTTACAGATTTTGCAACGTGCACTCAGCGACACAAGCGATGGCTTAGCGGCCAGCGCCGATGCGTTGCCGCAACATTGGTTATTGAGGATGGCACAGTTAGCAGACGGTGACGCGCGTAAAGCCTTAGTCTTATTAGAAACTGCTTATGAGTTATCACGCTCACAAGGCATAGATGATAAGGTACTGAGCCAATTTTTAGGCAAGGGCTTACGCCGTTTTGATAAAGGTGGCGACCAATTTTATGAGCAAATTTCGGCTTTACATAAATCGGTACGTAGCTCGAATCCTGATGCTGCGTTGTATTGGTTGGCACGTATGTTAGATGGCGGGGCAGATGGCAGTTATTTGGGGCGACGTTTAGTAAGAATGGCGATTGAAGATATAGGTTTGGCAGACCCGCGCGCCCAACAAATTGCTTTAGAGGCATGGCAAAGTTATGAGCGGCTCGGTAGCCCAGAAGGGGACTTAGCCTTAGCAAATGCAGCCGTCTATTTGGCCTGTTGCGCTAAAAGTAATGCGGTTTACAGTGCTTGGAAGCAAGTTAAGCAAGTCATTGAAAAAACAGGTAGTTTGGAAGTACCTTTGCATTTACGTAACGCACCGACAAAATTGATGGCCGATTTGGGTTATGGTCAGGGCTATCGTTATGACCATGACGAAGTAGATGGCCATGCCAAAGGCCAAACTTGTCTGCCTGAACCATTACAAAGCATGCGTTTTTATCAGCCGACCGACCGTGGTTTAGAAGCCAAAATTGCCGCACGTTTACAGTGGCTAAGCGGTTTGTCATCAGAAAAGTCGTAGGGGCATCCTCAACGTCCTTTAGAGAATAATAAATAGGGGCTGTTGATGTTTTGATGGTGGTTGCGAAAAACGCTATTTTTTAGAGGATACGCGGCATAAATCGCGTGATTCCAACTAAGCGATGAGGAACAAAGTAGCCTCAAAAAATCGCTCTTTCCCTGTGGTTTGCGTTAAAACCGCTTCATACTACGTGACAAAACTGGCCAATAGAATCACTATGCGCTGCGTTTTGTGCCTTGTCTGAGTCAATTTTTATCAGCAACGCGGCTCACACGTAAAACGTCAACAGACCCTAGCATCTATGCACATATATGTTTTATAAAGGATACATAAAAAATAACTCTCAAAATAAGTGTATTGATAGTGGCGGGTATCCGTCTATCAGGCTTTTTATCGTTATCTGGAATAATGATTATGCGTTTGATGGAATTAAGAGCTGGGCAACGAGTTGCTATTTTGATGATAGCCTTTGCCATACAACTGTTCTCTCATATCCTGTGGGGCAATTATGTACTAAGACATCCTATGTATCAGCATTTTATCTCTAAAGATTGGATAGAATGGATTGGGATTGTTTATTATTCTGGGCTATTTGGAGCGATAGGTTTGGTCTTGATTGGCCTAAAAATATCAACAAACGCACGCCTAGAATGGTGGTTATCGTTTACAACGGTTTGGTTTTTTACCATCATTCTGATGATGGGTGCCTATGTGTCTGGTTTACTTTCTATTTCCACGGGTGCAGTCATGGTGGGGGCGGTGGTGACGGGTATGATGTTGCTACCTGTCCCTATGGTCTTATCGGCAGTTTTTACAACAATTATTGCTATGTTGGTTCTTAATGACCTTACGATTGCAGGCGCATTAGACTATGCGCCCCTGTTTCTCGATATTTCAGTACGCGAATCGGTAGAGTTTGGTCGATTCTATTATTTTTCCCAATTCTTTTTTGCCACCCCATTTTTGATGTTTTTTATTGGCATTGCCTATTTATTTCTCAAAGAAACAAATTCTTATATTCAGCGTATTCAGTTATTAAATAAAACCGATAGTCTGACAGGAGTGATGAATCGGCGTTATGCAAATGACTATTTACACATGTTGTTAGAGGCGGCTGATGTAAAGTCTGTGGCTATTTTTATGATTGACTTAGATTTCTTTAAGCGTATCAATGATAGTTTTGGACATCTGACGGGAGATCAGGCGTTAAAGATGACTGCCCAAATACTCAAAAAAAATCTACGTGATGGCGATGTGGTCGCGCGTTTTGGGGGTGAAGAATTTATTGTGATATTAAAAAACATTGACACCACATATAGCATGGTTGTGGCAGAGCGTTGTCGTGAGGCCGTCAGTCAACTCGTCTATCACTCTACATCGCATGGCGCAATTTCATGGACATGTAGTATTGGTGTTTCAGTATTAGCCTTACCTACAGAGATGTCAGACCAGTCGCTAATCCGTATTGCGGACACAGCGTTGTATCAGGCTAAAGCACAGGGGCGTAACTGTGTTGTCCTAGGCGATAGCATCGAGACGGATATGGAGCTGATGAGCCATGAGCACAGATGAGCAGCTTTTAATGTGGGGATTGTCAAAAAGAGGCTGATGACCACTATGTCGCAAGTGGTCATGCTCAATCAAACGCCTGTGTGAAATCCTTTTCTAGCACTCCCTCTTAAAAAGTGGGTCTAGGGGGGGGCAACGGGTGAATATGGGTGAGTTATACCTATAATAATTTTTCTTGAAAGTAGCTCAGCACACGGTCTAGGGCTTGGCGTGTCGGATGGCCTTCTTTATCAACTAAGTCCATGGTTAATACCGAATGCGCAATCCGTTTAATTTTATGTTGATTTTTAGGGCCAGAATCAATTTCAATGGCTTCAAAACCCTCACCTAACTCATCACGTAGACGGTCAAAACGCGCCTTAGGGCACATAAAATCATGCGTAAACCGTAGACCTAAAACCGATAAATCTTCTGTCGCAATGCGTTTTTTGAGAACGGCGAGGTCTTCGGGTGAAGTATGTAAGGCCGACGCGGTGAGAGGGGGTAAACCTATGGGTAACGAGGGTTGGCTGAGTACGCCTGCCAATACCGACGGTTCAACCATGAGTGATAGCGCAAAGTTTCCTGTAAAACACATGCCTAAGGCACCCACGCCTTTACCACCGTATTTTTCGTGTGCCAAACGACATAAAACACGCATATAGTCGGCAATAGGCCCTGACTTATTGGCTTCAAAAGCGGCAAATTCTTTACGGATACAGGCGCGACCAATACTTTCTAAGGCATAAACAGGGCCAAAGGCTTTGCCTGGTGTGCCAAATAAACTGGGTAAGACCACCGTAAAACCTGCCGCAGCGACGCGTTCAGCAAAATAAATGACTTGTGGGGTAATACCTGGCACTTCATGGATAATAATAATGGCAGGCCCAGTGCCTTTGACGAATACAGGTACACTAAAATCTTGATAGTCAAAATTAAACGAGCTAAAACCAGCGAGTTGAGTCATTACAACATCCTTCATCATGTATGTGTTGAGTGAATTAAGCCTTCTTAAGCATGAGCGAATAAGGGCGGACGTCGATGAAACCACGGTTGGGCTTGTTCGAGTTGTCCTGCTAACTGAAATAGCGTCTGTTCATCACCATAACGGGCGGTAAACATCATGCCTACAGGTAAATTATCTCTAGACCAGTGTAAAGGTAAAGAGACAGAGGGATTGCCTGTCATATTCATGACGGGTGTAGAGACAACCCATTGAAAATTTTGTGCGGCCAAATGCTCTAAAACAGGTAAATAGTGGACTAAAGCCCCTAGTTTGAAGCGTTTGGCAACGGGGGCTAAGAGTTTTTCGATGCCTTGTAATCTAAATCCACCTAACGGAATAGGGGGGGCAGCCAGTGTAGGAGTCAAAAAGATATCGTATTGTTGCATCCATGTTTCAAATAGGCGGGCTTGTTGGTAGATGATACGGTTGGCATGGTCTAGGTCAAAGGCACTGAATGATTGACCTAAACGCGCTAAAGACCATGTCTCGGTTTCAAAGTCTTTCAACGTGACAGGTCTCCCAATGACGGCTTCTGTGGCAAAAACATCGCCTGCAGTCGCTGCTGCAATACGTAATAAATAGCCGTGGGCAAGTTGTTTTTTATCAATCGGCGGTGTGGCTTCAATCAGCTCGTGTCCTAGGGATTTCAGTAAACTTACCGTGTGGTCTAAGCCTGTCACGCATTCACTGTCTAAGGTGGTGTCACTTAATAAGGCTTCGCGGGTATAGGCAATTTTTAAGCGGGTAGGCGTTTGGCTGACGGCAGCCAAAAAGCTACCTTGTAATGGTGGCGCGTCATACAATGCACCCACATCACGACCGTGTGTGGCATCTAACATGGCGGCACTGTCACGTACAGAGCGCGAAATTACCCCTTCTTGTACTTGACCAAACCACGGCTCAGACACGGCAGGCCCATAAGGATTACGGCCACGACTCGGTTTGAAGCCGACTAAACCACAACAAGCCGCAGGAATACGCAACGAACCCCCACCATCACCGCCTGACGCCATAGGCACGATACCTGCCGCAACTGCCGCTGCCGAGCCGCCACTAGAGCCACCTGCCGTACGTTGTAAATGCCACGGATTACGGGTTGCACCGTGTAGTTTGGGTTCTGTGACACCCATCAAGCCCAATTCGGGGGTATTGGTTTTGCCAAAAATAACCGCACCTGTGGCTTTGTAGCGCTTGACCATTTCACTGTCATAGTTTGGTCTGTAGTTTTCATAGGCGCGACAGCCACTGGTCATCGGTACGCCAGCATAGGCAGCTAATAAGTCCTTAATTAAAAAGGGCACACCTTGAAAAGTTCCCTGAGGCAGACCTCTAGTAATGGTGTCATAAGCTAAGTCATCCATTGGGTAGATAACCGCATTCAGTTTAGGATTCACTTGGTTGCGCCGTTTAATCGCTTCTTCTAAAAGTTGAATAGGGCTCACCGCACCTGTTTTGACTAATTCGGCTAAACCGAGGGCATCATAATTGGCATACTCTTTAAAACCAGTCATATTATTTTTCCTGTGTATACGGGACTGCTGAAGGCTGACACAATATTCATTATTTTTAAGCCTAATAACCCTAGTCTAAAAGGTTTCGTTTTTTCATATCGAGTAGTGATGTTAATTAACAGAAACTGGCAGTATTTGGGAATCTCTTTCTGTTATTTGTGGGTTAATAAGGGATATATTGACTCATTGTCGTAAACGCAGACTCTATTCAATCAACTAAAAGTATGCGAAGGTAATGAGCATCATAACGACAGGGAATCGCAGATGATAGACGCTTCGACCTTGGCTTTAACACAGCCCTCAATCGCGCAACACCTACCTGCATTTTGGCGTTTAGCGCGCCTAAATACAGGGCTGCCTTTGCTATGGCCCATCACTTATCAGCAAGCGATTGTCATTCGTCATCAACTAGCGCACCAAGAGGCCGCTTATCAACTGGTAGAAAACTGTTTGTTATCGTTATGGCAGCATGGTGCGGCGCAGCTAGAGTTTACTGTCTATCAACACTCTTTACGGCCAGCCTTTCCCTATTTTCAACAATTATCTTCCTCGTCTATACGCTGTATTTATCATAAAAAGCAATTTAAGGACTATCTAGAAGACTTACATACCCTCTTAGTACAACGTCAACAGGGTATTAATAGCGCACAAGTGCTATCTGACAACCAGCGTCTGGCGATACCTTCAGCGACAGATAAGATACAGATTGTGGTGATTAGCCAGTTATGGCCCGATGTCGAGTTATTGACGCGTTTATTAGATATTTGCCAATATGGTTTAGCCTTAGGCGTTGTGCCTATTTTATTGTTGTCTGAGCACTATTTTCCTAAACATCCAGTCGATGAGTGGCAAACGCAGTTATTAGCTCTCATCGAGCAAATAACCACACCCGCCCTTGTGATGAATGTACACGCGCATCAGCGGCTTACGATTGAAGCGCCTCAATTGCAGCCCTTAGCGGCGTTATACGACTTTTTTCAGCCTGTCATAGAATATTATGACGCAGCCGTTTATCAACATGTTTTAGACTCGAGTGCAGTGTATGTCGATTAGTGCTCACGATTTTAGCCTTTATCTCCACGAATTATTACAAGCTAAAGCTCAGCAAGAATTAGAGCCTATACGGATTCTCATTCAGCAATACCGTGCTGTATTAGCTAACTTTAATCATTTACAAGCCGAAATAGACCAATTACTCAGCCCGCAAACAGGCAGAGATTACAGTCTATTAGAGCCTGCCCTACGTCAGGGTTTTATGGGCTTAGAGAAGTTATTAGCGGCATTGGTCAAAGCTCATGACGAGCAGTTAATTAGCGTGGTGGAGGCAGATGACATTACTGCCTTAGCAGAGTTATTCAGCTCGCGGATGGCGCAGCAAGTATTACAAAAAATGGTAGCCGCTAAACGTAAAGCGCGTGCTGCAATAACAGAGCAGGAAATCATAGAGCCAGTCCCTAAAAAACGTAAAAAATTAGATACCAGCGAAGAAAAAATCGTGCTTGCGCCTGTTGTAACGCCTGAAATGGTGCCAATGGTGCAAGATGCAGGCTCTAAGCGTTTAGCCAAATTAGAGTCTCGTTTTTTTGGCTGGCAAAAAATTGGCAAACAAGGCGAAGTGTTACCCTTAACCGCAGAGCGTTGGGCGGCTGTAGTCGATGAAGCACAGCAATTGATGTGGGCAGTGAACTGGCGTGACAGTGACCGTTTTCCTAATCGTGGTGAGCTAACGTGGTTTCAGCCAGACCCTGCACTGAATGGTGGCCATGAAGGGCATCAAAGTTTGGGACAAAATACCTTTGATTGGTTACGGCAAGTCAATACTGTCGGTTGGTGCGGTTTTACAGATTGGCGACTACCGACCTTGAGCGAGTTAGCCAGTTTATTAACCAAAGAGGTATCAAATTACTATCATATTCGTGAGGATATTTTTACGGATATGCAAAGTCTAGGTAGCCGATTTTGGACATCTTCGGTAGATGAAAAAGCGGATTATGCGTGGGCGATGTATTTTGGCTATGGTCATGATGGATTGGCACATAAAAGTTATACCTTAAATGTGCGTTTGGTGCGCTCGGTGTCTTAAGGCTATTGTTTGTGTAAGCCATAACCGCGCACGTGAATTATGACCTAATACGGGCTAGATACGAGCAAAAACAACGGGTTTTTTCGTATTTCTCTATGATCCATACAGACTTGCTTATATGTGTTGCCGTATTTTCCAACCTAAATATAAACCCGTTGTACAAAAAATCAGAAAAACCCAGCCAGATAGTGCGGCTGCCATAATGCCAGAAAGTAATGTCCCGATTGTACAACCTAAAGCGAGCATACTGCCTAGCCCCATGAGTATGCCACCGATAAATAAGCGAGGAATATCTAATAATTGGGGTCTAGTGGGTTTAAAATCACCCGATAAAATAGCAGTACTTAAAGAGCCGCCAATCAATCCGATAACGAGTAAACCGTTACGTGACAGTAATGTTTCTTTTATCATAGTCATGCAGCCTCTAAAGTTATCTAAGCCCTCCAATCGTTCAGGAAAATAGGGTAAATCATGACCGATTGTGCGAGCGACACTTCCAAGTTCGGCAGTAACCCCCAACGGACTAAGACGTAAAAAAGCTAAAGTGCTCAACATACCCATTAGAATTCCACCAACATAAGTTGGCCAGCGTTGAATAAAAATACTCTGTTTTAATGAAAGAGTAGGTGAGTTGAGTGGTTTTTTACCCCAGTATTGGAACGCTATCACGAGTACAGTTAATATACTTAATTGTATAAGAAGACTTGTTGCATAGCCCCATTGTGAGGGCAGCCAAACGATAGGTGCAGATTGAATTGTCCAAAGATAGGCATCATTCCATACATAAAAGCCAAGGATAAAACCTAATAATGTACCGAACAGGGGGATTAGACCCGCAAAATATCCCTCGCCCAACCGATAAAATAGTGCGCTAATACAAGAGCCAGCTAACGCCATCCCCACACCAAAACTGCCTGCCGCTAATATAAGTACAATACTCACAGGACCAATATGCGCATTAGGTGGTAAGCGGCCTGTTGTCGCTTCGGGTAAGAAGGCGCCAAAAATCGTATGATAGCCTAATGTCCCAATCGCTAGTGCAACAATAATACCTAGAACCCCTTCAATTTTACGTTCACGTAAAAAGTCATTACTAATGCAATAAAAACAAAAGCGACTGCGTTGTAGAATCACACCGAATGCAATACCAAATAACAAAGATAAACTTAAGTTAGGGTCAAGCTCCGTATTAAGTGACAAGTTGTAAGCCCAAATGAACAAGCAGCCTAAAACAAGACTCGCGCTGACCGTGCGCTGCCAAGACAAGGGATAGGATAATAAGTGGGTAGTCATAGTCGTCTCTAGAGGGAGGTCAACTCAGGAGTTGGCCTCGTACAGATATATTATTTAACCTAAGTTCGGGATAAGCCTATGGCTTTTTAGTTGAAAGTGTACTGTTTATAACGTCAAAGGCACTGTTGGAGCCTTGTGGTGCAACTGTTTGAGCCAAGTGTGAAGCGGGGCTTTCAAGCAACACCGTTGCTTGCCTGCTGAATGCTTGAGCCATGCAGGGCGAAGGCTGGATTGCGGTTAGGCAACGAGTTTTGCACCACGAAATGGCTTTGCTGACGTTGGCCGAAACCAACGTCAATCCCACGGAAGGCGGCTGTTATAAGGTCTTAAGATAATTTCTACACAATACTCAAGAAGTTAACATGTTTTTATCCAGAGCTCAGGTTATTTACCACCCCAAACGGTGCCAGCTAAATTAGTGATAGGTACACCGACAGCGTTTCCGTATTCTGTCCAAGAGCCATCATAGTTTTTTACGTTATAGCCAAGTAGTTTTTTTAACGCAAACCAAGTATGGCTAGAGCGCTCCCCAATACGGCAATAAACAATAATGGGCTTAGTGCCATCGATTCCTGCCTCTGCATATAATTGTTTGAGTTCTGCAACAGGCTTAAACGTACCATCAGCCGCTACAGCTTTACTCCACGGTATATTAACTGCACTAGGGATATGGCCTGCGCGTACAGATAATTCATCTACTCCTGCTGGGGCAAAAACTTTACCGTTATATTCATCAGGGGAACGAATATCGACGAGTACTGCATTATTCTTTTTTTCAGCGACAGCAAGCACATCAGGCAAACGGGCACGCAGACTATAATTCGCTTTGCTAAGGCTGATATTCCCAGCACTATAAGTGGAGGCTAATGGTGATAAAGGACGGCTTTCAGCTTCCCATTTTTTACGGCCACCATCTAACAACTTAACATTTTTCACTTGATAAACATCAAAAATCCAAGCACCCCATGCAGCAAACCAGTTGTTATTATCGCCATACAAGACTATGGTCGTATCTTGGTTCACGCCAGCTTTGCGTAGTGCTTGCTGAAAACGCTCTAAAGAGACAATATCACGGCGGACAGTGTCTACAAACTCCGTATGCCAAGGAAAATTGACGGCACCGGGAATATGACCACGTTCATATAAACCCGTATTAACACTAACTTCAATTAAGCGTACTTTAGGATTATTTAAGTTCTTTTCAACCCAATCCGTCGTGACCAAAAAATCACTCGCTAAGGCAGAGAGGCTAGTGGCTAATAATAAGCCAACCGCCTGAATTTTGAGTAGAAGACGAGAAAAAGCCATGATTGCTATCCTGTATAAAATATAGGCATAGCAAAAATACGATAATACTTATCAGAGATAAAATAATAGTTTTTATGTTTTATATTCCATATTGATATAAAGAGTGTGTTTTTGCAGGCATTTGAATTACGTTGATATAAGCATACTCTCCGCATGTTTTAAGGTTTCTGGGGTAATCGTTAATCCACCTGACATGCGGGCGATTTCTTCAACGCGTTGCCGATGTGTTAAACAGACAACACGGCTGAGGGTTTTATCATCTTGGGTATATTTTTGCACTTGCCAATGTTGATGGCCTTTAGCCGCCACTTGTGGTTGATGGGTAATACATAAAATTTGCGCACGCTCACCCAACTGACGCAACAAATTACCAACCACTTCCGCCGTGCCACCACTAATCCCTACGTCTACTTCATCAAATACCAGTACGGGTACCGCACTGTGTTGGGCTTGAATCACTTGTACCGCTAAAGCAAAACGTGATAACTCCCCCCCAGAGGCAATTTTGGCGAGTGGTTGTAGTTGTTGGCCTAAATTGGCACTAAATAACAGCTCAATGTCATCTAAGCCGTCTCGACTTGCTTTGTCTAGTGCCGTAAATGCATAACTCAGTTGTGTGTTAGGCATACTTAAGTCCCGTAAATGCGCACTCACTTTAGCGGTTATCTGCGGGGCAACCGACTGACGGGCTTGGCGCAATTGTTCGGCTATCCCAAGATAGTCCTCTTTAGCCAACGTGACGGCTTGTTCTAAGGCGCTTAAGTCTTGAGCTTGTTGGTAGGTCTGTTGTTCATGACGTAATTGCTGCTGTAGTGTTGGCAGGTCGGAGGCCAAGACTTTATGTTTGCGAGCTAAGCGTTGAGCTTCGCCAATTTTTTCTTCCAGATAGGCTAAGCGCACAGGGTCTAACTCTTGTTCTGCTAAAAAGGCACTTAATTCGCGGCTACTTTCTTTAATGTCAATTAAGGCGGATTGTAAGCCAGTATAGACATTGGCTAAGGTAGTGGCACGGCTTTGGTGTGTTTCGAGTGTCCGTAATGCCTGTTGTAGTTGCCGATAAATCGGATTTTCACCGTCGGTTAATAAGTTCAGACTATGCTGGCCATCGTGCATTAAGGCTTCAAAATGGGCTAGACGGTCATACTCTTGTTCGAGTTGTGCATAGTCGCCTGCTTTAAGATGGAGTTTGTCTAATTCCTCTAAATGACTGCCAATTAAGGCGAGTTTGGCTTGTTGAGTCGCATAATGCGTTTGGCTGTGTTGCAATTGTTGTTTGGCGTTCAACCATGTTTGATAAGCGTTAGCGACTTGTTGGGCGAGTGCTTGTAAGCCACCGACATTATCCAGTAGTTGTCGATGTGCCTCTTTTTTGAGTAAGGATTGATGTGCATGTTGGCTATGAATATTAATCAGCAATTCACCCAATGTCCGTAATTCGGCTAAGGTAACGGCTGTCCCGTTAATCCATGCTTTAGAACGTCCTTCTTTATGAATCACACGCCGTAAACTGCATTCTTGGTCGTGAGCAAGGTCGCGCTCAAGTAGCCAAGTCTGAGCTTGTGCCAACTGACTCAGGTCAAAAATTGCGGTTAATTCGGCTTTATCTGCGCCATAACGCACCGCTTGGCCATCGGCTTTATCCCCCAAACATAAACCCAAGGCATCTAACAAAATCGATTTGCCTGCCCCTGTTTCGCCTGTAATCACCGTAAATCCCTGTGCAATGTCTAATTCTAGGTTATCCACTAAGGTAAATTGTTTAATAGCAAGATAAGTCAGCATGATGAACGTCATTGTTGTGGGCTGTGGCGATGATAACGGGACTTTTTTACGCTGCAAACAGGTCACACCTTGAATATTGACGCAATAACCCCATAAAACGTCCATATTTTAGGTAATGGGGTCAATCCCCAGTCACAAAGAGCTGACAAGAGGAACAAAGAATGTCTGAGAAGCCCACAAACGATACGGTAGATAACGCCAGTATAGATGCCCAAACCGAACAAGAGTTTTTAGAAGTTACCGAAACACAAGTGGAAGTATTAACGGCGCGTATTGCGGAATTAGAGGCGCAACTAAAAGATAGCCAACTACGTGCGCAAGCAGAGATTCGTAACATTCAGGCACGTGCGGAACGCGAAGTCAGTAATGCCCATAAATTTGGCGTCGAAAAATTTGCCAATAGTCTGTTAGACGTCGTGGATAACTTAGAACGTGCTGTGGCTGCGGCGCCTCAAGACGAAGCCAATAAAAATTTAGTTGAAGGTTTGCAACTAACCCAAAAAGCCTTTTTAGATGCACTCAAAAAATTTGGTGTAGACGCTGTTGACCCCACAGGTCAAGCGTTTAGCGCGGAGTTACATCAAGCGGTTGCAACACAGCCTGCAAGCGAAGCGACACCCGCAAACACCGTCGTGACCGTCTTCCAAAAAGGCTACACCCTGTATGGTCGTTTAATGCGTCCAGCGATGGTGGTGGTTGCGCAATAAAACACCTTTGTCCTCCCGCTCTAGTTCTCTCCTATAGAGAGAACGAATAGCCTCTCCCTGTGGGAGAGGATTCGGGTGAAGGGTAATAAAAAAACCTTGAAAAATTTAAGGTAATCACCATATCAGAATCATGTAAACGATGTGATTAACAAGCACACATTGTCAAACAAATAAACTAACGAAGGCAAAAAGAACTCCTTCGATTAACACCGCTTTAGGAGCAAAAAATGGGCAAAATTATTGGTATCGACTTAGGCACAACCAACTCGTGTATCGCTATTATGGAAGGCGATAAAGCCAAAGTTATCGAAAATGCTGAAGGCGCACGTACTACTCCATCTATCGTTGCTTATACCGAAAATGAAGTTTTAGTTGGTGCTGGTGCAAAACGTCAAGCAGTAACGAATCCTAAAAACACCTTATTCGCGGTTAAGCGTTTAATTGGTCGTAAGTTTAAAGACGACGTTGTGCAAAAAGACATCGGCATGGTGCCTTACGAAATCGTTGCTGCTGACAATGGCGATGCTTGGGTATCTGCTCGTGGTAACCGTATGGCACCTCCACAAATCTCTGCTGAAGTCTTGAAGAAAATGAAAAAGACAGCAGAAGATTATTTAGGTGAGCCAGTCACTGAAGCCGTTATTACCGTTCCTGCTTACTTTAACGACAGCCAACGTCAAGCAACTAAAGATGCAGGCCGTATTGCGGGTTTAGATGTTAAACGTATCATTAACGAACCAACAGCGGCTGCTCTAGCCTTTGGTATGGACAAAAAAGAAGGCGACCGTAAAATCGCTGTTTATGACTTAGGTGGTGGTACATTCGATATTTCTATCATCGACATCGCGGATGTGGATGGCGAACAGTCTTTTGAAGTATTAGCCACTAACGGTGACACTTTCTTAGGTGGTGAAGATTTTGACTTACGCTTAATTGATTATTTAGCCGATGAGTTCAAAAAAGAACAAAGCATCAACCTTAAAGGTGACCCTTTAGCGATGCAGCGTTTAAAAGAAGCGGCTGAAAAAGCCAAGATTGAATTATCTTCCAGCCAACAAACCGAAGTTAACTTACCTTACATCACTGCTGATGCCACAGGGCCTAAGCACCTTAACATCAAAGTGACACGTGCTAAGTTAGAATCTTTGGTTGAAGATTTAGTCGCACGCACCATCGAGCCATGTAAAATTGCCTTAAAAGATGCGGGTTTAAGTGTTGGCCAAATTGGTGATGTGATTTTGGTAGGTGGTCAAACTCGTATGCCTTTAGTACAACAAAAGGTGAAAGAGTTCTTTGGTAAAGAGCCACGTAAAGACGTTAACCCAGACGAAGCGGTTGCTGTTGGTGCAGCGATTCAAGGTGCGGTGTTATCAGGTGGTGTCACAGACGTATTGTTGTTAGACGTCACGCCATTAACCCTTGGTATTGAAACGATGGGTGGTGTGATGACTGCCTTAATCGAGAAAAACACCACGATTCCAACCAAAAAATCACAAGTGTTCTCGACTGCTGACGACAACCAAACGGCTGTGACCATTCAAGTTTACCAAGGTGAGCGTAAAATGGCACAACAAAACAAATTGCTTGGCCGTTTTGATTTAAGTGATATTCCACCAGCACCACGTGGTATGCCACAAATCGAAGTCACCTTTGATATTGATGCCAACGGTATTTTGAATGTGTCTGCTAAAGACAAAGGCACAGGCAAGGCTCAGAGCATCGTCATTAAAGCCAGCTCTGGTTTGAGTGAAGAAGAAATTCAACAAATGGTTCGTGATGCAGAAGCCAATGCTGAAGAAGACAAGAAGTTTGCTGAATTGGTTGATGCTCGCAACCAAGGCGACAACTTAGTGCACGCAACGCGCAAAACCTTAAAAGATTTGGGTGACAAAGCGACCGATGCTGAAAAAACACCCATTGAAGCGGCAATCAAAGAGTTGGAAGAAGCCTTAAAAGGCAACGACAAAGATGACATCGTCGCTAAAACAGAAGCATTAAGCAATGCCTCTATGCCATTAATGCAAAAGCTTTATGCTGCTGAACAAGCTGCTGGTGGTGCAGGTGCACAACAAGCAGGTGGCAACAGCAAGGCTGATGATGGTGTGGTTGACGCTGAGTTTGAAGACGTTAGCGACAAGAAGTAAAGTGTTGTCGTAGGGTGGGTTAATAACCCACCAACACGCCAGTAGCCTGTATGCCGCGTAGCGAAATACAGGATTATTTAAGCCCCGTGTTATCACACGGGCTACTGCTGACAAAAGCCAGTTTTCCAACGCCAACTTGTTTAGGACTTACGCGGTTATCGCTTATTTGTTCACATATTCGTCATCCTAGATGGCTTTATGCTCACAAAGCGCGCTAATTGCAGTGCAATGCATAAGTCCTATAACTTTGGCGTTTGTCATTTTAGCGGAGAATAGCCAAATGGCGAAACGCGATTATTATGAAGTCTTGGGTGTGGCCAAAACAGCCACTGAGGAAGAGCTCAAGAAGGCTTATCGCCGCTTGGCGATGAAGTATCACCCAGACCGTAACCCTGATAACAAAGAAGCCGAAGAGAAATTTAAAGAAGCGAACGAAGCCTACGAAATTCTCTCTAACGCCGATAAACGTGCTGCTTATGACCGTCATGGCCATGCAGGTGTTGACCCCAACATGGGCGCAGGGGGCTTTGGCGGCGGTTTTGGTGGTGGCGGCGGTTTTAGTGATATTTTTGAAGCCTTTGGTGATATTTTTGGTGGTGGCGGTGGTCGTGGTGGCGGAAGTCGTCAGCGCGGTGGTGCTGACTTACAATACACCTTAGAGTTAACGCTGGAAGAAGCAGTCAAAGGGGTTAAAAAGCAGGTTCGCTTTACCACAGCGGCAGTGTGTGAAGTATGTGATGGCTCAGGTGCTAAAAAAGGCTCTAGCATGACTACCTGCCGTACGTGTGGTGGACAAGGCCAAGTGCGGATGCAACAAGGTTTCTTTACCGTTCAGCAAACGTGCCCAACCTGTCGTGGTAAAGGCCAAATTATTAAAGACCCGTGTGAGGCGTGTCATGGTGAAGGCCGAACCAACAAACAAAAAACCTTAGAGGTCACCATTCCCGCAGGTGTAGATACAGGCGATAAAGTACGTTTGGCAGGTGAAGGTGAAGCAGGGGCAAATGGTGCGCCCGCAGGTAATTTGTATGTACAAGTCGTGGTGAAAGAACACAGTATCTTTAAGCGTGACGGGGCAGATTTATATTGCGAAGTCCCTATTAGTTTTGTTGATGCGGCTTTAGGGGCAGAAATTGAAGTGCCGACTTTAGATGGTCGCGTTAAACTTAAAATTCCCGAAGGCACACAGTCAGGTAAATTATTCCGTTTACGTGGTAAAGGTGTTAAACCTGTCAGAGCCTATGATGCGGGTGATATGTTGTGCCGTGTGATTGTCGAAACGCCTGTACACCTTAATACCAAACAAAAAGAACTATTGCGGGAATTTCAGGCCAGTTTAGATGGTAACGATAAGCAATCTCCCAATAAAAAGTCTTTTTTTGACGGCTTAAAAGAGTTATTTTCGTAAGGGACACGCAGCAAAGGCTTGTTGAAGGTTAACCTAACAAGCCTTATGAGCTGAAAAAGTTGGGATTAACTCAGTTTGCAGGCTCAACACCCTGTCGTAGCTCGCTATTTTTTGTCTTCTGTGTTAATCCTAATGTTGCAGATTTTAGGAGAGTAGTCATGCCAACACGTATTGGAATTTGTGGGGCAGCAGGTCGTATGGGACGTGCGTTGATTCATGCTGTCGATGCGCGTGAAGACGTGGTACTAGCGGCGGCCATTGAACGCGTAGGCAGTACATTAATTGGCGCGGATGCGGGCGAAATGGCGGCATTAAGTCCGATGAACGTCAAAATCAACGCCTCTTTAGCCAGTCAAATAGACTTAGTTGATGTCGTGATTGATTTTACCGCACCCGCCGCTACCATTGATAATGTGGCTTTGTGTCGTCAGGAAGGCAAAGGGATTGTCATTGGTACAACGGGCTTAAATGACCAGCAAAAGCAGTTTTTGATTGAAGCCAGTCAAGAAATCCCAATAGTTTATTCGGGTAACTATTCCGTTGGGGTCAATGTCTCATTGAAGCTGTTGGAGTTAGCTGCCAAGGCCTTTGGAGATACCGTCGATATAGATGTCTTAGAAGCGCATCACCGTTATAAAGTCGATGCCCCATCTGGAACAGCGTTAATGATGGGCGAAGCGGTGGCTAAGGCCTTAGGCCGTGACTTAAAAGAAGTCGCTTGTTATGCACGTGAAGGCCACACAGGGCCACGAGACCGCCAAACGATTGGTTTCCAGACCATTCGGGGTGGCGATATTGTGGGCGACCACACCGTTTACTTTATGGGTGACGGTGAACGTGTGGAAATTCGTCATGTGGCAACTAACCGTATGAATTTTGCCAATGGTGCAGTACGTGCGGCTGCTTGGATTGGCACCCGTCGGGCGGGTTTGTATGATATGCGTGATGTTTTAGGATTGAAATAAACGCATTTGACCTGATTAAAGAAAGAGGCTAATTGGCCTCTTTTTTTATGGAATAACACGATGTCAAAACGTATTTTGCTGATTTTGGCGCATCCTGCACCACACAGTTTTTGTCATGCTTTAGCCGAGCAGTATGTCTTGGGGGCAACACAGGCAGGCGCAGACATCAAACAACTCATCCTAAGCCAACTGCGTTTTGAATTGAGTTTTCAAGGCTATAAAACCGAATCTGCACAACTTGAACCTGATTTACAAGAGGCGCAGCGTTTAATTCAATGGGCAGAACATTTAGTCTTTGTTTATCCCTTATGGTGGGGGGCGATGCCAGCCTTATTAAAAGGCTTTATCGACCGTACTTTTTTACCCAGTTTTGCCTTTAAGTATCGTAAAAATTCAGCCTTATGGGACAAGTTGTTGACAGGCCGTAGCGCTCGATTATTAGTGACGATGGATTCGCCACCTTGGTACTTTAAGTGGATTAACCACATGCCTAATCATTATCAAATGAAAAACGCTATTTTAGAATTTTGTGGCATTAAACCTGTCAAAATCAGTAGTTTTGGTTCAATGAAGGCGGCTAGTGACACACAAAAACAGCGATGGTTAGCCCAAGTCTATCAATTAGGGGCTCAGATGCGCTAAACCGAAGGCGCTCAGGTATCTCTGTAGATGACGCTGTGTTGTCGATAGATTCAGCTAAACGCGGCTATCCTATAAGCGCGTAATGCCTAAAAGATAGCCGATAATCTGCTTTTGACGGTCATCAATAGCGCTGATTAGGCACTTTGCAAAACGTCTCGACTGTAGTATTTTTAACATATCACGCCATTAGCTCATGACAATAACCATAACAGCATCCCTAAACAGGGGAAGCAAGAGAGCGGATTATGTTCAAAGGTCTTTTTTTGACAGGCTCCATGCTAGGCA
The DNA here is from genome assembly GCF_003051055.1 of Agitococcus lubricus. GTDB lineage: Bacteria > Pseudomonadota > Gammaproteobacteria > Pseudomonadales > Moraxellaceae > Agitococcus > Agitococcus lubricus. Next base: position 239,982 of record NZ_QAON01000001.1, on the reverse strand, counting down.
TGTTAGGAGACTTTATTCACGAAAAAGGAGTACATATCCCTGAAGTTGATGACGCTGTCGCGCAATATGGCACACAAGCACGCATCTCTTTGCAATTGTGGTCGAGTCTGCTACAAAAAATTTCTACTGCGGTCAATGACCCCGCCTTAGGTCTTGCCATTGGTCAACGTATTGCACCGCGTCATGTGGGGGTGTTGGGCTATTTGGTCTTATCTTGTCAAACCTTAGGTCAAGCCTTACTGCGTTTTGCCCGCTACCAGCGTTTGGTCTATGACGTAAATCCGTTCAGTGTGCACATGGACGAGCAGGGCATGGAGTTACGCTGGGGCATTGATTATGGCAAACCGGGGTCATTAGTTGATGAAACGTCTATTGCTGCGTTGTTCAACTTTTTGCATATTTTGACCAATCAGCCTCTGCATCCTTCGTTTGTCAGTTTTGTCAATCCAAAACCCAAAAACTGCCAAGTCTATAGTGACTATTTTCATTGTCCTGTCGAATTTGAAGATACGGTTACCCGTGTCCGTTTTCCTGCCGCTTATTTAGAAGCGCCATTGTTGCACAGCGACCCGACTTTATTAGAGTTGTTATCTCAACAGGCAGAATCTTTGTTAGTAGTCTTGCCTAAAGCCGATGCCTTTGAAGAAAAATTGCAGCAAATTATGGTGCAATGTTTACACGAAGGTGAACCTACCTTACCAGCGGTTGCGGCTTATATGGCGTTATCCACACGCACCTTACAACGTCGTCTACAAGAGCGTGGACTGATTTTTCAGGATATTTTAGAAGATACCCGTCGAGAATTGGCTGTTCGTTATTTAGAAGATAAAAGTTTATCGTTGACCGATATTGCCTTGTTGTTGGGGTATTCAGAGCAAAGTGCCTTTAATCGTGCGTTTAAGCGTTGGTATCAGCAGCCGCCCAAAGTCTATCGTAAAGCACTTTAGAGAAGACGCTCTAACTAAAACGCTGAAACAAGTCATTAATAAGACCGCGTAACCAACGATGGGCAGGGTCTTTGTTAGCACTGCGATGCCAATATAAGTGCATATCCAATATCGGGCTTTTGAGCGGAAAATCAAAGAGTTGGTTGCCAAATTGTGCATTTGCTAAGCGCGCATATTGCTCGGGCATGGTTAATAATAAATCGGTTTCACTGACGACACGACACGCGGCAAAATAATGTTGGCAACGTAAACGAATGTCTCGTTTATAGCCAGCTTTATTTAATTCTACGTCTTCCAATGCCCAGCCTTTACGTCGTGTAGACACCATAATATGACGTTGGGCTAAATAATTTTCTAAATTTAAACCTGAAGCTAATGCAGGATGTTGTTGACGAGCAACGACAACTAATTGGTCACTGACTACAGGCAAATGTTCAATGCTATCACTGACGGCATAAGGAATTTCTAAGGCAAAATCAATATTTCCTGCCGTTAACTCACTCTCTAAATCTTGTCGGTCTAAACGCACACTGGATAAACAAATATGCGGCGCATGTTGTTGTAGGTGTTGTAATAACGGCGGCAGAATCGACGCTTCTAACACATCTCGTAAGCCTAAATAAAAATGTCGTTCGCTCTGTAATGGCTCAAATAACGGTTCTTGATTGATACTTTGTTCAACACTTTGTAAGGCCTGTTGAATGGGGACAATCAATTGCCGCGTGTAGGGTGTAGGAATCATCTGTGTACCTTGACGCACAAATAACGGGTCTTTGAGAAGTTCACGTAAACGCGCCAAGGCATGACTGACCGCAGGTTGAGTTAAATGCAGTTTTTGACTGGCACGAGTAATATTGCCTTCACGATAAATAGCATCTAAGACGATAAATAAATTCAAATCCACCCGACTAATATGCAGCATATTGATAGTTGTCCATGCAAACTATTCATTTGCTAGATGATAGAGCGCGGTCTAAGCTCAATGCAAATTTATTGCACAGAGAACAAAATCATGGATTTTTCTTATTCTGCCAAAGCCCAAGATTATCTGGCACGTTTACAACAGTTTATGCGTGACGAGGTTTATCCTGCCGAAGCGGCCTATTTTCAACGTTTAAGTCATAGCCCAAATCATCAACATTGGCGGCAGCCCGAAGTGATGGAGCAATTAAAAGCCAAAGCGAAGGCCGCAGGTTTATGGAATTTATTTTTGCCTGATGAGGAATATGGCGCAGGTTTAAGTAATAGTGATTATGCACCCTTAGCCGAAATGATGGGTACGTCTTTTATTGCTTCTGAAGTATTTAACTGTAATGCACCCGACACAGGCAATATGGAAGTCTTGGTTAAATATGGTTCTGAACAGCAAAAACAACAATGGTTATTGCCATTATTAAGTGGTGAGATTCGTTCGGCATTTTGTATGACTGAACCTGATGTTGCCTCAAGTGATGCCACCAATATGCAAGCTACTGCGATTATTGACGGTGATGAAGTGGTGATTAATGGCCGCAAGTGGTGGAGTACAGGCATTGGTCATCCCAACTGCAAAATTTTGATTTTTATGGGCTTAACCGATCAAACAGCCGAAAAACATCGTCAACATTCGATGGTATTAGTCCCGATTGATGCTCAAGGCGTTAAAGTAGAAAGAATGTTGCCTGTTTTTTCCAGTTTTGATGAGCCGTCAGGACATGGTGAGGTGTCCTTTACCAATGTGCGTGTGCCGATTAGCCACATTATTGCAGGCGCAGGACGTGGTTTTGAAATTGCACAAGGGCGTTTAGGGCCGGGTCGTATTCATCATTGTATGCGTGCGATTGGTGCGTCTGAACGTGCTTTAAGTTTGTTGTGTCAACGTGCAGGCACACGAGTCGCTTTTGGTAAACAATTGGCAAGACTAGGTGGTAATCCTGATATTGTTGCTAACAGTCGGATGGCGATTGAACAAGCCCGATTATTAACGTTAAAAGCAGCATGGATGATGGATACCGTAGGTGTAAAAGGGGCAATGAGTGAAATTTCCCAAATTAAAGTGGTTGCGCCCAATGTTGCCCAACAAGTGATTGATGCAGCGATTCAGATTCATGGTGGTGCAGGCTTGTCCGATGATTTCCCCTTAGCCGCCTTATATACCTATGCGCGTGTGTTGCGTTTGGCGGATGGCCCTGATGAGGTGCATAGAGCCTTGATTGCTAAATTAGAATATAAAAAGCAAATCGCTAAATTGGCAGGTTGAACTAAGCTCAGTTGTGAATATATGTCTTCCCTCCCTTTGTTAAGGGGAGGGTTAGGGTTAATGCTGGTCAGTTAAGCATTTTTTGTTGGTTTCGACTCACTTCGGCTGCGCTCAGTGACCACCGCTCAACCAACGAAAAATGTACCCTGAGCGAAGTCGAAGGGTTATTTTTAAGGGGCAATTTTCTCTTAACTGACTGGCATTAGGGTTAGGGTGGGGTTTCGCAAATAGCCCTCTCCTAACCTCTCCCTAAATTAGGGGGAGGAACTTAATTATTTTAGAGAATAACAATGGACAATCTTTTAGACAAAGCCAGTTCGGTGCGTCAGGGTGAAGAGTTAGATATTACCCGTATTGACCAATTTTTAAAAAGTCAGTTGCCGTCTTTACAAGGTGAACCACGTTTAGAACAGTTTGCAGGTGGTGCGTCAAATTTAACCTATTTGTTAGCGTATGCCGATCGTGATTTGATTTTACGTCGTCCACCGTTTGGCCATAAAGCAAAATCGGCACATGATATGTTGCGTGAAGCACACATTATGACTGCACTAAAACCTGTCTATCCTTATGTGCCAAGCGTATTGGCGAGTAGCCATGCAGATGAGGTGATGGATGTCGATTTTTATGTCATGGAACGGATTAAAGGCATTATTCCTCGGCAAAACTTGCCCAAATCACTCAATTTAAGCCCTGAGCAAACGCGCCAGTTGTGCATTAATGTCATTGATAAAATGATTGAATTGCATCAAGTGGATTATCGCGCAGCAGGTTTAAGCCATTTGGGCAAAGGTGAGGGCTATGTCAAACGACAAATTGATGGTTGGACAGACCGTTATGAAAAAGCACGTACACCCGATGTCGGCAGTTTTGCGGACGTGATGGCATGGTTAAAAGCCAAAATGCCCAGTCAGGATGTGGCTACTTGTTTGATTCATAATGATTTTCGTTTTGATAATGTCGTGTTAAATCCTGATAATCCTTTAGAAGTGATTGGTGTGTTAGATTGGGAAATGGCAACACTTGGCGACCCCTTAATGGATTTAGGCAATACTTTAGCGTATTGGGTGCAGGCTGATGATGATGGGGTGATGCAAATGATGCGTCGTCAACCCACCCATTTGGCAGGTATGTTAACGCGCCAAGAAGTGATTGATTATTATGGCCAAAAAACAGGTTATCAAGTCGATAATTTTGATTTTTATAGTATTTATGGCTTGTTCCGTTTAGCGGTGATTGCCCAACAAATTTATTATCGTTTTTATCATGGTCAAAGCAAAAATGCCCAATTTGCCATGTTTGGCCAAATGGTCAATTATCTTGAGCAACGTTGTTTAGGTTTCATCGCAAACTCTAAATTATAAGTTTTGAGGTAAAAAATGGCGGCAATTTATTTGGTGCGACATGGTCAAGCCAGTTTTGGCGCGGCGGATTACGACCAATTATCGGCGCGTGGTGAGCAACAAGCTCAGCTCCTTGGTCAATGGTTAAAAGATTGTCTTTTACCTGTTGAAAAAGTCTATTTAGGGCAGGCAAAACGGCATTTACAAACCGCACAACATTGTTTGGCAATGACCGATGATTTATCAGCAAGTGCTTGGCAAAGCTTAACGGGCTTTAATGAGTTTGACCATGTTGAGATTTTAAATCGTTATCGTCCTGATTTGGCCGAACATAGTGCGATGGCGCAGTTTTTAGCGGCTAGTCCTAATCCACGCAAAGCCTTTCAAGCCTTGTTTAGTGCGGCAGTTGACCGTTGGTTAAGTGGCGAATATGACCATGATTACCAACAAACATGGTCAGCATTTCAACAGGCAACTTGGCAAGCCTTAGCACAAGTGCGTGCTGAAGCAGCGAATGCACGTCATATTTGGGTGTTTACGTCGGGCGGCACAATTACCGCGATTGTGCAGCAGTTATTGGCTTTAGACCCTCAACAAGCCTTTACTATTAATTGGAATTTAGTGAATACAGGTGTGACTAAGCTGTTGTTTAGTGGCGAGCGACTCAGTCTTAGCTATCTCAATAGTCATGGCCATTTAGAACAACAGCATCAAGCAGAATTAATTACCTATCGTTAACCCTCACCCCAACCCTCCCCAAAGGGAGAGGGAGTTACAGTTGAGTATAAAAAATGATAATGGCAAATACCTTTGATTTATCTGGAAAAATAGCCCTAGTGACAGGTGCAAGTCGTGGCATTGGCCAAGCGATTGCTGAGTTATTAGCCCAACATGGCGCACATGTGATTATTTCGAGCCGTAAAGCCGAAAGTTGTCAGGTGGTGGTTGATAATATTATTAATGCAGGTGGCTCAGCCGAAGCAATGGCTTGTCATATTGGTGAAATGGCACAAATTGAAGCCATTTTTGCCCAAATTGAGGCTAAACATGGTCGTTTAGATATTCTGGTTAATAATGCCGCAACCAATCCGCATTTTGGTTCGATTATCGATACCGATGTTAATGCTTTTCAAAAGACGGTTGATGTTAACATTCGTGGTTACTTTTTTATGTCATCGTATGGCGCAAAATTGATGGCGAAAAACGGTGGTGGGGCAATCGTTAATGTTGCCTCAGTGAATGGTGTGATTCCGGGTTTATTTCAGGGCATTTATTCGATTACCAAAGCCGCTGTGATGTCAATGACCCAAGCCTTTGCCAAAGAATGTGCAGGCATGGGCGTGCGTGTTAATGCTTTATTACCGGGTTTTACCGACACCAAATTTGCCTCAGCCTTGGTGAAAAATGAGCAAATTGTTAAGTCGGTTTTACAACATGTGCCTATGAATCGTATTGCTCAACCGAATGAAATGGCAGGTGCGGTATTGTATTTGGTGTCACCTGCGGCCAGTTATACAACGGGTGTGTGTTTAAATGTTGATGGTGGATATTTGTTGGGATAGGCGTTCTGGGTATTGCCTGCGGCAGGCCTTACTTTTGTTTCGGCAAAAGTAAGCAAAACCATTTGTGGCGCAGAACTCGGCATCCCTGCCTCGAACATGCTGCACCACGCTATCCCTGTTAATACCCATTGATGATTTTCTGACATTTTGCGTACCGTTAATGATAATAATACAGAGTACTTATGAAAGATTTAAAAAACAAAGTTGCGGTGATTACAGGTGCAGCCGAAGGCATTGGCAAGGCGATTGCTCAACAAGCGGCACAACACGGCATGAAGCTCGCTTTAGCCGATATTAATAGCCAAAAATTACAAACAACAGTCGATGAGTTTGTTGCACAAGGGGTCGAGGTATTTAGCCAAGCATTTGATGTGGCTAATCACCAACAGGTTGATGCCTTTGCCAATGCGGTATTTGCTCATTTTGGTAACGTTCATCTGTTAGTCAATAATGCAGGGGTGGCGATTTCTCGGCCTGTTTGGGAAACCACACCTGAAGATTGGCAATGGGTGATGGGGGTTAATTTTTATGGGGTAACCAATGGTTTAAGAGCTTTTATTCCCCGAATGTTAGCCAACAATGAAGAAGGACATATTGTTAATACAGCATCAGTTGCAGGCATGTTATCGTTGCCATGTACTGCCGCTTATAATGCCAGTAAACATGCGGTGGTGACGGTTTCTGAAGGTTTGTTTTTTGATTTACAACTGCGCCAAGCTAAGTTAAAAGTCTCGGTATTGTGTCCTGCATGGGTCAAAACAGGCATTGCCGAGGCAGAGCGTAATCGCACTGTTGGCCAAAGCATTGATTTTAGTCAAGCCGACCAAGTTAATCGTTTTACCGCAGGTATGGTGCAACAAGCAGTGGCGAAAGGTATTCCTGTCGAAAAAGTGGCTAATGATGTCTTTACGGCGATTCAAGAAGAACGCTTTTACATCTTTACCCATGCCAAAATTAAATCATCCATTCAACTACGCATGGAAGATATTTTACAAGAGCGTAATCCAACGTTAGTGAGTTTGTGACATGCCTTATTTAACGGTAAATGGTGCAAATATTTATTACGAAGAGCATGGCCAAGGTGCGCAAACCATTGTTTTTGCGCATGGTTTGTTGTGGAGTGGTCAAATGTATGAGGCACAAGTTGCCTTCTTCAAACAGCATTATCGTTGTATTACCTTTGATTTTAGAGCACAAGGCCGTTCCCAAGCGACCGACAGTGGTTATGACATGGACACACTCGCTGCTGATGCTTTGGCTTTGATTAAACAATTGGTTGGCAAACCTGTGCATTTTGTTGGTTTGTCGATGGGCGGTTTTGTCGGTATGCGTTTGGCCATTCATCATCGGGAATGGTTGTTGTCTTTAAGTTTGCTCGAAACTTCCGCCGATCTAGAACCTAAGCAAAATTTATTAAAATATAAAGTCTTACCCAAAATTGCCCGTTGGTTGGGGATGGCCGTGGTTGCGCCACAAGCGATGCACATCATGTTTGGTCAAACCTTTTTAACTGACCCTCATCGTGCTGAACAACGCGTTGAAATGCGTCGGCGTTTGTTGCAAAACGACCGAGTCAATATTGGCAAAGCCATTAATGGTGTGTTTAGTCGACAAGGGGTTTATCAATATTTACCTTCAATTACGACACCCACTTTGATTATTGTCGGTGATGAGGATATTGCCACCATTCCTGCCAAATCACGACGCATGCACGCCGCAATTAAACACAGTCAATTGGTGGTGATTCCACAAGCAGGGCATACCTCAACCGTTGAAACACCTGATGCAGTCAATGCAGCCTTAGAAAAGTTTATAAAGGTAATATAATGAAAGCTATTCTTTGCAAAACTCATGGCCTTCCCGAAACACTTGTTTTAGAAGATATTCCTTCACCACAAGCAGGTGCAAAACAAGTCGTCATTAGCGTCAAAGCCTGTGGTGTTAATTTTCCTGATACCTTAATTATTCAAAATAAATACCAATTCAAACCCGAATTGCCCTTTTCACCGGGTGGCGAAGTGGCAGGTGTGGTTAAAGAAGTTGGCGAAGGTGTTAAACACCTAAAAGTCGGAGATACCGTCATTGCCATGACTGGTTGGGGTGGTTTTGCCGAAGAAGTTGTCACTGATGGCTCACGGGTGTTTCCTGTGCCACCCGTCTTTGATTTTAAAACAGCAGCAAGCTTTGCTTATGTCTTTGGCACGTCCTATCACGCATTAAAAGACCGCGCTCAGTTGCAAGCAGGTGAAACCGTATTGGTCTTGGGGGCAGCAGGTGGAGTGGGTTTAGCTGCGGTGCAACTCGCCAAAGTCATGGGGGCAAAAGTGATTGCTGCCGCTTCAACGGCTGAAAAATTAGCGGTTTGCCAACAATATGGCGCAGATGCTGTGGTGAATTACACCGAAGCTAACTGGCGTGAACAAATCAAAACCTTGACTGACGGCAAAGGAGTGGATGTGGTTTACGATGCGGTGGGTGGCGATTATGCCGAACCCGCCTTGCGTTCAATGGCATGGCGTGGTCGTTATTTAGTGGTTGGCTTTGCTGCGGGCGATATTCCCAAAGTGCCACTAAATTTAGCTTTACTCAAAGGTTGTGCAATTGTTGGTGTGTTTTGGGGAGAGTTTGCGGTTCGGCAAAAACAAGATAATCAAGCCAATATGATGCAGTTGTTTGCATGGCTGATGCAGGGGCAATTAAAACCGCATATTTCAGCAGAATATCCCTTGGCGCAAGCCGCTCAAGCCTTGAATGACTTAATGCAGCGTAAAGTGACAGGTAAAGCGTTATTAGTCATGGAGTAAAGTAATCATCGACTCCGTGTTTTGCATGGAGTCGACATGATGACTAAGATGCTAAGCTAAGCATGAACCACCGTTGGTACGGCAATGGTTGTTTGCTCTTTACGCGCCCATGCCCGTTCATGAAAGAAAAACGCCACCGCTTGCACACTAGGCTCCAACATACTCAACGTTAACGCCATCCAAATATTGCCTGTTACCATAAAAGCGACAATCGCAGCGACAGTAATGTGCATCACATAGTAACTTAAGGTCTTCTTTAAGGTATGACGATGGGTGCTAATAAATTGTTTAATGTGAGCCATGATCGTATCCTCTAAGTTGTGCTTCTATAGACTCCATCTTAGAGAGAAAATGCGATTGTGTAAAACTATTATTTTTTATTGTTATGATAGTTTTTTATAATGAATTGGCAGCGTTTAATCCCAAACTAGCTAGTGCCGTCTTATAGAGGCGCGTGTATGATAAGACGACCCACTTGTTTATCTGCCGCACTCACCTAAGCCTAAAGCCGATATGGATAATTTGCAGAAATTGAGTATTGACCACTATATTGCACATACCATTCGCCATCCCATTATGGGCAATTTGTTCCTAGCCCTCGTTTATTTTGCGACTGCGTATATTGGTTTGGCGTTGAGTAGTCCCTTAGGATTTGCCTCTCCTGTATGGCCACCTGCGGGTATTGCCCTTGCATGGGTTTTATTGGCGGGTGCACGATTTGTTATTGGTGTGATTGTTGGTACGATAGCGATTAATGTGGTTATCAGTGCCAATGTGACTGGACTACCCATTTATCAAGTAAATTGGCTGATTCCCATTCTGTGTGCATTAGGTGCAGGCTTACAGGCGTGGGTGGGTGCTGCTCTGATTCAGCATTTTGTGCCGCGTCAAGAAGGGTTTCAAGAGCCTGCGGTTGTTATTAAGTCCTTAGCATTAGGCGGTATCGTTGCAACCTTAATTAACCCGACATGGAGTGTCACGGTACGCTATATCGCGGGTTTTATCCCACCAGACCAATATATACAAAATTGGTTAACATGGTGGATGGGGGACAGTATTGGTGTGTTAGTTTTTGCACCATTGCTGATTATTTGGGGGATGAATAAACCTTTTTATGACCGTACTCGCGCAGTCATAGTCACCGTTGTATTAATAGCGACCTTCAGTTTTGCGGTGCTTGGTTGTGTGTTGGTTAGCCAATTAGAGCGTCAAGAGCGTATTAATCGTTTCACGGTCAGTGCTCAGTTATTCACCTCGCAAGTTCAGCGTCGTTTTACGGATTATGATGAGTTTTCTCAACTTGTACGGGGCTTTTTTTATGGCAGTCACCATGTTGCAGCCGATGAATTCAGTGCCTTTGTTGGCGAGTGGCAGGCCTCGCATCCCGAAGTGCAAGCGGTACAATGGGCGGAATATTTACCAGATACGGAACGCTTAGCATGGCAGAATCAAGTCTCCCAAGAGCAAAAAAGAGCGATTCAGGTTTTTGAAGATGTAGACTCAAAGACATTACAAGCGGCCACACATCGTCTAGCGATTCGTTATATTTATCCTGTCAATGAAGAAAATAGCAAAGCCTTTGGCTTTAATATTTTAGCGAAAGCAGACCGACTCCCTGCGCTGAACCGTGCCGTACTGACTAACTCTCCGACACTCACTTCACCTGTGCAATTGATTCAAGCTCCCACCAATAAAATCAGTGTGTTGTTATATACGCCTGTCTTTAAGCGACCCTTAACGGGACAAAATGATTGGTCACAGATACAAGGCTTTATTGTGATTGTGCTCAAAGCTGATAGGGTGTTGGAACGTTTAACAGAGGAGTTAATGACGCCTGAGCTTTCGTTGATGGTAAAAGATACCGTGGCGGCTAAAGTTGTCTATGGCCAACCGCCTAGTCCCCAAGTGTGGCGTTTGGTGAAGTCATTAGGCATGTATAACACCTATCAATTGGCGATTGGCCAACAACATTGGCAAATGCAAATTTGGCCAACGCCCCAACGACTGACCCAATATGAATCGTGGCTAACATGGTCTGTCTTAATGATTGGATTATTAAGTACCGCATTGGCTGTCACCTATACCATGATTAACTCGGGTCGCCGCCAATACTTAGAGCGCATGATTGCTCAACATACCGAGGTATTAGTACAGCAAAATGCGGCTTTAGAGAGTGCCAGACAAGAAGCCGAACAAGCGAATATTGCAAAAGGGCAATTTTTGGCCAACATGAGTCATGAAATTAGAACCCCCATGAATGCGATTATTGGCTTTTCGCATTTGTTATTAGGATTGCCTTTACAAGCGCAAGAACGAGAATATTTAGAAAAAATTGACAGTTCAGCGCGTTCCTTATTAAGTATTATTAACGATATTTTGGATTTTTCTAAAATTGAGGCGGGTCGTATCGAGATTGGCCATGATATGTTTGATGTCGCAGACGTATTACAAAAAATCTCACAACAAGTCATGTTAATTGCAGCCGATAAAAAAATTGAATTTATTGTCGATTTACCCCCGCAGCTTCCCACCCAGTTGATGGGTGACCCCATACGTTTAGGACAGGTATTACTTAACTTAGCCAATAACGCAGTCAAATTTACGGAGCGTGGCGAAGTGGTTGTCCGTGTGACCGTATTGAGTTTACAAACCACACATGTACGTCTGTTATTTGCTGTCAGCGATACAGGGATTGGCATTAACCCAGAACAACAAAAACGGCTATTTTCTGCATTTTCACAAGCCGATGGTTCAATCACGCGTCGTTATGGCGGTACAGGCTTAGGTCTTGTGGTGAGTAAAGGATTAGTAGAGTTGATGGGAGGGCATATCCGTGTCGAGAGTACGGCAGGGGTAGGGAGTACATTTAGTATAGAGTTAGAGTTTGATATTGCGCCAACGCAGTTAAATACCCCATCTATTAGCTCTGTCAGTCAGCCCCTGCATGTGTTGGTCGTGGATGACTCATCGGCATTGCAAGCGGTGTTAGTTGCCATGCTGCGACATCAGGGGTATGAAGCAAGGTCTTTATCTTCGGGCTTACAAGCATTAACGCTGATTCAAGAACAAGATAACACGCATCCCTTCGATTTGGTGATTATGGATTGGAAAATGCCCATTTGTGATGGCATAGAGGTCGCGCGACGGCTACAACAACTCAATCTAAAACATCGTCCTAGTTTATTTTTAATGACTGGTTATGGTTTTGCACGCATTAAACAAATGACCGAAGGCGCATTTTTTAGTGCGCACTTACAAAAGCCCATTCTCCCCTCCGTCTTGCAAACTGCCATAGAGCAAGTGTTTGGCCAACAACCCATGTTGCAAGAACCCGCCATGATTACGCCAATCCGTCGATTTTTAATGGCACGTATTTTATTGGTAGAAGATAACGCGATTAACCAACGTCTTCAAAAAGAAATGTTACAGCGTTTAGGCTTAGAGGTAGATATTGCCGCTAATGGCACTAAAGCCCTCGAAAAATTACATAATACCACACATCCCTATGCCTTAATTTTAATGGACTTACAAATGCCCGTTATGGATGGCTTTGAAACCACACTCAGAATTCGGGAGCGTTTTGACCGTGAAACGCTACCGATTATTGCACTAACGGCTTATGCCATGCCCACAGACAAACAACGGTGCTTAGAAATAGGCATGAATGGCCATATTGCCAAGCCTATAGATTTTCATGAGTTGGCGGAGGTACTGAGCCAATTTTTAGTCTTACAGACCGATACGCAGACCTTACCACCCATAGAAACTCAAGAACAACAGACATTTGTACAGCGCATTATGCAACTGAATCATTTATTATTGCGTAATAGTTTAGATGGACGCCGTGTATTTAATGAGTTACAACAAGACTTGGCTAAATACGATGTGGTTAAAACAGAAGACTTAGCAAATGCCTTAGCAAAGCTAGACTTTAAATATGCGCAACAACTGTTGGCTGAGTTGATTTCTATTGTGGAGACAAACGTTGATTGACCCTATCAACCCTGTAACAACACGTGCGACCATTTTGGTCGTTGATGACACTCCTGCCAATATCGAAGTTATGCACGCGATGTTAGCACCTGATTACGAGGTATTGTTTGCCACTAACGGCCATGAGGCCTTAGAGTTAGCCGCTAAAACACGACCCGATTTAATTTTGCTTGATATTATTATGCCCGAAATGAATGGGCATGAAGTGTGTCAGCGTTTGAAGTCAGATGTTGTTACCAAAGACATTCCTATTGTTTTTGTGACCGCGATGGCCGCAACGGATAGCGAAGAAAAAGGCCTACGTTTGGGCGCAATCGACTATATCGTTAAACCATTCAGTCCCGCAGTGGTCAAGGCACGTATTGCGAACCATTTAGAGCTAAAACGCTATCGCGATTTATTGGCCGATTTAGTCTGGATTGATGGCTTAACAGGTGCGCGTAATCGTCGTTATTTTGATGAGTGTTTGCCGCGTGAGTTTAGACGCGCCATGCGCGCGCATTTGCCCTTGTCTTTGATGATGATAGATGTCGACTATTTTAAGCAATACAACGACCAATACGGCCATTTAGCAGGAGATGATTGCCTAAAAGCGATTGTCAACACCTTAACACAACTCTTACGTCGTCCTGCGGATGTGGTGTTTAGATACGGTGGCGAAGAGTTTGTTTGCCTATTACCAGACACCGATGCCAACGGTGCGGCTATGATGGCCGAACAGGTTCTCAATCGCTGCCGCAAATTAGCGGTAGAACATAAATTATCACCTTATGGCATCGTGACCTTGAGTATCGGCTTGACGACCTTAATGCCGCAACCCGAACAGCATGTCAGTGATTTAGTCGAAATAGCCGACCAAGCCTTGTATCGTGCTAAAGAAGAAGGCCGTAACAGGCTGTATGTTTTATAACTAGCCAATGCCTAGGCGCTGTTGAGCTTTTGATGGTGTCGCGATAAAGCGGGTCAATAGAACACACGCCCTAGGTATTAGGTCATTAATACATAACTTCTCAAACTGATACTGCCATATTCATAGCCCTCATACAGCCATTCCAGTCTCTCGTCAGCTAGCCGCACCGCCTCGATATATAATAGAGGCCAATAATGGTCTTCACTGGGAATGGCCAAACGGGCAATTTGGCTCATCTGTTGCCGTGTTTGTGTTAAAAAAGACAAATCGTGTTGTTCAATAACCGCTTTTATTTGCATATCAAAACTAATCGCCCAATCAGCACCTTGTTCGCGTTGCTGCCAGTCTAAAAGCCCTAAATTATGTACCACGTTGCCACTACCCATAATCATTACCCCTTGATGACGTAAGTCTTGCAGTTTTTTTGCAAATTCAAGGTGTTGTTGACGAGTAAATTGGGTATTGAGGCTCATTTGCACCACAGGTACATCCGCTTGTGGAAAAAGATGTTTGAGCACTGTCCATGTTCCGTGGTCAAAGCCAGCTTGTGGGTCGGCAACAATCCCTATGTTCATCGCTAATAATTGTTGTACTAAGTTCTGGTCAGTTTTGGCAGGGTATTGCACCTCATACAACGCAGGTGGAAAACCGTAAAAATCAAATATCTGCTTAGGCTGAATCGCACTGGTTATGCGTACATCTTGTGTCAGCCAATGTGCCGAAATCATCAAAATGGCTCTTGGTTTAGCAAGTTGTTGACCACAATGTTTTAGATGTTGGGTAAAACGATTATCAAGCACGACATTTTCTGGCGAACCATGTCCTAAAAACAAAGCAGGGCTAAGAGTCATATTGATTACTCCATATAAATAAATCCAGTGTAATGAGTTAATTATCTACAGAGTAGCCATAAAACAGATAACAGGGTGTTGCCCAAAAGTACGAATTAATACGGAATAATAAATATACAAATTTATATACAAATGTATGTCTTTAATGGTCTTAACTTTTTGCGCCATTTTTTTAACTTTAGACACCTTTTCCCTAATCATTGTCAGAAATTATCAATTAATGCCTTATGTTGAAACGTAAGATTGTCCTACAGTTTAACCATATTGATGTGTAAGGGCAAAACGATGAAAAAAACCTACTTAAGTGCAGCAATTGCCATAACCATGATGAGTGCCAGTGCTGCCTATGCCAGTTTAAGCAATGGATTGCCTTATGATGTCAGTATGGATGCCAATGGTTTTATGATTGATGGTCAGTATCGTTTGTTGCGTGGCGGCACGGTGCAATGGTTTCGGATTCCAAGCAGTGAATGGCGTGACCGTTTAGAGCGTTTTAAGGCCGCAGGTTTTAATACGGTAGATTTATATGTGGCGTGGAACAGTGTAGAGCCGCGAGAAGGGCAGTTTAATTTTAGCAGTCCTAATTTGCGTCAATTTATTTTGTTGTGTAAAGAGTTAGGTTTGTATGTTTATTTACGACCAGGCCCTTATATTACCAATGAGATGGATGGTGGCGGTGTGCCAGCATGGTTAATGGCCAAATCCACCAAAAAAGACATTGCGGCGGATGGCAAACCCAATTTACGTACCCATGACCCTGATTATTTACACTATGTGGGTAAATATTTACGCCGTGTGAATGCCGAAGTGCGCGATTTGTTTGCTGACCGTGGTGGGCCAATTATTTTATATTCGGTAGAAAATGAATATAACTGGTTTCAACCTTTCCACGAGGCTGACAAATTGTTTGGTTATGAAGGTGGGCCAGAGCGTGGTTTGTGGCAAAACTTTAATCCTAATGCGTATTTTACTGCCTTACGTGATATTGTCCGTAATGATGGTATTACCGTCCCCATTACCACTTGTCCGGGTGATGGCAAAGCCTCAGCCACAGGTGATGTGTCTGGTGTTGTGCCTATGCCCAATATTTATAATGGCTTAGGGGGTGATTATCCCGAAAAAACGGCTGTTGATTTATTAACCGATATGCACAGCAGTAATCATGGTGGTGTCTATGCCAATATGCCCAGTGGTACTACCGAAACCGACCGTGACCCAGTCAAAATCAAACGCTTATTATTAGGCGGTTTAGATGGCACATTTGCCTTTAATGCGGTGGGTATGATGACCCCTGGTTATCGTAATGCGATTGTGTTAAATACCCGCAGTGTTGATAACGCCTTTGATTTTAGTTCGATTAACAACATCATGAATGGTTTTGTCTCACCACAAGTGGGCTATTTTCATGGAGTTGTTGATTATTATGGGCCTGTGTCTCCGTCTGGTTTGTTGCGTCCATCATTCCATGCTTTCCGCCGTGATAACGTATTTTTTGATGCGGTAGAGCCATATTTTGCCAGTGCAGGTACAGCGCAAAAAACAGGTTTAAGTATCAGTAATACGGAGTTGGGTGCGCGTGAACCAAACAATGTTAAGGTCAATTATTGGTTGCAAGGCACTCAAGGTGTGCAATTTGTTGGTTTGGTGAATCAATCAGGTTTTGCACAAAATATTCCTGTCAATGGCATTAACTTAAATGGTCAAACCTTGCCTAAGTATGTGTCAATGACTGTGCCAACCAATCCAGAAGCAGGTGTCGCTTCTAAAGACTATGCGATGATTTTGGTCAAAGATTTACCGTTAAGCAATGGTGCAGGCAAAGTCGCATGGACAAGCAGTGAGTTATTGACTTCACGCAGTTATAACGGTGATGCCCTAGTGATTGTGCATGGTGTGGCCAATAATCAAGGTGAATTGGTGTTAGAAGGTTTGGGCAATGCTACCGTTATCACCCGTGATAATGGTATTAACATTGCCGAACAAAATGCCAATCGTCTAGCCTTAACCTATAGCCACTATCCACATTTAGAATTAGTGGTGCGTAGTGAAGCGGGTAAAACGGTGCGTGTGTTAGTGACAACTACGGAAGAAGCAGGACGTTTTTGGTTTCCACGTATCAATAATCAAGATTATGTGGTGGCAGGTTTAGAACTGTTAAAAGAAACAGGTGTATCCTCAGTGTACAACTTACAGTTGGCAGCGGAATATGACGTTAAAAATCGCCCCCTGTTTGTTATGTCACCACGTCGGATGCAGTTGCGTAATTTAGTGGTGAATAGTGCATGGAATAGTCAAACTCAAAGTGCAACGTTTACCAAGCCACAAACTATTCCTAACTTAGCACCATTACCGAGTTTAATGGCAGGTAAAGTAGCCAGCGATATGGCCGAAGCCAAGTTAGATTATAACGACAGCACATGGATAAAGTGGACAGGTGAGCCACAACCCTTAGAAAGCAAAGGCATTTATACAGGTCATGCTTGGTATCGTACTGAGTTAGATTTTGACCATGCGCCATATTGGTGGGAAGATTGTTCCTTATATATTGAACATGCCAGTGATATTGTTGGGATTTATGTCAACGGCACGTATTTAAGTACCAAGTTACCTGTAGGCACTGAATTGGATTCGGATTCTTGGAATGATAAATATAAATTCCCGTCATTACGTCCTTACTTAAAACAAGGCAAAAATGTGGTGGCTTTCCGTGTTGAATCATGGGGACACGGTAGCTTTATGTTCCCACGTGGCACATTAGCTGCAACCAACATGAAAATCCCCAGTTTGGGTTTTGATAGCTTTAAAGGCTTATGGGGAACAGCGCGTTTAGGTGGCACCAATTTAACTAATTGGTCGTTACGTGCCGACTTAAATGGTGAACGTACAGGTTTAATGAGTCACAGTTATAGTGATAGCACATGGCAATCTGCAACTTTACCCATGAACTTAGCCAAAGGTGAAGTACGTTGGTATCGTGCCAAGTTTGATGCTAGCCAATTACCCAATACCAGCAATTTACACGCGCCTTTATCCTTACGTTTTGCGGGTCAACGTGTTAAAGCCACAGTTTGGTTAAATGGTCAGTTAATTGGTCGTTGGTTGAGTGGTGACGGTTGGATTGATAATGGCTTTTGGGGGCGTGCAATTCGTGATATGTGGATGAATACTAACCCTGATTATTTCCCCATTAGCACCACAGGCTTAAACCCAGCAGGTACCGCCAATGTGTTAGCAGTTGCCTTTGAAGATGTCTCGGATGGTAGCGAAAGCGCAGGACAAGTAGGTGAAGTATCTTTGGCCTATAGTCCAGAAATCAGAGCTGATATTAATGGTCAGTCGATGTTGATTAATCAACCACGTGGTAAAACGCTGTTGAATGTGGACTTTTTAGAGTAACTGAGCGCGTACATGGCGTCCTGTCAGGACGCCATGTGCATCTAAGCGATGCGGAAAATTTGTCTAAGCCTTACCCAGTTTTTCTCTGTATCTACGCACCACTATTCCGTCTCTCAAGAGATTGCCAACCCCATTAAATGAGAACTGGTTGGCTTTTTTTTCACCATTTCGTGTTCTAAGGTCAATGTTTGTACAATGCTTGTCAGTTAATATCTGTAAATAGCAACCTCATATCTAAATGTTGCCGCTAAGTATTTAGAACTTGTGTTAAATAAATCGTATAAAAATTTTGTCAGTTATCTACCCAAAAACAACGTTGTCTCCTCGCTATGATGGAGAGAGGGTGGGTTTATCTCTGTTTTTAGCCTTTTATAAAAAATACAGATAAATAAGCGTTTGGCCATGATGAGCCGCGTGTCTTTGATATACACAAGAGTGCAACAACAAAAGGTATCACTATGCTACGACAATTATTCATCGCTATGGGCTTCGTCTCGCTTTTGACGGTTTCAGCCGTAACACATGCTGAAAATGACGACCTCGATGAATTACAAATGAAATTAACCAATGAATGGACGCTGGTAAAAAATGACCGCCTACGCGATATTAAGACCTATGCTCGTTTAGAGGATGGTAAACGCTATCGTTCCTTCAAAGCCACGGTACTTATGAAGGAGGTTAAGCCCGAAACACTGGTGCGTTTAATTTTAGATTTTGATAATTATAATAAATGGTACTGGCAGGTATTGGAGTCCAAACTGCTCAAAAAAGTATCACCTACCGAATATTATTTGTACTTAGTGCACAAAGCCCCTACGGGTTTGCCCGACCGCGATGTCATTTTACACGCAACAGTACAACCACAAACTGCCACGCGTAATTACTTACTGTTAAAAGTCGATACAGAGCCGAATTATATTCCGCCTAAGCCGCCGTTAGTCCGTATGATTGCCGAAGACTTGAGCTTTAAGTTTACGCCTGTGAATGGTAACGATATTTTTGTTGAAGCCGAAGGTTATGTTGACCCTGGTGGACAAGTACCGTCATGGGCAGCTAATTTTATTCAACACAGTGCCCCCTACAGTGTGGCGTTAGGGGTGTTGCGAATGTTGAAGAAAGATGAATATGTCAAATCCCGTGAGCCTGTGCCTTTTAAGGTCTATTCTTATAACGATTATATGGAAAAACAACGCTTAGGGCAGTTACCGCAGGCGCAATAATAGCGCTTATTTTGAGCATCTACCCGATTCTCATATTGTACAGGTGTATGATGGGTGAGGCCTTAGATGCCTCGCTAAAAATGAGAGTCGGGTTGTTGTAAAAAAGCCAATTCCTCTGGACTAGATAGACGACCTAAGACTTGATTGCGGTGTGGATAACGACCAAAACGCTCAATAATTATCTTATGTTTGTATTCAAAGGCTAAATTATATTCTAAACCTGCGGCTTGATAGAGTTGTACCGCTTGCTCATGTATCGCCAAAGATTCACTGTGCATAAACGGCAAATATAAAAAGGCTTTTTCATTGGCGTTTAACGTGTGGTCTAAGCCGAGCCTAATGGCTTCTTGGGCTAAACACAAGGCCGCTAAATCCTGACTGAATGCTAAGGCAGAATCACGGTATAAATTACGCGAGAATTGGTCTAAGACAATAATTTCAGCTAAACGTCCCTGTGCATCTGTACGCCAATGTGCCAATTCTCCTTGGCTAGCCTGGCGATGTAATGCGCCAAAACGTTCGCCAATTAACGCATCAAATGCTGCATCTTTACGCCACCATAAGGCAGAATCAATTTCTTGAAACCAAAATCTTAAAATCGTGTGTGCATCGCTCATATCGGTTTCCCTAAACTTTTGCGGTAAGCGGCAGGCGTCTGTTCCGTCCAGCGCTTAAAGGCGCGGGTAAAGTTAGCCATATCAGAATAGCCTAAATGCTCAGAAATATCTTCTAGGCTTAATTTGGGATTCGCTAATAAATCCAGAGCTTTTTGCTTACGCGTATCTTCGACTAAATCGGTGTAAGTCACATCATATTTGGCAAGCTGGCGTTTTAAGGTACGTTCGGACATGTGTAAACGTTGAGCCACTTGTTCTAAGGTAGAAAAGCCATATTTTTCATCAAACATCAGGGCTTTGACTTGGGCAATAAATGGTTGTTCTAAGCCAAAACGCTGCAACTCTTGTTCGCATTGTGTTAACGCGATTTGACTGGCAACAGGGTTAGCCATGACGAGAGGTAAGTCTAAATAACTACTCGGAAAAATAATACGATTTTGTGCTTGATTAAAGCTGACTTGGGCAGGCAAAAATGGAATTAACGGCTCCAAATAAGAGGGCGGAGGAAAGTCCAATTCGGCACGGCCAGTCACTAATTGGCCTGTGGCTGCTTGTCCCATGTGAGCAAAACCAAACATCACCGCAAGCACAGCCACTTCGCGTAGCGGTTGTAACTGCGTGTTCATTTCTAAATAGATGGCACTTTCGTCTGTGCCTTCTTCTAAACGCAAATTCACAATACTGCTAATCATGCCTACAAAACGCTCGGCAATCATTAAAGCCTCGCGCACATTCGCAGCCGTTAAGGCAGCAAAACCCACAAAGCCATGCATCGAAATCTGCATTTTTTGGCCAAAATAAATGGCCAGAGCCGCTTCTTGGGTAAGCTGTCCCGCTTTAATAATCAGTTTGTTTAGGTCATCAAAAGAGATGCGTCGCTGTGGGTCTAATAACATTTCCCGTGTTAAGCCTAAGTCGCTGAGTAACTCTTCTGGCTTCACTTGCCAGTTGGCAGCGACATCAACGAGTAAGAGTGGATACACCACAGGTAGGCTTTGTAAATTATTTGTCATCTTGGCCTCTAATGATAAAAAAATGGCACCAAAGCACCTATTTACCGTATGGTCATACAATTACATTATCAGTGTGACATTAGTCAATGTAACACTAGGGGTTGAATATGAACACAGCAGTTTCTCAAACAGTTATTAACACCGTACCAAACAAGACAAAACAAGCATTAGGGACTAGCGTTAACATTCCTCCTCGTCGTTTAGACTTTGAGTTTTCGACGGATTCTGAGCGTTATTATTATGACAATAACCCATATTTAAGTACGTTCTTGACCGCATTATCCTCTTTGTTTCCCGAAGGCGAATCATTTTTTGTTGAGTCGGTACGTGCGTATCGTGAGCAAATTACTGACCCCATTTTGAAAGCTCAAGTGTCTGGTTTTATTGGCCAAGAAGCCATGCACAGCAAAGAACATCAAGCGTTCAATGATATGGCCACACGTTTAGGTTATCCCGTTGATAAATTAGATAAAACACTGGCCAAACTATTGCATTTTGGCCAAAAAGCATTACCTAAATCGGTGCAATTGTCGATTACCGTATCCTTAGAACACTATACCGCGATTATTGCTGAAATGTTGTTGCGTGACCCAGTAGTTCAACAAAAATTTGCTGCTGAAGCACGTCAATTATGGTTATGGCATGCCTTAGAAGAAAATGAACATAAAACCGTTGCTTATGATGTGTATGAGCAAGTTGTTGGCAGCTATGCTTTACGCGTAGGCACGATGATTCCTGTGACAGTTATTTTCTTTGCAGTGACCTTTGCCTTTCACGCACGCTTATTGGCAACGGATGGTCAGTTATTCAAATTCCGTCAAAATTGGGATGCGTTTAAGTATTGTTGGAATGGTAAAAAGGGCGTCTTTTCCCGTTTGTTACCCCAATACTTGGATTTCTTTAAGCCGAGCTTTCATCCTAAACAACACGACACCGATGCTTTATTGGCACAATGGAAAGACATTCTATTTGCTAAAGAAGGGTTGTTATACGACCAATTAAAAAATAAAGCCGCTGTTGGTGTGCATTAATTTGTGGTGATTTGACACCTATCCTGTGCAACCCCCTAGAGTCTATGCCTGCTAACTCTCGCCCAGTTGGGCATAGACTCTAACCTTCAAAATTCTCTCGTTTGGTCACGACATCGCTCATGTGGTGCCCTCAAAAACGACATTTATCCCCAACTGAGAACCGATTTATGACAGCAAAAGCAAGTATCATTGAAAATAATTTCCCTATAATTATTGTGGGTACTGGTTTTTCAGGCATTGCCATGGCGGTCATGTTACAACGCGCAGGCATTAATAGTTATACCTTGTTAGAAAAAGCAGAAGATATAGGCGGTACATGGCGTGATAATACCTATCCTGGTGCTGCGTGTGATGTGCCTTCGCATTTGTATTCCTTTTCTTTTGAACCTAAAACCGATTGGTCTAGAGCCTTTTCGCCGCAACAAGAAATTAAAAGTTATTTAGACCATTGTGTCGATAAATACCAAATTCGTGAAAAAATTCGTTTTGGTTGCGAGGTAACGGGTGCAACCTTTAATGAAAGCCAAGGTTTGTGGACAGTCAGTTTTAAGGAAAAAGGGAAAACTAAAAAATTACTGGCGCGTGCGTTTATTTTAGGTAACGGCGCATTATCTACCCCCGCAGACCCTGACATTAAAGGCCTAAAAAACTTTAAGGGTGATATGTTTCACTCAGCACGCTGGAACCATGATGTGGATTTAGCAGGTAAAAAAGTCGCAGTCGTAGGTACTGGTGCTTCTGCCATTCAAATTGTGCCTGAAATTGCTAAAACCGTAGGTCAATTAACCTTGTTCCAACGTACGGCACCGTGGGTCTTACCTAAGCCTGACCGTTATATGACCGCTGTGGAAAAGCGTTTATTTGCCCTTGTGCCCAGTTCGCGTTGGTTACACCGAGCGTATATTTACTGGCGTAATGAAGCGGTAGCAACGGGCTTTGTCGTAGACCCACGTTTAATGAAAGGCCTAGAGTTTATTGGGCGTCTGTACTTACGTCATGTGGTCAAAGACACGGTATTGCGTGAGAAATTAGCGCCCAAATTTACCATTGGTTGCAAACGGATTTTGATGTCAAACACCTATTATCAGGCCTTGACTCAAGCCAATGCGCACGTGATTACAGACGGAATTGACGCGATTACTGCCAAAGGAATTAAAACGCGTGATGGGGTTGAGCATGAAGTCGATGCCATCGTATTAGCGACGGGTTTTATGGTCACTAATTATTTATCTCGCCTAACCATCAAGGGGTTACAAGGGGCAGACCTGAATACCACGATGACAGAACAACGCGAGCATTACTTGGGTATTACCGTTGCCGATTTCCCTAATATGTTTTTAATGATGGGGCCAAATACGGGCTTAGGCCATAACTCGATGGTGTTTATGATTGAGGCACAGGCACGTTATATTGTGCAATGTATTCAGGCAATTCGTGATAAGCAGTTGAATTATTTAGATGTACGCA
Organism: Agitococcus lubricus; assembly: GCF_003051055.1. GTDB lineage: Bacteria > Pseudomonadota > Gammaproteobacteria > Pseudomonadales > Moraxellaceae > Agitococcus > Agitococcus lubricus. Next base: position 216,592 of record NZ_QAON01000001.1, on the reverse strand, counting down.
AGAACGTACAGGCCGAATACAGCCAAGATATTCAGCAACGCCTACAAAAATCAGTTTGGGCATCGGGTTGTCAAAGTTGGTATTTAAGTGCCGATGGCCATAACGGTGCCGCATGGCCAGGTTTTACATGGCAATATTGGTTGGCAACACGTCGCTTAGACTTAAACGCCTACCACCAAGTTTATGCAGCAGTCAGTGACGTGGAGGTGGTTACCGCGTAACGGCTGACGCATAAAACAAGGGCGCACTCAGTGCGCCCTTTTTTATTTGTGTGGGCTGATAATAGACCCTATACAAGTCTAAGTTTTTTAACTACGCTTGAAAGAAAAAGGGAAACTTTCTTAATTCTAGATTCTTGTCAATCTGAATACATAAGCGTTATTAAGCCTCCCTAATGTCCTTCATAAGTATTAAAAAATGCCTATAGCGTGGTTTTGTCGCGTCTGGTGTGTGTGGTGTTTGTTATGCTCTACCAGTTGGGCAGACCTTGTATCGTCTGTTGATGTTGCGGTTGAGCAACAAAATCTGGCTAAATCCTTGCGGTATATTGAGGATAAAAGCCAACAACTGACATGGCAGCAAGTTGCAACACGCCAAGACTGGCAAGCACAAACCCAAGAAAAACCCTATTTTGGATATTCGACCTCTGCTTATTGGCTAAAAGTCAATTTACATCATCACCATCCACAAGCGATAGACCGTTTATTAGAAATTAGTTATCCCTTATTAGACGACATTCAACTGTATTTAGTACAAGGCCAGTCTGAATTACGTCAATCGTATCAATTAGGCGACCGTTTTGCGTTTGACCAACGTCCCATTCGGCATCGACTATTCTTAGTTCCTTTACATGTAGAGCCTGAGAAAAACTATACCCTTTACATTCGTGTTGTCAGTACTAGCGGCTTGCAAGTCCCTCTTAGCTTATGGGAGTCACATCGTTTTCAAGAGTATGACCATCATCGGCAACTATTATTAGGGGTTTTATATGGCGCTTTTTTGATTATGGCGGCATATAACTTTTTTATTTGGTTATCGGTACGCGAAAAAAGCTACTTAATTTATGTTGCATTTGTCATGGTCTATACCCTGCTGTTGACGACAGTGGATGGCCTGACGTTTCAATACCTATGGCCAACCTTGACGATATGGAATAACAAAGCCATTGTCATCATTTTGGCGTTAGCACTCTTTCTAAGTATGCTGTTTAGTCGCTATTTTTTGCATACACAACGGTTTAATCCGCGCATAGACCGTCTATTAATAGCCTATATGTTATTGATGATACTGATAGCGGGACTGGCGTGTGTAATGCCGTATCGGCAAATGATTATTATCACCATCGTTTTGTCTGCGGGGGTAGCCTTATTATTAATTACAACGGGTATTTTGAATTGGCGTGCAGGCAATAGAGCGGCTCGATTTTTTGTGTGTGCATGGTTGTTTTTGGCGGCGATGGTGCTGCTCTACGATTTAAGCCAGTTACATCTTATTCCCAAAACCACCTTAACCAATATTGCATTACAGATAGGGGAATTATGTGAGGTATTGCTATTATCTTTTGCCTTAGCCGATAGAATTAACCTCAGTCGTCAACAAGAGCAACAAGCACAACTTTTGTTAATGAATGAAGAGCGCCGAGCGAATGCGGAACGCGAACAGCATTTACAAACTAAATTAAAAGCCCAAGAAGAAGAAATCAAAGCCAAACAAGCGATTTATCAAGCGCAAAGCGAAAGTCGCGCCAAAAGTTTATTTTTAGCGACCATGAGCCATGAAATACGCACGCCTATGAATGGTGTATTAGGCATGACCGAACTCTTACAAAATACCGAATTAACCCCGCAGCAACAACAGTATTTGCAAGTGATTCATAGCTCAGGTAGTGCATTACTCAATATTATCAATGACATATTGGATTACTCAAAAATTGAAGCAGGCAAAATGGATATTGAGTTAATCGATATGGACTTAGATAAGTTACTGCTAGAATGCGCCTCAATTTTTTCCTTAACCGCCGAACAAAAACAGTTAGAGTTTTTAGCCTCTATAGAGCCGCAGACGCCATTATTTATTAAGTCTGACCCCACACGTTTGCGACAAGTATTACTCAATTTACTCAGTAATGCCTTCAAATTTACCCATCGTGGTTGTATTAGCTTGCGGGTGCATGCAGAAGAAAATCAGCAGCAAGCCGAGTTGTGCTTTGAGGTGAGTGACACAGGCATAGGTATGACCGAAGAACAACAAACACGGTTATTTACTGCATTTCATCAGGCCGATGCGTCAACCACCCGTCAGTTTGGCGGTACAGGCTTGGGCTTGAGTATCAGTAAGCGTTTGATTGATTTAATGCAAGGACACATGACCGTACAGAGTCAGATAGGGCAGGGTACACTGTTTAGTGTCCGAATACCGTATCAAACCGCCAGTCACGATTATATTAACGACCATTTTGTCCCGCTGACGGCCTTACAAAATCAACGTATTTTATTTGTCGATGATTCGATTGACTTTACTCAAATTATGACCGAACAAGCACGAGCATGGGGCATGATTGCGGAGGCCGTACATGATGGCGAACATGCACTGCAACTCATGCGTCAGGCCACACAACGCAACGAGCCGTATGATATCGCTGCTTTAGATATGCGCATGCCGCGTATGACAGGTTTAGAGTTAGCAGAAAAAATGGCTCAAGACCCTACATTCAGCCAGACTAAACGTATTTTATTGACCGCCATGCGTATGCCGCCCAGTCAGGACGAATTGGCTGCGGTTGGTTTAACCTTAGTTATCCAAAAGCCGACATCGGCCAATATGTTACGAGATGCCTTATTAAAACTTTTAGGTTGTCAACAGCACTACCGCTCGCAACATGATAAACGCCAAGACCACGATAGCATTCAACAAGCACTGGCAGGTAAACGACTATTGATTGCCGAAGATAATGCCGTCAATCAAATGGTGATTTCGGGCATGTTAAAAAAACTAGCGATTCATGTAGATATCGCCCAAGATGGCTTACAAGCCGTGCAGTATTATCAACAACAGCCACTTGCCTATGATGCCATTTTAATGGATTGTGAAATGCCAAGATTGGATGGTTACGGTGCAACAGTTGCTATTAGAGAGTTTGAGCAAACGCAAAAACTACGTACTATACCGATAGTCGCATTAACGGCACATGCTATGCGAGAACAACAATTGCGTTGTTTGAAGTCGGGAATGGACGATTTTCTGACCAAACCACTCGCCTTTGAACGCTTAAAACAATTGTTGATGCAGTTGTTTTGGCACAATTCCTAGTCTTTCGTTTTTTATATTTTTTGGGGTGTATGATGCGTATTTTACATACGATGTTAAGAGTGACTCATTTAGAGCGTTCCATCGCTTTTTATACAGAGGTTTTAGGGATGCGTTTATTACGGCAAAAAGACTATCCTGAAGGCCGATTTACCTTAGCATTTGTGGGATATGCCGACGAAAGCGAGCAAGCAGCACTGGAGTTAACCCATAATTGGGATACAACAGCCTATGAATTAGGGACGGCTTATGGCCATATTGCGTTGGAAGTAGACGATGTTTATCAAGCCTGCGAACGAATTAAAGCGGCAGGTGCTAAGGTGGTTCGTGAAGCAGGGCCAATGAAGCATGGCACAACTATTTTAGCGTTTGTTGAAGACCCTGACGGTTATAAAATTGAGCTTTTGGGAAAAAAATGAGAGTTTAAGAGGAGGCGTGGGAGCTTGTGGCTCCCACGTTTGCACTAAATTGCCTCTTATTTTTATTGTTGCTGCGACTATTGTTGTTATATTTTCGCAAGTTGACGCTTATTATCGTTTTTCGTCAGTTTTTCTACTTGTAGCGGCACAATTTATTATTGTTAGTTGCCACTCTTGTTAAGGCTTGTTTATTGTCATCCTGACTTACAAGCATGTTTATTGTTGTTATTGTCGGTCTTCTTTTTGTTGTTACGCGTGCTTCTTATTATTATCTGCTACGCACAATATATAATGCAGATAGCGTGCCAACTTTATAATAAAAAATTTAATCTATATTTATCAATAGTTTATTGATTTTTGCGTCTTTTTTTCTGTGTGATATGCGATGTTACCTTCGTTAAAAGGTAACATCTAGACACTGTCTAAGTAACACTTTGTGGTGTTACGGTAACAAATAGGAGAACTGCGTAACATAAGTAACACACCCTCTTAAGCAAGATTGAGTTTAACGAGCAGTTCGATGGCCTGTAAGCGTTTATTAACGCCCAGTTTTGCATAAATATGTTTGGTATGCGTTTTGATGGTACTTAAAGATACACAAAGTTGCTCGGCAATTTCTTGGCTGGTTGCGCCCGTCAGTAATTGTTTAGCGACTTGACGCTCTTTTTTACTTAACACGATGGTGGGTTGTGAGAGGAGAACGTCACCGAAAGACGAGCTAATCGTCATACGTGGCTCCGTTGCGATTTCTGTCATTGTTTGCTGATATGCGTGATAGCTTTCAATCTTACAAATGGCGGGGTAATGCTGTACATCTAAGGCATAGTGTTGAATTAAGCGCATTATCTCATCGTAGTAATGATGAAAAAGCTCCTTGAAGGGTTGGTCTTGTACTAACGCAAGCGCATAGAGTAAATGATGGCGAGCGTTTTCAAGGTCTTGTTGTTGCAGTGCTAAACGCATACTGCTTAATTTAATGACGATTAAACTACGTATATTTTGCGAGCTATGAGGATGACTCATCAGCGCATCAATTAGGGGCTGTGCCAGTTGTGCTTGTTTTTGTTGGCAATATGCATCTAATAATACCAAATATTCGGCACGTCGTTCATAGGCGAGTTGCTCTGGGCTTGGTAGTTGGGCTTGTTGCTGCCATTTTTGCCATAAGTCTAAACGGCCTTCTTGTCGCCAAAATTGTGCTAAGGTTGCCGAAAGAGGCGGGGTTTCAACGACATATCGTCCTGAGTAGCTTTGTAATAAATTGTCGTGTTGGCTACTTAATGCCGTGATGTCTAAGCATAATTGATGTTGTGTACGGGCAAATAAAACGCGTCCCCACGTATTGATATATTGCATGTGGCCAGCAGCCGTCATGTCAATCCCTAACTGTAAAACACGGGCTGCGTCTTGCCATAAACCTTGTTCATAATAGAGTTCCCCCAGACCTAAATATAACATCCCACAGACAGGTACGTCTTGCCAGCCCAATATTTGACACTCGCTTAAGGCTTGTAAATACACCGCTTGTGCTTTTACGAGTTGACCTTGCAGTAGTAAGGTACGTCCCAATCCTAAGGTGGCAAAAATAGGAATCATTAAATTGTATTTAGCATCTCGAATAGCCGCATTTTCTGTAAATAACCGTTGTGCCTTTGCTAAATCACCTTGGGCATAATAACAAAAGCCTAAGCAGACAGACGCGCCACGATACAACACTTGTTTAGGCGATAAAGAACCCAAGGCATCCATAACCGAAGCTTCGGCACGCTCTACATCGCCCATTAAACAATACTGGCAACTACGAATCAGGGCGAGTTGACCAAATAAAGCCCGCTCTTGGCTAGCCAACGGTGCTTCACGGTATGGCTCTAAACATTGACTAGCGGCGCGTACATGGCGCTCGATTTCGGGGAGGTTGTCCATGACTAAACCAGCCCAAGCACATAACATGGTCAATTTAGGGTGTTTAGCCAATAGCTGTGCGGGAAGTTGGTATGCCCATGCCAATGCCGTGGTAAAACGTCCTAAAGAAAATAGCGTTGCACTGTGCTCCTCCATGATACTCGCAACAAACTCAAAATCGCCTGCTTTAATACCATGCTGAATGGCTTCGCTTAATAAACCGTGTTCTTTGAACCATAAACTGGCACGATGATGAATCACCACCACACGGTCGGGTGTGAGTTGAGATAAACGGCTCGTTAATAAAGAGGCAAATAAATGATGATAACGATACCAAATACGTTTGTGGTCTAAGCGACTGATAAATAAATTGGTACGTTCTAATTCGTCTATCAGTTCACGGCTATTATGACTTTGTCTAATGGCATCACATAAAGAAGCATTAAATTGGCTCACCAAACAGGTTTCTAAGAGAAAGTCTTGAATATGTGCAGGTAGAAAGCGCAATACTTCGTCCATTAGGAAGTCGGTAATATGGCGGTCATCACCTGCAAAACTATTAATAAATGTCGCAGGCTGCGGATTATTGATAAGCGATAAGGCGGCTAACTGTAAACCGACAATCCAGCCTTCGGTGCGCTCACTTAAACTATCGATTAACACGGTAGATAGATGGAGTTGCATTGCTTGATTGCAAAATTCAGCAACTTCGAGGCGATTAAAACGTAAATCTTCGGTATAAAACTCGGTTAGTTGCCGTTGTGCGCGTAGTCTAGATAGGGATAACAGTGGAATATTACGGCTGGCAATAATGACATGGATATGCGACGGCAAGTGGTCAATCATAAAAGCGAGGGCGTCATAAATACTCGGTTGGTCGATATAGTGTAAATCGTCAATAAAAATCGCCAAATGTTGAGGTAAGCGGCACAGCTCATTTAGGAGAGTACGAATAACGCCATTGATAGAAGGTAACTGTGTGGAAGTGAGGGTGGTTGCGGTTGTTTGAGCGAAGGCTGGGCATGGATTTTGGATGGCACTGAGCAGATGCATAATAAATTGCTGTGCATCATTATCGCTGGCATCTAAAGATAACCATGCGCAAGGCATATCTAGACGCCGTGCCCAATCGGTCAATAAGGTAGTTTTACCATAACCCGCAGGCGCACACACTAAGGTTAATCGAGTGAATTCAGACAACATCAGTCTAGGCCGCGCAATAAATTGTGCAGGCAATGCAGGAATCAGTAATTTGGTCGTTAGTATATAGTCCATGGTCATTACCATTGGCGCACATTAACGACGCTCGCGCGTGTTATCGGCGGTTTTTATTATGAAAGCCGTCATGATTGGCGTTGCGCTAATTAGGTGTTCCTGCCATAAACGTCATTACTTTGTAATTAACGACGTCAGCGACTCAGTACGCTCTAAGTCATGAAATAATTGTTGTTATTAAAACACTGGCTTGGTATTTGGTTTAGACCATATAGAAGCCAATTTTTACCGCTTATCATTTTATTGACTATTGGCGACTTTCTATTGATAAATTCTGTCACTTTAGATGTGAAAAGACGACAATTTTTAACTTTGCCACACAAATAACGATAAGACGGGAGAGGGATGGAGAAAATGGACGAATAAAACGCTAAAAAACTCTCAATACAAAAAATAATCTCACCGTATGGATACGGCTGTCATGAACACTCGCACACACACGAATAACCACCATATAGGGTAAAGCAGTGGACAATACACCTATTAGGCTGTCGTGACAGACTATTTATACATAGTGGGTGAGACCAGCGGTATTGAGAGTGATGTCATTAGCGAGAACAGAGACTCTAAGAAAAAGTCTGTAGGGGACTCGATTTTTAGGCGACACAACAATCTTAACGTATTATCACGCCCTTTAAGGTTGTGTGTTCAACCTTAAAGGACAGGTCGTATGGGCTTATAAGCCAGCTGTTTGTAAACGGTTAGCGTGTGTACGATAAATGGTTTTCGGATTTGTTTCGAATAAATTGATAATCCCAAAGAAACCATTAATCACATCTAAGTGGTTATTGCCGTAGTTAGAGCGAATCACTTTGCCTAAACGTTGTGAACATTCACTGACTAAACCATCATTTTGCTCACCGCTAAATAAGAAGGCAGCAGAAAGTAAGCCAATGCCGCCATCTAAGGGGTCAAGTACATTGGTTAATACGCGTGTTCCACCCCAAGAGTAGTAGTTTACTTTGTGTGTGACACCATTCTTAACATAGTTTTGGCTATAGGCGCCTTCACCACAACCGCTCGGTACACCCGCTGGGTATTTGCTATTAAAGGTAGTTAAACCTTGTGTGGTTAAACTATTTAATGCATTAATCGAGCTTTGGTCTAAGTTGGGTGTGCCGTAAACAAAGGTTAAAAACGCAGCTAAACCATCAGCCACAGATTTGAATACCGCTTCTGTTACCGTCCCAGCAGGGGCTACTTTACGCACCACATCCGCAACCCGAGAGCCTTTATTGACGCCATCAACGCTGGTGACGGAGGCAACTAAGTCTGGGCGTACAGCAGCAGCATAACGAGACGTTGGGCTGCCTTGGCTGTGGCCAATTAAGTTAAACTTTGCATAGCCGTAAATGGCTTTTAGGTCTTGCATTTCTTTGATTAACTGCTCGCCACGTAACTCATTACTGCCCACAGCAGACACGGTAGCAACATGCACTTTGCCGCCGTCTGCTTGCAAGGTAGAAGGAATTTGATAGAAGTAATCTGCACCCCAAAAGTTTTTGAAGCCTAAAATACCATGTACCAATAACGTAGGATATTTTGTGGTTGTATAACCCGCATGAGCAGCAGGAGCGGTGAATACTAAAGAGCTTGCCAATGCCATAGCACTTAAGCCAAGTAGTTTTTTCATGATAGGTTTCCCTGTTTATTGTCGTTATGTGTTTGTTTTTTTTGCGAGTGGTTCAACAGGTTGACTCACGTCAATGTTATTAGCACAGGACACATAATGCAGGCAGCCCATTAAGGTCACAAGGCTGGCGTCATCACGGTTGTTGTTCTAAATGTTGATGCTCGCTGTGGTAGGGCTATCATCGAAAAAAAACTGTCTAAAATATATCCTCCGACAGGGTGAAAAAAGGATGATTTTAGGGGGGATTTTGAGATAAAAGGCTATTTCTATCTACTCAGTGGCTAATTTGTCACTTTACAACAGTCATCAATTTTTTGATACACGACGTATTGTTGAGCCTAGTGTGAGTAAGGTTCAAACCAGCAGGAAGAAAAAATAAGCCAAAAAATAGCTGAGCGATGTCCTTGCATCTATAAAAGCCTACGCTAAGAATTGGACATTTGCTGCACTTTTCCGTAGAATCGCACAAATTTTTTCTAAGCGAGGCGAATCGGTCAGCGGGATGACAAAATCACCGTTGTGTCTAGTTCTGTCTCGCTTTTTTGTAAGTCTCGTTTATGCGCGGAGGTTCGTTTGAGTAAGCCCGCCCTTTTAGCCCTAGCAGATGGCAGTATTTTTCGGGGAACTGCTATTGGTGCTGACGGTAGCACTGTTGGGGAAGTTGTTTTTAATACGGCCTTAACAGGTTATCAAGAAATCCTCACCGACCCTTCTTATTGTCAACAAATCGTTACTTTAACTTATCCGCATATTGGTAATACAGGTATCAATAACGAAGATGAAGAAGCTGCAAAATTATGGGCAGCTGGTTTAATTATTCGTGATTTGCCTTTGGTTGCCAGTAGCTTCCGTAGTCAAGAAACCTTGTCTGACTACTTAAAACGTCATGGTATTGTGGGTATTGCCAATATCGATACCCGTCGTTTAACCCGTATTTTGCGTGAAAAAGGTGCACAAAACGGTTGTATCTTAGCAGGCGACAATATCAGTGAAGAAGCTGCCTTAGCTGCTGCACGCGGTTTTGGTGGTTTAAAAGGTGCTGACTTAGCAAAAGTCGTGACCGTGACTGACAACTACTTGTGGACAGAAGGTTCTTGGCAATTAGGTCAAGGCCACGTGACACCAAAAGAGCCAGCCAAATTTAAAGTGGTTGCTTATGACTTTGGTGTAAAACGTAACATTTTAAGAATGTTGGTTGACCGTGGTTGTGATGTGACTGTTGTACCTGCGCAAACCCCTGCGGATGTTGTGTTAGCCATGAATCCTGATGGTGTGTTTTTGTCTAATGGTCCGGGTGATCCTGAGCCATGTACTTATGCCATTGAAGCCATTAAACAATTCTTAACCACAGATATTCCTGTGTTTGGTATTTGTTTGGGGCATCAATTATTAGCCTTGGCTTCTGGTGCAAAAACCTTAAAAATGAAATTTGGCCATCATGGTGCGAATCATCCTGTTCAAGATTTAGCAACAGGTCGGGTAATGATTACCAGCCAAAATCATGGTTTTGCGGTGGATGAACCCAGTTTGCCAGCAAACTTGCGTGCGACACACAAATCTTTGTTTGATGGTTCTTTACAAGGTATTCATCGTACCGATAAACCTGCATTTAGCTTCCAAGGCCATCCAGAAGCAGCACCCGGCCCACACGATGCTGATAAGTTGTTTGACCATTTTACTGAGTTAATGACGACTTACGTATCGCAGCGTAATTAGCGTGTTTTGTGAAAGTAAATTTATCAGGCGAAGTAATTATTGCCCTCATTCTAGCCTTTTGACAGGGTGAGGGGCAAAAAGAGTAAACAAGGTATGACTGCTTTATCTGTCAACATCAATAAAATTGCGTTAATCCGCAATTCGAGAGGGCGTAATTACCCTGATGTTAACTACTTTGCTGAGCGTTTTTTGCAGCTTGGTGCAAGTGGCATTACCTTGCATCCACGTCCCGATCAACGTCATGCGCGTTATCAAGATGTGGTTGAACTCAAAGCCTTATGTGATCGTTATCAACAGCCATTAAATGTTGAGGGTTATCCAACCCCTGACTTTTTGGCGGTTGTGAAACAAAATCGTCCTGCACAATGTACCTTAGTTCCTGATGACCCACAGCAAGTTACCTCCGACCACGGTTGGGATTTGCGCCAACATGCTGAGTTTTTGCAGCAAATTTGCCAAGAGCTAACGCCTTTGGGCATTGAAGTCAGCTTGTTTGTTGATTATGACAATGCGGATATTGCCTTAGCCAAAGAAATTGGTGCAGCACGGGTTGAGTTGTATACCGAACCGTATGCCGAAGCGTTTGGCACAGCCGATGAAGAGGCTGTATGGCAACAATTTGCGCGTGCCGCACAATTGGCTCAACAAGCAGGTTTAGGGGTCAATGCAGGGCATGATTTGAATTTACAAAACCTACCAAGGTTTGTCCAAATTCCAAATATTTTAGAAGTTTCCATTGGTCATGCATTAATTGTGGAATGCCTAGAACAAGGTATTGAAGCAACGATGCAGGCTTATAGACAAATTTTGCAGTCCAAATAAGAGGCAGGTGCTATGCACCCGTCCACAAGCGTTTTATTGGAGTAGAGTGATGCCAAAACGGCAAGACCTTAAAAGCATTCTGATTATTGGTGCAGGTCCGATTGTCATCGGCCAAGCGTGTGAGTTTGACTATTCTGGCGCACAAGCCTGTAAAGCTCTGCGCGAAGAAGGCTATCGCGTCATTTTGGTTAACTCCAATCCTGCGACCATTATGACCGACCCTAGCATGGCCGATTCAACCTATATCGAGCCAATCACATGGCAGACGGTTGCTAAAATTATCGAAAAAGAGCGTCCTGATGCGGTATTGCCAACGATGGGTGGTCAAACCGCATTAAACTGTGCTTTAGCCTTGGATGCTAACGGTGTATTAGAGAAGTTTGGTGTTGAGTTAATTGGTGCAACCAAAGAAGCGATTGAAAAAGCGGAAGATCGTAAATTATTCGACCAAGCGATGCGTAAAATTGGCTTAGAATGTCCACGCGCCTCTATTGCAGAGACCATGGAACAAGCCTTAGAAATTCAATCACGTTTTGGTTTTCCAGTCATTATTCGTCCATCCTTTACCATGGGTGGTTCGGGCGGTGGTATTGCTTACAACCGTGAAGAATTTGTCGAAATTTGTGAGCGTGGTTTTGATTTATCACCCACTCATCAATTGTTAATCGACGAATCGTTGATTGGTTGGAAAGAATACGAAATGGAAGTTGTGCGTGATAAAAACGACAACTGTATCATTATCTGTTCGATTGAAAACTTTGATGCCATGGGCGTGCATACTGGTGACTCGATTACTGTTGCCCCTGCACAAACCTTAACGGATAAAGAATATCAAATCATGCGTAATGCCAGTATTGCGGTATTGCGTGAGATTGGCGTAGAAACAGGTGGTTCTAACGTTCAGTTTGGTATTGATCCAAAAACGGGTCGTATGGTTGTGATTGAGATGAACCCACGCGTTAGCCGTTCATCTGCTTTAGCCTCCAAAGCCACAGGTTTCCCCATTGCCAAAGTGGCCGCTAAATTAGCGGTGGGTTATACCTTAGATGAATTACAAAACGACATTACAGGCGGCAAAACGCCTGCGTCTTTTGAACCATCCATTGATTATGTAGTGACCAAAGTTCCTCGTTTTACCTTTGAAAAGTTCCCCCAAGCCGAACAACGCTTAACCACTCAAATGAAGTCGGTGGGTGAGGTGATGGCGATTGGCCGTACTTTCCAAGAGTCTGTACAAAAAGCCTTACGTGGTTTAGAAGTTGGTGCAGATGGTTTTAGTCCAAAATTGAATTTGGCTTCGCCAGAATCTGAAGACAAACTCCGTCACGAATTAAAAAATCCCGGCCCTGACCGTATTTGGTACATTGGTGATGCGTTCCGTGCAGGGTTAAGCGTTGAACAAGTGTATGAGTACTCTGCAGTTGACCCTTGGTTCTTAGTACAAATCGAAGACATCATCAAAGCCGAAGCTCAAGTCAAGCAATTAGGTTTTGCGGGTTGTAGCCGTGATGTATTGTGGGGCTTAAAACGTAAAGGCTTCTCTGATAGCCGTTTAGCCAGTTTATTAGGTGTTAGCGAAAAGCAATTGCGCAAAAAACGTTGGGAATTGGGTGTTTATCCGACTTACAAACGTGTTGATACGTGTGCTGCTGAATTTGCTACTAGCACGGCTTATATGTATTCTTCGTACGAAGAAGAGTGTGAAGCACAACCTTCACAACGTGACAAAATTGTGGTGTTAGGCGGCGGGCCAAACCGTATTGGTCAAGGTATTGAGTTTGACTATTGTTGTGTTCATGCAGCCTTAGCAATGCGTGAAGATGGTTATGAAACGATTATGGTTAACTGTAACCCAGAAACCGTTTCTACCGACTATGACACCTCTGACCGTTTGTATTTTGAACCAGTTACTCTCGAAGACGTGTTAGAGATTGTTCGTGTTGAAAAGCCAAAAGGTGTGATTGTCCAATACGGTGGTCAAACACCCTTAAAATTAGCCCGTCATTTAGAGGCCGCAGGTGTGCCGATTATTGGTACTAGCCCAGATGCGATTGACCGTGCCGAAGACCGTGAACGGTTCCAACAAATGGTTGAGCGTTTAAATTTACGTCAGCCACCCAACCGTACTGCACGTAACCCAGAAGAGGGTGTACGTTTAGCAGCCGAGATTGGTTATCCTTTAGTGGTACGTCCTTCCTATGTGTTGGGTGGTCGTGCGATGGAAATCGTTTATAACGAAGAAGAATTACGTCGTTATATGCGTGAAGCGGTACAAGTTTCTAATGAATCACCCGTATTATTAGACCGTTTCTTGGATGATGCCATTGAAGTTGACGTGGACTGTGTGTCCGATGGTGAAACTGTGGTCATTGGCGGCATTATGCAGCACATTGAACAAGCAGGTATTCACTCAGGTGACTCGGCGTGTTCCTTGCCACCGTATGCCTTAGATGAGCAAGTACAAAACGTGATGCGTCAACAATCGATTGATATGGCGCGTGAGTTGGGTGTTGTGGGCTTGATGAACGTACAATTCGCTGTCAAAAACAACGATGTGTATGTTTTAGAAGTAAACCCACGTGCTTCTCGTACTGTGCCGTTTGTATCGAAGTGTATTGGTGTGTCATTAGCTAAAGTGGCTGCACGTTGTATGGCTGGTCAAAGCTTACAAAGCCAAAACTTTACTAAAGAAATCATTCCACCTTATTTTAGCGTCAAAGAAGCGGTATTCCCGTTTGCTAAATTTCCGGGTGTTGACCCCATTTTAGGGCCAGAAATGAAATCAACAGGCGAAGTGATGGGCGTTGGCAAAACCTTTGGTGAAGCCTTCCATAAAGCCGTGTTGGGTTCTAACGAAAAATTACCGAATGGTGGTTGTGCCTTTATTTCTGTGCGTGACTCCGACAAAGCCTTATTGCCACAAATTGGCCGTGATTTAATCGCTTTAGGCTTTAATTTGGTGGCTACAGGCGGTAGTCAAAAAATTCTCGCGCAAGCAGGTGTACCTTGTAAGCGTGTCAATAAAGTGACTGAAGGTCGTCCACACATTGTTGATATGTTAAAAAATGGTGAGATTAATTTAATTATTAACACCACCGAAGGTAAACAAGCACAACAAGATTCCTTCTCGATTCGTCGCAGTGCCTTACAAGGTAAAGTGTATTACACCACCACGATTAGTGGTGCAAATGCAGTGTGCCAAGCCTTAAAAGCACAAGGTGAGTTATCGGTTGCTCGTTTACAAGACTTGCATTTGGAGGTTTAGTCATGCAACGTTATCCGATGACAGTAGCGGGGGCAGATGCCTTACGCGCTGAACTCGACCGATTAAAAAATGTTGAGCGTCCGCGGATTACTGCGGCGATTGCTGAAGCACGCGCACATGGCGACTTAAAAGAAAACGCCGAATATCACGCCGCGCGTGAACAACAAAGTTTTGCTGAAGGTCGTATTAAAGAAATCGAAGCCAAATTATCTAATGTGCAAATTATTGACATCACCAAGATGACCAATAATGGCAAGGTAATTTTTGGTGCAACGGTTGATATTGAAAACGTCGAAACAGGTGAAGTTAAAACCTATCAAATTGTTGGCGAAGACGAAGCTGACATTAAGTTGGGTAAAATTTCCTCTGGTTCGCCCATTGCCCGTGGTTTAATGGGCAAAGAAGAAGGCGACACCGTGACGATTACCACCCCGTCAGGCAAAGTCGAATACGAAATTAGTGAAGTGCGTTATATTTAGTGAGTTTTATAACATGTTTGTATTTTTATATAGACATACTTAACGTATCTGGTATTGATTAGATTACAGTCTGAGTCTTAGTGACTAGAGTCTAGATGAGACTCAGACTTTAAATGCTAAATCACGTAGAGGCTCACTATCATACGTTATCAAGCAGTCGAAAATTTTACGCTGAAATCAAGTATCCTTTTGTTTTCTGTCCCTTCATGCCTAGCAAAATATGTCAACCAACTTACCCAATGTATCTTTGTAAAGCTCATATTTGAGGTCGTAATGTGAATCACAAGAAATTACTGCGGCAGTTCATGAGTGTGCTGAGTGGCAGGCTAGTCAGTACAGGATTACAGGCTATTAGTATCGTATTTTTAGCACGCTGGGTAACCCCTGTACAATTAGGCTATTGTATGACCTTATTGGGCGTGATGAATACTTTGCACTCTGTGGGCGATGTGGGAGCAACAACCTATATTACACGACGTGTTGCAGCATGTGGTATGGATACTGGGTCAATAACAGCACAACGTTTTAGCTTATATATTACAAGTTTACTGGGTGTATTAGCCTTAGGCGCATGTGTGACTTTGTCGTTATTAGAGATTATCGACTTATATTCATTGTTACCTTTATGGGGATGGTTTGCCATTGAACGAGCGGCAATGGTACGTAATGCAGTCTGGATGGGCTTAGGCCACGTAACTAAAACAACACGCGACCTGACTATCAGACGCTTTTTGGCTTTAGCATTATTTTTAGGCTTTGCTTTTGGTGGCTTAGACCCATTATTTTCATTTGCAATGGGTAGTTTTATAGGCTCTTTGATAGCCTTTATGGTATTTAGAAATATACCCACTCAAATTGAAGAAATTGAAATGAGTTGGAAGACCGTGTTTCAGGAAAGTAAGCATTATTGGGTGCACTCTTTCGCCTTACAAGCACGTAACTTAGATGCTTTAATTGTGAGTACGTTGGCCGGCCCATTACAGGCTGGATTTTATGGGCTAGGCTCTCGTCTAATTGCGCCATTGCGTATGTTACCCACCTCTTTGTCGTCCGTTGTGCTACCTTGGTTTGCTCGTCCAGACAATACCCATGAAAGTCCCATGCGTTTATTAGGTGGTATGACTGCAATTATGGCTATTCCATATCTTATTTTAATTGGAGTGATGCCTTTTGCAGTAGTCCCACTGTTTGGTGAAAACTATGCGGGTGCGGTTTTGCCATTACAAATTATTTGTTTGGGCTTAGTCGTTTCCTCAAGTACATCCATTGCAAGCTCTGTATTACAAGCCAAGGGATTTGGTCATATTGTATCCGCAATTAGTGTCTGGTCGAGCTTGTATGTACTGGCTTTGATAGGAGTGGGGGCATACATACAAGGCAGTGTCGGTGCGGCAATGGGTTATTCAACTGGCAGCGCTATTCACACCTTAGTCTTAGTCGTTGCGTTAAAACGTTATCAATAAGCCTCAATAAATAAAGGCAGATGTAGTCAAAAATCTGTTTACAGACTATGTTGTGTCATCAATACTGCTTTTTGTCGCAGTACATGGGTTATGTTTAATAGTAACACTCTTAGGAGAAATAAAGGTGTCTAGGCAGACGACGGTAGTAATGAGCTTGGCAGCTCAAGAAGACAATCTAGGTGATATAGAAATTAGAAGTGTGCTATTGACTTGGCTACAAGCATCTAACAACGAATTATTATTATATCGTGGGACAATGTCGGATAGTTATATCAATGCGTACCCCTTAAAAGGAAAGTATCGCCTATTCCTATCGTACTTTGCCTTACAGTTGGCTTTATTGATGGCCTTTTTTAGTGGTAAACGTATTGTTTTTTGTATTGCACCAGGTCCGCAAATAGTCTCTGCGAGTTGGCGTGCGCGACTAAGGGATTTATTGGCATTTATCAATATCAAGATTGCTCGTTTGTCGGGGGGTAGAGCTATTATTGTGGGACGCTCATATAGAGGAAATCCTGCACATGCTCGTTTGATACAGGCGTATGCTCGTCAAGCGGATATTTTGACATTTCGAGATGATATTTCCTCACCTGTGCTGAATGGTCTAGGCGAAGTATCGCCTGATTTAGGTTTTTTTGCACAACAACAAGGCACCAAAGACAGGGATTTAGCTGTCCTTGTGTTGCGAGAGGCTCAATTTATATCATCCGATATATTTTCTAATTTTGTAGCAGCGGCTAGAGCTGAAGGGCTAAAGCCGACAGTGGTTGTGCAGGTACATCGAGATAATAAATTAGCACAAGAACTAGCGACTAAATATGGTATGGATTTAGTTGACTGGGGACAAGAAACTCATCATCAGCAGACTGAAAAAGTGGAAGCTATTTATGCACGTACAGCCATTATTATCAGTAATCGACTACATGGTTTAATTATGGGAGTCAGAATAGGTGCAATACCATTTACCTTGACTTCATCTAAAGACACAAAACTTGTGCCAACGATGCGCGTAGTGATGTCTAATTGTCGCCCTATTGATTTGGAGCAAATGAGCACTATTTCGGTGAGTGACTGGCGTAGCCGTATTCAAGATGCAATATCTCCTGAAAGCTGTGACCTTGTACAACAGGATTTATACCGTGCTCGTCAGCGTTTACATGATTTAGAACTCAGGGTAGAGGGCTTAGTCAAAGACTAAAATGATCGTACTCAACGCTAGGGGCTGTTGACGTTTTGCGTAACCACAATCAAAACATCAATAGCCCCTAAGCTGTTATCAGTTTTTTCTTTATAATAATGTCACTATCTCCACACAAATAAGAAACTGAGTTGGAGTGACCAACTCACGCAATCTAAACCTTGTATCCTCGAAAAAGGGTTTATTCGGTGGCCACTATTAAAACGACCACAGGGACTAACGATGTATCGTTGGCTTTTCCTACAATTTGTATTAATGAGTAAAGATTAAAAACACCATGAAACTTATAAAAATAATCATTTTAATCAATACCTTAATCTTAACCGCTTGTAGCACCGTCCAAAACAACAAAAATAAAAGCTGGTTAGGCTATACCCAAACAGGCATTGCTTCTTATTATGCCGATAAACATCAAAACCAAAAAACTGCGAGTGGTGAGGTTTATCAGCATAAACTAAAAACTGCCGCGCATAGAAGTTTGCCCTTTGGCGCAAATGTCAAAGTGGTGAATATAGAAAATAATAAAAGTATTGTGGTAAAAATTAACGACCGAGGGCCATTTCGCAAAGGACGGATTATTGATTTATCAAAATCAGCATTTATGGAAATCAGTGACACTAATCAAGGCTTGCTAAAAGTGCAAATAGAAGTAGTGCCTTAAATTAGCGACAAAGTTCCCTCTCCTAATTAGGAGAGGGCTAAGGTGAGGTCAATACCCTCTCCCACAGAGCGGGGGGCCTTATTTTGGTAAATGATTTTCCAACGCGGCCAACGCATCTTCCAAATAGTCCAACATTCTTTGTACACGTGGCACCGTATCACGACAAGCAATAATGCCAAAGTCTAAACTGTCCACATAACTATGTACGGTAATATTGGCTGCGTAACCATGCCAAATTAACGACACAGGATAGTTAGCCAACATTTTTGCACCGTGCATATACAATGGCTCTTTTGGGCCGGGTACATTAGAAATGACCACATTAAACATCGTGGTGCGTCTGCCAGCCAACCCTGTGGCTTGACCTAACATTAACGGCAAATTACTCAACACGGTAAACGCATTAATATCGGCTTTTTCCATGTGTGATAGTCGATTTTTGGCCGCGTGCATTGACTCTTGAATGGCACGTAATCTATCAACAGGATTGCCAATATCCGTTCCCAAGGTTACTTGCACCGCACTAATCGCATTACCATTATCATCACTGGCATCGGCCGCACGCACTGACACAGGCACTTGTGCGACTAATGGGGTGGCTGGTAAGGCATCATAACTTTTTAAGTAATCACGCAAACAGCCACCACACATGGCTAAAACAATATCATTCACCGTGGCATGATACCCTTTGGCAACGTGACGAATGCGTTCCATTGGCCATGACTGCGCGGCAAAACGCCGAGCAGGTGTAACCCGACGATTAAGAATGGTTTTAGGGGCTTGAAATAAGGCTTTGGCATGACTTTCGCGTGGTGTTTTTAACAAATCAACCAGTTGCGCGGCACCATTACTAAAACTATGAAACACTTCTTTGGGCGAGGGCGGCATGGGTAAACTGCGCTTTTCTTTTTTGGGTAAGCGTTTTGTCCATTCACCTGACCAAATAGGCGGTAAATCTTCATCGGCAGAACGTGCCATGCGTGATTGCATGAGGCGAGTAGCCGCTACACCATCGACCATTGAGTGATGAATTTTGCTATAAACGGCAAAACGATTACCTTCAATGCCTTCAATTAAATAACATTCCCACATCGGACGACGTTGGTCCATTCGTTGAGCATGTAAACGTGATACTAAAGCCAACAACTCACGAATACGGCCGGGTTTGGGCAAGGCGGACGGACGAACATGGTATTCAATATCAAAATTACCGTCTTTAATCCAACTGGCATCTAAGTTAAAGGGTAAAACGCGCTGCAATTTTTGATTAAACGGTGCAGAGACATCGTCCACTTGTAACAAATATTGAAAAAAGGACTGCATGTAATCATCAGGCGCATTTTCGGGTAATTGAAACAACATCAAGCCGCCAACGTGCATCGGCGTTTCAGGAGTTTCCATCATTAACCAGCCAGAATCGAGGAGTTTTAATCGTTTAGCCATAATCCATCTCAACAAAAGCAAGGCAGTTTACCTTGAGGTATTATTTAGCAAATGACTCTGTAGATATACAGGCCATAACACTTTCTTATTTTGGCGTATTGTATCGTATCGGCCTCAAGAAGGGCGGGTTTTATACAGGTAAAAGCGATGTTAACAGTTGCAATTCGTGTCTAGGCACTCGCCAGCGAATCCTCTAAATCAAGTCGTCTGTGGCAATCAGTTATCAATCTGCAACAGCATGCTATCAAAACGCCAACAGCCCAGCATCTTTCTGTTAAAATGAGGCCAATTTTTTCATCACATCGTAAACTATCATGCACTTGTCCCATGCGCATACCCCCAGTCGTTTGCAGCTTAATTCTCAAGGTCGCCTACGTCACTTTTTAACAACTGAAGGCCTGAGTAAAGAGCAGCTTACCGAAATTCTCGATTTTGCCGAATCTTTTTTAGCGCCTGACGGCAGCATTACCAATCAGCCACTGTTAGCAGGGCGTACGGTAATGAACCTGTTTTTTGAGGCATCAACCCGTACGTTAACGACCTTCGCTGTAGCAGCTAAACGCTTGAGTGCCGATGTCGTTAATATTGATATTGCCAAGTCTTCTAACAGTAAAGGTGAAACCTTGCGCGATATGTTGTGGAACTTAGAAGCCATGACTGCCGATACCTTTGTGGTGCGTCACTCACAATCGGGTGCAGCCCATTTTATTGCCAGTCAAGTCACCCCAAAAGTGGCAGTGATTAATGCAGGCGATGGCCGCCACAATCATCCCACACAAGGGATGTTGGATATGTTAACGATTCGCCGTCATGCGGGCGATTTTAGTCAGTTAACCGTCGCCATTATTGGTGATGTGCGTCATTCACGCGTGGCGCGTTCAGAAATTTATGCCTTGCAAACCTTGGGGGCAAAAGAAATTCGCGTGATTGCCCCACGTACTTTACAGCCTAAAGATTTTCAACAACTCGGTATCAAGTTGTATGAGCGTTTAGAACAAGGTTTAGAGGGCGCAGATGTAGTGATTGCGTTACGGATTCAAAATGAACGTATGGAGTCACCGTTATTAGCCAGCCCCGAAGAGTTTTATGCTTTATATGGTTTGACGCCACAAAAACTTGCTTATGCCAAACCCAATGCGATTGTTATGCACCCCGGCCCGATTAATCGGGGGGTAGAGATTGCTTCCGAAGTGGCCGATGGTCATCAATCTTTGATTCTCAAACAAGTCAATTATGGTATTGCTGTGCGTATGGCCGTACTTGCTTTGACGATGCAGGGTCAACTCACCACACGCAAAGAGGGCTAATCATGCAAGTACAACAACAACGCACCTTATTGGTGGGTGGCCGCGTCATTGATATTGCGGCCAACATAGACCGTGTGGCGGATGTCTTAGTGGATAATGGTCGTATGGTGGCGATGGGGGCGGAAGCACGTGCGGCACAGGTGACACACGTGCAAGAAATTCATGGCCATTATGTGTTACCTGCATTTATTGATTTGTGTGCCAGTTTACGTGAAGGCGAAAAACAACACGGCAGTATGCTTAGTGAAAATAAAGCCGCCTTACACGGTGGTTTTGCCCACGTGGTATTACCGCCGAATCCCAAGTTGATGATTGATAATGCGGCGATTGTGGCGCAATTACACGAAAAAACCGCTCAAGCAGGCTTGGTCAAGGTATATCCCATTGGCGCATTAACCAAAGGTTTAGAGGGCAAACAACCCGCAAATATGCATGCTCTCATGCAGGCAGGTTGTATTGCAGTGACAAACGCGCGTCAAGGTATGGCCAATGACGAGACACTCTTACGCTGTCTAGAATACGCTGCGTCCTTAAATATTACGGTCTTTTTTTATCCTGAAGAGCCCAGCTTAGCAACGGGTTGCGTACATGACGGTTTTACGGCATCACGCTTGGGTTTACCTGCCATTCCCAGCATCGCCGAAACCATTGCGCTAGCTAAACAATTATTATTGGTCGAAGAAACAGGGGTTAAAGCTCACTTTAGCCAATTATCGTGTAAAGGTTCGGTTGAGTTAATTCGTATTGCCAAAGCGAAAGGTTTAAGCATTACGGCAGATGTAGCAATGCATCAACTCCATTTAACCGATGCTGCGATTGACGGTTTTAATAGCTTGGCGCATGTGCGTCCACCTTTACGTAGCGAAGAAGACCGCTTGGCTCTATGTGCGGCACTGCAATCGGGCGTGATTGATGCCATTTGTTCTCATCATCAACCCTTAAATGCGGCAGCCAAGTTAGCGCCATTCCCAGCCACGGAAGCGGGTATTTCTGCCTTAGAAACTGTATTACCGTTAGGCTTAAAATTAGTCAGAGATGGGCTACTGACCGAAGACAAACTGTGGCGTGCTTTAACCGTCAATCCTGCGCGTATTTTAGGTTTAGAGGCAGGGGCATTAACAACAGGCGCGGGTGTGATTGTAGTAGACCCTGCCGCGACATGGCATGTTGCGCCTGAAACCCTCGTTTCGTTAGGACAAAACACCCCATTTTTAGGAATGACGGTGCAAGGACGTGTACAGAGTGTGTTTCTCTAAACTATTTTGTAACCAGTCATCACAAAAAAGGGTAAATCGGCCGTAACTTTAGCAATTAAGCTATTGTACTCACTAGGCAGGCGAGTATACTGCATGTATCACTGCCTAGTGGTGAGTGGCTTATGCGCGGATGGCCATGAGTTGTCATGTACTGATTATAATAATTGCTACGTAATAACACCTTGTTCCCCCTGTTAATGCTTAAGTCCTGCGTTTGGTTTGTGGTATTACAGGACTTATGTGCGCCTCTATTGTGCTGAGTTTGTTTGTGCTCCTTCATTATTAACTTGGAGTCCAGCAAACAATAAGCTAAGTCCTATGTCAGTTATCGTTCTTTGAGGAGTCCCTTTCATGGGCAATAAGTTATATGTTGGCAACTTAAGCTATGGTGTAAGCAATGCCGATTTAGAGCAGCTATTTGCAGCTCATGGTGCTGTACGTTCAGCAATGGTAATTATGGATCGTGAAACAGGACGCTCCAAAGGTTTTGGTTTTGTGGAAATGGGCAGTGACCAAGAAGCCAAAACTGCAATCAGCGCATTACATGGTAAAGAAATTTCTGGTCGTACATTGACCGTTAACGAAGCTCGTCCTAAAGAAGAAGGCGGCGGCGGTGGCGGTGGTCGTCGTGATGGCGGTCGCGGTGGATTCGGCGGTGGTCGTGGTGATGGCGGTGGCCGTCGCGACGGCGGTTTTGGTGGTGGTCGCCACTAAGACTGACATGGGCAACCGTATCAACTTTCTTATCGCAAGAGAGCTTTTACCACCATAGTTATTGCCCATACTAGCCTGTAAAAAGCCCTAATTTCATTAGGGCTTTTTTTTATGCTTTTTTAGTCGGATACCGTTAATCTGTTTTTAATAAAAAAAAAGACATAAATGCGGGTTTGACGCGACTTTAATGTGAATTCAGTGTATAAATTCGCCTTTTTTAAGCCTATACATGGCTAGGGTCAACCGACCCGACCTGATTTGATTTGTTGTATACGTCTATAGACGAGTCTGCCTTAGCGTTTAACGGGACGTTTCCCAATAGAAAACGCTAAACATAGACGAAATCAGACATACTGAAGGCGTTGTTGGAGTGATGGCGCGGTCATTCTGTCAGCATAAAAACTCAGCTTATGGCTCAAGGCGTATCAATACATTGTCGTCCTAATCGTAGTAAATGGTGAGGTGAACAACCATGAAAATGGTCAGTGCAGTGATTAAACCCTTTAAGTTAGATGATGTCCGTGAGGCGTTATCTGATATTGGTGTAACCGGATTAACCGTGACGGAAGTCAAGGGCTTTGGTCGTCAAAAAGGACACACCGAATTATATCGCGGTGCCGAATATGTTGTCGATTTTGTTCCTAAAGTACGTTTAGACTTAGCCGTCAAAGAAGCGGATGTTGAACAAGTCATTGAGGTGATTTGCAAAGTGGCAGGTACAGGTAAAATTGGCGATGGCAAAATTTTTGTCAGTGACCTTGTGCAAGTTGTACGTATTCGTACGGGCGAAACTAACGAATCTGCCATTTAATCTGTTTGAGTTAATTTATCATGTTCCGCATTCTCGCAGGGCTAACGTCTATTTTGTTAGCCTCTACGGCGTTTGCCGCCGATACACCGCTTAATAACGGTAATACTGCATGGATTCTGACCGCAACAGCCTTAGTGCTGTTTATGACCTTGCCTGGTTTGGCTTTATTTTATGGCGGTTTAGTCCGTACTAAAAACGTCCTCTCTATTTTGATGCAATGTTTTGCGATTGCCTCGATAATCAGTTTGTTATGGCTTGTAGGTTTTTATTCCTTGGCATTTACCGACGGCGGTAGCTTAAATGACTGGTTGGGTGGTGGTTCGCGCATATTAATGGCAGGTTTAGGGAAAGAAAACATGACAGGGGATATCCCTGAAATCGTTTTTGCGGCCTTTCAAATGACCTTTGCTATTATTACCCCTGCGTTAATTATTGGTGCTTTTGCTGAACGTATGAAGTTCAGTTCGGTACTCATTTTTAGTGTGTTGTGGACACTCGTGGTCTATGTGCCTGTCGCACACAGTGTTTGGGGGGGCGGATACTTCTTTCAACGCGGTTTGATTGACTTTGCGGGTGGCACTGTGGTGCACATTACAGCAGGGGTCGCCGCTTTAGTGGCTGCTTTAGTACTTGGCCCACGTCAAGGTTTTGGTAAAGTGGCCATGCCCCCGCATAACTTAACGATGACCGTGACTGGCGCAGGTATGTTGTGGGTAGGCTGGTATGGTTTTAACGCAGGGTCTGCCTTAGCGGCTAACGGAGCGGCAGGCATGGCATTGTTTGTCACGCATATTGCGGCTTCCGCAGGTGCACTCACATGGATGGTGTGTGAATGGCTTAAATTTGGTAAGCCATCTGTCCTAGGTATTGTCACGGGTATGGTCGCAGGTTTAGGGACGATTACAGGCGCAGCAGGCGTTGTCGGACCCGCAGGTGCGTTAGTTGTGGGTATCTTGGCAGGTGCGATTTGTTTCGTGATGACCAATTTAATCAAGAAGACTCTAAAAATTGATGATTCCTTAGACGTGTTCCCTGTACACGGTGTAGGCGGTATTTTAGGAACATTTTTAGCAGGTATCTTTTGTAGCCCAGATTTAGGGGTGTTTTCTGGTTTGGGTTATACCGCGAATCACGACAGCATTGGCAGTCAGTTGACGACACAAGTCACAGGTATTTTGGTGATTGGTCTTTATACAGCACTGGCAACATGGGTACTACTCAAATTGACTGCTATCATGACTAAGGGTTTACGTGTGACCGATGATGAAGAGCGTGAAGGCTTGGATTTGGTGTTACATGAAGAACGGGGTTATGATTTGAAATAATGACAATTGAAGTGCTTTGCCTGATATGGCGAGGCGCTTCCTTTGACTGAGATTAAGCCATTCACGCCTAGCTAAATGGCTTAATCTACTCACTTGTTGACCTTAAAAGATCTTAATCTTTCACAGCTAACCATTGTGCGCACAATTCATAGAGTTTTTGTAAGCCGATGGGTTTGGCTAAATGACCATCCATGCCCGCCGCTAAACAGCGTTCCTCATCGCCATGCATTGCATTCGCCGTTAAGGCAATAATTGTTAATCGTTTAAGACCTAAAAGCTGCTCTTGCTCACGCCAACGGCGTGTGGCTTCAAAACCATCCATCATCGGCATTTGACAGTCCATCAGTACCAAATCCCACGCATTAGAGGTACTGAGTTTTGATAGGGCTTCACGGCCATTATGGGCAATATCATAATGTAAGCCCAGTTTTTGTAGCATTTTGGCGACCACTTGTTGATTGACGGGGTTATCTTCGACAATCAAAATCATGGCATCTGTACGTAATACCGCCTGTGGCATGCTACGGGTGGCGCTAGGTAATTGCGCTGCCTGATAATGTTGAAAGGGGAGTCTAAACCAAAAACGTGAGCCGTGGCCGAGGTCGCTATCACAATGAATTTCACCGCCCATCAACTCAATTAAGTGCCGACAAATGGTTAAACCTAAACCTGTTCCACCGTACCGTCGTGTGGTTGAGCTATCGGCTTGGGTAAAAGGTTGAAAAATACGTTGTTGTTGCTCTTGTGACAGTCCAATTCCTGTATCGCTAACGGTAAAGGTGAGGATGGTTTTTTGCGCATCGCTGAGGTTCACGTCTACGAATAAGCTAACGCTACCTTGTTCCGTGAATTTGAGTGCGTTATTGAGCAGATTGAGTAACACCTGTTTCAGGCGGTCAGCGTCACCCACTAAAATAGCAGGCAAATTTGCGGCTTTATCATAACGTAAGGCGAGGCCTTTTTGCTGGGCAAGAGGACTGAGTAAGGTGAGTATTTCACTCATCAGGCTCTCGGTGCGAAACGGATAATGCTCAATGGGGAATTTGCCTGCTTCAATGCGAGAGACATCTAAAATATCGTTAATAATTTTGAGTAAGATGTTGGCAGAATTTTGAATGGTATGGGCAAACTCTTGTTGTTCTGAGGACAAAGGGGTATCTAGTAAGAGACTAGACATGCCAATGACGCCATTCATGGGTGTGCGTATTTCGTGGCTCATCATCGCCAAAAACTCGCCTTTGGCCTTATTGGCTTCTTCGGCTTGTTCTTTAGCGTGTCTTAACTCTTCTTCGTGACGTCGCCGTTCGGTAATATCATCCATTGTCCCTGCAATGGCTGTCGCTTCTTTGTCATTGTTTAAGGCTAATACCAAACGAATTTGTACCCACTTACGGGCATTGGTACTGAGTCGAAATTCACTGGTCATGGACCGACGTTCATAACAGGCCCGATGCCAAAATAAGCGAAACTTGGGTTGGTCTTCTAAGTAAATCGAATTAATGAGCTCGCAAGGATATTTAATTTGTTGGGTGAGTTGACTAAATACAGGGTTAGCCCATGTCACTTGGCCATTAAAATTGGCGGCAAAAACCCCCGCTGGAATCACATCGCTCAAGGCATTACGCCACGTCAGACTATGATGTAGTTCTGAACGAATACGGCGTGTGGTATACATCCAAACTGCATCGGTAATTGCCCCCGCAAACCAAATAAAAATCACCCATAAATACAATTGTTGATTGAGTTGGTTTATCTCGCGCTCTAACCACGACTTTTGGCTGAGTACATGGACTGTCCAACCCATTTTTAAGCGGTGTTCATACGCTAGGTATTGGTTATTATGTTGGGCTAAGACGTGGCTGACAGAAATATCCAATAAACTCTGTTGTTTGTCGTTTTGATAATATTTTTTTAATGCCTTAGCCGAATTAGGAAAGGCAATCAGTTGTTGTTGATTGCCACTGATAAATACGTGTTCATAAGGCTGGGTACTGGCTTGTGTGACCATTGCCTCTATTTGTGGCAAGACCAAATCGACGGTGACAACGCCCATGGGTTGGCTTGCCCCCATAGGAAATGCCCGTCCACAGGTCACGTAAATCATGCCCATATCTAAATAAGGTGGGGTACAACGCTGCTCGCCACGCGCACTCATAATGGTCTTGAACCATGACTGATTGGGATAGTTATAATTAGGATTCATCCAGTCGTAGGTTAAAATTACTTGTTGTTGGGCATTAAAATGGACATAAGGACCATATAACGAGGTTTTTTGCGGATGGTTTTGCGGACTAAACCAGACACCCATGCCATAAATGGCTTGCGGTGACGATGCGCCCAATAAGGTACGTAAAATGGTTTCTATCGCTAACGGGTCACGGTGATATTGGTAGGCGAGTTGATTAAGATTGACTACTTGCTGCTGAATGGTAAAAAAGGTTTGCTCTAAATGCTGACCAACCGCTTGCGCTTTTTGTTGCTGATGTTGTTCTATCAGTTGCCGTTGATGTTGAATTTGGGGTTGAAACGCCAGAATCAGTGTCACACTCGCGACAATACAAATCACGATGACAACCAAACCTGTGGTTGAGCGTAATAAACGATGGCGCAGCAGTGGGGGCATGTTTATTTTCAATCCATGACGTTAGTATGCAGACATCATGGCGCAACCTTTAAGAGACAGAGCTATTCAAGCCTAGTGAGGGGCTGTGATGTTTGCATATGACAAAAATAGGCGTTGCCGCGTGCTTTAACATCCAACAGCGCCTAAGGGCTATTGTAGGCTTGTACCAGTAACCTAAGTCACAGGCCAAACCCCAACAGATCCTCAGTCAAATTACCATAAAATCACGGCTGTTTACGGGCATTTTATCGGGATTTTGGTCGTCCTTGACCAAGTTTTTAGTCAATTAACCCTAATTCTGCTAAGAGTTTGAAAATCGCAACAATCGCTGCCTTACGTGGAAAGGGATGGTCTAAGTTGGGTGAAGTCATGCGTAAGGCTTTAGGGAAGGGCGGATACGATACGTCCCAATGATGGCCGTGTAGCATGGCCACATGAGCTGCCATCGGAATTTTAAGTTTTGCTTGCTCTTGTGTTACCTGCATGTCGTTATTACCGTCATAGCGAGTTAAGTTTAAGCAATCTGCCATTTGAAAAGTCGGGACTTCCAGTGCGGTGGTGGCCGCAGTAAAGTTCAAGACGGGGATATTGAGGTCGTCTAATAGGCCGTGATAGTTTTTATAAAACTCGTTACGGGCACTGGTGGTCAGGCTATGAACCCCGCCTTTGATATCGTATTCTGCTAAACGACGTAATGACCCTTTGCGCGTTAAACTGGGTACTAGTAGCTGCAAAAAGTCATGTAAACGAGACGTTAATAAATCGGTATCGGCGTTTTTAATCAATTCATAAAAATTGTCTGCCATGTATGAGCCACCAATCGCGCCTGCCCACGTCACGACACAGCGTACACGCTGGCCAATAGCCTGATGATGATGCACAAGGGTTGATAAAATATCGGGTGCACCTTTGCTATAGCCCATTAAAAATACATCTTCGGGCGGCACACTGGGGCGAAATTGGTCACTGGCGGCACCTGGGTTAGACAAAAAGCCTTTGCCATCAATAATCGCTTGTAAAATGTCACTATGGTTGGCTTCACAGCCCCGCATGGGGTGAGCATCGGCCTGAAAAATCTTCCAGCCATATTCGGCTTCTATCGCAGGAAACTCTTCGGCAAAGGCATGCGCAGGTAATAAACCGTTAATAAAGCCAGGACAAAAAATGAGGGTCGTTGCTAAGTCTTGGGAGATTTGTGCAGCAGGCATGTCTACCGCCCATTCTACATGATGGTCACCTTTCAAAAAGCGTTCAGCAATTTTTTGTGGTGCAGAGCGTTTATCTTTGGCCATTGCCAATTTTTTGCTAGCCACTTTGAGTGCGCGTTTATCGTGGATAGCTTCTTGCAAAAATAAATTACGCCAACGACGGCCAATCCACTCTTTAATATAAGGGTCGGCAAAGGTACGTTTATTGGCCTCTAGTTGTGATTTGACCAGTGCTATCACTGCCAAATAATCACCTTGTTGCTCCAAGTGTTTTAATTCTTTGGCCAAAGGACTCAGTGTATACGGCATGGTATGTTCTCGTCATCAAATAGAGGGTAGCGTTTGTATAGCAATAAGAGTAGCTCACTTAGCGTAGAAGGTCTTTGGAATTAGCGACAGGCCTTTGATGAAAAAAGTCAGGTTTTTGGCGCGATGACTGGCATAGCGATGGCTGGATTATTGGGGAGTGTCAGCAGCCATGATTAGGGTAAGGCCGTTCAGATTTACCTAGACGGATAGTCTATGAGGCCTTCATTAAAGGTTAGTAGTGGTGAGTCGAGGGAGCATCTATCGGTTCAACGTGGCTCAATACGTGGCTACCGAGTATCTGTGCTTCAATGGCGGTTTCAAGTTGGTCTTGCAGCGCGTGTGCTTGTTCTACGCTCCATGCACCATTGACTAACAAATGAAAAGAAATAAATTTTTTACTGCCCGCTTGCCGTGTTTTTAAGGCATTGTAATGCACCCCATATTGCTGTTCGTAGGTGCTGAGAATGGTTTTGATTGTGTCTAACTCGGGTTCGCTCAAGGCAACATCCATCAAACCATCTACCGAACGACGTAATAACTGCCAGCCTGTCCAAATAATATTTAAGGCCACTGCAATCGCAATCAGTGGGTCAAGAACATACCAACCTGTCCAAACGACGGCGCCAATCCCTAATAAAATACCCACCGATGTCCATACGTCAGTCAACAAATGGTGAGCATCGGCCTCTAAGGTAATGGAGTGATAGCGTTTACCTGCTTTTAATAAAATGAGTGCGACACCAAAGTTAATGGCGGATGCTAATATCGCAATCATTAAGCCTAAATCGACTTGCGCTAAGGGTTGTGGATGCAATAAACGTGGAATCGCGGTATAAATAATAGCAATAGCCGCTAAAAAAATGAGTGCGCCTTCCACCCCACTCGAAAAATACTCTGCTTTGGTGTGACCAAACGCATGGTCGTCATCTGCGGGACGTGCCGCAATGGTGAGCATGGCCAGCGCCATTGTCGCGGCGGCAACATTGACGATAGACTCTAAGGCGTCAGATAACATGCCCACGGAATGAGTTAAAAAGTAGGCTCCTGTTTTGAGTGCTAAGGTAAGCAGAGCAGCGGCAATGGCAAGCCAAGCGTAGGGGCGTAGATTCGGTGAGCTCATGATGCAGTTCAAACAAGAGAATATGCCTTATTCTAACATAGCTCAGGCCAAGCATAAGACGGCTAAAAAGGGAAGTTTGGATGGATAATAAGCCAAACAGCGACTAATACAAGCACGCATGCTGATAAGTATAACAATGGGTATAGACATGACCGTTCATCATCTTAGGACATACGTTATTGCGCTGGTGTACGCCTGTTTAACGATGTTTGCGCCTGTTTATGCCAACAGTGAGACACGCATTATAGTCAATCCAGAAGACCAACAACTGATTTTGGGTAAAGCCTTAGTGTATTTTGCTGACCCGAGTTTGGAATATAAATTAACCGATATTTTGGCGGAAGAGCAACGTCATAAAACACAATGGCAATACGCCAATACCTTATTACCCAACTATGGTTTTACCAAAGCCGCTTATTGGGTGAAGCTGTCCTTAGACAATCAAAGCACACAACAAGATTGGATTTTACAGCTCAATTATCCCTTGATGGACGAAATTGATTTTTATGCGCCTGATGCCAAGGGACAGTATCAAGAAGTTCATGCGGGCGACCGTTATCCCTTTAGTTTAAGACCGATTAAAGACCGTGGTTTTGCCTTTAGTCTCCATTTGCCCTCCAAACAAACCACGGTGGTTTATTTGCGTCTGCAAAGCCGTGACTCCATGATTATGGCGGTTAACTTGTTACATCCTGAAGTGTTTAGAGATATTCAGCGTCAGGAAGGCTTTTTATTCGGCATGTACTACGGCGCTATTTTGATTATTTTGGTTTATAACGCCTATTTGTTTTTTATCTTACGTGACATCAATCATTGGCATTACATGATGGTATTAGCCTGTTATGCCACCATTGAACTCAGTCTGAACGGCATTGGCAGTATGTTTATTTGGGGGGAGTGGCCAGAGTTTGCGAAGCGTATTCGTCCTTTTGCCGTGGGCTTATTGGCACTCACCGCTTTTGTCTTAACGAAGTCTTTTCTGCAAATTCAACATTGCCGATGGCGTGGGCATGCCTTAGACCGTTGGATATGGGGGTTTTTGTCTGTTGTGTTGATTGGCGCATGGATATTACCCTTTGCGTTGGCCATTCAACTAGCCATGTTTGCTGCCTTTATTGCTGCGCCTACCATGTACTTTACAGGTATCTATATTTGGCGACAGGGTAATCGGCTAGGTAAATATTTTACGCTAGGCTGGTCTGGTTTGTTGATTGGTGGGACGGTCAATGTATTACGTGCCTTTGATATTTTACCTGTGAATTTTTGGACAACTTACGGTTCGCAGTTAGGCTCTGTCACCACTTTACTGATTCTCAATACCGCACTCACCGACAGATTACGTCTGCTACAACAAGAAAATGAATACACCCAACAAGCCAAATTAGCAGAGCAAGAACAATTAAATCGTTTATTAGACCAAAAAGTGCAAGAGCGTACCCAAGCCTTATTACTAAAAACAGAAGAAGCAGAGCGCGCCCAGCAACAAGCCGAAACAGCGGCCAGAGTGAAAAGTGAGTTTTTGGCCAATATGAGCCACGAAATACGCACGCCGATGAATGGCATGATTGGTATGACGCAACTATTAGCCGATACCGATTTAGATACCGAGCAACAACACTATACCCAAACCATTCATGCGTCTTGCGAAGCCTTGCTACGTATTATTAATGACATCTTAGATTACTCTAAAATTGAGGCAGGTAAGTTAGCGATAGAACATACGCTATTTGACCTTTATGGTTTAGTCGAAGAGTGTGCGTCGTTATTTGCGTTACATGCGCAAGAACGAGGTGTCCCCATTAGAACCGATATTTCTCCGTTGTTACCGCGTTGGCTGATAGGTGACTCAACCCGTATTCGGCAAATTATTATCAATTTATTAGGCAATGCCTATAAATTCACCGAACGCGGTACGGTGACGTTAAGGGCGTCACTGCGTGAAGACCGTAAAGAAGCAGGAATTTTTGTTCAATTTGAAGTACAAGATACAGGGATTGGCATTACCAATGAGCAACGGGAACGCTTATTTCAATCGTTTTCACAGGCAGATTCTTCGATTACCCGTAAATATGGTGGGACAGGTTTGGGCTTGGCGATTTGTCATTCGTTAGTGCGCTTAATGTCGGGTGATATTGGGGTCAAAAGTGTGCCTACACAAGGTTCAAGTTTTTGGTTCTATGTCAAAATGCAGCATGGCGTAGAGCCAAAAACTAAAAAAGCTAAAACGAATACGCCTGTTATTCAAGCTGAATATCCCAATCTATCGGGGTTGCGCGTGCTAGTTGCCGAAGACAATCCAACCAATCAAATGGTGATTGTGGGCATGTTAAAAAAATATCAAATTCAGCCTGTTGTCGCCAGTGATGGTTTAGAAGCGCTACAAGTGATTATGACGGGCGATATCAATTTTGATGTGATTTTAATGGATTGCGAAATGCCCAATATGGACGGCTATACCGCAACACGCCGTATCAGGGAGTGGGAGCAAGATAAACAACTGAATGTCGTGTTGATTTATGGCGTGAGCGCGCATGCCCTGAGCGAATATCAACAACAAGGTTTAGCCGCAGGCATGAATGGTTTTTTGGTCAAACCCTTAAAACAAGATGCCTTGCTCAAAACCTTAACCCATGTCATGAGTTTATTAATTAGCCGTAAATTGGCGCGTTAAGACTCTCAGTACCTCAGTTGCTGAGAGCCTGCGCCGTACTGACTTAAGCTAATAATTTACTGACGGCTTCTGAGCCATAAAATTCGCTTAATTGCGCCTCAATACGCTCGGCAAGAAAACCAGAGGCTAACATTTCGGCCACAACGGGTTCGGCAAAGGCGTTAATTTCACGGACTAAATCATCACGACTAATCTGTAAATCGGCCAATAAACTGACGCCATCTTTGTGCGCAAAATGATTAAACCACACGCCAATTAACTCTTGTAACAGTGATTTTGCATAGGCGGTTTGGCGGAAATGATTCCATAATTTGACCCCTTCTTGGGTCGCAAATTCAATGTCGTTATCGTTGATATATTGTTGGATAACGGATAAGGGTGAACCTTTGATTTTGTGCCATAACTGGTCAGCAACATGGTGAATTTGTTTGGCATCTAAGGTGCGCAATAAGACTTTTTCGCTCAGGTCGACAATACTTTGCATGTTTTTGTGCAAATAACTGCGTAATGCCGATTCAATCGCGGCATTACCGCCTGTACTGTCCATTAAACCTTTGCCCATTTTCATTAAAGAAGACATACCAGGCACTTTTTTGGCTAAGGGATTTTCATTGACTAAGTAGTCACTTAAGGCATGAAAAACAATATCCGATAACAGTTTGGCGTAAACTGGATTGCCCACCGCCGTATGAATAATGTCTTTTTTGAGCTGTTCGTGGCTGGCAATTTTATCCACAATCGCCAAAAAGTCTTTGTGCTCAATTAATTGATGTACATACGTTGTTTGATTGAGTGGGCTACGGAAGGCAGCCTTAGCAATCGTTAAGATTTGCTCAATTAAACCTGCGCTTGGACTTTGTGCTAAAACATAATGCAGCGCTACTTGTTGTAAGCGTTCTACCGCGACGACTTTGTTGATGGGACATTGGCTTGCCCAATCTAAAAAAGCATTCACTTCACGGCTAAGGGTATGGTTGAGTTGTTCGCCTGTTAGTTGGCTTAATAAATGGTCACGGTGTGCGGCTAATAAAGCACTCGCTGTGGCGTGCATAATCATTCCTTCATTGTTATGTGTAATAAGCGGATTATCCTAGTAATTTGTTTACGGATAATCAATCTATGTTATTTGGAGAGTCTAAGTGTGTGGTCTTATTGACATACTAGCGGGCATTTGCTGTTGCTGCATTGACAATTTAGCCCAATCTAACTGCTTTTTAGTCATATCTACAGGCTAATGGGGGGACTCTCTCCCGCATCTTAGGGTGTTGAGAGAGAGTAGGGGCTGTTGATGTTTTAGGTGTGAGCCGCGTATCCTCTAAAAATAGCTTCTTTCGCAATTACAATCAAAACGTCAACAGACCCTATGCCCAATATAGATTATTTCGCAGGCGTAGCAGGCGCGAATTTATTAGGCATTTTTTGTACCCTGTCTAAAAATTTGATATAGGCTTCACTGACAGGATAGTCGGCTTCTAAAATGGGTGTATGACCGACATCGTTTAGAATCAAATATTCGCCATCTTTGAGATTCTTTTTAATTTCTTCTACCGCTTCTACCCCAATAATCGCGTCTTTATCTCCCCATACTACCAATACAGGCGCTTCTAAGGTGCGTAAGCCTGTTTGGAACGTATCGGGTGTGTACCATTTCATTTGTTCGGTCAGACCTGCCATCAATTTTTCTTGTTCGGCTAAACGACGCATGTGAATTTTTTCATAACCTTCCATTAATTCTTTAGGCACAAAAGGGGGGGAGTAGGTGGCAAATTGTGTGACTAAACGTTCAAAGTCACCGGGTTTACGGGCTAATAATTTGCTGAGCTCTTGAGGTTTAGTAATCAAACTGTTCCCTGCATTAGCATAAACGCCTGCGGTATCCACCAATAAAACACTGCGAACTTCCAAAAAGTAAAGAGCCGAATATAAAACCGAAATACCGCCCCCTAATGAATGACCTGCAATATTTAAGTCTTTTTGAATACCCATGGCCGTCACAAACTTACGTACCGATTCTGATAAATTGGCCAGTGTATACTCGTAGGTAGGAGGGGTAATGGTGTCGCCATGACCTGGTAAGTCTAGCGCAATCACACGGTATTTTTTGGTGAGCTTACGAGCAACGCGGTTCCAGTTATCACGAGACCCCGAAAAGCCGTGAACTAATAATACGGTCGGTGCGGTTTTAGGCCCCCCTTCACTATAGGCAAAGGTAAAATCTTCGACTTTGATGGTTTTTGTTTCCAAACCTGCCCATGCCCGTTCTTGTTGCAAAATGGATTGCATTAAAGCCACAGGGTCACTGATTAAAGGGGCAGCAGTGACAGCCGTTGTGCTTAACATAAGGGGTAAACACAAGCTAAGTGCGAGTTTTTTTAACATGATTATTATTCCAGTCGTTGGCACGAGCAAAGTAGTGATGACGTTTGAGTATAAAGAGCGATGCGCATGAAAAGCATTGACAGTTGTCACTTTTGTGCATGAAGCTGTGGGTCAACAACCCTATTTACCGTATGGCCTGAGACCTAAAAACGGTAGCCGATACTTAAACCAATCACAGGGTATAATTCACTGTAGTCGGCATCATTGATTTCTTGTTGTAATGACTTTTCTTCATTTGCCAATTCTTTTTGAAAAATAGGGTTGCTAGTATTCATGGTTAACCCTGTTGTTGTATTTTTGAAACTACCTGTCGCGGTCAAATCTACTTTGGGTTTATCTTGAAATAACACGCCAATATCAAGTTTGGCATACAGTCTGCCCCCTTGCATCGCATTACCCCAACCTATCCCCAAATAGGGTGCACCTGTACCAAAATCAACATGAGAGTTAATTTGGCCATCAGGTGAGCTTTGGTAGGACTGACCATCAATATCACAGCTTTGAGGGCAAGTCGCCTTAAGTGCTAAAGAGTTATCGTGACCTAAATACCCCGCGCTAAGATAAAAACTGCCTGCAAAGGGATGAATATCGGCAATGAGACCATAGCTGGATAACTCAAACTCGCCTTTATATTGAATGCCACTTTCTTCAAAATCATCATTAAACGTACCGCCATTTGCGGCTAGGCGTAAATTCAAATGAGGATTGATGGCAATCGTCCCTTGTAGACCAAATCCTAAAGTGCTTAAGCCTGCGCCAAGGGCAACATCGGCTTGTGCTTGTTGACAACATAAAGCGGCTAAAATGACAACAGAAAAACGTCTAAACATAAAAGATGCTCCTTGAAATTATGTTCTATTTATTTGATAGTCCAAACTGGGTTTTTCTAAAAAGGTGTGTGATGAGCGTAATACACACAAAACCTTGATTCTAGAAAGTTTATATTGGATTTTATAAAAATTAACAATAGGGCTTAGGGGCAGTTGATATTTTTCGCAACCGTCATCAAAAACACAACAGACCGTACAGCCCATTAGGTGTGCAAACAAAGATGAATAAATCCAAAGTTTCTTATCGAATTGATACACGTTGGTGTTTAGATGAGTTATTAAAAGAAGGGCG
Organism: Agitococcus lubricus; assembly: GCF_003051055.1. Lineage (GTDB taxonomy): Bacteria > Pseudomonadota > Gammaproteobacteria > Pseudomonadales > Moraxellaceae > Agitococcus > Agitococcus lubricus. The sequence goes on along the minus strand of NZ_QAON01000001.1, from coordinate 180,165 downwards.
TATTAGCCAGCGTGATGCCAATTTAGTGGCAACCACGCCGCGTAGTCGTGACAAAATCCATTGGCATCCCTTACAAATGATTGCTCAATTTGATGTAGTAGACCAAGCAAACCCAGAACATAAGCTGACCTTAGACAGCCTAAGTACATGGTTAGCTCATAAGGCAGGACAGCCCCTATTTCACATTGACCCCCTAAAAATCAATGCCGCAACCGTGACGGCAGTGATGTCGTATGCCTTTGCCGAACGACACAGTATTTTGGCGGTGCAGGTGTTCAAAGACGAAGTGGTGATTGCCAGTAGTCAGCCGTTTCACCATGAATGGGAAGAAAATTTAACCCAAACGCTCAAAGGCAAAGTCATTAGCCGTGTGGTCGTCAATCCCGCGCATTTACACCGTTATAGTATTGAGTTTTATAAATTAGCCCGTGCTATTGAGGGCGCAAATAACAGTGATTCTGTGGTCAGTAATGTCAACCGCGTGGGTAATTTTGAGCAGTTATTAGAGCTAGGTAATTTACAAAGTCCCGATGCCAACGACCAACATATTGTTAATATTGTCGACTGGCTATTGCAGTATGCTTTTGACCAGCGTGCCAGTGATATTCACTTAGAGCCACGTCGAGAATCGGGTCGAGTTAGATTTAGAATTGATGGTGTCTTGCATAATATTTATGAGTTTCCTGGTCAGATTATGAATGCCGTCGTCTCGCGTATTAAAATCTTAGGCCGTATGAATGTGGCCGAAAAACGCAAGCCGCAAGATGGTCGCCTAAAAACACGCAATCCTAAAGGCCAAGAAATTGAATTACGTCTAGCGACCTTGCCAACCGTTTTTGGTGAAAAGTTAGTGATGCGTATTTTTGACCCTGATGTTTTAGTCAGAGGCTTCAAAGATTTAGGTCTGATTGGGGCAGACTTTGAGAAATGGCAAAAAATGGTACAAGAACCCAATGGCATTATTTTAGTCACAGGACCAACGGGTTCGGGTAAAACCACCACGCTTTATTCGACCTTAAAACAATTAGCCACTGATGAGGTCAATGTGTGTACGGTAGAAGACCCCATTGAAATGGTTGAGGGCAGTTTTAACCAGATGCAGGTACATCATGGCATTGACTTGAGCTTTGCGGAGGGTATTAGAGCACTGATGCGCCAAGACCCCGACATCATTATGGTGGGAGAAGTGCGCGACTATGACACGGCAGATATGGCTATTCAGGCGGCGTTAACAGGCCATTTAGTGTTATCCACTTTGCATACGAATGATGCCCCTTCGTCGGTGACGCGTTTATTGGATTTAGGGGTGCCGCCGTTTTTGATTACTGCCACCGTGATTGGCATTATGGCGCAACGTTTAGTCCGTACTTTGTGTCCACATTGCAAAGTAGAAGCAGAGTGTGATGCTGTGGCTTGGGCAGACCTGACGCAACCGTGGAAAGCCACGATGCCAACTAAAATTTGTGCGCCCAAAGGATGTTTAGAGTGTCGTGATACAGGCTATTTGGGGCGTGTCGGTTTATATGAAATTATGCCGATGAGTAACGAGGTGAAGCGATTACTCAACGATAATGCGTCTTTAGCGGAAGTGAAAAAGCAGGCCTATAAAGAAGGCTTATTACCCCTGCGTATTGCAGGCGCACAAAAAGTGGCGCAAGGTTTAACAACCATCGAAGAAGTATTACGGGTTGCCCCCTTAAACTAAACGTTAGCGACTGGGATGGGTGAAGGGCGCGATTTCTGATTGTGCCCGTTAAGACCAACATAAAATGCTGGTCTTTGGCACACAAGAAGACGGTATTATTTTTTTTCAGGTGTCCAGCCTTTAGGGCGTTCATAGTCGGCATTACTGAAAAACTTTTCCCGCTGCTCATCTAAAAAAGCATGCGTTTCGGGCTGCATGACATTGAGATGATTTTCGTTAATCAACATGGTTTGATGTTTGAGCCACTCTTGCCATGCTTGTTTAGAAATCGTATCAAAAATGGCTTGTCCCTTTGCTCCAGGAAAGGGAGCAAAAGCTAATCCCTCAAGGGATTGTTGATATTTACGGCACATGACCATGCGTGTCATTTTGTTACTCCGTGCTAATACGTGAACGAGCGCGTTGGATGGCAGCCAGCACTTGGTTGGGTGCAGTGCCACCCAGATGATTGCGAGCATTGACCGAGCCTTCTAGGCTCAATACTTGAAACACATCGTCTTCAATCGTGGCTGAAAATTGTTGTAATTCTGCGAGCGACATGGCACTTAAATCTTGATTGCTTTGTACACCATAGGCCACTGCTTTGCCAACAATCTCATGCGCGTCTCTAAAGGCAGTGCCTTTTTTGACTAAGTAATCTGCTAAATCCGTTGCGGTGGCAAAACCACGTAAAGCAGCTTCACGCATGGCTTCTCGATTGGGTTTTAAGGCGGGTACCATATCAGCAAACGCCCGTAAGCTGGCTTGTAGCGTATCTAAAGCGTCAAATAGCGGTTCTTTATCTTCTTGATTGTCTTTGTTGTAAGCCAGTGGTTGGCCTTTCATCAAGGTTAATAAACTGATGAGATGACCGTTTACCCGTCCCGATTTGCCGCGTACGAGTTCAGGGACATCAGGATTTTTCTTTTGCGGCATAATACTAGAGCCTGTACAAAAGCGGTCTGGAATATCCACAAACTTAAATTGTTGAGAATTCCATAAAATTAATTCTTCACTCATGCGCGACAAGTGCATCATGGTTAAGGACGCTGCGGCACAAAACTCAATGGCAAAATCACGGTCAGACACGGCATCTAAGGAGTTTTCGCAAATGCCTTCAAAACCTAATAACTCCGCAGTATACGCACGGTCAATCGGGTAGGTTGTGCCTGCTAACGCGGCAGAACCTAAGGGCATACGATTTACCCGACGACGGCAATCGGCCAAACGCTCATCGTCACGCAGCAGCATTTCAAACCATGCCAACAAATGATGGCCAAAGGTGACGGGTTGTGCGGTTTGCAAATGCGTAAACCCCGCCATAATCGTACTGGCTTCACGCTCGGCTAAATCTAACAGTCCCACTAGCAGACGGTGTAGAATTTGTCGTGTACGACTGATTTCGTCACGTAAATACAAACGTATATCGGTTGCTACTTGGTCATTACGGCTACGACCTGTATGTAGTTTTTTACCCGCAATACCAATACGGTCGGTTAAGCGGGCTTCGATGTTCATGTGAACATCTTCTAAATCAATACGCCATTCAAACTGACCTGCTTCGATTTCTTGTTGAATGGTGGTTAAGCCCTGAGTGATGGCGTCGCGTTCATCGGTAGTTAATACCCCGACTTTCGCTAACATGGTCGCGTGAGCAATAGAGCCTTGAATATCATGCTTGTACAAACGCTTATCAAAATTTACAGAAGCCGTGAACTCGGCTACAAAGGCATCTGTCGCTTCGCTAAAGCGACCGCCCCACATAGAAGAAGATGCTGTCGTCATAAGATACTGATTGGGGTAAAAATAATAAAGTAAATCTACAGACGTGTCTTAAGATTTGCGTGGTATGTAATAAAGTCAACATCCATGCAAATGTCAATGCTATGCTGTAGTGGATATCATTAGGATAAATCGTTAGTCGCTATGACAGGAACACAGTCAGCGCTATTAACGCAGATGTTTCTTTTTACACCTAACCCAGTAATTGTGCAAAAAGCGATATATCCCAATAAAGAGAACAACGACTATTATGCAACAATCGCCGCTGATAACAAACAGTCAAACGACTGATGATTTTTTTATTCCTGACTTTTGTAATATGCAATCGGTGTTGCGTTTATTGGTTGTGACCGAGTTATTGGCTATTTTTTTAGTGCTTGCCGATTTAGACCAGCAACATCCCTTTACATGGAGTGATTTTGCACTCAAATCTTTTTTGTTGTCTTGGGTCGCCATTAGTATTGCCGCTATCATTTGTGGTTTACGTCCGTATTTACGGCGCATCAAACGCTCGTATGCCGCCTTTGTTATCTTTTTTATGTTTTTGACCTTAGTCGCTTTTTTTACCTTTGCCGCCGAAGGCTTACTTTTATTTTTACAAATCCGTCAACCAGGCGATATCGACCTAAAAACGGTTTTAGCCCGTAATGTGTTAATGGGCGGAATTATTGCAGGCTTAGTATTACGTTATTTTTATTTGCAAGAGCAATTACTGCGTAAACAGCGTGCTGAACTGACGGCGCGTGTCCAAGCCTTACAAGCCCGTATTCGACCGCATTTTTTATTTAATTCCATGAATATTATCGCCAGTTTGATTATGGTTGACCCAGATAAAGCCGAGCAAGTGGTAGAAGATTTATCGGCATTATTTAGGGCGAGTTTAAAAGCCGAAGGTGAAGTCAGCTTGCAAGATGAAATCAATTTATGCCAACGTTATTTAGGCATAGAAAAGTTGAGATTAGGCAAACGACTTGACTTTGAGTGGCGCTTTGATAATTTGCAACCTTTATTGCGTATTCCTGCCTTGACCTTGCAGCCTTTATTAGAAAATGCCATTTATCATGGGGTAGAACCGAGCGGAGAAGTCGGTAAAGTCACCATTTTAATTCGCTGGACGGGGCAAGAGCTCAGTATCGTGATTACTAACCCGTATCATGCGGATAAAAAAAGCCATCATAAAAGCAATAGTATGGCACTCAATAATATTCGAGAACGCCTACAAGCACATTACGGAGAACAGTCTAAACTAAGAACACAGGCGGTTGGCGAGTTATTTACTACGCAATTGTCTTATCCATTTAGTCTAGAAAATACGGAAAGTTGAGACTAACTCATCATAGCCCCTGTAAATTGGCCTTTGATATGTTGATAAAATAAGCAAAAATGCCTATTTTGGAGAAGGATTACAGCAAGTTAGCTATGTTATCTGGACAAAAAACGCTATAAATAGCAGCCGTATATAAAAACAGACGCTCTATCTTTAGATAAGGTGTTACATTGCCACATAAAAGACAAGCGAAGCATGTAGCACCAGACAGAGTATAACAACATTGAATCAGGTCTTAAATGAAAACGGTTAGGACAAAAAATAAACAGCTTATACGCAAACGCTCTATCGGCAAGCAGCATTATAAGATTAAGACGGAGGCGATATGAAAATTTTAGTTTGTGATGATGAGGCACTCGCGCGAGACCGTTTAGTACGTCTACTACGTGATAGCGATGACTGTGAAATTATTGGTGAAGCCGAAAATGGCCGCGAGGCGTTACAGAAAATTGAATTATTAGCACCTGATGTTGTGTTATTGGATATTCGTATGCCTGTCATGGATGGTATTGCTTGTGCCGAAGAGTTATCGCGCTTGCCCAATCCGCCTGCTGTCATTTTTATTACCGCATTTGATGAACATGCATTGGCCGCATTTCAGGTAGAGGCTGTTGGTTATTTATTGAAGCCTGTCCGTAAAGACCAATTAAATGAAGCCTTAGCCCGTGCGAGTCGCGTCAATCGTGCACAATTACAGCATATTCGTGAGCAATCAAACGACGAAGCAAAGCCCGAAGCCCGTCAACATATTACTGCGCGTACGCACCGTGGTTTAGAACTCATTCCTGTCAGTGATATTTATTATTTTTTAGCAGACCAAAAATATGTCACCGTGCGTCACTTACGGGGTCAAGTATTAGTGGATGAAACACTTAAAGACTTAGAGGCGGAGTTTGGTGACCGTTTTATCCGTGTGCATCGTAATGCCTTATTAGCAACCCATTTTTTAGATGGCCTAGAGTCGTTGGCGGGTGGTCAATATCAAGTACGTTTTCGGGGAATACCCGAAAAGCTGGTGGTGAGCCGTCGACATCTCCCCCAGTTAAGAGAAAAAATGCAATCATTATAGAAAGCCTACACAAATTTATTTGTAATGTTTAAAAGTTAAGCATGACAAATGAGGGCATACATTCTAATATAGACGTGTTTTGCAAACAGATGGGTCAAGAAAATTACAATAAGATATAGCGGTCGGCATAGTCTATATTCATAGTCGAGTCGTGGCAGCTACCATCAAACCGTAATAGCAAACAGGCCATACTGACCAGTTATCTGGTTGTACAGACCACCATCGACTCGTCTTATTTAAATAATAGGCCATCTTACGAAGTTGGGGCTTAAGGTCTAAACATAAAAATAGCCCGCTAAAACAAATAACGACTTACACATCGCGGTGTACCTATTCTTTAGTCAATAAAGTGTGCACCTAACGGATTCAAAAAAAGTAAGTCTCAATCTGTACCATGGTTCTGTGGTTGGGGAACGTGTATGAATAACTGGCGTTTATTGGCGATTCGATGCTTATTGCTAGTCACAGCCGTTACGGGTTTAGGCGCATGCAGTAGTATGCATAACGTCAAGTCTGAAGAGCCAGAAAAATATATATTGGGCGATAACGCAACCGATGCCCGTTATTTTTACACGCGCAGTGGTCTGCGTTTGTTTGGTCAATGGTGGCTACCTGCTGAACGTCCCCGTGCGGTGATTCTACTGGTTCATGGCACGGTATTTCATTCTGGATTCTACTCACCGTGGGCAAACGAATTAACAAAAAATGGCTATGCGGTTTTTGGTATTGACTTGCGTGGTTGGGGGCAATCTCAAGGTTATGGTCGCCGTGGTAGCGTGGGCAGCTATGATGAGTATGTGGAAGATGTCACGCTAGCCCGTCGAGAAATTCGTAAACGCTTCCCCAATATTCCTGTCTATTTACAAGGTGAATCGTTGGGTGGGGCGGTCGTCTTGATGGCGAATATGATGGATAAAGTCTCGAGTGATGGCCTGATTGTCAATGCCCCTGCGGTCAAGCCGAATCCGTCTGCATTAGTAGGCATTCCTGTACCTGATAAGTTGATGTCTTTTGGTATGTGGGCAGTATCGCAAGCAGACGCAGTAGCACCTGAATTTCCATCCTTGCCCATCTTAAAACCCTTCGTGGGTCGCGTGATGGCCGATAAAGAGGCACGGGAGCGTTTTAATACCGACCCCAATGCGACACGTACCGCTCTGCCTTTAAGTTATATTTCTGCCATTCAAAATGCCTCCGAGCGTTTACAAGAGAATATCAACAACATCCGCTCGCCGATGATTATTTTACAAGGCACTAAAGATGTATTAGTCCCCGAATCATCCAGCCAGTTTCTATACGATAATATCCAAAGCCAAGATAAAACCTTACGTGTATACAAGGGCATGCGTCATGCCACCTTGCATGATTCAGATAAACGTGCGGTTTGGGATGATATTATTAGTTGGTTAGATAACCACGCCGACCAAGCACTTGCTGCACGCAAATTATTGCCTGATGAAACTGAAATTTCTGCTGCGGATGAAGTAGAACCAGCCGTAGAAAAAGCGGCATATCGTCCAAAGTATCCAAAACTCACGATGACAACAACGAGGAATTAAGCAATGAAAAATTTCTTGTGGCCTTTAGCGTTAGCCACAATGTTAACAGGTTGTGCGACTGCCGTTAGTCCTATCAATGGCGGGTTTTACACCAATGTTAAAGCGCCAATGTTAGTGACAGACAACCCAGATAAACCCACTAAAATTGGACGTGCTTCGGTTCGTACCATTTTAGGTGTGTATGCCGTGGGCGATGCCAGTATTGAAGCAGCGGCCAAAAACGCGGGCATCACCCGTATTCACCATGTCGACTATCAATCAGAAAATATTTTAGGTGTGGTGGCGGATTTTACGGTGATTGTCTACGGTAACTAATTGCCTTGTTGTCACTCAGTTAATAAAAAGCCTCAGGAGTCATGTATTTCTGAGGTTTTTTTATGACTGTGAGCTTTTGTTGCCTATGCAATGGATATGATATAGGGGCATAGCTATGCCTTGGCGTATCTATCAGCCATTTTCCGTGTTTCTTATCCCAAACTCAGGTTAAAATAACCACTTAACCGTGTGAGAAATCATTATGCAAACCTTGAGAATTGCGACACGCAAAAGTCCATTGGCGTTGTGGCAGGCAGAATACGTCAAAGCAAATTTATTAAAATATCATCCCAATTTACAGGTTGAGTTAGTCACGTTTACCACTCAGGGCGATAAAATATTAGATACCCCCTTAGCCAAGATTGGCGGCAAAGGTTTGTTTGTTAAAGAATTAGAAATGGCCATGTTGGAAGGCCGAGCCGATATTGCAGTTCACTCGATGAAAGATGTGCCTATGGAGTGTCCTGATGGTTTAGCTATTACCACCATTTGTGAACGTGAAGACCCCACGGATGCCTTAGTGTCTAATAACTATGCTTCGTTAATGGACTTACCAGACGGTGCGATTGTTGGTACATCCAGTTTGCGGCGTCAGTGTCAATTGCGGGCATTACGTCCAGACCTCGTGCTACGTGATTTACGCGGTAATGTGGGTTCGCGTTTAGCACGTTTAGATAATCAAGAATATGATGCCATCATTTTGGCGAGTGCAGGTCTAAAGCGTTTGGGCTTAGCGTCACGTATTGCACAATCACTCACCCAGCTTTTACCTGCGGTTGGTCAAGGGGCAGTAGGTATTGAAGCGCGTACTGAGGATACAGCTGTACAGGCCTTGTTAGCACCACTCCATCACCAAGCAACGGCATGGTGTGTGCATGCCGAACGTGCCATGAATCGTCGATTACAAGGTGGATGTCAGGTGCCTATTGCTGGATTTGCTGAGTTAGAAAATGAAGGCCTACGCTTAAAGGCCTTAGTTGGCAGTGTAGATGGCCAGCAAATACTTCAACACAGTGCGTATACGCCTGATTTAACGCAGTTAGACCTATTGGGACAACACGTAGCGGATACGCTGCTGGCACAAGGTGCAGACCGTATTTTGGCGGCTGTTTATGGCTGATTTAGCCCATTGGCAGATTATTAATACCCGACCCGCAGCAAGAGCCGCGTCATTAACCGCCGCTTTACAAGCGGCTGGCGTGACGGTATTTGAATTGCCACTACTAGAAATCGAGCCACTCGTTATTTCAGACAAACAGCGACAGTATTTGCTTAATTTATCAGATTATCACACGGTATTTGTCGTCAGCCCAACGGCTGCGCAACTCGGACTGGCAGTGTTAGCGGATTATTGGCCACAGTGGCCTGTTGGCATGGATTGGTTAGCTGTAGGTGAGGCAACAGCCCGTGTGCTACGTGAATATCAATTAGACCCGATTGTCCCTCCACAAGAAACCAGTGAAGGTTTACTGCGCTTGCCTGCTTTGCAGCAATTAAGTGCGGGGCAACGCTTATTGGTATTACGAGGGGAGGGGGGGCGAAATTTAGTACGAGAACAATTGAGTGCGCGTGGTGTCCGTGTTGATTATTTAGACCTGTATCGTCGTCAGTTACCCGCACTCGCGTTACAACAATGGCAATCTTGGCAAGTACAGACCACTTATCAGGGGGTGATTATTACCAGTGGCGAGAGTTGGCGCTACTGGTTGCAAATCACACAGGGACAGGCCACGTATATTAGGCCAATTATCATCAGCGAGCGTTTAGGGCAACTTCTCCAACAAGAAGGATGCACGGATTATCTACTTGCCCGCAGTACACGTCCCGACGATATTATTCTAGCGATTCGACAAAGCGAGCACGATTCGCCGCGATAGGATTGTAACTTGAACAGGATAACAGTATAACGTCACTCAAGAGCGTCTAAGCCCACCCTCACGCGGCCACACACCGTGGCGCATGGACAGAAGATATAAAACGATGAGTCAAACACGGCAACCAATACATGTTTTTCCTAAAATCACCCTAAAACTGGGCGTATGGGGACGCTTTGGACTTGTCTTAGCGATTATCACCGCCATTGCATGTTATATCTTATATGACAATGGGGTGCGTTATAAAAACCGTGAAAAACGCCACTATACCGAAGTCATGCAACACATTACGCAATTGACTCAGCAACAGCAGCACTTAATGGATGAAAATGCGGCTTTCAAAAAGCATATTGCCAATTTACAACAGCAATTAGACCAATTTGAACGGGGCTTGAATCCTCAGCAGCAGCAACAATGGCGCTTAAAACAAGTTGCCCGTTATTTGCAATTAGCTGACCAACACTTGTTGTTACAAGCCGATATTCCCTCTGCTCAACAATTACTTGAAGTCGCAGATAACCTATTGTCCGAACAGCCAGACCGTCAACTGTTGGCCTTACGAGAAGCCATCGCCGCCGATAAGCTCGCATTGACGACGGCCGAGCAAGTAGACAAAGCAGGGATTTCTTTGCGTTTAGATGCGCTCAAAAAACAGGTGAATACAGTACTGCCTACCATCACACAGGCTGTAGCACAGCAAGGTACGCTTCAATCCCCCCCTGCAGAGCAAGGTGCATGGGCAAAAGCATGGACAGCCTTACAAAAATTAGTCACCATTCGCCATTATGACCAAGCGGTTAAGCCTTTATTACCCGAAGACCAGCGTTGGTTGTTACAGCAGCAGGTTTATTTGGCATTGAGTCAAGCGCAATTGGCATTATGGTCTGGCCAAGACACCCGTTATCAACAAAGTTTGGCAGAAGTAGAACAGTTATTACAAGATTATCAACAGTTAAACCCCTATTATCAGGCGATTGTCAGTGAGACAAAACAATTAAAAACCATTGATTTACAAGTGACTATTCCGCATTTGACACAAAGTCAGCAAGTGTTAGCGTCGTTATTGAATCAAGAGCCTATGCAGGTAACACAGCCATGACACGCTTGTTATTATTGCTGTTCAGTCTACTGTTAGGTGGTGGCTTAGCGCTATTATTTTTGGCCGATAACGGTTATGTCTTGATTGCATGGCAACAAAGCTCGATTGAAATGAGTTTGGCCTTAGCACTTTTGCTCATGCTACTGTCGGTACTGATTCTATTTAGTGCTATTGAACTCTTATTAGGCGTTTTTGGTGTACGTATTTTATTGCGTAAATGGTTACAACGTCGACGATATCAACAAGCACAACAGCATTTTCATAAAGGCTTATATTGGTCGAGCTTAGCCGAATACAAACAAGCCGAAAAAGCATTTGCCCGCTCTGCTGAGTTTGCCAGTGAGGGTCTAGCTGCTTATTTGGCAGCCGCCGACGCGGCACAACAGCAAGGGGCGATACAACGGGCAGAAGACTATTTACAGCGAGCCGACATACCCGCGCACCGTATTCCTGTACAAATGGCTCGTATTCGCTTATGGATGGCCACAGGCCAGTGGGAAGTAGCGGCCAGTAGTCTCAAGTTATTTTATCAGCACGACCGTAAACAGACGATAATTGCTGAGTTGTTGATTGAGGTATTAGTCAAATTACAGGCATGGCCAGACCTCATAGAGTTATTACCCTTACTTACCAAAACCTTAGCTTATCAGGAGAGTCCTGCTAGCCTAAATGACGCCTATCAACGGAGCATGCAATGGCTCGTCCAGACAGGCAGTCGTGTTGATAAAGTGGCCACACTCAAACGTCTACGCGACTTTTGGGCGACTATCCCCAACTTTGCACAACAAAACATCGAAATTATCTTGAGTTACGCACAAGCAGTGGTTGCCATCGGCTTTGATGAAGAAGCCGAAGACCTCATTCGTAGCACACTAGACCAAGAATGGCATAATGGCTTAGTAGAGTTATATGGTCGTTTGCGTTATTCACAGCCCGAACAGAGCTTAGCTAAAGCCAAAGAATGGCTCAAGAAGAGGCCACAAAACCCTGTTTTATTATTAACACTGGGGCGATTAAGTATGCAGAACCGTTTGTGGGACGATGCAAAAGCCTATTTTGAACAAAGTCTGACATTACACAAGAATACAGAAACCTATGCCGAGTTTGTCCGTTTATTACAGCATCTCAATGACCCTGAGGCTAACCATTACTTAATCGCAGGCTTAAATCAACTGATTAGTAAACCTCTTCCCAATTTACCGTTGCCATAGGAAGCTCATCAATGACGATAGCTAACTTAAATGCTTTTCCCATCGTACAACCTCAGACTGTCGTTTGGGGGGAGATGGATGCCTTTGGTCATGTCAATAATGTGGCATATTATCGTTATTTTGAAAGTGTACGCATTAGCTATCTGCAAGCCATTGGTGCGTTAGACCAACTCACAGAAATGAATCCTGTTGTTGCGGCAAACTCGTGTCGCTATTTGAAGTCTGTGAGTTATCCCGATGAGTTGGAGTTAGGTGCGCGAGTTGTAGAATTACGCAGTTCGGGCTTTCGTATGGAATATGCGCTCATGAGCCGCAGCTTAAAATGTCTTGTTGCTACGGGTGAAGCCATTGTCGTCATGGTAGATAAAGAAGGCAAAAAGATGGCATTACCCGAAGAATTTCGACAAACTATCATTAACTTAGAGCAAACAGTTGGTAATGATTTAGCCGTCGACGAAAATAACCCTCACAAACAGCCTGAAACCCTATTGGGCAAAGCGTTATCAAAAATCAATCCACTTCGTGAGAAATAATCATCAAAAAGTAACAAACTCTTGCTAATTTAGTGTGCAATATATACAATGCGCGCGCTCAAATTGCAGACGAATTTCGTTTGTTCTGTATACAGTTTGCTGCATAATGTGCAAATTAAGCCGAAATTATGCATGCCTGACACTGACATATAGAGCATATGCAAGACCTATAACTGCCTGTTTTGGGAGCCAGTGTGAGTAGGCCTCAACCACTTGTCGATAAAACGCCTGCTGTGCGTTTAATCAAAGGGCAACTCATGGTCGCTATCACCATCACGCTCATTGCGTCTTTTTGGGGTAGTTGGTCGTCGCTATCAGCAGGAGTGGGCGCAAGTATCGCCGTCATCGGTAGTGCTTATTTCGCACTACAAGCATTTCGCCATGCAGGGGCAGGCTCTGCAAAGCAAATAGTGAGAAGTTTTTATAAAGGGGCAGCAGGTCGTTTTGTGTTAACCGTACTGCTCTTTTCGGCTGCGTTTGCAGGTATCAAGGCGCTGCAAGCGGGCTGGGTGCTCGCAGGTTTCTTTATCGTACAGCTTGTCGCTTGGGTGTCCCCGTTGTGGGATGCGCTAAGACACAAGCCTTAATGGGTGCAATATGGCTGGAAATTCTACGGAATATATTAAGCATCACCTTACCAATTTAACGTATGGCGAGTTGCCTGCAGGTTATGTCCGTCAACATGCTGATGGTACGACGGAAACGTTAACTGAAGCGACGTGGACAATGGCGCATAGTGGCGATGAAGCTGCTGCTATGGGGTTTAAAGCCGTTCACTTAGACAGTATTGGTTGGTCGATTGCTTTGGGTTTGTTTTTTTGTTTGGTGTTTCGTTCGGTTGCTAAAAAAGCAACAAGCGGTGTGCCAAGTGGCTTACAAAATTTTGTTGAAATGATTGTTGAGTTTGTTGATACCAACGTCAAAGATACATTTCATGGTAAGTCAGCGTTAATTGCCCCCTTAGCATTAACGATTTTCTGCTGGGTCTTCCTAATGAACTTTATGGATTTGATTCCAGTTGACTTTATTCCTGTTGCTGCCCAAGCCTTAGGTCTGCATTACATGAAGGTTGTACCTTCTACAGACCCTAATATTACCTTGGGTATGTCGATTTCAGTTTTCTTTTTAGTTTTGTTTTACAGCATCAAGATGAAAGGTATCGGTGGTTTTGCAGGTGAGTTGGCCTTAAATCCATTTAATCCTAAAAACCCAATCTTGAAAGCGTTTTTTATTCCAATTAACTTGATTTTGGAAGGTGTTACTTTAATTGCTAAGCCTGTTTCGTTGGGTTTGCGACTCTTTGGTAACATGTACGCTGGTGAGTTGATTTTTATCCTGATTGCTTTGCTGCCGTTTGGTGTGCAATGGTTGTTATCTGTGCCTTGGGCTATCTTCCACATCTTGGTTATCACATTACAAGCCTTCATCTTTATGATGTTGACGATTGTGTACCTGAGTATGGCCAGTGAACACCACTAATTGAGTTTCTTTTCCTTTTGACTACTAACTGAGGTAATTCGCAATGGAAACCGTGATTGGCTTGACCGCTATCGCCGCCGCTATCCTGATCGCTTTTGGTGCGTTGGGTACCGCTGTAGGTTTTGGTTTGTTGGGTGGTAAGTTTTTGGAAGGCGTTGCCCGTCAACCAGAATTAGCGCCACAATTGCAAGTTAAAATGTTTATCGTTGCAGGTTTGCTTGACGCTGTTCCAATGATCGGTGTAGGTATTGGTTTATTCTTTGTATTCGCCAACCCATTCATTGGCTTGTTGGGTCAATAAGTCGCTTAGCGCATATCCACTGCAAAGCCAAATGAGGTGTTAGCATGAATATTAATGCAACCTTGCTGGGGCAGGCCATTTCTTTCGCAATCTTCGTGTGGTTCTGCATGAAGTTCGTTTGGCCGCCATTAACAGCAGCGCTTGCTGAACGGCAAAAGAAAATCGCAGACGGTTTGAACGCTGCGAGTAAGGCTCAAGACGATTTGAAAATAGCTCAAGAGCAAGTTGCTCAAGAGTTGAAAGCGGCTAAAGACCAGAGTGCTCAGTTAATTGAGCAGGCAAATCGTCGTGCTAACCAATTGGTTGAAGAAGCAAAGGCACAAGCCCAAGCAGAGAGTGAGCGTATCAAAGCGCAAGCGCGTGAACAGATTGAGCAAGAAACTAATCGTGCTCGTGATGCCTTACGTGCGCAAGTGGCTGCATTAGCAGTTGCGGGTGCTGAGAAAATTTTGCAAGCTGAAGTAAACGCGGCAGCACACGCAGCGATGCTAAATAAATTAGCGGCTGAGTTATAACTCTCTGAGAGACTGTGAACATGGCTGAATTAACCACTGTGGCACGTCCGTACGCAAAAGCAGCGTTTGAATACGCTAATGCCGAAGGTAAGTTGGAATTGGCCATTTGGTCAAAACAACTCACCTTGGCAGCAGCCATCGTTCAGGATGCTGACTTTGCCCGTTACCTGTCACGCCCAAGCATGACTGTAGCCGAACAAGAAACGGCATTGTTTGCTGCCTGCGGTGGGGAGTTATCTGCTAGTGTGCGTAACTTTCTAAGTCTTGTTGCAGCTAACAAACGTTTGATGGCATTGCCCGCTATTACTGAGTTATACGAAGTATTAAAAGCCCAAGCCGAAAATACTGCTGATGTTGTCGTAATTAGTGCCTTTGATGTGTCTGATGACCAACAAGATGCACTCGCCAAACAGTTAGCGGTAAAATTGGGTGCTCGTATCAATCTCCGTACTGAAGTTGATGCCACCTTAATTGGTGGTGTGATTGTTCGGACGGGTGACTTAGTAATTGATGCTTCCGTGCGCGGAAAATTGGCAAAATTGACTGCCGCCCTGAATATATAATTTTTGAGGAACAGCGCATCATGCAGCAACTGAATCCTTCCGAGATCAGCTCGCTGATTAAACAGCGTATTAGCGATCTCAACGCCACTGCTGAAGCCCGTAATGAAGGCACAGTGGTCAAAGTGTCTGACGGTATCGTTCGCATTCACGGTTTAGCCGATGTAATGTATGGCGAAATGATTGAGTTCGATGGTGGCACCTTCGGTATGGCTCTTAACTTAGAGCAAGATTCGGTTGGTGCTGTGGTGTTGGGTGACTACTTAGGTTTACAAGAAGGCCAAAAAGTACGTTGCACAGGCCGTATTTTAGAAGTGCCTGTTGGTCCAGAACTTTTAGGTCGTGTCGTTGATGCGTTGGGTAAGCCAATCGATGGCAAAGGCCCAATCAATGCCAAAGTGACTGACGCGGTAGAAAAAGTAGCACCAGGCGTTATTTGGCGTAAATCGGTTGATCAACCTGTACAAA
This sequence comes from Agitococcus lubricus, assembly GCF_003051055.1. Lineage (GTDB taxonomy): Bacteria > Pseudomonadota > Gammaproteobacteria > Pseudomonadales > Moraxellaceae > Agitococcus > Agitococcus lubricus. Next base: position 164,389 of record NZ_QAON01000001.1, on the reverse strand, counting down.
CAGGTTACAAGGCCGTTGACGCGATGATTCCTATTGGTCGTGGCCAGCGTGAGTTAATTATCGGTGACCGTCAAACGGGTAAAACCGCGATGGCGATTGACGCGATTATCGCTCAAAAAAGCTCTGGTATTAAGTGTATCTACGTGGCTGTTGGTCAAAAACAATCAACGATTGCTAACGTTGTGCGTAAGTTAGAAGAAACGGGTGCAATGGCTTACACGACTGTAGTAGCCGCCTCTGCTTCTGAACCTGCTGCAATGCAATTCTTAGCGCCATACTCTGGTTGTACGATGGGTGAGTACTTCCGTGACCGTGGTGAAGATGCGTTGATTATTTATGATGATTTGTCTAAGCAGGCGGTTGCTTATCGTCAAATCTCCTTGTTATTACGTCGTCCACCAGGACGCGAAGCCTACCCAGGTGACGTATTCTATTTACACAGCCGTTTATTAGAACGTGCTTCTCGTGTATCTGAAGAATATGTAGAAAAGTTCACCAACGGTGAAGTGAAAGGTCAAACAGGTTCTTTAACTGCGTTACCCATCATTGAAACCCAAGCAGGTGACGTTTCTGCTTTCGTGCCAACCAACGTAATTTCGATTACTGACGGTCAAATCTTCTTAGAAACCAGTTTGTTTAACTCAGGTATTCGTCCTGCGGTTAACGCGGGTATTTCCGTATCGCGTGTAGGTGGTGCGGCGCAAACGAAGATTATCAAGAAGTTATCGGGTGGTATCCGTACCTCCTTAGCTCAATACCGTGAATTGGCTGCGTTTGCGCAATTCGCTTCTGACTTAGATGAAGCCACTCGCAAACAATTAGAGCATGGTCAACGCGTAACTGAGTTAATGAAGCAAAAACAATATGCGCCATTAAGTATTGCTGAAATGGCCTTGTCAATTTTTGCTGCTAACGAAGGTTATTTGTTAGACGTGCCAGTTGCTAAAATTGGTGCTTTTGAAGCGGCGTTACATAGCTACATGAATAGTCAGCATAAAGCCTTGATGGATAACATCAATGCCACAGCTAACTATGACAAAGACATTGAAGCAGAGCTACGTAAAGGCATTACAAACTTCAAAGCCACTCAGTCTTGGTAAGTCCTTAGATTTAAGCCAATTCAACTTTGAATTGGCTTAATCAGTAGGCGACAGTCCAACAACGATGGTGAGACTATGGCAGGCTTAAAAGAGATTCGTAGCAAAGTCGCTAGTATTAAGAGTACGCAAAAGATTACCAAGGCGATGCAATTGGTAGCGGCCTCTAAAATGCGTAGAGCGCAAGAGCGCATGGCACAAGGCCGTCCTTATGCCGATAAAATGCGTCGTGTCATTGCCCATTTAGTACAAGCTAATCCTGAGTACAAACATGCTTATATGGTGGATAGACCGGTTAAGCGCGTGGGCTATATTGTCGTGTCTTCTGACCGTGGTTTGTGTGGTGGTTTAAATATTAACTTATTTAAGCGTACTGTACAGTCGGTGAAGTCATGGCGTGAGCAAGGAGTAGAAGCAGAGTTTTGCTTGATTGGCCAAAAAGCCACTACTTTCTTCAAATCGGTCGGTGGTAAAGTCGTTGCAGTAAAAACGCAGTTAGGTGATGCCCCGTCCTTAGAGCAGTTAATTGGTGCTGTCAAAGTCATGTTAGATGCCTTTGACCGTGGTGAAATTGACCGTATTTATTTGGTCAATAACCAATTTGTCAACACCATGACCCAAAAACCTGTAGTCAGCCAATTGGTACCCCTCAGTGCAGATAACGGTGACCAACCGTTAAAACGTGAGCATAGTTGGGATTACTTGTATGAGCCTGAAGCCGCACCTTTGTTGGATGCACTGATGGTTCGTTTTATCGAGTCACAAGTCTATCAAGGTGTGGTTGAAAACATCGCTTGTGAGCAAGCCGCACGTATGATTGCGATGAAGGCTGCAACCGATAATGCAGGTGAGTTAATTCGTAGTTTGCAGTTGGTGTATAACAAATTACGTCAGGCAGCGATTACTCGTGAAATTTCTGAAATCGTCGGCGGTGCTGCCGCGGTTTAATGCAGTGCTTGGCTTTTAGTCAAGAGAATCAGCACTAAAAGTCAAGACTGAAGAATTCAGTATTGCCAGTTTTAAGAGGAAATCCCGATGAGCAGCGGTCAAATCGTTCAGATTATCGGTGCGGTTATTGATGTTGAATTTCCGCGCGACAGCGTGCCAAAAGTCTATGATGCTTTAAAAGTTGATGGCACTGCCACCACTTTAGAAGTACAACAACAACTCGGTGATGGTATTGTACGTACCATCGCTATGGGTTCAACTGAAGGTTTGAAACGTGGTTTGCCCGTTAGCAACACCAATGCACCTATTTCTGTGCCAGTCGGTACAGCAACCTTAGGTCGTATTATGGATGTGTTGGGTAATCCAATCGACGAAGCTGGTCCAATCGGTGAAAAAGAGACATGGTCTATTCACCGTAAAGCACCAAGCTATGATGAGCAATCTGGTGCAACCGAATTACTCGAAACCGGTATCAAAGTTATCGACTTACTCTGTCCATTCGCGAAGGGTGGTAAAGTAGGTTTGTTCGGTGGTGCAGGTGTAGGTAAAACCGTTAACATGATGGAGCTTATCAACAACATCGCTAAAGCACACTCTGGTTTGTCTGTGTTTGCGGGTGTAGGTGAGCGTACTCGTGAAGGTAACGACTTCTACCATGAAATGAAAGATTCAGGTGTTGTTGGTAAAGTAGCGATGGTTTACGGTCAGATGAATGAGCCGCCAGGAAACCGTTTACGTGTTGCCTTGACAGGTTTGACCATGGCCGAATACTTCCGTGACGAAAAAGACGAAAGCGGTAAAGGCCGTGACGTGTTGTTGTTCGTTGACAACATTTATCGTTACACCTTAGCAGGTACAGAAGTTTCTGCGTTGTTAGGTCGTATGCCATCTGCGGTAGGTTATCAACCCACATTGGCCGAAGAAATGGGTGTGTTACAAGAGCGTATTACCTCGACTAAGTCGGGTTCTATTACCTCTGTACAAGCCGTTTACGTTCCAGCCGACGACTTGACTGACCCATCACCCGCAACAACCTTCGCTCACTTAGACGCGACGGTGGTATTGAGCCGTGATATTGCTTCTTTAGGTATTTATCCAGCGGTTGACCCCTTAGATTCTACTAGCCGTCAATTAGATCCTTTAGTTGTTGGCGAAGAGCATTACACAGTTGCTCGTGGTGTACAAACGGTATTACAACGTTACAAAGAATTAAAAGACATTATCGCCATCTTAGGTATGGACGAATTGTCTGAAGAAGATAAGTTAGTGGTTTACCGCGCACGTAAAATCCAACGTTTCTTATCTCAACCATTCCACGTAGCGGAAGTATTTACAGGTTCTCCAGGTAAGTATGTTTCGTTAAAAGAAACCATCCGTGGCTTCAAAGGTATTTTGGCTGGTGAATATGACCACATGCCAGAACAAGCCTTCTACATGGTTGGTGGTATTGACGAAGCCGTTGAAAAAGCCAAAAAAGTTTAATACTGTGCAAATAGGGTAGGTTGATTATCAACCTGCCTTGCGCTTCAACAAAGCGTGGAGGCCTAACATGGCAAACAGCTTACATTGCGATATTGTTAGCATTAAAGAAGCTATTTATACAGGTAGCGTTGAGATGCTGATTGCTCACGGTCGAGTGGGTGATATCGGTATTTTGCCAGGCCATGCGCCCTTATTGACACAATTAAATCCTGGTCCTGTTCGCGTGATTAAAGAAGGCGGTCAGGAAGAAGTATTTTATGTGTCAGGCGGCGTTTTGGAAGTACAACCACACGTAGTGACTATCTTGGCAGATACGGCGGTTCGTGCTGATGGTATTGACGAAGCAGCAGCAATTAAAGCGCGTGAAGATGCGTTAGCCGCTTTGCAGAACCAAAAATCCGAAATGGATACGGGTGCTGCACTCGCTGCCTTAGCGGAAGCAGCAGGTCAGTTGCGTACTTTGCAACAGTTAAAAAATCGCGCTTGATATATTGATGATGAAGACTGTATGAAAAAGCACTCTGGTTATCTGTGAAAATTAAGTGTTTATCGAAAAAGGGTAGCAATTTGCTACCCTTTTTTGTTTTCTGTCGTCTTTACACCGCGTACTACTTTGTATGAATAAGTAGTCATGATAAAGTAACAAGATGTGTCAAAAAATAGGTGAAGCCCATGGAGTTAAGTGTTCTGATTTTAGCGGCGGGTAAAGGTACACGTATGAAGTCCGTGTTGCCTAAAGTGATGCAACCATTGGCAGGTAAACCCTTATTATCCCATGTATTATCAACCGCGAAAGCCTTGGCTGCTAAACAAACGATTGTCGTTTATGGGCACGGTGGCGAAGTGGTACAAGCGCATTTTTCTGACGATACAGAATTGGCATGGGCGTTACAAGCAGAACAAAAAGGGACAGGTCATGCCGTACAAGTGGCTTTAGCACAGCTTGCACAGACAGGTAAAACCTTGATTTTATATGGCGATGTGCCGCTTACAACGACAGTAACCTTGCAACAACTCTTAGCCTTGGTTGATGATGAGCAAAGTCTGGGCTTACTCACCGTCAATTTGCCCAATCCCACGGGTTATGGTCGCATTGTTCGTGACAATGGTTTGGTGCAACGTATTGTGGAGCAAAAAGACGCCAATGAACAAGAAAAGCAAATTACTGAGGTCAACACGGGTATTTTGTGTGTGCCTAATCGTTATTTGCACCAATGGTTACCCACCTTAAAAAATAATAATGCCCAAGGTGAATATTATTTGACCGATATCATCGCTTTAGCGGTTGAGCAGGGAATAGAGATTAAAACCCATCAACCACAAGCGACATGGGAAGTAGAGGGCATCAACGATAAAGTTCAATTAGCCAATTTAGAGCGTGTATACCAACGTTTACAAGCAGAAAGTTTGATGCGCGCAGGGGCAACAATGATTGACCCTACACGTTTTGATTTACGCGGCACTCTCACCATAGGCATGGATGTGAGTATTGATGTCAATGTTGTGATTGAGGGTGAAAATCACTTTGCCGACGGCGTCATAATTGGGGCAAATTGCAGCTTAAAGAACTGTCGTTTAGGACAGGGTGTACAAATTAAGCCAAACTCTGTCCTAGAAGGGGCAGAAATTGGTGCACACAGTATGATTGGCCCTTTTGCGCGTATTCGTCCGCAAACTATTTTGGGTGAGCAAGTACATATCGGTAATTTTGTCGAAACCAAGAATACCCTGATGGCATCGGGTGCTAAGGCGAATCATCTGAGTTATTTAGGTGATAGTGAGATTGGCGCACGCGCTAACATTGGTGCGGGCACGATTACCTGTAATTATGATGGCGTCAATAAGTCCAAAACGACGATTGGTGCCGACGCATTTATTGGCTCAAACGCGTCCTTAGTTGCACCCGTCACCATTGGGGATGGCGCAACCACAGGCGCAGGCTCAACCATTACCAAAGATGTTCCAGCCAATACCTTAGCGGTAGCGCGTGGTTTACAACGCCATATTGAGGGCTGGCAGCGTCCCCGTAAATCAAGTAAGTAGTCTTTGAGGATATATAGGGTGTTTGTGTTGCGTATCAGCCACAAGAGGCCTTATATGCTCACGAAAACGTGATATATCGGTATAAGATATTAATATCAAATGACATCAATCCGTCATGTGATTCAGCAAGGAAAAAATTATGTGTGGCATTGTTGGAGCTGTTGCGGAGCGTAATGTTGCCGCTATTTTGATTGAAGGCTTAAAGCGTTTAGAGTATCGCGGTTATGACTCCGCAGGCTTGGCTGTTATCGAAAATGGGCAAATTATTCGTGAGCGTCGTACGGGTAAAGTGCGTGAGTTGGAGCTTGCCGCACAGGCCGCCAAAGTCTATGGCCATGTGGGTATAGCCCATACCCGTTGGGCGACACATGGTGCACCGACCGAAGATAATGCTCATCCACATGTCTCGGGTGATGTGGCTGTGGTACATAATGGCATTATTGAAAATTACGAAGAGTTGCGCCATGAGTTGACAGCACAAGGTTACGTCTTTGTCTCTCAAACCGATACGGAAGTGGTGGCACATTTAGTTCATCGTGAGCTACAAAAAGCGCCTGATTTATTGGCTGCTGTACAAGCGGCAGTACCTTATTTGGCAGGTGCTTATGCGCTTGGCATTATTTTGGCCACAGAACCCAAACGATTAATTGCTGTGCGTCAAGGCTCGCCCTTAGTCTTGGGTTTAGGTATTGGCGAAAACTTTATTGGTTCTGACCAACTGGCGTTATTACCTGTCACTAATCGTTTCATTTACTTGGACGAAGGTGACATTATTGATTTGGGACGTGAACACTACACGATTTATGACCGACAAGGGCAGGCTGTACAACGCTCGGCTATTGAGTTAGATGCGCAATTACATCACAGTGATAAAGGTACCTATCGCCATTACATGCTCAAAGAAATCTATGAGCAACCGCAAGCCATTCAACGGACACTAGAAGACCGTATTCAAGCCAATCATCGTATTCAACCGCATGCTTTTGGCACACAAGCACCTGATATATTTGAAAAAATCAAACATATACAAATTATTGCTTGTGGTACGAGCTACCATGCAGGTTATGTGGCACGTTATTGGTTTGAAAGTATTGCAGGGATTTCCTGTAACGTGGAAGTGGCCAGTGAGTACCGTTATCGGCAATCCGTATTGCCCGAAAATACCCTGTTTGTCACCATTTCTCAATCAGGTGAAACCGCAGACACATTAGCTGCGCTACGTGAAGCCAAGAAAAAAGGCATTTTTGCCTCTTTATGTATTTGTAATGTGCCAACCTCTACGTTGGTTCGTGAATCCGATTTGGCGTTTATTACCCATGCAGGGCCAGAAATTGGTGTCGCGTCTACCAAAGCCTTTACCACACAATTAGTGGCGCTGATGTTGTTGGTCGTTTCTGTGGCCAAAGTGCGTGGTTTAGAGCTGGCGCGTGAACAACAAATTGTGCAACAGTTACAAAGTCTACCCGTCATTTTAGACAGTGTATTGGCAATGGATAAAGCCATTGAGCGCATTGCCGAAGAATTCGGTGAAAAACATCATACCTTATTTTTGGGGCGCGGCGCGCACTATCCTGTTGCGATGGAAGGTGCCTTAAAGCTCAAAGAAATTTCCTATATTCATGCGGAAGCCTATCCCGCAGGGGAGTTAAAACATGGCCCGTTGGCCTTAGTTGACCATGATATGCCTGTTGTAGCCGTAGCCCCCAATAATGACTTAATTGATAAACTCAAATCTAATTTACAAGAGGTACGAGCAAGAGCAGGGGAGTTATATGTCTTTGCCGATAGCAAAGTCCATATTACGCCAGAAATTGGCCTCAAAGTGTTTGCCATGCCGAGTGTCAGTGACGACATCGCCCCGATTGTCTACACCGTCCCCCTACAATTATTGTCTTACCATGTAGCGGTGATTAGAGGCACTGACGTTGACCAGCCGCGTAACTTAGCCAAATCGGTGACAGTTGAATAAAAGAATAAGCAAATCTGCGGCGTAGTGTTTAAGGATATACGCTACGCCATCATCACGCCATTTTTGCAGTCGCAATCACTGCCGAAAATCCTCCCAAACTTGAGAGTTTGCAACCGTCTTATCATTGGCGATTACTCCGAATATTTCATACAAAAAACGGAAAAATTTGACTTTTAGGGACTAAAATACCACTATTATTAATAAGGTTATTTTATTTGTCTGTCATCGTTTATTCGTTGTAGATGGTATGCTATCGCATCGTATGATGACCTTAGTGCTGGCGTTAGTTAGGCCGCATTACGACAAATATCGTTGATAAGTCGTTGTGTGGATGAGTGCAGGGGAGCACGAAATGATTGATAAAATCAGTATTTTGATTGTGGAAGATGAACAGATTATTGCGCTGGACTTACAACAAACGCTAGAGCAAATGGGCTATGACGTACTTGCTTGCACCGATAATGGTACAGATGCCATTCAACTAGCACAGCAGCTACGACCCAGTGTTGTGTTGATGGATATCCTGTTAAAAGGCGCAATGGACGGCACAGTCGCGGGTAAATACATCGGAACTTTTGGAATCCCCGTCATTTATTTAACTGCGTTTAGTGATAGCGTCACCGTACGACAAGCCGCCGAAGCCTTACCTTATGGCTTTTTGACCAAACCCTATCGCCAAACCGAACTAGGCGCAGCGATTGAAGTGGCCGTTTATAAAGCGGCAATCGAGCGAAAATTAACCGCCTCTGAGCGTTGGAGTGTTGCGACCTTACGTTGTGTGGGCGATGGGGTAGTAGTCATGGACCAGTATGCCAATGTTGGCTATTTGAACCCTGTCGCTGAGCGTTTAACGGGATGGACTATTGGCGAAGCCAAAGAGCTCCCCATCTGCCAAATCATTCAAATCGTAGATAAAAACGGTCAGGTGATTGACGAACCCCTATTTATGAAGGCCTTACAGCAAAATGCTGCAACGGGTCTGGCAAGTATGCAATTAAAGTCACGTAGTGGTCAGCTCACTCCCATTGACTATTTAGCGGCACCGATTCGTGATGACACAGAAGACGTGATTGGTATTGTGATTGTCTTACGCGACATGACAGAACGCGTCAGTTATGAGCAACGCCTGTTAAGAAGTGAAGCCCATTTTCGACATCTCTTTGAATATTCCGCCTTAGGTATGATGGTTTTATCTTTAGAGGGCGATATTCAACGTGCGAATACGGCATTTTTGGATTTGTTGGGTTATCAAGATTTTGAAATTGTCGGGCTAGCCTTAGCAGACTTTAGCACTCAAGATGAGCAAGAGCTTGAACAAACCTATTTGGCAGACTTATACGCAGGCTTAATGCCAGTTGCCCATTTTGAAAAACGCTTTAAGCAACGGCACGGCGAGCAACTCGTTTGGACACTTGTACATGTGACCTTGTTACGTGACAAAACGGGTAAACCCGAGAGTTACTTATACCAAGTTCATGACTTATCAGACCGATTACAAAAGCGTGCGATGACACAACGTGCTTTAATGTTGATGCAAAATTTGGCCACTGAGCATCGAGCAAAATTAGCTGCCGAAGCAGAAAATCGTGCGAAATCGGATTTCTTGGCCACCGTTAGCCATGAATTAAGAACACCATTAAACGGCGTGATAGGCTTTAACGAATTACTATTGACTACCGCATTGACGCAAGAGCAACTTCATTATGTAGAGTTGGCACGTTTAGCGGGCGAAACGCTGCTACATTTAATCAATGATGTATTAGATTTATCCAAAATTATCGCGGGTAAATTAGAGATAGAGCAGCAAGCCTTTATGCCCAAACAACTCATTGACGATATTTATTCGTTAATGCAAAAACGGGCAAAAGATAAAAAAATACAGTTAATTCAAGTGTATAGTGAAGGTATTCCCCCCATCGTGTTGGGCGACCCTATGCGGATTAAACAAATTTTACTCAATTTATTAAGTAACGCGATTAAGTTTACCCATCAAGGTCAGGTCACACTCGCTTTAAGCTGCCGCCAAGACGAAGACGTGTATTTAGTCTTTCAGGTGAGTGATACAGGTATTGGCATTGAGCCATCCGTCTTACCCAAACTCTTTCAACCGTTTACACAAGCCGATATTTCGACCACTCGTTTATACGGGGGCACTGGTTTAGGCTTGGCGATTGTCAAACGTTTGACAGAGTTAATGTCGGGGCATATTAGTGTGGCGAGTGAGGTGGGGCGAGGAACAGTCTTTTCTGTAGAAATCCCTGTATTAGCAACATCAAACTTTAACCTTAATGCGCCAACTGAGACGGTAGTCGAGCCGATTGCACTGCACGAAGCTCATATTTTGGTAGCAGAGGATAATATCGTTAATCAGCAAGTCGTGGAAAAAATGCTAGAAAAACTGGGTTGCCACGTGAGTATTGCTAATACAGGGCTGGAAGCGATTCATATCTTACAAAAACAATCTGTCGACTTGCTCTTATTAGATTGTCAAATGCCTGTGATGGATGGTTTTGATGCAGCCCGTTTGATAAGAGCGAATCCGAGTCCCTATCAAAATCTACCTATTATTGCTTTAACGGCAGGTGTCTTAACAGGAGATAGAGAAAAGTGTTTAGCTGTTGGAATGAATGATTATTTAACGAAACCGATTCGTTTGCATGAATTAAAGGTCGCCTTACAACGGCATTTGGTAGCAAGGACGACACGATGAGTTATCGTGTGTTACTCGTCGAAAACGCGCAAATGATTGCGACGGATTTACAAATGGGCTTAGAGGAAAGAGGCTACGACGTCATAGGGTCAGTCAGTCAGTTACAAGAGGCACTTTTATTAGCCAAACAGTATCAACCTGATATTGCGCTGTTGGATGTTATGGCGAATGGTGAACAAAATAGCATAGAGCTTGCCCTACAATTAACTACTCTAAATATTCCCTTTATCTTTTTAACGGCCTACCGTGATAGTCAAACGCTGCAGTGGGCGGCGCGTGTACATCCATACGCGGTCTTGACTAAACCCGTTGACCCTACTGTGTTATTCGTGATGTTAGAGCAGGCTGTATACCAAGCGAAACGTGAACAAGAACTCAGAACGCGTTATGAGGTAGTTGCGCATAGCGAAGCCCGATTACGTGCTGTATTTATGGATAATCCTGATGCAATTTTAGTTGTCAATCAGTCGGGACAGATTGTTAATATTAACCCACGCAGTGCAGATTTATTTGGTTATAGTGAAGGCGAGTTGGTGGGCGCAAGCATTGAGTTATTGTTACCAGAACATGCTCGCCAACAGCATATCCGTCATCGACAAACCTACATTAACCACCCTCAATTAAGACCGATGGGGGCGGGTTTGGCATTATTAGCACGACGAGCAGATGGTACAGAGTTTCCCGTCGATGTCATGCTCAGTCCCATGTATATTGAGGAACAGCGTTTGGTGATAGCCATTGTCAGAGATGTCACCGAACGTAAAGCCCAAGAGAAAAAACTAAACGAGGCACTCAAAGAAAAAGATACCTTGTTAAAAGAGGTTTATCATCGTGTCAAAAATAATCTACAAGTCATTCAAAGCCTACTTAACATGGAAAGCCGTGTGTTAACCGAGGAGCCTGCGCGTATCGCTTTGGCCGATATTGCCTCTAGGGTCAGTGCGATGGCTTTAGTTCATGAAAAATTATATCAATCAGGTAATTTAAGTCGTTTATCGTTGGCAGAGTATTTACGTGATTTGGTTAAACAATTACAACATGCTGGCTCTATAGATAGCCGACGTATTAGCATCAGTTTAGCGATAGACGATATCCGAATGGGAATAGATACAGCCATTCCTTTGGGGTTGTTAATCAATGAGCTCGTTACCAACAGTCTTAAACATGCTTTTCCAGAAGGACGGATGGGGCATATTAGTATCCGTGTAGAGCAACAAAAAGAAGGCATGTTATTAACTATTAAAGATGATGGCATTGGTTTACCACCCGACTTTGTTTTAGAACGAACCCGTTCTATGGGCTTAAAACTGACACGCAGCTTAGCAAAACAACTTAATGGCACAGTGACCATGCATTCAGTAAAAGGGACAGAGGTAGTTGTATACAGCAAGCTATAATGAGTAGTCGCTTAAAGCAATACATTATTAAACGGTAGTGCATAAATTAGATGTGATATAAATTTTCTAGCCATTGGTACGCAAAGGTTACATAGAACGATCACGTTGTTTTTACACACTACCCATTAACATTATATCGATGACTCGCTTAAATTTAGTCACAACTCAAGAATACATTTCTACTGTTTAACGACCACCAGATATTATTGCTAAAAATCTCGGTGCGATGGCTTTTATGCTGATATATAAAGCAAGAGAAATGATAATCACAACGATAGGAATAAAGAAGTATAAAGATATTACTGAAAAATCATTATCTGGTTGAATCGTTTTATAGGCTATTTTTCTAATCACAGTAAGTAGTGGCTCATGAACAGCAAATACAAAAAAACTACAACTGCTTGCCCATAATAGTGCGTTTTTTAAGTGTTTTTTTTCTACAGCTTGTTTTGTAATATACAACATGGTGCAAATTCCCACCATGATTCCTATTTTGTGTATATACAGATTAAATGCGTAATTTTTAGTTGACGTATCTATCAGTAAAATAATGAGATAGCTGAGTGGTATGACAGTCCCAAATCTATCAAAAGAGAATAAATTGGTGTTTGAATATGCTAAGTAAGCACCTGTATAAAAAAATACGAAAGCAAGAGCCGATGGAATATAAACAGGCCATAAGTTAAAAAACCATAATGAATAGAGTATACAAAGTGTGATTTTGGGTAATTTTTCAAGAAGTAAATAGAGTATTGGTGCGAGTAGTACCATCACCATTAAGTCTCGAATAAACCAAAATTGATATGAAATTGGGTATCTATTAAGGCCTAAAATTGCATTTATATAATCAAATACCTGATATGTAGATATCGGCGCACCTTTACCAGAAAAGAATGATTGAGTTGCAGGTAGAGATTGAGCGAGTCCTATTAAAAACAGGGTAAAAATATTCCAGAACAAGAATGGGATTAGTAAGGTATTAATACGAGATTTAAATCTTTGCTGATAACTTTTTAGTGAAAGCGAAAATCCAGAAAAAAAGAAATATCCAGATAAAAGAAAAAATAGGGGAACGGCTACTCGAGCGATGCCCTGAGAGAAAAAGTTCCGACAAAAATCAACCCAATATGCAGGGTTGGCAACACCAATGCTACTACCAGATAGTCCAACTTTTATTTCATAGGCATGAATAAAAACGACACCTACTATGAGGGGGAAGCGTAACATGCTAATTCTTTCAGATGAGGTACTATCTAACGCCATTTAATATGTTCCTTCTTTAGCTATAATGACTGAATGGTGTAAAAACAACATGATTTTGCAAGAAAGCTATTTGATTTAGTCGTGGATATCAAGATTTGCAGCGTCAATTTTAGGTGCATACAAACATAATTATGCCCAATATAATCTTGCCATAATGCGGGTGAGTAGTCTTAAAAAGATATATACAACGCCCTAAGACCTAGTTGCTTAGCCATTAACTATATCATTGTTATACGCTTCAGCGTGAGTGAATACTAAAGTCTAAACGATTGATGCAAGCGGGGCTAGTTAAAAACGGAATCTCTAACAATGAGCGTTGTTAACCAGCGATTGTATGCGTCAAGTCAAGTTGTTGCTGTTTGAATAATAGCTGTGTCAAGTCATCAGCGGGAATAGGACGGCTAATTAAATACCCTTGAATCAGGTCACACCCTTCGTTACGTAAAAAGTCCAAATGCTCTTGCGTTTCGACGCCTTCAGCCACGACTTTCATACCTAAGCTATGACCCATCGCAAAAATCGCTCGGACAATGGCTTCGTGTTTATCATTTTGGCCAATGGTAAAGACAAAAGATTGGTCAATTTTAATGATATCAATCGGAAAGTCGCATAAATAAGATAAAGAAGAATAGCCCGTACCAAAGTCATCTAATGCGATTTTGATACCGCGTGAGCGGATACCTTCTAGAATTTCACTGACAGTGACACGGTCATCCATCAACGAAGACTCCGTAATTTCTAGCTCTAAGTCAACGGGGTCTAAGCCTGTCCCAATCAGAACACGGTCAACAATGTCTAATAAATTACCACGTTGGAGTTGTTGTGCCACGACATTAACAGAGGTACAAATATGCCCAAAGCCTTGGTCGTGCCATAATTTAGTCTGGCGACAGGCCTTATCTAACACGATTTCACCAATTGCCGAAATTAGCCCTGCTTCTTCGGCTAAATGAATAAATTGACCAGGTGCCAATAAGCCCATCGTGGGATGTTGCCAACGTACTAAGGCCTCTGTGCCAATAATGCGGTTGGTTTTAAGACATAATTTGGGCTGGTAATAAACAACAAACTCATCACGAAAAATGGCTTTACGTAAGGCACTTTCTAGGGTGACTTGTTCAACAGAAACAGAGCGAACATCCGAGCTAAAGAAGCGCGTGCTGTTACCGCCCATACGCTTGGCTTGTTGTAGCGCTAAATCGGCATGATTGATGAGAATTTGTAGCTCACGACCGTGGTCTGGAAATAAACTGACCCCAATCGATGCCCCTAATAAAAGTTCATGTTCACCTACGCGAAAGGGGCGGCGTAGTTGGTCAATAATCGCTTCGCAGAAACTTTCTAATTGCGGACGATTAATATTCTGGTCAACAATCAGAGTGAATTCATCACTACCAATACGTGCTAAGGTATCGACTTTAGTGGCAGCCGCACTGATACGCTCTGCCACTTTTTTCAGTAATTCATCGCCTAATTCGTGGCCTAAGCTATCATTGATGGTACGAAAACGGTCAAGGTCAATATAAATTAAGGCTAGTTCGCGTGCTTGGTCGCGTGCGCGTAACATAGCCGTGTGTAAACGGTCTCTAAATAAATTACGATTGGCCAAGCCCGTTAAGCGGTCATAGTTTGCCAGATATTTCAGTTTTTCTTCGGACTCTTTACGTTGTGTTAAGTCAGAAACAATACCCACGTAGTGGCTGATGGTATTTTCGCTATCGCGTACGGTGGTAATATGTAACCATTGCGGAAAACTTTGACCATTTTTGCGGTAATCTATCAGCTCGCCTTGCCATTCATCCTCGGCTTTGAGGCGTTCAAAAATGGGATGATAGTTAGCGGCTTTGTCGGCAAAACTGTTGAGACGCTCATCAAAAATATGAAAGCCATGCAGTTCACCATCACTAAAACCCGTGATTTGGCTATAACGGGGATTGACCGACAAATACCGTAGTTCATGGTCGAGGATATAAATGCCTTCGGCAGCATGTTCAAATACCGATGCAGATAACCGTAATTTTTCTTCGGTTTCGCGTTCAGGGCTAATATCGCGTCGAGTACCAATCAAGCGTAAGGGATGACCTTTTTCGTCCCAAGCGACAACACGGCCACTGTCTTCAACCCATACCCAATGTCCTGCACGGTGTTGGATGCGGTAACAGACCTCATAGCTGGGTTTCTTTTTGCGTAAATGCTGTAATAATGCGCGCCTCACCATGGGGTAGTCATCACGATGGATAATTTGTTCCATGTGCCCCATAAAGGCTTTAAGCTCTAACTTGGAATAGCCTAATAACTGTTCAAAATTGGAGTGATAGATTTCGTTGGTGCTTAAATTCCAGTCCCATAAACCAATACCTGATGCGTCAATCGCAAGGGTGAGACGCTCTTGGCTGTTGCGTAATGCACGGTTGATGTCAGATAACGCGAGTGTCCGCTCACGGACTTTTTGCTCTAAATTGAGATTGATTTCTTGTAGTTGATTTTCGGTATATTTTCGGTCTTGGACTTCTTGAGTTAAACGCTGATTGACTGTTTCTACTGTATTTTTTGAGTCTTCTAAAAAGCGAATCAGGTCTTCATTACGCAGTTGCAACCAGAGCGATTGATAACTGAGTTCGCTTAAACGACGGCTTGCCAATAAGACAAAGAAAAAGAATAAACCCGCAACGCCTGCTAATGAGGAGTTAATCATGGAGGGTTCAAAAATGACCAAAAATAGACCTGGTAAACTCGCGGCGGCTGAAAAGTATATAAACGTTTTGAAACGGCTGGCATAGCAGGTTAGAGCCGCAATGGCTTGCCAACTGATTAAACAGGCAAACAGTGCGGGACGGTATAAATCAATGAGATTATTTTCAACATTAGGAAAACTGGGCACAAAGACTAGGGTGGCCATCCCCCAAATAAAGCCCATCGAACCAGCATTCCAATGAATCAGGGTCTCTAAGCGTTGCACCGAACAGGTTTTAAGCTGGTGTTGTAGATGACGCATGAGTCCAATATTTAGGCCAATAATCCCTAATGCCAGCCATAACCAACCCACCAGCATAAAGCTGCTGATATGCTCATCGTTCCAATAGAGTGCCGCCATCGTCAATACAGAAATGGTCGAAATAACACTAAAAAAGGAAAACTGATTAATCATTTGTTGGCTCTGTAGACGAGCCAAACGACTAGACATGCTAGTATGGGTGTCGGGAGTTTTTTGCTGGCCTTGTTCGGTCATCGCAAGACCTCACGTATTCATAAATCGCAAAAGTGGCATGAATGATAAAACCACGCTGCTGCTACGGTGAATAAATAAAAAGTTCAATACATCCAACATCACAAACACAGTTCTATACCTTAGCTGAGGATTAATGCACGCATAATGTCCCTTTTTCCTTCTATTTTTTGCTGCGATATCCCGTTAGTCATCATCATTAAGGGACTGAAAGCAATCACTGTGCACGCATGTCGGTAAACTGCGTAAATCCTAGGGTATTATTATCATTAACTATGGCCAAGGTGCTGAGCTGCTACGTACGTATTGTTGATGCTCAGTGTGTCATACATGGCACGTGTCATCGTCATTCCTATTCTGCCATACTATTTAAGTTTACGGCTTGACTTTACATACATTTCCCTGCGTATTTTGCGACATTTATTTATCATACTCAAAAGGTATAGTGTCTATTCAATACTTTGCTGTTTTATTGCGTGCAGTTTGTGTTCCTTGTCACAGCAATAGCCAGCAAATGCCTGTGAGTTGATATTAAGGCAACATTTTATCCTGCTTAAGTCTTCTATGACAGCGTTGTCATAAAACCGTCACAATCTGCTTCTACTATAGCATCATGTTTACAGACTCTATGCTTTAGGAGCGTATTATGAAGATGCAGAGCTTGGTATTAGCACTAGGTTTAAGCGCGACGATGGTCAGTGTGCACGCTGCGGTTGATGCTGGCATTCCTGCGTATCAAAAAACAACAGGTATTTCGGGTAATTTGTCGAGTGTGGGTTCTGACACCTTAGCTAACTTGATGACATTTTGGGCAGAAGATTTCAAAAAAGAATACCCCAATGTCAATATTCAAATTCAAGCGGCGGGTTCTTCCACAGCACCACCAGCCTTATCTCAAGGCACAGCCAACTTTGGCCCGATGTCTCGCCCGATGAAAGACAATGAAATCCAAGATTTCGAAAAGAAATATGGCTATAAACCGACTGCAATCCCCGTTGCTGTTGACGCGTTGGCGGTATTTGTTCATAAAGACAACCCCGTCAAAGGCTTATCTATGCCAATGGTTGATGCTATTTTCTCATCAACCCGTAAGTGTGGTTATGAAAAAACCGTAGGGACTTGGGGTGACATAGGCTTAACAGGTCCTTGGGCGAGCCGTACTTTACAATTATTCGGTCGTAACTCGGTATCGGGTACTTATGGCTACTTCAAAGAGCACGCCTTATGTAAAGGTGACTTTAAGTCTAACGTCAATGAACAGCCGGGTTCTGCGTCGGTCGTACAATCCATCTCTAACTCCATTAACGGGATTGGTTATTCGGGTATTGGTTATGTGACATCGGGTGTTAAAGCCGTACCGATTAAAAATGCCGACGGTGAGTTTATTGCCGCAACCCCTAAAAATGCGCTTTCTGGTAAATATCCTTTAGCACGTTTCTTATATGTGTATGTCAATAAACATCCGAAAAAGCCATTAGCGCCTTTAGAAGCGGAGTTTGTGAAACTGGTTTTATCTAAACAAGGACAAGAAATTGTCGAGAAAGACGGTTATATTGCGCTCCCCGCGTCTGAGGTAAAGAAAATCAAGGCGAAGTTGGGGTTGTAATCCCGTATAATAAAAGGGGGCTGATAGCCCCTTTTTGTTTTCATAGTCCTGTTTATCATTGAATTTGAGACATTTATGAGTAAACCTGAGCGTGTCCGCCTAGATGCAGCAACAATGGCTGCCCTAGACCGCCGTCGCCGCTTAAAAGATAAAATCGCTAACGTGACCATCGGTCTGGGCGGTGTTTTTGTGGTGTTGGCTATTACCTTAATTTTTGTCTATTTATTGGTCGAAAGCTGGCCATTATTCAAAAAAGCGGAGTTCGACCGCGCGCAGACTTATGCGGCACAACAACAAGCCGTTTGGGTTGACATGGATGAATATAATCAAACAGGTATTCGTATTTTGCCAACGGGCGAAGTGCAATATTTTATGGTACAAGACGGTAAAACAACCAGCAGTGAACAATTAGTCTTACCCGCAGGTGCTACTATCAGTGCGGTACAACGCAGTGGCGTATTACAAGGTTTAGTGGGTTTAGGGCTATCAAATGGTCAACTCTTAGTCGTCAAACCTAACTACAGCGTCGATGTTGCTGTGGATGGGAAGTCTAAAACGGTCACCCCTAGCCTCAGTTTTCCGTATGGTACAGACGCATTGACCATACACGATAATCAGCAACCTTTAACCACGTTTGCCTTACGAGACGATGACCATAGTTTGCAAGTATTAGCAACAGGTACAAATCAGTTATTGTGGCAACGCTATGAAGTGCAACAAACCGAAGCCTCTGAAGAAGGGGGTGGGTTAGGGTTGATGAGTGCGATGGACGACCAAGACAGTGATGCTCCTAAAGTCTATAGTCGTACCACAAATATGGCATTGACTACGAACACTGAGGCGGTTAAATATCTTGTGTTAGGGCAGGGCGCACGTTGGGCGTATGTATTGACCAAACAAAATGATATTGCCGTATTCAAAATTACCGACGACCAGCCCGTCTTATATCAAACCGTGAATGCGGGTTTGCGTGATGCCAATATCAGTGCCGTGGCACCTTTACAAGGTGAAATTTCCTTATTAGTTGGCGATAGCAAAGGCCATATTAGCCAATGGTTTTTGGTGCGTGACACCAATAGTGTGGAAGATAAGTTTCACTTACAAAAAATTCGCAGTTTTAGTTTGGGTACGGCTGCAATTACAACGATTGTGCCAGAGGCCAAACGTAAAGGTTTTGTCGCGGGCGATGCTCAAGGTAATATAGGCTATTTCTACACTACGTCTGAACGCACGATTGGTATCCACAGTGCAGCCAAAGCGCCTATTACCACCTTGGCTATTTCGGCACGTTCAGAAGGCATTTTTGTCCAAGCAGCAGACAGTGCTAGCTTTTGGTCTTTACATACCGAGCATCCTGATATTTCGATGAGTTCTGCATGGGGTAAGGTGTGGTACGAGTCTTATCCTGAACCTACTTACACATGGCAGTCGACATCGGGTAATGCCGACTTTGAAGGCAAACTCTCGTTAATGCCCTTAACCTTTGGTACGCTGAAGGCCGCTTTTTATGCCATGTTATTAGCCGCACCTTTGGCTATTTTAGGCGCTATGTACACCGCCGTGTTTATGTCGCCAACTTTACGGACTAAAGTCAAACCTGCTATCGAATTGATGCAAGCCTTACCCACGGTGATTTTGGGCTTTTTGGCGGGCTTATGGTTAGCGCCTGCGATTGAAACCAATCTACCAGGTATTATTAGTTTGCTTATTGTCACTCCGATAGTCATTTTATTGTGTGGCTTTATTTGGGTGCAAATTCCCTTAGAAAAGCGTAATCGTATTCCTGACGGTTGGGCGCCTGTGATTTTAATTGCGCCGATTTTACTCGCAGGTTGGGCATCCTTTGCGTCTTCACAAACCATCGAGTTGCAATTTTTTGGCGGTGATATTCGTCACTGGTTGACCTATGAAGCAGGCATTAAATTTGACCAACGTAACTCCTTGATTGTTGGCTTGGCGATGGGTTTTGCCGTGATTGCGCCGATTTTCTCGATTGCTGAAGATGCGTTGTTTGCGGTACCCCGTCATTTGACGAATGGTTCTTTAGCCTTAGGGGCAACCCAATGGCAAACTTTAACCCGTGTCGTATTACCAACGGCCTCACCTGGTATTTTCTCGGCCGTGATGATTGGTTTTGGCCGTGCTGTGGGTGAAACCATGATTGTGTTAATGGCCACAGGTAACACAGCAGTGATGGAGTGGAATATTTTTGAAGGCATGCGTACCTTGTCTGCAAACGTCGCCGTAGAAATGGGTGAAGCCGAAGTCGGTTCTACACATTTTAGAGTGTTATTCTTGTCGGCTTTAGTCTTGTTTATCTTGACATTTATCTTGAATACCGTGGCAGAAGTGGTGCGTAGCCGTCTGCGTAAAAAATACGGTTCTTTATGAGGTTTAATCCATGAAGTTACGCGAGTATTTTAGAAGCGGTGAAGCGTGGGTATGGTTAAATGCGGGTGCCGTGGCCATTTCCTTAATTATGGTTATTGGTATTTTGGGTTTGGTTGCTGTACGTGGTTTAGGCCATTTTTGGCCAGCCGACGTGATGCAGGCGCAATATAGCTATCAAGGGCAAACGCAAACGATTATTGGTGAAATTTATGATGAAAAAATTGACACCGCTGCGCGTTTGCGTGAGTCAGGTGTAGAGGTTGCGGCCAATGTCGATACCGTCACCCGTTACTCTATCAAACAGGGTAATAAAGATGTGACAGGGCAAGATTTTCGTTGGGTCTTAGCCAGTAATTTACACGATAGACAATATCCTGAAGATATCGTCACCTTAGAGCGTTATGAGTGGGGTACTTTTTATGGCCGCTTAAAAGCAGTCAAAGAAAATGGTACTGTCGTTGCCGAAGGGGACAAAGCATGGGATGAGTTACAAAACCGTATTGCCCGTACCAATAGTTTTCATGACCAAATTGCCGAAATCGAAAAAGGCGAAATTGGTACAATTAACTTTCAACTAGAAAAATTACGTTTAGCAGAACGTAAATTAGAGTTGGAAAATAAATTGACCGAGGCGGCTTTGGCTGACTTGGCAGCTAAACGTGATGTACAACATAAAAAATATGAAGGCTTAAAAGGTCAATTAGAGCAATTGCAACGCGATATGCAGCGTGATAGCGCGGTATTTGTCGTGGCGGATGGTTCTGAAAAAGAAATCCCTTTGAGCAAAATTGTTGCAGCGCACAAACCCAATGCCATGAGTGTTTTTGCTAAATTGGGCGCATATGGTCATAACGTATGGTCGTTTTTAAGTGATGACCCGCGTGAAGCCAACACGGAAGGTGGTGTATTTCCTGCGATTTTTGGTACGGTGTTGATGGTGTTTATGATGACCATTATTGTCACGCCATTAGGTATCGTGGCCGCCATTTATTTACGTGAATATGCCAGCCAAGGGATAATTACGCAAACGGTACGTATTGCAGTGAACAATTTAGCAGGCGTACCTTCGATTGTTTATGGCGTGTTTGGTTTAGGCTTTTTTGTCTATTTCTTGGGTGGCAACATCGACCGTTTATTCTATCCCGAATCTGCGCCTGCCCCTGTATTTGGCACACCGGGTTTGTTGTGGTCAGCAATTACCTTAGCCTTATTAACCTTG
Organism: Agitococcus lubricus; assembly: GCF_003051055.1. Classification (GTDB taxonomy): domain Bacteria; phylum Pseudomonadota; class Gammaproteobacteria; order Pseudomonadales; family Moraxellaceae; genus Agitococcus; species Agitococcus lubricus. The sequence goes on along the minus strand of NZ_QAON01000001.1, from coordinate 143,038 downwards.
CCCGTCATGATTGTTTCGACGGAAGAAGGCTTATCGCGTATTCCGCGTGCCTTAAAAGAAGGTTCTTTGGCCTTAGGTGCGACCAAAGCGGAAACCCTATGGCGCGTCATTTTACCCATGACGATGCCCAGTATTATGACGGGTATGATTTTGGCCATTGCACGTGCGGCAGGCGAAGTCGCCCCCTTAATGTTGGTTGGTGTTGTCAAGTTAGCCCCAACCCTACCTGTTGACTTAAATGCCCCATTTATTCATTTAGAACGCAAGTTCATGCACTTAGGCTTCCATATTTATGATGTGGGCTTTCAAAGTCCTAACGTCGAAGCCGCTAGACCCTTAGTGTATGCCACGGCCTTTTTATTAGTGCTTGTGGTGGCGACCTTAAATTTATCGGCGGTTGCCTTACGTAATCGTCTGCGCGAAAAATACAAGGCTTTAGAGTCTTAAGCCACGATTTAACGTGCAGCGAAACCTCTTTTGAGTGACAATCATGATGAGCTTAGATTTGGAAAAACCAACCATGAGTGCAAATACAACGTCTAATGCGACCCCTGCTTACTCCATTGATATGGAGTCTTTAGGCCGTCAAAATCGTAACTTAAATATGGCTGATGAAGATATTTGTTTGAAGACCGAACACCTCAATTTGTTTTATGGTCAAAAACAAGCCTTGTTTGACATTAACATGAGCATTCCACGTAAACGCGTGACTGCATTTATTGGCCCGTCTGGTTGTGGTAAGTCTACCTTATTGCGTACGTTTAACCGTATGAATGATTTGGTTGATGGTTGCCGTATCAATGGTCAGATTTTATTAGATGGGAACGATATTTTTGACCGTGGCATGGACATTACCAACCTACGCCGCCGTGTAGGGATGGTGTTTCAAAAGCCCAACCCCTTTCCTAAGTCCATTTATGAAAATGTGGCCTATGGTTTGCGTTTACAGGGTATCAATAAAAAGCGTATTTTAGACGAAGTGGTAGAGCAGTCCTTAAAAGGCGCGGCTTTATGGGACGAAGTCAAAGACCGTTTACATGACTCTGCGTTAGGTTTGTCGGGTGGGCAGCAACAGCGTTTAGTCATTGCGCGCGCGATTGCGATTGAGCCTGAAGTTTTATTGTTAGACGAACCCGCTTCTGCACTTGACCCCATTTCTACCCTAAAAATCGAAGAGCTGATTCACGAATTACGCGACCGTTTCACTATTTTGATTGTGACGCACAATATGCAGCAAGCGGCGCGTGTCTCGGACTATACGGCGTTTATGTATTTAGGCAAATTGATTGAGCATGGCGATACCGATACCTTGTTCACCAATCCTAAAAATAAACAAACCGAAGACTATATTACGGGTCGTTACGGTTAATGGCATTGAATGTGCATTGACCTGAGCGAACGAGGAAGGCACGGTGTCTTCCTCATCATCACCTTCATGATACTTAGACGAGATGTCGCAGGAGGCTATCATGCCAACGACAAAAGAAGATTATGCTCACCACATTTCTCAACAGTTTAATAACGAGCTTGAAGAAGTGCGTACCCACTTTTTAGAAATGGGCGGTTTGGTAGAAAAACAAGTAGCTGATGCGATGCATGCCCTGTTAGATGCCGACTCCGTTTTAGCAAGTTCAGTACAAGAAAATGACCGTAAAATCAATGCGATGGAAACCCGTGTTGATGAAGAGTTGGTACGTATTTTAGCGCGTCGTCAGCCTGCTGCGTCCGATTTACGGATGATTATTGCCATCGGCAAAGCCATTACCGATTTAGAACGTATTGGCGATGAGGCGGCTAAAATCGCCCGTTATGCACAAGCCTTGTGTGAAGAGGGTGAGTCGCCACGCGGTTATGTTGAAACCCGTCATATCGGCAATCAGGTACGCGTGATGATTCACGACACCTTAGATGCCTTTGCCCGTTTAGACGTCGACCAAGCACTTAAAGTCATGCAAGCGGATGTAGAAATTGACTTAGAGTACAAAACGGCTACCCGCGCGCTCATGACGTATATGATGGAAGACCCACGTTATATCTCGCGTGTTATTAATGTGTTATGGGTGTTACGTGGCTTAGAGCGTATTGGCGACCATGCACGTAATATTGCCGAGCAATTGATTTATTTGGTCAAAGGTGCGGATGTGCGCCATGTGAGTTATGAGCAAGTAGAACAAAAGATACACGGTTAATCACCCGCATTGGGGGAGGGGCATGTTTCACCCTCCCTAAATTCCTAAATTCCTAAATTCCTAAATTCCTAAATTCCTAAATTCCTAAATTCCTAAATTCCCCTTAGTTTATAGAATATCTTGTCTTAGCAAGCGTTTGCCATACGGCTCAATCGACTAAGGACTCTCTGGCAAAAACACAGGTAAATGTAGAACCAATATTGGGTTTAGAATTAATATTGAGGATACCTTTGTGTTGCAATAAGACATGTTTCACAATTGCCAAACCCAGTCCTGTGCCGCCTGTGGCCGAACTACGAGCGGCATCTACCCGATAAAAACGCTCCGTTAAACGGGGGATATGCTGTGGCTCAATACCAATACCATTATCCTGTACACTAAAATAACCGTATTTTTCATCATTTGACCAACGAATGGTAATCGCACCACACGCAGGGGTATATTTAATCGCATTAGTAATCAAATTCAAAAAGGCACTGCGTAAATCATTTTCTGTGCCTAATAAGCGTAAGGGACTATCAATATTGACTAAAATCGCATGTTGTTTTTCGGGGTCGTAGGCTTGAGCATCTAGACGTAATTGCTCAAGTAAGTGCGTCATATTGATGGCTTTATGTTCTTGTTTGATATTGTCGCTTTCTAAACGGGAGAGCATCAGTAAATCATTCACTAGGTTGCTCATCCGTGTTGCTTGTTGCTCCATTTGCTTAAAGGCACGTGCCCATTTAGGGGGTAGTTCTTCGTTGCTGGCAAAGGTCTCTAAATAACCACTTAATACAGTCAGTGGCGTACGTAGTTCGTGCGACACGTTTGCGACAAAGTCTTTACGAATTTGTTCGAGTTGATGCAAACGTGTAATGTCATAGGCAATCAAAAGACGGTCATTTTGCCCAAAACGGGTGACTTCGTATTGTACGTAGCGATTAGGCTGACTCCATGAGGGTAGTCTCAGTCCTTCGGTATAGGGGCCATGTTCAAAATAGCGAATAAAACTGGGGTCACGAATTAAATTGATAATCGGTTTGCCTATGTCAATGTCCGACTTAAAGCCTAAGAGTTTTTCGGCAGCACTATTCCACCATTCTAAATTGCCTTGACTATCAATCAGGACAACGGCTTCTTCGAGAGCAGAAACGGATGTACGCGCTCGCGCAATGATGCCTAATAAGTTTTGTTTGGCTTTGAGCTCTTCTTTTTGCAGCCTAAAAATATTATCGGCAATATCCTCCCAAATACCTGATAGTTCGGGGGGAGGCTCGGTGGGATTGGCTTTTAGCCAGTGATGCAGTTTATGTAAACTGCGTAGATGTAGACCTAAGTAGACTAATAGACCTAAAAATACCAGTTGTAGGCTGATATGAAAAAACCAGCCAGGTATCGCAAATACTAATAAGATATAAGCGAGACGTAAGAGTTCTTGTTTAAGCAGGGTAGTCACACATTATCCTGTTTGCTGTCAGCTTTGGTCGAAAAACGATAACCTGTGCCACGAACGGTCTGGATAAATCGCTCATAACCATACGGTTCTAAGGCCTTGCGTAATCGACGAATATGGACATCAATGGTGCGGTCTTCCACATAGACATTGCCACCCCAGACTTGGTCGAGCATTTGTGTACGCGAATAAGCACGTTCTTGGTGGCTCATAAAAAAAGCGAGTAGTCGGTATTCCGTTGGTCCCATATCAATCACATGCCCGTCGGCGGTGACACGATGGCTGACGGGGTCTAGCTGTAAGCCTTCGGCTTCAATCACTTTCTCGGCACTTAACGCTGAGGAGCGGCGTAGAACCGCTTTGATACGCGATACCAATTCACGGGTAGAAAACGGTTTGGTGATATAATCGTCGGCACCAGAATCTAAACCCTGAATTTTATGGTCTTCATCGCCGCGTGCAGTGAGCATAATCACGGGAATTTCGTTTAAGGTTTCATCTCGTTTGAGTCGACGACATAACTCCACCCCTGTCATACCAGGTAACATCCAATCTAATAACACAAGGCTAGGACGCTCATCGACAATTTTATGGTGTGCTTGTAAAGCATCTTCGGCTTCTAAGGTTTCAAAACCCGCTAAATCTAAGGCAATGCTAATCATTTCTCGGATAGCAATTTCATCATCTACAATTAAGATACGTTCACTTTTCATGGCGCATTTCCTCGTACTAAAGATAGCATGCTCGCTACCTTGAGTCATTTATTTGAGGCTATTACATGACAATCGTGTTGCAGTATTATGACAGATAACCTGACATGAAAAATAAAGGGATTAACAGGATATTCAGAGACTAAGGTAACTAAGAAGCCATAGCGAACTCGGCTTTCGTCAGGTCGTTTTTCAATAGGGTCTTATTACTTAAACAAGAGACTTAATATCAATCCCAAAAAAATGACTATGCCCACTTTGTGATTATGTAAAAAAGACTCGGTACAATGGTGTGCTTCTCTATCTTGGCAGTGACGATATTGCCAAACAAATAACCCCCCACAAATGCCTAAGGTAATTGCCCAAATAAAGCCAAAATGTTGTAAATACCCTATCAATGCTAATAATAAAATAAATAAACCTTGCAATAGGCTGATAATCACTAAATCAAAACGGCCAAATAAAATAGCGGTCGATTTAATGCCAATCTTGAGGTCATCTGCACGGTCTGCCATCGCATACTGGGTATCATAAGCGACCGTCCAAATTAAATTAGCCGCATATAACAACCAGCAAATTAAGTCTGGATTATGATTTTGTGCCACAAAGGCCATGGGAATCGCCCACGAAAAAGCAGCCCCCAAAACGAATTGCGGTAAATACATTAAACGCTTCATAAAAGGGTATAGGCTGGCTAAGGCCAGTGCCCCAAACGACCAAAAAAACGTTTGTAAATTCAAAAAAGGTAATAGTAAGGCAGAACAAGCAAGCAAAAAGACAAATAAATACAAGGCTTCGCGGGCGGGTAGGCGGCCGCTGGCAATTGGACGGTCTTTGGTGCGTGTCACATGGCCATCAAAGTGTCTATCTGCCCAGTCGTTAATCACACAACCCGCCGAGCGCATAAACACGACACCTAAGATAAAAATCAAGACAATCGTGGCATCGGGTTTGCCGTTACTGGCTAACCAAACAGCCCATAAAGTGGGCCATAATAGAAGGTAAATACCGATAGGACGATGCAAACGCATAACTTCGGCATACAGGGGTAAACGTTGTTGTAAAAAGGCTATCATAATATCAGTTGTCTACCCTGAGCAGCGCTAAATAGCGCAGGTAAAAAGGCTTCTTGTACCAGTAATGCCCGACCATCATAATAAAAGCAAGAACGGCGTAGCCAACGTGGTTGTGTGCGCTCTGTTTTGGCAATCAACATAGCGCCACGTTTGCCACCCTTAAACAATAAACTGCCTAAAGACCGCGAACCTAAATAGCGTAAGCGTCCTCCTTTGCCGCGTAAAGTGCGTAGAGGAATAATACTGCGTGCTTCTACCCAGATTTGTCCTTCTCCCTCTAAAGCAACTTCTCGTACCCATACCCATTGTTGAGCAGGCAGACCTAAACTTAAGCGTTCATCTAGGCGTGGTTTATGCCAACCTTGTGCCATCACCCGTACTCTAAATTGTCCTTTACTTAGGGTCATCAAATAGGCCGTTAATGAGCCTCTTGAGAGTAACCATTCTTTAGCCGGCGAGGCCAGTTGGGCTTGCCAATAACGTGATTGACTTAACCAAGGTGTGCTCAATGTCATAAGGTCATCATGTTCAAAATAGAAGATAGCGCGAGGGCTGAGATTAATAAATTGTACACGAGCAGAGGGCGTGTTGATATTTTTACTGTCACACCATAGCTTTTATTTATTAAGAATCATTTTTAATTTAATTAGATTAAATAAGCCCCTCATTTTATCCTAGCTATAAGCACGCTGATAGGCAATAAGCCACAGTATGAGTGTATGAACAGACGAATAGGAGAGCAAGATGAACACTATCAAAACAACCGTCACCGCACAAAATTTAGAAGGCGCCTTTGCAGGGGAGTCGATGGCATATATGAAATATAGCTATTTTGCGAAATTGGCACGCGCGATGGGTGATGAGGCAACGGCGGCCGCCTTTGAAGAAACAGCGAAGCAAGAAATTCAACATGCCTTTGGTCATTTAGATTTATTATATCCTGCTGCTCAGTTAAATCCTGCCAAAATGCTTGAAATTGCGATTGCAGGTGAAACCTATGAATACACCGAAATGTATCCTAAATACAAAAAAATGGCGATTTATGAAGGACAAGCAGACGCAGTGAAAGAGTTTGAAGAACAAATTGCCGAGTCTCAAGCGCATGCAGCAGCATTTGCCCAAGTCTTAGAAAAAGCCGCTAAACGTTTTGCAGCCTTAGCTAAAGTAGAAGAACGTCATGCGAATCACTATCGCCAGCGTTTAGCACAGGTTGTTGCGGTTTCATAGGCCGCGACTATGCACCCTGTTTTACAAGCGGCTGACATCGTATTTTCGGTGTTTGGCATAGCTTGTTTAGCCATAAAGTATGTTAAACTTGACATTGTATGATGTTAAGGTTTGCAAGCGCACCAACACAAAAAATCGCCCTTACAATCGTCATGAGAGTAAAATACAGCGATATTGCTGGCAAAAAGCGGGTACACGGTTTACGGGTTGCACAAATTGTTGACAAGTATAGCCATCCTCCCCCCTTGCCAGATTGCAAAAGCCTGCATTTATGCGTAGGGTAAGCGTTTTTATTTGTTCTAGCCAGTTTAGCGAGGTCTAATATGAAGAAGTGGCAATGTATTGTGTGTGGTTTTATCTATGATGAAGCAGTAGGCATGCCGTGGGATGGCGTACCCGCAGGGACAGCATGGGCAGATGTGCCAGCCGATTGGGTGTGTCCAGATTGTGGCGTAGGCAAAGACGATTTTGAGATGGTAGAGATTTAATCGCTATGTCTGGAAAAGGGCGCACACAGTTGCGCCTTTTTTATAGTTGAGTGGCTCATATTTTGACGTTATTTGACGTATTTTCCCTCTTTCGTAGCTTTCCACATGATTGATAGGATGGGCTAGGGATGAGGGTGATTATTTTATTGAGGAAAAATCATGGCATTAGTCATTATTGGTACGGGCTTAGCGGGTTATAACTTGGCGCGTGAATGGCGCAAACTGAATCCAGAAAAAGCATTGATTTTAATTAGCCAAGATGATGGCCGTAATTATTCCAAGCCGATGTTATCCACAGGTTACACCAAAGGGAAAACCGCCGACCAACTAGCGATGCAAAGTGCGGCGCAAATGTCTGAGCAGTTGAAAGCAGAAATCAGAACCTTTGCAACGGTAGAGGCCATTGATACGCAAGCAAAAACAGTGACTGTTGATGGTGTAAGCATTGCCTATGAGCAATTAGTATTGGCTTTAGGCGCAGACCCCTTTCAACCCCCTTTAGCGGGCGATGGTTTAGACCGTGTTTATACCGTTAATGATTTAATGGATTATGCTAAGTTTCAACAAGCCGCCGCAGGCAAAAAGCAGGTGATTGTCATTGGTGGTGGTTTAATTGGTTGTGAATATGCCAACGATTTAAGTAATGGCGGGTATTCGGTGCAATTAATTGAGCCTGTGGGACGTGTGTTGCCGGCCTTATTACCGCCTGTTGCCTCGCAAGCGGTGGGCAATGCCTTAGCAGGTTTAGGTGTGACGTTCCATTTTGGTGTCAGCGTTCAGGCCGTTTATAAAAATGGTGAAGGTGTACGTGCGGTGTTGTCGGATGGCCGTGAAATAGAAGGTGATATTGTCTTGTCGGCGATTGGTTTACGCCCCCGTATTAGCCTTGCTAAAGCAGCAGGTTTAGCGGTGAATCGTGGTATTGTCGTGGATAAAACCTTAGCCACTAGTCAGCCTGATATCTATGCCTTGGGTGATTGTGCCGAAGTAGAAGGTTTGGTGCTACCTTATGTCTTACCCTTAATGGCAGGTGCAAGAGCCTTAGCCAAAACCTTATCAGGTCAAACCAGTGCGATTAGCTATCCTGTCATGCCAGTCCAAGTCAAAACGCCTGTGTGTGCCGTGGTGGTTGCTCCCGCCTTTCCAAACATGCAAGGTGAGTGGACGGTAGATAGCCAAGAGGGGAACAACGTCAAGGCTTTATTTAAAGGTGCTGATGGCCAATTATTAGCCTATGCTTTAACAGGGGCATTTGCTGGCGATGCCGCATTAAAAGCCGAGTTGGCCAAACAAGTGCCTGCTTGGTTAAGTTAAACTGTCTCCTATGCTGATGGCTAAATCCCGTGTGTCCACGCGGGGGTAGCCATTGGTACGTACCTTGTTGACCCCATTAAGGAAATGTCGATGACAGCAATTGCGGTAAAACACGTATTTCAGGGCTCTTTAGATGAAGTCTTTGAGGCAGTAATCAATGCAGACAAATACCCGTTTATCTCTCGTTTAGCGCATGTTGAGCGGCTATGTTGTGCTCATAATGGCCAAAAAGATGGCATAGGGACACAGCGCGAAGTGGAATTAGGTGTTTTGTGGTTCAAAGAAGAGTTTACCGCTTTTGAACGCCCGTATCGTGTGGATTATCAAATTTTTGAAGCACGCCCCCATTTTGACCACATACAGGGCGGCTTTGCTTTCAAAAAAGTAGGACATAAACGCGTAGAAGTGACATGGTCATCGACTTTTTATGTTCCTATTAACGCCTTACCGCCACAAATCGTTTCCAAAGTCTCCGAGTGGATGGTCAAAGCCGCCTTTAAGTCTGCACTCATGGTACTAGACAAAAAATTACGTCAACAACGTAAAACCCTAAAATGACCTTGATTTACATGACAGATGACGAGGGATAGTGTAGTCAGCAGGCGCATTCTCTGGTTTGAGCAGTTATAATACGTGCCGTACTGACCTTGTTCTCACAGTTTTTAAGTTGATAATCATGCGTAATCCATGATTTGTCATCCCTCTATAGCTGAGCAACGAGTGTCTCTTTGCTGAATTGTCTGTTATTTTTGCCCCCGATTGGATTGCTCATGTTACGCCTGACCGAATTACGTTTGCCAATTGACCATCAACCCGAAGCCATCAAAACGGCGATTGCCAAAAAACTCGCTATTTCTGAGGCAGATATTCAGCATATTCATATTCATAAACGTAGTTATGATGCGCGTAAAGTTAGTCAAATTATTTTAATTTATATTGTCGATATTGACGTTAACCATGAAGCTAAACTATTAGCCAAGTTCAAAAATGACCCGCATATACAAGCATCACCGGATATGGCTTATAAGTTTGTTGCCCAAGCACCTAGCACCTTGAATGAACGACCGATTATTGTCGGTTTTGGCCCGTGTGGCATTTTGGCAGCTTTAGTGTTGGCGCAAATGGGTTTTAAGCCGATTGTCTTAGAGCGTGGTAAAGAGGTTCGTCAACGTACCAAAGATACATGGGGTTTATGGCGTAAAAATATCCTCAATCCCGAATCGAATGTGCAGTTTGGTGAAGGTGGGGCAGGTACGTTTTCTGATGGTAAGTTATATAGCCAAATCAAAGACCCACGTCATTTAGGCCGTAAAGTCTTAGAAGAGTTTGTCAAAGCAGGCGCACCCGAAGAGATTTTGTATATTAGCAAACCGCATATTGGCACATTTAAATTGGTAACGATGGTCGAAACCATTCGTCAAACCATTGAGTCATTAGGTGGTGAAATTCGCTTTCAACAAAAAGTGGTTGATGTGTTGATTGATAATGGCCAAATGCGCGGTGTGCGTTTAGAAAATGGTGAAGAGTTGCATAGCCGTCATGTGGTGATGGCGTTAGGCCATAGTGCGCGTGATACCTTTAACATGTTGCATGAACGTGGCGTGTATATGGAGGCCAAACCGTTTTCTATTGGTTTTCGTATCGAACATCCGCAAGGCATGATTGACCGTTGTCGTTTTGGCAAATTTGCAGGCCATCCCTTATTAGGCGCAGCCGATTATAAAATTGTTCATCACGCCAAAAATGGTCGTGCGGTTTATAGCTTTTGTATGTGTCCCGGTGGTACGGTGGTGGCGGCAACGTCTGAGCCAAATCGGGTGGTCACTAATGGCATGAGCCAATATTCGCGTAATGAACGCAATGCCAATTCTGGCCTTGTTGTTGACATTCAACCCAGTGATTTTGGCGATAACTCACCACTGGCAGGCATTGCTTTTCAACGCATTTGGGAATCAAAAGCCTTTGAGTTAGGCGGTGGTACGTATGCTGCGCCCGCGCAATTAGTCGGTGATTTTTTGGCAGGTCGCCCCTCAACCCAAGTCGGTAGTGTTGAGCCATCTTATAAACCTGCGGTCAATTGGTGTGATTTAAGCGTGGCTTTACCTGATTACGTGATTGCCGCGATGCGTGAGGCTTTGCCCGAATTTGACAAAAAAATCAAAGGTTATGCCATGCACGATGCGGTGTTAACAGGCGTGGAAACTCGCACCTCATCGCCGTTAAGAATTACCCGTAATCAACAATGTCAAAGTCTGAATGTTAAAGGCTTATTCCCTGCGGGTGAGGGGGCAGGTTATGCAGGGGGAATTTTGTCGGCAGGCGTTGATGGCATTAAAGTGGCTGAAGCCGTTGCGTTGAGTATGACGATGTAGGTAAAAACGACCCTTCGACTCCGCTCAGGGAGCGTTTTTCGTTGGTTGCCCTTCGACTTCGCTCAGGGAACAGAGTCGGGGTGGTTGAGCGGAGTCGAAACCATACTCACAAAAAATACTATAAAACTGGCTCTAACACCTCAACCGCATCTCCAAAACCACGCAACCACCAAACCAGTTGTTGCGTGTGTTTGACTGTGGCTTCAATCAATAGATGCGTATCATCTAATTCGGTAATTACTTGGTCTTCGCTGAGTTTACTTTCATATAAATGGTCGCCAACCACTTTGGTAAATTTAGCTTTTAAGCGAATACTTTCTCCCTCGCCAAAACCCAATGCGCCTGTTTGTAAATAATCATCTAAATTAAAGTCTTTAGGAATCACGACAGGACTTTTTAACAGGTCGGCATGATTAAACCGTTGCAGTGCAAATAAACGAATTTTGGCGTCATCATGGCGCGTGCAAATCAAATAAATAATATGGCCACGTTGCACAATACCTAAGGGATTTAAAATATATTCAGCCGCAACTTTGTCATAACGGCGTTGATAACTGACTTTGACTTGTTTATTGGCCAATAAACCTTCGTAAATCGCTTGTTGGGCTTGACGATTAACCGTCGGTGGAATGAGTGGTTGTGTGGGAGGAATAATGCGTACACAGTCTAACCAATGACGACCTTGATTATCGGCATGATTTACGGAGCGGCGAGCCATATCAAACCATGGACGGAGTTCATCTAATAAACTGGGCGGTAATAAATGGCGCAAATGTTCTTCGACCATCAAAAAAGTCACTGCTTGACTCGTAGTAATGTGTGGCAAACTGGAAATTTGCGCATCAGCACGCCAACGCCAACCCTGTGGGCTTGCGCCATTGTTTTCTAAAGGAAAACGCTCGGCTAATTGATTCAAATCCCGTTGAATAGTCCGCAAACTCACATGCACGCCTGCACGCTCAAGCATCAATTGTAAATCGGCAGTACCCATCCATTTGCCTTGTGGTAAATGCTGTAAAACTAACCATTGTCGATGCAGACTACTGGCTTTTTCTTTGCTCATCATGATGCAATTGCTCCTAATCGTTCTTATCTTTCAATCGACATTAATACCTTCTCTCTATAAGTATTTACGCTAAGGTATTGATGAATTCTCTGACAAAATAGCAGTTTGTTGCTTAAAAACAAGCCATTTTAGCCCTTTGACGACAATTATTGTCGCATAAACCTAAACGACACAGGCCGTCGCTATAGCGGCTTTAGCCGCTATGACTGACCAAAAAAAACTCGATAATAGATCTATCCCACGTTATCTATCTCACTTAAGGATAGACCACAAAGGATAAAAATATGCCCGTTTAGGACTCATACACAACGAACTTAGAAATACAACGTACATGGGGTAAAGCTCAACAATAGCCCCTGTATTGAGTCGTAGTGTCGTTTTGTGTTCAGTTGAGGAGAAAAATAATGTTAGCACTCACCATTATCACGACGCTTATTTTAGTTATGATGACACGCCATCGGATTTGGATTTATTCTGCGACGATGGGGGCTTTATTTGCCTTAGGTTTGTGGCAATTGATTTGTTTTTTTGATGCAATTTTGCCCCCTTCATGGCAGGCCTTTAACGGGGTATTGGCGGTGTTAATGGTGGCCATTGTCTTACTGCCTTGGTTGAATAGCCAAGAAAAACGGCTGGCCAAACAACAGTCTGAGCAAAAAGCCCTCAATAAATGATAAGGTTGACTCAAATAAAAACATGACGAGTCAGCAATGATAAAGTAATCTGCCCATCTTATGCTACAGTCACATGGTCATCTTAACATTGACATTACAGAGCAATATTGCCATAACGTCTGTCATCGCATGAACCGTATAATTGCTGCTAAGTAGCGGGTGCTAGTCATCCGCTATCCAAAAACAGCCTATATTTGAGTGTAATGACAACAACATAAGGGGGTAGGAGCATGACTAAATTTGATTTGTTATTGGTATTTATGGCTGGCCGTATGCAGTATTTGTCACATCATCATGCAGGTTTTATGGCGATGTTACACAATCGTCAGTTTGTCATTCAATTACAAACCAGTGATATGTCGTCTGTACGTTATTTTTCAATCAAAAACCGTCGTATTCGTTCGCATGCTCAAGCACATAACAAACCTGATTTTAGCTTAAGTTTTAAAGATGCCGATTACGCAGTGAAAATTTTGAGTAAGGCAACACCGATGGCCTTTATGAAAGGCATGCAGGAGGGCAATATCAAGATGGAAGGGGATTTTGGTTTGTTAATGTGGTTTAACAATGCGGCTAAATATTTACAGCCCGATGTGCCAAAACCTGTGCGTCAGGCTATCAAATGGGTGAAAAGCCAACGTCAAAATAAACGCCAAGCGGCTTAAATAAGGGATAGTAAACACCTACCATCATGTTGATATCGCAGAGTAGAATGATGGTAGAGGATTCGAGTTAATCATCAATAAGGAGAGTGAAGGATGTTTAAGAGTTTAGCTGCCGATGCATTAGGTCTGAGTGATATTGGCAAAATTATTCCCCCTGCTGAGTTTGATAAAACCGACGTCGATGATTATGTTTTTCATGAAGACAATGAAGAAATTTTTGTGGTCATCAAGTCTAAAATGGATGAATACTGTTTTACCAATTTGGCCTTTATTCACTTAAATGGCAATTTGGCAATTAGTAAAAAACGGATGTTAAATCGTTATTTATACAAACATTACAGCATTAGTGATGTACGAATGGAAACGGCGGGGACAGTCGATTTAGATGTGGAGTTGAAGTTTAAGTTAGGTGGGGCAGAGTTTTCGATTGATATTGATAAAAAACAAATCACTCAAATTAAAGCCATTTATAAAGCCTTATTTGCCATTAGTGAGCGTTGCAAAGAAATAGACAGAGATATGCACGTTTTGCAACGTACGCATGATGCGGTAAATGCGATGTTTGTGTTACGTGAATTGCCCGAAAATGTGGTATTGAACTTGCCTGATATTATTAATCAAACGGTGATTCAGGTGGAGGCAGGTTATCACGATAGACGCAAAGCCATTCAACAATATGATTTTGGTAGTGTGTTTAAGAAGTTTTTGCCGCGTTAATATCTCACTCACTATTATTTAGAGTGTGATGCTTTCACACTCTAGAGAAAATGCGTCTTTAACTGATATCAAGGGAATGTAACGTGCGTTATAGTAATCCACACTTACCAGCTTCAGAGTATACAGCAAACAATAAGCACGAATTACGAGAAATGTTTAAGTTACTCGTTATTGCTATATTAATTATTGCAGGTGTTGTCTTTTTGATAGACAGATTGGTTTATCTTTTTTCACCGTATATCCCCTTTTCATGGGAATCCACTTTAGTTGAAAATATTCCGTTAATTAATAAAAATATTGAGCAAAAACATACAGATATAAAAGCATTAAAACAAGAAAAAATGCTGCAGAAGCGCGTGGATATTATTGCTTCTAATATGAATTTACCAAAAGATATGAAGATTACCGCTCACTATTTGGAGGGGGCAACAGTTAATGCTTTTGCAACATTAGGAGGACATGTATTTGTTTATCATGGAATGTTAGAAAAAATTAAGTATCAAGAAGAGCTAGATGCGTTGCTCGCACATGAAATTGCACATGTCTACAAGAGGCATATTACGCAACAAATGAGTCGTGCAATTTTAATTTCAGTCATATTAACAACGGCAAAATTAAATCATTCAGGATTTGGGCGATGGTTATTAGGTGATGGCAGTAATATAGGACTATTAGCGTATTCTAGAGTTGCCGAGCAAGAGTCTGATGAAAATGCCTGCCATATTAGTTTAAAGTTACATGGTCATACACAAGGCGTCGTTAAATTGATGCAGCAATTGAATCTGGTTGCCCAACAACAAGGCTACGAGTGGACAAAATCACATCCTGATACCAAGAGCCGTATTCTATTCGCCCAACAATACAGACTAGGCGAACAGAAATTAAAGCCGATGAAGCTACTGTTTTAGCTTGTTTTTATTGCGACGTTCTTCGTGAAATTTGTCATATTTGGCAACTAGCGGTTTAGCGTCATACTGATAGAAAAATAGTAGGCCACGTTGAAGAGAAATTTTTATTTCAGAGCCTGTTTTTTGGGCATGCCAGTACTCATGCTGCTCATCAAAATGAATGATGGGTAGTTGATTGTTTTTAGGTTTAAGAGTCACATTTTCTTGTAAAATATATACCTCTTCTTTCATGGGCGAAGCAGTAATCGTATTCACTCTAAGCGCGATAAAATAGAAAGCAACAGTCATGCAGGGAATAAATAAAATAGACAAAATGATTTTATCTGAAAGGGGTAATTTGTCATTACCCGTATTGCTTCGTCTCCAAGCTAATATTGCTACTATGCCAGATAAAACCCAAAAAACAGTCCATGGCGCACCATTTACATAGCGTAGAGCACGCTCACTGACCGAAAAAAAGCTCTCCATGACAGAATAGATTGCTAATAGTAAGGTAGAAATTAAAGCGATTTGTGCATATTTATTTTTAAAAGTTTGATAGTTTGATTGTTCTCGCTCAGGAATAATAACTTTCTCGTAGTGTGCGATGCTATCCTTGACTAAACCTGTGTTAGGAATAAAAGCCGTACCATAAGCTAATACTTCGACTTGTGGCATTTCGCCTTGTTGTTGATTTGATAGTGGTGTTGTTTGGTATTTGACATTAAAAATCATCTGCGTGTTGTATTTTTGAGCTTGTTGTTTCATGCGTATGATTGCTTGACGCCTTGCTCGAAGTGTTAAATCTTCATAAACGCTATAATTACCACCTATAAATTTACGTAAACTTGATAAAAAATAGCGAAAATGGTCAACACTAATCACAGCACTACCTGCCACTAAAATCGGGTCGAGCGGCAGCGAAGATGATTGGTCGGGATATTTAGTCGCAAAAATTAGAATATCTTTGACTTGTTGTTCCTCAGTCTCTAATTGCTTGATATGTGCTTTATAATTACGACTACCTCTAAAATAACCCCACAATATCAAACTAATCACAAAAATCAGCTTAATCACTAATTCCATTTATCGTGTTACTCCAAAATAACTGCTGAGCCATAGGCGAGAATTTCTGCAGCACCACCTGTCACAGAAGTAGATGTATAGCGAATGTTTAAAATGGCATTTGCACCTATTTTTTCAGCCTGCTCAACCATACGATTAGTGGCTTGATTGCGTGCTTCAACCATAAGTTCTGTATAAGCAGTTAACTCTCCACCAACCACATTTTTGAGTCCTGCCATAAAGTCTTTACCAATATGTTTACTGCGTACCGTACTACCTTGTACAACGCCTAAATGTTCGACTATGGTTCTATTGGGGATGATTTCTAAATTACTGAGTAGCATAAAGACTCCATTTTATATTGTTATATGATGATTAATAATCCTAACATAAATTTTATAATACTTTACAAAAACTGAGTGTCTCAGACTTTTCTAAACCGCCACATACTTTGGTGCATTGGGTAGCCAACGCTGAATCAAGGCTTGTGCCTGTTGAGGCTGGTCTTTATAAAGCGTTTTGGCTAATTGCTGGGCAGTTTTTAGCAGTTTTTGGTCGCGGTGTAGGTCGGCCACCTTAAAATCAATCATTCCCGTTTGTTTAGTGCCCAAAACTTCGCCAGCTCCGCGTAGTTCTAAATCTTTTTCGGCAATCACAAAACCATCAGTAGTCGCACGCATAATTGCTAAACGTTCTTGTCCCATGTGTGATAACGGGGGTTGATACAGCAACACACAATAACTCACCGTACTACCACGACCCACCCGACCACGTAATTGATGCAATTGCGCCAAGCCCAAACGCTCGGCATTTTCAATAATCATCAATGACGAATTGGGCACATCAACACCGACTTCGATGACGGTTGTTGCCACTAACAAATCCAAATTACCCTGTTTAAACTCAGCCATAATCGCTTGTTTTTCGCTGGCCTTTAACTTGCCATGCACCAAGCCTAAACGCAGTTCGGGCAATTCTTGTTGTAATTCCTCATAAATCGCTTGGGCAGCTTGTGCTTCTAATTGTTCCGATTCTTCAATTAAGGTACACACCCAATAGGCTTGTTTACCTGTTTGGCAATTGGCGCGAACACGCTCAATCACATCCGCACGACGGGCATTGGGTAAAGCAACCGTAGTGACAGGCGTACGATTAGGCGGCAATTCATCAATGATAGAGGTATCTAAGTCGCCATAAGCACTCATCGCTAAAGTACGCGGAATAGGGGTGGCGGTCATAATTAATTGATGTGGACACATGCCCCATTGTTCACCTTTTTGGCGTAAAGCCAAGCGTTGTTCGACACCAAAACGGTGTTGTTCATCAATAATCACCAACCCCAAACGCGCAAACTGCACACTGTCTTGAAACAAGGCGTGTGTCCCTACGACAATATGCGCCTCACCGCTTGCGATAAGGGCTAAGGCGGCATTACGCTCTTTAACACCTTGTCTACCACTTAACCATGCAACACGATGACCTAAGTCTGTAAACCACTGGCTAAAGCTACGGTAATGTTGTTCAGCCAAAATTTCTGTGGGTGCCATGAGTGCGACTTGCCATTGACTGCCAATCGCTTGGCAAGCGGCTAAGGCCGCGACCACGGTTTTGCCTGCACCCACATCGCCTTGTACTAATCGCAACATGGGTTGATTGAGACTTAAATCGTGGGCAATTTCTTGCCAAACGCGGTGTTGTGCTTGCGTAATGGTAAAAGGTAGTTGCTTAAGAAATTGCGGTGCCAACGGGCAGTCTTGGCTAAATGAGGGTGCGCGTAGGGCTTGAACATGCTGTCGACGTTGCGCCAAACTGATTTGATGGGCTGTGAGCTCTTCAAAGGCCAAACGCTGTTGGGCAGGGTGCATGCCCATCATAAATAATTCACGTTGATGGTCGGTGGGTGGATGATGTAAGGTTTTTATCGCACTGATGAGAGAGTATTTGCTATTCAGATAGCTGGGCAATAACTCGGGCAAAGACTGTGGCGAGAGATAAGTTAAGGCTTCGTCAATGAGTTGCCGTAGTTTGGCTTGGGTGAGACCTTCAGTCGTAGGGTATAGCGCAGTCAAAGTCGCGTCAGGTAAGGGGGCATGCGCGCTGACGCGTTTATATTCGGGATGATACAGTTCTAAACCACTCTGTCCCAAACGAAACTCACCAAACACACGCATCAACGTGCCGCGTTTGAAATGTTCTTTTTGTTGAGGATAAAAATGATAAAAACGCAGTGTCACTTGTCCCGACCCATCACTGACACGCACCGCTAAGGATTGCCGTTTTCCTTGTGCCACTTCGCACTGCACAACCTCGCCTTCGATGAGCAGCGTCGCGCCTGCGCGTGCTTGTTGAATGGGTGTGATACGACTGCGGTCTTCATAGTCACGCGGTAAATGAAAGACTAAATCTTGTAACGTGAATAAGCCTAAGCGGGCTAATTTTTCTGTTAAAGCACTACCTACCCCTTTTAAGTGTTGAATGGGGATATGGGTCAGTAGTTGACTCATAAGGGGCGGCTTCCTGATAACTGAAGTTGTTGTAACGTGGATAGTAGCACACGAATGGTATTAGGACGGGGAAAGCGTCTGCGCCAAACCGCCATAATTTGTCGCGTGGGTGGGTGTAATAAAGGACGGGTAGTTAAACCGTCGTTAATCAGAAAAGGGACGCTAATCGCAGGAATAATGGTTAAGCCCAAGCCATTAGCGACCATAAAACGAAGCGTTTCTAAGGAGTTCCCATTGTTTAATTTGGGATTATTCATCGGGCAAGTGGCGAGACTTTGGTCTCTAAAACAATGGCCTTCGCCTAACATCAGCATGGGGGCTTCTGCGAGTGCTTGGTTGTCAATTTGGCTTTGTGTTTGCCACGCATGCTGTTTGGGTAAGAGTAGTAAAAAGTCTTCTTCAAATAATAGTTGGTGTTGGGTCTCAATTTGCTCAAATGGGCTGGCAACCAAAATCATATCCAAGTCACCTTGGGCTAATTTTTCACTTAAGACATGGGTATAATTCTCTTCGAGATATAATAGTAAATTGGGCGCACTTTGGTGTAAGGCAGGAATTAAGCTAGGAAAAACATAAGGCGCTACGGTAAAAATAGCGCCTAAACGTAAGGGTTGTGCAAATTCATCGTGTTGCGCTTGCGCAATGTGTTTCAGATGTTCGGCCTCGGCCAATACCACCCGTGCTTGTTCAATAATGCGTTCCCCTGCGGGTGTGACTAATACGTCATGTCGGTGGCGTTCAAATAATGGTAAACCCAGCTCATCTTCGAGTTTTTTGATAGCAATACTCAGGGTAGGTTGGGACACAAAGCACGCGGCTGCGGCTTTGGCAAAATGGCGTAATTCGGCAAGCGTCACTAAGTAGCGTAGGTCGGTTAGGGTCATAGTTTTTAAGAATTAGATTTTGAATATTGATTGTTTTAGTTTATGAGTGAATAGTGAAAATGGCAAATATCTTGTTAAACTAATCTTTTTTAACTGTATAGGACTTACGCGGTTATCGCTTATTTGCTCACTAAATAATCGCACTTTGCGATATTTAGCTCACAAAACGCGTTAATTGCAGCACAATGCGTAAGTCATATATATTATTATCTATACTATCAGCAAAGAGTTTATCAAAAAGTGCGTTATGTATGGGATGAAGCTAAAAGACAAAGTAATCTTAAAAAGCATGGTTTAGATTTTGCGGATGCTGAGCAGGTTTTTAATAATCCTTTAGTAACTTTTGAAGATAATCGTATGGCTTATGGCGAACAACGTATGATTGCTTTGGGCTTATTAAAAACACTGATTGTAGTTGTGGTGCATGTTGAAGATGACCAAACTATTCGTATTATTTCGATGAGAAAGGCTAATCGTCATGAAACAAATCTCTACTATCAAAACCTCTGATGAAGATATGGATGAATATCCTGAAATAACACAAGCTGATTTTGACCGTGCCAGTTATAAAGTAGCAGGTCAGGTGGTTAATAAAGAAGTTTGGCAACAAGCGGTACAAACCAAACTGAAAAAAACGAAAATCAATATCACCTTAGACCCTGATATTGTGGCATATTTTAAGGACAAAGCAGGTGGACGAGGTTATCAAACCTTAATTAATGCGACTTTGCGTGAAGCAATGAATCATCACACGTTGGAGGACACTTTGCGTAAGGTATTGCGTGAAGAGTTGAGGCATGTTTAATAGATGGCAAATATAAATTCGTTTACCCCCCTCAATCCCCCCTTATTAAGGGGGGAGGCCGATAGGCAGGGGGGGATTTTATTAATTGGCTGTGGTGATGTGGGTTTACGTTTGGCTAACAAGCTAATCAGTATCGGTCATCAGCTAACGATTATTAAACGTTCACCTTTAGAGTTGGCAGGTGTAACGGTGATTAATCAAGATGTGAGTCAGCCTTTTAGCTTGTCCTCGTTATCGCCTGATTATATCTTTATTATTTTAAGCCCAAGTGCATCAACTCCAGAAGCCTACCAACAGGTCTTTATGGATGGCTTAAAAAATATTGCTCAAGCCTTGGCACATCATCAGCCTAAGCGCGTGTTTTTTGTCTCGTCAAGCAGTGTTTTTGGTCAGGATGCAGGGCAGTGGGTCGATGAACAAACGCCGCCCGAAGTGGCAGGTTTTAATGGTCAGATTTTATTGCAAGCCGAAGCCTTATGTTTGCAAACATGGCCAAGCACGATATTACGATGTGCAGGTATTTATGGTGAAGGGCGTTTGCGTTTAATTAATTGGCTAAAAGCGGCAAAACCTGTAGAAACAGGCTTGTGGTCAAATCGTATTCATATTGAGGATGTGGTGGGGATTTTGTTGCATTTGCTGGCGGTTGCCCAAACGGAGCAACACTTATCACCTGTTTATTTGGGAGTGGATGATTGTCCTGTTTTGCAAGCTGAGGTGTTGGATTGGTTGGCGGAGCAGTTGGCTTTAACGCCTGTCCCTAAAACTAATACTGCGCCACGTAATAAACGTTTGAGTAATCAAGCACTTAAACAATTAGGCTATGTTTTTCAATATACCGATTATAAGCAAGGCTATCGCTCATTAATTGACGATAGCCGTGCGGCTTTAAGCGAGTTCTAAAATACCATCCATTTCAACCAACGCACCTCTTGGTAATGAGGCAACACCAACCGCTGCGCGTGCAGGATAGGGTTGGCTGAAATAACGTGCCATGATTTCATTGACTAAAGCAAAGTGGCTTAAATCGGTTAAGAAAATATTTAATTTAGCCATGTCTTGAAGGCTACCACCTGCGGCTTCACAGACGGCTTTAAGATTCTCAAATACCTGTACAATTTGCGCCTCAATCGTGTCTTTTAATTGCATCGTTTGAGGGTCTAATGCAATTTGACCCGACAAATAAACGGTATTGCCCACTTTGACGGCTTGAGAATATGTACCAATCGCGGCAGGGGCATGTACAGTACTGATAATCGTGCGAGACATAATATGTTCCTAAGGACAGTAAAATAGAGGGGTTAGTGACCTATCTTAACTTATGCGCGTACACGCGTGACTTTTTCAACACCCGTTAAAATACGAATACGCTTGATAATTTGGGCTAAATGAATGCGGTTTTTGACGGTTAAGCTCATACTGAGAACGGCGTGATGTGAGCCTTTTTCTTGCATGTGTATGCCTTCAATATTGGCTTCGCTAATGGTCACTTCGCGGGCAATTTCAGCCAGCATGCCGCGTTGATTGGCTAGCTCAATGCGTAGTTCACTTTGAAATTCACGGCTAATATCTTTAGACCATTGAAGTGGCATACATTTATCGGGATTGTCGCGTAGTTCAGAGACAAGGTTATTACAGACATCACGGTGAATTACAATGCCCCTGCCTGCACTCAAGTGACCAATAATGCTATCACCGGGTAAAGGCCGACAACAACGTGCATAAGACACGACTAAACCTTCAGTGCCGCTAATTGCTAAGTGCCGTGTTTGTGGTCGTGCTTGCTCTTTGGTATCTTCAGGTAACAATCGACGAGCTACCAGTTGTGGCGCACGATTTCCTAAACCAATATCCTCTAAAAGCGCATCTAAATTCGCAAAATTCAGTTCGGTGAGCACTTGTTGAATCAAATGCCGATTGACTTGATTGAGGCGTGTCCCATAAGCAGATAAAGCACGGTCTAATAAGCGTTGTCCTAATTCTACAGATTGTGTGATTTGTTGGTCTTTTAGGAAGTTACGGATATTCGTGCGAGCCTTGCTGGTGATGACAAAATTTAACCAGTGAGGATTAGGTGACACACCAGGTGCAGTCACTATTTCGACTGTTTGTCCCGTTTCTAGGATTAAACTTAAGGGGGCAAGTCGGGAATCCACTTTAGCGGCTATACAACTGTTACCAATATCAGAGTGTACGGCATAGGCAAAATCGACAGGTGTTGCGCCTTTAGGCAGGGTTAAAATACGGCCTTTAGGGGTAAATACATACACTTCGTCAGGGAATAAGTCAATTTTTACATTTTCGATAAAGTCTAAAGAGTTACCTGCGGTTTTTTGTAGTTCTAGGAGAGATGACATCCATTCGCGGGCGCGCGCTTGTGAGGTATTCGTGAAGCCGTCTTTATACAGCCAATGTGCAGCAATCCCGTTGTTGGCCATAGCTTCCATCGCTTCGGTACGAATTTGAATTTCGATGGGGACACCACGTTGGCCTTTGAGCACACTGTGTAACGACTGATAACCATTGGCTTTGGGAATCGCAATATAATCTTTGAATTTACCGGGAATGGGTTTATATAAATTATGGGTCGCACCTAAGGTACGGTAGCAAGTGTCTACACTGTCGACAATGATTCTAAACCCATAAACATCCATAATTTCATTGAAAGATTTATGTTTTTCCTTCATTTTTTGGTAAATGCTATACAGGTGTTTTTCGCGGCCAATAACCCGCGCGTTGATGCCTTCTTCGGCAAGACGTTTTTTGATAGCTTCTTGAATGGTATAGACCAATTCTTTGCGATTACCATGTGCGACTTTGACCGCTTTTTGAATCAGCGGCGCTCGCATGGGAAAGAGAGCATAAAAACATAAATCTTCTAATTCGACACGTACTGTATTCATCCCTAAGCGGTTGGCTAAAGGGGCATAAATATCCAAAGTTTCTTGGGCAATACGGCGACGTTTTTCGGGTTTTAGCACATGCAAGGTACGCATATTGTGTAAGCGGTCGGCCAGTTTGACAATAATGACACGAATGTCTTGGGTCATGGCCAACATCATTTTGCGTAAATTTTCGGCTTGGGCTTCCGCTTTAGAAATATGTCCCACTTTTTCGAGTTTCGTCACGCCATCGACAAGTTCAGCTACTTCTTGACCAAACAGTTTGCTCAATTCGTCTTTAGAGATGCCAGTATCTTCAATAACATCGTGTAGCATAGCAGCCATCAGGCTTTGATGGTCCATGTGCATTTTGCTGAGAATGTCAGCAACGGCTAAGGGATGCGTAATATACGGGGTGCCATCGCGACGGCTCTGACCTTGGTGGGCTTGGTCGGCAAACTGATATGCAGCACGGACTTCAGCTATTTGCTCAGGGGCTAAATAGCTGCTGAGATGTTGACATAATACATCTAGTCCAGCACTCATAGGGTCTCAGTGTCGTCTTACAAGATAGGAGAATTTGGACTTAGGTACTGTCGTACACTAAGTCCTATAGATGTAACACAATATGACAGTTTTGTGTGAGTTTTTACAACAAAAACTTAAGCACTGTTTAATTGTTGATGACCGAATGCGTCTCGTTATCTTCAATCAATGGTATTGTGTGTAGTGCGGGCTGTTGGGTCTTAGAAACTGGGGTGTTCTAAGGCGGCTAACATATCGTCGTCGCGGTCTTCTTCGACTTTTTGACTTAAAATATGACGGTCAATATGACCTGCTGCAATTTCACGTAATGCCATAACCGTGGGTTTGTCATTTTCCCAAGGTAAGTACGGTTCTTTGTTACCACTTGCTAACTGACGAGCGCGTTTTGCAGCAACTAATACCAATTCAAAGCGGTTATCGACCGCGCCTAAACAATCTTCTACAGTAACACGAGCCATGTTAACCTCTGAATGAACGGGAGCTTTGATGAGGCCGAATCATCAATCAGTGCGCGTGAACGCGGCATGCTGATTCAGCCAAATCATAAAATAATTAGCCAATCGTCGATTTTAGGCCAGCTTTATTCAGACAACAAGCCTTCTATACGTTTTGCATGACGAATTGTTTGTATCGATTGCCGTAAGCGCGAGGCCTGCACAATCGCTTGTAAGTCAAATAGGGCGGTATCAAAATCATCATTGACCACCACATAGTCAAATTCAACAAAATGGCTGATATCTGCCACTGCGCCGTTGAGACGCTGGTCAATCACGGTGTCGCTATCTTGCCCGCGATTTTGTAAGCGCTCACGCAGTGCTGCACGTGATGGGGGAATGATAAAAATAGACACCGCCTGCGGATATTGTTGACGTACCTGTTGTGCCCCTTGCCAATCAATTTCCAAAATAATATCAATGTCTTGCTTTAGTGCTTGTTCGACAGTAGATAGCGCCGTGCCATAGTAATTACCAAATACTTCGGCATGCTCTAAAAATTGCCCTTCACCAACCATCGCCATAAACCTATTTTTATCAACAAAGTGATAATGCACGCCATCTAGCTCACCAGGCCTTTTGGGGCGTGTGGTATGAGAGATAGACACCTTCAGATGAGCACTATTTTCTAGTAAGGCTTTAACTAAGGTCGTTTTACCTGTGCCAGAGGCCGCAGAAACAATAAAAAGAGTTCCAGACATAAGGGTACTGAACCAAACGCAGAAGTGAAAAGTCAAGACGTAGGTGCAGAGGGAGTCTCTGTCTACCGTCGTCGCCAAGCAGTTTTATAGCTAAGTGTGCGCCAAGATAAGGCCGATGTCCAATCATCATCGTTGACTTGGCGGACTAATTGCATCTGTTTGTGAAGTATGTCTACGTGACGATGAGGCTACACATGTGCACGCAGCACGGCGCGTCATGACCAAGATATGCTAATATATGTCTCTTTTTGGTGCTTGGGTCAATTTGCCCTAATACGGATATGTCGATATGACTGAGTTTATTAGCCCTTCTTATCCGCTTAAACCTGCGATGCAAATGGATAATTTGAGTTTACGTTTTTTTCAAGAACGTGACCGCTTATTTAATGAATTGCATACGCGCCCATTTCCTATGTTGGAAGAGGGGGCACGCGTCTCGCAATTAGCGATATTGCACCGTCAAGAAACGGCAGAGGCGGAGTATCGTCATATACAACAGTTGTGTGAGCGCTATTCGGTCATTCCACCCGCTCAAGGCTCATCGTGTTATTACCAGAGTTTTGGTGGGTTTGAGTTGCGTTGGGAGCGGCATACCGAGTTTTCCACATATACCTTTATTTGCCGTGCCGACAAAACAGAGCCGTTTTTACGTACGGCGTTGTCTTTATTACCCAGCGCATGGTTGGCAGAGTTACCAGGTGAGATTATCAGTGGTCAGCACATTGAAGTGTTGGACATGCCCGAACAGATGTCTGCACCCGATGCCTTACGTCACCATTTTGAAGGCCATCGTTTAATTAGTTCATGGATTGGCGACCGACAAGCACGACTATGGACAGCGTATCGTATTCACAGTGATGGTTTTGGCCGTATTTTGATTCAAAATAGCGACCTAAATGCTTGTCAAACAGGCCGTTTGGTGCGTCGTTTGTTTGAGTTAGAAACCTACAGAATGATGGTGTTGTTAGCTTTTCCTATGGCTAGGGGGATTGCTCCCGAAGTTGCAGTGATGGATAAAGAATTAGCTTCTATCAATCAACAAATCAACGCCATTAAAGGCTTAGAAGATGAAAGACGCTTATTGGGTCAACTATCTACTTTAGCCGCACGCATAGAACAACTTATTGCGGATAGTAATTTTCGTTTTTCGGCGGCACGTGCGTATTATGATTTGGTGATTAGCCGTTTAGAGGATTTGCGTGAGCAAGAAGTCGCGGGTTTACAAACATTTAATGAGTTTTTGCGTCGACGTTTAACGCCTGCATTTAGAACCTGTGAGTCGGTCAGTGAACATTTAGACGATTTGTCTAAACGTATAGACCGTGCCAGCGAGCTATTACGTACCCGCGTTAATTTAACGTTAGAGGCACAAAATCAAGACTTACTACAATCCATGAATCAGCGCAGCAAAGTGCAATTGCAACTCCAACAAGCGGTTGAAGGTTTGTCGGTGGCTGCGATTAGTTATTATTTGGTGGGCTTAATTAAGTATACGGTAGGCTCGTTTGCCGACATGGGTTGGTTAAGTCATCCCGAGTTATGGGTAGGCATGAGTGTGCCTGTTTGTGTATTTTTGGTATGGCGGGGCGTGCATAAATTACACGAACGTATAGACCATAACTGAAGTGAGCATGCTGACGTTGGTTAGCCTAACGTCAGTCATTTTGCGATGATGCCTGACAGACACTATTGCGGCTATTCTACGTTCTGAATCTGCTCACGCATTTGCTCAATCAAGACTTTTAGCTCAACAGACGACAAAGAACTGTCGGCACTGACCGATTTAGAACCCAATGTGTTAGCTTCGCGGTTGAGCTCCTGCATTAAAAAATCCAATTTACGTCCTATGGCGCCGCCTAACTGTAAGACGCGACGTATTTCCAGAACATGGGCATTTAAGCGGTCTAACTCCTCGGCGACATCTATTTTGTGGGCAAACAACACCATTTCTTGCTCTAAACGGTCGGCACTGAGTTCGGCCTTAATTTCTTGTAAACGCACGTTTAAGCGTAAGCGATAGTGCTCAATAATCAGAGGCATACGTTGTCTGACTTTAGCGCATTCTTCCTCAATGGCACTGAGGCGTTGATTGAGTAGTTGTCGAATCGCTTCGCCTTCGCGTTGCCGCATAGCGACAAATTCCTGTAACGTTTGTTCAAATAGACTCAGTGCCGCCGTACTCACGGCTTGTTGATTAGGAGGAGTAGCACATACCACCCCAGGAATGCGTAAAATATCTGCCGCATTTAACGGAGCCGCATGGCGGGCAAGCTGGTCAATTTGACTGGCCGCCTCCACTAAACGTGCGGCTAAGTCTTGATTGATGTGAATGCCACTCGGATGATTTTCTGCAGCCTCATGTCTGACCCAAATATCTACTTTGCCCCGACTTAACTGTTGACGTAACTTTTCTCGTAATGGTGTTTCTAAATCGCGGATAATATCTGCCAAGCGTAGATTGGGTTCTAAATAACGGTGATTCACAGAGCGAATTTCGCAGACCAATAAGCCAAAATCCCCGCGTAATTCACGATGGGCAAAAGCGGTCATGCTATACATCATAAAAACACCTTTTCAATTAGAGGTAAAAATATCCATATCATGACAAGCACACACAGCGATGTCGCTAAAAATAATCCATGAAAAAATGTATTCTTCAGCACTGATTGTAGCGGCTAAAGCGTATAATTTCTGTAGTTTCATGAGTCAGGATTCAAGTCATAGTGTATAAGCCATACATTTTTCGCGAATCGACAGACGAGACCTGTATTCACGCAACATTTCACGCGGTGTCATTATTCAAGATGAGGAGCAAACAGATGGCAAATTTACAACAGGCTTTGGCGGCATCTATTCCCAAAGATACCGTATTCAAACGTGTCGGCGGTCGTGATGCTGACCAATTACGTGCCATCAACATTACGCGCCAATATACGAAACATGCCGAAGGTTCTGTGTTGGTTGAGTTTGGTGCGACCAAAGTCATCTGTACCGCCTCTGTAGAAGCGGGTGTACCACGTTTCTTGAAAGGGAAGGGCGAGGGCTGGGTCACGGCAGAATATGGGATGTTGCCACGCTCTACGCATACACGTAATGAGCGTGAAGCAGCCAAAGGCAAACAAGGCGGTCGTAGTTTAGAGATTCAACGCTTAATTGGCCGTAGTTTACGTGCCATGGTGGACCTAAAAAAACTGGGTGAAAATACCATTCTGATTGATTGCGATGTGATTCAGGCAGATGGCGGCACACGTACCGCATCAATTACAGGGGCTGCCGTTGCTTTGGCAGATGCCTTAAACTATATGCTCAACAAAAAAATGGTCAAACAAGACCCGTTACGCCATTTAATTGCGGCGGTTTCGGTGGGGGTGGTTAAAGGGCAGGTGGTATTAGATTTAGACTATGATGAAGATTCTAATTGTGAGACGGATATGAATGTGGTCATGACACAATTAGGGGGCTTTATTGAGGTACAAGGTACCGCAGAAGGGAAGCCATTTACCCGTGAGCAAGCCGATGCCATGTTAGCATTGGCAGAAAAAGGCATTCAACAATTGATTGTGCATCAGCAACAAGCCTTAGGTTGGTAAGTGCTACGTGATGACACAGCGGTTTTTTCTGTGTCATCATACGCTGACGATAGTGCATCAATTTTGTGATAGCATGCAAAATTGTCGTCATTTCAATATGAAGATTTGATTAAAACGCGTATAATTGACTTGCAAAGCATAGTTTATATGTGTTATTCGATATATTCGACAAGGAGAGTTGCAATTAGGCAAGACTGTTGCCATCACCGATTAAAGTAAAATGACAACCTATAACAATAGCCATATATCTGTACTAGATGAGACAACGCTAACAAGCTTGGGGGGAACGTCAGGGTTAGCGTCGCCATTGGTCAAACGAGTCATCGTTCTTTACCGCCAAGAAGCTGCGAAATTGGTTCATGGGATTGAAAATGCTATTCATGCTGATGATGCAGAAGCGTTGTCTCGTTCAGCGCATACACTCAAGTCGTCTTCAGCGTCTATAGGCGCATATTCATTGTCGCACGTTGCCAAACAAATGGAACATTTAGCCCGTCAACAACGTATGGTTGAAGTGCAGGCTTTATTGACTATCTTACAACGTGAATTTAGTCAGTTGATGGATGAGCTGACTTTATTTGAACAAAAGTTAACACCATTTATTGCTTAGTATAAAGCCTATGTGTTAGCGGCTTAGGTATCATTATGGCTACCAAAATCTTAATTATTGATGATGACCCGATTATCCGTTTGCTGGCTGTAGAAAAGCTCAGCGAAGAAGGATTTGTTGTCATTGATGCCATGGATTCGGCAACAGGCATCTCATTGGCCTTACATGAAAAACCCGATTTAGTCCTATTAGATGTGGTATTGCCAGATATCGATGGTTATCAGGTGTGTCAGCATTTACGTAGCTTACCTGCCACTCAACATCTACCGATTGTGATGTTGACGGGCTTAGATGATACCTCCTCTATTGTTCAGGCCTATGATTTTGGTGCAACCGATTTCTTTGCCAAACCCATTAATTGGAAGTTACTAGGCTATCGTATTCGCTATATTTTGCGTGCCAGTAAAACCTTTGAGCAATTGGCACACAGCGAAGCCGCTTTAGCTAATGCGCAGCGTTTAGCGCATTTGGGCAGTTGGGAATGGTACCCACAGGCAGATATTACAGAGCGTTCGGATGAATATTACCGTATTTATGGTATGACACGTGACAACCTGTTGCCTTCCATGTTTGCTGTGTTACCACAAGTACACGCCGAAGACCAAGAGCGAGTCAAAGCCGCTTTAGAAGCGGCGATGAGCAAAGGCTTGCCCTATCAGCATGAATTTAGAATCTTAGCTCCCCATAATGGCGTGCGCGTTTTACACGAGCAAGCGCGCGTGTTTAAAAGTGAACAAGGCTATATTGATTATGTAGAAGGTATTACGCAGGACATTACCGAACTGGTTGATGCACAGCAACGTATCCGCAATCTTGCGTATTATGATGCCTTAACGGGCTTGGCAAATCGTCAATTATTCCGTGAGTTATTACAACACGAACTGCAACGTGCACAACGTCACGACAAACAGTGTGCGCTATTATTTATCGATTTAGACCGCTTTAAGCGGATTAACGATACCTTAGGTCACGATGTGGGCGATATGGTATTGCAAATTGTCGGCAATCGTATCAATACCTGCATTCGCAGTAGCGATATTGCGGCACTGCATCAAGCGAATCCCACTAAAAATGAGCAGGTAGCGCGTTTAGGCGGCGACGAGTTTACCGTCGTTCTGACCGATATTGCGCAGCCAGAAGATGCCGCACAAGTGGCTCGTCGTATTTTAGAGGCTATGGCACAGCCGATTCAGATTGGCACGCAAGAATTGATTATCTCGGCCAGTATTGGTATTGCCTTAGGTCCACAAGATGGTTATGACGTCGAAAGCCTACTCAAAAATGCGGATTTAGCGATGTATGCGGTCAAAGACAAAGGGCGAAATAGCTACCATTTCTTTGACCATACCATGAATGAAACGGTGCTCAATAAATTTGCCCTAGAAAACGACTTACGCAAAGCCATTGAACAAGACCAATTAGAATTATACTTTCAGCCTAAAATCAATCCGTTGTCGGGTGATATTGTTGGCGCAGAAGTCCTGTTACGTTGGAAGCATCCACATCGAGGGATGGTGTCACCTGTGACCTTCATTCCTGTTGCCGAAGAGTCGGGTTTTATTGTCGAGCTAGGAGCATGGGTCTTAAAGCGTGCTTGTGAAATCAACCGTGAATGGCAAAGCCGTGGCATGCCAATCGTGCCCCTAGCCATTAACTTGTCGGCAGCTAATTTCCGTCACCACGATTTATTGCCGGATATTCGTCGTACCTTAGAAGACCTAAAGTTACAACCCAATTTCTTAGTCATTGAATTGACGGAAGGCATTTTGATGAATGACGTCGATGAGACCATTCAAACCTTACAAGCCTTAAAAGACATGGGGGTGTATTTGTCGGTAGATGATTTTGGTACAGGGTATTCTTCGCTCAATTATCTCAAACGTTTCCCGCTAGATGAGTTAAAAATAGACCGCTCCTTTGTAAAAGATATTATCAGTGACCCTAATGATGCAGCCATTACAGCGGCCATTATTGGTTTAGCGCAAAATCTAAAATTAAGCGTGGTGGCAGAGGGTGTAGAAACTACTGAGCAAGCCGACTTTTTGTTGCGTCGTGGCTGTAATACCATGCAGGGCTATTTATTTGCCAAGCCTATGCCGCAAGAAGACTTTGAGCAAATGCTCATGTCTGGCATTAATATGGGTGAGATGCAGGCTGTTTTTATGGTTGATGGTTAAGTAAATAGGACGGGCTATGCCGACAACGGCATAGCCTTCTATCTAGCTTATTCCAGTTTTTCGGCCATCGCTACGGTGTAAGTTTTGCCTTGTTTGAGTTTATGATAATTACCAAATACTTCCTTAAAGGTTCTGGCAATAAACTCACGTAAACCATTGATAGTGACCACATAAAAACGACCACCCACCTTTAGGTGTTGTAAAGCATCATATAAATATAAATAATGCTGCTCTTTGCTGACTTTGGCGGGAAGATTCGACAAAATAATATCAAACTGACGATTGCCAATGGCACTAAAACCATTGCTTAACAAGACTTCTGTGTTATGCAGTTGATTGCCCGCACAGTTTTTACGCGCGTAATCTACAGCAACAAAATCTTTATCGACTAAGACACTCGTCCCTTGGGGTGCTTTTTTTGCACAAACCATACCTAACACGCCATAGCCACAACCGACATCTAAACAATCATCGTTTGTCTTGAATTCGACATGCTCTAGCAATAGTCGAGAGCCTTCATCAACACTTTCGGGCGAAAAAATGCCCCATGTTGAATGAAATTGATAGGTGTTTCCTAAAACTTCTTCACTAAAAACAATATCTTGCCGCCAGCGTTTGATGGTGGCGGCGTCAAGGATTAACTTTTGAGTCATGGTGTACTAGGGCTTGTTGGAATGGGATTGGCACGCATTTTCTGATAACCAGTCTCAGAATCTGCCATTTGTTGTTTGCCATTTTCTACTAATTTTTGCCCTTCCTCAATCAAACTCTGACCTTTCTTTTGGTCTTGTTGACCTTCTTGGACTAAAGATTGCCCTTTTTTAATCAGTTTTTCTCCTTTTTTGACTGCATCATCGCCTTGTTGCCATTGTTTAGCCAATTTGTCGGCTTCGACACTGCGTTCAGCTAATTTAGCACCAAAGCTCGGTTGCGAAGAGCTAGCGCAACCTGTCAGTAAGGCACTGAGCACAGCGAGGCTTAAGAGTGATTTTAACATAGACCTGTCCTTCTTTTGAGTTTATTAGAGTTAGACTTAAATATACCTATATATTGAGGATAGTACAGAGGCTATCACACCACATAATCAATAATCAGTGGGGCATGGTCGGAAAAGCGTTGGTTTTTATACACCGAAGCGTGACGAATTGTAGCGGCCAAATCTGGGCTAATAATTTGATAATCAATACGCCAGCCAACATTATTTTCCCACGCACGACCACGATTAGACCACCACGTATAACACTCCGCCGTACTCTCTGGCGAGTGTTGACGATAGGCGTCAACATAGCCCAGTTCATTAAACAGTGTATCTAACCATGCCCGTTCATGGGGTAAAAATCCTGAGTTTTTTAAGTTGCCCCGCCAATTTTTAAGGTCAATCTCTTTATGGGCGATATTCCAGTCCCCACAAAGAATGATGGACTGATTATCGGCGCGCCAAGTGCGTAGCAAGGGTAACAGTGCCGTTAAGAACGCATCTTTTTTCGCCTGTGCGGCCTCTGAGCTAGACCCTGATGGCAAATATAACGAAGCAATGCGTAAACGACCAAAATCAGCGGCCAAAAAACGGCCTTCTGTATCACATAATTCAAAACCTAGGCCTTCATGGATACGGTCAGGTTTTTGTTTGGAATAAATGGCTGTACCTGCATAACCTGCTTTTTGTGCAGGAAAAAATGACACATGCCAACCTTCGGGTTGATGGTCAAAACTGAGTTGATGGGCTTGGATACGAATTTCTTGTAAACACACCACATCGGCATCGCTGCTTGCCAGCCAATCAAAAAAACCTTTGCTCGTTGCCGAGCGTAAACCATTCACATTGACAGAAATTACACGCATGACTATATCGACTCCATTAACATCGGTATCATAGCCTTATCTTTAACGTAATAAATAGTGATTATTATGCAAGAATATCAACGCGCCTTTATTCAATTAGCCATGCACCGTGATGTCCTACGTTTTGGTTTGTTTACCTTAAAGTCGGGGCGTAAAAGTCCATATTTTTTTAATGCAGGTTTGTTTCAGGATGGTTTGGCTTTATCGGCCTTAGGCAAGTGCTATGCCGAAACTATTCAACAATCGGGTATTGACTTTGATGTCATCTTTGGCCCTGCCTACAAAGGTATTCCGATTGCCAGTGCGACAGCAGTACAATTACATGACCAGTTTCATGTGAATAAACCGTGGTGTTTTAATCGTAAAGAAGCCAAAGACCATGGGGAGGGCGGTAACTTAGTGGGCGCGTCCTTGCACGGTAAACGGGTTTTAATTATTGATGATGTGATTACCGCAGGCACAGCCATCCGTGAAGTACTCGCCATTTTAGAAGCACAAGGGGCAACAGCGGCAGGTATTATTGTCGCTTTAGACCGACAAGAGCGCGGTGCACAAGGCGAGTTATCTGCGATTCAAGAAATTGTGCAACAACATCATATTCCTGTCATTTCTATCATCAAACTCGACCATATTGTCGAATATTTGCGTGAGCGTGGCGGCCACGACGAATTAGTCGAAAGTATGAAGGCCTATAGAGCGAAATACGGTGCGCGCAGTGTCGATGAATGGTCGGAGGGTTTGTAATGCCCTTAAAACTTCTTATTGTGATGGATGATATTCGTCACATCAATATTCATAAAGATTCCAGTATTGCCATGTTGTGGGCAGCCGCCAAACGCGGCTTTGAATTGTATTATGCTGAGCAACAGGATGTTTTTATTCGCGATGGTCGAGCATTTGGCCATCTCAAACCCTTGACGGTATTTGAAAATACAAGCCGCTGGTTTGAGTGGGGACAGACTGTATGTATGGCATTGTCTGATATGAATGTCATTTTAATGCGTAAAGACCCACCTTTTGATATGCGCTTTATTTATACCACCTATATTTTGGAGCGTGCCGAGCAAGAGGGGGTATTAGTGGTTAATAAACCCCAATCCTTACGCGACTGCAATGAAAAGCTCTTTGCTACGCAATTTGCTCATTGTATGGTGCCGACCTTAGTCAGTAGTCAAATGGGCTTATTAAAGCAGTTTATTGTGGAACACAACGATGTGATTGTTAAGCCCTTAGATGGCATGGGTGGAGCTGGTATTTTTAGATTACAACACGGTGGACTCAATATTGGCGCAACCTTAGAAACCTTAACCGAACAAGGCAGTTTAATGGTCATGGCGCAGCGTTATATTCCCGAGATTGTCAAAGGCGATAAACGTATTTTGGTGATTGATGGCGTACCCATTCCGTTTTGTTTGGCACGTGTCCCGCAACAAGGTGAGACACGTGGCAATTTAGCCGCAGGTGGAAGTGGTGTACCGCAATTACTGAGTCCACGCGACTATTGGCTAGTGAATCAAGTGAGTGCTGAGTTGAAACGACGAGGCTTAATTTTTGTCGGCTTAGATGTGATTGGCGATTATATTACCGAAATCAATGTCACTAGCCCAACCTGTATTCGTGAAATTGATAAACGGTTTAATGTCGGGATTGCAGATAAGCTGATGCAGGTGATTGAGCAAAAAATATCGCAAAAGCGTGGCTAACAAACGTGACGTTTTGTCACATAGCATTCAAGCGCTAAGCCCGTTATTATCGTCAAAAATTTGCAACTCTCTGGAGAAAGACTATGAAAAAGCAATTTGCTTTTATCGTCCTTAGTATGTTGATGGCCAGTCCCAGTATTGCTGCTGACCGTTCGGGCGAAGCCGTTTACAAAGCAGTTTGTGCGACTTGCCATGCAGCAGGTTTAATGAATGCACCTAAATTGGGTGATAAAGCCGCATGGAAGCCTCGCATTGCACAAGGGATGCCTAAGTTATACGAACATGCCTTAAAAGGGATTCGTATGATGCCCGCTAAAGGCACTTGTACCAATTGCTCAGACAAAGAAATCAAAAACGCGGTAGACTATTTAGTCAGTAAAGCCAAATAAACACTATCTGACTCCGTGTTAGATAATTAACACGGGGTCAGATAGTGCCATTTTATTTGCCCAACATTTTAGCCACTGCCCATGTCATTGTTTTGCGCGGTACAATACGACTAATGACGGGTACAGGCTTGTTCATCAGTCCTGTCACTATCACTGTCTTGCCATTATTTAAGGCTTTATACGCTTCTTCGGCAACCATCACGGGACTTTCGGCGATTTTATCAGCAAAACTGCCTTTGCTATTAGCAACGCTATGAAACTCTGTGTTGGTCGAACCAGGACAAACCGCCGTCACCAAAATGCCACGGTCACTGATTTCTGCAGCTAAGGCTTCGGTAAAAGACAACACATAGGCTTTAGACGCGGCATATACGGCAAAATACGGACACGGCTGAAAGGCGACCACCGAGGCAATATTCATAATACGACCATGTTTGCGTTCCAACATGGCAGGTAAGGCTAAATGAGTGAGTTCGGTGAGAGTCACCATGTTCAGTTGCATCATGCCTGACAGTTTTGCACCATCCGCTTTTGCAAAAGGGGCACTCACGCCAAAACCTGCGTTATTGACAAGCGTGTCAACGGATAAATTTAGATTGGCAATGGCATTCATCAGTTCTGCGGCAGCGCCAACTTGTTCTAAATCTAACGCAATCACATGTACCTTAACGCCATGTTTGTTATTTAAAGTTTTGGCTAACTCATCTAGTTTTTCTTTGCGACGCGCGACTAATACGAGCGGTTGTTGTTCTGGGGCAAACAAGTGAGCTAAGGCTTCACCAATACCACTCGATGCGCCTGTAATTACGGTAGCAAGACTCGTCATGGTTTGTTCTCATCGTTATGGAGTGAATTATGATAGGATGGAATGAAATGTCTCAGACAGTCTCTAGGGGCAGCATATTCACACCTAAACCCTGTCACTACGCAGAGGCTAAACAACTTGAATAAGGTTAGTCAACAGTCGATGTGTGTGTAGACAGAAAAATGCCGAACCTTGGGACTACAAAAGCAATGTGCATTGTGATAGTGATTGTACAAGCGATTATTGTTTACAGTAAACGCAGTGCGAGCAAAGTGGCAACACATCCTAATAACCTCAACATATATTGATTATGACATTAACTAATACCAACTTTACACATCATTGTCTGATTGCGATGCCCGAGATGGCAGACACGCGTTTTGCTGAAACGGTGACTTATATTGTCAAACATGACGAAGAAGGCGCAGTCGGTTTAGTCATTAACAAACCGTTAGAGTTATCACTAATGCAACTGCTCGAAGAAGTCCGATTGCCCTTATTAAAACCGTTGGCAGACCCCGACATGCCCGTGTTATTTGGTGGGCCTGTCAGTACCGAAGCGGGTTTTGTGTTGCATAAAGAAAAAGGGGCTTGGAATTCCAGTCTCACCGTAGAAGGCAATCTATATGTCACCAGTTCGCGCGATATTTTAGATGCGATTTCGCAAGGTAAAGGCCCTAAAGATTTTTTGGTGGTTCTGGGTTATGCAGGCTGGTCTGCGGGACAATTAGAGCGTGAAATGGCAGAAAATGCGTGGTTGATGTGTGCGGCTGACGAAAGTTTGTTATTTGAACTGCCCTACGAAGCGCGTTGGCAAGCCGCAGCACGCAAAATTGGCGTCGATTTACGTTTACTCAGTAGTCAGGTTGGCCATGCTTGATAGCGTACAGACGGTATTAGGTTTTGATTTTGGTCTCAAAAGAATTGGTGTGGCAACAGGTCAGCGTATTACCGCAAGTGCCGCTCCTTTAGCCGCCTTAGCGGCGCGCGATGGGATACCCGATTGGTCATTATTGGCGCGACTGGTGAATGAGTGGCAGCCCGATTTGTTATTAGTCGGCTTGCCGTTAAATATGGATGATAGCGAGTCGGAACTGTCACAGTTAGCACGCAAATTTGCACGTCGTTTACATGGACGTTTGCAAAAGCCTGTGTTGATGGTAGATGAGCGTCTCACAAGCCGTATGGCCAGAGAACTTTTGAGTGATATTGGCCAGCGTCGTAAGGGCAAATTACCGTCCTTAGATTCCACCGCAGCCGTGTTAATGCTAGAGGCATGGCTGGCACAGCCCGATATGGGACAGCCAGCCTAGTGCCACGCTTATTGACATCTAAACTCAAGCGTGGTTTTGTAGTCTTTATCGGTCGCGGTTTTGCCGTAATCTTTACCCATCGTGGATTTAAGTAAGGCACTGACCATACTCACCGTTTTATTCAAATCTTCATTGACAGTACCTTGATACTTAGTATCCATTTTGCTCACCACAGGCATTTTTTGGAATAGCGCACAGCTTTGATTGGCATTAAAGGTGGCTGCTTTTTCACTCTCATCTTGTGCAATACCATAGCCAGACGTTTGATACAAACCACCTTCTTTCATTAAGGTATGGTTTGGCAATGTGATATTGCTCGGGGTGGACGTGGTAGGATTTTGGCTGCAAGCAGTCATCAGTAATACCATACTTGTCAATGCAATAAGACGCATACATAAACCTCAAAGATGAATCACTAGACCGTAGAGACCGTCTACAGTCTTGTTAGCCTAATACAGAATAATGGTATCATGTGCTGCCAAAACCCATGCCATCTAAACAGCCTACATTACGAGGCGTTTGCCCGTAAAATATTGGATAACTTAGGGTTAGGTTTTTTGGCAGCCCGATATAACAACACCAGTTTACCAATAATTTGTACGGCTTGACTGTTAGTGATTTGCACAATTTCTTCAATCATAGCACGGCGTAATTCACGGTCTTCGCCACCTAAACGGACTTTGATTAACTCGTGGTCTTCGAGGGCGCGGTTGATTTCTGCCAACACCTGCTCAGTCAGTCCTTGGCTGCCTAATAAGACAACAGGATTTAATTGATGGCCAATTTGACGGAAGCGTTTTTTTTCAGCAATAGATAAGGACATGAGACAGAAGCCCAAAAATTTGATACAAGGATAAATCAGCTTGCGACAAAGCAAGCTAAAAGGTGGCTATCGCTTATTTAGTCATATATAACCGTGATTAACAGTTGTATACTTCGACTTTCAATCAGAAATCTTTTATATGGCTCAATAGCAGAACACTTGGCTTGTGTACGGTGAGGCGCCCTGATAGCTGTCAAAGACAGTGAGGGCAATACATCGACAAGGGGCGTTCTAAAGAAATTCTTGAGAGTCATAACTAAGCTCTGCCCATTTTAACGCAATTTTAGGTTTAGCGCATTGTGAGTGTTCGGATCCATAATCAAAAGTTAAGTCGTAGTAGTAAAGATTGGATGCGTGAGCATCTAGAGGATCCCTATGTGAAACGTGCCCAAAAAGATGGCTATCGTTCGCGTGCAGCTTATAAACTTTTAGAAATACAACAAAAAGATAAAATTTTTAAGCAAGGCATGACCGTTGTTGATTTAGGCTCTGCACCTGGTAGTTGGTCGCAAATAGTTGCAACGCTTGTTGGTGACAAAGGGCGCGTGATAGCGTCTGACATCTTAGAAATGGACGCATTACCCGATGTACACTTTATTCAGGGCGATTTTCGGGAAGAGTCGGTATTCAACGACTTGCTGACGGCCTTAGATGGTCGGCCAGTAGACCTTGTAATTTCGGATATGGCGCCCAATATAGGTGGTAATGGCTCTGACCAGCCTCGGGCAATGTACTTATGCGAATTGGCATTAGACTTTGCAGTGCGAGTGCTTAAGCCCAATGGCCAGTTTTTGGTGAAAGTGTTTCAGGGTGAAGGTTATGAAGAGTACCGTAAAGCGATGATGCAATCCTTTACCAGTCTTAAAAGCCGTAAGCCCGAAGCCTCGCGTGCACGTTCCCGAGAGGTGTATTTGTTGGCAACGGGATTTAAAGCGCGATAAAACGTGTTTTATTAACACTTGTTAAATACTTCTTCTGCTTAAAAAGCGTAAACTTGAAGGGATTTTCTGTGCAGCAGCAGTGCTAGCTTTAGCCAGTGTCATCATGCGGCTCTCTAAGCGCAAAAATGACTAAAGCCAGTTTAGTAGTCAACTAACGGTCTAAGTTTTGATCGGTAATAAACGTAGGATTGTGACCCTTGAACGATATGATGAAAAACCTCCTCTTGTGGTTAGCGATTGTTGGCGTGTTGGTATTTGTATTTAGCAACTTTAACCAACAAGTGCCTGCAAAAAATCTCACATATTCTGAGTTTGTTACCTCAGTCACTAGCGGCGAAGTCAAACGTGTGCGCATTGATGGCCTGACCATCAGTGGCGAGCGAATGAATGGTGAAAAGTTTGAAACCGTTCGTCCACCCATTCCAGACCCTAAACTCATCGATGACTTATTGGCTAAAAAAGTCGTCATTGAAGGTGCAGCACCAGAGCAACAAAGTGTTTGGATGCAATTATTGGTCGCCAGCTTCCCTGTTGTCTTAATTATTTTGTTGTTTATGTTTTTTATGCGCCAAATGCAAGGGGGCGGTGGGGGTGGTCGTGGCGGCCCCATGACCTTTGGTAAGTCCCGTGCGCGTATGCTATCAGAAGACCAAATTAAAACGACGTTTGCGGATGTTGCAGGTTGTGATGAAGCCAAAGAAGATGTACAAGAAATTGTCGAGTTCCTCCGTGACCCTGCAAAATTTCAACGTTTAGGCGGTAAAATTCCACGCGGTGCCTTGATGGTAGGCCCTCCTGGTACCGGTAAAACCTTACTTGCTAAAGCCATTGCAGGCGAAGCAAAAGTCCCTTTCTTTACGATTTCAGGCTCTGATTTTGTCGAAATGTTTGTGGGGGTGGGGGCATCTCGCGTGCGAGACATGTTTGAACAAGCTAAAAAACAAGCACCCTGTATTATTTTTATTGATGAAATTGATGCTGTCGGTCGCCAACGTGGGGCAGGTTTAGGCGGTGGCCATGATGAACGTGAGCAAACACTTAACCAGTTATTAGTCGAAATGGATGGTTTTGAAGGTAACGAAGGTATCATTATTATTGCCGCTACTAACCGCCCAGACGTATTAGATGCCGCATTATTAAGACCTGGCCGTTTTGACCGTCAAATTGTCGTTGGTTTACCCGATATTCGTGGTCGTGAGCAAATTCTGAAAGTTCACATGCGCAAAGTGCCGTTAGGCGAAAATGTCAATGCGGAGTTGATTGCACGTGGTACACCAGGCTTTTCGGGTGCTGACCTAGCAAACTTAGTCAATGAAGCAGCCTTGTTCGCAGCACGTGCCAATAAAAAAGCTGTCGATATGCAAGAGTTTGAATTGGCGAAAGACAAAATCATGATGGGTGCAGAACGCAAATCCATGGTGATGTCTGAAGATGAAAAACGCAACACGGCCTATCATGAAGCAGGCCATGCGATTGTTGGCCGTTTATTGCCAGAGCATGACCCTGTATATAAAGTCTCTATTATTCCTCGTGGACGTGCCTTAGGCGTCACCATGTTCTTACCCGAAGAAGACCGTTATTCTTGGTCAAAACGTGGCATCGAAGGCAAAATCTGTTCCTTATTTGGTGGCCGTATTGCCGAAGAAATGACCTTGGGTTTTGATGGTGTGACCACAGGTGCATCTAATGATATTCAGCGTGCGACAGAGTTAGCACGCAATATGGTCACTAAATGGGGCTTATCTGCCAAAATGGGTCCTATGTTGTATGACGAAGAAGAAGGCGAAGTATTTTTAGGCCGTAGTGTCACGCAGCGTAAGAATGTATCGGCACAAACAGCGATGGATATTGATAACGAAATCCGAGCTGTGATTGACCGTTGTTATACCACAGCACGTCAAATTTTGGAGACTAATCGTCATCTTCTGGATGCCATGGCAGATGCTTTAATGCAATACGAAACCATAGATGCAGGTCAAATTGACGATATCATGGCGGGTAAGCCGCCTCGTGCGCCACATAGCACACCTGTCATCGCTGCCAGTGCTGTTGATTTAGATAAACCTAAAGATACACCAACTGCATAATGGACTTACACTTAACTTGTGGCGATAAAGTCCTCGACTTATCGTCACCCGTCATCATGGGCGTGTTAAATATCACGCCCGATTCTTTTTCTGATGGTGGTCGTTTTTTACAGCTAGATGCAGCCTTAAATCATGCAGAATTATTGGTGGCAGAAGGTGCAGCCATCTTGGATATTGGTGCAGAATCTACGCGTCCTAATGCCACCCCCGTCACTGAACAACAAGAGTTAGACCGTCTGTTACCCGTCATTGAAGCCGTTAAACAACGGTTTGATACCATTATTTCAATTGATACCAGTAGCCCAGCAGTCATGTTAGCCGCCGCTAGCCGAGGGGTAGGTTTGTTGAATGATGTCAGAGCCTTACAACGTGAGGGAGCATTACAAGCGGCAGCACAAACACAATTACCCATTTGCTTAATGCATATGCAAGGACAACCTACCACCATGCAACAACAGCCTCGCTATGAGGACGTTATTGACGAAATTAGTGCCTTTTTCGAACAGCGTATTGAGGCGTGTATGGCACAAGGTATTGCTCGGCAACGTTTATTATTAGATGTGGGCTTTGGTTTTGGTAAAACCTTAAACCATAATCTACAGTTATTAGCACATTTGTCAGACTTTAAGGTCTTTGACTTGCCTTTATTGGTTGGCATGTCGCGTAAAAGTATGTTGGGAGCGATTTTGCAGGGAGCACCTGTAGACCAACGTCTTTATGCAGGTTTAAGTGCGGCAGCAATTGCCGTGTTAAATGGTGCGCATATTGTGCGTACTCACGATGTAAAAGCGACCAAAGAGGCGGTTGCGGTAGCACATGCACTCTTAAATAGCTAAGACAGCATTCAGAATGTTCCCAGACACGGGATTGAGGAAATAATAATGTCACGTAAGTATTTTGGTACGGATGGTATCCGTGGTTTAGTGGGACAGTTTCCCATTTTGCCTGATTTTGCCCTAAAGTTGGGTTGGGCGGCGGGCAAAGTATTAGCCGCAAGTGGCCGTTCTTCGGTGGTGATTGGTAAAGATACTCGTTTATCAGGTTATTTATTGGAGTCCGCCTTACAATCGGGTTTAACGGCTGCGGGCGTAGACGTTCGTTTATTAGGGCCTATGCCAACTCCCGCAGTTGCGCATTTAACACGGGCTTTTCATGCCAGTGCAGGCATTGTCATTTCGGCCTCACATAATCCTTATTATGATAATGGCATTAAATTTTTTGGTGCAGACGGCAAAAAATTACCCGATGATATTGAGCTACAAATAGAAGAGTGGCTTGACAAAGACATGACCATCGATAAGCCCGACGCACTCGGAAAAGTATTACGCCAAGAAGATGCACGTGGTCGGTATATTGAATTTTGTAAAGCGACTTTTCCCTATCATCTGAGTTTGAAAGGTTTGAAGGTCGTCGTAGACTGCGCGCACGGTGCCACTTATCAAGTGGGGCCTGCTGTTTTTCGTGAATTAGGCGCAGAAGTGATAAAAGTGGCTTGCGAACCCGATGGCATGAATATTAATGCAGATTGTGGTTCCACACATCCTCAAGCCTTACAAGCGGCGGTGTTGATTAACAAGGCTGACTTGGGCGTTGCCTTTGATGGTGATGGTGACCGTATTATCATGGTTGACCATACAGGCTCTATTGTCGATGGTGACGAAATTATTGTCATGATTGCACGTGCCCGTCAGCAGGACAATCACGCATTGGAGGGGGTCGTTGGCACATTAATGAGTAATATGGGCATGGAAGTCGCTCTGCGCGACATGGGTTTAGATTTTGTTCGTGCTAAAGTGGGTGACCGTTATGTCATGGCGGAGTTAGCCAAACGGGGCTGGTCATTAGGCGGAGAATCATCAGGTCATATTGTTTGTTTGGATAAAACCACCACAGGCGATGCGATTATTGCCGCTTTACAAGTGTTGACGGCGGTTGTGCAAAGTGGTCAAACTTTACATGAATTACGTCAAGGTATGACTAAGTTCCCTCAGCAATTGATTAATGTCAAAGTGGGACAAAAAGCAGACCCCATGCAACACAGTGCGATAGTGACGGCTGTTGAGCAAGCAGAACAAGAATTAGGCGCAAGAGGTCGTGTCTTATTACGGGCTTCTGGGACAGAGCCTGTCATTCGCGTCATGGTCGAAGGCGAACATCAACAACAGATTTCGCGTATTTGTCAGGACCTTGCCGACCAAGTCCGTGAAGCATTAGCTTAAAATGAGGGTATAAACAGATATCCCACAAAAAACAGCCTTCTCAGGTAGTACGTTGGATAGCTCTGTCACGGTTCATCGGATTTTTATGATTAAACAACATAGGTTGTCGATATGTCGCGTCGCATTCTGATTGCTGCAAACTGGAAAATGAATGGTTCTTTTGCCGTCAATACGTCATTACTACAAGCCATTAACGGTATTCAAATACCACTGATTATAGCCCCACCTAGCCTGTACATAGCCAGTGTTCGTCAGCAATTAGTGGGGACTACGCTCAAGGTTGCAGCACAAAATGTGGCGGCCGAAGCACAACAAGGTGCATATACGGGCGAAGTTTCGGCCAAAATGTTGGCGGATGCAGGCGTCAGTTATGCCATTATTGGTCATTCTGAACGTCGCCAGTATTATGGTGAAACGGATGCCTTAGTGGCACAAAAATGTCAGCGTTTACACGAGTTTGGACTAACACCGATTATTTGCGTGGGTGAAAGTTTGGCCGAACGGGAAGCAGGCTTAGTACAAACGGTGGTTGAACGGCAACTGACCGCTATTATTGACCAATGCGGTATTTACGCCCTCGCGCAAGCCGTAGTTGCGTATGAGCCTGTGTGGGCGATTGGCACAGGTAAAACCGCAACCCCCGCAGATGCACAAGCTGTCCATCAGTTTTTACGCGAATTAGTCGCAAAATACGATAAAAATATCGCTGAAAACTTATACATCCTTTACGGCGGCAGTGTAAAAGCAGATAATGCCGCCTCTTTATTTGCCATGCCTGATATTGATGGGGCGTTGGTAGGTGGCGCATCACTTGTCGCCAAAGACTTTTTAGCTATTTGCCACGCGGCAAAAACGTCAGTTGTAGGTTAAACGCATGGAAACTTTTGTTTTGGTTGTGCACGTCCTGATTGCGAGTGTAATGACAGTATTGATTTTATTGCAGCAAGGGAAAGGTGCAGATGCAGGGGCTTCTTTTGGCGCGGGTGGCGCTCAAACGGTATTTGGTAGTGCAGGTTCAGCCAGTTTTTTAACTAAGGCAACCGCTGTACTGGCCTTAATATTTTTTGTGACTAGTATCGTGTTAGCGATTTATGCTAAACAACAAGTCACTGCACCCATTTTAATGCCAGCGGCTCCCACACAAAAAGCCCCCGTCACTAACACAGACTTGCCTGCTGCGCCACCAGCCGCTGCACCCGCATCAAATACGCCTGCTAATAGCGATTTGCCGACTTCTTCGTCAACGGAGACTAGCAATCCTACGCCAAATCCAGTAAAGTAGTGCACCCTGTCACGCGGTAGTGGTGGAATTGGTAGACACGCTATCTTGAGGTGGTAGTGGCGAGAGCCTTGGGGGTTCGAGTCCCCCCTTCCGCACCATGTTTGGTGTATGGCAAAAGCCTACACAACTGGAGCAACAGGGTCACGGTGCATCTCAACAATGCAACCACGAATAAAGTCCTAATAACTCTTTGTTCACAGAATATAGGTGAATAAGTAGGCAGGCAGAAACAATAAGTCAAAAAGTGTTTGACTTGTTAGAGTGAAATAACTATAGTTATGCACTCGTTGTTGCGGGGTGGAGCAGTCTGGTAGCTCGTCGGGCTCATAACCCGAAGGTCGTTGGTTCAAATCCAGCCCCCGCTACCATATTTAGAGGTCTTAAAAGCCCACTTTTATGTG
The DNA here is from genome assembly GCF_003051055.1 of Agitococcus lubricus. Classification (GTDB taxonomy): domain Bacteria; phylum Pseudomonadota; class Gammaproteobacteria; order Pseudomonadales; family Moraxellaceae; genus Agitococcus; species Agitococcus lubricus. Next base: position 98,155 of record NZ_QAON01000001.1, on the reverse strand, counting down.
GGCTTTTTTGCACCTGAATGCTGGTTAAATTTTGATTAACTAGAGTGGACTTACGTTTCTAGACGTGCGGCTTGTTAAAACGAAGCCAAGCTAAGTAACGACAGCAAAGAGACTTATACTGCGCTCGATGATTAGTGTGATTGCTATAACAGAGATAGGCAATATGCTAGTCGTGGAGTCTCTGGGCTTGCACTGGCTTGTCGAGAACCGCGTAAGTCCTAATAATAAAATGGGCGTGTATGCCCATTTTTCGTTTTTGAGGTTTGTGCATGGCGGTTTCGCAAAAAGTTCAAACACTAACTACACTGCTTATGCCTGCGGTAGAGGCATGTGGTTATGAATTATGGGGCTTAGAGTTTTTCCCACAAGGAAAACGCTCCGTATTGCGTATTTATATCGATAATCCTGAAGGTGTCACGGTAGACGGTTGTTCTGTGGTGAGTCATCAAGTCAGTGGCGTGTTAGATGTGGAAGACCCGATTGCGGGTGAATATTTATTAGAGGTGTCTTCACCGGGTTGGGATAGGCCATTATTTCATCTAGCGCATTATCAGCGTTTTGTGGGTAGCGAAGTTTCTCTACGATTGGTCGCGCCTATTAATGCTCGCCGTCGATACAAGGGTTTAATTCAGGCAGTGATTGATAACACCATTGAGTTGGGCTTTGAAGGGCAAGTTATTCGAATTCCTTTTGCACAAATTGACAAAGCCAATTTAGTGCCTAGTGTCTAAAAAGATTTAATATTATTAGGGCAGTAGCATGAGTAAAGAGATTTTATTGGTTGTCGAATCCGTCAGTAATGAAAAAGGTATTGCACGCGAAGCGATTTTTCAGGCCTTAGAACAGGCTTTAGTGGCGGCAACTAAAAAGAAATACAACATAGATGAAATGGACGCTCGAGTCAGTATTAATCGTAAATCGGGCGATTATGATACTTTTCGTCGTTGGACAGTCGTGGCTGACCAAGACCATGAAATGCCGGCGCAACAATTAGCCATTAGTGATGTTGAAGGTGCAGATATTTACAGTGAGTCAGTCTCACAATTCATTTCAGGCGAAGTCAAAAATGTTATTCGTCACGGTGAAGTGATTGAATTAAAGCACTTAAAAAAGGCAGAAGGCTATCGTTTAGCATTGGCTGATATCGTAGAAACTCAAATTCCTTCTATTGAGTTTGGTCGTATCGCGGCACAAACAGCCAAACAGGTCATCGTTCAAAAAGTGCGAGAGGCTGAACGCGCCTTAGTGGTCGATGCCTACCGCCAACGTATTGGTGAATTGGTGTCGGGCGAGGTGAAAAAAATCACCCGTGATGGTTTGATTATTGATTTAGGTAATAATGCAGAAGGCTATTTGGCACGTGAACAAATGATGCCCAAAGAAAACTTCCGTGTAAAAGAGCGTGTGAATAGCATTTTATATACCGTTAATGCTGAAGGTCGTGGTGCACAGTTATTATTGTCACGAACTTGTCCTGAAATGTTGATATCTTTATTCCAAAAGGAAGTGCCAGAAATTGGCGAAGAGATTATTGAGATTAAAGGTGCAGCGCGTGACCCTGGCGTGCGTGCCAAAATTGCTGTCAAAACCAATGACCATCGCATTGACCCTGTCGGCGCGTGTGTAGGTATGCGCGGTACGCGTGTGCAAGCGGTCACGGCTGAGTTGGGTGGTGAGCGTGTAGACATCGTGTTGTGGGATGATAATCCTGTGCAGTTTGTTATCAATGCCTTACAACCCGCAGAAGTGGTTTCCATCATTTTAGATGAAGACGTGCGTGCCATGGATGTGGCTGTTGATGCCGACCAGTTAGCGCAAGCGATTGGTCGCGCAGGGCAAAATGTGCGGTTAGCTTCGGAGTTAACAGGCTGGCGTTTGAATGTGATGACCATTGACGAAGCCAATGCTAAACAAGCCTCTGAATCTCAACAATATGTTGATGCCTTTGTGCGTGATTTAGGCATAGATGAAGAAATTGCTACGATTTTAGTCAGTGAAGGTTTTACCACACTCGAAGAAGTAGCTTATGTGCCGATTGAAGAAATGTTAGCGATTGTGGATTTTGATGATGAACTCGTTAACAACTTGCGTCAGCGTGCAAAAGATGCACTGTTGACGCAAGCCTTAGTGTCGCAAGAAAAAGCTGAACCCGCTGATGATTTATTAGCGATGGAAGGAATGACTCGTCAATTAGCCTATGCGTTGGCTGCGCGCGGCGTGATTACGATGGAAGACCTTGCCGAACAAGCCATTGACGACATTGCCGATATTGATGGTGTTGGGGCAGAAAAAGCCGCGCAATTAATTATGAAAGCTCGTGAACCTTGGTTCCAATAAGTTTAAGTTTAGGACTTATGCACCCGTGACTGCTGCCAGTGCTAACTGTCGATATCATGACCCGTCAGTTAGTCAATCGGCGATTTTGCCTAAGTCCGCATTTACCAAATAATTTTGGAGTGACATGCCAGATGGCTGAAATAACTGTCAAACAATTAGCGCAAATCGTTGAACGCTCAGTAGATACCTTGTTGATTCAAATGAAAGAAGCAGGTTTAGCGGCGCGTGGTGCTGATGACTTAGTCTCGGATGCTGAAAAGCAGCAACTTGTAGCCTACTTAAAACGTAGTCATGGTGAAGTGGTGACTGATAACCAACAAATTACCTTAAAACGTAAAACTGTAAGTCAAATTAAAACGCCTGTGTCAGGTGGTAAGGCTAAAACAGTCAACGTTGAAGTACGAAAAACCCGTACCTTTGTTAAGCCTTCAGAAAATGATTTAGCGCAAGACATGGCTACTCGCAAGGCTGCTGAAGAGGCGGCGCGTAAATCTGAAGAAGAAGCGCAAAAAGCAGCAGCAGAAGCAGCGCGTCAAGCGGCTGAAGAAGCGGCACGTAAAGAAGCAGAGGCTGCCCGTCAAGCGGCTGAAGAAGCAGCGCGTCAAGCGGCTGAAGAAGTGGCACGTAAAGACGCAGAGCCTAAAGCGGCCAAAGATGCGGCTCAAACAGCAGCTACTAAAGATAAAAAATTAGTTGTGCCAAAACCAAGCACTCTCTTGAAAGCAGATAAAAAAGAAGAGTCCGCCGAAGAAAAAGCGAAGCGCGAAGCCGAACAAGCAAAAGCAAAAGCGGCAGAAGAAGCCCGTCGTAAACAAGAAGAGGCCACGCGTAAAGCAGCCGAAGAAAAAGCCCGCCAGCGCACCCTAGAGCAAGCGCGTCGTATTGCGGCGGAATTGGCTGAACGTGGCTCAGACGAATCTTCTTCAGAAGACGTGCCGTTGGCAAGAGGATTGGTTGGTCGTGCTTATGAAGACTCTTTTGCGCGTGAAGACCGTGAAATTCGCCGTGGTGGTAATACGACTGGTCGTGGTGGCAAATCTAAAGTCGGTAAAAAGCGTGAAGAAGAGCAAGCCTTCCGTCCAAATAACAAAACACTCAGCTCAGCCTTGTCTAAGCAACACGGTTTTGAAAAGCCTGTTGAAAAGCAAACGTATGAAGTGGCAATTGGTGACACGATTGTCGTTGCTGATTTAGCTCAGAAAATGGCGGTAAAAGCGAAAGAAGTCATTAAAGTCTTGATGAAAATGGGCGAGGTTGTCACGCAAAATCAAGCCATTGACCAAGCAACTGCTGCTTTAGTCGTTGAAGAAATGGGACATACACCCAAATATGTCAGTGAAACGGCAGTTGAAGATTCCTTGAAGGATGATTCAGAGCAACATGATGGTGAAGCCAGCACTCGTCCGCCAGTCGTAACGATTATGGGTCACGTTGACCACGGTAAAACCTCCTTGTTGGATTATATTCGTCGCGCTAAAGTGGCAGCAGGTGAAGCAGGCGGTATTACTCAGCATATTGGTGCATACCATGTGACGACACCGCGTGGCGTGATTACGTTCTTAGATACGCCAGGTCACGCCGCATTCACCTCGATGCGTGCTCGTGGTGCGAAGGCAACAGACATTGTCATTTTGGTTGTTGCTGCAGACGATGGTGTGATGCCACAAACGGCAGAAGCGATTGACCATGCACGTGCAGCAGGTGTGCCTTTAATTGTGGCCATCAACAAAATGGATAAACCGTCTGCGGATCCAGACCGTGTATTAAACGAATTAACCGTCAAGCAAGTGGTTCCTGAAGAATGGGGCGGTGATACACAAATTGTTAAAGTCTCAGCACATACAGGTCAGGGTGTTGACGAATTATTAGAAGCGATTCTGATTCAATCCGAACTGTTAGAGTTAACCGCAGTAGAAACTGGTGCGGCTCAAGGTGTGGTAATTGAAGCTCGTGTAGACAAGGGACGTGGTGCCGTTGCAAGTCTGTTAGTGCAAAAAGGGACGTTAAATACAGGTGACTTAGTGTTGGCAGGTCAATACTATGGTCGTGTACGTGCTATGACCGATGAACGTGGCTTACCCACCAAATCGGCAGGCCCATCCATTCCTGTAGAAATTTTGGGCTTGCCCGAAGCACCCAATGCGGGCGATGAATTTATTGTCGTGGGTGATGAGCGTAAAGCACGTGAAGTCGCCGAATTCCGAGCCAATAAAGAGCGTCAAAATCGCTTGGCTCGTCAGCAAGGCATGAAGTTAGAAAACTTATTTGCCAACATGGGCAAACAAGAAGCCGCAACGGTTAATATTGTCTTAAAAACCGACGTACGTGGTTCGTTAGAAGCCATCAGTCAAGCCCTTAATGGCTTGTCTACGGACGATGTCAAAGTACGGATTGTCAGTGCGGGTGTGGGTGCGATTACCGAATCGGATGTTGCTTTAGCAGAATCTACGGGCGCGTTCATTTTAGGTTTTAACGTCCGTGCCGACGGTGCAGCTAAAATGATGTGTCAACAAGATGAAGTAGACTTACGTTACTACAGCATCATTTATGAAATGATTGATGATGTAAAAGCCGCTATGTCTGGCTTGTTAACCCCAGAACGACGAGAAACGATTGTGGGTGTGGCACAAGTACGTGAAGTATTCCACTCATCGCGTTTCGGTGCAGCGGCGGGTTGTATGGTGTTGGAAGGGACGGTATACCGTAATAAGCCAATCCGCGTTTTACGTGATGAAGTCGTTGTCTTCCAAGGTGAATTAGAATCCTTGCGTCGCTTTAAGGATGATATGCAAGAAGTTCGTCACGGTATGGAGTGTGGTATGGCGGTGAAAGGCTATAATGACATCCGTGTTGGCGATAAAATTGAAATTTACGAAGTACAGCATATTCAGCGTACCTTGTAATTCGGTGGGTTAGTCTCATCTATCAGCAAACAGGACTCATTAGAGTCCTGTTTTGTTTGGCTAAAGCCTTTTTTATGATAGATGTTTATATAAATCAATAGCATAACTTGAATAGGATTTTAGCTCTTCACCCACTTTGAGGTGTTTTGTCCGCTAAAAATCGTTAAAAACGATGGTTGAGTCGGTCAATAGGTGACAGTGGTATAAGTCTGCAAACAGTTATTTGCTTAATCGTCAGTAGTGAGGGCGATGTGAGTCAACGTATGCAACGTTTAGCGGATCAAATCCAACGCGAAGTCGCTGGGTTAATCCGTCAATTAAAAGACCCCCGTTTAGGGATGGTGACTGTTTCTGGTGTGAAAGTGAGTAAGGATATGGGTTATGCCGATGTCTATGTCACGGTGTTAGGTCAAGAGCTGAATGTGGATTATGCCCCTAGTTTGGCGGTCTTAAATAATGCAGCAGGCTTTTTGCGTGGTGCTTTAGGTAAAAGTCTACAAGTCAGAATGATTCCCCGTTTGCGCTTTCACTATGATGAAGTGGTCATGAATGGTAATCGTATGGCGGCACTGATTCATCAAGCGCGCGCCAGTGATAGCCAAACCCTAGATGATGACGCCAATCATTCCCAAACGAGTGAGTAGCTATGTGACGAGGCATGTAGCCGTTTTTAACAGCTACATGCCATGCCAGTGATGGTCATCTCAGTACCTGCATACCCCCGTTTCTAAACCAATCTGTTTGTTATATGACACAAGTAAAACGCATCCGCCGTCCTATAGACGGTATTTTATTGTTAGATAAACCACAAGGTATGACCTCTAATCATGCTTTGCAGCGCATCAAACATCTATTTAATGCCGAAAAAGCGGGGCATACAGGCAGTTTAGACCCGTTAGCAACGGGCTTACTCCCTATCTGTTTGGGCGAAGCGACGAAATACTCGCAGCACTTATTAGATGCAGATAAAGTTTATCGTACCCGTATGCGTTTGGGACAAAAGACCACAACAGCCGATGCGGAAGGCGACATTATCGAAGAGAGCCAAGTGCCTCAACTGAGTTTGGCTGAGATTGAGCAGGTCTTATCGCGTTTTCGTGGCACAATAGAACAAATCCCCTCCATGTATTCGGCACTCAAAAAAGATGGCAAGCCGCTATACGAACTCGCCCGTAAAGGCATTGAAGTTGCGCGTGAACCGCGTACTATTCAAATTTATCGTTTAACCTTGTTAAAAGCAGAGCCTTTATATTGGGAGCTTGAGGTCGCCTGTAGCAAAGGTACGTACATTCGTAATCTGGTTGAAGATATTGGGGAAGTGATTGGTTGTGGTGCACACGTTGCCGATTTACGGCGTTTGGCAAGTGGCGCGTTTCAACTCAATCCACAACTCAGTTTAGACTATGTGGTCAGTGTGTCTGAGCAAGGTTTAGCCGCCTTAGACCAGTTGTTGTTGCCAGCATGGGCAGCCATGGCGGATAAACCCAAAATCACATTAAGCGAAAATAGTACCTATTATTTATTACACGGCCAACCTGTCCGTGTGAATGGTTTGGGTCATGAAGATGTGTTGATTTTTGACCATCAACAACGCTTTTTAGGCTTGGGCTATCAAAACGATGATGGCTTATTAGCGCCTAAACGCTTGTTAAAGTTTAGAGAGACGTAATCATCACTGATGCTGCATAAAGCATAGCATGAGGATTAGGGACTGTTGACGTTTTGCGTGTGAGGCGGCTTTTAACGCAACCCAAAGGAAAAGAACAATTTTTTGAGGCTACTTTGTTGTTCATCGCTGATTTGGAATCACCCAATCACGCGATTCACGCCGCGTATCCTCTCAAAAATCGCTTCTTTCGCAACCACAATCAAAAGGTCAACAAACCCTATTAGCCCTTCAAAATACGCCTATTTTTTGTAACTGTGATTGTAAATCGCCGTTTTGTCTGTGTTTGGATAAGAAGAAAACATAGCGTATTAGTCGGGTACACGATAAAATAAACCAACGCGTTAGCTGTAGAGATGCACGGCTAATCGTGTCTTTTGAACGCATCTCACTTGGAGATAAACATGGCATTAACTGTTGCCCAAAAACAAGCCATTATGGCTAAATTTGCTCGTGGCGAAGCAGATACTGGTTCACCAGAAGTTCAAGTTGCTTTATTGTCTGCACAAATCGACGATTTACAAACACACTTCAAAGCGCACAAACACGACCATCATTCTCGTCGTGGTTTGATTCGTATGGTTAACCAACGTCGTAGCTTGTTAGACTACTTAAATCGCAAAGACCATGCACGTTATGTTGCATTGATCCAAGCCTTAGGTCTACGTCGTTAATGACCGAAAAGGGGGAGCCTTTGGCTCCCCCTTTGTTTTGTTTAGAAAAGGATGTCAATTTTATTGCTAGTTACGCAATTTAGCGTAAAAAATAGGGTGACAAGAAAAAATTAAATCGTGCCTAACAAGCATGTGTTTAATCCACTAAAAAGGATTTAGCTAGTCATATCGCTTCACCAGTTAACGATATTTTAGGCTACTAAGACTTGGGTTTATTTAGCTCAACTCTTAGTGGCCTCCGTCGGTTAATCATCAGACATGATGCCTTATAGTCAATACTATAGCGTGTCATCCGTCCTATGAGTAACGATAGTCAATACTGAGATTACAGGGTGTTATGCCCATGAATCTGAGCGTCAACCCGTGTTGTTATGACATAGCATAGAAAGTTTTTAGTATTTTTCTGTTTATCCACATGTAGTTTAGCCCTACATAAAAACTTACATAAAGGCGTAGCCGAAGATGCAGAGTGTTTGAATGCTTGGCATAAATATCGTATTAACGGTGTGGAATTCCTCTATTCAAGGTTCACAACACAGGTCTAGGGTGCTTTTATGGCCAGTAACTGATACCGCTCTTGCTAAGGATAATCACAATCATAAGTTCAACTTAGCTCATCAAACAGAGTGTGTGCTGGTTTAATGAGGTCAAGACCTCAGACAGGGTTACTGTTTTGTTAGAATAAATTTGGAGTTTGTTTCGCATGTTTAATGTTGTAAAAAAAGAGTTTCAATTTGGCCGTGACCACGTTGTATTAGAAACTGGACGTGTGGCGCGTCAAGCCAATACCGTCTTGATTACGATGGGTGGTGTGACCGTATTAGTAGCTGTTGTTGCTGCTAAAGAAGCCAAAGCAGGTCAAGATTTCTTTCCTTTAACGGTCAATTATCAAGAAAAAACCTATGCTGCGGGTCGTATTCCCGGTGGTTATTTTAAGCGTGAAGGCCGTGCCACGGAAAAAGAGACCTTAACCTCACGTTTAATTGACCGTCCAATTCGTCCGTTATTCCCTGAAGGTTTTTATAACGAAGTACAAGTTACCGTGACTGTCGTTTCTACAGATAAAGAGAGTGACCCCGATATTGCCGCTATGTTAGGGACATCGGCTGCCTTGTCGATGGCGGGTATTCCTTTCAAAGGGCCCGTTGGCGCAGCACGCGTGGCGTATATTAATGGTGAGTATTTATTAAACCCTACCTATAAAGAATTAGCGAATTCTGACCTAGACCTCGTGGTTGCAGGCACAGATAAAGCCGTCTTAATGGTAGAGTCAGAAGCTAAAGAGCTCAGCGAAGACCAAATGTTGGGTGCTGTGTTGTATGGTCACGAAGAAATGCAAGTCGCTATTCATGCCATTAAAGCCTTTGCAGCCGAAGTCAATGCCGCGCCTTTAGCATGGCAAGCCCCCGCTGTTAATGTCGAATTAAAAACTGCCTTAAAAGACGCTTTTGCCGCCAGTATTTCGGAAGCCTATACCATTGTTGAAAAGCAAAGTCGTTATAGCCGTTTAGATGAAATTAAACAGCAAGCCTTGGCGCAATTTGCTGCCGAAGAAAATCCACAATTTGTTGCGGATGATGTCTTAACAGCGTTTGAAGACTTAAAATACCGCACAGTACGCGATAACATCTTAAGTGGTAAACCGCGTATTGATGGCCGTCGTTTAGACACCGTACGTGCTTTAGATGTACAAGTAGGCGTTTTGGGACGTGTACACGGTTCGGCATTGTTTACCCGTGGCGAAACACAAGCCTTAGTGACAGCGACCTTAGGTGGCACACGTGATGCAATGATTATTGACGGTTTAGAAGGTTCTGTGACCGAAAACTTCATGTTGCACTACAACTTCCCTGCATATTCTGTCGGTGAAACAGGCCGTGAGTCAGGGCCTAAGCGTCGTGAAATTGGTCATGGTCGTTTAGCCCGTCGTGGTGTACAACCCATGTTACCCAGCCCCGAAAAATTCCCTTATGCCATCCGTGTCGTATCTGACATTACCGAATCTAACGGTTCATCTTCGATGGCTTCGGTCTGTGGTGCTTCTTTAGCCTTAATGGATGCAGGTGTACCCTTAAAAGCGCCTGTCGCAGGTATTGCGATGGGGCTAGTCAAAGAAGACGAACGTTTTGCGGTACTCTCAGACATTTTAGGTGACGAAGACCACTTAGGAGATATGGACTTTAAGGTGGCAGGCAGTGCTAACGGTATTACCGCTTTACAAATGGATATCAAAATCGAAGGTATTACTGAAGAAATTATGGAAGTCGCCTTAAATCAAGCGCGTGCAGGCCGTTTGCATATTTTGGCAGCCATGAATCAAGTGATTGCCAATGCGCGCCCAGAAGTCAGTATTCACGCACCAACGTATACGACAATACAAATCAATCCCGAAAAAATTCGTGATGTGATTGGTAAAGGCGGAGCGACTATTCGTGCTATTTGTGAAGAAACTAAAGCGACGATTGATATCGAGGATAATGGTTTTGTCCGTATTTATGGCGAGACCAAAGGTGCAACTCAAGCCGCATTAGCCAAAGTACAAGCCATTACTGCCGAAGTAGAAGTGGGTGCAATTTATGACGGCGTGGTTTCTAAAGTTGTAGACTTTGGCGCCTTTGTGACCATTTTCCCTGGTACAGATGGTTTAGTTCATATTTCTCAAATCACGACACAACGTGTTGAAAATGTGAGCGACTACTTGAAAGAAGGTCAAACGGTGAAAGTCCGCGTGATGGATGTAGACCAACGTGGCCGTATTAAATTATCGATGAAAGATGTTGCTATCGAAGGTTAATACAGGTACTTATGGCTGAGAAAGACACAGATAATAGTCATGTCTTAGCCAAAGACAAGAAATGCTTGACAAGGATGTCATTCATCAGCAATAACTTTGCTGAAAAAATAACTACCATCGTTATATGGTAATACATACTGATACACTCAAATTGCTGCTTAAACATAGTGAGTACATATCAGTTTAGATAATGTCTGACAAAAATGACGCGCAAGCATTACACATGTCACTTGTGTCATGGGCTAAAAAAGGTGATTTTTGTCGAACCAAGGTCTTAATGTTATTGTGACGTGCACAAGCACAATTTTAAAAAACAACAAGTCCAGGAGATAGGGCATGAAATTCGCACACTGCCTACGTTTAGGGGTGATTTGCTCCGTGATTGGAGTACAAACATTATTATCAGGGTGTTCGCAGGTTGTAAAAGGTGGCGCTCATATCGCGCTGTCTTTTAGTGAAAGTTATATTGTTCCGCCAATTTTACAGCTCAATGATGCGCCGATGGCGTGTGCGTCAGGTGAATCCTTGACGCCGCTGATTTTGGCAACTCAGGGTATGGGCGCCGACCCTGCAAAATTGGCCGTTTTTATGTATGTGTCAGCGGGCTTATGTGCTGAAGACCGTGCTTTAGAAAATGAGTTACGTTACTTGCGTGCTTCACGCGCCAATATGATTGAAGAAGCACAAGATGCCCGTATCAATCAGAAGCGTTGGGCAGCTTTAGCCGCCCGTCGTCAACAAGAAGCCTATAACCGTTTTGTCGAGCGTTTTGAAAAAGAATTTAATTTCAAACTCGGTGCTTCTTGTCCAAAAATGAGCGAAGATTTTGACAAGTTAGTGTATTTGGTGGGTTTGGCGTCAGGTATGCAAGCGATTGTCAATGACATCGCAGCACAAGGCGTCGTGGGTGTGCCTAAAGATATCGCAGCGATTGTCGAACGGGGTATGGCTTGTTTAGACAATGCAGAATACTGGGGTGTACCTATGGCAACACGTGCTGCCGTATGGTCATTATTACCAGGTGCCAGCGAAGGTAAACCTGACCCATTTATGGTCATGAAAGACTCTACCCGCGTTGGTGAGCGTAAAGGTGTACGTTTAGCACATGCCATTTATGCACTGGCAGCACAAGCCAAAGGTGATGAGCCTTTATTGCGTGATGCCTTAAAAACCTATGGTGCTTCTGCCAATATGGCGGTTAATCCGCAATACCGTTTGTTAGATGCTTTGGGTGGTATGATGGTACAAACCATTTCTGACCGTTATTGGACAGAAAAAACAGGTACACGTACGCCCGATGATGGTTTTACCAAGTTCTGGGATGATAAACCGTCTGCCGAAAGCACTGGTGTCTCTATTGACGATTTGTTATAACAACAGTGTCATAAAAAATAAGGGTATTAGCCTGTAAAGGCAAATACCCTGTTGTGTTTAACCCCGAGTACGTGAGCCAATATCTTTATGTTGCACAAATTAGCCGCTCTTATTTGTGGTGTCACTATAGGGAGTGTGGTGTCGGTCTGTAAAGCTGATACGCCTATACAACGTACCTTATGTGTATGGGACTTAATGGGTGCTAACGGCGACAATTATGCCTTGATGAAAGACTATAGAATCAATGCTGCACACTTAGGTGTGGAGTTTAAGCTGATTGCTTATAGTGATGAAAAAATTGCCACTGAAGACTTTAGAGTAGGGCAGTGTGACGGAGCCGTGATTACAGGCCTACGCGCGCGACCCTTTAATGCGTTTACGGGTAGCTTAGAGTCGATTGGCTCAATGCCCAGTTATCAGCATTTAAGACTGGCAATCAATACGATTAGCTCACCTAAAGCTGCGCATTTGATGAACCAAGGTGCGTATGAAATTGGTGGGGTGGTGCCATTGGGGGCAGCCTATTTTTTTGTCAATGACCGTAGCATTGATGAAGTAGGCAAATTGGCAGGTAAAAAAATTGCAATTTTTGACTATGACAAATCACAAGCCCAATTAGTGCAACGTATTGGCGCGCAAACCGTGCCGTCAGATGTCACAAATTTTGGTCAAAAATTTAATAATGGGGTCGTCGATATTATTGTTGCGCCCGCAACCGCATACCGTCCTTTAGAGTTATATCGTGGCTTAGGAACACGCGGGGGGATTCCCGACTTTTTATTAGCCCAAGTTTCTTTGCAGTTAGTGTTAAGAAAAGACCGCTTTCCAGAAGGTTTTGGTCAAAAATCACGAGAATATTTTGCTAGTCAATTTGACCGCGTGTTAGCGATGGTCAATCGTTACGAAAAAGATGTGAATCCTAAGTTTTGGTTTCACATTCCCGATGAAGACCGTCCACGGTATATCGCGATGATGCGTACCGCACGTATAGACTTGATGAATAACGGCACTTACGACCGACGGATGATGGCGCTATTAAAGAAAGTACGTTGCCAAATTGAGCCGCAAAATGCCGAGTGTTCGGAAAATTTAGAGTAAAATAATTGTGATACCATTCACAATTTAATAAAACGACCCATGAAAAATAGTAAAAAGCTGAAGGTAAACGAGAAGAATAGGTCTCTCATTACATAAAGTTACACTGTATAATGGCAGAGTTTTCACCCTTAATTGATGGTTTAGGGGTACTCATTCAATAAAATGGATGATACGGAAAAAAATCAAGACGACAACATTAGGACAACACAAGCTGTGTAAATAGGGATATTAGCAATCAGCAATAGGGAGTTAAATGACTCTGTGGTATGTGCGCTGATTAAGCGAAAAACGAGACATGCATAAGGTGAACACTGTACTGTGTGCTGACAGTACGGTTAGTACCCTTTTTGTGTCTTTTGAGGAGCATATACCAATAACAAAGGCTGAGTGATGTGCTGTGACAAGCGTGTAAACACATTCAGCAATTATCGGGTAAAGCACAGGCTCGCCGTAGTGATATGGGGGTTATGCTTGAAAATTCAACCTAGTATGTATTCTTAGGAAGCAGGAAAACATAAACTATGAATCAAAACAAACAGTTCTTAAACCGCTCTCCCCATGAGTGGTTGGCGAGCTTGCCAATTTTCTGTTTGCTCATACTGACTTTGGTGATTGGCACGGGTGAAATGATACACGGCCAATTACTGCGTATGGGTGAAAAAATATTTGGTGACCCTTCTACTGGCGTTCAATATTTTATGTTGCGTGCAGACCCTGTTAAACCAGACTGTGACCCCAACCCCGATATTGAAGCCGAAGTACAAAAAAGTTTGGCAGCCAGCTCACAACCTGCGAGCGACATTGACTCGTTGTTTGCCTCTGAGCCTGTAGACCCAGAAGCAACTCGTCAATCGTTGATAACAGCGCGCGACTTGTGTCAAGAAAAGCATCAGGCTTATGTCAATTTAAGCAAAAATGTCACGCCATCCTTAAAAGCGTATCGTACCTTTGAAACCGCGTTTTTTGGTTTGTTCCACTTTGGTACAGAGAATCGTGCGGTTATCTTAATTCTGATGGTAGCGATTGCCGCCACCACCACAACCTTAGGTTTACACCACATTGCCTTACGTCCACCCGTGACCAAAACAGACTTTAAGGTGTATTCCATTGCCATGATTGTGGCTAATTTATTGTTGTTAGCTTCTAGTATTTCTTATTGGAAGTTACAAATCAGCTCGGGTATTCCTATTGAGCATCCCATCATCAACTATTTGTGGTGTGGTTTATTTGCAACGCTGACCCTCATCAGCATTAAACAATTGGTGAAACCCCCCGCAGATGCGCCCGAAGGTGGCAGTATTGGCATGGCATTATTGTCCATTCCCTTATATGCCTTTATGGCCATTAACTCAGGTTTAAGTTTCTTGATGGGTGGCCACCATGCAGGTTTGGCGATTTATTTAGGCCAAATGATGGAGTTGTCGGGGGTATTCTTGAACTTGGCACTCTATATTTGGGTGGGTATGTTGCTCAAACAAACACGTGTTGTTGACTTGTTCTTGGATATTGTACGTCCATGGAAATTCTCTCCTGAAGTTTTGACTTACATTATCTTATTAGCAGCAGCCGTCCCCACTGCCTATACAGGTGCTTCGGGTATCTTTGTTATCGCAGCAGGTGCGGTAATTTATAAAGAAGTATTTGCTTCAGGTGCACGTCGCCAATATGCCTTAGCGGCTACGGCCATGTCGGGCTCGTTGGGTGTGGTTTTAAGTCCCTGTTTGTTGATTGTGGTCATTGCTGCACTTAACAAAGAAGTGACAACGTCCTTACTTTACGGTTGGGGCTTTAAGGTGTTCTTATTAACCTCGACCATGTTCTTAATTGCCTCGTTGTTGATTTCTAAAAACAGCTTTAAGTTTGCCAAGCCCTCTGCAGCGTTACCTGAGTCCATGCGTGCCTTAGTGCCTGTCTCGGCGTATGTGGTGATTACCTTATTGGTCGTCTTAGCTTATCGTTTTGTCTTAGATACTAAGTTAGACGAATTTACCGCGCCCATGATTTTGCCCTTTATTATGTTGGCCATTGTTTGGTTTGATAAAGTACGTCGTGAACCTGCTGCACAAGTCTCACCAGAGATTCAAGAACGCCGCGTGGGTTTTGAAGAGGGCGTTCGTATTGCTACGAATGACACCATTGGTCACATTGGTGCCTTGATTATGTTGATGGCCTTGTCGGTCAGCGTCGGTGGTGTGATTGAACGCTCTGGCATGATGGATGCTGTGCCAGAAACCTTTGGTAGTGTTTGGGTTGCTGTGTCTATTTTATTAGTGTTGCTGGTCTTTATTGGTATGATTATGGACCCCTTCGGTGCTGTTATTTTGGTCTCTGCCACGATAGCCCCGATTGCCTATAAAAATGGTATTGACCCTGTCCACTTCTGGATGATTGTGTTAACCGCCTTCGAGTTAGGCTACTTATCGCCGCCTGTGGCCTTGAACCAACTCTTGACTCGTCAAGTGGTGGGTGAAAAAGTGATGGATGAAGCCGACGGTGAAGTGCGTCATTTATCCTTCTACTGGCGTTATGAACGTTGGATTCTGCCGTTGATTGTCATGGTACCTTCGTTGATATTAGTCGCTTATGTCCCATTACTCTTTTATGCTAAATAATCGAGTACTGTGACTCCTGACAAAAGCCGATATTCGTATCGGCTTTTGTTTTTGAGGTGCTATGAATCGTCAAAGTCTGATATTGCTGACTGTATTAACGCTGATGTTAGGGGTATGCCAATCTGTCATGGGTTGGGCTTGGGCATATCAACGGCCATTAATAGAGGCGGGGCATTATTATTTATTGCTGACGGGGCATTTTGTCCATCTAAACACGATACATTTAGGTTTGAATACATTAGGCTTGATACTGGTCTTGCTATTATTTGACCGTGTTTACAGGTGGTATGAGTGGTTGGCATGGTTATTTAGTAGCGCCATTGCTGTTAGCCTGATGATGTATTACTGTTTGCCAACGGTGACTTATTATGTGGGATTATCGGCGGTATTACATAGTCTGTATGTTGCAGGTGCGATGCGTTTATTGCTAACACCTGAGCGTCAATTTGCAGGTGTACTGTTAGTATTAGTGTCTATCAAACTCTTTGTTGAAAATATGGGCATGGGCGATAGCCTGACCGCACGTCTCATTGACGGGCATGTGTTAACAGAATCTCATCTATTTGGTGCAATTTTTGCGTTTTTTGCGTCGATTGGCGTGTTAATCTTCAAGACCTTGTCGGCAAATCACGGTAAAATTACATAATCACAACCCTATTGCGGTGTAAGTCTTGATAGTTTTAGCGGCGATAAAAAAGCCCTTAGAGCTAAATTTTTAATAAGAGTGATACATATCCTATGCGCTGGTTTGCCCAACTATTCTGTTCGCTGTTTTGTTTAGTCAATTTAGCTTGGGCAGATGAAATTCCCACCGACTTGAATCTTGTCACCGATAAACAAGGTATTAAGATTTGGACTTATGAAGTACCCAAATCGTCCCTGTATGGCTTTAAGGCGGTCACGACAGTTAAAAGTAGTTTATCTGGTTTGGTAGGGTTAATTACCGATACCGAAAATGCGAGCCGCTGGTTATACCGTACCGATTCCATCGACGTCTTAGCACGTAATGATAATGAGCAAAATTTTACTATTCGTGTCGTGACAGATTTTCCGTGGCCATTCAAAGACCGTGAAGCCTTAGTCGATGTGCGTATCAGTCAAGATGCGAAAACAGGCCGTGTGCGTATTGACAGCAACGAATCGCCAAATGCAGCGAACTATCCTGTTAAATCGTGTTGTTTAAGAATGCCCGTTGTACAAGGTTATTGGCTTTTTAAGCCTTTGGCTAATGGGATGGTTGAAGTCACCATGACGGGGCATGCACATCCAGGTGGCCGTATTCCAACAAGTATAGTCAATTTATTGATTCAAGAGCATCCTTACAACTCCTTGCGTGGTTTGCGTAAAGTGATTAGCGATGCCAAATATCAAAAAATGCAGTATCCCAATATCAAAGAAGTCAATCAAAACGGCCATTTATGAGCTAAGTGGACATTTTTTTGTAACGAGCTATCTGTAGAGGGACTCGTATTTTGCCAGATAGCTGACAGTCGATATACAATACCCTGTAGAACAAATAACAACATCAACAGGACGGGGTATCATGCGCTACCGTTTTTTGCATCATTTTATGTTATGCCTCATGCTGCTTGCTGCACAGCCCAGTTTGGCAGAAGCCAAATTAACCAAGCCCAAGCTCGAAAACTACAGTAACTATAATGAATTTTTAGCGGCGATGTATGCCTATAAAAAGCAACTCGAATTAGAAAAGCGTTTTGCCCAATCCTTAGCCGTTAAGATTGAGTTGCCCGAAACAACGGTGGCGACAGGCGGTGCGGTCAGTGTTATGCCTATTAAGTCGCCAGAATTAAGTGCCTTAGAAGAAGTCTATAGCCCGCCCTTAATTGTGAATGGCCCTGAAGATTTAGAGGCGGCCATTGAGTCGGCAAAAAAATTCTTACACCCCATTTATACCGAGCAGTTACGTTATAACCGCACCACACAACAAAGTTTTCCCTTAAAACCTTTAGAGCAACCGATTATGGCGCAAGCAGTGATTGAGGACGGTTTTAAGTTGACCTTTAGTAATGATAACGAGCAAAAAGTTGACCAAGATTTGAGCGCGGTATCGGCAGATAAACTCGAAAAAGATAGCAAACAAGACCAGCAAGCAGAGGAGATGTATTATCAACGCTCCAAACATGCAGGGACGATGGTCGGGACTGATGTCATGATTATGGGAACAGACCTTAATTCAACGACAGTGAGTGCAACCTTACATTAAGCCTTTAGAGCCATTGAGGAGACGGTAGTTGAGCCTGCCTTTACGCACCATCGTATTCCGTGGTTTGGGGATTTTATTAGCCATTTTTATTGGTTATCAACTGTGGTTATTAGCCCATGTTTGGTGGTGGATTGACCACAATCCTGAAACCAGTGCTTTTATGGAAACACAGTTAGAGGTTTTACAAAGTAAAAATCCTGATGCTGAATTAAAACACCGTTGGGTACCCTATCAGCAGATTTCACCTCACTTAAAGCGGGCACTCATTACCTCTGAAGATGCGAAATTCCTTGACCACGAGGGTTTTGATTGGGAAGGCATGCAAGCTGCTTGGGAGAAAAATCTTAAAAAAGGTAAAATTGTGGCAGGCGGTTCGACTATCTCGCAACAATTAGCTAAAAACTTGTTTTTATCAGGTAAAAAAACGCCGTGGCGTAAGTTGGAAGAAGCAGGAATCACCATCATGATGGAGCAACTGATGACCAAAAAAAGGATTTTTGAGATTTATCTCAATGTGATTGAGTGGGGAAACGGCGTTTTTGGGGCAGAGGCAGCCGCAAGACATTATTATAAAAAAAGTGCTAAATCCTTAACGGTAGCAGAGTCGGCTAAATTGGCTGCTATGGTGCCCAATCCCCGTTATTACGATAAAAACCGTTATGACCGTAAATTACTACGTAAAGCACGTATTATTCAACGTCGTATGTATTATGCTGAGTACCCCTAAATCAATCATATGTTAGCCCAAGTGACTGTCATCTAAGTGTCATAAAAAAAATATTTAATATTCAAGCCCATGCCTTAAAATGTATTTGTTTCTACTGCGTTAATCACAGGCGCTAATCATCGTATCTTGTCCGAGAGTGAAAATGACCGAATTAAACACGCCTTTAGATTTAAATAATCCCGATTATTATTTGAATAGAGAATTAAGCATTTTAGATTTTCATTTACGTGTGTTGGAACAAGCCGTTAATCCCTTACATCCCTTATTAGAAAGATTAAATTTTTTACTTATTTTTAGTCGTAATCTCGATGAGTTTTTTGAAATTAGAGTCGCGGGTTTATTACAGCAACTCTCGTTTGATTCGGCAATTACCACTTCCGATGGCATGTTGGTGTCCGAAGTCTTAAAACGGATTGCTGATATTTGTCATCGTGCGGTTGAAAAACAATACCGTATTTTGAATGAAGACTTATTTCCTGCCTTAGCGGCTGAAAATATTCGTTTTCTAAAACGTGATGAACTCACAGAAGCGCACCGTCTATGGGTAAAACAATATTTTCGCGAGCAAGTCTTACCTGTACTTACCCCCATCAGTTTAGACCCTGCGCATCCATTTCCTCGTTTAGTCAATAAAAGTCTAAACTTTATTGTTTCTTTAGAAGGAAAAGATGCGTTTGGTCGTCAGATTTCTTTGGCTGTGGTGCCAGCACCCCGTTCTTTGCCGCGTGTGGTCAGATTGCCTGATGAGTTAACAGATGGTGGCGACCAGCATGTGTTGTTATCTGCGATTATCCATGAGCATGTCAGTGAGTTATTTCCAGGTATGGTGGCGACAGGTTGTTATCAATTCCGTGTCACCCGTAATGCCGATTTGACCGTTGATGAAGACGTAGATGACTTGGCGATTGCCTTAAAGGGCGGCTTATTATTACGACGTTATGGGAAAGCGGTACGTTTGGAAGTGGCAGATAATTGCCCGCGAGATATTATTGATTATTTATTGCGTAAGTTTGGCTTAAGAGAAGAGTCTTTATATAAGGTGAATGGCCCTGTCAACCTAGCGCGTTTGTTATCTAACTTTAATCGCCCAAAATTGCGATATCCTCCGTTTACGCCCACCATGCCGTCCATTTTGCAAAAAACAGAAAGTGTGTTTGAGGCACTCAAAAAACAAGATGTTTTATTACATCATCCATTTGAGTCATTTACGCCTGTGATTAATTTTTTGCGCGAAGCCGCACGTGACCCACAAGTGTTAGCGATTAAACAAACGTTGTACCGTACGGGTGCAGATTCTGAAATTGTTAATATTTTGTCTGAAGCAGCGCGTAATGGCAAAGAAGTCACGGCGATTATTGAGTTACGCGCCCGTTTTGATGAAGAGTCCAATATCGAAGTGGCCAATAAATTGCAGGAAGCAGGCGCTATCGTGGTCTATGGGATTGTGGGTTATAAAACACATGCCAAAATGATTTTAGTCGTACGTCGTGAGCAAGATAAACTACATCGTTATGTGCATTTAGGGACAGGGAATTATCACGCGGTGACTGCTCGCATTTATACCGACTACGGTTTAATGAGTGCCAACGCCGATTTATGCGAAGATGTACATAAGATTTTTCAAGAACTCACAGGCATGGGTAAGGCGGCAAAGTTAAAAAAATTGTTGCATGCCCCATTTACGTTGCACACACAACTCATTGCCGCGATTGAGCAAGAAATTCGTCATGTACAAGCAGGTAAAGCAGCACATATCATCATCAAAGTGAATGCCTTAACCGAAAAGCAACTGATGCAAGCCTTGTATCGTGCATCTATGGCTGGCGTAAAAATAGACTTAATTATTCGTTCAATTTGTTGTTTGCGGCCACAAGTTGCGGGTTTGTCAGAAAATATTCGTGTGCGCTCCATTGTCGGGCGTTTTTTAGAACATACCCGCGTTTTTTGCTTTTCTAATGACGGTGACTTAAAAGTTTATTGTGCCAGTGCTGACTGGATGGATAGAAACTTATTTTCTCGTGTTGAAGCCTGTTTCCCTATTGATGACCCCATTCTCAAAAAACGCATCTATAAAGACGGCCTACTGAATTACTTGGCCGATAATCAGTCGGCGTGGGAGTTGCAGTCGGATGGTACATGGCAGCAAGTGCCCCAAGCGGAGGAGCTCTCACATCAAGCACAAAGTATGTTGTTGGAGAAATTTGCCAAAGTTTAAGGGTTGTGGCGCCCTTGCCTAGGCTAAAAACAAATTCATCACATCGGCAACGGCAACTGGGTCTTCTAATTGGGGATAATGACCGAGTCGTGGCAACCATTGCAGTTTAGCCGTCGGAATTTGCGTTGCCAGTTTTTTGGCAATCGCTGCGACGGCGACAGGGTCTTGTTGCCCCCATAAAATCAGTACGGGTATCTCTAGCCGTGTCAGTGGGGGTAGCCAGCGATGAGCAAAACGATAACGCTCGTCAATATAACTGACGGTCTGACTTAAACGATGATGTCCTTGTTTATAACTTAATAAAGACCACATGGCATTTAATTCGGTCTCTGGGACGGGTTTGGCCAGAATACGACGTAATTGTGCTTTGAATAACCATTTAGACGAGAGTCGTGCTGCCATAGAGGCCAACGGTGAACGTAATAGTTGTTGTGACGGCGTGAGTTGTGCCAACTCAATATGAACACTGCCATTCATCAACAACAAAGACAGAATACTAAAAGACAGTAGTTTACGTTCGCGGCGAGCAATTAATTCACATGCTACCGTTGTTCCCATATCATGCGCTAACAGTTTGACACGTTTCACTTGTAAATAGCGTAATAACATTTCAACGATATCCGCTTGCTCAAACAGCGAATAGCTATAGTCTTTGGGTTTTGCGGACAAACCAAAACCCACAAAGTCGAATACGATAATCCGTTTGTCTTCGCCCAATAAAGGCAACACAGCGTGCCAGTCGTACGCGCTAGAAGGAAATCCATGCAGCAATAACACGGCGTCAGACTGACGCGGGCCTATATCCCGATAAAAAATATCTAAGCCCGCCAACTGGCAATAGTGGCCACGATTTTGCCAAGCCAGCACAGAGGCGGGTAAGGTTGCCATAGTGTCTACCCTCAAGGCTATTTTACGGTTAAACAAATGCCCCATGCGCTTAAATAGTCAATTTCTTCCTCTAAATCCGCTTGGGTGAGGGGATGATTGACTAACCAATCGTCAGGGAATTGCAGAATAAAATCTAAGCCATCGCTATGTAAATGAATCACAGGTAAAGGGTCAGCACTGCGGCTATGATGCAACAGTACCGCTAAACGTAAGAGTACTGACACATAAAACATCGACAACCCACCCGATTTAATCAGCTGTAACTTTTGTTCTTCGCGAATTTTACGGCGGTGGCAACCGACTAACAGTGCGAGTTTTTCTTGGTCAGCTTGAGAAAAACCTGCCACATCAGAATATTGTACTAAATAAGCGCCGTGTTTATGGTAGCTACTGTGGGAGATAGCTAAACCAATTTCGTGGAGTAGTGCGGCGCGCCGTAAAATATCTTGGTCTTCGTCGTCTAAATTGAGTGGCTGCTGTACTTGTTGATAAAGCATATCAGCAGTCGTTGCCACACGTTGCGCTTGGGCATTATCAACGTGATAACGTGCGAGCAGGGCTTGTGCGCTACGGTCACGAATATCTTCGTGACTAAAGCGACCCAGCATGTCATACAACACCCCCTCACGTAAGGCACCATCAGAATAATTCATGGTCTCTAAGCCAAGTTCGTCAAAGACCGCCTGAATAATGGCAAAACCTGCGGGTAAAATCGCTCGACGGTCTTCTTTTAAGCCCAATAAATTCAGTTCGCTGACATGCTTGGCTTGTAAAATACGCTCTTTGACTTGCTTGAGGCCGTCTTTAGTAATATAGCCTTCGGGACTCGCCCAACCTTGTTGTACCATAATTTGGCGCGTGGCTTTAATCGTACCACTTGAGCCAACAACCGATTGCCAACCTAAATGACGATAGGCGGTAGCAATGGCCATCACTTCTTGCCGTGCCGCCATGATTGCCCGTTCTAGGGCTTTGGCGTTAATACTGCCATCAGCAAAAAAGCGTTGTGTATAGGCCACACAGCCCATTTGTAAGGATTCGGTTTCGAGGGGATTAAAGTTTTCACCAATAATAAACTCGGTTGACCCCCCCCCAATATCAACCACCAAACGACGACCTTCATCGGCAAGCGTGTGCGACACGCCCAAATAAATCAGTCGTGCTTCTTCGCGACCAGCGACAATTTCAATGCGCTTTTTAAGAATACGTTCGGCTTGTTCAATCAGGTTAGCGGCATTATTCGCCTGCCGTAAGGCATTGGTGGCGACAATACGTAAGCGTTTGAGGGGAATTGACTGTAGTCGTTGCGCAAAACGGGCTAAACAGGCTAAGGCACGAGCTTGGGCTTCGGGAGTCAAGTTTTTGTCTTTATCAAAACCTGCGCCCAACTGAACTTTTTCGGATAAACTATCCACGCGTCGAACTTCGCCGTGGTCTAAACGTGCGATGGCAAGATGAAAACTGTTTGAGCCTAAATCAATGGCGGCTAATAAATTATCTTCGGCTAAATGTCGGTTCATTCCATATCCTTGAGGTGTAAAACCCATGCTCTGTCAGATATATCAGTTAATATGACTGTTATACCTGCAAATAGGGTGTTTGGCAAAATAAGCGCCCTTAGTGCTGTCTAAAAAACAAACAATTGTGTGGTTTTATCTAGGGGCTGTAGATGTTCAAGCAGCTACAAAATTCGTTACAATAACAAAGTTATCTTAATTTTTTTTTGCAAATGTTAGATTCGTCACCATAACATTAAGAATTAGGCTAAAATCTTGCGGCCTATGTAGCCATTTTTGTGCTGTGTCTGTTAGAGCGCACAAAATTATCCTTTGTTTGTATCATTATGAAAAAGGCAAGCGGCTATCGTTTCTTTTTTCTCTTGGAGAACCCTCATGAGTAGCCCATTGATTGTGAATACGACTGATGCTCAATTTGAAGCAGAAGTATTAAATGCTGACGTGCCAGTATTAGTTGACTACTGGGCACCATGGTGTGGCCCTTGTAAAATGATTGCCCCGATTTTAGATGAGTTGGCAGCCGAATACGAAGGCAAAGTTAAAATTGTGAAAGTGAATGTCGACGACAACCCTGCAACTGCTCAAAAATTCGGCGTTCGTGGCATTCCGACCCTCAGTTTATTCAAAGGTGGCCAAATTGCAGCAACAAAAGTGGGTGCTTTGGCAAAATCTCAATTGACAGCCTTTTTAGATTCCAATATATAATATGCACTCAAGGCGACTCTATCTTCTTTAGTCGCCTTTCGTCTGACGCAGCCCGCTTTGCTAGGCAATACTAACCACAAAACCTTGTCTACAGCGCAACTGATATCCCCCAAGATTTTCAGGATTTAAGCATCGTCTTCTGTGCATGCTGGCTTCATCGTCAGGAATACGCAATTAACGCGCCTCATTGTTTTGCCCGTTAACCCTCGCTGAAAAAGCACGTAGTCCTGCCTTGAGTCACTGATAGTTGCTTGTTTGAATCCCTGTATATTAGTTGAGAAAAAGCGGTGTGCGAGCATTTTCGCTTTCTCTCTTTTGCAGCATCCTTATGAACCTGACCGAACTCAAAAAGAAACCGATTGCTGAATTGGTACAAATCGCCGAAAGCATGCACTTAGAAAGCATGGCTCGTAATCGTAAACAAGATGTGATTTTTGCCATCTTAAAGCGCCATGCAATGAATGGCGAAGAAATTTATGGTGATGGCGTTTTAGAAATTTTAAGCGACGGCTTTGGTTTCTTACGGTCATCTGAAGGCTCTTATTTGGCAGGGCCTGACGATATTTATGTCAGTCCTTCACAAATTAGACGCTTTAATTTGCGAACAGGCGATACCATTGCAGGTACAATTCGCCCACCTAAAGAAGGCGAGCGTTATTTTGCGCTGCTCAAAGTCAATCATATTAACTATGATTCACCCGAAAGCGCCCGTAATAAAATTCTCTTTGAAAATTTAACGCCATTATTTCCGACCGAGCGTTTAGTGCTGGAGTTAGGTAATGGTTCGACCGAAGATTTAACCGCGCGGGTGATTGATTTGGTTGCGCCTGTGGGTAAAGGTCAGCGTTCATTGATTGTGGCGCCGCCTAAAGCAGGTAAAACCATTCTGTTGCAAAATATTGCCCATTCGGTAACGCGTAATAATCCCGAAGTCCATTTAATCGTCTTGTTGATTGACGAGCGTCCCGAAGAAGTCACCGAAATGATGCGTACAGTGCGTGGCGAAGTCGTTGCCTCTACCTTTGATGAGCCGCCAGCGCGTCACGTTCAAGTAGCCGAAATGGTGATTGAAAAAGCTAAGCGTTTAGTAGAGCACAAAAAAGATGTTGTCATTTTATTAGACTCCATTACCCGTTTAGCGCGTGCCTATAACACCGTAATACCCTCATCGGGTAAGGTTTTAACAGGCGGTGTGGATGCCCATGCCTTAGAGCGACCAAAACGCTTTTTTGGTGCGGCTCGTTCGATTGAAGAGGGCGGTTCTTTAACCATCATTGCGACTGCTTTGGTAGATACTGGCTCTAAGATGGACGAAGTGATTTTTGAAGAGTTCAAGGGTACAGGCAACCACGAAGTTCATTTAGACCGTCGTATTGCTGAAAAACGGGTCTTCCCATCTATCAACATTAAGAAATCGGGTACTCGCCGTGAAGAGCGCTTGATGGGTGATGATGAATTGAAGAAAGTCTGGATTCTACGCAAAATCTTACATCCGATGGATGAGATTGCCGCTATTGAATTCTTATTAGATAAAATGAAAGACACGAAGACCAATGAAGACTTTTTTGAAGCCATGAAGCGTAAAGCTCAGTAACATCACACTGACCCTTCCCTAAATTAGGAGAGGGCAAACACAACACAAGACCTCGTATTAGCTAGCTAACACGAGGTTTTTTATTTTTAGTGTTCAGTGGTGGTGGTCGACACGCGCCTGATGGCGCAACTCGTCTTCTAAACGATGGAGTAGTTTTAGGGTGCTGGCGACAGTGTTTGCAGCAACGCTGTCTCGGTCGGGCATCGCCTGTTGCATGGATTCCAGTTGTACAATTTGTTGATGAATTTCTTTGGCATCAACACGACTGACTTCTAAAGTGACCATCGTCATTTGGGCATCTCCTGTGCAAGATTGCATCTCTTAGAAGATATAGACGATGAACCTCAGGTTTGCCAGTTTTTAGGCATGATATTGTTGGAAGTATTGTTGAAATTTAAGTACCTTGGGAGCAACCACAAATTGACAATAGCCTTGTTGCGGATGCTGATTAAAATAATTTTGATGGTAAGCCTCCGCAGCATAAAACGGCACAGCATCACTTATTTGCGTGACAATGGCATGAGTAAAGACTTTTTGCTGGTTGAGCTGCTCAATAAAGGCAGTGGCGATTTGTTTTTGTTCGGCAGATTGGCAAAAAATCACTGAGCGATATTGTGTGCCAATATCATTACCTTGACGGTTTAACGTGGTTGGGTCATGAATGGCAAAAAAGATGGTTAACAGTTGGTCAAAGTTAATTACTTCAGCATCAAAGTCAATTTTGACCACTTCGGCATGACCTGTAGCACCTGTACAAATTTGCTCATAGCTGGGATTAGCTCGTGCACCACCTGCATACCCTGAAGTAACATGCTGTACGCCTTTTACGCGTTGAAATACCGCTTCTAAACACCAAAAACAACCACCACCCAAAATTGCGGTTTGTGTATTCATGATTCGGTTCTCCTGTTACCTTTCGATTTCGCTCAGCGTGTATATTGTTGGCTGAGCGGTGATTACTGAGCGCAGCCGAAGTGAGTCAAAGCCAAGTTACAGACGCTCATAAACCACAAAATCATAATGTGTGGCTTGTGGCTCGTAATAATGGGCTTCACGACCTAACTCTTGCCATTGCGCTTTATTAATAGACGGAAAAAAGGCATCGCCTGTTACAATTTTTTTAACTTCGGTTAAATATAAACGGTCAGCTAAGGCCAATGTTTGTTGATAAATTTGTGCACCCCCCATAATAAAGGCTTCGTTAATGCCACTAATTTCTGCCAAACTGTTGGCCATTTTTAAAGCTTCATCAATACTACAAACGATTTTTATGCCGTCTGCTGTAAAATTTGGATTATGACTAATGACAATATTATGGCGATTGGGGAGAGGTTTCCCAATAGATTCATAGGTTTTGCGTCCCATGATGACAATATTACCTGTGGTTAAGCGGCGAAAATATTTTAAATCTTCGGGTAAATACCACGGCAATTTGTTATCAATGCCAATACAGCCATTTTCGGCAACGGCAACAATTAAAGAGAGTTTCATAGTTAATATATTCTCAGAAAACTCCTCCACCTGATAAGGGGGAGGTTGGAAGTAATACCAGTCAGTTAAGAGAAAATTGTCCCTTAAAAATAACCCTTCGACTTCGCTCAGGGTACATTTTTCGTTGGTTGAGCGGTGGTCACTGAGCGCAGTCGAGGTGAGTCGAAACCAACAAAAAATGCTTAACTGACCAGCATTAGAGGTTGGGAGGGGAAGTTGGTGCAGTATAAAACTTCACCCTAACCCTCTGCTTAAAAAGGAGAGGGAACTTTTCTAGCTTTATACTGCCACAGGCGCTTTAATGGCCGCATGGGATTGATAATTTTCTAGCGTAAAATCGTCATATTTAAAAGCAAAAATATCTTTAACATTTGGGTTTAAACGCATGGTCGGTAAGGGTAACGGTTCGCGACTGAGTTGTAATTCTGTTTGTTCGAGGTGATTGCTATATAAATGACAATCACCACCTGTCCAAATAAACTCACCTAATTGCAAATCACACACTTGTGCCAACATCATAGTTAATAACGCATACGAGGCAATATTAAACGGCACGCCTAAAAACACGTCCGCACTGCGTTGATATAACTGGCAGGATAATTTGCCATTAGCCACATAAAACTGAAATAAGGTGTGACAAGGAGGCAGAGCCACTTGATTAGCTTCTTGCGGATTCCAACCAGAGACAATTAAACGCCGTGAGTTTGGATTATGTTTTAAGTCATGGACGAGTGTGGCAATTTGGTCAACACCGTCAGGACTAAAACTACCATCGGCGTTTTTGGTTGCGCCAAAATTACGCCATTGATGACCATACACAGGGCCTAATTCGCCTTCAGTACGGCCAAATCGTGCGCATTGGTCTTCTGTTGCCCACTCGTTCCAAATACTGACACCGTTATCTTGCAGGTATTTAACGTGAGTATCACCACTTAAAAACCATAATAGTTCGTGAATAATCGACTTAAGATGCACTTTTTTAGTGGTCACTAAGGGAAAACCGTCTGCCAAATTGAAACGCATTTGATAGCCAAATACCGAGTACGTGCCTGTGCCTGTGCGGTCACCCTTAAATGTGCCGTGGTCTTTGATATGACGCATTAAGTCTAAATATTGTTTCATGGGAATGAGCTCACACTTTTGCAGGCTGACGGTACGCCAATACCAATAATAAAATACCCACAGCAATTAAGGGCAGAGTTAATAGTTGTCCCATCGTTAACCAATTAAAGGCAATAAAGCCTTTGTCGGCATCAGGTTCACGGAAAAACTCAACGGTAAATCGGGCTAATCCATAACCCAAAGCAAATACACCTGATACCGCTTTGACGGGGCGGGGTTTGCTGCTAAACCACCATAAAATAGCAAATAATAACGCGCCTTCTAAAAAGGCTTCATACAATTGAGAGGGGTGGCGTGCTAAGTTATCAACATGAGGAAAAACCATAGCTAAAGGAAAGTTAGGGTCAATGACAGGCCGCCCCCACAATTCTCCGCCAATAAAATTACCCAAACGACCAAACAAAATACCTGTTGGGACTAAAGGTGCAACAAAATCCATCACTTGCCAAAAGCCAAGCTGATAACGCTTAGCAAAAAATAACATTGCAACCATGACACCTAAAAAGCCACCATGAAAACTCATGCCGCCTTTCCACACTTGAAAAAGCCAAATAGGGTCTTCTAAAAAACGGTCAAAACTATAGAAAAAGACATAACCCAAACGACCGCCTAAAATGACCCCCATCGCAGCATAAAAAATTAAATCTGATAATTGGTCGGTACTCCAGACTGGCGACATTTTTTGACTGCGTAAGCGACCTAAAAAATAGGCACCAGCAAACGCACATAAATACATCAGACCATACCAATGGACTTTGAGCGGGCCTAAACTAATGGCAACAGGGTCTATGTGTGGATATGTCAGCATAAATGATGTTTCCAACAAGATTTAACTAAAAATCTTTCTATTTTATCTTAAATTTTAAAAATGAGGGTGTAGTTATGTGTTTATTAGCGTTTGCATGGCAAGTTCATCCCCATTACCCGCTAATCTTGATTGGCAATCGAGATGAGTTTTATGCGCGTCCTGCTCAAGCGATTGATTATTGGCAAGATGCCCCATTTATTTTGGCGGGTCGAGATGAGCAAGAGGGTGGAACGTGGCTAGGTGTGACCAAAGATGGGCGTTGGGCGGCATTAACCAATTATCGTGAATCCAATGCGCCAAAAGGCTCGTTATCACGCGGTCATTTAGTAGCAGAGTTTTTAAAGGCAGACAGTGAACCTTTAGCTTATGCCCAACAAGTATTTACCCAAGCTGAGCAGTATAGTGGTTTTAATTTACTCGTTGGTAATCGACAACAATTGGCTGTAGTCAGTAATCGAGGTACAGAGCCGCAGTTATTGAACCAAGGCATTTATGGTTTAAGTAATCAATTATTGGACTCTCCGTGGCCGAAAACGCAACGGTTAAAAGCAGGTTTAAGCGAGTTAGTACAACAAGACAATGTTGATTTGCAGCAAGCCTTATGGTTATTACAAGATACGACTCAACCTGATGATGCCGATTTACCCGATACGGGTGTCGGTTTGGTGTGGGAACGGTTGTTGGCCACCGCGTTTATTAAGTCACCTATTTATGGCACACGTGCATCAAGTATTTTGTTGTTGGGTAAAAATACTATGCAATTAACCGAGCAAACATGGGTAAATGGTGAACAAGGTATATTGAAGCAATTAGGTTTTAATGGGTGAAGCAATTATAATAAGCCGCTTTGACACTATATGGTAAATGGGTATGAGTATTAATTGGTTTCCCGGCCACATGAACAAGGCCATTCGTGAGATTAAAGAAATCTTACCCAAAGTGGATTTAGTGATTGAAGTGTTAGATGCACGTTTACCCTATAGTAGCTCCAATCCAGTTATTGCCAAGTTTTGTCACGATAAACCGAGCCTAAAATTATTGACTAAAAGTGATTTGGCAGACCCCCTCATTACCGAACAATGGTTGGCCTATTTTAGACAACAAAGTCAAACCCAAGCCTTAGCCATTACCACCGAAAAACCGGAACAAATTCGCGCATTAATTGGCGACATTAAACAGATGTTGGCAGGAAAAGAGGATAAATTAGGTAATTTGACCGCGTTAATTACAGGCATTCCCAATGTGGGTAAATCGACCTTAATTAATACGTTAGCAGGTAAACAAATTGCTAAAGCCGCTAATGAACCTGCGGTGACTCAAGGTCAACAACGCATTGATTTGCGCAATGGTTTAATTTTGATTGATTCTCCTGGTATTTTGTGGCCAAAAATTGAAAATCCTAAAAGTGGTTATCGTTTAGCCTTAGCAGGCTCGATTAAAAACACCGCCATGAACCATGAAGATGTGGCCTGTTTTGGCGCAGAGTTCTTCTTAAAACATTACCCTGAGTTAATGAAAAAACGTTTTAAGTTAGTCGAGCTGCCAAGTCACGAAGTCGAGTTTTTAGAAATTATTGGTAAACAACGCGGTTGTTTGGGCAGTGGCGGTCATGTCGATTTTCATAAAATTGCCACTATTTTGTTATTAGAGTTTAGAGCCGCGATTTTGGGGAGAATCAGTTTAGAAACTCCCGAAGTGGCGATGGCGGAACAGCAGGAAGTTGAGCGGATTTTAGCCGAAAAAGCAGCGCAAAAAGAGCTTGATGCACAACAAAAAAAGAAACGTAAACGTTAATGCATTAGCAAAATGCAGAGGAAATTATCATTTCCTCTGCATGTGACCTTATAAACCTGCTAACTTCAAGCGGTTAGCATGTTGACGTAAAACATCAACAGGGTCTGCTGACAATACACCACGTAGGCCAAAAACTTGGTTGACTTCGTCTAAATGGTTCCATGCGTAATTATCTTTAATCACTTTGCCAAAATGACTGCTACAACGGCCAACTAAGGTATCGTTGTCTTCTCCTAGAAAAGCCGCAGAGGCCAAGATTAAAAACGGTTCTAACGGGTCTAGCGGATTTGTTGCTTGAGATGTGCCCATCCATGAATAGAATTTTTGACCATTTTTATCCGTGCCTTCACCGCAAGCAGTGCTAGGAACACCCGCCGGAAACTTCGCATTAAACGCTAATGAACCTTTGGTCGATAAGGATGTTAATGAGGCACGCGCATCTTGGCTATAACCGCCCTCTGAAGACACACCATCAACTAGCCCTCCGATACCTTCGGTAATACTAAACACTAACTTTTCGGTAAATTTGCTCATGTCGGCTAAACCCAGTAGCACATCGGCTACGGGTGTACCTTTGTGTACGCCTGCAATGGTCGATACCGACGCTACGCGTGTTGGAATAACCCCAGCCACATAACGAGCCGTGGGCCCGCCTTGACTGTGACCAATGAGATTAATTTTGGCAGCGCCTGAAATGGCAAGAATATCTTGTACCTTAGTAAGCAGTTGCTCTCCGCGTGCTTCATTACTATTAACAGCCGCTACCTGTGGTGTAAAAACAACGGCACCATTGTTTTTGAGGTCGGCAGGCACTTGGTAAAAATAATCTACCGCATTACCTATTTTGCTAAAACCAAATAGCCCATGCACTAATACGATAGGATATTTCGTTTTGGCATAGGTATTGGTAAATAAAGCCGCCTCTGCCGAGAGGCTGACTAAACTAGATAGCGCAATTACACTGGATAATAGAACGTTTTTATTCATTTTGTGCTTCCTAATAAATCCCTGACTGTCCGCTGGTTATGGATAATATGAGTTAAGCGGTACAGTTGTGCACTATAAATTGAGGCCTCAGTCTCAGCAGGTCAAATATGGACGGATGTCGGTTAAATATGGCCATGAACATGGCATTGTTTATAAGTATTTGTTTGTAAATAAAATATATTTTTCTGCTGCAACGGATATTAGGCGTACAATTGTTTACTGCAAACAAATGCTTTGTTAGCATGCTAATGCCGATACTTAAAAATCCTGTGCTGTGTAAACGGTATACAAAAATAACGAACACAGGTCTAAAAAATATTGAGGTACGATATGGATACAACCACGCTTTGTATTCCTCTAGCACATATTCAAACGTATTTTGATTTACGTAAAAGTATTATTGCGCAGGTTGATTGGTTAGAAAAAAGAAGCCAGCTTAAATTTCATAATCCACATGAGTTATTAGAGCTAATTATTGGGCTCAATCCTGAACAGTTTTATCAAAAAGCGGGCATAGATTATCGCACAAACGTCAGTCATTGCTTTATTAGTGTAGAGCAATGTTTGTCCTTAGTTGACCAAGCAATTAGCGCTTTAGAAATGCCCTATTTAGGGTTGGCTATGGGCAATTTAATGACGATTTCTCATCATGGTATGGCAGGCGTTGCCGCCGTGACTCAGCCCAACTTAGGTCGCTGTTTAGAAACGATTTCTCGATTTTGTCATGAGTTGTTTCCTCCATTAGCAATGATGCCCCGTGTAGAAGGCAAAGAGGGGATTTTTGCAATGACCGAAAATATTAGCTTAGCACCCTATAGTCATTTTTTTTATGAGCTAAATATGGTCAGTTTTTATAATATTTTTTTGCATTTAGTCGGAGGTGAGCATGAGTTAAGTTGTGTTGATTTTTCCTACCCAGAGCCTGCATGGGGACATATTTATCGACGCTACTTTCGTTGCCCTGTCCGATTTAACCAAGCCGAAACCTGTCTGCGTGGTTCGGCAAGTTTAGAGTTTTATGAACTGCCTTTAGCAAATCGTTTAATGGCGATGTCTGCCGAAAAAACGCTATTTGAAAATATCCCAACGCGTGCCATTCGTTTATTACCCCTACGGTTACGTCGTTTATTATTGCGTTATTACGGAGCGTTTCCGTCTTTAGAGCAAGCTGCGAGTGACTTAGGCATGAGTGGCCGTACCTTGCGCCGTAAATTGGCAGAGGATGGTACAACCTACCAACAAGAGTTAGACCAAGTACGTGAAAAATTAGCCAAAGAATATTTTTATCGTGGTGGCACATCAATTACACAACTATCTATCATGTTAGGTTTTGCCGATTCGTCTGCTTTTGCAAAAGCCTTTAGACGTTGGACGGGGCTTGCCCCAACAGCATTTTTGGAACAGCAACAGATGAGTGACATAAGCAATTAAAACAGCGAAAATGGCTAAATGGCTAAATGGCTAAATGGCTAAATGGCTAAATGGCTAAATGGCTAAATGGCTAAATGGCTAAATGGCTAAATGGCTAAATGGCTAAATGGCTAAATGGCTAAATGGCTAAATGGCTGGCTATTTTGCTTACGCAAGTGGTAGCCCGTGTGAAGTGCAACATAACACAGGATTACGATAGTTTTAAAGCGATAAGCTATTGTTTTGGCAATATTTAATCCCATATTTCACGATGCTCCATACGGGCTACGGCACTAATTAGAGGTGGCGAATATAATGAGGCTTTTTAAAGGTTATAGTATTACTAATGTAGCATTACTTGTGAATGTTGTTATTTTTAGCTTTTATTACCCAATAAAAGATTTGTTTATTGGATATTTAAATTGGCAAGATTTTACAGCAATACATTTATTTATATTACAAATGTGTATTGTGTTAACGATTGTTTTTTTGTCTAAAACTATAGGTGACAAACGCACCCAACATGATAATGCGGGTTAACTCTCCACACACTCAACTACATAGCCTAAAAAAAATACCACCCCAACCCTCACGGTACAAGGCGTTTTCAGCTTTTAACACTCCTAAAATCAGCTAGGTAGCCTGTATGCAGCGTAGCGAAACACAGGTTTAATATCAGTGGTAGCCCGTGTGAAGTGCAATCTAACACAGGATTACGATAGTTTTAAAGCGATAAGCCATTGTTTTAGCAAATATTTAATCCCGTATTTCACGATGTTCCATACGTGCTACGGCACTTTTTAAGATTTGTAGCAATGCCCCCGATAATGCCCCTAAAAATTATGTCTTTCAATGTCCATAATGAACACTACGGACAATAAAAAAGCCCTGATTCATTGTAAATCAAGGCTTTTTTGTATAGTAATGACTTGTTTGTAAGTCTATTTGGTGCCCAGTAAGGGACTCGAACCCCCACGGATTTCTCCACTAATACCTGAAACTAGCGCGTCTACCAATTCCGCCAACTGGGCAACTCAACAATCATCGCTGTATTGTTTGAGAGCGCGTAACTTAGCGAGCTTTATAAACGCTGTCAATCATTACATGAAGGCTTTTAGCAAATTGATGGTGCTTAGGCCGCTAATCAATACACCAACGATTATCAACAAACTCTTAGGTTGTAAATGATGGCATAACCATGCTGCAAAGGGGGCTGCAAATAAGCCGCCCACGACCAAGCCTGCAATCAATGGCCAATTACTAAAAACACTGCCAAAAATCGCAAAAGAAGCAGCACCCGCCAATGATAAAAAGAATTCAGCGGCATTGACCGAACCAATAGTGGTACGCGGGTCTTGGCCAGTCCCGACTAACGACGTGGTGACGACTGGCCCCCAGCCGCCCCCGCCAACAGAGTCCACAAAACCACCTGTCAACGCTAAGGGAGCAATGTGTTTAGGGGCTTCTTTACGTGTTTTTAAGGTTCTAAAGGCTTTACTTAAAATGTATAAGCCCATCAATAACAAATACGCAGAGATATAAGGTTTAAGCACGTCACCATCAAAACTAGTGACAACATAAGCGCCGAGTACTGCACCAATCACACCGGGTATGACCAAACGATAAAACAGCGCTTTATTGATATTGCCAAAACGCCAATGTGAAAAACCAGAAAAACCTGTCGTAAATACTTCGGCCAAATGAACTGAGGCTGACGCGGCGGCGGGAGAAACACCAGAGCCCAATAAAAAGGTGGTGGCGGTAATGCCATAGGCCATACCCAAAGCGCCATCAATAATTTGTGCCCCTAAACCAACAGCAAATGCAATCCAAAAAGCGTGACTTAATAAACCGTCCGTAATCACATGCGATTCGGGAGCAATCAGATACGCTGCACCCAACGCAAGCGACAATAAGCCTAACAATACAGCAAATGTTTTAGCTAAGGTAGTTAAAGAAGGTTGATGCGTCACTTCGACTTCAAGTAATGGCAATCCTTCGCGTGCATGTTGCTGGCTTTCGGGAGCGTCATAATCTAAACGGCGTATTTTCATGATAAGAAGTGTTCAAAAATCAACAGTGAGCGCACTATAAGAAAAGCCTATATATATTTGAAAATACTTTTTAATTATATTTTTATACGATATGGTTATATGAGGCTTGAAAAATCACCTAGTCGTCGTTGCGACTGAGAAAATGTAAGCAAATAAACGCAAACATTAAAATGTCAAGCACTTGTCACGGTGTGCGTGTTACAATCCGAGTACTGTTTTTGCCGCTCCTCATTCCTGAATAATGACAAAGAGCCAACGTGGGCAAAACATAAAATGGTCTGATTTTTATAGAGAACAAAGTAATTTATGACCCAAAATTCGTGGCAAGACCCACAAGCTCAGCGCGAAGCTGAAAAATATGAAAATCCTATCCCCAGTCGTGAACTTATCCTAGAAATTCTTAGTCAGCATCCTAAAGCACTCTCCTGTGAGCAACTTGCGGGTATTCTGGGGCTTTATGATGACGAACGTCAATTTGCCTTACAACGCCGCTTAGGTGCGATGGTGCGTGATGGTCAATTAGCCAGTGACCGACGCGGCCTGTTCAAACCCTTAGATGAAAGCGAATGTGTGCAAGGGTATGTGCAAGGACATCCTGACGGTTTTGGTTTTTTAATTCCAGAAGACAAATCGCCTGATATTTTATTAACGTCCAAACAAATGCGTTTGGTTTTTCATGGTGATATCGCCCTCGTGCGTGTTGTGGGTTACGACCACAAAGGTCGTCCTGAAGGCCGTATTGTCAGAGTCATCGAACGCAAGACGACCCATTTAGTTGGACGTTATTGCGAAGAAGATGGTATAGCCTATGTCATGCCTGATAACCCACGTATGACACAAGAAATTGTACTGCAAGGTGATATTAAAGGTGCGCAGTTAGGCCAATTTATTGATGTACGTATTGTAGAGCAGCCCACTCATCACAGCTTTGCCGTGGGCGAAGTGATAGAAGTCTTGGGTGACTATTTATCCGCAGGCTTAGAAATAGAAATTGCGCTACGCAATTTTGAAATCCCGCATGTTTGGCCTGTCGATGTAGAACGTCAAATTGTCGATATGACCCCCGAAGTTGCTGAGGCTGACAAACAAGGACGGGTTGATTTGCGGGATTTGGCTTTAGTAACCATTGATGGCGAAGATGCCAAAGACTTTGATGATGCTGTTTATGCCGAAAAAAGGGCAGGGGGCGGCTATCGTTTAGTGGTTGCTATTGCTGACGTTTCCCACTATGTCACACCTTATGCCCCCTTAGATATGGAAGCACGACAACGGACAACCTCGGTATATTTTCCGGGGTTTGTGGTGCCCATGTTGCCAGAAATCTTGTCGAATGGCTTATGCTCACTTAAACCACAGGTTGACCGTCTGTGTATGGTCTGTGATATGACCCTTTCCCGTTTAGGGCGAGTCACCAGTTACCGTTTTTATGAAGCGGTGATGCACTCTAAAGCACGTTTAACCTATACCCAAGTCAGTGCCTTATTAGAGCAGCCTGATAGTGAGTTAGGCCAACAGGTGAGCAAGACCTATCCACATCTGATTCAGCCTTTACATAATTTATATGGTTTATTTAAGATTTTACGTGGAACTCGCGAAAAACGAGGGGCTTTGGATTTTGACGCGCCTGAAACCTATATCATTTTTGATGAACAACGTAAAATCGACAAAATTTTGCCGCGTACCCGTAATCAGGCGCACATGCTGATTGAAGAATGTATGTTGGCGGCCAATGTCTGCGCAGCAGAGTATGTACAAAAACGCCAGTTACCTGCGTTGTATCGTAATCACGAAGGGCCAAAAGACGAAAAGCTGATTAAACTCAAAAGCTATTTGGCGTTATTAGGTATTGATTTTAAGGCCAAAAAGCCAACACCTGCCGACTTTCAGGCCGTTTTATTAGCGATTAAAGACCGACCCGATGCGGCGATTATCGAAACCATGTTATTACGTTCGATGATGCAAGCGGTATATAGTCCCGAAAATTTAGGTCATTTTGGTTTGGCTTATGAAGCCTATGCCCATTTCACCTCACCGATTCGTCGTTATCCTGATTTATTATTACACCGCGTCATTCGTCATAGTTTACGTCATCCCGATGCGCCGCCCGCCATGGATATGACGGAGATGTTAGCCTTAGGCGAAGCATGCTCGCTCAATGAGCGCCGAGCCGATGAGGCAACACGCGATGTCACCGCATGGTTAAAGTGTGAATACATGCAAGACCATATCGGTGATGTGTTTACAGGGGTGATTAGTGCCGTCACGGCGTTTGGCTTTTTTGTGGCCTTAGATGATATTTTTGTGGAAGGCTTAGTGCATGTCCGTCATTTGGCAGGCGATTTTTTTAACTTTGACCCTGTACTTCATCAGTTAATTGGCTCACGAACAGGTGAGAGTTATGCGATGGGCGATAAAGTCGAAGTGCGAGTGGCGGGTGTCAATTTAGATGAGCGTAAAATGGATTTTGATTTTATCGCTAAATTACATTCCGTAAAACGGCGTAAAGTGGTCTCAAAGACTGCTCCCGACACTAGCAAAGCTAAAAAGTCGCGTAACAAAAAGCCTGATTTACGCTCGGATGCAGAAAAAAGTGCTGCCCAAGCCAAAAAAAGTCAAACAAACGCCAAGACCAAAGCTAAAAAGCCCAAGTCGCGTCGAAAGTCAGGCTAACTCTTGAATCGGCTAGTTATCGACACGCGATAGCTAGCCATTTGCTGTGGGTTGGTCAAAGGTTTTCTTGGGGTTATCACCGTTAGCGATATCCACCCAATAAGCGATAATCTTCGCTGTTCTAACATAGGGTCTGTTGATATTTTGATTGTGGTTGCGAAAGAAGCTATTTTTTAGAGGATACGAGGCGTGAAGCGCGCAGTTTGGTTATTCCAAATAAGTGATGAACAACAACGTAGCCTCAAAAAATAGTTCTTTCCCTTGGGGGTGCGTTAAAAATTGACTCATTCTACGTTACAAAACTGGCTAATAGAATCACTATTCGCTGCGTTTTGTGCCTTGCCTGAGTCCATTTTTATCAGCAACGCGGCTCACACGCAAAACGTCAACAGACCCTAATTTCCGTCCTGAAATTTGCAGAGTATTGCCACATTATGGCCAAAACAGAAAATATTTATGGTTTACATACCGTACATGCGTTATTAACACATCATCCCGAACAGGTACTTGATGTGTTTGTGCTAAACAGCCGCGAAGATGAGCGCTTACAACAAATTATTGAGCTGGCCAAGCAGTTTGGATTGGCAGTGCAAGCGGTCAATCGTGATAAGTTAGACCAGTTAGCCGCTCAAGGTCAGCATCAAGGCGTTGTCGCGCGTGCGCGTAGTCATAGCCCTGCGAATGAGCACGATTTAGCCGAATTTTTGCAGCGTTTATCTGTCCCTCCATTCTTATTGGTATTAGATAATATTACCGACCCCCATAATTTAGGTGCATGTTTGCGTACGGCAGAGTCGGTTGGTGTACATGCGGTGATTACTCCCAAAGATAAATCAGCCGCCTTAAATGCGGTAGCACGCAAAACAGCATCGGGTGCAGCAGAAGTTTTACCCTTATTTCAAGTCACTAATTTAGCGCGTACCTTAAAGATGTTGGCGGATGAAGGCGTATGGCTGGTGGGGACGGCATTAACACCCGAAGCAAAATCAGTATATGACATTAAACTGACAGGCGCTTTAGCGATTGTCATGGGCGCAGAAGGGACAGGGATGCGCCGTTTAACGCGTGAGCATTGTGATACGTTGGCCTACATTCCTATGCAAGGCACAGTACAAAGTTTGAATGTCAGTGTGGCGACGGGCATTGTCTTATATGAAGCCTTTAGACAACGGAGTATCGGATGAATCAGACCTCTCGCCAACAATGGATAGGTTATGGTTTGGTGTTATTTACCTTGTCAGTTTGGGCAAGTTTTATTTTAGTCTCGCGGTTGGCAGGTAAAAGTGTACTGACCCCTTGGGATACTACGGCTTTACGTTTTGGGACGGCAGCCATCGTTTTATTGCCTTATGTGCTCTGGAAAATGGAGATACGTCAGTTCTTGAATTGGCGTTATTTAGTGGTCGCTATTTTGGGCGGCTTGGGGTATGCCATGTTGGCCTATGTCGGCTTTAGTTTAGCGCCTGCGGCACATGGCGCGATATTTTTACACGGCTTTTTACCCTTTTGGACAGCATTTATGGGGTGGTTGCTGGTGAGTGAGGCGATGACCCGTGACCGTTGGCTAGGTTTAAGCTGTATCGCTTTTGGGATTGGTGCGATGGCCTTTTTAGAGCTACAAAATCCCAACAGCCATTTTGGTTGGGGCGATGTCATGTTTGCCGCTGCTTCTGCATCGTGGGCAGCGTATACGGCGTTATTAAAGCGTTGGCAATTACCGCCAATTCCTGCCACGGTAGGGGTGGCGATTATCTCCGCGCTGCTATTTTTACCTATCTATTGGTTATTTTTGCCCAGTGGTATGGCGCAAGCCTCGTGGTCAGTGATTGCTTTACAAGCAGGATTTCAAGGCATCTTGGTGGTGATTGTTGCCATGTTGACCTTTATCGAGGCGGTGAGGCGTTTAGGGGCGTTTACAGTGGGGAGCTTTTTGGCTTTAGCCCCCATGTTAGCCGCTAGTTTAGCCGTCCCTATTTTAGATGAGCCTTTAACCATCGGTTTAGTCTTGGGTTTGCTGGGTATGGTGACGGGCGCATTGCAGCCGTGGCGACTATTGACAGGTCAATCGACGACTCGCACTTAGGCGAGTTGTCGTTGACGGCCACGTTTAGTTATCTGTTGGGCTGTTATAGACCTTAAAAGGCAAAGGTGTCTTGGCTTTACGGTAACTTTCGTTAGTCATCATCCGTAACAACCCCACTAAAATGCTATAGGGGGCATTACGCTGAATGTAGTTATTCGCCCATGTCGGTACTCTTCCACCAGGGTCAACATAGCCTTCAGCCTCAATACGCACCTGATTATTGGGTAGGGGCGTAAAGTGAGCCACCATATCTTCTGCGGGCATCCGAATGAGGGGTGGGGCTTCAGGAATGTAGTCAGGTGCGGCTTTTACACGCAAGGTAATCGGGTCACTGGGTTTTTTTTGTAGTTCAACAGTGGCATGTAAAATCACATCTCGGTCAGGTAAACTGACGGGGGCGCGGTGTTTGAGATATAAATAGTATTCAGTGGGGGATACTTGTTTTAGCATTCGACTTTCAAAGACTTCCCAATACCACTTCGTGTAGTTTTCGGCATCGAGTAAGACCCGCACACCCGACTCTACGGTACTATCTAAGACCGCATCGACTTTAAACGAACGAAAGCGTTTACCATCTTCTTGTTTGGCATAGGTTTTAATATTGCGACGGGTATCGTTTTTGACTAATACCCATTGATTGCCCAGTTTAGTTTGGAATTCATCTAAATCATCTTCACCCGCTGCATAGACGGGCATGGCTACCGCACAGGCCAAAACAGAAGCCAAGATGAATGCAAATCGACGAGCCATTATTGCCCCTCCAGTTGTTGTTATTGTTAGCAAATGTGACCGAATCGACAAATTCTATACGGAAATACGGGGTAATGACAAATAGCGCTACCATACACCCCTATAGATGTTGTTAGATATAATGTTTATCCGCAACACACTAACGCGATTTTTAGCGTATTATCTCTTTTAGCTATAGCAATAAGATTGGCTAAAGTCACGTTATTTACTGTATTTTGGGCAAAAAATGAACAAAACTCATCTTGCCTGTTCATAAAAAAAACAGTTACGCCTGTTTTCGTGTCAAATATCCTTCGTGGGTATCAAAATGAGGTGTCTATGGCTTACTTTGTTAGCCAAACTGGACGAGACTCTCAGAAAGACAATCCGACAACTTGTGTCGTTTTATTGTTAGCTAAGCTGTTAATTTTATTAGTAAAGTTTATCATTTGTTGTCTTAAACATAGTTTTTAATCAGTTCAGTAAATTTATTAAGTTAGAGTCGCATGCGTTTTACTAATAGTCAGTTAGAAAAGATTTTTCTACGCTCATCAGGTTATTGTCATATTTGTCATCAAAAATTAGTGTTTGCCCATTACGGCATGTTAAAAGCGGCAGGCGGATGGGAAGTCGAGCATTCTAATCCACAAGCTAAAGGCGGTACGCACCGTCTCAATAATTTATATCCTGCATGTATTCGCTGTAATCGCGCCAAAGGTGATGGCAGTAGTCGGCAGGCACGTTCTAAACATGGCAAAAAACGTGCGCCGTTGTCCACAACTAAACGTCGGCGTGCTAAGTTAGTCAATGCCTTAAAAGGAAGTGTATTAGGCGCGACCACAGGCATTGTGGGTACGATTGAAATTATTTTGGTATTGGCTGTACTAGGAACGGTGATTGGTTTTTGCCTCAATCCCGACCGATGGCAAGATTAGGAGAGAATATGTCTGATATCAGTTATCAAATTTTAGGCTCAGATATGCAATATGTCGAAGTCACCTTAGCCCCTCATGCAGCGATTATCGGTGAGCAAGGTGCGATGATGTATATGGATAATCATATTGATGTTGATACGGTATTAGGCGACGGCTCAGCCTCCCGTTTTGGGATGATGGGCCGCTTTGTCAATGCCCTCAAACGCTCATCGACAGGCGAGGCCTTATTCAGTTCCCGTTACCGTAATCAGACCGCAAACCCATTACGCGTATCGTTTGCAGCACCGACAGTGGGTAAAATTATTGCTATCAATTTATCAGAGATTGGCGGTGAGTTGATTTGTCAAAAAGGGGCATTTTTGGCCGCCGAAGAAGGCACTAAAGTGCAGCTAGCCTTCCAAAAGCGGCTACGTGTTGGCTTTTTGGGAGGTGAGGGCTTTATCATGCAGCGTATTGTTGGCAAAGGTATCGTCTTTATCAATGCCACAGGGGCATTAAGTATGCAGCAGTTAGCCCCCGCACAAACCTTACAGGTAGATAGCGGCTGTTTGGTTGCCCTGAGTTCTGCCGTCACCTACGACATTCATTATGCAGGTAAACTAAAAACGGCACTTTTTGGCGGCGAAGGGCTATTTTATGCCTCCCTCACAGGGCCTGGCACGGTATGGCTACAGTCCTTACCCATGCAACGTTTAGGTGCTGAATTAATGGCAGCCGCCGTTGCAGGCCGTAATCGCCGAGGTTTAGGTGGTAAGTTGTATTTGGTGATAGTGATTATCATTGCTGTACTCACGTTTTTGGGTGAGATGGGGGGCTAAATCATGCCAGTGAGCTTTGCTGCAACCTTATATGCGCCAACTGTGCCTTCAACAGGGATTCTCGTAAATTGCTATTTTGTCGGGCAACTACTCAAAATAGAAACTATGCCCGTTGAGGTACATTGTGCCAGTCTTGTCGTGAGTGTGGGCGGCTTTGAACATAATGAATTGTTCTTAAACTGGCAGGAACTAGGCCAAGCATGGGCAATCAAAGCACAGAGCAGTAAAGATATTCAGGTGATACTGGCGACCGCCCCTACGAATTTAGCGAATCAACTCCAAAAATGGCATCACAAAGACCGACATATCAAAACGGTATGGTCACTGATTGGTGGTGCTGTTGCGGTTTGTGTGCTTGCGATCGTTGGTTTGTGGTGGCAATACGACAATATCTTGACGTGGGCAGCGAGCAAAGTCCCGTTATCTACAGAAGAAAAATTAGGGCAGGCGGCCTTAGAACAGTTTAAGGCGGAACACACGATTCTTAATGAAGGCAAAGCAGCAACAACCGTAGCAGATATTGGTAAACGCTTAACACAAGGCTCGCGTTATCGTTATCAGTGGTACATTAAACACGATAATACTATTAATGCTTTTGCCTTACCTGGAGGTGTTATTGTTGTTCATTCTGCACTCATTAATAAAGCCAGCAATGCCGACGAGTTGGCTGCGGTTTTAGCCCATGAAGTACAACACGTAGAACGACAACATGCCTTAAAAAATATGATTCATAGTGCAGGTTGGGCGACGGTATTGGCCGTCGTATTGGGTGATGTCAGTGCCGTCACTGCCGTGATTGCTCATCAGTTAGGTACGAGTTATTTTAGCCGAGACCTAGAGGCCGAAGCAGACAGGCTAGGGTATGCCACCTTAGTGAAAGCCAATATCAAGCCTGATGGCATGGTGAGCTTTTTTCAAAAGCTACAAGCAGCACACGGCGATAGTGGCGGCTTAGCATGGATTTCCTCGCACCCTGAGACCGAGGCACGCATTGATGCTATGAAAAAACTATTAAAAGAACAGCCCTGCGTACCTTGCAAACCCCTGAGTGTAGATTGGCCTGCGGTGCAACAGGCATTAAAAGGCGTAAAGCCACCTCAACCCGCCGTTAAACAGCAGACCGAAGCGACGCAATAATGACATTGGGTTTTGGGTGTATGTTTTGAATAGCGCGCTTGAAGATGTCAATACCGAGACAATAAACGTCTAGGTCATACCATGAGGGAGTAGATTATGTTGACCGTTTCTCAAAGTCATTCTTTAGAAACGCTTTTCCATCAGCTTGCCTTATTTTTGGGACGCAAACAAGATAATCCCTTACAGCCTTTGACCATCTTGATTCCTTCTTTGGCCTTGGGGCGTTGGTTAAATTATCAGTGGGCGCACGGCTTTGGTATCAGTGCCAATCTACAAACGGCCTTTCCTGCCGATTTTATGTGGCAATGTTTTAGTCACATTGTGCCCGATACCCCAAAATCCCCACTGCTCAGT
Source organism: Agitococcus lubricus (assembly GCF_003051055.1). GTDB lineage: Bacteria > Pseudomonadota > Gammaproteobacteria > Pseudomonadales > Moraxellaceae > Agitococcus > Agitococcus lubricus. The sequence goes on along the minus strand of NZ_QAON01000001.1, from coordinate 54,435 downwards.
CCAGAAGTTATGCATTGGCGTTTATTTCATGCCTTAGCACAATTACCCCATGAGCCGTGTTATGACGTATTGCAACGCTATTTGGCTCGCACTGCACCTTCGGCATTAGGGCGATGGCAGTTGGCAGGGCGTATTGCTCAAGTCTTTGGTTATTATCGTATTTATAGACGTGATTGGCTGGCACAGTGGCGAGAAGGGCAGTACGTCAACCAAGAGTTAAGACATCAAGATTGGCAAGCCGCTTTGTGGCGGCATTTATTTGCCGAGGAACATCATCAACAAGGCCAATTATTAGCGCAGTTTTATCACACCCTAAAAAATCATCCTCAATGTGTTAAACGGTTGCCTGCCAGAGTTGCTATTTTTACCACCGTACGTTTGCCGCCTAATGAGTTAGAGTTTTTTAGGGTGCTGAGTACGTTTATCGATATTCATTTTTATCATTTTAATCCCAGTATGGAATATTGGGCAGATACGGTAGACGAAAAGTGGTTGGCTAAAATGCGGATTCGCTACCCTAAACGGATGAGTCTTTATGATAAAGGCCATCCTTTATTGTTGACATGGGGTAAACAACAACGTGATACCTTTAGACTATTGTCTGAGTTATCAGGCGGTGAGCAAGAAAACGATTGGTTAGATTTTTTTGATGATGACGCTGTCGAACCCAGTACTTTATTGCAACGACTACAGTACAGTATTTTGCATTTACAGCATGAAGACCAACAAACATGGCCATTATTAGCAGAAGATAACTCGATTAAAATTCACCGTTGTCACAGCTTGACGCGTCAGTTAGAAGTCTTGCATGACAACTTACTCACCTTATTTGCTCAAGACCCCAACTTACAGCCACACGATGTGGTGGTCATGCTGCCAGATATTGCAAGCGCCAGTGGGGCGATTGAGGCCGTATTTGGTACAGTCAGTAAAGACAGACATATTCCGTGGCAATTGACAGGGGTAGCCAGTGTTGCCGAAAACAGTTTATGGCGCGCATTTAATGGCGTATACGAATTGAGCCAACAACGCTTCAGTAAATCAAATTTTATGGATTGGCTCAGTTTACCTCCTGTTTTGACGCATTATGGGCTGGTTGCCGAAGACATTGAGCGTTGTCATGATTTGTTGGAGCGCGCGGCGATTTACCGTTATTTAGACGGTGAGCATCGCGCACAACACAGTTTAGATAGTAAAGACACCGATACTGTGCATAGCTTTTTGTTTGGTTTAGAGCGGCTGTTATTAGCGATTACACTACCCAGCGATTTTCAGGGAGATTATGCGGGTATACGGCCTGTATTAGGCCTAAGCAGTGACGATTTTCGACTGGTAGGGATACTTGCGCGTGCGGTCAGTGACATTGCCGAACGCCGTTATTTATGGCAGCAAGTCGTTGCACCACTCACAGGCTTGCAACAACTGAAAACCGACTTGCTGCGTTTTTTTGTGGCACAGGTAGGCACCCGTGCATGGGAAAATTTGCATAAAGCACTGGATGACTTAATAGAGACCTTAACCATCGCCCGCATGACCGACCCGATTCCTTTATACTTACTGCTCAACGATTTAAGCCAACGTGTCGCAGCTGCCGCACCTGGTGCTGTGCCAGGCGGGGTTGTCCATTTTAGCCGTTTAGGGGCATTACGTTTAATTCCGTATAAAGTAATTTGTATTTTAGGTTTAGAAGATACGGCCTTTCCTCGCCGAGAGGTGATTAACGAGTTTGACTTATTACGGCAAGATAAAATGCCGCGTGCAGGTGACCGCTCACGCCGCGATGACGATAAAAGTATGTTTTTAGAAGCGCTGATGAGTGCGAAACAGCATATTTTATTATTCTATAATGCGTTTAGTCACCACGAAACCAAGGTCTTTCCACCTTCCTCCTTGATTAGCCAGTTAGTAGATTATTTGTCAAGACGTGTAGTGGGTGGCAAATCAGCGATTGAGCAACATTGTATTGTCACGCATCGCTTACAGCCATTTAGTCCAAGCTATTTTAAGCCCGAACAACCACAACAAACCTACGCTTCTGAGTGGTTAGCTGCGGCACAAGCAGTATTAAATTTAAGTGATAAAAATACCTGTTTTGTCGATGGTGAGTTAGCTCAACCCCATGAGCTTTTATTAGAGCTAGAACAACTGTCTCGTTTTTATCAACACCCTGCTAAATATTTTTTGTCACAGGTATTAAAAGTCTACATTGCGGAGTTAAAAGAACAATTAGGTGATGAAGAGCCATTAACACTTAACCAGTTAGCGCAATGGCAATTACGACAACAATTAGTGCTCAGTGAAACGCCGTTATTGGCGCAACTACGTGCGCAAGGACAATTACCCGTCGGTGTGATTGGTGAGGTCTATTGCCAACAAAGTTTAGAAGAACTGACAGCCCTAAAACACGCCTTAGCACAGCGTAATCGACAGGATACAGCCGAGCAAAAGCAGTTAGCCTGTGGGGAGTATCAGCTATTAGTTAAGTTACCGCCGCTGACAGCCCCCTATCAAGTTGTTTATACCGTTTCCAAACAGAGTCCTAAACATGTATTTAAGTTGTGGCTCTATCATTTGGCATGGCAATTAGCAGGGGCAGCCAAACCAAGTTATGGATTGTTTTTAGATACCGTATATAAGCTACAGCCATTATCTATCCCAGAGGCAGCCACGTATTTACAGCAATTAATCCATTATTTTCAACAAGGACAGCAACGGCCTTTATTGTTTGACCTCAAACTTGGCTATGATTTCTGTCAAAAAGTGAATGCCGCTAAAAAGACGGTCGATGAGTTGCTATTATTGGCGCATAAAGACTGGGCAGCCACGGTTGAAGCGGATGTTTTTTGGCGACAAGTGACAAACGCTAACCAAACGCAGGCTGTTGATGACGCATTTCAAGGTCTTGCGCTTTGTGTTTGGCAAGGGTTCTTTAATCATCAGCAAGAAATGACATGGACACGCCTGAATGAGGAATTGATGGCCGCAGGAGCATTGACATGACAACACCTGCCTTAACGTGTCCGTTAATCGGTGTACAATTAATAGAAGCATCGGCAGGGACAGGCAAAACATGGACATTATCCGCTTTAGTCGCGCGTTTAATTGTGCAACGCCAGTTAGAAATTAAACAAGTCTTAGCCATTACCTTTACCAAAGCGGCAGCGGCTGAGTTAAGAGACCGTATTCGTCAACGCTTAGTACAATTACAGCATGGTCTTGCCCAGCCACAAAGCAACCTTGAGCCAGATATTTTTTTGGACTATATGACAGGCTGGGTTCACGCTAAACGATGTCAAAGCCAAGCTATCGCCTTATTGGATAATGCAATTGCCAATTTTGATGAAGCGACCATCACCACCATTAACGGGTTTTGCCAAGCCGAATTAATAGAACAAGCCTTAGCCAGTGGTATGCCTTTTGAAACAAAACTATTAACGGATATTCGCCCCTTGGTTGAAGAGTTAGTTCAGGATTATTGTCGGCAGCGTTGGCAACAGGCGCATCCCGTATTAGTCAGCTATTTTATCAATCATGCCGACTTTCAGCCCTCGGCATTAGCCAGTTTTGTGTTGACGGTATTACAAAAGGGACAAGCACGCATTATTAAACCCGAAATCGCCACACATAAAATGCTAGTCGAGCAAACACAATTATTGTGGCAAGACTTTGCGGCGGTGTGGTTACAACAACGGGCAACGATTGCGCAATTATTTGTTGAACATATCCACCTATTAGACGGTAAAAGTTTTAAGCTGGCGAGCCTAGAAAAAATGTATGCCCTGCTGGATATTGAATGTCAGCATCAACTACAGGGTATTTTGTTTCATAAAGCACTCAAAGAGGCCTTAAAACGCTTTAGTCGCGCGCATTTAGATGAAAAACGCGTGTCTAAAACGGTGAAAGCCAATCAATATTTCCCGTCACATCCATTTTTTGTCTTGGCAGAGCAAGTATGGGCTAAGTTAGAGGAGCTAGAAGCCTATGTGCTTGCTGTGGGTTTTAGCTTTAAGGCAAATTTAGTGGGGGTTATTAAATATCAATTACTAGCGCGTTTGTCTGCCGAGCAAAGTCAAAGTTTTGATATGCAAATTAAGCGCTTAGCAGAAGCATTGACAGAGCCTGATGTAGGTGCGGTATTAGCCCAACAGTTAAGGCAAAAATACCCCGTCGCTTTAGTAGATGAATTTCAGGATACTGACGATTTTCAATATCAGATTTTGCAGCATATTTACATACAGCCAGAAGCGCAGCAACAGCATTGTGCTTTATTTTTGGTGGGCGACCCCAAACAAGCCATTTATGGCTTTCGTGGTGCCGATGTCTATACCTATCTTAAAGCACACGATGCCATTCATAAGCAACAACGCTATCATCTAGATACCAATCAACGTTCTGTCAGCCCACTCGTTAATGCCTTAAATAACTTGTTTAATCAACAAACGAATACCTTCAAACAAGACAAGATTCATTATCAGGAGGTTAAAACAGGTGCGCGTGAGCATGCTCCGTTAATTGATGTACGCGAAAGCACACAGGCCAACTTACAACCTTTACGTTTAAGTTATTGGCCAACCGAAAAAACCAATAAAGAGCAAGGCTTGGCATGGGCAATTACTAACGCGGTTAACGAGGTGGTACATTTACTAACAGGCGCTAATCAGAAACAAGTATTTTTAGGTGAGCGCGTGTTGCAGGCCAAAGATATTGTCTTTTTGGTGCGTAGCCATAACGAAGGCGAGCAATGTCGTGCCGTATTGGCTCAAGCAGGTATTAAAGCGGCAGTGCAGTCTAAAGATAAAGTGTTTCAGACTCCCGAAGCGGATGATATGGCGCGAGTTTTAGCGGCCTTTGCCGAACCGCATAATGAAGCTAAAGTGCGTGCCGTGTTGATTTCACGTTTATGTAGTGCAACCTTAACTCAGTTGTTAGTTTGGCAAGAAGACGCACGCCAGTGGACACAACAATTAATGCGCTTTCAGCACTACCATAAATTATGGCAGCAAAAAGGGTTCATGGTTGCATGGCGTGATTTTTTACAACAAGAACAAGCTATTGCACGGATATCGCATTTACCACAAGGAGAGCGTATTTTAACCAATTTGCTGCATTTAGCCGATTTACTGCATGAGGAGTACCGTCAACGCAGCGGCATGCGACAGTTAAGTGATTGGTTTAATCAACAACGACGACAAACTACAGACAGTGAAGCCGCAGAATTGCGCTTAGAAAGTGACGAAAATCTCGTCAAAATAACCACCATTCATCAATCTAAAGGCTTGGAATATCCGATAGTGTTTATTCCGAGTTTATGGCAGCCGCCACGCACCGATAAATTAACACCTTTTTATCATCAACAAGACGAAGCGATTTTTAATCTCTCTCAACAGTTAGATGAGCAAGCACAACAACAAATTATCGCCGAAGTATTGAGCGAAGATTTGCGCTTAGCGTATGTGGCACTCACCCGTGCAGTACAGCGCTGTTATATCTATTGGTGTCCACTACAAACCTCGACTAATGATGGCCGTTTGTCGGCATTGGGTTATTGGTTAGAAAGCTATTTGTCTGATATGCCACGTTTGATGCAGGTATGTCCAGATATTCGAGTCATGGCTCAAGGGATGGCAGACGTGGATTATTGGCAAGCCCCCTTACATCAACAACCGTTATTAGCCGTGAAAACGGCACCCAAAGTAGGGCGTGGCTTTCGTTTAACCAGTTTTAGTAGTTTGCAACAAGGGGCAAAAAGTCATTATCAAGAAGCTGAAGTCCTAGAAATCAAAGATGATGAAGGCAAAGAGATTATTATCGAAGAACCCGATGACGATGTTGCACTTGCCCGTTTTAATTTTGCGGGTAAAAGTGTGTTGGCCAAAAATGTCGGTAATTGTTTACATCAACTCTTTGAGTTAGTCGATTTTAGGCAAGAGGTGAGTACATGGGACAGCCTCATCGAACAGCAACTACAAAATCATGGCATTATCACGACATGGACACCCGATGTCATTTCATGGCTTACAGACGTGATGCAAGCGCCACTACGTCCCGATTTGCACTTAAAAGACTTAGCCCCGTGGCAAACCTTACGTGAGTTGGATTTTCATTTACCCTTACATAAGCTACAAACGACGGCATTTATTCGTTGTTTGCGTCAACACGGTGTCAGCGTAGCAGATTTACCCTATCAAGAAATTACGGGTTTTCTCAAAGGTTCTATCGACTTGGTATTTTATCATCAAGGACGCTATTTTATTGCCGACTATAAGAGTAATCATTTAGGCCATCGTTTTGAAGACTATCAGCCTGCTCTATTACATGAGGCGATGTACAGTCATGGCTATTATTTGCAGGCGGCTATTTATGCATTAGCCTTACATCGTTGGTTAACGAGCCGTTTATTAAACTATAAGCCCGAACACCATTTAGGGGGTGTGTTTTATTTATTCATTCGTGGTATGCATGCACAAGGTCAGGAAGGGATTTTACCATGGCAACCTTCGGTCGCCTTATTAGAGGATTTAAGTGCGCTGTTGGAGGAAACGCCATGAATTTTTTACAATTACCGATTGCTGCTAACGAATTTGTGTCGGCATGGGCAGAAGGTGTTGCCAGCTTGATGGTCAGATTACACGAAGGCCAACAGGGAAACACAAAACACAGTTTACGTATAGCGGGTTATGTGCGTGACTTATGCTCGGCCTTAGACCAAGGCCATACCTGTTTGCAAGACGACCATCTGACCCGTTTAATCAACTATCAATCGCCGATTATTGCCTTGGCAGAAGATGCCTTAACTCAAGTGAAGCCATTAGTATTAGAAAATAATCGTTTATATTTATACCGTTATTGGTGGGATGAGTATGGTCTCAGCCAAGCCATTCATCGTCTCAATCGGCCGTTAACACACACGCTTTTAGACGAGCAGCTCGCGCAATTTACGGTAGGTACACACCCCAAGCAACGCCAAGCGATTGAAGTCGCGTTAGCGCAAGGTTTTACCGTCATTACGGGAGGGCCTGGTACAGGCAAAACCTTTACCTTAGTCCGTATTTTGTTGGCTTTAGTGCAATCGTATGGTCATGGCCTGCGGGTCGCTTTGGCCGCGCCTACAGGTAAAGCCGCAGCCCGTATGCAAGAAGCCTTACGTCATAGCCTGTCGCAATTAAGTGTGTCTAGCGATGTGCTGAGTGTACTCCCAGACCAAGCCTTTACCTTACACCGCTTATTGGGCATGGGGTATAGCACACAAGCGAAATATCATCAGCATTATCCCTTGCCATACGATATCGTGATTGTCGATGAAGCCTCGATGATTGACTTGCATATGGCGCATCAACTATTTAATGCCATACCCGCAAATGCGCGTCTTATTTTATTGGGAGATGCTAACCAACTGGCGGCGGTTGAAGCAGGGGCAGTGTTAGCCGAACTGAGTCAAGCCCATACCTTAAGGCAAAACAGTGTGCAACTGACGGAAAGCCAGCGTTTTGGTAGCCATAGTGGTATTGGCCAATTAGCGGCAGCTATCTGTCAAGGCTTGAACGAACACAGCCTTGCCTTACTCAAACAAGGTTTGCCCGATGTGGTTTATCATAAGACCGAGCAAATAGACCACGTGGTGACACAATTATTTCAAGATTATCTGGCCTTTGTTGACGCACTACAGCAAAAACAAAGCCCTCAACACATACTGACTGCTTTTGACCAATATCGGGTATTGTGTGCCATGCGCGAAGGCAGTTATGGTGTTTATAGTCTTAATCAACGCTTAGCGTTACTTTTACAAAAAGCCTTAGGACAAACAGAAGACCCTCAACAAATCTGGTTTCATGGTCGTCCTGTCATGGTCACGCAAAATGATTATGGCCTGAACGTGTTTAATGGCGATATTGGTATTACCTTGGCCGAAGAGGACGGATTTTATGTCTACTTTCCTGCGCGCGATGCACAATTATTACGTATTCCTGCGGCGCGTTTAGCGCATAGCGAAACTGCGCTGGCTTTAACTATTCATAAATCGCAAGGCTCAGAATTTAAGACAGTCGCCGTCGTCTTACCCAAAGAAGATAGCCCCATTTTATGCCGTGAGTTGTTATACACAGGGATTACCCGTGCTAAAACAAGGGTCAAGTGTTGGGCGACCGATGCGCTAATTAGCCATGCGATTACCCGTAAAACACAACGCGCTTCGGGCTTAAAAGCAAAGTTAGATAATGAGTGATTTGCTTGAATGGAGAGCTACTGATGGCTAAATGGTACACACTCAATGACTACCCACAGCCAGTGATTGCGGTTGGCAGTGTCTTTCGATTGCCAGCGGCTTATCCTTATGAATCGGTCGTTGATTTTTTAGTGTTTAACCCAAGAGAAGCTGACTACGGCTTAGGCTTAATGGTGAGCTCGGGTTATAAAGCAGGATTAACTTTAGTCATATTGCCTTTAGCATCACAAGGAACATGGAGTCAAGGCATTGATAAAGCGTGGTTAATCGCTAATTGGTCAACGTGGGTCTATCCGCCCTGTACGGTCGACAAAGTATGGTTATGTCCACAAACACGCACACCACGTTTGCCGCGAAAAATAGGTCAAAATTGATTGTTGTTAGGTGCGTCTAATGTCTGTATTTAGATACCGTTTATCCGTCATACGCCTGTCTTAATCCATATTTTCTTTAGACTCCGTATCATCATCTTATCTAAAGTGAAGCATATCGTCTAAAAATAGGGAAATCATCATGCTGCTGACCGCTCAAGAGCATCAATTGATTACAGGTATTTACGATGCCGCGCTTGAACCCAGCTTATGGGATAAAGTCATGGCACAGCTCGTGATGATGACAGATGCCAAAACTGCAACTTTTTTTGGCATGGATGCGTTAACACCCAGTTATAACTTTGTTTTTTCGCACAATGTCTCGCCCGAAAATGTACGTGAGTACTTTGAAGAGGGGTGGGCAGATATTGACCGCCGTGTGATTGGAGGCGCATTAGAAAAAGTAGGTGTGGGTATTGCCTGTTGTAATGTGGAACTATTTGGCTCTCTTGACCATCTTCGACAAGAGTTAGGCGAATATTACTTATTTTTGAAGCGTTGGGGCATGTTAATGCAAGCGGGCGTGTTATTAGAACATAGCCCGTTTTGTTGGACAGCCATCGGTATTCATCGTCCCGAAGACATGGGAGAGTTTTCGGCAGAGGTTAAACAATTATTAGAGCGTGTTGCCCCTCATTTAAGACGTGCCTTACAAATACATCGTCAACTCAGTCGTGTGAGACAAGAAAATACACATTTGCATCAGTTGTTAGATGTGTTAACAACCAGTGTATTGTTATTAAATCGGGATGGCCGTTTAGTGTATGCTAATCAAGCAGCCGAAAACATACTGCATCATTCTTCCCTATTAAGTGTACACAATTATCGCTTGCAGGCACGCGATGCACGTCAACATCACACACTATATCAGCGTATAGAACAGGCAAGAATGTGCCGTGAACCCCACACGGTACTCAGCACAGAGTCTATTGCGGGTTGTGTGGCATTGACTCACACAGACAGTGTCATGACAGAAAAACTCTTTATCACGATAGTGCCTTTTTCGCATTTACAACCGTGGCAAGCCTTGGCCAGTGATGAAGTAGCGGTTGCACTATTTTTAACTGACCCCACACAAGCGCCCTTACTACAAACACAATTTTTACAAGCGCATTATCAGTTAACACCAAGAGAAGTCAGTATCTGTCAATGTTTTGTCAAAACCCCTAACTTAGAAGCGATTGCCGCAGACCGTCATTTGTCATTAGAAACCGTAAGAACCTATCTCAAATCTATTTTTACAAAAACCCAATGCCATTCGCAGGCGGAGCTTTTAAGTTTATTGATGAGCTTGCGCGTGCAATTTGAACATATTCGCTAACACTTAAAACGGCATGATACCCCCATTTGAGGATAGCACTTAACATCCGTTTACTGTAGCGTCCCTTTACTTACGTCCAAATTATTAAGGAGAGCCATTATGGCCGCAGTCACAGAGTTCCGTGTGAATACAACAACTCACGGGAATCAAACATCACCAGCAATTGCTTTATTAAAAGATGGTAGCTTTGTCGTGGCGTGGGTTTCTGAAGGGCTAGTTTTGGCGCAACGTTACGATGTACAAGGCAATAAAAAGGGAGATGAGTTTGTAGCATCAGATTATGGAGGAAGTTATGCTTCTGTTGTTGCATTAAATGATGGGGGCTTTCTTGTCCAGTCAATATCACAAACTCACTGGGATGTTAAACAATATAATAATAATGCCATGTTGATTAATACTACTTTTTTTGCGACAGGAAACTTAGGCAGTAGTATATATACAGCATCTAGCGATAACTCCTTATTGAAAGCGACTATAGAGTTTAATGAAAGTTTAGATATAGTCTTGTATTTAGGTAAAACGAAAATTTCAGACCCACTATACATTATAAAACCCTATACGCCAATTACTATTGATCCGCTGAGACTATATTATGACGTTAATTTTTCTCAACCTAAAGTTAGTGAGTTAAGCTCAGGTGCTTTAGTGGTTTTATGGGCGCATTATGACCAAAATGACCCACAAATGACAGGGATTGGTGGTATATACGGCCAACGTTACGATGCAAGTGGTAATAAAGCAGGTAATGTATTCCGTGTGAATACCACAACGATAGATGACCAATCCAATTATGCGATTACTGTATTAAATAATGATAACTTTGTGGTTGTTTGGCAGTCAAAAAACCAAGACGGCTCAGGTTATGGTATTTATGGCCGTCGTTATAACAGTGCAGGCACCGCCCTCAGTGGTGAGTTTAGAATTAACACGACCATAAATTTTAATCAGATAAATCCTCAAATAGCAGCGTTGGCCGATGGTAGCTTTTTGGTCGTTTGGCAATCAGAAAACCAAGATGGCTCTGGAGACGGCATTTATGGTCGTCGCTATAGTAGTACAGGGACAGCACTCACAGGTGAAATGCGCTTAAATGCAACGACAGATAACTATCAACAAAAACCTGCAGTTACCGCATTAGCCGATGGTGGCTATTTGGTGACATGGCATTCTTTTACACCAGAAACAGGTAACACAGAAATTTTTGCCCAGCGTTTTAATGCCAATAATCAGGCAGTAATAGACACAGTGGTGACCAATGAGAGTTACACACTATTAGAGACATCTACACATCTGATTTTAGAAGGGAATAACAATATAGATGGCACTGGAAACAGCAAAGCAAACAATCTTCAAGGTAACAGCGGGGATAATACCTTAAACGGTTTGGCAGGTGCGGATACCTTAACGGGTGGTGAAGGTAACGATAGTTTATTGGGTAGTGAAGGTGCAGACAGTTTAGTGGGGGGGGTAGGCAATGATTGGTTAGACGGAGGTGAGGGCGACGATAAGCTAAATGGTGGTGAAGGTGCAGACAGTTTAGTAGGCGGATTAGGAAATGATGGGTTAGTCGGTGGTCAGGGCGATGATACCTTATTGGGTGGCGAAGGCAATAATACCATTGACGGAGGCGATGGCAACGACACCGTTGTGTATAGCGGGGCGTGGCAAGATTATGCCATTAACCCAGATAACTTCGGGCAATTACTGATAAAAGGCAGTCATGGCATAGATACGCTATCAGGGATTGAGCGTATTCGTTTTAATCAACAAGAAATGGCTATCGAAGAAGCCATCAACCTTAAGCCGACTGCGCAACAAGATGAAGCGACGATTATGGAGTCTTCATCCACACAAAGTGCAGAGGCGCTTGTGACAGGGAATGTGCTTGTAAACGACAGCGATGCAAACAGTACGTTAGGCGATAGCATTAAAGTGGTGGCGATTGCAGGTGGCCGTTTAGGTTCATCTATTTTGGGAACGTACGGCAGTGTGGTGTTAAATGCCGATGGTAGTTTTACTTATACCTTAAATAATGACGATATAGATACTAATGCCTTAGCAACTGGCGAACAAGCAATCGACCGTTTTACTTATATTATTTCAGATATTCACGGGGCAAAATCACAAGCCACACTCAATATTACTGTGCATGGCACCACCGATATAGAAACCACGATTCAACGACCAACCTATTTGTTTTTTGCGGATGATGGTGTGCGTGGCAGAGAGTTATGGACAACAGATGGTACCGCCGTCAATACGAGATTACTAAAAGAAGTGAATCCTAATGGACACGGTATCAATGGTCAGTTTGTCTATCATTTGTCGTCGGGAGAAATTGTTTTTTCGGACGTGAATAATAAATTATGGATTTCGGATGGCTCGCAAGCAGGAACCTATCAACTCAGCAATAACCAATTTAAGACTAACTTAGAGGTTAAGAACGATGACGGTAAGTTTCTCTATCATTTAAGCCTTAGTCCTGAGTTTTTAGAGCACAATGGGACACTCTATTTTACTGCGGTGGTGAATGGTGAATATGGTATTTGGTCTACAGACGGCACATCTCTAGGAACAAAGCATCTTGCTAATGTCAATCCAGTCATTGATGAAGATTATGATTATGATTTTAATGTTTATTATACAGGTGGTATTGGCTTAAAACGTGTGGGGGATAATGTTATATTCCATACACATGTCAGTTCTGCACCTAACGAAATACAAACCAACAAAATGAATTTGTGGGCACTAGGTAATTCTGAGCTTTTATTCGCTAATAAAGATACGACTTTTTTATTAACCCTCAAGACAGATAAGGCAATCTTCCTTAGTGGTAACGATATTTGGGTGACGGATGGCACAGCCGCAGGTACAAAGATTTTACATGATGTGACTTCGGGTGTTGCATTCTATCCGACGCTGGTTTCAGCAGGTAAAGCCATTTTTGTAACGACAGGCCATCAAGATGGCTTATCTCGTGTTTGGAGTACAGACGGTACGACTGTAGGTACAGTATTGCTTAAAGAGTTAGCTATAGCACAGGCGTATTATTATCAAATTAAAGCAGGTGACCGCGAGTTAATTCTTGATATATCTGGCCATATTTTAATTACAGATGGGACGGTACAAGGAACACATAATTTAGAGTTGCCTAGCGTATTAACAACGGATGGTATTAACTTTTTCAATGTGTCGTTGTTAGATGACCAACGGGTGTTAATAGTCAAGCCAACTGTTGTCCACAAAGAAGATGGAGTGTATTGGGAATCTCAATTATGGGTAACGGACGGCACAAACGAAGGCACTATAAAATTAGCCAGCGGTGATTCACAGCCGTATTATGAGCAGGAATCTTATTATGTGGGTAAAGAGCATGTAAAGGCCTTGCCCAATGGCCGTTTTTTGGTGATGTTGCCAGGACTTGAATATGGCCAAAGTGAGTTATGGGTGACCGATGGCACCGACTTAGGCACGCAGCGTCTCACCCAAGTGCCTAATTACATGACTGAAATTTCTGAGGTGACCGAGGATAAGGTTATCTTTAAGGGAACTACCACCACTAGTGGTATGGAACTTTGGTATTATGATTATAAAACAGGCGTGACAGGCCAATTAGTCGAAATTAATCAGGATACTGGCAGTGCTGCTATCAGGTTGAATAATAATGGGTCAATATTTTTAGCCAGTCAAAACCGCTTACTATTTAACGCTAATGATGGTTTACATGGTCGTGAATTATGGTCATTAAACACACAAACAGGCGAGGTTTTGTTGGTTAAGGATGTAGTGGCTGGTGGCCAGAGCGGTTTGGGTTCTAATCGGCTCTATAAAGTAAACGAGCAGTTAGCGTTATTTCATGCAAATAATAAAGTCTGGTTAACAGATGCCAGCACCAACGGCACATACGCGCTAGCGACTGCCAACGGTAAAGCCTTAGAAGGTCAGTTAGACGGCGTATTAGTTAATGGACAATGGCTTTTTAGAGCAAAGGAAGAGGGTTCAACAAATGAAGAATTATGGGTCTTAAACACGCAAACCAAACTAGCTTCTTTATTAAAAGATATTAACGGGTCAGAGACGCCGTCAGGTATTGAAAGATTATTGTCCATTAATCCACAAAAAGCTGTTTTTTATGCGGATGGTGACTTATACGCCACCAACGGTACTACGCAAGGAACCATACAGTTAACAGACTTTGCTATTACATCTTACTTGTCTTACACCGTATTAGCCTCAGGTAAATTATTACTCAAAATAAACAATGATTTATGGGTGACTGATGGCACAACAGCAGGTACACAAAAAATTGCTACCAATACACCCAGTTTTTCCTCGCCATTATCATGGGATACCCTCCAGTTTACTAATAAAACATTATTAGTCAGTGCTAATGCTTTGTGGGTCACAGATGGCACAGCATCGGGCACACAGGCACTTAAAACAGGCTTATCTATTCAAAATATTGACAGCTTCCGCTTCCGAAATTTAGGAAATGGCAAAATTGCATTTTCGGCTTTCTCTAATAATGCAGAAGGCCTGTGGGTAACGGATGGTTCGGCCAGCGGCACCGTGTTACTAAAAGAAATTAAGAATAGCCAATATCGTGAATCTGCCAATATCGATATTCGGCTACAGCCGCAACAAGGTAAGCTATTTTTTACCGCCAATAACGGTTTAGGCCAAGAGTTGTGGGTCACCAATGGGACAGCACAAGGTACCTATTTAGTCAAAGATATCAATCAAACGACGAGTAGCGTATTTAACTATGACCTCAACAAGTACGTCACCGTGAATAACGGAGCAGATATTCGTAATTTGACTTGGATTAATGAAAACACTGTGGTGTTTACTGCTCACGATGGAGAGTATGCTAAGTATTCGTCAGGATATCCTGCACCCAAAAATTCTGCCCTATGGGTCAGTGATGGCACAGTGCAAGGTACAAAAATAGTAGCGGACTTTCGCTTAATGTCCACGGGTGATGTGTTCATAACTTACATGGTGACTACCGCTAATAAAGCGTTATTTAGAGTCGTAATGGATGGAAAGAATAGCCTATGGTCGTCCGATGGTACAGTTGCAGGGACAATACAACTACAAGAGTATTCATCCATCGGGAGTCATACTAACTATCTGCTCTTAGCAGATGGCAGGGTGTTATTTGTTGCCAATGATGGGGTATCTGGCACTGAGTTATGGATGACAGATGGTACAAAAGCGGGTACGTACTTATTCAAAGATATTGCCATTAACCCGCAGTTCTCTCATATTTCGGTCTCATTAACGAATGCTTTTCAGTCTAATGGCAAAATATACTTTACGCTAAATGACGGTGTGCATGGTGAAGAGTTATGGACAACGGATGGCACCGAAGAAGGGACGTATCTGGTTCAAGACATCAATGCGCAACCGAGTGCTAGCAGCTTGGGAGTTGGTGATTTTTATGCAACCAACCCAGCCACGCCGCCCGTTATAAAACAAGGCTCCAGTATTGCTGAGGTATTAGTCGGTGGTTTAGGGCGTCAAGTGCTCAATGGTCAAGAAGGAGATGACACACTAACAGGGGGTTCTGCTGAGGACACGCTAATAGGAGGTACGGGTAATGACACCTTTATTATTGATGGTGTCAATGATGTCATTATTGAAGAGGCTAACGGCGGTAATGATACGGTTATTGCAGGTCATAGTCATACATTGGGGCAACACATTGAAAATGCCAGTTTGTCAGAGAGTGCAGGTACGGCGAGTTTAACAGGTAATCATGTTGCTAATGTGCTTAAGGGGAATCGTGACAATAACCTCTTAGACGGCGGTGCAGGTAACGATACCTTAAATGGAGGTGCGGGTGCAGATACGTTGATAGGTGGCGAGGGGGATGATGTTTTTATCGTTGATAATAGCCAAGATATAGTGAGTGAAAGAGTCAGAGTGGCAGAAAATCTGATTAGAGTAGATTTGGCATGGCATGGTGGAGAGCCATCTCTTGCAAGTAGAAATGAAGTCACGATTTCTAGTGATGGCACAAAAGTCGCATTTACCACAGGTACCAGTGATTTACAGGGTAATTACTGGGACAATAATAACAATTTTGATGTGTATCTAAAAGATTTGACTTCTGGTGAAGTACGTTTAATCAGTGCTATAGGGGGTTTACAGGGCCCTGATAGACAAGGTAATGGGATGAGCTTTGCCCCATTTTTTATTAATGAATCATTCTTGGGCTTTTATAGTTATGCGACAAATTTACTCACAAATCCTCCTGTAGGATATATCCCCCCAAGTGGCTTGAACTCCTTTGCAAAAAATTTAGAGACGGGTGTCATTATTCCTAACCGTTTTGGTGATGGAGGAGTACCCAGATATTCAGCTAAAACGTCTCAAGATGGCCAGTTTTCTGTA
The DNA here is from genome assembly GCF_003051055.1 of Agitococcus lubricus. Lineage (GTDB taxonomy): Bacteria > Pseudomonadota > Gammaproteobacteria > Pseudomonadales > Moraxellaceae > Agitococcus > Agitococcus lubricus. The sequence continues at coordinate 38,123 of NZ_QAON01000001.1, read as the reverse complement.
TTTGAACAATATACAGATGATACACATGCAAGATTAGATGTTTTTCTGCGTAATAATATGTCAGGAGAAATAACACTTATTAGCGACAATGGATATACGGTGGCAAATGGAATAAGTGGGGATGCAGTTATTTCTGGTGATGGCAGTAAAGTTCTTTTCAGTAGTACATTAAATAATTTGGTAGAAGGAGATACCGATGGTCTTATAGATTTCTTTGTCAAAGATTGGCGTACGGGAGTTGTTGTTCAGGTAAATACCAATTCTGATGGGACGCAATTTGATAACAGTACGAATACCAGTTACTCCCTGTTAACAGATGCCCCCGTATTATCTAAAGATGGCTCTAGAGTTGTCTTCAAAAATAGTGGCAGTCGTATCGATTCTGAAAATGGTATTTTTGTCAAAAATATATCCTTTGAAGTCAGAGATGCGGGTGGTATTGAGACCATTCAATCAAGCATAAGTTATACGATTGGAAGTTATATCGAAAATCTCACGTTAACAGGTACAGCACAAATCAATGGTACAGGGAATACTTTAGATAATCGTATTGTTGGTAATGCTCATCGCAATTTACTCATTGGCAGTATTGGTGACGATACCTTAGTGGGTGGCGCAGGCAATGATACCTTAATAGGTGGCGTAGGTAATGATGTCTACGAAGTTAACCAAGTCGGTGACATCGTTCAAGAAGAAAATAGTACGACACTGCGTAATAGCACCAACCTCTTGAGCCTTGTCAATGATATAGACACGGTTCGCTCTACAATCAGCTATACCTTAGTCAACGACGTAGAAAATCTCATCTTATTAGGGCAAAGCGCTATACACGGTCAAGGAAATAGCCTTAATAATGTGTTGACAGGCAATAGTGCTAGGAATCGACTAAGTGCAGGTGCAGGTAACGACACGCTGATAGGGGGAGGAGGGAAAGATACCCTAGTAGGTGGATTAGGTGATGATTACTATATTGTGGATAGTATGGACGATGTCATTATAGAAGGGCAAGGTCAGGGTATAGACACCGTTAAGGCCTTAGTAAATTACCGACTAAGCGGCGTTATAGAACAGTTGGTATTAAGTGGCGAGTTAGCGATAATTGGTCAAGGGAATGAGCACAATAATATTTTGATAGGTAACACCCTAAACAATCAACTAGAAGGGGGTGGAGGTCAAGATATTTTAGATGGCGGGAAAGGTGCAGACACCTTGATTGGTGGTTTAGGTAATGACCATTATAAAATCAACCAAACGAATGACATCATTAGAGAAGAAAATGACGAAGGGATAGACAGTGTCACCGCCGAAGTCAGCTACAGCCTATCAGCGCACGTGGAACATTTAACACTGATCGACGGGGCAGTCAAAGGGGTAGGAAACGCACTCTCTAATCGGATTACAGGGACAGAAGGTCACAATACACTGGATGGTTTAGGGGGAGTCGATACCTTAGTAGGGGGCTTAGGTGACGATATTTATTATGTAGACGATGCGAGTGATGTAATTGTAGAAACGCTGAATCAAGGCACAGACAGCGTGTTCTCGAGCAGTGATTATGTTTTAGTGGGTCATGTTGAGAAACTAAGCCTGATCGGCACGGCACGACAAGGGACAGGGAACAGTTTAGACAATACCTTAGTTGGGAACGCGCTAGACAACAGGCTCAATGGAGGCAAAGGGGCGGACATTCTGATAGGGAAGCAAGGGGATGACACCTATATTGTTGACAACCTAGAAGACAGTGTAGTGGAAGTGTTGGGTGGCGGCATAGACACGATTGAGACGACGTTAAACTATGAATTGACAGGGTATGTCGAGAATTTAGTGTTATTAGGAACAGCGCTCCGAGGAACAGGCAATAACTTAGGGAATAAGATATGGGGTAATAATGCGAGCAACCAATTAGATGGAGCGGGTGGGATAGACACCTTGATAGGCGGAGCAGGGAACGATGTATACCAAGTTAGCAGTCAATATGATGTCGTGATAGAGGCAGCGGGTGAAGGTCTGGATCGCGTAGAAGCCAGTGTGAGTTATAGCTTATCGTCGCATATTGAACAGTTATTCTTATTAGAAAGCGCCTTAAATGGGACAGGCAACGAAGGGAACAACCTACTGAGAGGGAATAGCAATAATAATCTCTTAGACGGTGGTCTGGGTGCAGACAGTTTAGTGGGGGGGCTTGGGGATGACACCTACGTTGTCGACAGTCTGAGCGATATCCTGACTGAAAAGCAAGGGGAAGGCACAGACACGGTCAGGGCATCGATTAACTACCGTTTGGGGCATCATTTAGAGAATCTGAGCTTAGTAGGAGAAAGCGCCTTAAATGGGACAGGGAATAGTTTAGCGAACATCATCAGGGGCAATAGTCAACATAACGTACTGGATGGAGGCTTAGGCGTAGACACCTTAGTAGGTGGAATAGGAGACGATATATATCTGGTTGATGAAACGGCTGAGGTCGTGACGGAGTTGAGTGGTGAAGGGGTAGACACCGTACAGGCGAGTGTGAGTTATCGTTTAGGGTTATCGCTGGAGCGTTTGTTGTTAACGGGCACCGCGTCTATAGAGGGCGTAGGGAATAGTTTAGATAATTACCTAGAAGGGAATAGTGGAGATAATGTGTTGGATGGTGGCTTAGGTGCAGATACGTTGGTGGGAGGGATAGGGAATGATGTGTATCGCGTGGATCATGCGGGGGATGTGGTAGTTGAGTTGAGTGGGCATGGGGTAGATACGGTTGAGTCGAGCTTGAGTTATAACTTGATAGGTTTTGTTGAAGATTTGCGCTTATTGGGGGATAAATCGATTCACGGAACGGGCAATAGTTTATCCAATACTTTAACAGGTAATAACGGAGCCAACATACTCAACGGTGAAGCAGGAGATGACAGTTTGGCGGGTGGATTAGGGAAAGATATCTTGATTGGCGGTACAGGAAATGACTGGCTAGACGGTGGTGAAGGCGTAGACATTGCCCAAGGCGGTGAAGGTAATGACAACTATCTTGTCGATAATAGCCTAGATGAAATTGTTGAGTTGCGTAGCGAAGGCACAGACAGCGTGCTCGCAAGTGTAAGTTATGTGTTATCTGACAATATAGAACAGCTCGTCTTAACAGGAGTAGCGTCAACGCAAGCAATAGGGAATAGTCTTGCTAATATACTCACAGGTAATTCAGGTAATAACCTATTAACGGGCGGTAAAGGGAATGACACTTTGATTGGGGGGCAAGGGAGTGAAGGCTATATCTTTGCACGCGGAGACGGTAGCGACCTCATCCAAGAAAACGACAGCAGTGTGGGGCAACTGGATTATGCCTTATGGCAAAGTGGCGTCAGCTACGACCAGCTATGGTTTAAGCATATAGGTGATGATTTAGTGGTGAGTGTGATTGGTACGACCGACAAAGTGATTGTTGAAGACTGGTATAAAGGGACAGCGTATCAAGTAGAAGAGTTTAGAGTGGCGGCTGGGAATAAAGTCTTGTTAGCGAGTGAGGTTGAGGCCTTAGTGAGTGTGATGGCGACAATGAAAGCGCCTGCACTGGGTCAAACGACGCTCAGTACCACACAACAAACACAGTTGGCCAGCGTGTTTGCTGCAAATTGGAGTTGAGCGACTGAGGGTGACAGACGTGTCACCCTCATCCTTAAACTGCTTGATAGATGGACTTGTCTAATGCAGTCTGACGGCATCAGGATTTTTAAGCTCACTTAATAACGTGCCAAACTCGCCAAACAATTTATCGCGCCACATACTTTCTAAATGTTGAGTATTGTGTTGTTTAGGATGAAATTTTTTCTGAAAAAAGACAGGCATTTGCGGCAAAATAGTTGTGATAAAGCCTTTTTTACCCAGCAAAATAGTTATACCTTGTTTAATATCGCGCCATTTTTGCGGTTTGTGTTCACGTGCGACCAAATACGCCCAACTCGCTAACACCGTGGGGGCAATCGCCGCTATCACATAAAGTGCAGCTAATACCCGTTCATAGGGTTTGTTGCCAATTAAATCATACACATCATACGCCACCGATTTATGTTCTAACTCTTCTAACGCATGCCATTGCCATAGTTTAATCATGTCTGGGTCGGCCAGTTGTTGAAACTCGATATTACTGAGCCATTGTTCGGCCAATAAAGCGGTAAAATGTTCCATAAAAATAGTACAGGCTAATTGTTGACGTGCAGGTAATTGGTTTAATAACCAAAGACTTAAGTCAATGCCTTTGATGGGCATACGCATATCAAAACCACGCTCCGCTAACATCGTATTTAATCGGTCATGTTCGCGGCCGTGTAAGGCTTCTTGTCCAATAAAGCCCGATACTTGCGCTTTAAGGGTTTCATCTTTAATGTCATTACGAAAACGGCGTACCGATTCGACAAAAAAGCGTTCACCCGCAGGAAAAATGCCCGATAACACCGCAAAGAATAGGGTAGCTGTGGCATTATTATAAAAAAAATAACGAGCTGCGTGAGTGGGGGGGACAAAATCCATTTGACGCGGTGGAATACCTACCTGAGTGCCTGCCAATTTGCGTGTGGTGGTTGGACTAGACTTTGTGTTTAACATCATTCACCTCAAAATGGACTCTAATACCTTGAGTATTAAGTTTTTGATATTGTGCAGTTGGGTACATCGTGCTAAAACCTAGCAAGCGATTGCTTTTTTAAGTGCAGAGTGGTGGCTGAGTTTTACAATAATACGAATTGTTGTTCGCATTCAATTCGCTTTTTTTAGTTATTGGAATCAATAAGATGCGTAAAAAACCACAACAGCAGCGCGCACAAATGATGGTAAATGCAATTATTGATGCAGGTTTTATTTCTCTGATGCGTCATGGCAAAGAGGGAACAACCACACGCCATATTGCCGATATTGCAGGTATTAGTGTCGGCAGTTTGTACCAATATTTTGCCGACAAAGAAGCGATTTATCAGGCGATGCATAATCAGTTTGTGCAGGAGGCGATTGTCTTATTCAAACACAATACCGCCGAGCTATTACGTTTAGATATTCGTGCAGGTATTCGTTTTTTATTACAAGAACTTAGGCTTTGGCTAGAACAAAATAATGGTCGTTATTTGTATTATGTCCGTTATGTTTTACAATTTGATATTGCCCCTAACGAAATAGACTTACTAGAAAGTGTGCTGATGGACATGTGTATGCAATATATTATGTCGCATCCACAACTGATGAAAGTGCCAAATATTTCGTCAAATTTATGGTTTATGGTTAACGGTGGCGTGTTTGCGGTGATTCGTTTTATGAGTCAGCCTAATCCTAAAATCAGTTTTGAGCAATTGACCGAATCGATTAGTGACATCATTGAAGCGATGGTAAAACAAGCCAATGTAGTTGCTTAAGTCTATCGTTCTAATTTTTTCCTAGCATATAAATTTCCTGTAAAAAAATTATTCAACCTTGCTTGACAGCATGACTATCTTACGGTAACTCTATAAACATACTGTACGTCCGTATTGTAAATAGAAATATCCATAGGAGAGGTCAGGTATGTCTGCATTACGTTTTGATGGGCGAGTGGCAATTGTCACAGGAGCAGGTAATGGTTTGGGGCGTTCCCATGCTTTATTACTCGCATCTTTGGGGGCAAAAGTGGTGGTCAATGATTTAGGCGGCGGCGCACACGGTGATGGTAAGTCGTCATCTGCTGCCGATAAAGTCGTTGCCGAAATTATTGCCGCGGGTGGACAAGCCGTTGCCAATTATGACTCGGTAGAAAATGGCCAAGCGATTGTACAAACCGCCTTAGATGCGTTTGGCACGGTGGATATTGTTATTAATAATGCGGGTATTTTACGCGATGTCAGTTTTGCCAAAATGACGCAGGCAGACTGGGATTTAATCTTAAAAGTGCATTTAACAGGTTCGATGTCAGTATCTCATGCGGCATGGCCAATTATGCGCGAAAAAGCTTATGGTCGAATTATTATGACCACTTCCGCCGCAGGCATTTATGGCAATTTTGGGCAGGCCAATTATTGTGCCGCCAAGTTAGGTTTGGCTGGTTTGGCCAATTGTTTGGCCGAAGAAGGGCGTAGCAAAAATATTCATGTTAATACCATTGCCCCCTTAGCCGCTTCACGCTTAACCGAAACTATTATGCCACCCGATTTATTGGCGATGCTCAAGCCAGAAGCGGTCAGTCCCTTAGTCGCTTGGTTGTGTCATGAGGATTGCCCAGAGACCAAAGGTTTATTTGAAGTGGGGGCAGGTTATATTGCCAAGTTGCGTTGGGAGCGTACCGAAGGTTATCAATTTAACGGCTTAAAACCGTTCTCAGTGGATGATGTGGCGCGCCGTTGGTCAACGATTACCGATTTTAGTCAGTCAACGCACCCCACCTCGACCACCGAATCCTTTATGCCAATTATGGAAAAAGCCAATCATCCGAGTTTAGGAGGCAATGAGTTTATTGATTTAGATGCCGCCGCCAAAGCCGAGGTGGTGTTGGAGTCCAGTTACGACGAACGCGATTTAGCGTTATATGCGTTGGGTGTGGGCGCAGCGCGTGACCCCTTAGACAGTAGCGAGCTAAAATTAGTCTATGAGTTAGGCGAGTTTTATGCCTTGCCAACCTATGCCGCTATGCCGCAAATGAATGCCATGTTATCGGCTGCAAAAGCAGGCACTTTACAATTACCGGGTTCTAATTTTGGTTTTGACCGTTTATTACATGGCGAACAATATACCGAAATTTATCAAGTATTACCGCCTTCGGCCAAACTCACCCATAGCTTTAAGTTAAAAACCGCTTACGACAAAGCCCCTCATGCGGTGGTGACGTATGGCATTAGCAGCCGTAATGAACAAGGTGAATTAGTTGCTTATAACGAAATGACTGCTTTTGTCCGTGGTGCAGGCGGTTGGGGCGGCGACCGAGGGCCAAGTACCGATATTAATTTGCCACCTGTGCGTGAGCCTGATGCGGTGATTACCGAAAAAACCGATGCCCATCAAACCTTGCTTTATCGCTTGTCGGGCGATTGGAATCCTTTACACGCTGACCCTGCCTTTGCCAAAGCCTTTGGTTTTGACCGTCCGATTTTGCATGGTATGTGTACCCACGGTTATTGTGGCCGTCATGTGATTAAAGCCTTTTGTCAGAATGACCCACGTCTAGTCAAAAGCATCAAAGTACGTTTTGCCAAATCAGTCTTTCCGGGGGAAACCTTAGAAACACGGATGTGGAAAGAGTCTGATACGCGTATTGTTTTTGAAACCAAAGTCTTAGAACGCGATGAAGTAGTGATTAAAAACGCCGCCATTGAGTTGTATAAAGAGCCACCTGTGAAGAAAAAGGCGAGTGCAGCAACGACAACAACCAGTGCGACACCTGCTGTAAAAGCCGCGCCTGTAGACGACAAAATTATCCCTGCTGATATTTTTCAGGTCGTTAATCAACACATTAGCCAACATCCCGAACTAGCCGCTAAAGTAAAAACCGTTTTTCAGTTTAACTTAAGCAATCCTGCGTCCCAGTGGGTGATTGACCTAAAAAATGGTCAAGGCAGTGCCTATCAAGGGGCAGATGCGAAAGCTGATGTAAGCATTGATTTAGACGAAAGCCTCATCGAAACGGTGGTCACGGCCAGTTTAGCCGAGGTTCAAAAACTGTATTTTGCAGGAAAAATCAAAATTGGTGGCAATATTATGGCCTCCAATAAACTTACCGTCTTGCAAGCGATTGATGCCAAAGGCTATCAACAAGCCAAAGCACAGCGTTTGGGTAGTTCGGCAGCCAGTCCACAAGCGGCGGCGGTGACACCTGCCGATAGTCCGATTATCCCTGCCGATATTTTTCAGGTCGTTAATCAACACATTAGCCAACATCCTGACCTAGCTGCTAAAGTGAAAACCGTTTTTCAGTTTAATTTAAGCAATCCTGCCTCCCAGTGGGTGATTGACCTAAAAAATGGTCAAGGCAGTGCCTATCAAGGGTCAGATGCGAAAGCTGATGTAAGCATTGATTTAGACGAAAGCCTCATCGAAACGGTGGTCACGGCCAGTTTAGCCGAAGTTCAAAAGCTGTATTTTGCAGGCAAAATCAAAATTGGCGGTAATATTATGGCCTCCAATAAACTCACTGTCTTGCAAGCGATTGATGCCAAAGCCTATCAACAAGCCAAAGCGCAGCGTTTAGCCTCGGGACAAACTACCACCACCGTAGCAACGGCTAGTCCTGCGGTCAGTAAAACCGCACAAGCCGCCACATTATTTGCCCAATTAAGCACACGCTTGGCGAGTAAAAATGTACATCGACCTGTCATTTATCAATTCAAGCTCACAGAGCCAAACGATGTTTGGGTGGTTGATTTGAGTCAACAAACCGCACAGGTGTATCAGGGCGAAGCGGCACAAGCAACCAGTACCTTCATCTTAGCTGATGATGATTTAGTGACGTTAATGCAACAACCACAACAACTGTCACGTTTATATCAGCAAGGTAAAGTGCGTATTGATGGTGATGTCAAAGCCGCACAACAACTGGATTTTTTGGCATAACACAAGATTAGGGGACAAAAATGAAACGTAGAGTGAATGTGATTGGTGTCGGCATGACCAAATTTGCCAAACCCGGTGCTAGTGCAGAATATTATGAAATGGCGCGTGATGCAGGCCAACTCGCGCTAAAAGATGCAGGCATTAGTTATAACGAGGTTGAACAAGGTTTTGTTGGTTATGTCTATGGCGACTCAACCTGTGGACAACGTGCCTTGTATGAGTTGGGCTTAACGGGTATTCCTGTGGTAAATGTCAATAATAACTGTTCGACAGGCTCAAGTGCTTTATTTTTGGCACGGCAAGCGATTGAAGGCGGTTTGGCGGAGTGTGTGATTGCTTTAGGTTTTGAAAAAATGGAGCGTGGTGCGCTCGGCAATAAATATGATGACCGTGAGCCGCCGATGGCTAAACACGCACAGGTAATGTTAGACGCGCAAGGCTTTACCCAAGCACCACCTGCGGCGCAAATGTTTGGTGGCGCAGGCCGTGAGTATCGCTGGCGTTATGGCACTAAACGCGAAACCTTTGGCAAAATTGCCGAAAAAGCGCGTAAACACGCCAGTCAAAATCCCTTTGCCTTATTTAATCAGGTCTTATCTTTAGAGGAAATTATGGCCTCTGACGACGTGTTTGACCCCTTAACACGTTTTCAATGTTGCCCACCGACCTGCGGTGCAGCCGCCGCGATTTTATGCTCTGATGAATTTGCAGCAAAACATGGCATTAAAAACTCTGTGTACATTGCAGCCCAAGCCATGACCACCGATTATGCTTCTAGTTTTGATGAACAAAGCATGATTAAAATGGTCGGTTATGACATGACTAAACAAGCAGCTTTACGTGTCTATAATCAGGCAGGTATTGGCCCAGAAGATATTCAAGTGGTTGAATTACATGACTGTTTTACCGCCAATGAATTATTAACCTACGAAGGTTTAGGCTTATGCCCCGAAGGCCAAGCCGAACAATTTATTTGGGATGGTGATAATACCTACGGGGGCAAATATGTGGTTAATCCCTCAGGCGGTTTGTTATCTAAAGGACATCCTTTAGGCGCAACAGGCTTGGCACAATGTACCGAGCTAGTATGGCAATTAAGGGGAACAGCCGATAAACGCCAAGTCGCCAATGCCAATATCGCGTTGCAGCACAACTTAGGTTTGGGCGGCGCGTGTGTGATTACCATGTATCGTCGGGATTAAAATGGTAAGTTAAACGCCCTAATATCTGTGTCATCGTATACTGAGCGAAGTCGAAGTATCATTATAGCTTTCGACTTCGCTCAACCCACACAAGCTCTTTGCACTTAATGAGTCTAATTAAGTGTCGAAAGAAGTCATCGAAAAACTAACTTTCTACGCCAATTATCTGAGTACAGTGACGCTAAGTATCAATCCTTCATTCATCATAATAAGTACAATTTTTACCCATAATTTAAGCGGTTTGAGCCACATCAAATCTGCAACAAAATCGAGGGTAACATGAAAAAAATTCTCACCATTGCCAGTTTGTTAGTTTCTGCCTCAACAAGTTTTGCCGATTCTGCATGGCCATTAAGCCAAGCGATGGAATTACAAGCCGATACGCCTGTCAATCGCCTACAAATTTTAGGCGCACACAATGCATGGAACGATTCTTCGGCAACGTGGGCAAACCAAGTGTGGGCTTTAGATAAGTTAATGGACAATGGTGTGCGTAATATTGACTTAGATATTCACAATGATGGTGGGGTGGTCAAATTATGTCATCAAGATTGTGGCGCAATTTATGCTGCCAAAGATAGTTACCCTAATGAATTACAAAAGATTGCTAATTGGTTAGCCGCACATCCTAAAGAAATTATGTTTATTGATTTAGAAGACCGTGTCGGTAATCAAGCCTTAGTGGAAGCACCACTCAAATCTATTTTTGGTTCAATGTTATATTTGCCGAGCGATAAGCCGAGCAATCGTTGGGAAACCCCACGCGAAATGGTTGCTAAAGGCAAACGGGTGATTGTCAAAGGCGCAAATAATACCTATGACGGCTCGTTAATTTGGGATGGTCGTATTTTTGCCACAGGTGCAGCAGGCGGTTGGAACTCGCGTCCTGTGAAATATTTTGACACCACAAGCTGTAAAATGGATGGCAACGCTTTGGTATTGGGTCAAATTTATACCATTTCAGATAGCAAATTAGGCAAAGATTTATTGCCTGATGGTTGGGTTGATCAAACAGGTACGATTGATAGCTCCAACATTCCGCGTTTATTTGCCTGTGGTGTTAACAATGTCGATGCCGACCGTTGGGATGACAGCATGACAAGTGCGGCCGTTTGGAGTTGGAATGGTGGTGAGCCAAACAATGCAGGTGCGGCAGGTGAAAACTGTGCAGAACAAGGTAGCAATGGTCGTTGGAATGATAATAACTGTACGATAATCCGCCGTTTTGCTTGTCAAAATCTCAACAACGCTGATGATTGGCGTGTGACTAGCGGTAGCGGTGCATGGGAACAAGGTCGCGTACAATGTGCCAGTGAGTTTGCAGGTTATCGTTTTGCTGTGCCTGTCAACGCCTATCAAAATCAACGCTTATTAGCCGTTAATGGCGGCCAAAGTTTATGGTTAAACTATTCAGACAAAGCACGTGAGGGCAAATGGGAAGCCTATTATGCAGCCACCAATAGTTGGTCATCAGGCAACTATGGCAACAACCAAAAAATCTACCAAACCTTAAGTATTGCAGGCGCGAGTGCAGTTAAAGTCACTGTCACAGGTGGTTTAGATGGTATTGGTGATACCTTGCAGATTTTTAATGGTAGTCGTCAGTTACAACGTAACTTAATTGGCACCAATGTCAGCACCAGTTTTGTGGTTAATGATAACAGTGTGATTATTGCCTTAAACACCGATGCTGCCGTATCAGGTAACGTGTCGGTGCAAATTGAAAGCACCACGTTAACCGAAGTGCCTGTGTGGAAGTCTTTAGTCAATGGCAAAGGCAAGTGTTTAGATTTAGAAGACCGTAATACCAATAATGGCGCGATTGTTCATCACTGGTCGTGTCATGGTGCAGATAGCCAAAAATGGTGGCAAGACGCACAAGGCCGTATTCATAGCAAAGCCAATCCTAACCGCTGTATCGATGTCTCAGGTGCAGGTACAGGCAATGGTAGCAAAATTGTGTTGTGGGACTGCCATAGTGGTGCTAACCAAGTATGGTTACGTGGTGCAGGCAACTCCTTACGTCCCGCTCACGCACCTAACAAAGCGATAGATATTAAAGACGCATGGTGGGGGGCATTTGATGGTCAAGATGCGCACTTGTGGGATGGTCAAAATAGCTGGGGTCAAAGCTGGACTTGGCAGTAAATCCTCCCCAACCCTCCTTTAAAAAAGGAGGGAGTTTAAGAAAGCCGCTTAATGCGGCTTTTTTATTATGGTTGGATTGGCTAAGATGAAGCTAGACTTTTTCAAGGAAAAAATAAAATGTTTCAACAAAATCAGCCGTTTTCGTGGGGATGGGTATTTAGTAGCATGGTCATTTTTGTCATTGCACAACTCATACTGTCTTTTTTTATCGGTCAAATGATTTTGGGACATTATATCGCACATGGACTGAAGCAAGTGGTGCAAGGCTTATTGATGTTATCCAGTTATTTTTTAGGGGGTTTTATCATTGGCCTCATTTCTCCCAAAATACGGATTATCGAGCCTGCTTTAGGTGCATTCTTGTCTATTTTTTTAGTGGTATTTGTCTCCTTTGTATTACCCAATACCTATATACATTTCCAATGGCTTAAATTGCTGATTGGTGGTGTCATTGCCTTTGCTTTAGCCATGTATGGTGCAACCTTGGGTGAAAAATTAACGAAGCAAATCTAGGTGTTGATGTCTTGTTGTGGTTTGCATACAACACATCAACTGACATCTAGTTAATATGAGATTTTATAGTTTAGGCATTTATGACTCCATTAGCGCAACAGCTTGAGCAGCAATTACAGCGTACTTTAACGACAGCAACCATCAGCCCCCAAACACTGCCCGATGTCGATGACTTAGCCTTATATTTATTAAATCCCGACTACCCACGAACGCCAATGAGCAGCGAGCAAATGCAAGCGATTTGGCAAGAGCCTGCCTATTGGATTTTTTGTTGGGCATCGGGTTTAGCAATGGCCAAATGGCTTAAGACTAATCCTGACTATGTGCGGGGTAAACGGGTCTTAGATTTTGGTGCGGGTTCGGGTGTGGTGGCGATTGCGGCTAAACAAGCAGGGGCAGCCGAAGTGGTAGCCTGTGATATCGACCCTTTAGCCTTATTAGCGTGTCAAGCTAATGCCGAGTTAAATGGGGTTGAATTATATTATCGCCAAGATTTTTATCAATTGACGGAACGTTATGACGTATTGTTAGCCGCCGATGTTTTGTACGATGCCAGTAATCGCCACTTTTTGGATGCGTTTTTAGCGCGTGCGCAACAGGTATTGGTTGCCGATTCACGGGTAAAAAACTTTGAGCATCCACATTATCAAAAGCTCGCTGAGCAAGCAGCAACCACATGGCCAGATTTAGACGAGTTTGACGAATTTAGAACGGTACGCTTTTATCAAAGTTATTAGATACAGCAGCCACGTCTTAGCTGCTTAATGTTCGTCCTTAAATTTGCCTGCTAATATTTTATCAATCAAAATATCTGCCTCAACTTCAGCTTGTTTGCTGTCTACCACCTTAAGCTCTTTGCTGGGTTGGTCTTTGCGTTCTTCGGGTAAAAACTTGTACAGCTCATTTAACAAATTCAGTGAGCGTAAATCGGCAGAGCCACGTAAATATAAGGATTTATCTAGCACCTTAATCGTATTTATTTCGAGCGCATAAAGGCTTGCCACAATCGCAGGTTTGCGACGGATATAACTTGAAAAATCCAAACGATAAATACCTTGTTTGACAGAGACGCCTTCGATTTTTTGCAAGGCGTCAACCAGTGGTGTGGTTTTTTTGATATGTTGGCACCACCATGCCCATAAACTAAAGCTAAGTTTTTGCCAAGATGAGGCAAAACGACGGGTTTCTACATAAATAGGTCGCCGTTCGCGTAAAATAACACTTTGCTTGTGCGCATCAAACGTAATATCTTCAACGTCAAAACTGGCATTGATGCCAAACTCAATCTGTTGATAGACAAAAACTAAGTCGACTTCAAACCAGTCGTCATGTAGTTGAAAGCTGAGGGCATGTAGGTGTTGTGAGCGAGACGCTAAGGCAGATAAGGCCGTATTCAACACTGATTCGGGTAAAAAAATGTCATGTTCTTCGGCCAAGGTATCAACCGCTTGTTTGACCAAGTTAGCTGCTTTAGCGGCATATTGTAAGAGTTGGCTCCAGTCCATCGTACGCATGACCTTTTATAAATAATGAGTGATTGGTGATGGCAGGTATGCTGGTTAAATCATCATGCAGCAAATGGCTACTGCACGTCAATTCGGGCATAACATGCGCGTAATGTCTCTGTCGTTTTATTAGGATATACATCATGGCCGAACTATTAAAATACCGATTAGACCATGCGGCTATTGTGCAAATTGCTGACACCTTAAGTCAAATTTTGCCGCATTTTGCGCACCAAGTGTTTATAACGCAGGCCGTATGTGGTTTAGAACCATTAGCTCTCAAAGAGCGAGTGATTCATCTTATTGGTATATTAGCCCATCATTTGCCTACAGATTTTGTTAAAACAGCCGCTATTTTACAGCAAGTACCCAATCATTGGCCTACGACTCAAGTGCAAGGTGATTATGGTTTTGCCGCATGGCCACTGATAGATTATGTCAGTCATTATGGCTTGGCGCATCCACAAGTCGCGTTGGCAACCTTAAAAAGATTGACCCCCTTATTTACGGCTGAATTTGCGATTAGGCCATTTTTGCAACACCATTTTGAGCTAAGTTATGCCCACATACAACAGTGGGTCAACGACCCCCATCCGCATGTGCGTCGTCTAGCCTCTGAAGGCCTACGGCCACGTTTGCCATGGGGACAGCAAGTCTCGCATTTACTCAGTGAGCCTGAACGGATTATTGCCGTTTTAACACACTTAAAAGATGATGATAGTGAGTACGTTCGTCGCTCAGTTGCTAATAATTTGAATGATATCAGTAAGATGTATCCTGATGTCGTGGTACAGCTTTGCCAAACATGGTGGCAAGATGCGCCCGAAGCGCGACAGCGTTTAATCAAACATGCCAGTCGTGGGCTAGTGAAAGCGGGATATCCTGCTATGTTAGCCGTTTTAGGGTATCAGCAAGTATTGGCTTGTCAGGATATCTGTTTTCAGCTAAATCAACATCAAGTTACCTTGGGGCAAACGCTGAATTTTACCTTGCGTTTTACCATGACGAGGGCACAGCCTTTGGTAATTGATTATGTATTGCAATTACCACGTGCGAATAATCGTCTGGGGCAAAAAGTGTTTAAGTGGAAAACCGCTTTGTTTGGTGTCGGTGAGCATAACTTAAGCCAAGATTATGTGTTTAAGCCACTGACAACCCGTCGTTATTATGCGGGAGAGCACAGATTTTGTGTCATGGTGAATGGCCAAATGGTTGCCCAACAAACCGTGTATTTGACGATATAAGATATCGCTTCGGAGTCTGTATGTCCGCATGGGATTATCAACAAGCCTTATCGACGGGGCGATGGTTTGCAGGCCTACCTGAGCCATTACAAAGGCAATTATTGTCCTGTGCACAGCTGATACAGTTGACCACAGGCGAGCGTTTATTTGCGCGGGGCGATGCCTTTGATGGGATTTATTGTGTCGTCAAAGGCGCATTACGTATTGTCGGTTATAGCGAAGCGGGTAAAGAGGCACTCTTGACGATGGCCGAGCCTTACACATGGTTTGGCGAAATTGCCTTATTTGACCAATTACAACGGACACATGACGCGGTTGCGGATTCGATGAGTACGGTATTGCGTATTCCTGCACATCCCTTATTCACATTGTTGCATCAACAGCCCGAATATTGGTTTTGGTTTGGTTTATTGTTAAGTCAAAAAATGCGTTTTGCCTTTATCGCCTTAGAGGCTGCGGCCGTCTTGCCCTTACATTTGCGCTTAGCGCGACGATTGGTGCTAATGGCTGAAGGTTATGGCGAATTGGCAGGGCATAGTCGCCGTTTATTGCCTGTGTCACAAGAGCAATTGGCTAATATGTTGTCGGTCTCCAGACAAACCATCAATCAAGTATTACGTCAGTTTGAAGCGCAGCACGTCATTAAAATTCATTACCGAGAAATTGAAATTATAGATTTGGAAGGCTTGCGCCATTATGAAAGTTCTCTGTAACCCGCGCTAGTAGATGAAGGTGGCTGACCTAAAAAAACATACTAACCAAGCAAAAAATAACGTAAAAGCGTGTTATAAATTTTTATCTTATTAGGATTTATGTGGTTATTGCCGATAATGCCAGTCAGTTAAGCCATTTTTGCTGACTTCGACTCCGCTCAGTCAACGCAAAAATGCGCCCTGAGCTTGGCCAGCCCTGAGCCAGCCGAAGGGTCGAAGGGCAGTTTTTAAGTGCCAGTTTTTCTTAACTGACCAGCATTAGTTATTGCCAGTGGCTTTGCTAATGTAAATCAATCCCCTAAATCCTATTTATAAAAATTTCCTAAAAAATTTAGTCTCTCAAGGAGTAGAAAATGTCTATTGAGTCAGTATTACAAGAAAATCGTCTATTTGCCCCGAGTGCCGAATTTGCAGCAGGTGCGCGTGTTAAAAGTTTGGCAGAATATCAAGCCATGTGCCAACATGCCGAAGCCGATTATGAAGGCTTTTGGGCAAATTTAGCGCGTGAACATTTAACGTGGCATAAACCGTTTACGCAAGTCTTAGATCAAAGCAACCCACCATTTTATAAATGGTTTGCCGATGGTGAATTAAACGTCTCTTATAACTGTTTAGACCGTCATTTGCCCGATTTAGCCCATAAAATTGCAGTTATTTTTGAAAGTGATAATGGCACAGTTACCAAAGTGACCTATGCCGAATTACACCGTTTGGTGTGCCAATTTGCGAATGGCTTAAAAAGTTTAGGCGTCACCAAAGGCGACCGCGTCGTGGTGTATATGCCGATGAGCATCGAAGCGGTGGTGGCGATGCAAGCCTGTGCGCGTATTGGTGCGATTCATTCAGTCGTGTTTGGTGGCTTCTCCGCCAAAAGTTTACAAGAACGGATTATTGATGCAGGTGCAAAAATTGTGATCACCGCCAATGGTGGCGTGCGTGGTGGCAAAATTGTGCCTCTAAAAGCCACCACAGACGAAGCTTTAGCCTTGGGTGGTTGTGAATGTGTTGAGCGAGTCATTGTTTATAAACGTGTGGTGCATGAAGATGCGCCGTGGACGATTGGTCGTGATATGTGGTGGCATGACCTTGTCAAAGGCAAACCCGAAACCTGTGAACCCACATGGGTGAATGCCGAAGATCCGTTATTTATTTTGTATACTTCGGGGTCAACAGGCAAACCCAAAGGCGTGCAACATAGCAGTGCAGGCTATTTGTTAGGTGCGGTTAATACCATGTTATTAACTTTTGATTATCGTCCTGATGATGTGTTTTGGTGTACAGCCGATGTGGGTTGGATTACTGGTCATAGTTATGTCGCCTATGCGCCACTCGCTGTTGGGGCAACGCAAGTGATTTTTGAAGGCATTCCAACGTATCCTGATGCAGGACGTTTTTGGCAAATGATTGAACGTCATCGCGTCACGACGTTTTATACCGCACCCACAGCCATTCGCTCTTTAATTAAATTAGGGAGTGATTTACCTAAGCAATATAACCTATCGTCATTGCGCTTATTGGGTTCGGTGGGTGAGCCAATTAACCCTGAAGCTTGGATGTGGTATCACGAAGTTGTGGGTGGCGGTCGTTGTCCGATTGTGGATACATGGTGGCAAACCGAAACAGGTAGCCACATGATTACGCCCTTACCTGCGGCGATTGCTACTAAACCGGGTTCATGTACCTTGCCGATTCCGGGGATTATGGTTGATATTATTGATGAAGCAGGCGAGCCAGTCGAGAAGGGTAAAGGCGGCTTTTTAGTGATTAAAAAACCATTTCCTTCCCAAGTGCGTACCTTGTGGAAAGACCCAGAACGCTTCAAAAAATCGTATTTTCCTGAAGAATATGGTGGAAAATATTATTTAGCAGGTGACTCTGCCCATAAAGATGCTGATGGTTATATTTGGATTATGGGACGGATTGACGATGTGTTAAACGTCTCTGGTCATCGTTTGGGAACCATGGAAATTGAATCTGCGTTGGTAGGCAATAGTAAAGTGGCCGAAGCAGCGGTGGTTGGACGTCCTGACCCCATTAAAGGCGAAGCCGTGGTGGCTTTTGTGGTGTTAAAAGGTGCAAGACCCGCAGGTGATGAGGCAAAAGCCTTAGTGGCTGAGTTGCGTGATTGGGTTGCCAAAGAAATTGGTGCGATTGCTAAACCTGATGATATTCGTTTTGGCGACAATTTGCCCAAAACACGTTCGGGTAAAATTATGCGTCGTTTGTTGAGAACTATCGCTAAAGGGGAACAAATCACCCAAGATATTTCTACCCTCGAAAATCCAGCTATTTTGCAACAATTACAAGAAGCGGTTTGAAATGTGAACAAATAAGCGATAACCGCGTCAGTCCAAAAGTAGGGGCGACCCTTGTGGTCGCCTTTTATGACGGATGTAGCGTGTGGTTTAGGAGCGAAACCCACAAGGATGATGAATAATTATTGTAGGTTTCTTGCGTTAACCCACATGGCTAAGTTAATGCTTAATTCATGTCCCAATTAAATGTAATTGTTCCCCAACGTTGAGATTTTGAGTCTTTATGAGTGTTTGGACTCGTAAATTCGGCTGTTCTTCTCGATTGGGCGTAGATAATACGTGGGAAGTATTTGGATTTCTTATATGCGGGAATAGAAATGCCATATTGAAGAGTTATATAGTGATTTTTAGCATCAATATCTGATTTACCATATGGTGTGTCACCCTCTAAAAAATAGTTGTATGCAACACCTGTCATGCTCACTGAAATATATCCAAAAAGGCGTCTAAATTGTTCTCTATTGTTATAGTCTTGAGCCACAAAATCACCTTCATTGCCAATTAAAATAGGCGTATCTTTACCATCTAAATCTCCTATTAGTAGTGAGCCTCCAACTTGGGCGTATCGTCTTAAGGTACCAATATTGAAACCAACATTACCTTGAAAGCTAAATCTGTCACCTTGTTGAGTATCACCAATCCTATAGACTCTGGCATGAGAGAGTTGGAATCCTAATTTATGATTAAGTTGATTATCCCAGCCTAGAGGGTCGTTAGCACCAACCGCATCGTGAACATTCGATTGTGCTTGCTCTCCGAGAGCAGAAGACCCAGTTGTACCAATTTTTATATCGGTAGCTGCAAATACCCGACCTTTATAAGCATGTGATGTTGCACCAAAAAATAAAAAAGCTCCCCATGGTCTATCATACAGTTGTGGGGTAGGGATAGTGATATCTTGAGGCGTGTACATAGATTGGCCAAGTGTATAGGTTAAAGTACTATTTTCATTTTGCCATAATGTGTATTTGCTTAAGTTTTGTGCTGATTCACTAAGCCAGTTAGTTGGGGCTTCTTGAAATGTCCATGAAAGACGAAAGCCATTTGTATACCACCTGTCACTGCGTCCTTTGGCAAAAAGGTCGTTTTCTATATTAAATTGAATGCCAGATGGCTTGTAATTCGCACTATAGCTGTAGTTGGCTAATAAACAGAATAAGATAGCAAGACTTGTATTTTTCATGCTGATGTCCTTATTGCATCTAAAGTAGTAATTAGTAATAGACTGTATGTTATCCATTGTCAAAAAATCATTTTGATTTATTTCTTTATCTATATCAGTTATTTTTGTCCCAAAATGACAGCTAAAATGACCTAAAAAGCCACTAGAAGTTGACAATGGTTGATGTCATCATTGGTGCATGAGTTAAAACACACCGCAAAAATCCATTAAAGGTAAAAGTCATGGCCGAAAAATTTGATGTCTTAATCGTTGGTGCAGGTTTATCGGGTATTGGTGCTGCTTGTCACTTAAAACGGGAGTGTCCAAACAAGCGTTTCGTCATTTTAGAAGGTCGTGATGCGATGGGCGGCACATGGGACTTATTCCGTTACCCTGGTATACGCTCTGACTCCGATATGTATACGTTAGGTTATAACTTTAAGCCGTGGACAAACCCCAAAGCGATTGCCGATGGCCATTCGATTCGTGACTATATTCATGAAGCCGCACGTGAATATGACGTAAACCGCCATATTCGCTTTGGCCATAAAGTGCATAAAGCCGCGTGGTCGAGTGCAAAATCGCTTTGGACAATTGAGGCAACTAATAAAGTAGGTGAGGTTGTCCTGATAGAGGCAAACTTTGTCATTTCTTGTACAGGATATTATAACTACGAAGCAGGCTATACGCCTGAGTTTAAGGGACGAGAGCGCTTTCAGGGGCAAATTATTCATCCGCAATTCTGGCCAGAAAACCTCGATTACACGGGTAAAAAAGTCGTTGTCATTGGCAGTGGGGCAACAGCCGTTACTTTAGTGCCATCCATGGCGGATAAAACAGCACACATTACGATGTTACAGCGCTCACCCAGTTATGTGATTTCCGTCCCGCAAGAAGATATTGTGTCTAATAAGCTGCGTAAATATTTGCCCGAAAAAGTGGTTTATCACATGGCAAGAGTGCGTAATGTCGGCCTATCTTTAGGCTTATATCGTTATAGTCGTGCCAAACCCGAAGCCATGCGCCGCTTTTTATTATCACAAGTCCGTCGTCAACTAGGCCAAGATGCAGAAATGAGTCATTTTAGCCCCAGTTATAAACCGTGGGATGAACGCCTATGTGCAGTACCCAACGGGGATTTATTTAAGGCTATCCGTAAAGGTAAAGCGTCGGTGGTGACAGACCATATTGACAGCTTCACTGAAAATGGCATTTTATTAAAATCGGGTAAAACTTTAGACGCCGACATTATTATTACCGCCACAGGCTTAGATATCAAATTGATGGGGGGGACACGCATCGAAGTCGATGGTAAGCCCTTTGATGTCACCCAAAAAATGTCTTACAAAGGCGCGATGTTAGAAGACTTACCCAATGCCGCTATGATTTTTGGTTATACCAATGCGTCGTGGACATTAAAGGCCGATATTATTAGTGAATATATCTGTCGTTTGTTAACCCACATGGACAATAAAGGCTTACGTCAGTGTATGCCGCACAATAATGACCCTACCGTCGAAAAGTTACCTTTTATTGACATGCAGTCAGGTTATGTACAACGTGCAGTCAGTCGCATGCCCTATCAGGGGTCAAAAGCGCCATGGCGTTTATATCAAAACTATGCCAAAGATTATGCACTCATGCGTTTTGGTCGCTTGGACGATGGTGTGATGCGTTTCAGCTAAAGAGAACACGGGGGCAATCACCAGATTGTCCCCCGTTGAGAGTTAAACGATAATTAAAAACTACTCGCCAATCCTGAGGGGGTATTTTCTTGCAGATAACGACGCAAATTCACTAACATCTGATAGGGTTGTTGGGTCACAAATAAATTGCTAAACGACACAGGAATTGCCCCACCTAAGTCAGCATAACCTTCGGTACGCAGCTCTAGTTGTGTGGGCGTGAGCATACGCAGTTGCCAACTGCCTTGATAGTGTTTAATACGTACTAAACCTTCGCGTTCAGGCGCGCGTGTATCGTTAATAGCGATGTTTTCTAAAACCACCTCACCCGTTTTTTGTTGTTTTAATTCTGACCGAATCACCACATCGCGGTCTGTTAAGGGGAACGGCAAATCAATTTCCATCCGATAAATCATCACACCCTCACGACTCAGTGGACTAATGACCTCAATCAGACGGACATACGGCGCCCAATCAGGTGCCGTTTTGTGATTCATAATTAAGGCTAAAGTTTGAGAAACCGAGCTATTTAATAAGGTACTGGCTTGATAACTCAGTGCAGGATTGCCAGCTAGCTTATATGTCCATACTTTGACCCCATCACGGTTAATAGCAGGCGTTTGTTGCGTCGTCTGTGTTGACGCTGCGGCATCACTTTGCGGACTAAATAAAGATAAAGTACAGGCCGCAACTGTGATGAAGGTAGAGAAAACTAAGCCTTTAACTGGATATTTAATAGAATAAGACTGATTATTGTTACTATTTACACCATGACACATAATAATCTCCGTGCGTATCATGTTTCGATTCTGACCGATGTGCTTGGGTGTTTTCTGTCAAAAAGCTGACACAAAAACGACTTTTAGGAGAAAAACCGTGACTGCCGCTGTAATGACGTCTGCTTATGATTATTTACCGTTGTTAAAACAAGGTCAGTGGTTTAGCCAACTGAGTCACGAGCTACAACATCAACTATTAGAGCGTGCGAGCTTGCATAAACTCGCTGCCAATGAATGTATTTTTGCCCGTGGTGATACCTTTAATGGGTTATTTGTGGTGGTGAATGGTCTGGTACGTGTGGTGGGGTATGGCCATAGTGAGAGCGGAAAAGAGTCATTATTGGCATTATTAGATGCGCCAGAATGGTTTGGAGAAATTTCATTTTTTGACCGTCAGCCCCGTCCCTATGACGCATGGACGGTGAATCCGACGACCGTGATTCAATTAACGCCACAGGTGTTAGACAGCATTTTGGCAACCAATCCCGATTATTGGCGTCAGTTTTCTTTGCTACTCATTCATAAATTGAGACTGACTTATGCCGCCATTGAACATGCCTTAGTCTCGCCAACCATTAGTCGATTAGCGTATCGTTTATTGATGATGGCAAATAGCCCCAGTACGCCTCAACCAACTTCGGCGATTACGCGTCGTATTTTACCGATTTCTCAAGACCAACTGGCGCATTTTTTGGCCGTGAGTCGGCAAACAACCAATCAATTATTAAAAAACTTAGAGCAACAAGGACTGATTAAACTACACCGAAATAACATAGAGGTATTGGACATGAAAGCCCTAGAAGCCTTAGCCGAGAGCGGTGCAAATTAAGGCGGCCTTACCCTGTCTTGTTTGTGCTCTGATGCTGCTGTTATTGCTAAATATACCTAACGCTGGGTCGGACTAGACCTCCCAAAACGGGGTTTTATTTACTGCCATTGCTCAGTCAATATATCTCTATAAGGTGGCACATAAGCCAACCAGACATAGTGCGTATAAGACCTGAAATTTTTTCGCGACTTGCCTATTTATCGCCTACAGTTAAAAGTGAATATCAATACTTGATGGTTTATATCCCATCAATTAGCCATAAAACTTGTCAGTCATAAAAAAATAAGCGCTCTGAGTCCCTAAAACCCGCACAGTGTTGACAGTGATAACATTTAATGTTACATCGTACACTGTAACATATAATGGTGATATTATGACCGCTGCTATCCATCACTCTGTCGAAGATTTAGCCCGTTTTCGTCAAGCACAGCGTCTTGCTTATGACTGTGCTGAAACTATTGCCAGCCAAATGCGTATTGGTATGACCGAGCGCCAAGTCGCGGCGATGATGCAAGAATATTTGTTAGACCACGGTGCAGATGACTGTTTTCATCAACCTTTTGCGTGGTTTGGTGACCGTACCGCCTTCAGAGGCTTAATTGCGCTCAAGCAATTAAAAGGCTTTAACCCTGCCTTTTATCCAGGTTTTCGTCGTTTAGAAGAAAACATGCCCTTTATTTTAGATTGTGCACCCACCATTCATGGGTGTACGGCGGATATTGGTTATTGTGGGGTGATTGGTAAAAATCCCTTACTCGATAAATTGATGGATGATTTATTGGCGTATCGTCAACTCATCCTAAAAATGGCCAAAGAGCGCCGCCCTTTAGCAGAAATTAGTCTAGCGGTAGATGCCTTATGTGCTCAACACGGTTATGACCCGCGCCATAAAGCCTACCCCTTTGAAACCTTAGCCCATCGTATTGAAAAATTAGCCGACGATGGCAAAAAAAGTCATTTAGCCATTGCTAACTTTGGGGTACGTAATGTCAGTGAGTTAGTACGTGATTACTTCAAAGGCCGTAAAGAAGGGTGGAATCCCATCTGGAATAGTAGTCATGCGTCGAATCATCCACCGACAGTCGGGTTGTGGGCGGTCGAACCGCATTTAGGCTACAAAGATGTGGGTGCTAAATGGGAAGAATTACTCGTAATTACCGAAGATGATGCATTTTGGTTAGATGACGATGTGCCACAAGTGCGTCGTTGGAAAGAGCGAGGCTTATGGCCAAACTAAGGCTATCTACTTGTTCTGAATGATTGTTGGGCTGTGTGCCACCCACAGCCTTGTTAAATGGCTATAATTTGCCATTTTTACAATACGGACGTAAGTTAAATATAGTTTTTAGTCACCTAAAAGATAACCCTGCCACCTGTCTTTTCGGTTGCTATTGTATGTTTTGTGGAGAATTGCTATGAGTCTGTTAGGTAAAATTAAAAGTTCTTTTTCTAAACCCAAAGGGTCAACCACGGTGCACCATTTAGTCCCGCGTAAAGTGGCCTTTGATTGGGAAAAGACCCCGATTGATTGGATTCCAAATCAACCATTTGCGAGTTATTTTATCAATGAAATCAACATGATTTTGCCCGCAGGTGAGTTTTGGTTCTGCCGTTTATATAACAAAGCCTTACCGTACATCACGGACGAAAAATTGCGTGAAGACGTGCAAATGTTCATTCGTCAAGAAGCAATGCATGCCCGTGCGCACGACGGAGCTATCGAAAAATACCTCAAAGAGCGGGGTATTAGCACAGAACGTAATACCAAAATTATGGAGTGGTTATTTACGGAGGCTTTAGCCGACGCGCCCTTTGGCCAAAATATCCCCAAATTTTTAGAAAAAGAATGGTTGGTTTTTCGCTTAGGGATTATTGCCGCTGTTGAACATATGACCTGTGTCTTAGGTAAATATGCGTTAGAAAACAAAACATGGGACGATATGCAAGCCGACCCTATGTTGTTAGACCTTATTCGTTGGCATGGTGCAGAAGAAGTAGAGCATCGTTCTGTCGCCTTTGATTTATATCGTCATTTAGGCGGAAGTTATATTTCGCGTTATTATTTAGCCTGTATTGCCACGCCTGCAGTCTTTGGTTTATGGGTAGATGGCGCGGCGCATATCATGGGACAAGATGCACGCTTTAGCGCGCACAAACCTAAAGTGTGGAAGTCTTGGATTTGGCGTGAATGGTATAAAATGTCTAAAAATGGCAGTTTGCCCTCACCATTCTGGTTGGCATGGCAGCAATTGCCCTTTTTTACCCCATGGTATAACCCAGTCTATGAAGCCTCCACTGATGACGCATTGGCTTACTTAGCCACGTCGCCTGCGGCTGCGCGTGCCACTAATATGCGGGTGGTTTCTAACGCGGCCTAATCCCTCTAATAAGCTGGGCGTCATACCCAGCTTTAGCCTCTAGGATAGTTGGCATAGGTCGCGTAGACTTAGCCGCTTTCCTATGGTCTACGAGAAACATCCCATGCCGTTTATTCCCTTACGTGATGGTCAACAACTGTATGTGCGTACTCTTGGTCGTGGCAAACCTGTCCTTATGTTAGCAGGTTTAGGTATGCACAGTGGTCATTGGTTACCGTTTGTCTTACCGTTTGCACACCGTTATAAATTTTATATGCCAGATTTTCGCGGGGCGGGACGCTCTAGTGATGTGCGTTTTAATCAAGCCGATGTTTTTCAAAATCATTATGAAGATGTCGTTGATATCATTAAATATCTGGGCTTGAGCCACTATTTGTTGGTGGGTATTTCATTAGGTGGAACAACGGCTCTGCATTTACAGCGTGAGCAAGGTTTTGCCGATGTCAAAGCCTATCTACATATCGACCAAACCCCATGTATTGCCAATCAAGACGACTGGCCATTTGGTTTGTTTGGTGATAAACAGCGTCTAATTTTTGCCCAAATCAAACAACTGGCGCAATTATTAGACCAATACGCAGACTATGCACAGTTAAGTGATTTACCTAAGGCTGCTCGTCAACAAGCAGCAAGTACCTTGGCCGATATTTTAGTATTAATTAGTAATAAGCCTGTTTTAAAACCCTTGTTTCGATGGTTATTGGTTAGCCCCAAACAATTGGCAAAACATTTACCCCTCACACAAATTGCCGATTGCCGTGCCTATTTGCATGCTTATACGCAGTTAAGCCATGATTACCGTGACAGTTTGCGCCAATGTCAAACCCCCATCACCGTCATGGTGGGCATGAATTCACCGCTGTACCATCCTGAGGGTCAAATGCGTATTGCCGATTATGCGCCACAGGTGAAGATTCGTAAGTTTTATCGTTCTGGTCACGTCCCGTTGGCCGATGAACCACTCAAGTTTGTGCGAGAGTTTAAGCGTTTTTTAAGTCAGCATACCTAAGGGGAATACGAGAGGTGGCAGATAGGGTATGTGAGTCCTGTGCTCGTAAACACGGACTCAGACCAAGTACCATTCCTGCTGAATCTGTTGATTCATCAAAATTTCCTTAAAAAAAGTACAGATAGCGTCAACTGAGCGAGTGACACGCACACGATGCAGAAAAACGGCAAAAATAACGAGAATTTACTCTACATCTTTAGCGGTTTTACTAGATAATCAGCGCAGTTTTTTATCTGATGGATAGCAGGTATGCGTCTCGTTTTTTTGATAATAATGGCCAGTGTGTTATCGGCTTGTGTGACTCCTCAACCACCCACACCCCCTAAAACCGAACCCATAACAGCGGTTTATCAAAGTGCAGCGTGGGCAGCGTTGCCTAATTGGCCGGGTGAGCAATTGGTACATAGTTGGTCTTCATGGCTTAATTCATGTAAGCGTTTAGCAACACGGCCTGTATGGAAAGATATTTGTGCCGATGCAGTCATGCTCGAAAATCAAGACCAAGCGACTGTACAGGCTTTTTTTGAACGACATTTTAGTCCGTGGCAAATTACGACAAACACTGGGGCAGATACAGGCTTGGTGACAGGCTATTATGAGCCTTTACTCAAAGGCAGTTTAAGCCCTAAGCAGGGCAGTGTGCCATTTTATGCAGTTCCAGACGATTTATTGGTACTGGATTTGGCCAAACAATATCCTGACTTAAAAGGGAAACGTCTTCGTGGGCGTTTAGAAGGCACACGTACGGTGATTCCTTATTGGAGTCGTCAAGACATTGCCGAAGGTAAAATGGCAAATGCTAAAATTTTGGCATGGGCAGATGATGCGGTAGAAGCCTTTTTTATGGAGATACAAGGCTCAGGTCGTATTTTGTTGGAAGATGGTAGTTTGGTGCGTTTAGGGTATGCCGACCAAAATGGCCATCCCTATAAGTCGATAGGTAAATGGTTAATAGAGCAAGGCGAGTTAACGGCAGATAAAGCCTCCATGCAAAGTATTCAAGCATGGGCAAGGGCTAATCCTCAACGCTTACAAGAAATGTTAAATACCAATCCCAGTGTCGTTTTTTTTAGACTACTGTCAGGCACAGAAGGACCGATTGGTGCGCTCAATATCCCCTTGACCGATGAAGCCAGTGCTGCTGTTGACCCCAAATTTGTTCCCTTAGGTAGCCCCATTTATTTAGCGACGACACGACCTAATGATAGCCAAGAAATGACCCGTCTTATTCATGCGCAAGATACAGGCGGGGCAATTGCGGGGCCAATTCGTGTCGATTACTTTTGGGGCTTTGGTAATAAAGCGGGCGAATTGGCGGGGAGAATGAAACAGAAAGGTAAAGTTTGGTTATTGTGGCCTAAAAACTTACCGCTACCCAATCAAACGAGCAATTAGCTAAGCGCTAATAAGCGAGACAGTTCTAACCAAGCGGTTTAGTTTTTTGAACTGTTTCGCAACTTCGATAATTGACCGTATTTTTTACTAAAAACTGTGCGCTATCACCACTTTTTTTCAATATTTTACACTACGCTAGGTGTATGAGTGTCATGCGCTTAATACGATAAACACTCAGGATGACAAGCTCTCTGGCAATTAGTGCCCACCTAAAGACCCCTAAACTTCATAATAAACTATATGGATTGTCATCGTAAATTCCTGCTGTCATAAACTAACTTTTATTTAAGTGGATGCATGGCGGCTTAGCTGTATTTTATTGTTGTCTTTATTCTGTCCTATCGCGTATTGCGTTCTGAATGGTAATAAAGACTTAGCATTGCATTTAAGATTTTTTTAAGTTTTTAGCGATAAACTGGATACCGTCAAGGAAACTTGAGCAGGCATCACGGAAATCTTAAGTGCCATCAATAATTGGGGCATATTATGCATATTTCGATGATTTTTATGACATGGTTTATTTTAGGCGTGTTGATGTTAATTCCTTTGTCGTGGTTGCTCAAAGCGAGTCATCTAGACCAATAAACCGCCTATAATGCCTTAAGTGTTGCCTTTAACGCATAGCAATGCTAGTTTTGTTTTCTTTTAAGAAACGTAGTGTTTACGTTATCTGAGATAGACAAACCGTCATTGCTTGAGTAATTTCCTAGGTATTGTCACCATCTACCTAGGAATAAAAAAATGTCTCGTTTACTTGCCTTAAGCACCTTAGTTTTTGCCTTAGCAACTACGCCAGTCGCCTTTGCTGCACCCGACGCTAACCCTGCAAATATGCCCGCAGGCAGTTATGTCTTAGAAAAAACACATGCCAGTATCAATGCGAAAGTGATGCATCACGGTTATGCTTTTTATCATTTCCGTTTTGACAAATTTGATGCATCTTATGACTACGACCCTAAAGACCCAACATCGGCTAAAGTGGTGGTTACTGTTGACACGAAGTCGATGAATACAGGTTATGCCAAAGCAGACGAAAAATTTCCTGTTGAATTTTTGGCCGCAGATAAACATCCAACAGCCACCTTCAAATCCACTAAAATCACGGTGACTCAAGCCAATAAAGGCACTATGACGGGCGATTTAACCTTGGGTGGTGTAACCAAACCGATTAGCTTAGATGTCGTCTTTAACGGTGCGGGTAAAGATATGTGGGGAGCGATGCGCAGTGGTTTTTCGGCGACCACAACGATTAAGCGCTCTGAGTTTGGCTTAACCAAGTATGTCCCTGCAATTGGTGATGACGTAGCCCTAGCGATTGAAGTGGAATTTGTCAAAAAATAAGGCCAGCGTAAGGTAAGGCATACGCCTAAGACGGGTATATCTTTTCTGGCCGTCGTTTACCCTCCTTGACGTGAAAGGAGGGTATTTTCTTTCCCACCAGTAAGGTCAATCTGGTGTTGTCGCTACCAACAAGCCATCGTCTTTAAGTCCTCAGCCGCGTCATTGGGTTTCATGTCAAGGACGGTTTATGCAGTATTGATTCAGGAGCTATCATGTCGAATCCCCCTAAACACTACACAAAAACGGCGGTCTTGTTACATTGGGTTATTGCGGCGGCCATTATTTTTCAACTGGCACTGGGTTGGCGTATGGTAGATGAGCCAAAAGGCTCAGGAGTATATGCCTTATTCCAACTGCATAAGTCCATAGGTTTTACCATTTTAGCGCTGGTTTGTGTGCGTATTGGCTGGCGTTTCACACATCAACCGCCGTCACTCCCTGACACTATGCCTGTATGGGAGCAGTGGGCTGCCAAATTAGCACACTTAGGCTTTTATGGCATTATGTTAGGTTTGCCACTCACGGGATGGATTTTGGTTTCGGCTAGTAGTACCAATATTCCTACGGTCTTATTTGGTACAGTTCCTATCCCACATTTACCATTTATTGCGAATTTGACGGTAGACAATAAAAAAGTTATCCATGACCTAGCCGAACTGAGCCATAGCTTAATTGCGGTGCTGACTTTAGCCTTGTTAGCAGCACATATCGGTGCGGTGTTAAAGCATCAGCTATGGGTGAAAGACGCGGTATTTAGTCACATGGCCTTAGGGGCAAACAAGGGCTGGCGTGAGCCAAAACTGTGGTTAGTCTTGGCTTTAGTGCCCACAGTGTTTAGCGCAGCATGGTGGATTCCCATTCAAAAGCCCCGTACCCAAGCCTCTGTAGTAACCGCCATTACTGCACCCGTTAATTCGTCGCCGCAGGCTGAGCCTGAAACCGCTATCCCGTCCGTAGAAAGTATTGTTCCAATAGAGCCAGCCGCTACGCCAGTTCAAGAGCGGAGTACTGACCTAACAGAACAGACGCAGACAGTCGCTAAACCGACGGTGTGGCAGCTTAATCGTCAGGCCTCACAGTTGGGGTTTGTGAGTTCGTGGTCTGGTGCAGAGATTGTAGGTACATTTACTGATTGGCAAGCAGAGATTGTCTTTGATGAGCAAGCACTTGAACAAGCACGGATTAAAGTGACCGTTAATTTAGCCAAAGTAGCGACGGGTGATGAAGAGCGCGATAATGCGCTACCCAGTGCCGATTGGTTTGATGCCGCACATTATCCGCAAGCGGTGTTTGTGTCAAAACGTGTGAAAAAAATGGCTAATCAGCGTTATCAGGCACAAGGTCAATTAACGCTACGTAACCAAACTAAACCCGTGACTTTAGATTTTAGCTTAAAGATTAACGGCAAGAAGGCTTATGCCGAAGGGATTGCTCAACTAGACCGTACCGATTTTGGCGTTGGCCAAGGGGAGTGGGCAGCAACAGACAGTATTCCTGCAGCAGTCAAGGTACAATTTAAGTTAGAGGCGAGTACACGGTAAAAAAAGGGGCATCATAGCCCCCTTTTTTAATCCTATAATTTACCAAGAAAGGCCAGCCCCAACACCAATCGTAGGTTTACTGTCGTTAGATTTAGCAAAGCTGCCACTGACAACGGTACCCTCACTCACGCGATAACGTGCGCCTAAGGCAAATGCATTGCTCCCATTATAGTGGCCTGCGCCTACACCGACTGTAAACTGTTTATTCGTGTCTAGTTGGGGAATACTGCTCATGGCGGTTACGGCCGCAATTCCACCCGAAAGCTCGGTGTTCATGTCGTTGATTTGTGTCATCACTTCCGTACGTAAGCTGCGTAATTGACCATAATTAGTGGCGTCATAGGTATTTTGACCATTTGCGACACCTGTCACTACAACATGGGTATTATTCGTACCGTTAAAGGTAGCCCCTGTATCATCTAAGGTTAATGTTGTGGTTCCAGTACCACCTTGAACCACTGTTTGAGTGGTCGTCGCGGTGACGCCATTGATACTGCCGCCAGCATTGCTAACACCCACGGTAATGTTCCCGTTAGTCACGGCAACTTGACTTTTGTTATCTGCGGATTTTAAGGTCGTATTTCCCGTACTGCTTAAACTGCCGTTATTACTAATACCTTGTGTGGTGGACGCTCCAGAAACGGTCAGTGTTGTGGTGCTTATTGTGCCTGAATTCGTGAGGTCGTTGCTTGAAATCGTACCTCCAACAAATAGAGAGCGAAAATCCCCTTGGTTTCCAGCAATTAAGCCTTGTTCTACATAGAGATTGCCCGTACTCACTATATCGCCGTTACGTACCTCCAGATTTCCCTGTTGCAAAATATCTCCTGTATTTAATATCATCCCAGTGTTAGTGATTCCATTTGTCTCTGTATTGCCTATAACTTCTAGTTTTTTAGTAGACGTCGTGCCAGTATTAGTGATTCCATTCGTCTGTAGACCTTGTGTATCTATCTGAGTGGTAGATATGTTGTTGGCTGTCATCTCATTAAATTGCGTGCTCTTACCATAAATTGTACCAGCATAAAGGTCTCCATCAATACTCATATTACTTTTAAATAAATCTAAGCTGCCTTGGTGAATCCGAATACTGCCTGATGTTACGATAATATCTCCTGTATTTTGAATATTTCCCGTGTTTTTAATATC
This sequence comes from Agitococcus lubricus, assembly GCF_003051055.1. Classification (GTDB taxonomy): domain Bacteria; phylum Pseudomonadota; class Gammaproteobacteria; order Pseudomonadales; family Moraxellaceae; genus Agitococcus; species Agitococcus lubricus. Next base: position 6,677 of record NZ_QAON01000001.1, on the reverse strand, counting down.
ACCATCATTGGTGAACGAGCCCTTATTGGCGATGTTTCCTGCCACACTAAGATTCTCTGTGGTGATTTCGTACGTGGATAACGTATTTGTATAAGTGTCACCAAATTGACTGCTGTTACTATAAATTTTACCAGCATAAATGTCTTCATTTGTACTTATACCGTTACGTGCATGCAAACTGCCTTGTTGAATCCAGATATTGCCTGATGTTACGGTAATATCTCCTGTATTTTGAATACTTCCCGTGTTTTTAATATTACCATCATTGGTGAACGAGCCCTTATTGGCGATGTTTCCTGCCACACTAAGATTCTCTGTGGTGATTTCGTACGTGGATAACGTATTTGTATAAGTGTCAACAAATTGTGTGCTTTTGCTATAAATTTTACCAGCAAAAATGTCTCCATTTGTACTTATACCGTTACGTGCATGCAAACTGCCTTGTTCAATCTGAATACTGCCTGATGTTACGTTAATACCTCCTGTGTTAACGGTAAGTTTACCGTCTACTGTTAAGTCAGCAGCTACCGTTGGCATGTTTAATCCTACAGTGATAGTACTAACTAAAATTTTAAGGTGTAAAGAAGGATGCTTTAGCATGATAAGTCCATTATAAAGGTAGAAAATAAGCATTATTGCGAGTCTTTATTCGACGCGCATTGGTTATATTACGATGCAATGATTTAGAGTGTAGAAGGCCAATTAACGGCTTGCAAGGGACAGTGATAGAAATATTAGTGAGACTATATGATAGTTATTAAGGTGTGAAAAGAGCAACTTTATGAGCTTAATTGAGGATGGTTTGCTTATTCAGCCTAGTTTAAGGCATCTATTTTTTATAAAAGCATTTTTGTGTATTTGCCCTTAAAACGTGCGCAGAGATACATGTGAAGAGGTATTAAAAAAGGCGCATCACGCGCCTTTTTTATTGGTGCCAACTTAGTTTTTAGCTCGTGATTTGAATTCGCCCGTCCGCGTATCAATTTCGATACGTTCACCAATTTCGATAAAGGCAGCGACTTGCACTTCATAACCGTTGGCTAATTTGGCTTGTTTCATCACTTTACCCGACGTATCGCCACGAGCGGCTGGTTCGGTATAAGCAACGGTACGTACAATCGTTGTTGGTAATTCTACAGAAATCGCTTTGCCGTTATAAAATACCGCTTGGCAGGTTTCTTCCATACCGTCTTCAATAAAGTTAACAGCATCGCCTAAGTTGTCTTTTTCTACTTCGTATTGTTCGTAGTCAGCGTCTACAAAAATATACATCGGGTCTGCAAAGTAAGAGAAAGTCACGTCTTTGCTTTCTAAGAATACAGGTTCAAATTTTTCGTCGGCTTTATAAACGGTTTCAGTTTGTTGACCGTTTAATAAGTTACGCAATTTCATTTTTACAACGGCAGCATTACGGCCAGATTTGTTGTATTCGGCTTTTACAACAACCATTGGCTCAGTGCCAACCATAAATACGTTACCAGCACGGAGTTCTTGAGCGGTTTTCATGGGATTAACTACACACTAAAAATTAGGCAGGCGGTATTTTACCTAAAGCGGCTTAAATTGCATCATGCTTTTTGGTACAAAAAGTGACAAGTTGCTGGCAAAGTGAGTCTTGTTGCGCTAAAAACTGACAAAAGGCTTCATGTTCTACCTGTCGACTGGCTAATTGTGGTGTGAGTGACTGCCAATAGTCGGGGCTATTTTGTTGATTGACCCAATAACTTTGCAGTTGTTGCCAGCTTGCATCAATAAAAGGGGCAGCGCAGGCTAACCAAGCGCTCAGTTTGTGGAGATGGGCTAAATCGGCTTGTGGATAAATATCCCACAAAAGCGGTTTGCCTGCCCAATGTGCACGTACAAAGGAGTCTTCGCCACGCACAATATTTAAGTCACATGCCCATAATAAATGGTCATATTGGCTGGGTGATAGTAAGTCGATGACACAAATACGCAGTTGTCCGCAGTTGACTACATCGCCTACACGCAATGATTTCCCTAAAAATGCATTGACACAATGCAAGGCGCGATTTTGAGGAATCACCACGAGACTGGGGCTATCTTGTTGGCTGAGTGCGGTCAGTAAACCGATAATGGCGGGATTTTCGTAGGCAAACAGTGACATTTTAGTGCGAAACGATGGTGCATCAGCACAACCAATACTTTGCCAAAATAGGGCCTGTGTTTGTTGAGACTGGCAAAATCGCAGACGTTGGTTTAGTAGTTCAGACTCGCGGAGTAAGCCACCACTTTGCGCCAAAAAACTCGGAAAAAAGAAATATTGTTTGAGGCCTAAACGGGGGTGTATGGATAACATGCCATGACAATCACTCACCCAATGTTCGGCGGATAAGTATTCTAGGTTTAACCAAACTGGTGCAGGGTGAGCATGTGCCATGTGGTCTAAATAGGCGTCTGGCAATCGACAGCCAAAGCCTTCAATCACCACATCAGCAGGCAGGATAGTCGAAAAATCGTCCTGTATTGACCACCGATAAATGTCGATACCGTTTACCGTTTGCTGTGCATGTGAGACGCTGACCACGCGCTCAAATTGGCTAAAGCTATGTAGGTCATCCACCCATAGCCGAACTTGTAGGTCATATTCGTGGTGTAGTTGTTTGGCAAGCCGCCAACAAACGCCAATATCACCCAAATTGTCGATGACCGTACAGAAGATGTCGATGCTATTAATCATGTTTTTTACTCAGCAACATCAAACTAAAGGCGGCTTCGGTTTTGAAATGACGTTGCTGCTCGAGAGCTAAACGGCGTTCGGGTTTGGCTTTCCACACATACGGTGTCATGGCTAATAACTGTTTGAGCGCGGTTTGTGGTAGTTCCAAATCAAAACGCAATTCTTGTTGTGAAATTAACGTAAAGGCTGATTCTAATTCTTCTAAAAATTTATCGGGTTGATGTGCGCGAACTTCACCAAATAACGCCTCACGCAAATGATATAAATGGGTATCGGCAGGGCGCACAATTAAAATATGACCATTGTTTTTTAACACACGCGCCATCTCGGCAACAGGAATAGGACTAAATAAACTACTTATGGCATCAACCGATTGATTTTCAATGGGTAATAATGCCCCACTTGCGACTAGCCATTGGATATGTTTGTGTTTTTTGGCAGCAATTTGTACGGCAGTTTTGGCAATATCTAGACCTAATACATTTGTGCATACGTGACTAAACCGTTCGGTGTAATAACCTTCACCACAACCAATATCGACTAAATGATGAGCATGAATTGATTGCAAAATGGTACAAACAGCATCGGCTAAGGGTTGGTAATAACCTGCTTGCAAAAACTCACGACGGGCTTTGACCATCTCATCATTGTCACCTGGTGCTTTGGATTTTTTTTGTTGTACTAACAATAGATTGACGTAGCCTTCTTTGGCGGTATCAAAGCGATGTTGTTGTTGGCAAACCAGTCCTTGTATCGCTGGCTGTAGTGGTGTGCGGCAGAGTGGGCAAATAAGAGCAATGGGCATAACGCCACCTTAAACTGACAATAAGTTTGGAATAAGAACTAGGCAATATAGGATTGGAGTCTATCCACAGTAAACGACGGTCATACCAAGAACTCATCCTGATAATAGCGACAAATAATACTCAAGGTACATGAGTTTGCTTCATACAAAGGACGGTATTGTAAAGGATTTTGGTGAAAGGTGTGGCCTAGGCTAGGAGAGAGAGCGTAAGGGATGATTCTGTTGTGGCTCTGTAGCATACACATAATCTCAGTAGAACATCATATCGCATATCACGCGTCTGTTTTGATATCTCTTCCTGATGGATTTTATTAATTCGACGACTTCTTCTGGTTAAACGGATTATAATGAGAGTTATTATCATTTATAATTGTATTTTTACCGATTTTTGCAAGGTTATCTATGATGAAGTTAATCAATAGCTTAATAATCGCCTCTACCCTAGTGGCCTCTATCGCTTCCGCAGCAGAAGTGGTGGTGTATTCCGCGCGTAATGAACAATTGATTAAACCGTTATTTGATGCCTATAAAGCAGAAACAGGCGTAGAAGTAAAATTTATCACCGACAAAGAAGGGCCTTTATTGGCGAGATTACAAAGTGAGGGCGCAAATACTGCCGCCGATATTTTATTAACTGTTGATGCAGGTAATTTGTGGCAAGCAGCAAATTTAGGCTTATTACAGCCAGTTAAATCGGCCACTTTACAAAAAAATGTACCCAGTCATTTACGAGACCCCAAACAACAATGGTTTGGTTTATCGGTACGCGCGCGGACAATGTTTTATAACCCTAATAAAATTGATGTTAAAACATTATCCAGTTATGAAGATTTAGCCAATGTCACGTTTAAAGATAAATTGTGTTTACGTTCTTCTAAAAAAGTTTATAACCAGTCTTTAGTAGCGATGTTAATGGCCACACATGGCGAAGCCAAAACCGAACAATTGGTCAAAGGTTGGGTTAATAATTTAGCCTTAGTACCGTTTGCCGATGATACAAAATTATTAGAAGCGATTGCCGACCCACAAGCACCTTGTGCGGTAGGTATTGCCAATACCTATTATTTTGGCCGTTTTATCGAAAAACAACCCACAGCCAGCGTAAAGATTTTTTGGCCAAATCAACAAAAAGTCAAAGGTCAGTTAGATGGTGTGCATGTGAATGTGGCAGGGGCAGGCGTGACCAAACACGCCAAAAACAAAGCCGAAGCGATTAAGTTATTAGAGTGGTTATCGTCAGCTAAGGCACAAAACTTATTTGCCGACAGTAATTTAGAATATCCTGTTAATCCAACCATTAAAACCGATGCCACCGTTGCCGCATGGGGAGCCTTTAAACAAAGTGTCATCAATGTGGATAAAGCAGGTCAATTACAAGCCAAAGCCACGATGTTGATGGATAGAGCAGGGTATCGTTAATGTTGTTAAGGCTAGCCATTTATTTATTATCGGCATTAGCCTGTTTACCCTTAGTGGTGGTATTGAGTTCTTTGTGGTCAATTGACCCCGAGATTTGGACACATTTACGCCACTATGTGTTGCCCGATTTATTAAGCAATACCTTATATTTAGCGGTTGGTACACTCAGCCTGACAGTATTGTTGGGTGTGGGTTTAGCGTGGCTAACCGCGATGTATGTTTTTCCTGCTTCGCGTTATTTGGCATGGGCATTAATGTTGCCTTTAGCCATTCCTACCTATGTGTTAGCCTTTGTGCAAAGTGGTTTGTTTGACTATGGCGGTGTCGTTCGACAACTCGCTAGCACAATGGGCTTACAACAACATATTCCTGAAATGCGTTCGGTGTCGGGCGCAATTTGGGTCATGAGTCTCGCTTTTTATCCTTATGTGTATTTATTGGCCAGAAATGCCTTTTTAACCATGGGTAATCGTGCCTTAGAAGCAGGACAAAGTTTGGGTTTTTCGCGCCAACAAGGTTTTTGGCGTTTGGCCTTACCGATGGCTAAACCGTGGATTGCCGCAGGTGGGTTATTGGTGTTAATGGAAACCTTAGCCGATTTTGGTGCGGTGGCGGTGTTAAATGTCGATACCTTTACCACGGCTATTTATAAATCATGGTTTTCCTTATTTTCACTTGATACCGCCAGTCAGTTAGCCTCTTTATTGGTGGTGATAGCGTTTGGCCTAATGCTCATAGAACAAATGGTGCGTGGTGCGCGGCGTTATACGGCAACGGGTCGGCACAGCCAACAACAGGCTTTAAGGTTGACAGGTTGGCGTGCGTGGGCAGCAAGTTTGTCGTGTCTTGGTGTATTAGCGATTGCGTTTATTGTTCCATTGGCACAATTGATGGTGTGGGCATACCAAAGTCGGCAAGATTTAGACAGTCGTTATTGGGGTTTTGTCAGTCATTCAGTCATCTTATCGTCACTCGCCGCGATTTTGGTGGTGAGTGTGGCCTTAGTATTGGCTTATGGCAAACGGCGTATTGCCCAAACCCATATTGGTGTCATGGTAAAAATGGCTAGTTTAGGTTATGCCATTCCGGGGGCAGTCTTGGCCGTTGGGATTTTTGTACCAATTGCATGGTTAGATAATTATTTAATAGCACAATTTGCTTTAAGCCAAAGTGCGATTTTTAAAGGCACGTTAGCGGTGATGTTGTTGGCCTATTTATTACGTTTTTTGGCGGTGGGTTTACAACCGACTCAAACCGCTTTAGAGCGAATTAGCTACAACCAAGAATTGGCCGCGCGTAATTTGGGTTATACAGGGTGGCATTTGTTGCGTGTGATTCATATTCCCATGATGCGTCAAGGCTTAATAACTGCGTTATTATTGGTCTTTGTTGATGTGATGAAAGAATTACCGATTACCTTAATGACCCGACCTTTTGGTTGGGATACTTTAGCGGTACGAATTTTTGAAATGACTTCCGAAGGTCAATGGCAACAAGCCGCTTTGCCTGCGGTATTATTGGTATTGGTGGGTTTAGTGCCTGTGTGGTTGATTACTCGTAGCAATCAAACATAGATTTAAAAGTACACTGAGCAGAGTCGAAGTGTGGTTTCGACTCCGCTCAACCACCGTGATTCTGCTCAACCACCGTTTGCCTATAATGTAATGGTTTAATAGAACAGGACACTTTGATAGGTAGTATTTATACTGCAAGTAGAGGTGTTTATGAAAGCAACGAAGTCAATGAAAAAGCCGA